>JBAOHK010000010.1:0-17469 GCA_037045605.1 Chitinophagaceae bacterium | reverse complement strand
CGGGCACTACTATTAGTCTAGCGCGTGCAGCATCAGTGGCGTGTAATTTAGCAATAGACTCGATTTCTATAAAAGCTGCAGCAGTGCAATGCACGAGAGCCACCGGCCTAGACGGCATCGCCAACACCGCCACAACCCTGACCGCCACCGCAGCAGACGCCATCATTCTGCAGCCGATCACACTAGCCTCCGCAGCCCGTTGTGCCTCGGCTTATGTCAAGCGCAGAACGGGAACAGGTGATTGTCTCATTCACGCAAGATGGCGGTAGCACTTGGACTGACACTACTTGCGCTGATTAACAGGCAGTACATGGTCAGATGTGCAGATCACTGCAACGCTGGCTAATCCGTCTGTCGGCTTCAAGATCAGCACGAGCGGCGATGCGATTGATGTGGATTGTCGTGCAGAATGAAGCGGGTGCAGTAGCCACGAGTCCGATTGTCACGACGACTGCGGCGGTGACGAGGAATGCGGATTCGCTGACGTATCAGACGGCGAGTAATTGGAGCGATACGGCGGGGACTGCGTACATCGAAGTCGCAGCCGTTGGCATGGGTTGATGGTGGCGCAATTGGTAGCGCAACAAACGGTTTGCTGCTATCCGCCGCAAATTCAGGAGCAACAGCAAGCGACGGGACCAATACGTCGAATGGGCCGGCAGGCTCCCGTCTGGCCGAAAGAAATTGGCTATGCGTTGGGGCGCCGGAGCAATGACTGTCGCATCATATTGGCAAAAGGCATGAACATTTCTGCCTTATTGGTATTGGCGGGTCTGCTGATCATTTTGCTATGGGCACTTATTAACTTTGGCAACTTTCTTGGAAAGAGAAGGTCATAGCAGCCCAAAAGAGAATCAGTATTTTGTATTGGTTTCTTTTGTTTGTGGGAATAATTGCCTTTAGCCAGGCCCATGTAGATTACCCCCTCATCTTAATGTTTAACATTCCGATCTCCATCTTTGCCACCTTTAGTTTAATAGATATGAAAAACAGGATCTGGCCGGAGTTGATTCACCTTTCGCTGATCTTACTTTTGGTCATCATCCACCTGGATCTGATTAAGCTTGCCTGATAGCCGGAAAATCCTTACTTATTCAAATAATTTTTTTCGAAAAACACCCTGTACTTAGAGTGGGTTTTGTCTTGCATCATCTTGCGATAATTGCGGGTAGTAATGGGAAGGATTTCAAAACCGGCTATGGCAGGAGGGATGAACAAGTCTCTGCTTTTTTGCACCCCTTCGTAATACCTCATGGCTTTTGCGCTGTTGTCAAAACTTCTTACCAGGATGAGCTGGGTTTTTTCTTCTTTGCTCAAAATGTTTTCTCCCAGCTGTAGATTTTCAATTCCGTGAAATTGTTTGTTGTAATCAGAAACGGCGATTTTGGCATTTTCGAAGGCCTCTGCTTCTCCTGTTAAAACGATAACGGCTACGTAATGTCTTGAGTCGTTTTCCAATTCATACGTCTTATCCACCTCTTTGGGGTCCACCTGGTCAAAGGCGGTAGCATCGCCTACCAGAAAGCGCATAATTTCTTTTGCCTTGGATTCCTCCGGTGTCTTTGGATAACGCACTACCACTTCCTTGAGCGCATTGATGTAGGCATCTTTGCCCTGGGTGGCGCCCAGGCACATGGCGTTGAGCAATGAAAATTTGGCCATCAATTTATTTTCTTTTCCAAAGGCGTCGATGGCATTCTGAATTCTTCCTGATACCTTATCGTATTGTCCTTTCCTGGAACAGATCATAACTCTGGTCATAATACAGGTCTAGTTTTTTGGCATCCGCAGATAAGGCAGCCAGGTAATTGGCATCGCTGGCAATTTTGGTAAATTTATCATCCGGATACTTGCTCAACAGCAGGGCTTTGTATTTGTCAGCCATGGCGGTATTGTTGAGATCTGTATAATTGAGATACAGGTAATAATACACTTCCGCTTCGTTTTCGTTTCCGGGATATTCCAATATCAGCTTTTCCAAAACATCTATAGACAGCTGGTATTCCTGAATTTTATCGCGGTAGTCTTTACCCAGGCCATACAGCGCCTTTCTCATTTCGGTTCGGTACTGTTCTTTCTGAAATGAATTTAAAGGCACATCGGCCATGATGCGTTTGTATTCTGCATCGGTCACGTCTGCAGATTCATTTACGCCTGCATTTTGATCTGCCACCGGATCGGTGTCGGCCTGGTTGTAACTTTTATTAGACCTTCGCCAGTTGTCTTCAGATTTACGACTGCCCCAGGTATTTTTAAAACTATTTTTTCCAGCTTCCACAGCAGAAAGGCTGTAAGCAAAAAAGTTGCTAAAGCCACTGCCTGTACCCTTGGATGGATTGGTAAACAAACCTTGTTTGGCGCCGACACTTTGTTCTTCGGCCTTGCCCGCCTTTCTCTCTGCATCCAATCGTCGTTTGGCAATTTTTTTAAGCTCATCGGCTGATAATTCGCCCATGGCCAGTAAGCTGTCCAGTCTTTCAACGGTTTGGGCATATTTGGCGATGGAGCTAAGGTTTTCTGCCATGTTTTTGACATAGAAATACCGCTCGTCGGTTTTGGGCAGGTTGATCAGGGTAGAATCAAAGTAGACTTTTGATTTCTGGTAGATCTTTTCCTCCAGGTGGAGGGTAGCAAGGTAGTAAGCCGTCTCTGGTTTTTAGTGAAACGTTGTTGTTGTTGTTTTTTGAACTTTCGAGGAAGTATTCTTTTGCCTTGGCCTTGTCTGTAGGTAAAACAGATTCTCCCAAAGAAAAATAGATTTGATCTCTAAACTCCCGGTACTTATCTTCTTTTAAAAACTTTTCCAATTGTCTGACCGTTGCTTCGGGCCCGCCGTTGGATTTGGACGCCAGGGTGGTGGCATAGGCCAGCTCTGACATAAACTTCAGTTTAAAATCTTTTGCGTTGTTTTTTGCCTTCAAAAAGTAATCAGAGGCCACGGCAGGGTTTTTCATAAACCTATAAATTTGGCCTGCTATGTAGGCATAACGGGCCTTGTCATTTTTTCGGCCGTTGCCTGCAATGGCTTTGTCTAAATAATCCAAAGCGGTCTCATATTCTTTTTGTTTGATCATAAGATCTGCCATGGCCGGATTGATTTCATCCAATACGGCTTCTTTGATTCCCGGTGTTTTTTCCAGGTTTTTGAGCAAAAACTCTGCGTTTGAGTATTGTTCGGTGCGGGTATAGGTTTTTGCCAGCCAAACCAGGCCTTCGCTGTAGGAAGTATTGTCTTTCTTGTCCTTTTTGGCCTGTGGCGCAGTTTCAGGGGCCTCTACGACCTCTTCCTCCGTTTTCTTCACAGTGGGCTGCTCTGCTGGTTTATTGACGTTAGAGGGCTCTTTGGGCGCTGTTTTGTTTACCGGCTGGTTGGTAAGAGAGTCGGTTTTGACCTCGGGCTTGGTTTTGGCGGTTCTTTTGCCGCGTTTTTTTTGTTTTTCTCTTTCTTTCTTTTCCTGCTCTCTTTGTTTATCCCTGGCTTTTTTCTCTTCTTCCCTTTTTTTCTTGAGGTCTTTTTTGGTCTTCTTCTTTTGCCTTTTTTTCCTCTTCTCTGTCCTTGGTTACCACTTCCTTGGCTTCCTCTCTTTTTCTTTTCTTCTTCTCTTTTGGCCTCAGATGCTGCTTTTTTCTGTTTTGAGGACACCTTTTTTTTCTGAAAATTTCTTCCGTAAGGGTTTACGGGGTTAAAATCCTCTTCAAAATATTCCAGGGTTTCGAGGGCTCTTTCATAATCTTGTTTGAGGTATTGCGCTTTGGCCATCAGCACATAACAATTGTCTACCCAGTCGCCCGGCTCGTGAATGGCAGCCACACGGGTGAGTTTTTCGATGGCCTTGTCTAAGTCGGCATTGACAATTTTGGGGTCGGGAACAGCGAGATAATCGTAAACATCCAGGATTTTGGAGTAGTTGTCGTTGTTTTTTTCACGCAAAGTGAGCAAACTAGCCTCATAAAGCTCGTTGGCATTAAAGTACCCGTTGTACTCAGAAGTTACATTGTGATAAAACTTGCCAACTTTTGAGACTTCATTTTTTCGCTTTCTGGATACACACCCAGATGTAAAAACCATAGCCACAATGAGCAGGGCTGAAACAACCCCCAAAAAGCGATTACTCCTCATTTAATAATTATTAACAGTACTATTAGTGTATTTATAACTAATTTTGCGCAAAATTATTTTATTTTTCTGAAAAACAATGCATAATGTCCGTGGAGGAGGGTACTAAAAGATCATTGTTAGAGCGACTTCAGGACAATTACAGGCTTGTAATTCTGGATGATGACGACCTGAGAGAGGTTACATCCTTTAGTTTTTCCCTATTAATTGTTTACATTTTACTCAGTTCCGTGATGGTGCTACTCACCGTTATGGTGGTGTCATTTATTGTTTTTACACCGGTGAAAAGGTGGATTCCGGGATATGGAGAAATAAAAGAAAATTCCGAATTTGTTGAACTCACGCGCAGGATTGACGAATTGGAAAAGCAGGTTCAGGCCCACGACACCTACACCATGGGCTTAAAAAACATGCTCAAATCCATAGAAAATGCGGAAGTAGAACAAGCTGCTAAGGCACCACAATCGCTCAAGAACAGCGATGTGGTAGAATCTATGAAAGCGAGGGCCCTCGACCACCTTGTGTTTGCCTCGCCACTGTCGGGCAGCATCAGCGCCGATTACGACCCTAGCCGTGAGCACCTGGGCACAGACATCATTGCACCCAAAGGAACGGCGGTAAAATCGGTGATGGAAGGCATTGTGCTCAGTGCAGAGTGGTCTGTTGAGTCAGGAAACTCGGTTTTAATCCAGCATCCACGAAACATTGTGTCGGTATACAAGCACAATTCGGCCATTTTGGTAAAACCGGGACAAAAAGTACAAACGGGGCAGGCCGTTGCTATTATTGGTAACTCAGGCGAAATGTCAAGCGGACCCCACCTTCATTTTGAGCTTTGGTACGACGGACAGCCCGTAAATCCCAAAAACTACATTTCATTCAATTAAAACAGAGAGAAAACAAATCATGAGTTCATTACAATCCCTTACAGACGACCAAGGAAATACGCTGAGTCCGGTACTTGGCAGTGATGTAAAAAATTACCTGATCGATATTGATGGCACCATTTGCGACGACGTGCCCAATGAAGAGCCTGAAAGAATGGTAACCTGCGCACCTTATCCTGACGCCCTTGAAATCATCAACAAATGGTACGATGAAGGCCACATCATCACCTTTTTCTCATCGAGAACAGAAGCGCACAGGACCATCACCGAAACCTGGCTCAACCAACATGGCTTTAAATACCACGGCATTTTGTTGTGCAAGCCCAGGGGAGGCAATTATCACTGGATTGACAATCACCTGGTGAAAGCTACCCGATTTAAGGGCAAGTTTACAGACCTGGTGAAAGCCACTGCCGAGATTGAAGTTTTTAAAAGCTAGTAGTCGAATCTAGTACCGGAAGGCACCTTCCAGGTTGATTTTAGATAAAAAGGTATCGGATTTGATCTTTTTACCCGCCAAGATGCCGGTGGCTTTGGTACAAATTTCTTCTGCCAAATGAGAATTGTCGCACAAGGCAAACATGGAGGGACCTGCTCCACTGATGGAGAAGCCCAGGCAGCCGGTTTTTAAGGCCATCTCTTTTAACTCATAAAAACCAGGGATCAAAGAGGCTCTTTGGGGCTCGATGATCAGATCTTCAAGAGACCGCCTCATCATGTCAAAATCTGCTGTGTACATAGATGCAATGAAGCCGGCCAGGTTTCCGCTTTGACGGATAACGGTTTTCAGGCTTACATCCGGGGCCAGGATGGCCCTTGAATCTCTTGTAAGCACGGTGATGTGGGGATAAATGACAGCAACAAAAAGCCCGGGCGGCACGTGAATTTTTTTGAAATCGAGGCTTTCATTGTCCCTGATCATGATGAGTCCGCCTAACAAAGAGGGGGCTACATTGTCAGCATGAAAGGCACCATCGGCAATCTGCTCTCCTTCGACCGCAAACCTTAATATATCTGCCTTGGAGAGCCCTGTTTTGAGGTAGGAATTGACAGCGAAGACCCCGCCTGCCGCGCTGGCGGCAGAAGATCCCAGTCCGCTGCCGAAAGGCATTTTTTTATGGATTTCCATTTCGATGGGGCAGTCTTCTTCTCCCAAATGTTGGAGGAGTCGGAGGGCTGCGTAGCCGGCCGTATTTTTGGATACCTCCAGGGGAAGTTTGTTTTGAGCACCGGTAATGGTAGTAATGCGGAGTCCTTTTTCTTTGCCGGGCCTAACGATGATTTCGTCTCCGGGTTTTTCCAGGGCAAAACCCAGGATATCAAAACCTACGGCTACATTGGCAACAGAAGCGGGTGCAAATACTTTAATGGAAACTGACATAAAAATAATTCTGGGACAAAAGTAGGCTTAAGGCTGCAATTGCCGATAGCTTTCAATGGCTTTGTTTTCTGCATCCCTCATTTTCTGCACATCTTCTTCTTTTTTATCGCCAAAACCAATCAGGTGAAGCAGTCCGTGTGCAATGACCCGGAGCAATTCCTGTTTTTCGTCGCCTTCAGAAAACTGAGCGGCATTTTCTTTTACTCTTTCCAGGCTGATAAAGATGTCACTTTCCACCGTTGCCCCTTGTTGGTAGGGAAAGGTAATGATGTCGGTATAGTCATCGTGTTGAAGGTATTCCTGGTTGATGTTGAGCAGGTATTCGTCGGAACAAAAAATATAGTTGAGTTGGGCAATGGAAGACCCGTGTTCCCGGGCCAGGTTTTCTAACCAGGTTTGGGTCAAAGCAGGATCAAAATAAGCCGGTAAAATGGCATCTTCTTCGTGAAATAAAACCGTTTCTTCCATCAGGCAAGATTGAAGTAGATTTCCACCGTACTTCCGTTGTTTTTATAGGCCACCTTATCTGCAAGTGCATTGATGATAAAAACGCCGCGTCCACCGCAACATTCAATTTTTTCGGGGGAGGTAGGATCGGGAATGGTTTGTGGATCAAAGCCATTGCCCTGGTCTATGATGGAAAAGGAAATTCCCGTTTTGCTGTGCTTACAATTGACCTGAACTTCTTTACTGGCATCTGATTTATTGCCATGAATAATTGCGTTGTTTACAGCCTCTGTAAGACTGATGAGTATATCCGGAAATTTGGATGCACAAAGTTGGTTTTCCAATAATAAATCCTGAAGGTATTCTTCAAGCACGGTAATACTTGTGGGTGAAGAAGAAAGTTTTATTGTTTTCTTTACCATTGTATTATTTTGATTTGAGCGCCTTGTAATAGTCGTCAACCAATTGGCGATAATGTGCTTTCAACGAAGGAGAAACGGTTTTGTACAAAGCAGCTTCCGCCTGTCGTTTTTTGAGGTATTCCTGTAAGGCGGGTGGAACAGGCCTCAACTTGTCTTCTCCTGTTTCTGCCTTTCTTTTATCATCTAATTCGCGTTGTCTTTCTGCCTTTTCTGCTTCCAGCAATCGGGTAAGAATGTCTTTTTGGCGGGCCAATGATTCACCATTGAGTCTCTTGTTAACCAGGTCGGTTTCTACCTTGTCCATTTGATTGAGAATGTCCTGTAAGCCACTATCGCCTTTGCCTTGTTCCTGCTTTTCTTTTTGCAGGTCTTGCAATGCCTTTCTCAGAGCGGCCTGGCGGGCAGCGGCTTCTGCAAAATCTTTGGCGCTTCCCTTTTTGCCCTGCTTCATATTGTCAGACATTTTTTGCAGATCTTCATTTAGTCCTTGCTGTCCTTCTGTAATTTTATCTGTTGGCACCTTGCCACCTGATTTGCCTTCGCCTTTGCCACCGGGCTTGTTGCACATCTGACTGCCGGGCATGGATCCGCTCATTTGTTGTTGCATGTCTTTCATGGATTCACTCAGCATAAGGGCCAGGTCATTGAGGTTGGTCATGGTCCTCCTTTGGTTGTCGATGGCCCGGTTGCTTTGTCTTTCTTCCAGTTGTTCGATGCTGTGATTGAGGTTGTATTTTATTTCGGTTACTTTTTCTGTTACAAAACTTTCAATCTTGTCGACCCTCATGGCCAGGGCGGTGAGGCTGTCTTCGATGACGGCAAAATCACCCTTAATTTTAAACTGTTGTTTTACCAGGTCCACAAAACGTGGGGTAGTAGTAGGGGTAGAACCAATGTCTTTTGACAGTCGTTCCTGATCGTAAGAAACGGTTACCAGGTTTTCTAACAGCTGCCTAATGGTTTTGATGTCTTCGGCCTGTTGGTCCATCTCTCCACCCTGCATATTCATCTCCAGGTCCTTGCCCATTTTTTTCATCTTTTTGGCCGCGTCCTTTTGCTTTTTAGCTGCTTTTTTATTGTCACCAGATTTACTATTCAGCTCCTTTTTGCTGTCGTTCATATCATTTTTGATATCCTCCATTTTTTCTTTATTGTCATCTCCGAGTTCTTTGGGAGGCGACAATTCTTCGTTCTTTTTTTCGAGCTCGTCCATCTTTTTTTCGAGCTCGTCCATCTTTTTATTGAGTTCTTCCTGTTCTTTTTTCAGTTCTTCTTTGGGGGCGCTTTCTTTTTCTGTTTTGTTGGCCAGCTCATCTTGTTTATCAGCCAACTTATCCAATTCCTTGATTTGCTCTTTCACTTCTTTTTCCATCTCCAGCTGTTTGTACAACTCAAGCAGACGTTTCATGTCCTTGTTGGAATTTTCGTTGTTCATTTCAAACTGGTCCATCATTTGCATGGCATCCTCTTTTTCGAGGTCCTGCATCAGCTCCTGGATCTTATCCATCAGTTCCTTTTGCTCGGGGCTGATGGCTTCTTTCATCAACTCCTGCATGCGTTCCTGTTTTTCTTTTACCTCGGGATCCGGCTCCTGAAATTCTTCCTGATTTTTCAGGTTTTCATCCATTTTTTTCTTGCTTTCTTCCAGCTTGTTTTGCAACTCTTTTTGCTGCTCCAACAGCTTTTCGAGTTCTTTTTTACTTTGCCAGTCCAATTGTTTTTCCTGGAGCAGTTTTTCCTTCATTTTGCGGAAGTTCTCCTGCATTTTTTCCAGGTCTTTTATGGATTTTTCCAGGTTGTCTTTGATCTGTTCCTCGTTTTCGTTTTCCAGCTTTTTAAATTCTTCAAAAGTGGGTTTATTATAAGTCAGAATACCTGTCTTGCTTTTTTTGCTTCCATTGATCATGTCGTTGTCAGCAACTTCAAAAAAGTAGGTCAAATTATCACCCGGTTCAACCCCTAATTTATTTAAATCAATGTTGTACTCATAGGCAATTTCTTTGCCTTCGGCCCTTGGTACCCTTACCATCATCTCGGGCATTGATTTGCCATTTTGTTTTATCAGGGTATAGTGGAAGGTAAGATTCTGAATGCCGTAATCATCTGAGGCATTACCGGCAAAATAAACGAAGTTTCTATCATTGCTATCAATAAATTCTTCTACCGAAATGGTAGGGAACTGATCTTTGATGACATTGATGGAATAATTAACAGAATCGGGTATTGGCAAACGATCATTGGCATACAGTACCCGATAGCTGTGATCCTTGTTGATGCTTTTTCTAAATTGAAATTTGGAGGCTTCTTTTTGTTCGGCTTTTATGGCCTTATCGGCATCAAATTTTAATAAAAGATGATCTGTATTTTGGGTATTAAAGTTCCAGGTCACCACGGTGCCCTCCGGTATCATCAGATCTCCCAGATTGGTCAGTTGTTCTCTGCTTCTTCCGGTATGGGCCGGATAATTGAGGCTTACGGTAAAATCAGAAAGACTTGGCTTGGGTATTACTTTCAGGATTTTGGTTTCACTGGTCACAGATCCGGAAATGATTCGAAACGAAACATCTTTTTGGACATTTCTGAACAAAAACGAAAAGTGGTCTTTATCTAATTTTTCTGCCTTGTATTGGAAGCCATCAATTTCCACAGAAACGTCGTTGGGAAGCACTTTTCCGCTGATGGCAAGCTCCAGGTTAAAATCTTCATATTGAGGTACTTCCAAAATTTGTTTGCCCAATTCAAAGGAAAAAGGAGCTGCTTTGGCAAATTCTTTTCCATTGTTGACGATTCGATACGTTGAATCTGTGATTACCGAGGGTGCTGCGAACAAAAGGAAAACCAATAAAAGAAAGGGAGGAAGAGCGTATCTTAGGTACTTTCTGTTTTTACTCAGGTCAATGGCTGCTTTGAAGGGAACCAACTTGATGGATTCTGTTTTTTGCTCAATACCGGCAAACAAAAGTTCCTTGTTTTCCATTGCCTCGGCCTGTTTTCTCAGGTTGAGCACGTTGAGCAACTTATCTTCTACGTTGTTGAAATGATCTCCAATGATTTTGGCGGCTTCTTCATGACTTATGGTTTTGCCCAATTTGAAGTAGTGGAACAGGGGCAAAAGCACCCATGAATAAGCAGCACCCAATAAAACAGCGATGAAGCCAAAAAACAGGATCTTTCTGCCCAGGGTGCCAAAATACAGGTAGTATTCCAAAATACTGAAAGTCAGAAACAAAAACAATACAGTACCTACTGTGTATAATGCTCCTCTGATCAGTTGATTGAGATAAAATTTGCGAATAAATTGATCTAATTTCTGAATCAGCAAGCTATAATTCTGATGTAAATCCATACGATGTTTCTGTTCCGACCTGTTACAACAAATATCAGGCCTAAATAATTCCAAAAATTGTTAACAAATATTGCCTGATTTTCAGGCAATAAAACCGAATTGACACAGTGCTGCTGCCAAGCGGCTACATTCAATGTGTAAAGGTATTGGATTTTATAACACCTGTCAATAGCTAAGGTTTTAGACAAATCGGTTTTGAAAACCAGGTAATTACACATTTGTGCATATTTTTCGTCCGGAATTGTACCTTTGCGCCTCTGAAAGGCACAAAGAGATGAATTATTGGTGGTTGATGTTGTTTCTC
Organism: Chitinophagaceae bacterium; assembly: GCA_037045605.1. GTDB lineage: Bacteria > Bacteroidota > Bacteroidia > Chitinophagales > Chitinophagaceae > JJ008. Next base: position 6,565 of record JBAOHK010000010.1, on the reverse strand, counting down.
ATCGTTGAGTTAAGAGCTCAGCACAGTTTGAGGAAATTGCCCCATCCGGTGAATACTGCCTATTACAATGAAATTTGCCCGGTATTTGCCCTCGATGAAAAGACCCTGTTTTACACCAGGGTAGGCAGCCCTGCCTTTAACAAGACGCTGATTTATGACAATCAGGACCTGCACACCACCCTTTCTACCGACGCCTATTTTGACCGCCTGGCCGCTATTTTTTCTCAAATTGCAGGAAGGCAGATTCCGGATCCGGTCAATACCAGCTACAATCAGGACATCCACATTGCCCTGGTGGAAAAGGATACCCTGCGATTTGCCTACCATCCCGGATATCCGCTTAACAACGCTCTACCCAACAGCATTTGCTCGGTGACAACCGACTCCTCTTCTTTTGTAGTAATCAATCGATTTGAGACCAAAGGAGGGATGAGAGAAGGTTTTAGCCTAGTTCACATTTCAGCTTCTTATGAAAGCAGCTTTCCGGAGGCCATCACCATTGAGGGATTTAATAAAAGTGCCCATGAAGTCAACCTAACCCTTTCGCCCAATCAGCAGTTTTTAATTTTGGCAGTAGCAGAAAAGATAGGAGAACAAAAAGACATGTATGTATGTGAGCGCATAGACAGCATGCATTACAGCAAGCCACTGCCCTTGTGGAGGATCAATACCCAATGGGATGAATCAACACCCTATATCAGCAGGGATGGGCAAAAGCTATTTTTTGCCTCAGACAGACCCGGAGGGAGGGGAGCCAAAGATATTTATGTGAGTGAAAGACAAAACAGCTCGCCCTACCAATGGCTGGAACCCAAAGGACTGGGCGCCCCTGTGAACAGTGCCTTCAACGAGTCGCATCCGTATGTTTTTAAAGACAATGACCGGATTTATTTCACATCAGACCGGGATGGAAACAGCGACATCTTTACAGCAAGGCTCAATCGAAGTGTCGGCATGGGTAAAATCAAGTTGCACATAGAGGCGTATAAGGAAGACGGCAGCAAGTTTCCGGCGGAGATTTCATGGGGCAGTGCCCTGGATGGAGATACCATTGAGTGGAAGGGCTATTTTAGGTCGAGAGATGGACGTCACACCATAGAAATAGAAGAAAACAAACCTTTTTACCTTGTGGCTGAAAACAGAGGACTTCGCACAGCTATGGAGGTGATAGAGGTACAAGACCTGATTGATGCTGGAAGCCGCGAGACGGTGGTAAGGCTGACCCTAAAACCAAAGGAAAAACAGCAGACGGCACAGATGCAGACCACGACAGAGGAAGAATCTATCTTATCAATGGACTTAAAACCGGGGTCTACCACTGTTTTGCACCACATCTATTTTGAAAAAGCAACCGCCTTTGTAAGGCCGGAGTCGATGGTCAACATCAGAAAATTGGCCAAGGCACTAATGCGACAGCCGGCCATCAGAATTGTGATAGAAGGGCATACAGACAACGTAGGCAATAAAAATGATTTGATGCAACTTTCTAAAAACAGAGCAGATACCATACGATCGTTGCTGATTCAGGAAGGGGTGTCAGCAGACAGGGTAGAAACCAAAGGTTATGGAGCTACCCGACCCGTTACAGACAATTCCACAGAGGAAAAAAAGCAGCAAAACAGGCGGGTTGAAATCAGGGTGCTCTGATTTACAGGTAGATAAAATAAGCAATGGTCATGGCAACCACCCCCATTAAAAAACCGGCATAGATTTGTTTTAAGGTGTGGGCTTTTAACCACAGTCTGCAAGTAGCTACCCAGCCGGAAATCAGCAGAAGTAAGATGAAGACAAGATTGGTGTCTATGATTAAGCTATGTGAATTGCCCCACGGCAAAACCACATCTTCAAAAGCATATCGGTTTTTCATCAAAAAGAAAGCGGTAGTTAGCGCACCCATGCCGATGGTATGCAAGCTTACTTTCAAAAACAAGGTAAAGAAGAAGCCAAAAAACAAGGCGATGCTGGCACCGAGCATGAAAAAGCTCATGTATTCAGGAACGAGGCTGTTGTTTTTGAGATTGAGAAAAACCCAGATATAAAACAGACCTGTAACGATGAGTGGGCCGACTCTTTCTTTTTTATCCCGCATCTGGATGGAGTCAATCAGCTTGAGGCCCTTCATCAAAAAAATGGCAACACCCGGAAACAAAATGGTAGAGGTGAGCAAAGAAAAAATAATGAGGAAGGACGAGTGCCGATCAGAGAAATCCAAAAAAACAGGATTTACCCAATAGACCAGCAGCAAAAAATAAGCTGCCAGAAACAGAGGATGAAAAAGATAGGAAAAAAAACTTGCGGCCAGTCTCATGTTGGAAGGATTAACCCATCAATGATTTGGCTGCTTCTTCTAAAAGGGTTCTGCTTTGGGCCGTAGTTGGGGTTTGCGCATAAATTCTCAAGACCGGCTCTGTACCACTTGCCCTCACCATGATCCATTCATCATCATTAAGGTAAAATTTATAACCATCAATGGTTTCAGTACGCACTACAGGTCGGCTGCCCAGCATTTTCACTTCGCCGTCTTTGCACTTACGCATGACTTCGTCTTTGATGGCGTTGGTGATGTGGTGATCATCTCTTTCAAAAGAGAAACTACCTACTTTTTCATATACTTCTGCTATGAGCTGTTTGATTGATTTTCCGGTGACAGCCATAAATTCCATGATGAGGATGCCCATCCAAACGCCGTCTCTTTCGGGTATGTGACCTTTTACAGCCAAACCTCCGGACTCTTCGCCACCGACCAAAACATCTTCATGGGTCATTATTTCTGCAATGTACTTAAAGCCAATCTTGGTCACCTCACATTCCAGGCCATAAAGCTCGGCCAGTTTTTTCATTTTGTCGGTCACAGAAAAAGTAATGACCACCTTGCCTGTCATTTTTTTATACTCAAACATGTAGTAGAGCAATAAGAGCAGGATGTGGTGCGAATCAACAAACCTGCCATCTTCGTCAAAGAGTCCGATTCTGTCGGCATCGCCGTCATTGGCGAGTCCCAGGTTGTAATCATTGTTGGCAATGATGCCTGCAATTTCTTTCAGATTTTTTTCAATGGGTTCTGGAGCCTGTCCCATAAATGAGGGATTGAAGTCGCAATGGAGCAGCAGGGCATCCGGGAAAAGTTTACGAATTACATTTTGACCGGCACCGTACATGCCATCGTATGCCAGTTTGAGTCCTGAAGACTTGATTTTGTCAAGGTCAAAATTGGCTCTGACGTGCTCGATGTACATTTGTTCGAGGTCGAGGTAGTCGATAAGTCCCTTGTCTCTCAGCTCACTGACAGATGGCAGGTTAGACAGACTGGTTTCCGGCACCAGTGATTCAACTTCTTCAATATCTGAAGGTATGGTGGGACCACCATAGGAAGATTTTAGCTTATATCCGTTGTAGGAGGGTGGATTGTGTGATGCTGTGATAACAACACCGAGATCGCTACCTGTTTTTACCACACCCAGAGAAACCATGGGAGTAGAAACAAAATCCGGAGAAAGGAAGACTTTTATGCCATAATTGCCAAAAACGGTGGCGGCTACTTCTGAAAACATACGACCACCAAAGCGGCAATCATAGCCAATGACCACTTTTGTCATTTTCTTTTTGAGCATCCACTGGGCCGTAGCTTCTGATATGCGCTCTACATTGGCAACGGTGTATTCTTGTGCAATGATGGCTCTCCATCCATCTGTTCCAAACTTAATTACTGACATAAGTCCAAATTTTATTTACAAATGTAACGAAAAAAAGATCTATTTAGATGAGATAATAAACATTAGAAGCAGTTGAATTTAATGTTTTTAATCACATAATTATAATTCCGGTAAACCGCATAAATTGGCGAAATTTACCACTATAAACGTACAAAGGCATGAGTTTATTCGAAAAGGTTGTGGCATCTCTTCATTTATCGCAGGAAGAAGATTTGGTCTTTCATGGGCAACAGGTGGATATAGGCAGCCCCAACATCTACGGAGGTCATGTATTGGCCCAGGCATTGAGGGCGGCCCGACTTTGTGTGGATCCAGAAAAAAGGATTCATTCTTTGCACGGTTATTTTCTGCACCCCGGCAGTCACAGTGAGCCGGTGGTGTATAAGGTGGAGCCGATCAAACAGGGAAGAAGTTTTGATGTCATGCGTGTGGTAGCCAGCCAGCGCGAGCGCACGATCTTTATTATGTCGGCCTCTTTTCACGTGGCAGAAAAAGGCATAGAGCACCAAAGCCCCATGCCCAATGTAGTATCCCCCGATCAACTCAAGCCCTTTTCTAAAATATTTTCAGAGTTTGCAGAAAAATTTGGCATCCAGGCAAGGGGTATTTTATCATCCGACGGACCCTTTATTTTTCATCCCCTTGAATATTATGATCCCTTTAATCCCGGAATCAGGGCTCCACGCCAACACCTGTGGTTTAAGCCCAATGGCCTGCTAGCTGAAGGCAGTCTTTTGCACCACGAGTTGCTGGCCTATATTTCTGATTTTAATTTGTTGATCACCTCGTTATTGCCCCACAACCTTTCTTTTTTTACTACACCCTTAAAGATTGCCAGTCTTGACCACGCCATGTGGTTTCATGACGATGTACAGATCAATGACTGGATGTTGTATGAAGTAGAGAGTCCCAGGGCATCAGGAGGCAGGGCTTTTTGTACCGGCAGAATTTTTTCTTCCAGTGGTAAGCTGATAGCTTCCGTAACCCAGGAAGGGCTGGTGCGCAAACTGTAATGAGTTATTGTTTATAGCTTACCCTGTAAATACAATTGGCATAGTCATCGCTGATAAGGATGGCACCATCAGCGAGCAACTGAATATCAACAGGCCTGCCCCACACTTCTTTTTTATCCTTGCTTAGCCAGCCGGTTATAAAGGGTTGCATCGATATGAACTGACCGCTTGCGTTGGTTTTTACCAGCTGTACATCATAACCAGATTTTTCTGTCCTGTTCCATGAGCCGTGACGTGCAATCAGGAAGGCTTCATTGTAAGTATCGGGAAGCTGAGGATTACGAATATATCTTATACCCAAAGGAGCCGTATGCGCTCCCATTTTGGCAACAGGGGCCGTGTATTTGCTGCAATCCTGGCCTTTGCCAAACTCAGGATCGGGTAAGGTCCCTTCATGACAGTAGGGGTAGCCGAAGTGCATAAAATCTTTGGGGGCATGATTGAGTTCACAGTTGGGCATGTCATCGCCCATCATGTCTCTGCCATTGTCAGTAAACCAAAGCTCTTTGGTATCCGGGTGCCAGGTGAAACCAACCGTATTTCTGATACCGCGCTGTACTACTTCCAGGTTCTTGCCATTGGTATCGATTCGGGTCAGTGAGGCATAAGGGTCGGCAGACTTGCAAATATTGCACGGAGCGCCAACCGGCACATATAATTTGCCGTCGGGACCAAAGGCAATGAATTTCCATCCATGGTGTTTTTCGGTAGGAAACTGATCGTAAACGACTTCAGGTTCTCCCGGATTTTCTAGGTGACTTTCAATGTTTTTGAAACGGAGGATTCTGTTGATTTCTGCCACATACAAATGGCCATCTTTGAAGGCAACGCCATTGGGTGAATTACCACCACGGTAGATGATGTACTTTTTTTCTGCCACCTTATCTCCATCCTCATCTCTGAGTGCGTACACCTTGTCTTCATCTTTTGTGCCCACAAATAAGGTGTTGTCAGGACTCATACACATTGACCTGGCGCCGGTAATGCTATCTGCAAAAACGGAGATGGTAAAACCTTTTGGCAACTCAAGTTTTTCCAGCGGTAGAGCGCTGTAATTGGTTGACAGTGGTGTTTTAAGAGGAGGGTTGATGCCCAGTTTATGTTTTAAAAAGTAGGCCAGACCACCAATGGCCAGGGCTGCTGCTACAAAATACAGAAATTTTCTCATGATGAAAATTGAACATTTAAGTCAGCCAAAGTACTAAAGTTTTGGGCAAAAAAAAAGAGGGTGATATAAAACCACCCTCCGTCTATTAAAATTGAGTAATGCTTTGCTTGATAATTAACAATCTCCAAATTCTCTTTGGTAATATCGAATGATGGAATTGATGTCTTTATCTACTTCCAGCTCAGGGGCTAGTTCGAAGATAAGGCGGTGCATGGCAAAATCTTCTTCAAATGCTTCGGTGAGGATTTCCAGACCTTCTTTTTTTCTTTTCATAAAAAACAAGGTAATGGCTCTGCAGTAAAGCAGGTCAGCACCAAATGTGTGCTCATCGGCCTCATCTAAAATCTGAAGGGCTTCGTCGTATAAGCCAAGACGGATGACAAAGCAGGCGTATTCTCTCCAGTAAAGAGAATCTTCCATACATACCTTGGTGGCTTTGTGGAAGTTGATGGTTGCTTTGTTGTAATCTTCTACCTGAACATAAGCTTTGGCCAGTGAGAGAAAAAATTCTTCACGGCTGTCATCGATGTCGATGGCTTTCAGGTAAGCATTGATGGCGCTATACCAGCTGCCTGATTTGGCATAACTTTCGCCGAGTAAAAAGTAAATTTCTTCGTTGTGTGCTTCGATGCGAAGTGCCTTGAGAAGGGTCATTTTGGCCTCGGCAATTT
>JBAOHK010000009.1:0-81979 GCA_037045605.1 Chitinophagaceae bacterium | reverse complement strand
TATTCTTTTTGTAGGCGAAACGCTGACGATCGCCGCCATGTCCGGCTTTCCAAAAAACACTGGAGCAGGTGCCTGGTGCTATCCACGTTTATCCCACTCAATCATATCCAGCGGAGGCAACAGCGGTTCACAAGCATGCCACCCTGATCATCACAGGCTATTGGCATTAGGTGAGAGATCACAGTGCAGGACTGGTGGCACATTGCCCGCACGGGAAATCCAATCGGGCCTCTTCATGGGAATAACACTTAGGCGCCGTAGGTCTTCTTGATCAGTATTATGGGGGTCATCACATCTTCGGACCTGTTCGGCGAACATTTTATTCGGATTGGCTTTTGCGATCGGAACTGCCATCATCGGCGTAGTGCTTATGGGGTACACATCATGGGCTCCATGCTGCCTTTGCTATTACTGAAAAGATGGGGCGCCGACCCTGCCACTTCTTCCACCCCGTTCATAGCCACCCTGGTGGATGTAACAGGACTGCTCATCTATTTCGGCACAGCCTTTTTGTTACTTAAAGGAGTTCTTCTTTAAACAATTAATTTCCATTCGGGTCTGTTTGGCCGTATGCCTGATTTTTCAGATTTTAGCGATTGCAACCGCTCAAACGTTTGCATGTTTTGAAATCTATACCTTTGCCGCAGTCTTGCTTTTGCAACCATAAACTGCATCATAAAAATGTAAAAACCAATGTGTGGAATAGTTGGATATACCGGGCCCAGGGAAGCTTACCCCATTATCATCAAAGGATTAAAACGTCTTGAATATCGTGGCTACGACAGCACCGGTGTTGCCCTGCAAAATGGCAGCGGTTTAAAAGTCTACAAGAAAAAAGGAAAAGTAGCTGAACTGGAAGATAATATTGTTGGTAAAGATCTCCATGCTAATGTCGGGATAGGTCATACCCGCTGGGCCACACATGGGGAACCGAGTGACCGTAATGCACATCCACACCAGTCATCAAGTGGTAAGCTGGCAATGATACATAATGGCATCATTGAAAATTATTCACCAGCTGAAAAAGGAACTGACCAACAAGGGCTACACTTTCACCAGTGATACAGATACTGAAGTACTGCTGAATTTTATTGAAGAAATAAAAAAAAATAATCAGTGTGATCTTGAAGAAGCAGTACGGGTTGCCTTGAAAAGGGTCACTGGTGCATATGTTATCCTTTTGCTTGATGAAGACAAACCGGATACTATCATTGCAGCAAGAAAAGGAAGCCCATTGGTGATTGGCATTGGTAAAGGCGAACATTTTCTTGGTTCTGACGCCTCGCCTATGCTGGAATACACCAAAGAAGTTGTTTATGTAAACGATTACGAACTGGCAATTGTAAAACCAGATGAACTGATATTAAAGAATCTTGGCAATGAAAAAATCACTCCGTATGTTCAAAAGCTGGATATAGAACTGGCAGCTATTGAGAAAGGCGGTTACGAACATTTCATGCTGAAAGAGATTTTTGAACAGCCGCAAACTATATATGATTGCCTGAGAGGAAGATTGGATGCAATAGAAGGCACAATTACCATGAGCGGTATTCAGCAATATGCAGAAGAGATAATGACAGCCAACCGCATCGTAATGGTGGCTTGCGGTACCAGTTGGCATGCTGGCCTGGTAGCAGAATATATTTTTGAAGAGCTTTGCCGCATCAATGTGGAAGTAGAGTATGCTTCTGAATTCCGTTATAGAAATCCTGTTATTAATAAAGGCGATGTTATTATTGCCATCTCACAGAGCGGAGAAACTGCCGACACATTGGTTGCAATCGAAAATGCAAAAGAGAAAGGTGCAATTATACTGGGAGTTGTGAACGTTGTTGGCTCATCCATTGCAAGAACAAGTCATGGCGGAGCTTATACCCATGCTGGCCCGGAGATCGGCGTAGCATCAACCAAAGCATTTACCGCACAGCTGACCGTACTCACTATGATTGCATTAAAAATTGGCTACATCAAAGGAACTATTTCTGAAGAACGTTACAGAAACCTGCTGAATGAATTGCAGGAAATACCTGAGAAGGTTGCCTGGACATTAAAACACAGTGATAACATAAAGGCCTTGGCCGAAAAATATAAAGATGCCAGGGACTTTCTTTACCTCGGCCGTGGTTATAATTTCCCAGTTGCACTTGAAGGGGCATTGAAACTTAAAGAGATATCTTACATCCATGCAGAAGGTTATCCTGCTGCTGAAATGAAACATGGTCCTATTGCATTGGTAGACGAAGAACTGCCGGTTGTGTTTGTTGCAACTAAAGACACTTATCATGAGAAAGTGGTAAGTAATATGCAGGAAATTAAAGCCCGGAAGGGAAAAGTAATATCAGTTATTACCGAAGGCGATGCTGTGTCTGAAGAACTTTCTGATGATGTAATGGTAGTTCCTGAGGCAGATGAGATACTGGCACCGATTCTGAGTGTCATACCACTTCAATTACTGGCCTATTACATTGGTGTGGCCAAAGGCTGTGATGTTGATAAGCCGAGAAACCTGGCAAAATCCGTTACCGTTGAATAATCTTGTATGAACCACATTACCAGGAGACCGATTGCTGCTTTAGGATACGATTTTATTCCAAAAGAATTTATTCCAAAGGGCAAAGACGAATACTATCTCCGTAATATCCAAAACCGCAGCGGCATTAAGTACAGAAAGCTTACAGCCGCTGAAATAAAAATACTCGAAAGCAATGCCAACAGTTCTGACAACTGGTCGAAACTGCAGGTGGCAGATGCTTTCAATCCCAATCTTGTAAAGAATTGTGCTTTTTATGGTCTCGTAAGAATTGGTAAGCTGGAACCTTATTTTGTTGAGTTTAACAACCTGAGGATGCCCGTAGGGTTGTATAGCAGTACTATCATCAGTTGTGATATTGGAGACAATGTGGTAATTGATAACGTCAACTTCATGAGCCATTACATTACCGGCAATGAAGTGATGCTGGTAAATATTAATGAGTTGGCAACAACAGACCATTCGAAATTTGGAAATGGCGTATTAAAAAAAGGAGAAAAAGAATCTGTCCGCATCTGGATGGAAATATGCAATGAAAACGCAGGCCGCAGTGTCTTACCTTTCAACGGTATGCTGGCCGGTGATGCCTGGCTATGGTCAAAATACAGGGGTGATGAAAAATTGCTGGAAAAATTTAAAGAATTTACTGATAAAAGGTTTGATACACAGAGAGGCTACTACGGGAAAATAGGCGACAGGACAGTTATCAAGAATTGTGGTATCATCAAGGATGTATGGATCGGCAGCGATGCTTATATAAAAGGAGCCAATAAACTAAAAAACCTGACTATTAATTCCGGACCGGATGCAAAATCTCAAATAGGTGAAGGCTGTGAACTTGTGAACGGCATTATCGGCTTTGGCTGCCGTATATTTTATGGTGTGAAGGCTGTTCGCTTTATGATGGGTTCCAACTCGCAATTAAAGTATGGAGCAAGGCTCATCAACTCTTACCTCGGCGACAACTCCACCATCTCCTGTTGTGAAGTATTGAACTCACTCATTTTCCCTGCACATGAACAACACCACAATAATTCATTTCTGTGTGCAGCAACAGTATTAGGTCAAAGCAATATGGCTGCCGGTGCTACCATTGGCTCAAACCATAATTCAAGAGGTGCCGATGGTGAGATAATTGCAGGCCGTGGTTTCTGGCCGGGATTATGCGTTAGCCTGAAGCATAATTCAAAATTTGCATCTTTTACTTTGATTGCAAAAGGGGATTTTCCGGCCGAACTGAATATTCCAGTTCCTTTCTCATTAGTAAGTAATGAAGTAAGTACAGACAAACTTACTGTCATGCCGGGCTATTGGTTTATGTATAATATGTATGCACTTTGCCGTAATGCAGGCAAATACATAAGCCGTGACAGAAGGGCAGATAAGTCGCAGGCAATTGAATATGATTTCCTCGCCCCGGATAGTGTAAATGAAATTTTTGATGCTCTTCAATTGATAAAGAAAGCAGCAGCAAGAGCCTGGGCAAAAAAGAATAATAAAATAATTGCCGAAAAAGACCTTGCCAAAACCGGAGAAGCCCTGCTTGAAAATGACCCAGCCTCTGTTGCCAAACTGGAAATCCTGGTTGATGGATTTGAAAATAGCCCCCGCAAAGTTCAGTTACTAAAAGTGGTTGAGGCCTATAAGCTTTTCAAGGAGCTTATAGTGTATTATGGAGTAACTCAATTGATTCAATTCATTGAGATGAAAAAAATATCTTCCTGGCAAAAGCTTGTGCAGGGTTTACCAACTGCACCGGTCCGCAATCAATGGAAAAATATTGGTGGCCAGCTGATGCCTGAAACAGCAATAAACTCTCTTATCCGCAACATACGTTCCGGTAAAATCAGCAGCTGGGATGAGGTGCATTCATTTTACATTAAAAAAAGCAGTACCTATTCAATTGATAAAGTCTGGCATGCATTTGCATCGCTGCTTGACATACTAAGATTGACTCCAAAGAAGTTCACAAAAAAGATTTTCATCAGACTTTTGCAACAGGTTGTGGAAACAAAAGAGTGGATGGTAAAAGGTATTTATGAATCCAGGGCAAAGGATTATCAGAACCCCTTCCGGCAGATGGTGTATGAAACTGAGCAGGAAATGGAAAAAGTGGTCGGTAAATTAAAAGACAATAGCTTTATTGCACAACAACAAAATGAAGCTATAGCCTTTCAAAAAAAGGTTGCCGAAATTTTAGACACCCTTACATGAGATATTTATTCATTCCGCATGGATATCGGTTGATATATTGTATGAAAACCCAACTGGTAACAGGCAGTATAGTACAACACATCAAAAAGATAATGTCTGAATGGTTTTTTCCCCTCCCCTATTTTTATAACCAAAGCGGCTGTCATCGCAGTTTTCTGAATAAAATTATTCAGGTGATACTGGTCCGTAAACATTACGAGTACTGAAGTAGATAAAGGGAATCTAGGACCTTTTGCAGGATCGCCGTCTTTATATTTATTCTTATAACTGAAAGTCGGATAAAACCATTGATCATTTGCTTTTGGAAAAATATCCTCAAACCCGTTATACTTGTATTGCAGTGCCTCATTAAAACCCTTGGCAGCTCCGGCAGTGAATAACAATCCTCCTGTCAGTATCTTATTCTTGTCAATTTTCCATCTTTCAGATCTGTTAACTTTTATTTTGCCTGAAATGGCAGCAGTTGGCGCTGGTTGATTTTGAATAACGGCAGCACTTGTAAGTTTCAACTGGATAATGTCATCTGAATTTATTTGCCCAAAAGAAGCAAACCCTGATAACAACGCCGGAATGATGATAAGTCTCATATTGAACAGATTGGTAGTTACAAATTATCAGCGGCTGTTCAAAAGGAATGTTTGGACGATTAGTGTACTGAAATAAACCAGTAGCTGCGTCTTTCATGAAATGATACTGTAAGTTAAAAGGGCCTCAGGAAGGATATAATTCAGGTACGGGTAATTACCCTTTGTAAGATTAGGTGGCTAAATTAATTACCAGGCACTGAATATGCAAGGAATTGACTGTAAATTTTAAAAGGATAGTAGTTCTACGAATCAAGAACTGTCATCAAAAAAACCCCCGCTAAAGCGGGGGTTTACTTTCTTGCAAGAAGTAGTATTGTATCAGAACAATAGATTACATCTTAGATTTTACTTCTTCAATTTTCTTTGCAGCTGTATCTTTAGCAGCATCGATCATTTTTGCGGCAGTATCTTGTGCAGCATCAATCATTTTTGCGGCAGTATCTTGTGCAGCATCAATTACTTTTGCAGCTGTGTCAGCAGCAGCGTCGGCTTTCTTTTCAGAATTGTTGTTACAAGCTACCATTACACCGGCGATAGCTACGATTGCGAATACTTTTTTCATTGTACTTTTTTTGAGTTTAAAATTTCAGGCGCAAAGGTAATTGCTATACGGAAATAACCAAATCTTGTATGGCATTTCTAAAAACTAGTTCTTTGGAAATCAATATGTTAGCAGACCTGCCGTTCTGATTTACATTTTGGGCTTTACTTCCTCCGCTTTTTTCTCCATTGTATCCTTGATCTCCTCCATTTTGTTCTCCATTTTGTTCTCCATCTTTTCATCCGTTTTTTCCTCCATTTTTTTGCCATCCATCTTTTCTTCCATCTTGTCCTTGTCATTCATACCATCAGCTTTTTTGTCTTTGCCGCTGTTGCAGGCAGTCATCACACCGGCTATCGCCAGCATTACGAATACTTTTTTCATTGCATTTTGTTTTAAATATTACCCGGCTTTCCGGAAAGCAGCAAAGAAAGGCAGCTTCAAAAACAGAAATTGTCATCCAGTTGACCAGTCACTTATTTTTTTCTAAAGAAAATCCTAATAGGCACACCAGTAAAACTGAAATGCTGCCTCATTTGGTTCTCGAGGTAATTTTTATATGGTTGTTTGATATCATCGGGAAAATTACAGAAGAAGGCAAATGAAGGAACTGCCACTGGTAGCTGAGTAATGAATTTTATCTTGATAGGATTACCTCTTACAACAGGTGGATGGTAAGCCTGGATAGCCTTCAGCATTATATCATTGAGTTTAGAAGTTGGTATTTTTTGCTGCCTGTTTTCATAAACTTCCAACGCCATTTCAATGGCCTTGAATATTCTTGTCTTCTCTTTGGCTGATACAAAAAGAATAGGCACATCACTAAATGGAGCAAATTTTTTCTTTAATGTCGCTTCATATTCCTTTGCTGTATTTGTCTCTTTCGCTACCAAATCCCATTTGTTCACCAGCACCACAATACCTTTTCCCTTTTTGGCAGCCAGGCTGAAAATATTCAGATCCTGCGCTGCGATTCCCTTTTCCGCATCAAGCATCAGCAAACAGACATCTGCTTCATCCACAGCCTTAATAGCACGAATGACAGAATAAAATTCAAGGTCCTCATGTACTTTGGCCTTGCGACGAATACCTGCCGTATCAATCAGAACAAATTCTTTTTGAAAGAGGTTATAATGTGTGTGAATCGTATCTCTAGTAGTGCCGGCAATATCGCTAACTATAGTCCTTTCTTCACCTATTAATGCATTTAATAATGAAGACTTACCGGTATTCGGTTGTCCGATAATAGCAAATTTCGGTAAAGCTGCGATCTCCTTGGTTTCTTCGGATGCATCATCTGTTATCAAATCAGCCACAGCATCCAGTAATTCGCCGGTGCCACTACCACTTGCAGCTGCGATAAAAAAAATGTGTTCAAACCCGAGGCTGTAGAACTCAGATGCTTCCAGCAACCTTTCATTTGTATCCACTTTATTTACGGTTAGAAATACCGGCTTGGTACTGCGGCGTAAAACATTGGCCATTGAATCATCAAGATTTGTCATGCCGGTTGCGGCATCTACCATAAAAATGATAACATTTGCTTCCTCAACAGCCACTAATACCTGTTTAGCAATTTCTCTCTCAAAAACATCTTCGCTGCCATGTACAAAACCACCTGTATCTATTACATTGAAGGTTTTGCCATTCCAGTCAGTTACTCCATACTGGCGGTCACGGGTCACTCCGCTAATATCATCAACTATCGCCTTACGTTCTTCCAACAGGCGGTTAAAGAGTGTACTCTTGCCTACATTCGGTCTTCCTACTATCGCTACTGTAAATGACATAATATGCTGAATTAATAACCGTACTCTTTTAACTGCAATTCATTCTCTCTCCACTTTGGCTTCACTTTTACAAACAATTCCAGAAATACTTTTTGCTGAATGAATGCCTCTATATCCTTCCTGGCTTCTGTTCCTATTTTTTTGATCATACTCCCTTTGTCACCGATCAATATAGCCTTTTGCGTTTCCCGGTGGACTATAATGTCTGCTACAATTTTCACTAACGTCGTTTTCTCCTGGTACTCTCTTACCAATACCGCTGTGTGATAGGGAATTTCATCCTCTGCCAGTTCGTATATTTTTTCCCGTATCAGCTCACTTACAAAGAAACGGGTGTTCAGATCAGTAATATCATCACCATCGTAAAATGGTTCTCCTTCAGGAAGAAATTCAAGAATAGCATTTACTAACTTCTTCTTATTAATTCCTGACAGGGCAGAAATAGTAATAATTTTTTTACAATATTCCTTTGCAGAAAAAAATTCGATAGCCTCTCTAATTCTTTCTTCACTAACCAGGTCAATTTTATTCAACGCAACTATTGCAGGTACTTTTAATTTCAAAGCAGTAAAAATTGCATCACATTCCTCCCAACTCTCTTTTACATCTACTAATAACATGGCCACATCTGCATCTTCCAGTGCACTTTTTACAGCCTGCATCATTTTTTCATGCAGCTTGTACTTCGGCTCAATGATACCCGGCGTATCGGAGAATATCACCTGGTATTCCTTTTCTGTCAAAATTCCTTTGATCCGGTGCCTTGTTGTTTGCACTTTGGGCGACACAATAGCCAATTTCTCCCCCATCAGCGCATTGAGTAATGTGCTTTTACCTGCATTGGGCCTGCCAAATATGTTTACAAAACCTGATTTCATTGAAATGTTCTGAAGTGCACACTTTGGGCAGCAAGAAGAGAGGAGGTAGTCAATCCTTGCCAGTTGAATGTGCAACTGTTTCGGAAAAATTAAAAGAGCCAAACCGGGTTTGGCTCTTTCTTTTGTTGCGAAGGGGAGGATCGAACTCCCGACCTTTGGGTTATGAGCCCAACGAGCTACCGCTGCTCTACTTCGCGGTGCAAAGGTAGCCGTATGAGGTTTATTTTCCAAAGAAAACTCACTCTTTAGCATAAACAGTTTTCAGCTAAAAAACCGGAACTGTGTTCCGGTTTTTCCTACTACTGGCTATGTTTTATTATTAAATACCTTATCCTTTTGAAACACTGCTGGAACCGCTGCTTTTAATATCACGGATAACCCCGTTTCCTTTATACCTTACATCACTGGCACCACTGGCATGTGCAGATAATTCTTTGTTAACTGTGATTTTGATATCACTGGCACCGCTGGCTCTTGCATTACAAACTTCAGTTACCAGATCATAGCCTTTGAAGTCGCTGGCACCGCTGGCCTCAATCGAAATTTGTGTAGCGGTGCCTGTTACCATCATATCTGATGCACCGCTCAAATCCACGGTAAGTTTGCTTACTTCCAGCTTTCCTTTTAAATCACTGGCCCCTGACTGATTGATGCTGAGTTCTTCTGCTTTTAATGTTCCGGAAACATATACATCACAGGCACCGCTTACATTCAGCTTATCAATTTTTTTATAAGAGATGTAAGCCTTTAATTTTTTATTGCCGGTATTCCAGGATTTTCCTTCATTATCATAACTGACATACAAAATACCGTCTTTTACTTCCACCTTTATCCTGTCCCGGTACTTCGTCTCAACAGCACTCACTGCTACCGTTTCTTCATTTCCCTGACTTATATACACATCAAATGCATGTGAAACGCTGATGCCATGATAATCCTTTGCCGGCCTGACTTCTGCATTAGGGTCATTGATCTGCTGAGCAAACAGATTAACGCAAGCAAATAAACCGATTAATAAAACTGATAATTTTTTCATTATTGTAGTTTGATTGGTCATTAAATCCTGGTTACAGAACCACCGGTATTGGTTTTAATATCTTTGATGGTGGCATTGCCCTTGTATTTTATTACACCGCCGGTATTTGCTTTTGCCTGTAATTCTTTTTCTGCTTTTACAGAAACGATTGCTCCTGTACTTACTGTTACATTACAGTTTGAAGTACTCATATCTTCTCCTTTAAATTTGCTTCCAGTGTCTCCATCTATCTCAAGTTTTTCTGCCTTTCCTGATAATGTAATCTTAGACCCGGTACTCTGACTCACTTTTAAAGTTGTGATATCAACTTCTCCGTCTACCAATGCTCCAGTATTAGCTTTCATATCAAGGGATGATGATTTCAACACCCCGTTAATTTTTACTTCTGCTCCGGTAGTGGCATGCAAAAGGTCAAGTGTTTTATAAGAAACATAAGCTTTTAGGTTCTTGCTTTCCTTCTTTTTGTTTATAGACCCCATCTTTGTTTCGTAATGTATTTTAAGAATACCATTTTCCACCTTTGTTACAATTTTATCCCGAAACTCTGTAGTGGCAGCACTTACAGCCACTTCCTCACTGCTGCCTTCTGTAAGATTAAGTTCAATCCCTGTACCTACTTCTATACCATGGTAGCCGGAAACCGTTCTTTTTTCTGCGTTAGGGTCATTGATTGTTTTTTGAGCGAAAAGAGCAGTACCGGCAATGGCAACCGCAAGAAAAGATAGGAATAACTTCTTCATAAACTATGGTTTAGGTATAGTACGAAGAGTGGTGTAGAAAAGTTACAGCCCTCCGTAAATATTTTCTTTCCTATTTTTGCATCAGTTCTTAGCCTTTGATTTAAAAGGCTTTAGTTTACAGCGTTCCCGGGGTGCTTCGCATGAGGCTGAGATTATACCCGTAAACCTGGTCAGGGTAATGCCTGCGTAGGGAAGGATTTCAACAGTTAACCTTTCTCACAGCATTTCCCTCTTATTTTTTAACCCGCCTGCCGGTTGGCAGGTCTTTAAAACTTAAAAAATGAAGAGGATTATTATGCTTGGTTGTTTTGTTATTACAACTATTGCATCTTTTTCGCAACTCGTCCCGCCTGTGCGGAATGCAACACAAGAAGTAAAAGACAGTTTTTACACATTAACCCCAATCGAAGTCCGTGCAATCCGTGCAGGAGAAAACTCGCCTTTCACTAAAACAAACCTTTCTAAAAAAGAAATTTCAAAAACAAACCTCGGTCAGGATATTCCCTTCCTGCTTAATCAAACTCCATCCGTTGTCATCAACTCGGATGCCGGCAATGGTGTTGGCTATACCGGTATCCGTATCCGGGGAACAGACGCCACCAGGATTAATGTAACGCTGAATGGCATTCCGTATAATGATGCTGAAAGCCAGGGGACATTTTTTGTTGACCTGCCAGACTTCAGTTCCTCAACAGGCAGTATACAGATTCAACGGGGGGTTGGCACTTCATCCAATGGTGCCGGAGCATTTGGTGCCAGTATCAATTTCAGCACCAACGAAGTAAATAAAGAAGCTTATGCTGAGTTTAATAACAGTTATGGTTCTTTCAATACATGGAAGAATACTATTAAAGCCGGTACAGGTTTGGTGAACGGCTTTGTAACGGATTTACGCCTTTCCAGAATCGCCAGTGATGGTTTTATTGACCGGGCTGCAAGTGATTTAAAGTCTTTTTATTTTACCAATGCCTGGGTTGGTAAAAGGGCCTCCGTAAGACTAAATGTATTTTCCGGCAAAGAAAAAACTTACCAGGCCTGGTATGGTATTTCAGAAGCTGACTTAAAAGCCGGCAACAGAACAATTAATTATGCAGGAACAGAACGTTCCGGGAACCCTTATGACAATGAGACTGATAATTATACCCAAACACATTACCAGTTATTCTTTAACCACTTAATTGGAAAGCGGCTTAGTTTTAATACGGCTTTGTTCCTTACAAAAGGCAAAGGATATTATGAACAGTATAAAGCTGATGAAAAATATTCAAAATATGGGTTACCAGACCCATTGTATTCCGGCACTCCAATTACCAGCTCAGACATGATAAGGCAGTTATGGATGGATAATGATTTTTATGGTAATATTTTTTCTCTGCAGTACAAAGACAATAAAACACAGGCAACACTTGGCGGCGGTTATACACGGTACAAAGGATTGCATTTCGGGAAAATCACCTGGGCTGAAAAAGGCCTGACCGATATTAAAAACTGGTATGATCTTAATGCGTTGAAAACAGATTTTAACATTTTCCTGAAAGAGCAAACACAATTTGCCTCAAACTGGAACTGGTTCTATGACCTGCAGTACAGACATGTGAAATACAACGTAGAAGGCTTCAGAGACAATCCCTCCCTCCCTGTAAAAACAAGGTTCAATTTTCTGAATCCGAAACTTGGTATCAGCTATAATAAAAAAGGATGGAAGGGATATGCATCATTCAGCATTGCTAACAAAGAGCCTAACCGGGATGATTTTGAAGCTGGTATTTCACAACAACCAAAACCGGAAAGATTATATGATACCGAATTGGGAATTGAAAGGGTCACAAATAAATACAATTGGTCTGCAGCACTCTATCTCATGAACTATAAGAACCAGTTGGTACTTACAGGGAAAATAAATGATGTAGGGGCATACACCCGAAGCAATATTTCAAAAAGTTACCGGGCAGGAATAGAACTGCAGGGCGGGGTAAAATTCAACTCATGGTTTAACGCAACAGCAAATCTTGCAATAAGCCGGAACAAGGTGAAAGATTTTACAGAGTATATTGATGACTACGATAATGGCGGACAGAAATCAAACAACCTTAAATCGGCAGATATCGCCTTCTCACCTGCTCTTGTTGGCGGGACCGGTATTAATATCCTTCCGTTCAAAAATGCCGAGTTAAGTTTTCTCAGTAAATATGTAAGCAGCCAATACCTGGACAATACCGGGAACAAAAGCCGCTCATTAAATAGCTTTTACACTCAGGATATAAGAACTGCCTATACGATTAAAAAGAATTGGCTGAAAGAAGTAAACATCATCGGACAGGTAAATAATGTATTTGGGAAGAAATATGAACCCAACGGATATACTTACAGCTACTTTGTCGGCGGCGAAACTGTGACAGAAAATTATTATTTCCCGATGGCAGGTATCAATTTTATGATTGGGGTGAATATAAGATTATAGAAATAAAGACGGAGCCGGCAGTATATCAAAAAGATTAATGCTGGCTTCCGAATTTCTCCTGCCAGGCCAGTATACCGCCTGTAACATTCCTTGTGTTTTTGAAACCCATTGTGTCCAGTAACATACAGGCCTGGCCGCTGCGCACACCACTGCGGCAATGAATGATTACTTCTTGCTCTTTAAGATCTTCCAACTCATCCAACTGGAATGTTTGAAAACGTCCAAGTGGTATTAACTGGCCGCCAATATTAAATTCTGCATACTCATACGGCTCACGGCAGTCAATCAGGTTTAATTTTTCACCAGCTTCCATCCGGGCTTTCAATTCTTCTACAGTGATATTTTGCATTCCTGGAACTATTTAATTATATCCGTTATCTGATATATCATCCGCAGGCTTTACAGCAGGTTTTTTCGGACCATCTTCATCGTCCTCTTTCTTCGCTGGTTTGTCAACCTGCAGCCACACATCTATTGTTTGACCGGAGCGGATATGTTGTATCCTTTTTTCCTCATCAAATCTTTCCGGGTTTTGTTTATAGATCCATGCACTGAGTGTGTCGGTAACATTTGCATCTGTAACAATGGCACCGATAACTATTCCGTTGGCTTCAAGAATTTCTTTTGCTTCGCTGAATTTCATTCCGGTTATTACAGGCACTGTGAACTCCCTGTTACCTACACCATCGCCCAGTACTAATGAGATAGTGCTCCCCTTCCTGATCTTTGTGCCCGGGGTTATTGGGTTGCCGTTATAGATCTGCTTTAAAATAGCATTCTTTGCAAAATCGGGTTCAAATGTAGTGTCGCCAATCTTTAAGTCCATATTCTTCAGCACCATCTCAGCATTACGGAAACTATAGCCGATCAGATTCGGCATTTCTACTAATGGCGGCACTGCCCTGCTGATAATAAGAAATATTGTGCGGTTCGACTTCACTACTTCATCTGCATCCGGCAATTGTTTGATGACCGTCAGCGGCTTTACCGTATCCACATAAACCGAATCCTGTATATCAACATCGAAACCGGCCTTCTTTAATATTTTCGTTGCTTCCTCGTAACTCTTACCTGTAACAGATGGCACCGTACTGGCTTTGCCATGCCCTGTTACCAGGTTCAATGAAAGAAGAAGCAATGCGAAAATTCCCAGTGCAAGTACAATACCTGCCAGGATATTGACCCATAAAGGACGATGTGTGATAAATTTCATTCGATAAATTATAAATGATCAATCTGCCTCATTATCTATTCACTAAAACATTCCTGAACCAATTTAGTATAAAATTCCTTTAAACTCCAGCCCATCACTTTCACTTGCTGTGGTACAATGCTCGCCTCACTCTGACCAGGGATGGTGTTTACTTCCAGCATATAAGGCCTGCCCTCCTCCTCGTTATAAATAAAATCAATGCGTACCACACCTCTGCAATTAAATATGGTGTACACTTTTTTTGCAGCATCCCGTACTTTATCAGCGACCACTTCATCCACTTCCGCTGGCGTTGTCTCCGTTGACTTACCCTGGTACTTGGCTTCAAAATCAAAGAAAGCCTTATCATCATGGGCCCTTACTTCAGTAAGTGGCAGCACGATAATATTTCCCTTTGATTTAAAAACACCCACTGTAAACTCCCTTCCCTTTATCAATTCTTCTACCAGCACCTGGTCATCTTCTTTAAAAGCTTTTTCAATGGCTATGCCCAACTCATCAGAAGGTTTATCCACTTTAGACATCCCGATACTGGACCCTCCATTATTAGGCTTAATAAAAACAGGAAATTTTAATGTGCTGGTAATTTCATCAGGACTGCCAAAACTGTCTTTGATGAGTATCACGGATTTTGCAACTCCTATGCCAGCCATCCCGGCCACCGCTACAGCATAACGTTTATTAAAAGTAATGGCCGAAGTAGCTGCATCACATCCTGTGTACGGGATTTTCAGCATATCAAAATATCCCTGCAGCTTTCCATCCTCCCCCGGCGTGCCGTGCATACCAATGAAGACAGCATCAAACTTTATTTTCTGGTTATCTATCTGGAGAGAGAAATCGTTCTTATCAATTTCCACCTTGCGGCCATCGGTCAATTCATAGAACCAACCCTGTGGGTTAATATCGATCTTAAAGACATTGAAATGACCCCTGTCGAGATTATTATCGATTGTAACGGCACTTTTATAGGATATTACAGCCTCGCCGGAAAAACCGCCGGTAACAAGAGCTATGTTCTTCTTCATTTTTACAGGTAGTGGGTTTTGCTGTTGCAAATATTGCTGAAAAAGTTAAGACCCCCAACGAACAGGGGATAAGTTTAAAAAAGCTTTACCATTTAAAAAGCCGGGAAATAAGAAAGGTGAAGGCCGTTTCTCCTTCACCTTTTTACGACGGGACATATCACCCGCCACTCTTTAGGCAGCTTTCGCTGCTATATCTATTGAGATATGACTGTAAGTTAGAAAATTCAACGTGCCTGCCGGTAATTTTGCGGCAGAATTTATGCACACCCCAAAAAAACTCAGATGTGAAGTTTCGCTTTTTTATCCATCAATTGCTCCACAGTTTCCTGGTACATTTCATCCGGTACACAGCAGTCAACCGGGCATACCGCAGCACACTGAGGCTCTTCATGAAAGCCTTGGCACTCGGTACATTTGTTTGGTGTGATGTAATAAACATCCACAGAAACAGGAGGGTTTTTCTGGTCTGCATCCACTACTGATCCGTCCAGCAATGTAAAAGAACCTTTCACTGATGTACCGTCAGAAACAGCCCATTCTACACCACCTTCGTAGATAGCATTATTAGGACATTCTGGTTCGCAGGCACCGCAATTGATACATTCTTCTGTAATCTTAATAGCCATAACAGTTTATTTAACGGGTTGAAACTTAGATTTGCACAAATTTAATTGTTGCTGATGAATTTACAATATCGGACAGGCTTATTAATCCAGCTGGGACAATATATTTTGTCGGACAGCCCGGAATGGTCATTGGCAAAAGAAAGGGCTGGCATTGAAAATGGCTGGTTCATCCCTGGATTTGTTGAAACAGCGGTTAAAAATATAGCCCGGTCCTTTTTACAAAAAGAGCTACTCGAAAAATGGGTCAGTACATACCCGGTTCAGCAAGAAAACGATTCCCAAAAAACTATAGGAATAATAATGGCCGGAAATATTCCGTTGGTGGGCTTCCATGATTTTTTATGTGTTTTCATCAGCGGACATAAGGCTGTTATCAAACCCTCTTCAAAAGATAAGGTGCTTATTAAACACCTGGTGGGAAAAATGACAGAATGGGATCACCAGGTAAGCGACCAGGTAGAGTTCTCTGAAATGCTTAAAGGTTGTGATGCCTACATTGCCACCGGAAGCAATAATTCATCCCGCTATTTTGATTATTATTTCGCAAAATATCCGCATATCATCCGGCGCAACAGGACATCCGTGGCAGTGCTTACCGGCAATGAAACAAAGCAGGAACTTGAAAAACTGGCCGATGATGTATACCTGTACTTTGGACTGGGCTGCCGCAATGTGACAAAATTATATGTGCCCGAAGGGTATGATTTTATACTTCTGCTGGAAACTTTCAGGAAATATAATTACCTCACCGACCAGCATAAGTACAAAAACAACTACGACTACAACCTGGCCCTGCACCTTCTGAATAAGAAGTATTACATGACCAATGGCTCCATTCTGCTGATTGAAGACACCGCCATTTTTTCCCCCATCAGCCAGCTGAACTATGAATTTTATTCCGGAAATGACGACCTGTCAGCCAAAATTCCGGCGGCACAAGACTTGCAATGCATTGCTGGCAAAGGCTTTACCCCTTTTGGTGAAGGCCAGTGCCCTTCGATCAGTGATTATGCCGATGAGGTGGATACGTTGAAGTTTCTCGTGACCCTGTAAGTGGATTTGAAAAATCAGTGAGCAATGGTATTTCATTTCACCGCAAATCGTATTAATTTTAAACTTCAAAAGAAGTACGAAAGGCTTGGTAAATGATTTGTTAAACTAATTGATTGGCAATCAATAAAACAAAGTGCATCGTTACTTTGTAAACAGATAAACAAACGATACCCTTATCATCACAATTAAAATCTGAGAAGAATATGAAATGGAAACAAATTCTGCTGATCATTGGAATTAGTGCCGTATCAGCTGTAACCAGTGTGTGGATCTATGGAAAAGTAGCCGGTAAAAAAACCAGCTTTGCACAAACCGCTAACGGTAATGTACCGGTCAACTATGCCGGATATTTTGATGGAGTGACGGGTGCCGGCGAACCCATTGATTTTACAAAAGCAGCAAATGCAGCCGTTCCTGCCGTTGTTCACATCAAAACTAAAATCGCCGCCAAGAGAACTAATAATATCCCCCGTACTAACCGTGGCAATAGTATGGAAGACCTCTTTGAGCAATTCTTTAATCAGAACTTCAACCAGGGCTATCAACCCGAACAACGGGCATCCGGCAGTGGTGTTATTATCAGCGATGACGGTTACATTATTACCAACAACCACGTTGTTTCTGACGGTGGCGCTGGTGCGGCAGATGAAATAACCGTTACACTCAGCAACAAAAAAACATACAAGGCCCGTTTGATTGGCAAGGATCCCAGCACAGATATAGCAGTGCTGAAAATTGACGGTACAGGTTTTCCTTTCTTACTTTATGGTAATTCAGATAACGTTAAACTCGGACAGTGGGTATTGGCAATCGGCTATCCACTTACATTGGAAACTACCGTTACTGCTGGTATTGTAAGTGCAAAAGGGAGAAATATCAATATTAATAGCCGCCAGAGCCAGACGCCAATTGAATCATTCATACAAACAGATGCGGCAGTGAACCAGGGGAACAGTGGCGGCGCATTGATCAGCACTGACGGACAACTAATAGGTATCAACTCGGCCATCTATGCTCCTACAGGAACATATGCAGGGTACTCATTTGCGATACCCGTTAACCTTGCCAAAAAGATTGTGAACGACCTGATCAAATATGGTGACGTAAAAAGAGCATACCTCGGTGTGCAGGTGGCAGAAGATAAATACGATGCTGGTGACGGTGCCCATGTTGGTTCAGTTCCTAAAGACGGGGCCGCTGCAACAATTGGTTTACAAAAAGGAGATATCATTACTAAAATAAATGATGCCCCTATCAATTCATGGACAGAATTACAAGCAACAATCTCTTCCTACAATGCAGGAGATAAAGTAAACATTACTTATAAAAGGAACGGGAAAGAATACACTACTGCTGCAACATTATCTGCCAAAGCCGGAACCTATGACCAAACAGCCTCTGGTGGAGCAGGTGATAAACTGGGCGCTGAGTTGGAAACACTGGATCAGAAAAAAGCTCAGCAATATGAAATTGAAGGTGGTGTACTGGTGAAGAAAAGAAAAGCAGGCGGCCCGCTTAGTAAAACAAGAATGGAAGACGGCTTCATCATCACCAGTGTGAATGGTGTGGACATCACCAGTATAGAAGAACTCGGACAGGCCTTGAACAGTTTGAAAGGTGAAAGCATACAATTAGAAGGTATTTATCCCGGTTATGAAGGTGTGTACAGGTATCCGCTGAACCTGGAAGAAATGCCATAATACTATTTATTTGATTATTATAAATAAAGCCGCTTTAGTTGAAGCGGCTTTATTATTCGCAGAGTTTCGTAACCCTCTATTTCTCGTAGACAAGGTATTCCCAGTTCTGCATTTCAAAACTCTTATCCGTCGTAAAATCATTAGCCGCTCCTGAGAAAATATTTTTAAATACTCCTGTTACTATCGGGTCAGGTATGTCAAAGTGCAGGTCTTTCTGTGAAGAGAGATTTAAAACCACCAGTACTTCCTTAGCTCCGTTCTTTCTTAAAAATGCAAACACATTTTTAGGCTCACTGGTTTTGATACGAAAAGTCTGTACTGCCGGGTCGCCGCTGCGAAGTGCAGGATTATTTGTTTTTAGCGTCAGCAACGTTTTGTAGAAACTTTCAAGCTCGTTGCCTGCATTCCATGCAATAGTATCCTTATCAAAAAACTCTATCCTCTTTTTATTAGGCAGCTCCTGCCCGGAGTATAATAACGGCACCCCGTTCCATGTGGCGCTGAATATAGCTAAAGCCTTTGCCATGTCCCCGTATTTTTCATACTCTGTGCCATTCCAACTGTTCTCATCATGATTAGTAGTGAACCAGGCTCTCATTGTGCTATCGCCCAGGTCATCATATTTCTTCAGCACTGTAAGTAATGTATCTAATGGCTCATGTTTCTTGTAAAAATCTTCTGTCTTGTGCATCCATGTCCAGGTATAACTGGCATCAAAGGCTTCGCCATATTCAGGCTTTTCCAGTTCATCAAATTCTCCAAGCCAGAATAATAGTTTTACCGCATCCAGTTCTTTCCGGGCCTCTTTCCAGAAATCAAGTTCTACCCAAAACGCAAGGTCGCAGCGAAAGCCATCAATATCACACTCGGTTACCCAAAACTTCATTGCGTCCTTCATTGCTTTTCTCAATCCGGGATTTTTGAAATTCAGCTCAATGATATCATCCATACCGGATGCAATCTTAAAATCATTAGTAGCTGAATCCTTTAAAAAATATTCCGGATGTTCTTTTGTCCAAACATGGTCCCATCCGGTATGATTGGCCACCCAGTCGATGATGACCTTAAATCCCATTTCATGGGCTTGTTTTACCAATGCTTTAAAATCATCCAGTGTTCCAAACTCCGGGTTGATGGATGTATAATCTGAACAGGCATAGTAACTGCCCAGGGATCCTTTCTTATTTTTTTGTGCAATAGGTGTGATGGGCATGAACCAGAGTGTTTTTACTCCCATCTCTTTTAATCTTGGTAAATGCTGAGCAAATGCATTGAATGTTCCTGCAATCGTATACTGCCGGACATTCACTTCATAGATATTGGTATTGTGTGACCAGTCAACAGGTTTGAATCGGTTTATCATGCTGCTTGTGGTTTTAGGGGTTTCTTTTTCATCTTCTTTTTTCATCAGCTTGCAGGAGCCAAGCAGTATTGAAAATGATATGGCAAGCAATACATATCGCATAGTCCGAATTTTTGCGGAAGATACCAAGAACATTTGACCTGAAAAACGGTTGCCACAGGAAACAGGTTCAGTATTATTAACTTTGTCTTCATGAAAAGTTTCGATGTCCCCATCATCTACCGCAGTCCGTTGATCTCTGCCATCAAACAGAAACGGAAAGAAATGGATAAGATGAAAAAGGACTTTACACCTACCCTGCTCGATTTTGGTCCCCTGCAAATTTACCTGGCCCGCCATTTTGGTTTCTGCTATGGTGTGGAGAACGCCATTGAGATTGCTTTCAGAACAGTAGAAGAAAACCCGGGCAAAAGGATCTTCCTGCTGAGTGAGATGATCCACAATCCACAGGTGAATGCTGACCTGCAGGCACATGGCATCCAGTTCTTACAGGATACGTATGGAAAACAGATTATCCATTTTGAAGAAATAACTCCAGATGATATTGTGCTCATTCCGGCATTTGGCACCACACTCGAAATAGAAGAGAAATTAAAGAGCATCGGTATACAGGCAGCGAAATATAACACCACCTGCCCCTTCGTTGAAAAAGTATGGAACCGCAGTGAAATGATTGCCAAAAAGAACTACACCATCGTCATTCATGGCAAACCAAAACATGAGGAAACCAGGGCTACCTTTTCCCACGCAGCAGAAAATGCTCCTTCTGTTATTGTAAAAGACATTAACGAAGCGAAAGAACTGGCCCAATACATCACCGGCGAAAGATCCGCTGATGATTTCTATACCAGGTTTAAAAACCAATACTCGCCGGGCTTTGATGTAACAAAAGACCTGCAACGGATCGGTGTGGTTAATCAAACTACTATGCTGGCCAGCGATACGCAGGCCATCGCTGATTTTCTTAAACAAGTGATGATCGAACAATTCAGGCCGGCTAATTCAGAGGAAAGATTTGCAGATACAAGGGATACACTTTGTTATGCCACCAATGATAACCAAACTGCAGTAAGCGGAATGCTGGAAACCGAAGCTGACCTAGCAATTGTTGTCGGTGGATATAATTCATCCAACACCTCCCATCTCGTTGAACTATGCGAAGAAAAACTTCCCACCTATTTCATCAATAACGAAGAAAATATATTATCCAAAAAAGAAATTCTTCACCATAACCTTCATACTAAAGAAGAAATTCTTACGGCAGGTTTCTTACCGACTAAAGAAACAGTAAAGATCCTTATTACCAGTGGCGCTTCTTGCCCTGATGCGTTGGTGGAAGGGGTGATAAATAAACTGGCCGGTTTTTACCCGGTAAAAAAAACTACGGAGGAACTTACAACTCTCTTTAAATAGCAGAACTCATTTACAATTCACCGTTTACTTGTACAACAGCTCATAATACTCATGTGCCATCCTGTTACTGTCAAACTGGAAGCGGACATCCTGCATACCATTCTTCATCACCTGCCTCCATGTATTGTAATTGTCGTAATACAACGGCAGAATCTCACCTTCTAATATTTCATACAGTTTGTTCAGGTCATATTCGTCCTGCTCATGAGTGGCCATATTTGCATAATCGGCTTTTGGCACTACAAACCCATTATGCCCATGATTAATGAACTCAGGTATCCATCCATCATCAGTAGAGAAATTAACTGCTCCATTCATAGCCGCTGTCATTCCGCTTGTACCGGATGCTTCCCTTGGCACTCTTGGATTATTGAGCCAGCAATCAGCTGCCTGTTTTAACCTTTTTGACAGACCAAGTTCATATCCTATAAGTACTGCCACATTTTTATATCGTTTGCTTAAATGTACCAGCTGGTTAAATTCACTGATAGCAGGATGGTCAACCGGGTAGGGTTTACCTGCCCAGATGATCTGTACCGGGTACTTTGTATCAGCCAGCAGCTTTTCAAATCGTTCTTCTGCAGTGGTGATCAATCCTGCTCTTTTATAACCGGCAAAACGCCTTGCCCAAACGATAGTGAATACATCCGGGCTGAATATTTTTCCGGTTTGGTCCGCCACTATTTCAAATGCCCTTTTCTTCAGGTATTTCTTGCGGTCATCAATACCGTAATCATCACCGGCTTCTGCAAAACGATACAGTTGTTTGTCCGCCCAGTATCTCCAGTTCTGTGCGTTGGTGATAGAAATGATCGGGCAGATATCATCATACTTTCCCCACATAGCTCTCGAAACATGCCCATGCAACTGCGACACCCCGTTTGCCGAATGGGCAAATCGCAATGCTGCCAGTGAATGATTGAACTGGTTATCCGGCATGCCGGTGAGTTTTTTCACTTCATCAACAGACAGGCCGCAGAAATAACTCATTTTATGACAGAGATAGATATCATGTTTTTCATTACCGGCTTCCTCAGGTGTGTGGGTCGTGAACACCAATCGCTTTTTAACCTCTGCAATATTATTCTGGTATTTGTTGTAGAGATAAAAGGCAGCAGACAACCCGTGTGCTTCATTCAGATGATATAATTCAGGATTGAACCCGATCATATCCATCAGTTTCGCACCACCAACACCCAACAAAATGAACTGCGCCACTTTGGTGGCCACATTCGCATCGTACAAACGATGAGTGATGGTTTGCGATACATAATCATTCTCCGGAAGATCCGTTGATAACAGGAACAACGGTGCTGTTTTAAAAGTTTCCGGGTTCAGATAAAATGCTTTTACCCAAACCGGATGCTCATGTATGTTGATCTGGAATTTGATACCGGTGTCTTCCAGGAAACTGAATTGCTTCTCATTCCAGGCTACATCTAATGTCTGGTCCTGGTGACGTTCCTGGTCGTAATAACCATACTTCCATAAAATACCGATACCAACAAGGTTTTGTTTTAGCTCATAAGCACTGCGTAAATGGGAACCGGCAAGAAATCCTAAACC
This sequence comes from Chitinophagaceae bacterium, assembly GCA_037045605.1. Classification (GTDB taxonomy): domain Bacteria; phylum Bacteroidota; class Bacteroidia; order Chitinophagales; family Chitinophagaceae; genus JJ008. The sequence goes on along the minus strand of JBAOHK010000009.1, from coordinate 59,240 downwards.
TCCGCTATATATTTTCAGTGGCTGGTGAGTGGCAAATTCCATTGAGAAGTAAGCGACTCTCTTTGTGTAACGTTCTTCTGCAGGATACGGGACTGAAAAATTGGTAAAACTCATAATGTGTCTTTTTTACACGAAGCTGCAAGATAAAGTTTAATCCTGAATTAAACTAAGTCGTTGAATTTCAGGGCTACTTATCCACATAATAAGTGAAAAACTTTTAGGACTATTGTTATAAAAAAGGGGAAGATAAAACTTATTTTTTCTTTGCCGGCTTTGAATTACTGACTGGTTTTACATATTTCTTCCTGGCAAAGCTGCCGTCAAAAGAGCAATTCAATCCGCGGCGGGAGCCGCAACCCTCCACTTCCTTCAACGTTACAGAAGTGGAAGAGAATATAAATTTCAACACACATGGGTCACCATCTTCCCGGTATTCAGCAGTGTTAGAACTCTTCAGCATCGCCTCTCCTTTCAACTCCCCGGCGCATTCGCCGTTATTCTTTTCAAAATGAATAAAGAAAGTAATGCGGTCATTCTTACGGCCATCCCGTACAGAAACAAGGTTCATTTTTCCGTTTGCATAATCAGCTGACAGCTTACTTTTTCTCGGCAATGTATCAATGGGATTGATCAGTTCAGTCACTTTATCACTCAGCGCATCGGTCATAACAAGTCCAAAACTTTTTCCACCCGGATCAAGGGCATATACATCTTTGCCCTCACTAATACTACCATCAGGATTCTTTATAGTCACAATTTTGGTGATAGCATATTTCTTATCCATCACGACGGACTGCAGCGTTGCTTTATTATTATCAGGCCGTAGAGCAGCGAGGGAAGTGCCGAACTGTTGCTTATCATCAAAACTCAGGATAAGAATTGCTTTCTTATCATTGGTAACCGTCTTTACAAAAAGGTATGTTCCGCCCTTTGGCATTTCTGCTTTACCCAGTGCATAAATTTTAGGTTTTATTTTCCCGTACACATTGCTAAGTACAGAATCGGGAACAAACTGGGTGAATATCTTATAACTGATAAGCAACGAATCTTTTTCTTTCTTCTGTAATGCCGTGTCTGAAACCTGGTAAGGAAGTTTGACAGGTTGAAAGAACTCAATAAAGTCTGATATTTCCACCGGTTCTTCCCCAGAAAGGGAAGGCTTCTTTTTGGATTTGCAGCCCGCCAGCAGTACAACAGTGGCAAGCAGGATCAGCAGTTTCCGGAAAACGGGCATAGTTGGTTATTAATGGACCGAAAGTAAGCGATTCCGAGGTTCCGGTCAATAGAAAATTTTGCTGTTCAGGATAATTATTTTAGGTTTGTCTAAAATAATTTTTAGTCATGTTGAACTACTCAACCAGCGAAGAGAATTACATCAAGGCCATCTTTCACCTGCAGCAGGACGAAGGAACAGTGACCACCAACGAAGTGGCTCATGAACTTAGCACCAAACCTGCTTCGGTTACGGACATGATGAAAAAACTGAAAACGAAAAAACTCCTGTACTACCAGCCCTACCAGGGTTTTCGGCTTAGTCCCGAAGGTAAAAAAGTAGCCTTGCTTATCATTCGCCGGCACCGCCTTTGGGAATATTTCCTCGCTGAAAAACTAAAATTCAGCTGGGATGAAGTACATGAAGTGGCAGAACACCTGGAACATGTAAGCAGCAAAAAACTGATCGACAAACTGGATGAATTTCTTGGCTTTCCGCGGGTAGACCCGCATGGCGATCCGATACCTGATGAGAACGGAAAGATTGAGACCAGCCCCCAGGTATGCCTGCTTGATCTGCCGTTGAATAAACCAGCTATTGTTTGCCATGTAGGCGATCAGTCAAACCAGATACTTGAATTGCTTAATCATAAAAATATCGGTATTGGCACCCGGATGGAAGTAAAAAAGAAATTTGATTTTGATAACTCGATGGAAATAAAGATCCGTCAACAATTGCCATTCACTATTAGCGAACAATTGGCCAAAAACATATTTGTACGATATGGCACATGATAAATACAACTATGTATCATTAAGTGAAGTGAACCAAAGTGTGGACACTACCAGCCTGAAAAGAACCGGGTGGAGAAAAGTATTGGCGTTTTTTGGACCGGCTTATCTTGTAAGTGTGGGTTATATGGACCCGGGTAACTGGGCCACCGATTTGGCTGGCGGAAGCCAGTTTGGTTATAAACTGATTTGGGTCCTGCTGATGAGTAACCTGATGGCTTTGCTTTTACAAAGTTTATCGGCAAGGCTTGGTATTGTCAGAGGAAGGGATCTTGCACAAGCCAACCGGGAAACATATCCCCGGTATATTAACTATGCATTATATGGGTTGGCTGAAATTGCCATTGCGGCCACCGATCTTGCTGAGATCCTGGGTATGGCCATCGGTATTCAATTGCTGACGGGCCTTCCGTTGATTTGGGGTGTAAGTATTACTGTGCTCGATACTTTTTTATTCCTTTTGCTGCAGCGGTTAGGTATGCGGAAAATGGAAGCTTTTATTATTGCACTGGTTGTTGTAATTGGTTTATCGTTTCTTGTCGAAATCATACTGGCCAAACCTAACCTTGGCGAAGTGGTAAAGGGATTCGCACCAAGCATTCCAAATAACACTGCTCTGTATATTGCCATCGGTATCATCGGGGCTACTGTAATGCCCCATAATTTATACCTGCATTCAGCATTAGTGCAAACGAGAAAAATAAAAAGAGATGATGCAGGAATAAAAAGAGCTCTCAAAATGAATTTTATTGACAGTGCCATTGCCCTCAATCTTGCTTTCTTTGTTAATGCCGCCATATTGGTGTTAGCCGCAACTGTTTTTTTTAAAACAGGAAGAACGGATGTGGGTGAAATAAAACAGGCACATGAATTACTGGCGCCGATGCTGGGTACTAATCTTGCTCCCATACTTTTTGCCGTAGCATTGATAGCAGCAGGACAAAGCTCCACCATTACCGGAACCCTTGCCGGCCAGATAGTAATGGAAGGTTATCTCAAACTCCGCATCGCACCGTGGATACGACGGCTGATGACAAGGCTTATTGCCATCATTCCTGCCGTTATTGTTATACTAATTAACGGTGAAAAGAACATCGACAGCCTGCTGATATTAAGCCAGGTAATACTGAGTTTGCAATTAGGTTTTGCTATTATTCCGTTGATACATTTTACCAGCGACAAAAAGACAATGGGCAAGTTTGTCATTAAGCCTTTTGTTATTGTTCTTGCATCGCTGATAGCAGCCGTTCTTGTTTACCTGAACATCCGCATGGTGGTGGAGCAGGCCTCTTCCTTCTTCGCAACATCAGACAGCATTTTCTGGAAAGCAGTGATCATATTATCCGGGTTGTTTTATGTGACTTTGTTAGTGGTTGCCATTTTTTATCCCATTATGCGTAAGAAAAAAGAAACGGTACAGGCACAACTTCACCCTGAAGCTTCCACATTGCACCAGATAGCAGTGCCTGTTTATAAAAAGATCGCTGTTGCACTTGACTTCAGCAAAGACGACCTCAAACTCATCACCCATGCTATCGGACAGGGCAACAACGATACTTCCTATGTACTGATACATGTGGTGGAGAGTGCCGCTACCAGGATTATTGAAAAAGATGCTGACGACCTGGAAACAAGAAAGGACCAGGAACAGCTCAATAACTATATAAGCCAGCTTAAAGAAAAAGGAATTACATCAACAGGTCTGTTAGGTTATAACGACAGGGTAAAAGAAATAGTCCGGATTGTTAAAGAGAGTGATGCTGATATGCTGGTCATCGGTGCACATGGACACAGTGGCATTAAAGACCTGTTGTACGGGCAAACGATCGGCGCAGTGCGACATGAATTAAAAATACCGGTGCTGGTGGTAAACGTCTAGCTGGCGATGGCATTCTTTGTATGCCCCTTCAGCAAATGTTTAAAGCGGCTGAATGTTTCTGGCTTGATGTTCAGGTAAGAGGCGAGAAATTTCTGCGGCACCCGTTGCATCAGTTCCGGGTTCTTTGTTACGAAGTTCAGGAACCTTTCTCTTGGTGTCATCTTAACCAGTTGTATCTGCCAGCGGTCTTTTAATACCATTGTGTGGGTGATTACAAGACGGCCCAGGTGTTCCATCTTTTTTGACTGCGCAAAAATTGCTTCCAGGTCATTATAAGTGATGGATATAACGGTACTCGGTTCAATAGTTTCAATATAGTATTCTGACGGTTGCCGGCTGTGATAGGATTCCTGGCAGTGAATGATGTGGCCTTCTGTTGATATCTGGGTGTTGATCTCATGATGGTTTTTCTTGTAGTATTTACGGATGAGCCCTCTGATGATGAAATTGAAATAATTCTCTACTTCGCCGGCTTTCGTCAGCAGTTCTTTTTTGCCAAATCTCCTGACTTTGATTACCGGTAGCAGCAATTGTTCAAACTCGGCGTCGGTCAGTTCGACAAACTTGTTCAGGTATTCCCGGAATAGTTTGGAAGTATCCATGATGCTGATTGGCGATAAAAGGTACAACATTTTGTATTGATTCAAATCAATCTGATAAAATTCTAATGTAAAGGTCACCTGATTTCCAGTCCTGAGATATGATAATAGTCACATTTGATAATATTGTAGATTTGCGACCCCACCTGATAATCTTCAGGTTTCACTAAAAACCCAAAACCAAATTCATTATGGCTCAAAAGATCAAAGTTGCTAACCCGGTAGTGGAACTGAATGGTGACGAAATGACCCGGATCATCTGGAAATTCATTAAAGATAAGCTCATCCTCCCCTACCTGGAGCTGGATATTAAGTACTATGATCTTGGGGTGGAATACCGTGACCAGACCAATGACCAGGTGACCATTGATTCGGCCAATGCCATTAAACAATACGGTGTGGGTATTAAATGTGCCACCATTACCCCGGATGAAGCAAGGGTAAAAGAATTTAACCTGAAACAAATGTGGAAGAGCCCCAACGGTACTATCCGCAATATCCTGGATGGAACGGTTTTCCGTGAGCCGATCGTAATCAGCAATGTACCAAGGCTGGTGACCAACTGGACCGCCCCCATTATTGTGGGCCGTCATGCTTTTGGCGACCAGTACCGTGCAACTGATACCGTGATAAAAGGGAAAGGAAAGCTGACCATGACCTTTACACCTGAAGACGGTGGTGAACCACAGGTGTTTGAAGTGTACAACTTTAAAGGTGATGGTGTGGCCATGAGTATGTACAACACTGATGAGAGCATCATGGGTTTTGCAAGAAGCTGCTTCAATATGGCGCTGAGCAAAAAATGGCCTTTATATCTTTCTACCAAGAACACCATCCTGAAAAAATATGATGGCCGCTTCAAAGATATTTTTGAGAACATTTACCAGAATGAATTTAAAGCAGCTTTTGATGCTGCAGGCATTGTGTATGAACACCGCCTCATCGATGATATGGTGGCCAGTGCATTAAAATGGAATGGCAACTTTGTATGGGCCTGTAAAAATTATGATGGTGATGTACAGAGCGATACAGTGGCGCAGGGTTTTGGTTCTTTAGGTTTAATGACATCTGTTCTTGTTACGCCTGATGGAAAAACAATGGAAGCCGAAGCTGCACATGGTACGGTAACAAGGCACTACCGTGACCACCAGGCAGGCAAACCAACATCTACCAATCCTATCGCATCCATTTTTGCATGGACAAGGGGACTGGCCTTCCGTGGGAAATTGGATGGCAACCAGGCATTGATCGATTTCTGTCTTGCCCTTGAAGCAGTTTGTATTGAAACGGTAGAAGAAGGTAAGATGACAAAAGATCTCGCAGTATGTATCCATGGTAATAAAGTGAAGCATGGCGAACACTTTTTGTATACTGAAGAGTTTTTGGAGGCGATTGATCAGAACTTACAGAAGAAGTTGAAATAGCATAAAGATTTTTAATTGTTGCCAGCCCTGCGGCAAGCCTTGAACGTTAGCAGCAATCCAAAGCAACCCCAAAATTACATGTTACAATGGCAAGAAATCAATTGCTGGCAAAGCGGCTGCAGGAGGTGTTGCTGAATGGGCGTTGGATTGCTAATACCAACTACCAGGAACAATTATTGAGTATAACCTGGCAGGAAGCAATACAAAAAACAGGAAGTTTAAATACAATTGCAGCTTTAACCTACCACATCAACTATTATCTGGCCGGGCTTTTGAGTTTTTTTAAAACCGGCACACTTGATATCCGGGACAAATTTAGTTTTGACATCCCGGCCATAACATCAGAAGAAGATTGGAAAAGGTTAGTAAACGAGTTTTTGTCTAACGCAGAAATATTTGCCCGGCTGGTGGAGAAAATGCCTGATGAAAAATTAGACGAAATATTTGCTGATGAAAAATACGGAACTTATTTACGGAATATTGAAGGCGTAATTGAGCACTGTTATTACCACCTGGGACAAATCTCATTGATCAAAAAATTAACTTCAGAAACCGGTAAGTAAAAAAGGTGGCCTTGGTAAGACCACCTTTAAATTAATATAACCCGACGCAGGTATCAGGCCAGTTCGAAACGGTCAAGGTTCATCACTTTATTCCACGCCGCCACAAAGTCCTTCACAAATTTTTCTTTTGCATCCTCACATGCATACACTTCGGCAAGGGCTCTCAACTCTGAATTCGATCCGAAGATGAGATCGGCACGGGTAGCAGTCCATTTCACTCCGCCTGTTTTACGGTCACAACCTTCGAATACCTGCTGAGACTCAGAAGCCGCCTTCCATGTTGTACCAAAATCAAGCAGGTTCACAAAAAAATCGTTAGTAAGTGCTTCGGGTGTTTTGGTAAATACACCATGTGAAGAATTATCGAAATTGGTGTTCAGCACCCGCATACCACCGACAAGTACCGTCATCTCTGGTGCGGTCAGCGTAAGCAGTTGGGCCTTATCCACCAGCAGTTCTTCGGTTGTTGCAGCAGAACGGGCATTCAGGTAGTTACGGAATCCATCTGCAACCGGTTCGAGCACAGCAAAAGATTCTACATCAGTTTGCTCCTGTGATGCATCAGCCCGTCCCGGAGTGAAAGGGACTTTCACATCATGACCGGCATTTTTCGCTGCTTTCTCAATACCGGCACATCCGGCCAAGACGATGAGATCGGCCAATGAAACCTGCTTACCTGTACCATTAAACTCCTTCTGAATATTTTCGAGTACGTCAATTACTTTGGCCAGTTGAGCCGGGTTGTTCACCTCCCAGTATTTCTGAGGAGCAAGACGAATCCTTGCGCCATTGGCACCACCCCGTTTATCAGAACCGCGGAAAGTGGATGCTGATGCCCATGCTGTGGATACAAGTTGAGAAACTGTAAGTCCTGATGCCAATATTTTACTCTTCAATACAGCGATGTCATTCTCATCAACCAGTTTATGTGTAACAGCTGGAACAGGGTCTTGCCAGATGAGTTCTTCCGCAGGAACTTCTTTGCCGAGATAACGGGCACGGGGACCCATATCACGGTGTGTAAGTTTAAACCATGCTTTAGCAAAGGCTTCGGCAAACTCATCGGGGTTATCAAGAAAGCGTCTTGAGATTTTCTCGTAAAGGGGATCAACTCTCAATGAAAGGTCAGTCGTAAGCATTATAGGTGTATGCCGCTTTGAGGGGTTGTGTGCATCTGGAACAGTATCGGCACCCATACCATGCTTCGGTTTCCATTGTTGTGCACCGGCGGGGCTCTTCGACAATTCCCATTCATAGCCGAACAGGTTCCAGAAAAAATTATTACTCCACTTTGTTGGTGTGGTGGTCCATGCACCCTCAAGGCCGCTGGTAATTGTATACTCACCATTACCCGTTCCAAATGTGTTTTTCCAGCCAAGATTTTGCTCCTCTATACCTGCAGCTGCTGGCTCTTTACCAACATATTTGCCAGGGTCGGCAGCTCCATGGGTTTTACCAAAAGTATGTCCGCCGGCAATCAGTGCTACAGTTTCTTCATCATTCATTGCCATGCGGCCGAAAGTCTCCCGAATATCTTTAGCAGCAGCCAAAGGATCAGGATTACCGTTAGGGCCCTCCGGATTTACATATATTAACCCCATCTGAACAGCAGCAAGAGGATTCTCCAATTCCCGGTCTCCGGTATAGCGTTTGTCGCCTAACCATTCTTTTTCAGAACCCCAGTAAATATCTTCTTCCGGTTCCCAAACATCTTCCCGGCCACCGGCAAAACCAAAAGTTTTGAAGCCCATTGATTCAAGTGCACAATTACCGGCAAGGATCATCAGGTCTGCCCATGAAATTTTCTTACCATATTTCTTTTTGATAGGCCAGAGTAACAACCGGGCTTTGTCAAGGTTGGCGTTATCAGGCCAGCTGTTAAGTGGTGCAAAACGCTGGGTACCTGAACCTGCACCACCACGACCGTCGCTTATACGGTAAGTTCCTGCACTATGCCATGCCATACGAATGAAGAATGGGCCATAGTGGCCGTAGTCGGCAGGCCACCAGTCCTGGGAGGTGGTCATCAGATCAACGATCTCCTTTTTTACAACATCCAGGTCAAGGCTATTAAACTCCTTAGCATAATTAAATGTTTCATCCATCGGGTTGGATAGCGAAGAGTTTTGACGGAGTATGTTTAATTTTAACTGGTTTGGCCACCAGTCTCGGTTTCTTGTACCGCTACCTCCACTTTGTTTAAGCACTCCGCCATGAAACGGACATTTACTTTCCCCGTTTACTTTATAGCTTATACTGCCGGCTGATGCAGCCATGCTTTTTTCCTTATCCATAATACTATTGTTTTTTATTTTCGGTTATAAAGCAAAATTAGCGACGAATCTGTCAAAAGGTTTATCTATTTCAATGATATAATCATAGATAAAAACTATAACCCTTTGCTGCCAGTATAAAAATAACTTACAGTGCAAGGATTATTTAAGTGAATACCGGCATGATAAATCACTAAACCACGAAAGCTATCAAAAACAGGAGACCGGCTGAAGAATTCATCCCATTCTGCCACTATTTTTATCCAACTTTCGTCTAAATTCGCAGATACTCCATTTCAGCCCCATAAAAGCAACAATCTATGCGAATATTCTCTTTGGTTATTACAGGCCTGTTCAGTTGTACAGCAGCTATTGCCCAGCCATCACAGTCAGAAGTTTATACAGTTGGTAATATTGACCTGCCTGCATCCATGAACAAACAGGTTTGCATCTCTGGTATGAAGTTATACAACGGCCAGTTGTACTTCGCTTCTGAACGTTGTCCCTCTATTTTTGTATTTGACCCGGTAAAAAGTGCCATCACCAATACTATTGCTATACAGGTGCCACAGAATTTCGAAATGGAAGGTCTTACTTCGTATAAGGACAAACTATATGTTGTGTCGGAGAATATTGCTGCAGTTTACGAGATCGATATTCAGTCCGGTGTTGTAAAAACAGTAAGCACATCTGCCCCACTGCCGCCAAAATCAAAAGACGGTGATGGCATGGAAGGCATTGCTGCGAATGAAAAAAGCAATAAATTTTATCTGTTGCGGGAAAGAGATGACGATATGTCGCATTCCCAGATCTACACCTACACCGTGGAAGCCGGGAATGAAAGCTCTCCTCTTATATTGAAATATGAGTCAATGACGGAACTGCCGCTGGAGAACCCGCAATGGAGATACTCTGATATTTGTGTGGATAGTGTGAATTCAAAACTTCTATGCTTAAAATCATATTCCAAAGGAAAGTTCAGGCAGCAATTCTTAGAGTCGATAGATATTGATGCAGATGGAAAATTGCTGGTGGAAACGCTGAAGAACATACCGGTTGAAAATTTCACTGATGCATCTAATGCTTACAAAACACAGGACTTCAGTATGAACCTAGAAGGTATTACTATTGCCAACGACGGAACGGTGTATATCGTTAGTGATAATACATCCGGTAAGGCAAGCTGTGAACTGGAAGCCAAGGAAAAAACGATACTTCTTTATCTAAAAAAGAAATAAAGCAGTTCCTGCTTTGACAGTGTTTCCCGCAATCTGTAAAAATGCCTTAAATTGGTTGTATGGGAAATAACGGTAAGAAGACGCCATTCTTGTGGCCGGTGCAAGTGCCATTGCCTTTAAAGACTGGAAAAAATAAAACAATAGCCCCTCGGAAAGTTAAAAGAACCTAAAAGCTGCCCCTTACACAACCATTTGGTATGGTTTTACGACTTTTGTACAGTGATATGAAAAAACTTTTGCTTATTCTTATTATTGCTGCTGCAGCTTCCCCTGTTTTTGCGCAGAAGGTTGACAGTATTTATTTCCACCTCTACACAGACAGCCTGAAAAAAGGTCAGCATAATTATATTAATGTGGATGGCAAGCTTTCTAATGGCCGCTGGTTACCACTTACCAGCAAAGACATCCAGTTCTCCTGTTCATCTGCCAGCTTTGATGGAAATGAGCTCATCATCCCAGATAATTTTAAAGAAGAAAAGGTAACGGTTAAGGCAGTATTGAAAACAAACCCTGCCGTATGGATAGAAAGAACCATCTGGATAAAGACGAAACCGGACGGGCCATTGCCGACAAAAGATGAGATAATGAATAATCCATCCCGAAAGAACAAGACAAAAAGCAATTAATAAAAAAGCCTTCAGCAGATACTGAAGGCTTTTAGTTTCTTATCACCTGTTTTTATAATGTTTTCTTTGCGTCTTCCAAGAATTTAGCAAGGCCAATATCTGTCAACGGATGTTTTAACAATCCTAATATTGAATCCAAGGGGCAAGTACATACATCTGCCCCTGCTTCGGCACATCTTACAATATGCAGCGCATTACGGATAGATGCTGCCAGTATCTGCGTTTTAAAACCCTGAATGGAATATATCTGTGATATCTGCGAGATCAGTTCAATACCATCCCAGTTGCTGTCGTCAATGCGGCCAATGAAGGGAGATAAATAAGTAGCCCCTGCTTTGGCAGCCAGTATTGCCTGGCCGGCAGAAAACACCAGTGTGCAGTTGGTTCTGATCCCATTATCAGTAAACCATTTAATAGCTTTTATACCATCTTTGATCATAGGAACCTTCACCACAATATTGGGGTGGATAGCGGCCAGTTTTTTCCCTTCTTCAACAATTGCATTGAATTCTGTACTGATCACTTCTGCGCTGATATCACCATCCACCATTTCGCAGATGGTTTTGTAATGGTTCATTACTGCGGCTTCACCTTTGATGCCTTCTTTAGCCATCAGCGAAGGATTAGTAGTAACTCCATCGAGAATACCCAATTCGTTAGCTTCTTTGATTTGGGCCAGGTTGGCCGTGTCAACGAAAAATTTCATGTTGGTTGTATTTAAAATCCTCCTCAGGGGGATGGGGAATAAAAAAAATGGCAGGCTGATTACATCGCACCGCTCAACCACCTACTCTTGCTGCCTTCCGGCCCTGGGAGGGTTCAGCAGGAGCTGGTCGTGTAAGACCTGCCGCCGCAAAGATAAGGGAGCAGCAGTAAATAAGATTTGTAAATGAAGTTATCGCTGAATCGCAGAATTCACTCTTGTAAAACCAATCAATTCATCAGCCCGGGCGCCAAACGGCCTGAAATAGACCAGTATCATATAACCATTTTCTGTGCCCCAGTAATTACCTTCTGTATTTTCATATGATGGTTGAACACCAGCCTGTTTTTTATCAGTCAGTGTTACATAAGAGTAATTATAATATCCCTGTTTGAGGTACAGTTCTTTTTCATAAATTCCTTTCGTCTCATTAAAAATCATCTTTGAAGCATCATTCTGTTCATAGTTGGTGAGTTCACCAAAAACATAGACACTCTTTCCCTCATAGGCCCTGTTCCCGGGAGGAATGTAAGTGAAATGAACCCATGCATAATCACCCTGCCAATAAGGATTGGCATTGTCCCTGTTCTCAATGCTGTAAATACCATTAAAGTCACGGTAATAAACATATAACTGCTGGCGGCGTTCCCCATCCGGTTTTACATATACATCCACCCTGTCGCTGCTGTCAGAATCAAATAGTTTGTCCATCCGTTCACTCATCAGCCTGAGGCTGCGCAGGTCTATCCAGCGCCACTCTTTCCCAGCGGGAAAAGTGGTGTTCTCTTCATCGCTGTATTCAAAATAATTGCCCCGGAAGATCGTTGGTCTGTCAATTACCGATGCGGCAGACCATATATTATTCTGCACCACAACCACTTTTAGATCCTGTGGGGAAAAAGCATTGATTTGTGCATTGGCTGTATTTACAGCTACCTGCACCCGTTGGTGTGTGCGGAAAAAATTAGCATTGAATGGCTGTGTAATTATTGCAGAAACGGATGCTTTTGTATTCACCACCAGCATACGCTTCGCAAAGACAAGTTTTGAAGTATCATCGTTCAGGAAAACTTTCAACAGGTAATTACCTGCTTTTGTTGGCGCCGAGTTTCTTTCAGGCAGCACCGCCTGGTAATGGGTGTATCGTATCTGCACCAATGAAGAATTACGATAGGTTGTTATCCGGTTGCTTTGAAATCCACGGATATAGTCGAAGGTTTGCACATTTGCGGGAGTCCAGTCAGCATTACACAACTGAAACCCGTAATAGTAATACTTCATATCAGCATCCATATCATCAAAATGTAGTTCCAGCTGATCAGTACTATTGAGAGTGATGACAGGATAACTGTAAATATCCCCGTACTTGTGCAATTTCACGGAACGGATGTTGGGTTTGTAAATATGATCCGGTATCTGTGCTTTTGCAACAGATATGTTCATAATAAAAATAAAGAGGACTAATTTTTTCATCCGTGTGAAAGTGTGATTAGTTCACAATAATGTGCAACTTCGTTAAAACTAAGCAGCACATTGCAAAAATCAGGCAAAAAAGGGGTGAAATCTTTTTAACCGGCTTATTTTTGATACAGACAAACAATTCAATTTGAAGGTTGCAGGCTTTATAGCAAACCGCATAGCATTTAACCAGCAGAAATCCTTTTCAAGGTTTATCATCCGGCTGTCTACTGTCGCCACTGTTATCAGTGTAATGGTAATGATAGTCACATTATCATTAGCCAATGGTTTCCAGGAAAAAGTGAGCCAGAAGGTATTCAGTTTCCTCGGGCATATCCGCATTGAAGAAAAGCAGCCGGATAAAGCCATCATTTCTGAAGAGAGCCCCATCATCCGAAATGATTCGCTGATTAATATTATCCGCCAAAATCCTGAAGTGGAAGCTATTCATCCGTTTGCCACCAAATATGCCATCCTGAAAACAAAAGATGAGATTGAAGGTGTGCTATTAAAAGGCGTTGACAGCACTTATGATTTTGAACGCCTCCGTGAATTCATCAAACAGGGAAGGCCCATTCATTTTAATGATAGTTCATACAGCAGAGAGATAATGATCTCTGCCCATACTGCTGAACAATTAAAACTTTCTGTCAACGATAAGATACTGATCTATTTCATACGGCCTAACGGACAGCTGCGTCCTAATAAATTGACCGTGTCGGGTATTTATAAAACCGGTATTGAAGAATACGACAAAACATTTGCTATCGGCGATATGCAACTCATCCAACGGTTAAATGCTGACAGTGTTATGAATGATGATTACAAAAAAGAAATAGGCGGATATGAAATATTCCTGCATAATTACAAGCATATTGACAAAACAGCTGACGAGATATATGATATGGGCAACTTTCCTTTGACATGGAATACGGTGAGTGCAAAAAATATTTCTCCCAATATTTTTGACTGGCTGAATATGCAGGACATGACCCGTAATGTGCTGATTGGTTTTATGGTGATCGTTGCCGTCATTAACCTAATAACCTGCCTTATTATACTAGTGCTGGAAAGAATAAGGATGGTCGGCGTATTAAAATCACTCGGCGCTACCGATTGGACAGTACAAAAAATATTTCTCCGCCATTCTGCACTTATCACTATCACCGGCATAATAACAGGAACGGCACTTGCATTGGGTCTTCTCTGGCTGCAACAGGCTACCGGCTTTATCAAACTAAAAGAAGAAGCATATTATCTGAGTACTGCTGCAGTAAAGATCGTTTGGTGGCAGGTGGGCCTTATCTGCGCCGGAACATTCATCGTTTGTTTTTTAGTAATGATGATACCATCAGTGCTGGTAAGAAAGGTGCAGCCGGTAAAGGCTATACAGTTCAGGTAATAATATGCGAAAGAATAATTCCTGTTGCCACTGCAGCATTCAATGATTCGGCCCTGCCTTTCCGGGGTATGGTGATCTTTACATTTGAGAGGTTCATTATTTCTTCACTAATTCCTTTCGACTCGTTACCAATTATTATAATCCCTTCTTTATTTTTTTTTACCGTTGTTACATCCTGACCTTCTAAACTGGCCGCATATATTTGGACATCTTTTTGAGAAGTGAGCCATTCCTTCAAATCAGCATAATACACTTTTACCCTTGCAATGCTGCCCATCGTTGATTGAACAACTTTCGGATTGTAGACTTCCGTCGAATCCCCGCTGCAAACAATTTGCTCTATCCCAAACCAATCTGCTATCCTGATAATAGTTCCCAGGTTTCCGGGGTCCCGGATACCATCCAATACTAAAGTGAATCTGTCCTTTACAGTAATTGATTTACCCGTATCGTATTGTTTCACTATAGCCACTACCTTATTCGGTGTCGTCAGTTGTGAAATTTTTTCTAATTCTATCTCCGATATTTCTACAGTATCAACCCCCGCAAGCAGTTTCTGATTATCATCCATCCATTCTTTTACAGCATATACTTCTTTTACAGATGCAGGGCCTGCTTCCAACAGTTCTTCTACCAGTTTTGGGCCTTCAGCAATGAACAGTCCCTCCTGATGCCGGAATTTTTTCTGGCCTAAACTTTGGATATATTTGATCTTCTGTTTACCAAGCATAGTTGTATAATTAATTTATGTCATCCCGCCAGCCTTCTTTATATTCAAATTTCCGCCATTTTATCATCGGGGGGCTTTGGCTATTATTAATTGCATCCTGTACCACTGTAAGAAATTACCCTCCTAACAAGCCATTTGTTTACAAAACAAATATCAACATTACAGGTAATATAACAAGCGATACAGCCGCTGAGATAGCTTCACGATTGAAAGGTCAGCTGGATGACAGCATAAGGGTACGATCAGTTTCAAGAATCCTTTCCAGCCGAATTAACAAGCCACCGGTCTATGATAACAGCAATGCTGAAAAATCAGTGATATACATGAAGGCAATGCTGAAGTCTATGGGCTATATAAGGGATACTATCACCTATGATACAACTGTCAATATTGTAAAAGGTGATCAATATCGAACAACTGTTGATTTTACTGTAAAACCCGGAGTTGTTATCCGGATAGATTCTTTCAGTTATAATTTCAAACAACAGGAACTGCAAAACATAGCCCTTGCCAATCAGAAAGAAGCCCTGGTAAAAAAAGGAGACCCATTTGCCAAAGCAACCATCTCTGCTGAGTTTGACAGATTGGTTGAGCTATACCGAACCAATGGCTACCTCCGTTTTGGACGGGAAGAAATGATCGGGTTGTGGGATACACTAAACCTTGCCATCCTAAATCCTTCTTTAGATCCTTTCGAACAAATCATTTTACTGGATTCTATCAAACGAAGCAGGAAGGAACCGGCTGCTAATCTGGAGATACGACTAAAACCCGGGTTTGACAGCAGTAAACTGACAAAATATTTTGTAGGTAATATTACTGTATACCCTGAATTTGGCCCGGATACACTTGGCCTCAGCCGCAAAGAAGAAATAATTGATGGCATAAAAATTATCTATCACCGAAGAACATTCAAAGCCAGGATTCTTCCTCAGAATATTTATTTCCGGCATGGCGACCTGTACAATCAGAAAAAATATTTCAAGACCATTAACAGGTTTAATTCATTAGGGGCCTGGCGGCTCGTTAATATTGAGCCTTTGGTAAGAAAGAACCAGGACACAGCGGATTTTGCAATTCGCCTTACTCCGGCCAAGAAATATTCGTTTACTGCGAATGTGGAAGGAAGCAGTAACCGCAGTGCTGTATCAGGCAACCTGTTTGGTGTTGGCGTAAATGCCAGTTGGCAAAACCGGAATTTTGCCAAAGCCGCTAACACAAGCATCACCAATATCCGTTACGGTATTGAGATAAGCGATAAAAATTTTATACAGACCCAGCAGTTTGTATTGAGTCATAATATTTATTTCCCAAAGCCTATCCCAAATGCGAAATGGATACCCGACAAACTAAGGGATAATTGGCGTACTGTCTTTTCCTTCAATGCCGGCAACACCGAAAGAAAAGACCTGTTTAATCTTACCACTGTAAACGGATCGTGGGGATATGAGTTTCAATCAAAGAATACCTTATTTTCATTACGGTTGCCCAATATTGAATATTCATCATTGATTCCCCGTGCAGGCCTCGATACTCTTTTTAAATACAACCCTGCCTTAAAAAATATTTTTACCGATGGACTTATTTCGTCTGTTATTGGTGGTGTTACTATCAACAGCGAAAAGAAGAATGTAGTAAAGATATTCAGGGCCAATGCTGAAATATCAGGCCTTGTTGCCGGATTTGATCAGTAACAAATTCCTGGATGATAATCTCTACCGGTTTATTAAAGCTAGATGCTGAATTTATTCAGAAAAATCAGTTTTACAAAATCTGCACTTGGTACTCCGGCTTTTCACAGGATGTTGGTTATGAATTTGGCTCTACTGCAAATCCTGATAAAAGAAATAGCCTTCCATTCTTTAAGCAATATTTTGCCGGCGGGCCTAACAGTATGCGGGCATGGGGATTAAGAAAATTAGGTCCGGGTTCTACTGTTAAAGAGTTCTCAGGTGTGGGAAGTATTCCTGAGCGGTATGGGGATGTGCAGCTTGAAGGGAATATAGAATACCGTTTCCCCTTTATAAAACCATTCGGAATAAAGATAGACGGTGCTTTGTTTACTGATTTTGGGAATATCTGGTTTCTAAAAGAAGATGCAAACCCGCTGGAGCCTGAATCAGTTTTTAAATTCAGCAAATTAGGCAAAGACCTGGCTGTTGGTATCGGTATGGGTTTCCGAGTTGATTTCAGCTTCTTTGTTGTCCGGCTGGATTATTCGTATAAAGCAAAAGACCCGAGTCCATCCCCGGCGAATATAGGAATACAAAATAAATGGTTTGGATATAAGCCGTTTAAAGGCGATCAGTTCCAGTTGGGTATCAGTTATCCGTTTATCTTATAATTACAGTTGCCTCACGGCTTCCTGTATATCTTCAATAGTTTGTGCATCCTTTACAAGAAATTCTCCTATTCTTGTTCTGCAAAGACTGCTCATATAAGCCCCGCAATCCTAATGCTCTCTCCAAAATCATTGGCAAGGCTTCGGATATAAGTGCCGGTGGAACAAATTACCCGGAAATGAACAATGGGCAATTCTATTTTTGTTATTTCAAACTCTTTGATAGTAATTTTTCTCGGTTCTAATTTCACTTCTTTGCCTTGTCGTGCCAACTCATACACTCTCCTTCCGCCAATTTTGATGGCTGAATGTGCTGGTGGTATTTGCAAAATCTCTCCTTTAAATTTTAATGTCGCAGATTGTATTTCCTCATCTGTCAGGTGAATGAATGGCTTAAAATTCTCCGGCTCACTTTCCAGGTCGAATGTTGGCGTAGTGGCACCCAGTGTAAAAGTGCCTGTATATTCTTTTTCCTGCGCCATAAACTCATTTATTCTTTTGGTGAATTTTCCGGTGCAAATGATCAGCAAGCCGGTTGCTAACGGGTCTAATGTGCCTGCATGTCCAATTTTCTTTACCCTGATAATATTCCGGAGTTTCTGCACCACATCAAACGATGTCCACTCAAGTGGTTTATTGATCAGCAATACCTGTCCCTGCTCAAAACTTTCCTTATCGTAGTTCATTACCGCAAATGTAAAGCTTGTTGCCGGTTAACAACCAGGCAGGCTAAATGGACATCCTTGTTTTCAGTTCCAGGTATTTGTTGATGGTATTCACGGTCAGGTTCTCAGGAGTGGTGAGTATAGAAGGGATTCCATTTTTATGCAGCTCTTTTACCATCAGCTTTTTTTCATAAGCAAATTTCCCGGCAATGGTCTTAATATAAATATCCTCCAATGTATCCGCCTTATTTTCTATCAACGATTTCAATTCAGTATTTTCAAAGAAAACAATCAGTAATAAATGATAATGGGCAATCTTCTTTAATGCCGGCATTTCCCGCTGCAGGCTCTCCAGGGATTCAAAATTAGTGAATAACACCAGCAGGCTCCGGTTGGTGATACGATTCCTGATAACAGAAAAAAGTTTTTCGAAATCTGGCTCCAGGAAATCTGTTTTCTGCCGGTAGAGTGTTTCAAGCACCAGGTTCATCTGGGTTGGTTTTTTATCCGCCGGCAGAAAGGAGTCAAGATTTTTCTCAAAAGTGATGATGCCCGCCTTGTCCTGTTTTACCAATGCCACATTAGATAAAACCAAAGACGCATTGATGGCATAATCCAGTAAGGTCATTCCATCAAAAGGCATTTTCATTACACGGCCTTTGTTGATAAGACAATATATCTGCTGGCTTCTCTCATCAGTATAATAATTCACCATTAATGAATCCTTACGGGCTGTTGCTTTCCAGTTGATAGTACGATAGTCATCACCTCTCACATACTCCTTTATCTGTTCAAATTCCATACTATGACCAATCTTTCTTATTTTCTTAACGCCTGCCTCCTGCAACCGGTTGCTGACTGCCAGTAACTGGTAACGACGCATCTGGATATAAGAAGGATAGACCTTCACTACCTGTCGTGCAGAAAAAATGAACCTTCTTTTAACCAATTGCAGCGGCGCATGAACATATACATTGATATTGTCAAAAATATATTCTCCCCTTGTTTCGGGTTTCAGTAAATACTCAAGTGCATGGTCATCACCTCTGTCAAGAGTTACTCTTCTTATCCATTTCCTGTCCTGAAACTGAATGGGCAACTCGTCAATAATACTGGTGCTGACAGGAAACCCATACCGGTTTTTTAAATGTATCACAACCCTGTTGGGGTCTCCAATGCTGAACCGTTCTGAAACGATTCTTTCTGCTTCAATCCCTTTCCTTTTACTGTACACCAGCGCTGCATCCACCAGTACTGCAATACCTGATAACAACAAGATCAATCCGCCAATACGGTACATGGCAGGAATAAAATAGCTGATAACAAAAACTACAGATGCAGATCCTGCGATGTAATAAACGATATTATTTAAATAAAAAGATTTGATCACAAGTTCATAATTAAGATTCTATCTGGGAACATCCATACCCTGGATGATTTGTTTGATTACATCATCCTCCGTTATCCCTTCCATTTCTTTATCAGGTGCAAGAATGATGCGGTGACGGAGTACCGGTGGAACAACGGCGAGAATATCTTCCGGTGTTACAAAGTCCCGTCCCTGCATGGCTGCTATTGCTTTTGAAGCATTCATAATAGCCAATGATGCCCTGGGTGAAGCCCCGAGATAGATAGACTTGTGGTTTCTTGTCTGGTGAATAAGTTTAGCAATGAACTGCAACAGTTTTTCCTCAATTATCTGTGTTTTTATCTGCTCCCGCAATGAAGCCACCTGCTGTGCTGCCAGTGCAGGGCTAATCATGTCCAAAGCTTTTGTATTACCCATGCTGTTGAATTGTGTCAGTATGTTCATTTCCTCTGCCTCTGTTGGATAAGGAACAACTATTTTAAAAAGGAACCTGTCTAACTGTGCTTCCGGCAACCGGTAGGTACCCTCCTGCTCAACTGGGTTTTGCGTAGCCAATACCATGAACGGTGATGCCATTGGATAAGTTCTGCCATCAACAGTGGCCTGCCTCTCTTCCATTATTTCCAGCAGGGCTGATTGTGTTTTTGCAGGTGCCCTGTTGATCTCATCTACCAGCACTATATTGCTGAATATCGGCCCTTTTTTAAATTCAAAATTGGCTTCCTTCGGATTGAATACAGGAGTACCCAGCACATCTGATGGCATCAGGTCAGGAGTAAATTGAATTCGGGAAAACCCTGCATTAACACTTTTCGCTACCAGTTTTGCAGTCAGTGTTTTTGCAACACCGGGCACACCCTCTATCAGTACATGGCCATCAGCCAGCAGTGCTGCGATAATAAGTTTTACCATTTCATCCTGGCCGACGATGATTTTTTTAATTTCGTTGCGGATAGAAAGGACTGCATTATTAAGCGCCGTAAGGTCAGTCCTTTGTTGAAAAAATTGTTCTTCCATTTTATGCTTTTTTATAGAATGACTCCAGTTGTTTATAAAAATCCACTAACATCGCATGATTCACTGCCGGTACATCTTCAAGGTATTTAATAAATGAGACAATACCCCGTATCTCGTACTCTTCTGCACCAGATTTAAATTGAAGCTGTTTTACAAACTCATCATCCAACGTACCCGTTGGTAATTTATAAGAATGCCTGACATGTTCAAGGAAATAAGCCGACATTTTACGACAGAGGTTTTTGTGATCTCCCTTATCAAAATATAAACGGCCAATCGTCTTTACAAAATCCAATGAATCGTTTCTTGGTTTTGCAAGTACGGGAATAGGCCGTTGCTTTCGGCGCATTTCCAGTAATACATATAATACCAGTGTTAAGATGGCTGTTAATAAAGCAGCTTTCAATGCAGGATACTTAGATAATACGCTAAACCAGCCTGCCCCCTCCGTTTCATTTTCATCCAGGAATTTTTTATTAAGGTAATATTCATCCCAAACCACTTTGGTCACACCGGGATTAATTACGGATAAAGCCTTTTCATAATAACCGATATTATCTTTATGCAATAGAAAATAGTTTGTGAATGCCAATGGTGCCAGGTGTATGTAGAAATTTCCACGGCCAGCCACCATGTGAATGAAATCAGGGCGGCTGATTTCATCCTCACCTATTACTTCTGTTCTGGCTTCATCCACTTCGTAGAACGAAGCATCCAGTTTCTTTCCGGGATATGAATAACTGTATTCCTTGTCAAATGGAGGACTTTTTAAATAAACGCCAAGGCTATCTTCCACTGTGATGCCGTCATTAGTATAAGATGAAATGTCAGCATTGTTGACCCTGCAATTCATCATTTCAGCTGCCGAGTAGGAAATACTTCTTGCACTTACGAATACATCATTTCCTTTTTCTACAAATGAAATGAGTTTTTTCATTTCGCTTTCATCCGCATTGAATTTTCCAGTTATGATGATAAGTGCCTGACCCGTTTCATAAGAAGAAAGAGAATCCCAATAACCCGGCTCGTACCGGTTGGTATAAATAGCTGCCCCCGGAAAAATGTGTTTTAAGTTTTTGTAAGCAACGTATGTTCCGTATGGAATTTTGTCTTTGTACCGGAGGGTTATTCGTTCGTCCAGCCCCTTTTCAGTCTTATTATCGCCTGTTAAAAAAAGAGCTACCACCGCTCCCGCAAGTAATACAGCAATAAAATATGGTAAATATTTTTTCAAGTCTTATCGTAATTCTTTTTCCAACTGGTCAAAATCGCTGCGGATATGCTGGTATGCGTCCTCATCCACATGAAATTTTCCATACCAACTGTATTCGTAGTTTCTTGTGATGCGGAAAAAATGACTGTAATAATTTGTTGGCTGCAGTTCCACCAGGTAATCAAGATTGGTTTTATCCTGCTTGTAGCGGATAATATTCTTATCCGACATATTCCGTAATAACCTGAGAAACATTAACCGGATAGCAAGCCGGTGATTACCGAGCATTGCTGCTTTGTCAATTTCCCTCTGGTAATTAATGGCGAAGATATCTTCTGTATTAAGCTCTTCCTCTTCCTGATCAGATACTTTAATGTTTTTCTTTCTGAACAACCTCACATTCATCCCGGTGAGGTATATTATCAGGAGAGCCGCAAAACCACCAATAATGATTACCCATATTAAGGTCTGAAACCATGACTGCCGCCCTATTGATGAACCGGATCTTTCTTCTTCCCTTTGCTCCTTAACAGCTGGTTCGTTTGCTTTTTTCTGAACCTTTTTTCCACTTTCCTTTTCTTTCTCCGGGACGCCATTTTCGTTTGCTTTTTTCTTGCCCGGAATATTTGCATTTGCATACCAAAACTCCTCATCATCCTTCATTCTTTTCATTTCATCAACCGGAATACTTCTCTGCCTCACCTGCAATGTATCCGGCATCCTGTCAAAGTATTTTCTTTTTCCGGCATCAGTAACATCTGAGTTATAATCGACATCTGCCGGAGGTTGAAGTATTACTGCTGTATCAGCGGTTACTGTTACTTTCTTCTCATCCTCTTGTGCATCGCAAAAAAAAGGAACCAGCAATAAAGAGGTAATTAATATTGCTTTATACAAAATAGCAATCCCAAACTTTCCTTTGAATATTATCAGCACTTATACCTCCTCCTCGTTTAACTGTAATGATAATTTTTTTCCAAGCCTGATGGGGTAAATGACAAAATACCAGATGACAAATATTACTGACAACGCAAAAATTATTGTGGTAAGAACCGACACATCGTTGTATAACCGGGTTATAAATCCCTCAAAAAAAGCTGCCAGTCCCAGCACAGGCATCAGGCCTATTACAATCTTTACTCCATCCTTTGCTCCTTGCTTAAATGCGTCAATCCTGCGGATAGTGCCCGGAAACAAAAAGCTTTTGCCAATTATAAAACCAGCTGCGCCGGAAATAATAAGTGCTGTTATCTCAAGGGCTCCATGAACAAAAACCACCAACCAAAAATCGAGTCCAAACCCTTTTGCAGAAATAAACTGATCAAAAACCCCTAAGCGGATACCTTCCTTTGACAAATCCAGGAAAGTAGGTATGCCGCAAAATATTCCCGAAACAAAAAATCGCAGTGCCACTTTAATATTATTGATCATGATACCAAGCCAGCTGAGTACTGGGCTACCAAATTCATACACTCCAAAAGGATTATCAGCATCAATATTTTCCTGTGTCATCCTGATATACTCATCTCCAAAAATGCTGCGGGCAATACTGTCGTCTTTGGCAGACGTAAAAAAGCCAATGACAAAAAAGACAGTGAAAATGACAAATGAAAACAAAACAACCCTGTGATGCTTCCTTATTGTCAGAGGCAGATCATACTTCCAGAAAGTAACCAACCTGTTTGATTCTTCTTTCCGGTTCTTGTAAATATCAAGGTATATCCTGGATGCCTGAGAGTTGATAAACCCGGTAACCTTGCCTGAAGGGTAAAAGGTTTTTGCATAAGCAAGGTCATCCACCAACTGGGTAAAATCAGTTGCCATTTCATCAGGATCATCAGCTGGTACCTGCTGGTTTCGCAACCAACGGTCTTTATTTTTTTTGATGAACAGGGCCTCTCTCAAAATCGGTTCTTTGGGTTGTAAAATACTGCATTTAGGTAAAGATAAAAGCAGCCATTTAAAATTTAATTCTATAAAAAATACTAATTTGAAGGCCTAAACAAGAACCCGGCTAATGGCGGTCATAAAAGTACCTACCAACTTTAATATTGACGTAGAATTTGAGATTCCTGAGTTTTACCGAAGGTTGCTGTCCCTTATTATTGACATGACGTTTCAATACTTCTACCTGGTGCTTGCCGGGGCTATTTATGAAAGTATAAGGAGGAACGGCGACTTTGGAACTGGAACCATGTATGATCTATGGGCTCTTGAATTGCTGTTGTTATTACCAGTAATGATCTACCATGTGGTGATGGAAATAACAACGAACGGACAAAGTATTGGAAAAAAAATAATGAACATCCGGGTGGTAAATGAAAATGGGGGACGACCCGGTATCAGCCAGTTTATTATCCGCTGGCTTTTGCGTTTGTCCGATATCTGGATACTCCGTTTAGTTTATTACTTATTGTCAAACCCGGATTTGAGCCATAATATGGAAACCACCTTCCTGATCATTGTGTTGCTGGCTTTCCTGATAACAGATATTGTGCTGGTGGTCTCATCAAAAAAAGGTCAACGCATTGGCGATATACTTGCCAAAACCATCCTGATCCGTATTAACGCAAAAAGCAATATAGAAGATACTGTCTTTATTGATGTGGCAGACAGTTATATTCCCTCTTTTCCGCAAATAATGCAGTTAAGCGACAAAGACATCAATGCCATAAAAAGCATTTTAGAAACTGCCCGAAAAAGA
The DNA here is from genome assembly GCA_037045605.1 of Chitinophagaceae bacterium. Lineage (GTDB taxonomy): Bacteria > Bacteroidota > Bacteroidia > Chitinophagales > Chitinophagaceae > JJ008. Next base: position 35,032 of record JBAOHK010000009.1, on the reverse strand, counting down.
GGTGATTACAATATGGCAGAATCGGCCTGTTATAAAATAAAATCACACCTGAAGATAGAATCTACCATGCCGCCGTTTGATTTCTTAGATGTACTGTTAAAGGACTACAACTACCTGTCTACAAAATAATTCGCCCCCTTTTTAATAGGCTCTTGCAAACAATACACGTTGGACAGATGGTTTTCCGGTCAAGACACATTGCCCATCTTCTTGCTGGTTATTCAACGGTATGCAGCGGATGGTCGCTTTTGTTTTCTCCTTGATGGCATCTTCTGTTTCCGGTGTCCCATCCCAATGTGCTGAAATGAACCCACCCTTTTCATCAAGCAGTTTTACAAATTCATCCCAGCTGTCTGCCGGAGTAATATGCTCGTCACGGTACAGCCTTTGCTTTATTCAAACATATACTTGTTGAATATCTGCCCAGCAAATACATCAACATATTGGGCAATACCATCCAATGACACAACTCTTTTTTCCTTTGTATCACGGCGGGCCACTTCCACTACATTGTTTCTCAAGGTCTCTTGCGCCAATCGCCAGCCTTACCGGCACGCCTTTCATTTCATATTCGGCGAATTTCCAGCCCGGCCTGTTATTGTCGTTATCATCGTATTTAACCCTGATGCCTAATGCTCTCAATTCTTTGATCATTTCATTGGCCTTTGCATCAATTAATGCTTTCTGTTCATCCCCTTTATAGATTGGAACAATAACAACCTGTTGTGGTGCAATTTTAGGAGGCAGTATCAATCCCTGGTCATCGCTGTGTGCCATTACCAATGCCCCTATCAGCCTTGTACTCACCCCCCAACTGGTAGCCCACACATGTTCCAACTGATTTTCTTTATTTGAAAATTTTACATCAAATGCTCTGGCAAAGTTTTGTCCCAGAAAGTGGGAAGTACCGGCTTGTAACGCTTTACCATCCTGCATGAGTGCTTCGATGCAATATGTATCAATTGCACCGGCAAAACGTTCGTTGGCTGTCTTTACACCACGGATTACCGGCACCGCCATGAATTCCTCGGCAAATGTGGCATATACTTCAAGCATTCTTTCTGTTTCCTCCATAGCTTCCTGTGCAGTAGAATGAGCAGTATGCCCTTCCTGCCAAAGGAATTCGGTTGTACGCAGAAATAACCTTGTCCGCATCTCCCAACGTACCACATTGGCCCATTGGTTTATGAGCAACGGAAGGTCACGGTAAGATTTTATCCAATCTTTGTAAGTATTCCAGATAATTGTCTCACTGGTAGGACGAACGATCAGTTCTTCCTCCAGTTTTGCTTCAGGATCAACAATTACTCCGCCACCATTGGGGTCGTTTTTCAAACGATAATGCGTCACTACGGCGCATTCTTTGGCGAAACCTTCCACATGGGCTGCTTCCTTACTTAAAAAACTTTTCGGGATGAACAGAGGGAAATAGGCATTTACATGCCCTGTATCCTTGAACATTTTATCTAATGCATCCCTCATATTCTCCCAAAGGGCAAAACCATACGGTTTGATGACCATACAACCCTTTACAGCCGAATAATCAGCAAGGTCTCCTTTTAATACCAGGTCATTGTACCACTGCGAATAATCTTTCTCCCTTGATGTGATCTCTTTACTCATGTTATTTTTAAGTTTAATACCTCGAGGACCTTTAGATTTAATTTAACAGGCCATCATGCAATAATTCGCCGATTGGTTAAATCTTTGCTGCATAAATGCAAACGATTGTGTGCCGCTTAAAGTCGCACAAAAGTAGTAACTTCATTCTATAACCCGACTAAACCATTTGCCATGAAATCAAAAATTTTACTCCTGGCATTAACTGTAGCCGCATTAAGCAGTTGCACCACCGCTTATAAAACCGGCCAAACTCCTGATGATGTTTATTATTCTCCTACCCGACCGCAGGATGAATATGTAAAATCTGAAACAGAAGAGGATAACGAATATCGGAATAACGATGATGAGTATTATGAGGACCAGTATCTGCGTATGAAAGTAAGAAACCGTTACCGCTGGTCAGACCTTGACGATCCTTATTACTATAGCCGTCGTTATAATTATAGTGTCTATAATTGCTGCTGCTTTGGTAATCCCTGGACGCCTTACACTTATTGGAACAGCTACTATAATCCTTATTACCACAACACAATTATCATCAATCCCAAATCAGTAGCTTATACAAGACCAAGAACATTCAACCTGAACACCTACAACAATAATGCGCTGACAAACAGCAATTATTCAAATCCTAAATACATAAGTTCAGGCAACGGTTCTTACAATAATAATAATAACACCTATACTGCCCCGAGGAACAGGAAATCAAATGATGATAGTAACTCAGGGAATATTCTCAGGAATATTTTCAAGAGTAACAACAACTCATCAAGTGGCAGTTCTAATAACAACTCTTCTTCCAGCAGCAGTTCTGGCAGTTCCGGCTCATCTTCATCCGGCAGCAGCAGTAATGCACCTGTAAGGAGATTTTAAAATACCTCTAATAGCCTTTCCCTGAAAGGCTATTTATTATACCAAGCAACGTTCATTTTTCTGAACATATTATTCATTGCCATTAATTCATGATATATGAGAAAGATATTTTTCATACTGACTTTTATTGTGCCAGCCAGTTCTGTTCTTGCACAAGAACCAGCAGATGCACTTCGTTATTCCTGGATCACTTCCAGCGGAACGGCCAGGCAGCAGGCAGTTGGTGGTGCCATGACCTCACTCGGAGGTGACCTTTCCGCCACTTTTATAAATCCTGCCGGCCTCGGTTTTTACAAAACAGGTGATTTTGTCATCACTCCTGCTTTTAATTTATTAAAAAACAAATCCACTTATTATGGACGAATTGAACAAGATAAAAAGAATGGTTTTGGAATCGGAACAACAGGAGTAGTGCTTGGAACAGGTACAGAGAACAGAAACCATAAGAAATCAGGTGCTGCATTTGCCCTTGCCATAAACAGTACAGCTACGTTTGGCAGCAATATTCTTTACCGTGGTGAGAACAAGCAAAACTCGTATTCACAAAAATTCCTGGAGGAAATAAATAATAATAATGACAAGGATGCAAACAGCGTAGCAGAAAATTATCCCTTCGGCACCAGTCTTGCATTCAATACTTACTGGATTGATACCATAGCAGGAGGAACATCCGGCAACTACCAGTTTCAGAGCAGGGCAACTATCGGCAATCTATTACAGGAAAACAGGGTGACAAACAGGGGTGGTATTACAGAACTGGCACTTGGTATTGCAGGTAACCACAACGATAAAATTTATTATGGCGGAACAATTGCTATCCCTTTCCTGCATTACGAAAAGGAAGCCACTTTCACTGAGGCAGATGCAACAACTAATACCACCAATAAATTTGACTTCGCATCCCTTACAGAAAATCTTACCACCAGTGGTGTGGGGCTGAACCTGAAAATGGGTGTTATCTATAAACCCGTAGAATATGTACGCCTTGGCCTTGCCTTTCATTCTCCTTCATTTTATATGCTGACGGATAAATACAATGCGTCTGTAACTACAAATACTGAAACCTATAAAGGAACATTAACCCAGGAGTCGGACCTGTTTACGAATGGAACGGATGCTGAATTCAGGTACTGGCATATCACACCCTACCGCATCATGGCCAGTGCTTCTTATGTATTAAGAGAGATTGAAGATGTAAGAAAGCAAAAAGGCTTTCTTACCGCCGATATTGAATATGTGAACTATAAGGCTTCCTCCTTTAAAACAGATCCTGAAAGTGATAACACACAGGAAACAAAAAACTACCTGAAATCACTGAACAAGGCTATTGACAATGCCTATAAAGGGGCTTTCAACTTTAAAGCAGGCGGCGAGTTAAAGTTTACAACTATTATGGCCAGACTCGGCTTCGCTTATTATGGGAATCCTTACAAAGACCTCGGGCATGCAGAAAAAGGAAGCCGCTTTTCTTTGAGTGGCGGATTAGGCTATCGTAACAAGGGTATATTCGTTGATCTTACTTATGTTCACACAATGGGAAAGGATGTTCATTTTGCCTATCGTTTACAAAACAACAGCTATTCAGGTGCAAGCATAAAACAAACGGGAGGTAATGCGTTGCTGACTGTTGGTTTTAAAATTTAGTCGTAGCCGAAACAACCGCTAATCAAGGGCATCAGTGATGGTGCCTTTTATTTTTTCAATTTGAGACGGATGAAACCAGATAAAGTCTTTATCCTTTCTGAACCATGTCATCTGCCGTTTGGCATATTGCCGGGTATGCGTTTTTACCTTTTCAATAGCTTCCTCTGGAGAAATAGTACCATCAAGCTGCTCAAACACCTCTGCATAGCCAACCGTTTGCAGGGCATTCAAATTCCTGAAAGGAGTTAGCCGTTTTACTTCTTCTAATAAACCAGCCTCCACCATCCTATCCACCCTTGTATGAATATTCCTGTGCAATTCCTCTTTTGGCAATTCTAACCCTATCTTAATTATTTTAAAATTCCTTTTTGCTTTTTCTCCTTTGCGGAAAGAAAGAACCGATTGCCCGGTACTTTCAACTACTTCCAGTGCCCGCATCATCCGCTGTGGGTTCTGCATTTCACCTGTTTCACTGAACAAAGCGTCTTTTTCAGCTAACTGTTGCTGCAACCAACTCATCCCTTTTTCTTCATAAGATTTAATAATATGTTGGCGGATGGCCGGGTCAATCTCAGGAACCAGATCAAGCCCTTCGCAAAAAGCCTTAATGTAAAGTCCCGTGCCGCCCACCATAATGACAATGTCATTCTCCCGAAATAGTTCATTTACTTTCTGCAAGGCGAATTGCTCAAATGTTACTGCTGTTACTTCTTCCTGAACAGAGTGAGAAGCGATAAAATGATGTGGCACTTCCTCCAGTTCTTCTTCCGAAGGTTTTGCCACTCCAATAATCAGCTCTTTATAACACTGGCGGCTATCGGCTGATATGATCTCCGTTTTAAAATGTTTTGCCAGCCTGATCGCAACAGTTGTTTTACCAACTGCTGTCGGTCCAGCAATGATGATAACAGTTTTATTACCGGTTTGTGACATTAACCTGATTTAAAAACCCCGGCTGTTGACCGGGGCATTTGAATATTTTCAATATGATTAATTATACTTCTTCCTCACCTTCCATTGCTCCTGCTTCACCTAAGCCAACATCTTCACCCTCTTCATCCTTTTCACTAAATCCATCACCACTAACCTGTGTCAAATCATACTTTTCCTCAATATCTGCAAATTTCTCCCCCAACAGGCCTTTGGTTCCATACTGGCTGGGTGCAATGCCTTCCGTCCTTGCCACTGAAGGATACATAACCTTTGGATTTTCTTCTTTTGAAACATTGATTAGTTCGACAAGAAATCCCCAGTTCTTATTAAAATCATATTGGTAAATAAACCGTTGATTAGGGTCCCTTATTTCAGAGCCGATAGTTGTTTCACCCATGATCAATGGCGGCGCTTTGTATTCTTTATCATATTTCTCCAGTGAGATCTCCCTGCCCCTCAGCCAGTGGTCATTACTGCGATAAAAAGTGGCCTTGTGCTTATTATCGAATTCATAAGCTTTCAAAATCGCTTCATGCAGATCCTGAAAAGTTTGTGTATGACGGATAACTACATCACGGTACACACTTTCATCTTCTTCAAGATATACTCTAAACTTTAAAATTGCCATATGACAAATTTAGGACTTAACCTCCTTCAACCCAAGCTCTTTCCCTTTTTGCAACATGAATTCATGTGCGGCTTCGTAAGTATTGGGTATTATTCCATCCAGCATGGCATCCTTAAGGGCATCCTTAATAAAACCAACTTCACGGGAAGGTGATAATCCGAATGTTTTCATGATGATCTCTCCGGTTATTGGCGGCTGCCAGTTGCGGACATGGTCTTTTTCTTCCACTTCTTTGCACCGTTGGCGTACCCATTGAAAGTTTTCCAGGAACCGTTTCACTTTTTGCTTATTCTTTGAAGTAATATCTGCTTCACAAAGCATCATCAGAGAATCAAAATCTTCTCCGGCATCAAATAATAAACGGCGGACCGCAGAATCAGTAATATTCTCTTTTGTAAGGCTGATCGGACGCAAATGCAGCTCCACCATTTTTCTTACAAACCGCATCTTTTCGTTCTGGGGTAATTTCAGTTTTGTGAAGATCTTTGGTACCATCCTTCCTCCTACAACTTCATGCCCATGAAATGTCCAGCCGTGACCATCTTCAAATTTTTTTGTGACTGGTTTTGCAATATCATGCAACACGGCGGCCCAACGCAGCCATAGATCTTTTGTATTCGCCGACAAATTATCCAGCACTTGCAGGGTGTGATAAAAATTATCTTTATGCCCAAGTCCGTCTTTATACTCCGCTCCCGCCAAATCAACCATGGCTGGAAAAATAATTTGCAGCAAACCGCTTTTATATAACAAATCAAAACCAATGGATGGTTTTGGCGAAGCAATTATCTTATTCAGCTCATCGGTTATTCTTTCCTGCGAAATGATCTTAATTCTCGCCGTACTGTCTTTTATCCCCTGCCATGTTCTCTCTTCGATGACAAAATTCAACTGTGTGGCAAAACGAATTGCCCGCATCATCCGCAGTGGGTCATCACTGAATGTTTCTGCCGGCTCCAGCGGCGTTCTGATGATTCTGCCCTCCAGATCTTTTAATCCATTAAACGGATCGATCAACTTGCCATAATCTTTTTTGTTGAGGTTTATGGCCAATGCATTTATGGTAAAATCTCTCCGGTTCTGGTCATCCACTATCGTTCCGGGCTCTACTTCGGGCTTACGGGAATCAAACTGGTAGCTTTCCTTTCTTGCCCCTACAAATTCAATATCAAAATCGTCCGTCACCTTTATATGAGCAGTTCCGAAATTTTTAAAGTAGTCAACCTGGGGAACCGGGTTAAATTGTTTAGCTACTTCTTTTGCCAGTTCAATACCATCACCAACACAGACAATATCAGCGTCTTTCGTTTCCCTGTTCAATATTTTATCCCTTACAAAGCCACCTATCAAATAAGTCTCCACTCCCAAAGCTTCCGCAGCATTGGCGACTTTCTTTAATAAAAACAATTCCTTTTCTGTGCAGTTGATTTCCATATGCGAGACAAAGATAATCTGAAGAAAGTTTAAAGCTCAGGGCCTCAGAATTTCGGGTTTCCCATTATCCCATTTTATTACCGAAGAAGGTTCTGCAATAGTTGTATCATCCTGTTTGTAACTGACGATATAATCAACACCTTCTTTTATCTCATCGGCGATATCAGTAAATGTTTTAGCCGTTGGTTTACCGGAAATATTTGCCGAGGTAGACACAACGGGCTTGCGAAATCTTTTAATAAGATGCCTGCAAAATTCATCGTTGCAAATGCGAATAGCAACACTGCTATCCTCCGCAACTAAGTTATCAGCAAGGCCTATAGCCCCGTCGTAAATAACGGTTGTCGGTTTTTTGGCATCCTGCAGATAATCAAACACAGCAAGGTCCGGACTGGCCACATGCTGGAGTACATCCCTTTCGTCTGCCACTAAAACGATCATTGCTTTTTTATCCGGTCTTTTCTTTAAAGCATAGATTCTTTCCACGGCTTTCTCATTCGTTGCATCGCAGCCGATACCCCATACCGTGTCCGTAGGATATAAAATGAGGCCGCCGCCTTTCAGCACTTCCAAACATTGTTCGATATCTTTCTCAAAATCTACCATATACTTTTATAAACATCCATTACAGATGCGGCACATTTTTGTTGTGTGAAATTTTGTGCATGCTGCCAGCCTTTCTCTGCTATAGCTGTTGCAAATTGTTTATCTGAATATATCTTCTTCATCGCCTCAGCTATTTCCTCTGCACTGGCAGGGTTTATATAATAAGCCCCGACGCCCCCGGCTTCCGGCAAACAAGAAACATTGGAAGTGATGACCGGCAGTTTACTCCACAAGGCTTCTAACACGGGAATGCCAAACCCTTCAAAAAATGATGGGTATATCATGGCGATAGCAGATTGATAAATAGCCGGAAAATCAGCAGCTGTTTTAAAAGAAGGAGAAGATTTCGCTGCGAAGGTTTCCGAAAGAAAGATAATTCTGTCGCTCAATCCATTTCCCGTTACATACTCCTTAACCTGTTCTTTGTACCTGCCCCCATCGCCAATTACAACAAGCGGAATATCCAGTTCATCTCTTAAAAGGGAAATTGCTTTACAGATATTCAGGAGGTTTTTTCTTTCAATGATAGAACCAACAGATAAAAAGAATTGACCGGGCAATCCATACTTTTCTTTTGCTTTCTGCTTCTCTTCATCACTTACTGCTTTAGCAAAAGCAGGATTGCAACTCTGATAACATACGGTGATCTTTTTCTCCGGTATCTTGTAAAAGTCAATAATATCTCTTTTGGTTTGTTCGCTGATGGCGATCACCTTGTCTGCATGTTCACATGCATAACGGAATTTCTTTCTGTAAATTTTTACATCAATAGCATTATACTGCTCCGGGTATCGTTCATGGATAAGGTCATGGATAGTAACAACTGATTTAATACCGGTTTTTTGAATGCCCATGGGTATTTCATGGCTCAACCCATGATACAAATCGATTTTAAGTCGTTGCAAATCTTTTTTTACCCAGCTGCTGCGCCAGGCTGAACTGAAAAATTGGCTGAATACCCCCTTCGGCAAAATTTCCTGAAGATTATTTCCCCGCACTTCAAACGATCCTGATGGTTTTGGGTTAAATAAATAGTACTGATGCTCCGGGTAATACTGAGACAGTGAATGCAGCAGTGTCCGGCTGTAATGCCCCAGTCCCGTGCCATTGTGAAAAGCCCTTTTTGCATCAAACCCGATATTCATGGAACAAATATAAGTCTGAAAAAGAGCAAGTCGGGTAAACAAGAAGATTGAATGTTCGCAATTTACTATTGACTATTTTCGCAGCAAATTTTTACTAATGAAAGAACTGATACTTGAGGCATGGGCGAACCGTGATTTATTAAAGGATAAAAAATACAGCGATGCGGTAAGATATGTTATTGAGGAAGTGGATAAAGGAAGGTTAAGAACAGCATCCCCGTCTGAAAGTGGCTGGGTTGTGAACGAATGGGTGAAACAGGCTATCCTGTTATATTTTGGTATACAGCAAATGCAAACCTGGGATGTGGCACCGTTTGAATTCTATGATAAAATGTTGCTGAAGAAAAATTATAAAGACCTGGGAGTAAGGGCCGTTCCCCATGCAGTAGCAAGATACGGAGCCTACCTTGCAAAGAATGTTGTATTGATGCCATCCTATGTAAATATTGGAGCTTATGTTGATGAAGGAACGATGGTGGATACATGGGCTACCGTTGGCAGTTGTGCACAGATAGGCAAAGGTGTTCACCTGAGCGGTGGTGTGGGAATTGGTGGTGTACTGGAACCATTGCAAGCTTCGCCTGTAATTATTGAAGACGGATGTTTCATCGGCAGCCGCTGTATTGTGGTGGAAGGTGTAATAGTTGAAACGGAAGCGGTTCTGGGAGCAAATGTTGTGTTGACACAATCAACTAAAATTATTGATGTTAGTGGGCCCTCACCCATTGAGATGAAAGGAAGGGTACCTGCAAGAAGTGTTGTGATACCAGGTTCTTACACCAAAAAATTCCCGGCCGGAGAGTTTGGCGTTGGATGTGCATTGATAATCGGGCAGCGGAAACCCAGTACTGATCTTAAAACAAGTTTAAATGATGCGCTGAGAGATTTTAATGTAAGTGTATAAAAATACCAGCCTGCTATAATATAAGAAAGCCCCGTCATTTCTGACGGGGCTTTCTTATTAAAAGAATAATCATTTACTCTTTCACAATCTTCATGGTGCATTCCTTATCATTATTCACTACTTTAACCATATAAACACCTGAAGGAAGTGCAGACACATCCAATTGAGTGTTTACCTGGCTGCTGTTTCTTTGCATCAGCATTTTACCATAAATATCAAATACACGGATATCAGCCATCCCCTGGATACCCGGTATTCTCACATTCACCGAATTAGCTACCGGATTAGGGAATACGCTGATCTTATTCACTGTTATCAGGTCTTCTTCCCTGCTCGCAGTACCTAAAGCAACCCTGAGAGTATAACAGCTAGTTGCATTCCATTGATTGGTATTACTTGGGTAAACCCTTGCATAATAGGTACCTGCTGTAACAGTCCTGCTAATTGTTTCATTGGTGGTACCACTGTTACTGGAAGTTTGTACAGTACTGCCGGAACTGTTTAATAACCGTAAATGGTAATTGGCAGGCAATGTAGTTAAGGTCATAGTAATGGTTCCGCCGGTAGTAATTACAAATTTATAATAGTCATTATCTCCGGATGGGTTTACCAGGCCTTTAACATCAGTGTTAAATGGAATAGTAGCGGCGCCGCTTCTGGTTCCGTTGGTTGAAACGTCATAAACACTTGAGCAACCGGTTACCACAGTAGCCGTAGCAGTAATAGTGTAACAGGTAGTACTGTTGGCACCGTTGTAACCAAACACCCTGATATAATATGTGCCTGCTGCCTGGCTATTTAATGTTACTGTTTCAGTAGCTGTAGATCCCGTACCTGAACCAATAACAGTTCCGCTGCTGTTCAGTATCTGCATATCAAAATCAACGCCACTTGGTCCAACCAAACTGAATACATTATTAGTTGTAGCGGTTGTAACTATTTTAAAATAATCATTATCAGTTGTTGTAGTGATAGCAGCTGAATTAGCAACACCTGTTGAAATAGTAGCGGCTGTTGCAGTTGATTCATTTGGTTCAAAAGCCGTTCCGCAGCCAGGAGCTGCTGATGTAGTGAACTGTGCCTGTGCATAAGCACTGCTGCCACTTGCACAATTTGTTCTTACTCTCCAGTCGTATAATGTGGAAGCAGCCAGACCGCTAAGATTTACGGAAAGCGATGTGGTGCCTGTTGCAGCATTGATCCAAGTACCTGAAGAAGCAGCTTTATAATCCACATCATAGCTTACAGCGCCGCTTGCTGCTGTCCAGCTAACTGTTGCTGCTGATGTAGTAACACCTGATGATGATAAACCTGTTGGAGCATCACATCCTGCAACTGGTATTGTAGTGAATTGTGATTGTGCATAAGCACTGCTGCCACCTGTGCAATTAGCTCTTACTCTCCAGTCATACAAAGAGCCTGAAGCAAGACCGCTGAGGTTTACTGAAATGGATGTCGTTCCGGTTACAGCATTTGTCCATGTGCCGGAAGAATTCAGTTTATAATCCACATCATAAGAATTGGCACCGGCTACTGTAGCCCAGAGGACTGTAGCAGACGACGTAGTGATAGCAGTAGAAGACAAGAAATCCGGTGTTCCGCAAGATGAACCTGCAGTGATCGTAAAGTTTGCATTTGAAATATCAAAAAAGATATTACCTACCGCTTCTACTTTTATTCTTGCTGTCGTTGATGGAGTGTTAGGTATCGTTACCGCCTGGCTTCCATCATTAGGTGTGCTTGCCAGCAAAGTGCTGAATGTATTACCGCCATCTGTAGAAATAGAGATCATTACATTAGCACAGCTAACCGGTGCGGCTGTCGTATTATTGACAGACCATGTAATGGTTTGCGTTGAATTACCAGCCCATGATACAGCAGTATTAGGAGCAGTAACGGCAAATGGACCGGAAGTATTTGAAACAGTAACTACCATATCATCAAACTGTGTTTGTCCAACAGAAACAGGAGCCGTAGAACTATAAGGAGCATTATCTCTTACTGTCAGCCTGAAGTTCAGTGTTCTTGAAACAGAACTTAATGCTTCGGTATTGGCGCCTGCATCACCACCCGGTAATGGGCCTGAAACATTTAATCCTGCAAGGATTGTTGCAAGTTTCGGAAACAATCTTACTGGTGAAGTAGTTGGGCTAAATGATATCCAGTTAGGACCAGTAGTTTTTGTTGCGCTGGCAACGCTGCCTGTTCCAGTTGTGGTTGAATTATCATTTTGCTCCCAACAATAAGTCAATACATCGCCGGGGTTTGCATCCGTAGCAGAACCTGTCAGGGCAAACGGTGTGCTGATAGGAATTGTATAAGTTAGCACCTGCATTCGACTGTAGGTGTTGCATTCGATAACGTCGTAGTAATCGGGCAAGTTTTAGTCAACAGGTTAGCCTGTATCTGTGCAATAGATGCCTGGTGAAATATATCAATAGAATGTGGTGCAACGTCCTGGCTGGTAATACCGGCATAACCCATGATGGTGATACCGGAACCAACTTCCTTATTCACACCTGTTCCTTCACTGCTCATGGAGAAAGTATGGTTAGCACCCAGTTGGTGACCTACTTCATGTGCCACATAATCTATATCGAAATTATCTCCCTGCGGAATTCCATCATTAGGAGAAGTGATACCACTTCCTTTAGACCCGTTCACACAAACGCAACCAATACAACCGGCATTACCACCACCACCGGAAGCACCGAACATATGTCCGATATCATAATTGGCTTCACCGATAACAGAAGTTAATGTGGATTGTAATTGGGCATTCCACTGACTTAATGTTGTAGAATAAGGGTCTGTATGACGGGTTATAATAAATAACACTGGTTGTATTTGCGATCAGGTTCAGGTGCAATGCAAGATCTTTTTCATACACTCCATTGCAGCGGGTCAAGCGTTGCATTAAATGCTGCTAATACCAATGCTACCTGGGCAGAACTTGTTGCACCAAAATAATTGGAATACTCTGCGTTGCAGGATTGAGCTAAACGCATGGTCTTTAAATCCCCGCCTGACCTTCCGGTAATACCTGAATTGGTGACCCGTGCATTTAAATCGGAAGCCAGTTGCTGATCTGGTGTAGAACATTTCCATGGTAAACTTCCTTTTGCTCTCTGTGATCTGAATACTGCATACACAGTATGGTCCTGAGAATAAGCCTCAATAAATTCATTTTCTTTATCTGCCCTGAAAACCATAGTTTGAATACCTTGAGGAGAAATGCTCAGTTTCAGGGTAGCAGACCTGTCTGTAATACCTTTTCCAGAAAATGCCCTGATCTGCGGGAAATTGATCCTGCAAAGCCGGTTCAAAATTAGAAGCTTCGAAAACTTCAAATTGCTCTATCTGCCCTTCGGCATCTGGCAAAGAAATAACTGTTGAGTGCCGGGATGCATTATTTCCAACAACAGAAAATAAGTCCTGCCTTAATAGATCAACATTCAGATTAAATAATTTGAAATCTTTCGGAAATGAAAGTCTTGCTACAGATTTGTCAGTAATAATACTGCTTGCATCGGTGTTCGAAGACCAATAATTCCTTTCCTGTGCCATCACCGTAAACGTTAACACAAATGACAGCATGAACAGTAATAGTTTTCTCATAATGCTTTTGTTTTGTATAATAATAGTTTAGACTCGCCGAATATAAATTAATATTCCAAACAGCTGTTAGTAGAAATACTGAGTAAAATCCGATGTGAATATTTTTTTCCAGATGATAACAAAAACTATTCAGGGTTTTGCCGCTATTTGCAGCTATATGCGTTTTTTGATGATAAACTAAAGGGAAACACTTATAAAAAAACCTCATCGCTATGATGAGGTTTTCTGTGCCCGGGACTGGATTCGAACCAGCACATCCTTTCGAACGCCGCCACCTGAAGACGGTGCGTCTACCAATTTCGCCACCCGGGCATTGATTTTGGCAGGGCTGCAAATTTATTGGATTACAGCTAATCAGTAAAACTTTTTTAAACTACCATCAGGCTGCAGCCCACGCAGATCGCTGCCGTCCACCCTTCCAAATACCTCGAAGCGGCCGTCAGTATGGATTTTCCCAACATCATCCGTAGCGATAAAAGAACAGGAGTAGATATTAGCAAGATCGATTACATTGATCGTTCCGGAGCCGGCTCGTTTTACCAAAAATGGGTCTTCTTCATCCCTGACAAGCATTTTCATCCAGGGCGGACTGAAAAAAACTCCTTCGCCTTTTGAATAGGCCTGTGATAAAAGTTCCGTCATTCCATATTCAGAATGAATTGCAGGCTGGCCAAAAGATTTTTTCAATAATGTATGAACTTCTGGTCTTATCATTTCCTTTCTCCTCCCCTTCATACCACCCGTTTCCATTATTGTAACATATTGCAAAGGCAATGAATATTTTTCTGCAAAATCAAGCAGGGCAAATGTTACGCCTATGAGCAATGTTTTTTGTTGTCTTTTCTCTAACTCACCCAATTTTGCAAACAGCTTATCATACTCATGCAAGTAAAACCCACTTTGCGGGTTCCCGGATAATTGTATCAGCTTATCCACCATATACACCAGCGAAGAATTTGATCTTTCAAGGTATGAGGGCAATAACCCGATAATACACCACTCTTTTACAGGCCCATAAAATAGCTCAAAACACTTCGCAAAACTTTTTTCATACAAAGACAGATCTTTTACCATGTGGCGGCTACTGATAGTGCCAGCGGTACCGCTGCTTTCAAAAGTAATAGCCGGATCAAAAGAAGTGGTTTGAACTGCATGCGATTTGAAAAAACGGACTGGCAAAAAGGGGATTTGTTCAATAGCCGTAATAGCAGCAGTATTCACCCTCAGTGCCTCTAAATAGGCCTTATAGACCGGATTCTCATCTGCCTGAAATCTGAAAATTTCAAGAGCCAGATCCTCAAAATCGCCTTCTTCTACCCCAAAAACTTTATGATTCCATTCATCCCTCATTGCTTTTTTGTGTTGTCAAAAATTGTAAATTTGTTTACACTCAAATCGCACCAATGAAACTTAGCCTTCTTGTGTTATCGGTCCTTGTGGTTGTAGCGATTGCCTGCAACAAAGATAAGTTCCTTACAAAACCTACCATCAGCGTTAAATCTATTAACGGGGATTATATACCGCTTAACGGTACTTTTATCATCACTCTTGATTGTACAGATAAAGAAGGCGATGTACAGGACTCTGTTATCATTATCAAGAAAAGATTGAACAGCCGGGTTGTTGCAACGAACAGGGATACTCTCCGGTATAAATTCCCTTCATTTCCCAAGAGTACCCGTACACAAGTACAGGCCACATTAGATTATCAAAGCATGTTATCTGCCCTGAATCCTCCGTTTATTCCAGGTTCTAATCCCCCGCAGAGGGAACTGGATACGCTTATCCTGAGAATGGCTGTCCGGGACAATGCCGGGAATACAAGTGATACTATTGAGTCTCCGGTCATATATGTATACAGGCAGTAATTTTGCCTGAATGGGAAAACGGCTTCTTCACTTTGTTGTGTACAGCAATATTTTTATTGCAGCTTGTGCATTAGCCCTTACTTATGAGACTTTCCGGCTGCTTCGTCTGCCATCTTCGCTTAACTGGTATCTGCTGCTGATATTCTTATCTACTGTCTTTATATACAGCCTCCATTACTTTGTAAAGAGCTTCAAAGAAAAAAATGACAGCAGGCTGGATTGGTGCAGGGCTAATAAGAAGCTTTTGCGGTTTATCATCCTGCTGAGTTTTGTCCTCATTACAGCCGGTATTGTTTATCATTACAGGGCCATTTTCGAAACGAATGGTCAGTTTAGTTACCGCAACCTTTCCTGGTTCATCGTCATCCCGTTGCTGGCATTGGGCTATTCCTATCCGCTGAATCCCTGGAACAGAAAAAGCCTCCGGCAGATCGGCTGGCTAAAAATGGCGTCATTAAGTTTTATCTGGAGTTTTACAACAGTAATGCTGCCCGTTATGATGCTGCATGGGAAAGTAAGCAACGCCTCTTATGGGCAACAGGTTGCTGTACTGTTTATTAACCGGTTTTTCTTTATCGCAGCATTAAGCCTGCTTTTTAATATCAATGATTACCAGGAAGACAAAGAGGACGATATTAAGACAATAGCAGTCTTACTCGGACCGGCAAAAAGTCTTCGCTATGGGAAATGGGTAATGCTGCTTTGTAACGGAGCGGCAGCTTTCCTGCTATTGTATTTTTTTGAGCTGAGAAGCCTGACCTTTTATGCTGCATTATTTATCCCCGTCATCCTGGTTTTTATTTTGTATCAGCGGTTCTCTGCTATGAAGGACGAATCGATCTTTGTTATCAGGCATGACGGGCTGATGATTGTTAAAGCCTTGCTGCTTATCTTCGCTTTACTAACCTGTTCATCATAACTATTTGTCATGGCAAAATCAGTAAAAGCTAAAAAATCCATCATTACAGACAAGGCATTTGAGTTTTTCAAATCCTATATCAATAATGCATCTCCCGTAGGTTTTGAAACATGGGGGCAAAAACTATGGATCGAATACCTGAAGCCATATGTTGATACACATTATGTGGATCCATATGGTACTGCTGTTGGTATTATCAATCCCGATAGCAAATTCAAGGTGGTGATAGAAGCCCATGCCGACGAGATTAGCTGGTTTGTAAATTATGTTACTGCTGAAGGATTGATCTACCTGAAAAGAAATGGCGGTGTGGACCATCAGACTGCACCTGCATCAAGAGTATTCATTCATGGAAAAAAAGGACCGGTAAAAGCAGTGTTCGGCTGGCCGGCCATTCATACAAGGATTGGCAACCCTGACCAGAAAGAGCCAACGCCAAGAACAGATAACCTGTGGTTAGATTGCGGTGCAAGAACTAAAAAAGAAGTGGAAGCTTTAGGTATTCATATTGGCGCTGTAGTTACTTACCAGGATGGTTTTGATGAACTGGCGAATGGTAATTATATAGGCAGGGCTTTTGATAACCGCATCGGCGGGTTTATGATTGCTGAAGTAGCCCGGATGCTGAAAGAAAATAAAAAGAAATTACCGTTTGGATTATATGTCGTGAATGCGGTGCAGGAAGAGATCGGACTTCGTGGTGCTGAAATGATTGCCCGGAGAATAAAACCAGATATTGCTATTGTAACTGATGTAACGCATGACACCACCACCCCGATGATCAGTAAGAATATTGAAGGGGATGTAAGTACCGGCAAAGGACCATCACTTTCTTATGCTCCGGCAGTTCATAATAAGTTGCTTGCTTTGGTGGAAAAAGTAGCCGGCAGATAAAAAGATACCAGTGCAATGGAGGGCTTTGAGCCGCAGCACCGGCACCGACACAGATTCTTTCGCCTATTCCAACGATGGTTGCCCGTCAGTGCTTATATCAATTCCTCTCCGCTATATGCACACTACGGTGGAAATGCTCCACCGTGATGATATCGAAAATACTATCAAACTGATGTATGAAACATTGCTAACTTTATCCCCTAAAACGAATCTCAGCTACCTGTAATGCCGGAATATCTTTTATATATTGATCCGGGCAGTGGCAGCTATCTTGTCCAGGTAATTGCGGCGGCTGCATTAGGAGTGGCTTTCTTTTTCCGGAACATCAGGGCCTACATCAAATCTATTTTTACCCGAACTTCCAAAAAGCCAAATGACAATAATCCATCTGCCTGATGCCAGCTAATTTTCTTCATCATCCCTCGTCTTACCGGGATCCCTCAGGATTTATTTTTGAAAAAGACGGGGTGCTGTACCGGCAGGTAAATAAAATCTTCGCTGAACATTTTGATCTTTTTATCCAAAGCGGCTGTTATGAAAAATTAGTGAAGAATGGTTTGTTGATCCCGCATGAAATGATCAACAACAACCTGACAGGTGACGAAGAATGGTATGCTACACTTAAACCGGAAAAACTTAAATACATCTCTTATCCTTACGAGTGGCCGTTTGATATGCTGAAGGATGCTGCTTTACTTACTCTTAAATTACTGAAAGAATCCGTCAATGCCAGTCTTATTTTAAAAGATGCCACACCCTATAATATTCAGTGGCATAATGGCAAACTGATTTTCATCGACTCGTTGTCTTTTGAAAAATATGATGAAACTATGCCGTGGATCGCATACCGGCAGTTTTGCGAACATTTTCTATCGCCGCTGTTGCTGTCACATCATTCCAAACTGCCCTTGCAGGAAATACTGCTGGCTTACAGTGACGGAATACCGCTGGCGGTAACCCGTTCATTGCTGCCATGGAAGACAAAGTTCTCGATTCATACATACTTACATATACACCTCCATGCAAAGTACAGTAATAAAAGAACGACAGAAACAAGCGGCAAAACTTCATTTTCCAAAAAGAAATTACTGAACCTTGTAACAAGTCTTGAAGTACTGATCAATAAACTTCACTTGCCGGAAAGTAAAAGCACCTGGTCCGGTTATTATGATGAGGCATCACAACGAAAAGATTACTTTGAATATAAGCAAAAGATCATCCAGCAATGGCTGGTTAAAGTAAATCCCTCATCTGTTGCCGACCTGGGAGCCAATACCGGTGAATTTTCAAAGCTATCAGCAACTTATACTATTCAGACCATTGCCACTGATTTTGATGCCTATTGTATAAATTCTTTATACAAGACAATAAAGAAAAGTGGGGAAAAGAATGTCCTACCACTGATCATCGATCTGTCGAAACCTTCGCCTGCTATCGGGGTAAATAATGAAGAAAGAGGCTCATTCATTCAGCGAACCAGTGTTGATATGGCCTTTGCTCTTGCATTAATCCATCATCTTGCTATTGGAAGAAACATACCTTTCGAAAAAATGGCTGATTTTCTTAGCCGTATCTGCCATCATCTTATCATCGAATTTGTTCCAAAGTCTGACGAAAAGATCCGGCTGATGCTGACCGGTAAAAATGACATTTATACGCAATACTCTGAGGGGAATTTTATAACCGCATTTAATAAGTATTTTACAACCGAAGACAAAAAGGCAATCCCTGGCTCTGAAAGAACCATCTACCTGATGAAGAAAAATGAAGGATAAACTGCAACATACCATCCGGACAAAACCGATTTTTCTTTTTTTGCTGCCACTTTTTTTTGTGCTGCATGGTTTTACGGAGAATTACAATTTCATCCCGGTAAAAGACGCACTATTATTAACAGGTGTATATATTGGTGCTTCGATCATTATCTCGCTGCTCTTCTGGCTGTTGTACCGTGATTTCACCCGGGCAACCCTTGTTGCCTTTTGCATCATGGCCTTTAATTTCTTCTTTGGCAGTATTCATGATACATTGAAGCGATTTTTTGAAGGCAGTTTTCTTTCCAAATACACTTTCATTCTTCCTGCTGCAGCTATTTTATTTATCATATTGATCGTTTTTTTAAAGAAAAAACAAAACCTCTTTATCCAGGCTTACTTATTACTTGAATGTTCTTTTAATCGTGTTGTTGCTGGCTGACACCGCCGTATTAACCAGCAAGGCGATCAATAAAAAAACAAGCTCATATTCTTTACCAGATGGATTTATCAGCTGCGACAGTTGCCGCAAACCAGACATTTATTTCATCCTGGCTGATGAATATGCCGGCAATACAGAATTGAAAGATTTATTTCAGTTTGATGACAGTACATTTATTCATCAGCTTGCAATGGCTGGTTTCCATACTATCCCGGAAAGTCACAGCAATTATAATTACACACCCTTTTCTGTTGCTTCAATCCTGAATATGGATTACCTGGAGCTGAAAGACAATGAAAGGGCCCAACCAGATCTTACCTACAGCTATGAATCAATACGGAACAATACACTTTTACAATTTCTCCGTTCGCAGGAGTATGAATTCTATAATCATTCTGTATTCGACTTTGAAGGACAACCCGCCAGGGTGAGGGAAACTTTTCTGCCAGTAAAGACCCGGCTTATCACAGCTCAGACCTTTCTCAGCCGTTTTGATAAGGACATTCGTTTCAATTTTGTTTACCGGTTGGAAATCAAAAAAGAACCAGCAGATACTTACTTATGCCAATAAGAACAATAACGAAAATATTTATACCCTGACCTGGAAGCTGGCTGAGAAAAAAACAGCTGCCCCGAAATTTGTATATACTCACCTCATGATGCCTCATTACCCTTACTACTTTGACAGGAATGGAAACGAGCAGTCATTTGAAAAACTGCAGGAAGGGAACCAGGTGAACAAGCAGGCTTATATAGAATACCTTCAGTATGCGAATAAAAAAATAATGGCATTGATTGATCATATACTTAAATCATCTGTAACACCCCCTGTTATTGTTCTGATGGGAGATCATGGTTTCAGGCATTTTAAAGAGCCAGTAGCATTTAAATACTATTTCCTGAACCTTGCTTCCGTCCATTTGCCGTCGAAAAATTATACTGGCTTTAGCGATAGCCTTACAGGTGTAAACATCTTCAGAACGATACTGAATACTGATTTTGGCCAACGACTGCCTTACCTGAAAGATTCAGCAAGTTATTTGAGGGATTAATCAAATTTGTTGCGGGAGTTTTATCGTCTATTTTTGTAGTGTATGTTCAATCCGAAAAAAATACTGGTGCTTGCGCCACATACAGATGATGGTGAATTAGGCTGTGGTGGCAGCATTGCAAAGTTTTGTGCAGAAGGCAAGGAAGTCTACTATGCTGCTTTCTGTCTTTGTTCTAAGTCATTACCTGCATCACTACCATCCAATACACTTGAACTTGAGTGCAGAAAAGCTACGGCTACATTAGGCATCCCGGCATCTAATCTCATCCTGTTTAATTATGAAGTAAGAGATTTACCTCAATCCCGGCAACAGATACTGGAAGAATTGCTGCAACTGAATGCTAATATTAATCCTGATTTAGTATTGCTTCCGGCAGCATCAGATATTCACCAGGACCACCAGGTCATTCACCAGGAAGGGATGAGGGCTTTTAAAAATGTGACATTTGCCGGGTATGAGTTGCCCTGGAATAATTACAGTTTCCACACTAATTTTTTCATCCGCCTGTCTGAAACAGAATTGAACAAAAAAGTGGAAGCATTGCGATCTTACCAGTCACAATCACATCGTAATTACATGCAGGAAGATTTCATCCGTTCCCTGGCGACGGTAAGAGGCGTTCAATGCAACAGCAGCTACGCAGAAGTGTTTGAAATGTACCGACTGATCTCTTAGGTCAGGCAACTCGGTTTTGCATATGCTGTATCCTGATATACATAAAAAAAAAGCAGGAACGTCCGTTCCTGCTTTTTCATACCTGCCGAAAAAATTAATCTTATTTATTTTTTTCTTCCAATGCTTTCAATCTCTTTTCCAACTGGATAATATAGAGGGTTAACTCTTCTACTTTTTCTAACAAGGCGGAAGTCATCGGCCCCAGGTTGATCCCGTTTTTTTCAATATCGGCTGCAGAAGGAACATTAGGAAGATGCTTATTTTTCCGGATAGATTTTTCGAGATCACTGAGAGGCATTAAATGATAATTGTCTTCAAATACATAATCCGGCCAGCTGGTGCTGTTCTGAGTAACAAAGCTTTCTGCTATTACATCCCCATCCACACTCAATTCATACCCGGTAGCTATCCGTTGGGAGTTGTTACCGATAAGCTGTGCTCCATTCAAATGGAATTTAGCATTTGGAGTATAAGTGCCTATCCCGGTATTACCCCATGATGGTTGCAACACGAGGTAATTATTGGCATTGCTGTTTGACCATATGACTATTGAAGTATCTGTGGGAAAAACAGCGCCTCCGAATGCAGCTTCATTAGAGGTATAGAAGTTTATACCGGTACCCCCAAGGTTGATGGTTCTTCCGTAAGTACTGGTGTTATAGCCGATGCCCATACGGCCATCATCCCTTACCCGCATGATGGTATCCCCTGCACTGTTGCGCAATAAGAAAGTATTAGTAGAGGATGTGGTACCCGCACCAATTACATCCAGCCTCCCCAGCGGAACGCCGGGTCCGGAAAAGCCACCCACACCCATATTACCATTCTGGCTGAAATAGTGCCTGGGAGTGATGGTAGTACCGCCATCGGGGGTGGTATACCAGCGAAGATCTGCACCGGCGCCTGTAGTAGCCATTTGCCATTCATTAGCGCCGCTATATCCAAACCGGATGAGGCCGGAACTGGATTGGACAAAGAGATCGCCCCCGTTTAGGTGAAGGAGGTGTAAGGGATTGGTGGTACCTATACCTACATGGCCACTTGGATTAATTGTGATCCTTGGGTTTGCTTGTATGGTGAGATGCAGTTTACCAAGTGTATTTCCTGATCCGGTTCCAAAATCCACATCCTCAGCAGCTCCGGAATAGGAACCCCAGTAGCCGCGGTACACATCGCCTTCAAAAATACCCATGTACATAGGGGCGGCTCCATTAAATTGGCCCACATAGTTACTAGTGGTTTTTACATCCAGCTTTGCAGCCGGAAATGTGGTTCCTATGCCGACGTTCTGCGAATAAGAAAAATTTACAATTGCAAATAATGGAATAATTACGAGGAAGATTCTCATATACTTTCAGGTTTAATGATTAACTAGCTTGACAATAGCCAGAGAATACCGGCTGGTATAAAGTTAATACTTATATGCATATAGCGAATAGTACACTTAAATCAAACTTAAATGACACTATTGATGCTACAACCACTTTCTTTTATTTGTTCTATCAATTACCCTGCTGTGGGGGCGATGGGTTTTGTGAAGGAACAGGCTGTTGTACAGGTGTTGTAACATTTCGCTGTATTGGTACTATTCTTAATGGCCGAGGAGGGGTACCAGAAGTTGTACAACCAATAATATAAGCTTCAAATTTAGACCCGGCTTTTACTTCAAACCCAGGATTGAGTGTAATGCTGCCGCCGGAGTTATATCCGACAGAAGTTCCTTCTCCCCCTGAAATAAACTGGGTGGAGGTGATAGAAGTTGAGGTTTCAGTGTATTCCAGCCCAATTACATTACCTGTTAGGCTTGTTGAGCTGATACAACCCGTATAAACTTCCGCATAAAAAACACCCCTGCCAAATGTGGCTGCGTAAACACGGTGCGTAGCCAATGAGCGGTTGATTTCAATATCATACACTCTTGTTACCGGCAGATTGTTGCTGTACATGATCCAGTTATCCAGCACATCATTACGGACAAACACACCAATATCGGTACCTATGTAGATGGTATTGTTTGCATCATCATCCATTGTAATGCAATTAACAGGTACATTCGGAAGGGTGGCGGTAATATTTGTCCAGGTGGGTGTGGCTGCATTAGCATTGAAGGTTTCAAATACTTTGTTGGCTGCTGTATAGCCGCCATAGCATACCACCACATGCGCCGAATTGTTGGGATCAACTGCCAGTTCGGTGATATTGCTTGTGGGTAGGCTGCCCGTAATGATTGTTAGCTGCCGACCATACAGCCGCCGCTCAGGTTAAACCGCCTTACCGACTGGCCCTCGGTAGCATATAAAATAGTATTAACGCTTGGTGCAAACTCCAGCGATTCAATCGCATTACCAAAACCAGTAGCGATGGTACTCCATGCGCCTGCTCCTGAAGTGGTGTTGTAATCAATATTGGCGTAGCCTATATAGATATGCGTATCATTTCCGGGACGCAACACGGCTGGTGTGGTCCAGTTGCCGGCACCGCCTCTGATAAAACCATTGGTAGCTGCCGCCATCGTCGCTGCGGTTAAAAGTTACCGTTTTGGGTAGAAAGGTAAATCACATTGGTATTGGAAGGGTTTACAACGGTTTCCATTCCATCTCCGCCACCAATACTCAGGTATTGTGCCCCGGTGTTGCGGTAGCTGCCATTGTCCTGCAGCCCTACTGTAACAAAAGCAGCTGAAGCAGTGGGGTCAATACCCATACGATAAACCTGGCCTGTTTGCATACTGGCCATCAGGCTGATCCAGGTATCAGTGCTGCGGGTCATGCGGTAAAGACCGCCGTCGCTTGCGCAATACAAATAAGTGGCATCGCATTTCAATTCAAAAATATCGGCATGGCTAAAATTGCTGGTGCTTGTACTGGTCCAACTGGAAATCTGAACCCAACCACCGGTAGCACCACCTGTGGTACTTTTATAAATGTCCAGGCCTCCTACATAAATGTCGTCCACATCTGTTGGTGATACAGCTATGCAGATATTTCGCCATGCCTGGCCGCCCAATACATTGGGTGTATTGCTGCGCAGGGTAAAACTAGTGCCACTGTTTGTGCTGCGATATAAACCCTGGTAAGCAGTGCCATCGCCATACAACAGGTATATGTATGCACTGTTTGCAGCGGTTACACCAATTTGTATCCGGCCGCCGGTGGTTGGCAGGCCAGCACCAGCCCTGTCCACCCTTAAAAAGGTCAAACCTCCATCAGTGCTTTTGTAAAAATAGGGACCATTACTGGTGGCATACATGGTGGTTGTGCTGCCAGGCTGGTACACTATATCATAGGCATTGGTATTAAGATCGAATTGCGTACCGCCAACGGTGTTGTAATAGGTTACCAGGTCCCAGCTAGTACCGCCATCAGCAGTGCGGAAAAGTCCATTGTCTGTACAGGCCCATACGATATTAGCGTTGTTGGGGTGTACCAATAATTTATAGCCTTTTACATTACCAGTTGCAGGAAAGTTAAGGCCCGTGGTAAGCCATGTAGCGCCGGCATCGGTACTTTTTAACACACCGGTACTGCGGTAACCCGAAGCACCACCCACAGCACCTGTAAGTGCATACATAATGTTGGTATTGGTGGGAGCTATTTCAATATCCTGCACTGCCAGGTTAGGTATGCCATCTGTTTTGGGTGTCCAGTTATAGACGCTCCCGCCTAAAAAATCGCCAAACCACATACCGCCGCCAGGTGTGCTTACCCAAATATCGTTGCCCACAAAATCGAGGCTGCTGTTGCGGCCCACACCGTTTTGCGCATCACCCGCCTGTATGGTAGGGTTGGGCTGGCCAAGTGGTATCCAGTTTGATACCCCTGCTTCAATAAATTCATTACGACCATTGCGGGATTTATATTCAGTATAAGCTGCTTTATTGAGGGCTTCAAAATCAGGCAACATACCTGTCTGGTCCACATTATTTCTTACCAGGAATTCCCAGCGCTTGAATAGTTTATAGCCGGTGCCAACTTCACCCACTCTTGCAAAGAAGCTGTCGGCCTTTTGTTTTATTACAAAATAATTGTTACTCGGATCTCTTAATATTTCATCTACATTTCGCTGTGCTGTAGTTTGCATTGCAAGCAATAAAAAAAGTTGAAGTGCAAAAAGTTTTACAACTTGCTTCATATTCTTCCTGTTTTATTTACCGACTCTTAGTTTTTAATCATTATACGCTGACAGTCTATTTGCCCAATTTGTTATACCCAGAAACTTAGAGACTAGGCAATTCAGCATTATTGAAAATTAATTTATAGGCCCCGTTAAATGCTTTTGGCGCTGGTATCGAATACAAACCAGCCATAGATATTTCTGTGCCATAAAAAGGTTCCCATTTCCCGTCTTGTAATTGTGTGTACATTTCCATATGCCCTTTTTGCAGAACATTAAATTCTATTTTTCCATTTACTATTCTGAAATAAGGGGTGGATGCGGCAGGCTGATACCTGAATGAATCCATTTCGGTCAGGTGCGGAACAACCACTGATCCGGGCCGCCCGGTTCCGGGTATTCCGCCGGTTGCACAAGGGCCAATCCATGCCTTATAGAAGGTTCCTGCCTGTATTTCAAAGCCGGGAAGCATTTCTACTGTACCATTACTTTTTACAAAAATATTAGTACCCGTACCACCATCACTGAATGCAGTAACGGTGGCAGTGGTACCGGCTTCATAATAATGCTGCCCATCCAGCGTACCGGTAACATTTACCG
This sequence comes from Chitinophagaceae bacterium, assembly GCA_037045605.1. Taxonomy (GTDB): domain Bacteria; phylum Bacteroidota; class Bacteroidia; order Chitinophagales; family Chitinophagaceae; genus JJ008. The sequence continues at coordinate 9,307 of JBAOHK010000009.1, read as the reverse complement.
TAGCGGCACAGTTAGAATAGCGGCTGGCCAGCCATACCCCATGACCGAATGTGCTGGCATATACCAGGCCGTTTTCTGCAGCCCAGATATCAGTAACCAATGCATTGGGCATACCTGTATAAAATGGCGTCCAGTCTGCGGCGCCATCCGGCCTGAAGAAAACTCCCAGTTCAGTGCCGGCATACACACCCTCTGTAGCTGTACACAAGCTATGCACGGGTATATTGGGCAATGTTCCGCTGTAATTGGTCCAGGAATCTCCACCATCCAGACTGCGGTAAACTTTTACCCCGGCAGTATATCCTCCAAATGAAGTATATATCTCCAAAGAATTAGAGGGCCAGGGTCTGCAGTCTGTTACAACCGGCGATCCGGCAGGCCAGCCGGGATTGCCGCTTTTAGTTGTCCAGGTAGTGCCACGGTCATCACTTCGCCGCAAGTTTGTCTTGGCCGAACTGCCGCCATACAATCTTGCCGAATTACTGGGGCAGGTTACAATAATATTATTTACATCAACAGCGATTGTAGTATAGTTTTGCCCGCCATCATAGCTTCTGAGTAATGAACTTGAGGCTACATACATGGTATCATCATTACCATAGTCAATAGCCGTAGGTGAAAATGCGGTGGCGCTGCCTTCACTAACCATATTTACACCACCATCGGGGGTACGGTACCTGCCACCGTTAAATGTCATCAGTGCGTAGCCAGGCGTAGAACCTTTAATCACTCCATCGTAGCCATCACAACAAAGTATATGGCGCCAAATGCCGCCAGTAGTTCTGTATTTAACACCATTGTCCTGTGCCCCGGCGATGATCTCCACTCCATCCACTTCACCATCACCGTCAGAATCCCGCATTCCCATATGGTAAAATTGTGTGCCTACTAAACCATTGGATAAGTTTGTCCAGGTTACGCCATCATCCAGGCTTCGGTATACACCCCCGTCGGTGCAGGCATACAAATTTTCATTAATCGGGTTGTATTGCACATCATGCACATCCGGGTGGATATAAGCGGTAGCTGCGCCAAACCCTTCTCTGTAAATACTGCTGAACACCATACTGGTGCCTCCATTACTGCCATTACTTCGCCAAACGCAAAGTCCTGCGGTGACAATATAGTTTGCATCCGTAGGCTTTACACAAATACCCAGGTTGTAGCGGGCCTGTATGGAACCGTCCGAACCCGCTGTGGTTTGGCCGAGTATATTTGGTGTATTTGACTGACGGTTATAAGTAACGCCAACATCCGTACTCAGATAAATGCCGGAGAAACTTCCTGCTGATGCGCCGCTGAGCAATGCATACACAAAAGTGGACTGTACACCTGTATTATTATTTCTTACCCCCAGTTCAATACGTTGTGAAGCAATAGCCGGAGCAGGACTCAGTGTACTGGCCACCCAGGTGCCGGAACGTCCGCCTCCTGTACTGTATGAAATAGTGGTGGCGGTGCAGGAATAGACTGTTGAATCATCATGCGGGCGAAAAACAACATCATTGATATCTCCGGTCCTTACCTGTGTCCAGGAATTTCCGCCATCTGTCGTTCGGTATAAGCCCTGGTCGGTAGCTACCAGCAGAAAATTACTGTTGCTTTGTGAGATGGTTATATTATGGCCCACCAGGTCATTTGGCCCTGTGTACATATCAGTACATTTTGTCCAGCTAACTCCGCCATTAGTACTTTTAAACAAACCCTGGCTGATAGGTGACACATCGTAATTAAAAACAAAGGTGGTGGAGCGGTGACTGTCACCATCTCCTGAAAAAACATAAATAACATTACCATTAGAGGGAGCCACTTTTAAACAGGCCACTCCTAAGGGAAGACCGCGGCCAATATCATTCCAGGTAGTACCGCCATCTGTGGTCTTATATACGCTGCCGCTGGGCGAACCGGTGTACATGATATTTGCATTGCTGGGATGGAAACTGATCCGGTCCATCCTGGCCAGACCATTGATATCGATATTGACACCCGAACCCACAATAGCACCCCCGTCAAACGGGCCTACTTCACTCCAGCCTCCGTAGCTCAGGGAAGCGATGTCAGGAGGCGCACTTCCATTTGTGTTTGTTTCAGATGGACGATAACTACCTTGTCTGAAATTGCTCTCTGCCTCTTCGAGGGCACCATTAAATTTCCTGTTCAGTTCCTGCTGTGCGATATAATTTTTTGCCCGGTGATTGGCAAGCGTACCATCCGGGTTAAGTCTGCGCATGGCCCAATATTCCCATTTCTTCCACCAGAGATAGTCGTTACCTTCCCATTCTTCTTCATTACCCTGGCCATCCTGCACATTTGCCCTTCCGAAATCATAATACCGGTTTACTTCCGCCATTATATCCACTACTTTTGTTTTGCCCTGCAAACGGGTTTGTAATTGAGGGGGAATTTTTCGCTGCGCAAAAGCAGACAGGGCAACCAGCAGTATGGCCGCCATTAAGAATACTTTTTTCATACCTTAATTTGAAAGAATGAATATTACTGGTCTGTACCCAATTTTTTTTCTACTTTATTCAGCCTTTCTTCCAGGCTTGTATTTTCTTTCTTTAGTTGTATGATGTAAAGGGTGAGTTCTTCTACTTTCTCCACCAGTTTCCTGTTCATTTCACCCAGTTGAATACCATTCTCTGCTGTTACTTCTGCTGCTGAAGGGATATTCGGGAGGTGCTTATGCTGGCGAATGCTTTTCTCCAGGTCTTCTATCGGCATCAGTTTGTATCCTTCATCAAACACATAATCGGGCCAGCTGGTGCTCAACTGCACTTTTACTTCTTCGGCAATTATCTTACCATCCACGCTGAGCTGATATCCCGTAGCAGGAACGGCGCTGTTACTGCCGATAAGCTGCGCACCATTCAGGTGCAGTTTTGCATTGGGTGTGTACGTGCCGATACCAGTATTACCCCAGGAAGGCTGAAAGACAAGATAGTTATTGGCAGCACTGTTGCTCCATATTACCAATGAAGTATCGGTCGGAAAAATAGCCCCCCCGAAGGCGACTTCATTTGCCGTATAAAAATTGATACCTGTACCGCCCATGTTCAATGTACGACCGTAGCTGGAACCATTGTACCCTATGCCCATACGACCATCATCCCGCATACGAAGCAGAGTATCTCCGATGCTATTGCGAAGCAAAAAAGTATTGGTACTGGAAGAGGTGCCACTTCCCAACACATCAAGCCTGCCTAATGGTGTTCCAGGGCCAGAAAAACCGCCGAGGCCCACATTACCATTTTGTGAAAAATAGTGTCGTGGGGTAATTGTCGTTCCACCATCTGGTGTTGTGTACCATCTCAGGTCAGCACCACCGCCGGTGGTGGCAAGCTGCCACTCGTTGGCTCCATTATAGCCAAAACGTATGAGGCCGGAGCTTGATTGTACAAACAGGTCGCCTCCGTTTACATGAAACAGGTGATTGGGTGTAGTAGTACCAACACCTACCCTGCCTGCATTATCAATCGTCATTCTTGGATTGGCCTGTATAGTAAAATGTAATTTACCAGTGGTTCCCGAACCGGTACCAAAGTCCACATCTTCGGCTGCGCCGGAATATGAACCCCAGTAGCCACGATATATGTCATTTTCAAATATGCCCATATACATAGGTGCAGCACCGTTGAACTGACCTACATATTGGGAAGTTGATTTAACATCCAGTTTAGCTGCAGGTGTTGTTGTTCCGATACCTACATTTTGTGAAATAGCAGCGTTCGAAATTACCAGGAAGATAATTACTGAGAGAAGGATTCTCATAAACAAAAGTTTAATGGTTATAGATACAATATACACCCCGTTTATCATTTACGGGAACTTCCATAAAGTTAGTGTTTCCACTTATATCGCAAATACTACTAAAGGGGTAATTTTTTACACAAAAGCATTTTAAAAGTCTGGAAAGCGACTTTTACTTCAGATGATTCTTGTCAAAGGGTTACCAGCCGATTTTTTGCCCCAGTTTTCCCAGTCCGAAGTAGTCGTTCAGTTTCATATTCAGGCCCAGTTGGTTAATAGCAGTATTGCTCTGATAATATGCCCTCGCATACCTGAGTTGCAATTTGCCCAGCTTTACCCCCGTACCAAGGGAAAACCCATTTAATCCATTGGCTGCATTTCCGATGCGCAACTCCTTTCGCCGGAGAAAATTATAGCCAGCCATTACCTCCACCCTGTCCCCGACATAAATGGTAGTGGCAAACACAAAGTGATTGATCAGTTTCTCAAAGGAGAATTTTTTAGTACTGCTGTTTGCAAATCCATTTTCGCTATTAAAAGTGGTGTCGTTGTAATTGATATCAAACTGATGCACTTGTTGGGCAGTCAATGAAAAACTAAAAGGTGCTTTTGATAAACGTTTAGTTATACCGATCTGCAAATCAAACGGCACGTCATCTGGATCGGAGCCTTGATATTTTTTTAATTGTGTTCCCATGTTTTTTGCCAGCAGTGAAGCAGAAAAAAGTTTTGCGGAATCAACATACAAAACGCCAATATCCAATGCCAGCCCATTGGAATGATACTGTGCATAATTCGAATTGATAAACTTAACGGTTGCTCCATAATTCCACTTGTCAAGGTAATTTCTTGATGCTGACACCTGCATCACCCAGTCTGTTGGCCTGAACTTGCCGAGCATATTCCCGGAAGCATCTGTTTCTGAAGTGCTGCCGTAATCGAAATAATTAAGACCCCATAAAAAATTAGTCTTGAGTTTTTCATTACGATAACCTAATGACAGGTGATATACCTTAATACCTGCATAAAAACTATTGAACACGGCATTCATTTGTGTGTGCATGGAAGGTTTCAGCAAAGCCGGGTTATTAAAAGCCAGACCAACATCGTTAGAGGTTTGAGAAACATTTACGCCGCCTGAGGCGGTTAATTGGGGTGTATTAGAAAGTTTAAGGAAGTTAAAGACAGAATTTCCGCCGAGGGTTTGAGCAAACCCACAGGATAAAAACAGGGAAAACAATATTGTTAAACAAAAATGCAATACATGACGAAAATACAGCATTAGCCAAAAGAAAACCCTCCCTTAACAGGGAGGATTTCTTAATCCCCGCTATCGGCGGAGGCAAGCCTTAACAACCAACATGAATAACTATAACAACAGGAAATTGAGCTGGTTGAGCAATAAATTGAAATATTTTATGGAACCAACGCCAGTTCCAGCACCTGGTTCATGGTTTTTACATAATGAAACTTAATGCCTTTGATAAACTCAGATTCGATTTCCTCCACATCTTTTTCATTCTGCCAGCAAAGGACGATCTCCTTTAAACCTGCCCTTTTAGCGGCCAATACCTTTTCCTTAATACCACCAACCGGAAGTACCTGCCCCCGTAATGTTATTTCACCTGTCATTGCGAGGAATGGTTTTACTCTTTTTCCAGTCAGGGCAGAAGCAATTGCTGTCATCATAGTAACACCGGCACTTGGACCATCCTTTGGCACTGCTCCTTCCGGCACATGGATATGAATGTTCTTCTTTTCAAACAGTTTTGTATCCAGCTTGTACTTTTTCGCATTGGATTGTAAATAGGTCAATGCTGTGCTTGCACTTTCCTTCATCACATTACCGAGGTTTCCTGTCAGTTTCAATTCCCCTTTGCCATCACTTAAGCTTGTTTCGATAAAAAGGATGTCGCCGCCGACATAGGTCCATGCAAGGCCAACAGCCACACCAGCCATATTTGCCGTCTTATAGATATCATTGCTGTACTTAGGCTTACCAAGGATTTTTTCAATATCCTCCGCTGTCAGCGATACTTTCAGTTTTCCTTTTAACGCAAGTTGCTTGGCCTGGTAACGCATAATGGAAGCCAATTGCCTGTCTAACTCCCTTACACCGCTTTCTCTTGTATAATCCTGTATTACTTTCTCCAGCACCTTATCTGAAATCCTGAAATTGGTATTCTTTAACCCATGCAGATCTTTTTGTTTGGGAAATAAGTGTCGTTTGGCTATTTCCATTTTTTCTTCCACTGCATAGCCACTAAGATCAATCACTTCCAGCCTGTCACGCAATGCCGGTTGAATGTTTTGAAAATTATTGGCTGTTGCTATAAACAATACTTTGCTCAGATCGTATTCTGATTCAAGATAGTTATCATAAAAAGTATGATTCTGCTCCGGATCCAACACTTCCAGCAATGCGGAAGATGGGTCGCCACGGAAATCGCTGCCTACTTTATCAATCTCATCCAATATCATCACCGGGTTTGATGATTTTACTTTTCGGATGGATTGTAAAATTCTTCCGGGCATAGCGCCGATATATGTTTTGCGATGGCCTCTTATTTCGCTTTCATCATGAAGGCCGCCTAAACTAAGTCTGACATATTTCCTTCCTATAGCATTGGCAATACTTCTTCCAAGCGATGTTTTACCAATTCCCGGAGGACCGACAAAACAAAGTATCGGGCTTTTCATATCTCCTTTTAGTTTCAGTACAGCAAGGTATTCAAGTATCCTTTCTTTTATCTTCTCCATTCCATAGTGGTCATTATCCAGCGTCTTCTTTGCTTTCTTTAAATCGTAATGGTCTTCTGTATAAGTTTCCCAAGGCAGGTCCAGCATCAGATCAAGATGATTATACACAACTGAAAAATCAGGGGTGCTGGGATGCATTCTTTCCAGTTTTTCAATCCCCTTCTTGAACATTTCTTTTGCAGCAGCCGGCCATTTCTTAGCCTCAGCTTTTTTCTGCATTTCTTTTATCTCCTGAGAATTACTGTCACCCCCCAGCTCTTCCTTAATACTCTTCATCTGCTGCTGAAGGAAGTATTCTCTTTGCTGTTTGTCTAATTCAGTTCTTGTTTTAGTAGTTACTTTATTTTTCAGTTCAACAAACTGCAATTCCTTTTGCAACAGTTGCATCAGCAGGTCGGCCCTTTCACGGATCTGGTTCAGTTCCAGCAAACGTTGTTTATCCTTGATGTCTGTGTTCAGGTTACTGGAAACAAAATGGATCAGGAAAGCCGGGTTTTCAATGTTGCGGAGAATAATTGAAGCCTCGGTCGGAATATTAGGTGACAACTGCACAATATCTGCGGCAAGGTCTTTGATGTTGGCAACATACGCATTGAAGTCCTCGTCTTTCGGCGACTCTTCCTCATCAATCTTTTTAATTTTTGCCCTGAAATATGGATCATCCTCAATTATAGATTCAATAAGGAAACGGCTTTTCCCCTGGATGATAATCGTAGTTCCACCATCGGGCATTTTTATCAGTTTCACTATTTTGGCAACAGTGCCGATATCTTCAAGGTCTTTTACAGCGGGGTCTTCAACATTACTGTCTTTTTGGGCAATTACCCCTATCAGCTTGTCACCCTTATAGGCATCGTTCACAGCCTTTATGCTTTTATCCCTGCCTACTGTAATAGGCAGCACAACGCCTGGAAAAAGAACCGTATTCCGTAATGGGAGCAATGGAATTTCAGCCGGTATTTCAATACCGCCTGGATCTTCCTGATCGCTTTCGTTTAGAGGAATTATCGGGAGAAAATCCATCTCATCTTCTGTACGCAGTAAAAATTGTTCAATATTCATGTCTATAGTCTTCTTTGGTCAATCTGTCACCCATTTTATTCCGGAAAGGGTGAACGGTAAAAATATAACGGGAAATCAGTATTGCCAAGATTCATGCCTGCCAATTATAAACTGCCAAATCAGGTAGATAAAGAGGATACCAGTTAGGCAAAAAAAATCTCCCGGTTTGCCGGGAGACTTTATTCATGAGGATTACGATTTTATAAGGCTAATCCAACGGATACCTGGAAACCCTGGTTCTTCCATTTGTCATCATCGGGCAGGTCACTAATATTATTTAAGCCGACCGCATACCGGGCATTCAGGCGGAAGGCCAGCACTTTGAACTGTACACCAGCCAGCATTGAGAAGTCACCCCTTTTAAAGGCGTTGCCACCATTTTGCAATACAGTTTTGCTCTGATCAATCAGAATGCCAAACTGGGGCCCGGCCTGCAGGGACAAGAAACTCCCGATCAGTTTGTAATTAAGCACAATCGGGATAGACAGGTAATTGAGTTTGATGTTGGAGTTGCCATTAAAAACATCCTGATACACATTCTTATAATTGCTGTCTAATTTAGTAGCAAACTGATTCCATAGCACCTCAGGCTGCAGAACAAACTTATTACCCATTCTTACTTCCATAAAACCACCGAGGTGATAGCCGTAACGAAATTCATCTTTGAATGATTTACCATCAACTTTGGTAATATTGGTGCCAGCTTTAACACCGATATGAAACTGGGCCATTACGGCCGATGATAATAATACTGCTGCAGCCAGCGAAAGAAGTTTTGTTTTCATGTTTAGTAGTTTATTTGTTTTTGGGGCACTAAAAAATTGACCATAAAAAATTTCAAGTATAATGCCAGTAACCCTTTTTACGTGTTAAAATCCCTTAACGTCAATAGGTAATTTCCAAAACAGATTATGTAACCTTTCTATTGTGCGGAGAGTGTTAAGATTTTTTGCAATGTGTCAGGATACAAAGAGTTCTGATCAGAACATGCAGCCGATGTTGATGGAAAAGATGGCGTTGAAATTATTACTGGTCGCAGGAAAATAATAATCCATAGTGAACTGTGGTTGTATAAAGAATTTACCAATAGAGTATTCACCGCGGAGGTACATCGTTAATGAAAGAGGCTGAAATTTTATCTGGTCATCAAGGTAAACATTCTCTGTGCTATAAAGAACATTTGAATTATTTCGTATTACAGTGGCATATGTACTTGCTGACTGATTAAATCCAAATTTTTGTGTGCCACTGGTGAAAGTTATTTGGGGGGTAAACCGGATGTGGTCTTTAAATGTAAATATATCCAGCCAGTAGAAATCATGCCGGATGGAAGTCATCAATGAAAAATCACTGATCGTTTCTTCTGTATTAATGTATGTAAACCCTCTCCGGCGTAACCTAAGGTCCTGAATAAGTGATTCCCTTTCCATATAATCGCTTCGGCTTCCCCACCCATAGCTCATGGCAATCATCGGACGAACCCACCACTTTCTGTAAGTAAAGTAGGCATAAAGTTCATTCTGTAACGGAGTTGTGTAAAATGGTAACGAATCTTTTGTAAAGAATTTTGTATAGGATAATCCCGTTGCAAAGCTCCTGTTCTTTAAATAGTCAAATGATGGTGTAACAGCACCCTGGTAAAAATTCATATTCGCTCCATCATCAACAATATAACCTGTACCAGTAATGCCCAGCCCACCTTTATGATAATAGCCGATAGTAGGAGAATAGGTCA
>JBAOHK010000008.1:0-445098 GCA_037045605.1 Chitinophagaceae bacterium | reverse complement strand
TTATAAAGTGAGGAATTACCTGCCTGTCGTCAGGCAGGTTTTCGGGGGCAAAGGTAGCAGAAAGTTGCTTTGAAAAAGGCTGAAAAAAGGGCTATTTCTTAAACTCTTCCAATATTCTGTCCATTGGTAAGCCACCCTCAAAAACAGAGATGAGTTCTTTCTTTTTATTGTAAAAAGCAAGAAAGGGCAGGTTGTGTATCATATAAAAACTGATGAGGAAGTAATGTATATCCTGCCCCACTATGATGTTGGGGTACTTTTCCAGCTCGTACTTTTTTCTGAACGACATCATAGAATCAAATGGCATACTGGTCGCCATGATTATCTGGATGTTTTTGAAATCATCTATTTTCTTTGTCAATTCCTCTGTTTCATGCTGGCAATGGCTGCATCCGGGGTTAAACAGCATCAGCATTACCGGTTTTTTCTTATCAAGATCAGCTTTGGTAAAATAGGTAGCACTGTCCGGCAATAATATTTTTGCAGGAGGGAAGGAAGGGAATTTTTTGTAAGGAGCCTGAACGGTATCAGCCTGGGAAAACGCAACTGATGCAAAAAATACAATGGAAACTGACAAGACTATTTTTCTCATGTGCAATATTAGTTTACCGGACAATGCTAACGACACCTTTCCTTATTACAAGGTTACCTTTATAATCAATAGCCTCAGCCATCCATACAAATGTGCCTGTGCCCTGGCTGGTTCCGTTTATTTTTCCATCCCATCCACGTTGAGGGTCCCGGGTTGAAAAGATCAATTGTCCCCAGCGGTTGAAGACCCGGAAGAATTTGAAATCTTTAATACCAACGGGTATGGGCCGCAGCAGATCATTCAGCCCGTCATTATTTGGAGTAAAAGCTGATGGTACATAAATATCAGGCCCCTTATAAACTTTTATCAATATATCATCAGATCCCTGGCAGCCTGCAGGGGTGGTACCTGACACTATGAAACGCTGGTCAGCAGTAAGTGTAGCTATTGGTGTTGCAATGTTGGGGTCAGAAAGGAGGGTGGCCGGTGTCCATGTATAACTTGTTACACCTGCATTACTCATTTCTCTAACCTGCAACTGCAACGGTTGGTTCATGGCGGCAATGGTATCATTGCCAGCAAAGATCCTCACTGACGGAGTTACTTTAATGTTCACCACATCCGGAGTTAATGAACGACAACCAAAAACATCTGTTACCATCAGTGAGTAAGAAATATTGGCCATCGCTTTTACATCAGGATTTTGCTGGGTGGCAGCTGAAACAAAATAAGTAGAAGGCGACCACTGATAATTTACTCCGCCTGCACCGCTCAGTTGAAAAATTCTGCCGTAACAAATATCCTGGTCCGGGCCTGCATCAGGTATTGGTGCCGGGCGGATGAACAGCTGCATCGAATCAACTCTTGTACAAATACCGCTGGTAGCAGTGATATAATATTTTGTGGTGGCGGCAGGACTGGCAGTGGGTGTAAGGATGTTTGCATTATCCAGGCCGGATGCCGGAGACCATGAAAAACCAGTTCCGTTAGAAACAGCAGGTACCAGGAAGCTGGTTCCTTCACAAATAATTTCATCAGCACCTGCATCAACAGTTACTGTGTTGTTTAGTGTAACAGTTACGTTTTGTGATGCAAGACAATTATTCCCGTCTTTTAATGTAATGGTATAAGTGCCGGCTAAAACATTAAATGAGCTGGCAGGTTGAAAATTAGTTCCATCAATAGAATAAGAATAAACAGCATTACCACCGGTTCCTGTAATTGTTATAGTTCCATCCGGGCTTCCGGAACAAGTGGATTGTGTGGTAGCAATATTTGTGATGAGCAGATCAGGGAAAGCCTGTGCGATGCTGACCGGAAGACTGTCCACACAACTGCCATCTCTCATCTTTACCCAATAATTCCCTGCTGGTAAATTATTAAAAGTGCTGTCTGATTGCCAGGTAACACCATCAATAGAAAATTGTACCGGGGCAGCCCATTCAGGTCCGCCGGCAACTTTTATCTGGCCGTTAGTGGCATTCCGGCAGTTCACATCTGTTTTTGAAATAAACTCAATGTCTTTCCAGCGCAGAAAAACAGAATCTCTTGCATTGCAGGTGCCGACGGTGGCAGTACATATATAGGTAGTGGCACTGTTTACCGGGGTGGCAATCGGATTATTAATAGTAGTACTGCTTAATGTTGGATCGGGCAACCATTGATAAGTAGTGTAACTCGGAGTGGCTATTAGTTGTACAGAACTGTTCCGGCAAATAAAAGCGGTATCAGGTGATAAACTAAGAATATCATAATCCCGGATCTGTATCATAGTGCTGTCAGTAGGCACTACAGAGGCACAGCCGGCCAACGCATATATCTTTATTTCTTCAATTCCTTCTGTAACACCATCAATTAGTGGAATGACATTGACCGTAACAAAACTGTCATTAGCCGGTATCACAACCGAGGTGGGTAGTGGCAGGTAATCAACTCCATTTGTTGCAGTGCCTCCATAAAAGAGTGAAACATTAAGTGGGAAAGGGTCCTTTCTTAATCTTCGTATATTAAATGCACCTGTGGCGCAACCTTCTACCAGGTAACTTAAACCAGTTACAGGGTCGGTTTGGGTAAGATTTGTTATTCCATTAATGTTAGAGCTTAAACTTTTGGCTTCCAAAAACACACCGCTGTCAAAAAAATCATCACCCACATCAGAGATCACCAGCTTCAGGTGATAAACCTGGCATGGCTGAACCCTTTCTTTAGCGGTTAATACTTTTGTATGACCATCATGAGTGAAACGGTTATTCAGGTTGTTATCCACATAATAAGCCGGGTTGTTGGCGCAAAGGGGAAAGCCGGCATTATCAAGTACATTATTTACATTGAAAATAGAAACCGGTATTGTTGTATTCGGCACCAGGGCAATGTTTTTCAAACCAGTAATGCCCGGTCCGGAAATAAAAAAGGCAAACGCATCATTGAAACTGCAAACAAAATCTTCGGTATATTCTTCGGAGCTGAAAACATAATTAAACTTGATGCTGTCGCCAAGCGGAACAAAATCAAACTCCAGAACACAGGCATCTTCCAGGTCGCTGAGCGGAGAACCAATGGCCGCAGCAAGGTTGGCATCGCCGGGTAAACTCCAGGCATTGTCCGCAAGGGCACTTTGTGCCGGTGTTACTCCATTTCCATCTACCCCACGAAATGTGCCGGTTGTTTTTGCCCTTCCGCTGGTGAGCACTATGCCGCTGTCTATTCCAATGTTTGTACCGCCTGTGTTGTTAAAAAAAGAAGCCATTAAAGGATTGCCGGTGAAAGTAACGTTGGTGATCGTAACACCGTTACCAACTAATTTCTGGGCAAGGTCCTGGGCAGTGAGGTTAGGTGTTATTATCAATTGCCCGGAAGCATTGGAACTGCTGCAAGAAATCAGCAGAATGATAATCAGTTTAGTCAGGGGTGCTTTCATCAAGTGGCCTTGGTTGGCGAATATAAAATAATTGCAGAAGAGTCAGTTATTCCTCTGTCAATAAGCTTCCTTTTGCCAGCAACTATCCCTGCCTTATCTTTGCCGCCTCAAAAAAACGACTTTTAAACCGGTTTGTATCCGCTCCGGCGGCCACAGCCCAAAGCTTAAAAAATGGCAAATACATCAGACATCAGCCGGGGTATGATACTGAACCTTGAAGGCAGCCTTTACACCGTAGTGGAATTTGGCGAAAACAAAACGGCCCGTGCCGCTGCTAAAGTGTGGGCAAAGCTGAAAGGGGTTGACAACAACCGTTCTATCGAAAAAACATGGAATTCAGGCGATACCATTTTCCCCGTAAGAGTGGAAAGACGCTACTACCAGTTCCTTTATAAAGATGATACCGGTTACAACTTTATGGATAATGAAACCTTTGAGCAAATCGCATTACAGGAAGGAACTATCGATGCTCCGCAATACCTGAAGGAAGGCCAGGAAGTGGGTGTTTTAATAAATACAGATAATGATCAGGTATTAGGTGCAGAGTTGCCGGATAAGATTGTGCTGCAGGTTACTTACACAGAGCCCGGACTAAGGGGCGATACTGCCACCCGTACCCTGAAGCCTGCAACTTTGGAAACAGGAGCCACGTTAGGAGTTCCTTTATTTGTAAATGAAGGGGAACTTATCCGCATCAATACAAAGACCGGTGAGTATGTGGAAAGAGTGAAAGAATAGAATACCTGTACTTTATTGAAAAATGGCCGAAATCACCCGATTTTCGGCCATTTTTGTTTGATTTCGCCTCCTTTTTGCCCAAAAACAGCAAGAAATCATTGAATTTCTAAATTCGATTTCACTACCTTAGCCCCCTCTCTAAAACCAAAACTGTCTATTAAATTGAAAAACATGGACTTCAAGCAAATTCAGGAATTGATCAAAATGATCAACAAATCCAACATTGGTGAGTTAACGGTTGAGCAAAAAGATTTTAAAGTCACCATCAAACAAAAGGAAGAACATGTAACGCAGGTAGTATCTGCTGCCCCTGTTCAACAGGCGCCTGTTTATGCAGCTGCACAGCCTGCTGGCAGCCAGCAACAGGCACCCGCCGCAGAAAAACCCAAAGCAGCTGAGGCACCTGCCGCAAACACTGTTACTATCAAAAGCCCGATGATCGGCACATTCTATCGTAAATCATCTCCGGATAAACCCAACCTGGTAGATGTAGGAAGTGATGTAGCACCCGGTAAAGTGGTATGCATTATCGAAGCCATGAAACTTTTCAATGAAATTGAAAGCGAAGTAAAAGGCAAGATCGTAAAAGTGCTGGTGGAAGACGCCTCACCGGTGGAATATGATCAGCCTTTGTTCCTTGTTGAACCCGCATAAAAAATTGGCTAATGTGATAATATGCTAATGTGCCAATTAGCTTCACGCCTTTAAAACTTTCAAAAATGCAGAAAGAATTACTGGAAAAGAACCCAATTTTAAAACTGACTCTTGATTTTTCATTATTGGTAATCGAATATTGTGAGAAGCTTGAAACAGAAAAGAAGTATGTATTAGCAAGACAGCTGTTGAAATCAGGTACTTCTATAGGTGCTAATTCGATGGAAGCTCAGAATGCAGAAAGTAAAGCTGATTTTATTCATAAACTTAAAATTTCAGCTAAAGAGGCTGATGAAACACAATATTGGTTAATGCTTTGCGATTATTCCAAAAACTATCCTGATTGTAAAACGCTTTTAAGTAAGCTTGAGGAGATTCAACGGGTAGTTAATAAAATACTAAGTACGTCTAAGAGAAAAAGTCCTTTCAGTTATCTGTTAAGTTATTTCATTTTTTAACTCAGCCGGGTGTTGATGGCATTAGCATATCAGCACATTGGCTAATTAGCTAATTAATACAATGTTTAAGAAAATACTGATTGCTAACCGTGGAGAAATTGCCCTCAGGGTAATCCGTACTGCAAGAGAAATGGGTATTAAAACAGTAGCCGTTTATTCCACTGCCGACAGGGACAGCCTGCATGTAAAATTTGCAGATGAAGCTGTTTGTATTGGCAAGCCGCAAAGCGCCGATTCATATTTGAATGTAGCCCATATCATGGCTGCTGCAGAGATCACCAATGCAGATGCCATACATCCCGGTTATGGTTTCCTCGCAGAGAATTCAAAATTTGCACAGATATGTAACGACCATGGTATAAAATTCATCGGGCCAACTCCCGACATGATCAACTCCATGGGTGATAAGATCACCGCAAAAGAAACAATGATAAAAGCCGGTGTGCCGGTGGTGCCCGGAGGTGAAGGATTATTGCAAAGTGTGGATGAAGCCAAAGGCCTTGCAAAAAATATGGGGTATCCCGTAATACTGAAAGCAACCGCCGGCGGTGGTGGCAAGGGTATGCGGATCGTATGGGAAGAAAGCGAACTCGAAAAAGCTTACGATACGGCCAAAGCAGAAGCCGCCGCATCCTTCAAGAACGATGGCATCTACATGGAAAAATTTGTAGAAGAGCCAAGGCATATTGAGATACAGGTCGCCGGCGACCAGTACGGCACTGTTTGTCATCTTAGTGAAAGGGATTGTTCCATTCAGCGCCGTCACCAGAAACTGGTAGAAGAATCACCTTCTCCCTTTATGACGGATGAGCTTCGCTATAATATGGGTGAAGCCGCAAAAAAAGCAGCCGGCGCCATCAACTACGAAAGTGTGGGCACCGTCGAGTTCCTGGTAGATAAGCACCGCAACTTCTACTTCATGGAAATGAACACCCGGATACAGGTGGAGCATTGCGTTACCGAAGAGGTCATCAATTTCGACCTCATCAAAGAGCAGATAAAAATTGCGATGGGGGAGAAGATATCCGGCGCCGATTACATACCAAGAAATCATGCCATCGAATGCCGCATCAATGCAGAAGACCCTTACAACGATTTTCGTCCCTCACCGGGAAGAATATCAGTGCTGCACCAGCCGGGCGGCCATGGTGTCCGGGTCGACAGTCATGTATATGCCGGCTATGTTATTCCTCCGTATTATGATTCTATGATCGGCAAACTCATCACCGTGGCACAAACCCGGCAGGAAGCCATCGCCACCATGTACCGGGCACTAAGTGAATATGTCATTGAAGGAGTAAAAACCACCATACCGTTCCATCTCCAGCTTATGCAGGACGAACGTTTCCGCAGCGGTGATTTCAATACCAAATTTTTGGAAGGGTTTACGTTGAAATAAATGCAACACTTCGGTTAGTTAGTGCTTTACAAATTTACCAATCTGCGGTACCCCCATTCATTTGAACAAATGGCCTTTATAAAATAGCTGCCGTTTGTAAGATTGCTAATATCGACAGATATAGTATTACTACCCCTCTCTCAGTATTCGTAATTTTCTGAATTACTATTTTGTCCTGCTGCATCCATTATCAATAATGTTACATTTTCATGAAGAGGAGCCTCAAGCATTATATTTATAAGACCAGTGGCCGGGTTTGGGAACAAACCTGCGATTGCAAGTGTCAGAGCCTTATTGTCTTTGATCAGGATTATATTGCTAAACTTACTATGATTGTCAACATCAATCTGCCGTAGACGATAGTATTGTTTTGATCCTGGTGGATTATTGTCAGCATAATTATAATTCAAGATGTCGTTACTATTGCCTCCCATTGCAAGAGTATTTACAAAGCTTATTACTGTATAATTAATACCATCAGTTGATCGCTGAACCTCAAAACCCAGGTTGTTACTTTCGGTAGCTGTTATCCATCGTAATTTATTTACACTGCCTTCTTTCTGACCGGAAAATGCTACAAGGTTGGTTGGTAATGGCCCGCCAAGTGCACCTTTTAAGAAGAAATTTGAAAACGAAGGTGTTGTTACCTCAATCCATCTTACCAACCCATCGGTAGAGATGCCATTGCTATTTTGAGAAAGAAATGTTGTCCATCCGTTTAGCGGTGAAAAATCTGCCGTGCAAGTTGTTCCTCCTTGTCTTGATGCACCAATATTGCTAAAAGTAACAGTCGGGTCTGCTGCCATCAGGCCATTGAGTTCGCTAGTAAGAAAGAAAAATTTCACTTGCACATTAGTAGCCGTACTGTTAATCAGGTAATTCCTGTCTAAATAATAGGTAACATTGCTCGAACGAACAGGTGCTGTATTAATATTTTGAGATGTTAAAGTATAAGAACTTGCATCACCACCAGCCCCGTTTCTTACCATAGCAATCAGTTTGCTGCTGGCATCAAGTAAAGGCACCCATCCGGTATAAGTGTTATTTAAATTTGAAACAGGAGTTTGAAAAGAATTTGCACAGGCAGTATTGGCAGAAAGCATGCTGTTGTCCAGCTCATCCACAGCAATACAAAACGTCTCCGTTTGCAGTACTGCCATTGTACTTGATGGCAATCCGCTAGATAAGAAAGTTGCTGGTTAAGTGCTGTTGCATAAAGTACTGATAAGAATCCTGAACCAATTGCAGAACCACCATCAATCATCACAGGAAAGAATAATGAATGTATTGTAATCATTTACATCCGTAGCTGAGAATAAGGCTATTTTAGAGTTGGTGAAAGAGGGTGTGCCGATATCTGTCGTGATGCGCACCGCACCACTTAGAGGAGCAACAAATTTGAACCAGATAGGTGCTTGCCGGGTGCCAGCAACAGGAGGGATATTTTTCTAAGTTACTTGCTGTGGCGCCTGCTGTATTATACGGAGCACCGCTGCATCCTGCACCGACTGTAAGCAAACCTGCAATGCTTGCTTCGTCGAACATATGAAGTGTGCTGAATGAAACGACTGCAGAATTGGAACTTATAGGGTGGAGATACGCAAACTCTGCGAACGTAAACGTTATAATTCGTCGAAGAATTCAACCCGGTTAAATCAATCGGGGAAGAACTTCCTGTTACGATCGTCCTACCCACCCCCGGAGTACCAGCAGTTCCAGGTGTAAACCCCGGAGGGCCATATTCAACAATCATGTTTACACCAGTTGGGCTGAAATTAACTTTTGCAGATGCTAGCTGTTACCTGGGTGATCAGAAACACTTGTTGGTGGCGGACAGCCCGGCGCGACGAATGTAAATTCATCCGCCCCAATATCAGGCGTTGAGGCATGTCCTTGTTTGATTATCATAATCTGTAGTATAGCCTGCAATCGGTAATGCACCACCATTAATGGCGGTAGCAACGGAAGGTTCGATATGAAGGAAATTGGCACTGCTTCCGGTATTGCTAATGAAAACGGGGTTCTCCGAAATGGAAAGATTATCCCTGGGACTCACCCTGACTTTGTATGCGGCAAGGGTTTGATCCCGCATTTGTATTATCATAAAAAATAAGATTGGAGGGACCCGGACTGCCTGCATAAAATAAATTGTTGTTGGAAGCAGCAGCATAATTTGCAAGGGATGTGCCTGTCCTGCGATAGGCGGCTGTACGTCCCGACCCATTGGG
Organism: Chitinophagaceae bacterium; assembly: GCA_037045605.1. Lineage (GTDB taxonomy): Bacteria > Bacteroidota > Bacteroidia > Chitinophagales > Chitinophagaceae > JJ008. Next base: position 436,172 of record JBAOHK010000008.1, on the reverse strand, counting down.
GACTGATGTGTTGACGAAAATATTATTTCTAAGTGTTACGTTTATGGGACCTCCAGAAGTACTTACATATACTGCGCTGGTTCCAAACTGGGCACCTGTACTGCTGGCATTGATCCATACCGTATTGTAATAGAGACTGACATTTGTCCCACCAAATAGACTCATGCCACTGCACAGCATCAAGTCCCGAAGCCGTTGGTGTCCGGATATCTCCAATTAAATTATTGGCAAGAACATAATCCAATTGGCTTACGATTGTAATTCCACTGGTCAATGATCCAATACCTGAAGCTTCAAGGTTATAAATTTTGTTTTGAGTAATTGTTATTAATGCACCGTTACTTGCTGTATAAATTCCTTTTATATCTGCACCCTGGGAAGATATGATAGTGTTGATATTATTTAAGCGGATAAAGCTTGCAGCTGTATTGCTGGTCAAACGAATTCCCTGTAATTCGCCACCATCTGCATACATACCCGAAATCGTATTTCCTGAAATAGTCACATCACCTCCCTGGTCTGAAAAAATTCCATACTGCCCACCAGTTGTCCCGGAAATATTAGTTATTTGATTATTCTGAATGAATTTGTGCGGAACGATTCCTCCTGCATTTCCGGTACGTTCACGAATAGCCTGAAACGAAGCTATCCCTGTTCCGGAAATATTTGAAATTATATTGTCTTTTATATTAATAGTTGAATTAAGTGTTTCTGTTCCGGAAAGCTCTATGAATAAAACTACTCCTCCTGGCTGGGCTTTGTTGAAACCAGTAACTATGGAATTTGTATTAATGTTCTTGATCATTGTTCCGCTATTGCTTACTGCACTCGAACTTTGAATAAACCGGACATCACCTGATGTGTTCAGTGTAATATTGTTAAATGTGTTTGTATTAATATCTATGCTACCAAAAATGGTAGCTGTATTCTCTATAAATGATACTGGAGAACTGGAAGGCAACATGAAATTGATGCCCCGGAATGTATTATTCGATGCTGAGAATTTAGTAATGCCGTTAAAGCCTGTTGTATTTACAATATACTTGACAGATGCAGATTGCGCTGCACTAAATGTAACCATCGGCGTTGTTGCAGAACCAAATTGATTGTTATTGAGATTACAATCCAGACCCATGGCCGGCGTGGTGTTCATGATAGCGGTGAAACCTCCGGAAGAAACCAGAGAAAATCCTTCAAATCTTGAATTGCTAATTCCTACCCGGTTTGTGCTGATTGCTTCATTTCGAATCCCATAAATTTGGGCTGTTGTTGCATTTGAAAAACTCACAGCGCCACCTGAAGTATTTCCAATCTGACCACCCAGTATAATATCTGAACCTGCTACTCCTGTATTATAGATACCTGTAAATCCTCCCGTAGTAGCTGCGGAGGTATTGTTGCGCATGATATGATCATAAATATTCAGGAATGTTGTTGCATTACTGGTATTCCTGACACCAATCATATTTGCTGAATTACTTGTTACGGCGTTGTTATAAAAGTAATTATTCAATACCCAGGCTGTACTATAGGCAACTGCCGAAGTGGTGGAAATCATCCCGGTTCCAATCAGGTCACCTGTTCCGGCCTGGGTAATAGTGATTAAGTTAAACCATACTTCAGGAACCGAATTACCCACATCAGTTGGAGACGAGTACCGCATCAGCAATCCATAAATAGGATTGGAGGAATTGAGACTGGCGCTAATAATGGTATTATTCATTATATCCACCATCTTTTCGTTATTCTCATAAATTCCTGCAATGGTACTATTGTCCATATCGACTATCCCTGAAGGACCTGAATTATGCCCCCAATTCGAAATATTATTCCCCAGGTTGGCAGCATTGCCGCCCAATTCATTCTCCTGGTTCATAAAGGCTGGTGTCATTGAACTCAGAAATGCAATGCCCCCGCTTACATTTGAGATGACATTTGTGTAGATTTTATTATAGCTGTTCGACCCGGTAAAATTTGTTATGTCGGCAATAATGCCGGGATCAGAGGCATTATGCCTTGTGCTGCTATACACTCCAATGCTGTTCTGATAAACCCGGTTCAATGTAATACTGTTATCACGGATAGTATTATTTTGGGCCCCGTCAATAGTACTTGCATAAAGTAAAGCCACTCCCCATTCGGTCATATTGTTTGCCGCTATTGTTGATGTTGTATTTGCAGCATTTTCCTGTATAATAAAATTTTTTATTGTCACCCAATCTGCGCCAATGATCTTAAAGACAGCATCATTAATATTACCGGTTGTTTGGGGTGAAAATGCAGTGACAAGGTTATTATTGCCTTGTATAATAATTTGTTTTGTTGAGCTGGTGCTGCTCAGGACAGCAGAACCAGTATTTCCAATTACATATCCACCTGCGGGTGCGGTTTGCGGATTACCTGCAACAATATTTAGTGTGACGCCACCAAGGCCAACTCCTGATGTATTTAAATCAGTAATGGCAGATGACAGATCGGGATAGTCGCCAGGAATATTTTTGGTGCCTGTTAGTTGTGCAAATGAAGCTTGACCCCCAAAAAGTACAAACAGATAAAAAATGAAACATTTCCTCATAAAACATATTTTTTCATACATCAATATCGAGAGGAATATAAATGTACAAAGAGCTGCGAACTTATCTTGTGACAATAATCTGATTGGCATTACCAGATTTTCGATTCTGTCAATTTTAGCAAGCTTCCGCCATAGTTGCTGTTTATCCTTCACTAGCTATTTAAAAAGCAGGGTAACAATACCTTAAACAATCAACCTTTCCCAAGTATCATGATAACGTAAAACAGGAGAGCCGTCCTCATCCCGGATTTCTCGAAGGAAGGGCGGCTCTTTCATAAAATAAGTCCATTCAAAATACCATCACACTTTCACTTCCCATTCATGATACAATGGATTGGCTGAAGCATTGGTAAGTTTAGTCCGCATCTCCGCTGTCAGGTTTTGGGCCCGCAGATCTGCTGCCCGTGGGTATTTTATCACACCCTCATCGGTTCTGATGATGGCGCCATTTGTTTTATCAATCAGTTTTTCATACAAAGGCATCGCTGGAAAATTCTTCCCGTCCCGGTCCCATACATACGGCACTTTATCTTTGCGCAGTGGCATAAAAGCCACCATTCCCTTGTTCGGCATATATTCAAGCCCACTCGTTGAGGCCGTTCCGTTGTGGCTGCCATGATGCCCCACTTTATAAAAAACAGTATTCTTCAAAAGTGTTTCTAGCATCCCTGCCGCCGTTATTTACAAGGTCAGTCCTTCGCTTTTACCCTTGTGCCACGACATCCAGTTGCCCGATTGTGCATCAGCTGGAAACAGTAATACCTTATCACTGTCCTCAAATCCAATTGCAAATGCAAAGCTTGTATTGTTCACAAAATCAGTAAGGGCAATTGCCAGCTCATCCGATGAATCAAGCCAGTCTTCTTCTATCTGCCTCCAGTTAAGCTTGCTGCTGTTATATTCTTTTTCCAGTGCAGTCTTTTCCTTACCGGTCACCTCGTATTTTTTTCCAAACGGTGAAGTGTGACTGTTGCGGGAAAGATCGGTGATGGCTTTTAGCTGCATGTCCCTGCCGGTCATGGCCAGCTGATTCGTAAGCTTATACATTTCCGTATCATCCTCATCGTTTTTTATACCAGCCAGGTCTTCATCATAGGGTGGGCCGAGTATATAGAACTTTATCCCTTCAGCACCGGGAAGTTCATTGCTGCCATCTATCACCTGTCCGGGCTTTCTGTACATCTTTGTTTTTAGTTTCAGTTTCGATTTACTTTTTACATACTGCATTGCATCGCTGACGGTCAGGCCTTTTGCTGCGCCGGCAGAAGAACCACTTTCGAAACGAAGCAGATCCAGTGTAGCAGCAACATTTTTCTTTCTCAATTCAAGGGTCCGTTTAAAACCCGGCACTTCCGCATTTGATCTTGACTGGTGCTGCAATCGTTGCTGTTGTTTAGTGAGGGCAGCCATGAGTGCTTTTATCTTTTTACCTTTTTCAGCAAAAAGCTTTTTGGCTAGCCTGTCTTTATCATTTTCTGCCCAGCTCATCCATACCTTTTTAAATTCAATCGTATCAAAAATGGTTCTTGCCTCATTAAAGCCACTGGCATGATCTTCATGTTCATGTGTAAGCACTACCAGGTCAAGACTATCATTGATGATTGTATTCTTTATATCAGCGGCACAGGCGGATATAGCGGTTTTGCTTGTATTGAAGCCGCCGCAATCAATCAACATATTGAAAGTAGTAACACCTGCCTTTTGAAAAGACAACAGGAAGCAATCACCAACAGAGCCGGTGTTGTACATTCTTATTTTTATGGTATCTACGTTGCTCATGCTTCAAGCGGTTTATGTTTATGAATATGTGCAAATGGCTCTACCATGTTTCTCATTCCTTTCAGCCCGGTCAGTTCTGCGTAGTCTCCAAAAGTGGAGCGGAACTGCATGATGACCCGGTTCCGGTTCAGTTCATATTTTTTATTGCGTACAGACAGGTTGCTGACATCAATCAGGGGCTTGGAAATAACATGTTTTAATTTAAGTGTGTTCAGGTCGAAGATGAGGGTGCAACCACCTCTGAAAATAAAGCAGCCATCCTCATTTTCCTTTCCCCTGCCCAGCTCGAAAAGAGAAATATCGTAATCATCAGTTTCTTCATCATGCACCACCTTTACCCCACAACGCTGGCCTAATGTTATGATGGCCTGGTTTTGCACCGAACCATTAGGGCTTACCCTTGTGTTCAGCCGGATGTCATGTATTTCTATCGCCGGCCCCCCTTTTGCTGATCTGCGGATTTTAAGGTCAGCATATTTTTCAGAGAAGATAAGACCGGTTAATTTTTCAAACAGGAAATTATTCTCTTTCTTGTTGATAGCTTCCTGGAAAATATATTCATGCAGACCGGTTATTTTCTGCCCGTCAATTTCTGTTTCTTTAAAACTGATGAATTTTTTTGTGTCGTTAAAAATTTCTTCCCGGTTGGTTTTATACGCCATTGCGTTTTTAAAGCTGCGGAGAAATTTGTTTAATGTGCCGGCAAACTTTTCAAAATCATCTGGCTGCTCTTCTGCCGTATAGGCTAATGTTTCTACCGAGAGGTTTGTTATTCCTTCCGGGTAAATGCCTCTTTTGCGGAAGGCATCAATAAAGGCGATGCGATAGTTACGGTTGTCATCTGCAAGTAATTCAGCATCTGCAGTAATAATGGCTCTTAAATAATCTCCATAAGTAATATCGATAGGAGGGCAGTAATCCAGTGCCCTTATACACATGTTTAATATATGTGATGCGGTCTTTGATGCTTCGATGGCAAGGCGGTTGATAAGATCAGTGTTTATTTCTCCTTGTGGTAAAACACCACTGCCGCCGGTAGCAATTCTTATCAGGTCAGCCGACCGTTGATTATAAATGCTGATAAATGCGTCAAAGACTGCTGCGACAAGAATTGAACCCCTGTCATGGCATTCAAACTCTTCCCGGTAGGCATTCAGGCGGGGCTTAGCTCTTACCCATTTATTGTTTTTATCCAGCCGCCCGATAGCATCTCTCAAACTTCCATGTTCGCCAGAAGCCTTTCCAAATTCAACTGCTAATTGGCCAAGAAGGTTTTCGGCATCAAAACTACCTCTTGTTTTAGCCAGCTGGTGTTTTAATACATCTGTAAAAGTAAAATGCTGGAAGAGGGCAACAATATCAGCAAAACCTTCATGGAATGCAGCTACATCCGGATGCGTAGGCTCCATATAACGGGAGAACATACCATCCAGGATAGCATGAGTGGTTTCATGTGCTATGATGTCATGCGAAAGACAGGAGAAAACAATACTTCCCGGCATGTGCAAGTCATCGCTGGCAGGTGTGGCATTAAAATATCCAAATAACAGAGCTTTTCTCTCAGCGGAATAATAAGCATTTGCTTCTCTTACTGCATGCGGGTAGATAACCAGTTTGTCCACATATTCATGCAGAAAGTCCCTGCTCTTACTACCAGCCTTTACTTTCTTTGAACTCCATTGAACTTTCCTTCCAATCGCTTTTTCAAAATTCTTGATGGTGTTCATCGTAACTGCATACACCATCTGCTGATGAAACTGGGGGTTGCTTTCGCTTGGGTCAAGGCCATCGTTGGCCAGTATTTCTTTTTCGTTCAGGTCAACCGGTTTGTAAAAAGCATCACTGGCAGGATCTCTGTCTACGATCTTTACATATTCACCTTCAGGCCCTGGCTTCAGGTCCTGCTCCCATGGTATTTTGTAAGTGATCTCATTGATGCCGACAGTATCCAGTTCCAACGACATGGAAGGATCAAATGCATAACCCCTCAGGCATCTGAAAGGCGGAATTTGTTTTTTCATAAAAAGAGGTTAATGACAACGGGTTTTCCGATTGCTAAATGTACTGAAACAATAATGTACCATCCAATACCGAGAAATGGTTATTTTATTAATTATCAGGCTTTGCTTTCCAGCAGTTTCAGTATGCTTTCCCTTTTGCGCTGAGAGAGGGGCACATGATGGTTGCCTTCCAGAACCAGGGAGCCGATGTCGGATTTGTCGTAGCGCAGTATTTTTTCCGGATTTACAAGGTAGGAGTGGTGGCAGCGGATAAACCCAAGTGGTTCGAGTATGTTTTCATACTCTTTCAGATTTTTTGAAACTATTACCGGGTTGTCATGCTGCATGTAAAATTTTGTATAGGTGCCTTCTGCCATACAGTAAAGTATGTCAGCAACCTTTACAAAATAGATATTGTCAATATCCTTTAATACAATTCTTTTCTCATGATCTGGTTTACCGGCCATCTGCTGAAGTAAAATTTCTATTTGCCTGCTCAGGCCTTTATTATGGATATTAATTCTTGCCCGTTCAATACTTTTTTGCAGCGCATCTGGATCTACCGGTTTCAGCAGGTAATCGATGGCGCTGAACTGGAAAGCTTCTATAGCATATTTATTATGTGCAGTAACAAAGATGAGTTGAAAGGCAGGATTGGTCACCTGCTTCATCAGATCAAATCCGCTTCCATCATCCATTTCCACATCCAGCAAAACAATGTCAGGATGAAAAGACTTTATCTTTTGTAAACCGGTCCGTACGCCGTCAGCATCTTCTATAACAGTTATCTCAGGACAAAAAGCATTTAATAATGCCTTGATGGCTGTTCTCAGGTTTGGTTCGTTATCTATTACCAGTACTTTCATTTTGATAGATTGCAGTAAAGTTATTATAAATATCTGCTTGTGTTGGCAGATGTTTATCCCTATCAGGTCAAAAGATTAGCAGGATACGCAGTTGCTTCTTTCTTTTCATCACTTGTCTATTGGGCTAATTCAACTGTCTATCAGCTATTTTTTTATTTATCAGGGCAAATAACTTTAAATCAAAATCTGTTATTATGAAACATCTCATCCTCCTGTTTACCCTGTTCTTTTTAGTTTTTACGATGCAAGCCCAGATTTCTGTACGGGTAAAAGAATCTCCAAAAGGGAAAGAGATAGATATAAAAACTAAAGGGAAGCAAACATCAGATAAAGGCACAGCTCCAAAGCCCGGTACAAGTGAACCGGCTACACCCCAGGAGCAGCCTGCCGATACAGCAGCTAAACCATCAACTACCCAGCCTGATGCAAACTATAATGGCCCGGCCAAAACCCAGGTAAAATCTTTTTGGGGAAAAATTGAATTGATGAAACAAGGCAAGAGTATTGGCTCTTACCTGACAGGTGCAACAAATCTTTTAAAAAGTATAAAAGAAAAAGATCCGTCCTTTAATACATCTGCCATGGAAGCAGAATTGAAGGTTTTCCAGGATATGATAGCAAAACAGGAAGCAGAAGAACAAAAGCAAAATGATGAAAAGAAAGCAGCAGGTGCAAAGAACCAGGAAGATCAAAGTTATTACTCTGGTTTCTGGCAGAAGCTGGTGGGAGTCTATTCTTCAGGAAGCGATATTCAGCCTGGCATTACCGGGAAAGCATATCTTGACAGGGTAAAGGCATTGAACTTTACCGAGTATAATGAGAAGAAAACTACTGTTACTACTCCTGCGGGTAAAGGCTATGTTGCCAAGATAGATGAGGCACTTGCTGATTATGATCAATATCTCATCCGGGCAGACCGGTTGAAATGGAACGTCACTCAACCTATGACCGATAGCAGGGGGGCAGCCAATCCGCAAAAGAAAATGGACATGCTTCAGCATGCAAAGTATGAGTGTGAAGCTGTGTTGATACTTTCTCCCCACAATGAGCCATTTAAGAAAAAACTGGCAGAGATAAACAAATTGCTGGGCAATGCAGAAGGAGAAGCTTCTAAGTTTTTTACCAGTGATTTTCACAAAGAAAATCTGAATAAGATAGTCTGGAGTACAAAGCCATTAATAATTGGTAAGGAAAAGGAGATGGCGTCATTTATCAAAACTGAATTTAAGACCGGTGAATATATTTATGGCACAGCCTATCTTGGAGTGAATGCTAATGAGGCCATGAATGGCAATACTGACCTGAGAGTAAGAATAAAAGTTGATAATGGTACTGCTGTTTGGGGGGGTGACTTATCTTATTTTGAATTGCCATTGGCGGCACAGGGCAAATCATACATCCAGTTTGCACTATTACCCGATGCACAATGGCTGAAGGATAACTATGCTCCCTACATTGCGGAAGAAAACTGGACCATTTCTTATTTTTTAGATGACCTCGTAAGGGGAGGAGATGTAGGCCATGATATAACCTGTGAGTTGATTTTCCCAACTAATAAAATAAGCAATATAGAAAGCAAACTTTCGCTGGATTTAAACAACGGCATTGCAGAAATAAAAACAATGGCCACTAAACTTCATGACGAACTGATGGCCAGCCGGGTATTGCCTAAAAATGGTATGAAAAACCCTGCTATGGAGCAGCAGATGGTAGCTGCATTAAATAAGCTTGGCTGGAAGGAAAATTTTACTAAAGTGATTATTACTTCTGCTGATTGGGCGATAAAGAAAAATGACCTGGGAGTTATCCTTTACCGGATTGTAAGTGCTGTTGGGGTTTTTAAAGATTACGATGGCAAATGTATGTACCAGGAGTTTACTTTCCGGCAGGATTATGCCGGCGGAGGTAAGTTTGACAATGTTATAAAGTATAACAGCTACGGAGGCAAAAGAGAAATTGGTTGCGACAAGGTAAAATAGTTAAACCTGAAACCAGGTCATTAAAAGAGAGGCTCAAATTTTTCAGCCTCTCTTTTTTACTGTTGCTTACTACTAATCAGGGTACAAAATTGTATAGGGAGGATACTTCCTGCTGGCTCAACACTTTTGTATAAATGCGGTAATCATCTAGTGCACCTTCATAGTAGGATGGATAATCATCATTATTTCCGATTATGCCTCTTACCGGCTCCGGATAAAATACCATGGAAGTGGCAGCGCCTCCATAGGTACAGTTATTGATCTTTGTTCCGTTGATATAAAAATCATAATCATTGGCCCCTCTTACGTTGACCACAATATGCTGCCAGGTATTATTGCTGAGAACGTTCTGTGGAGTAACGACATAATTGGTGCCGGTGGATCCTCCCAATGTTTTGTCACCTATTGTGAATCCGATCTGCCCCGGTCTGAAGCCATATGTTATTGAAAAACCACTCGCTGCTGATCTTTCAAATCCATCGGATTTAATGATCGTTTGACCTGAATTGACATTTACCGGCTTAAACCAGAAGGATATTGCCATGGGAAACCCGGTAATCCTGGAACCTAATGAAGGTGTTAGTATCCATGAAGGATTGGATGCACCGCCAAATACAGCCGCCTGGTTAGTACGGCCAAACCTGTCTGCAGTATATGTAATATTGAATGAATCAGCACCGTTTAAGCCATTACCACTTCCATCTTTAAGATTGCCATTAAAACTGTAATGGAAAACTTTGGATGTTTCGGGTCCCAGCAATTCCGGATTGTTGTTTGCAGGAGGATCGTTTTTGTCTTTTTTACAACTTGCCAGCACAATCAATGCGATTGCCGCAATGACGAATGAGATCTTAGTTTTCATGATTAAATATTTTTATTTGATAGTAAATAGAATACTTTAATTAAATGAAAATGGAGACATTTCATAACTGAAGAAGTTGATTTCTTAAACGAGGAGTAAGAGCAGGTAAGTGAGGAAGTGCTGATGCCTTTTGGCTGCTGTAGATTATTGCCTGTTCTCTAAAAACTGTATAACAAAATCCTTTTTCCGCTGTGATACCGGGATTGAATACCCTCCTTCAAGGATCAGTGTGCCACTATCTGTTTTACGGTCGTATATCTTTATCTTGGAGGGGTTGACGAGGCAGGAATGATGAGTCCTGATAAAACCCGCCGGTGCCAGCAACTCTTCATAGTAGCGGAGGTTACGGGAAACAAAAATGGGGTCGCTATTCGTAAGATAAAACTTTGCGTAAGAGCCTTCGGCTTCACAATATAAAATATCACTCACCTTGATGAAATATGTTTTATCAATATCTTTTAACACAATTTGCTTTCCGGCATCATTTTTCCCCGAATATTGCTGAAGTAAAACCGACAGCTGTTTTTGCATTGTGTTATTACTGATATTCTGTATTGCCTTCTGTAAAGCCATAGCCAGTTCGGATGGGTCAATGGGTTTTAGTAAATAATCAATAGCACTAAACCTGATTGCCTGGATGGCATATTGATTATGCGCTGTGGTAAATATCAGCTGAAATGAGGGGTTGTTTACTTGTTTTAGCAGGTCAAACCCGGTGCCATCATTCATCTCTACATCCAGCAAAACAATATCAGGAGAAAACAGGTTGATCTTCTCTATACCCGTTGCTACACTATCGGCTTCTTCAATGCTATGCATCCCCTTCGACCAGGCAGTTACCATATCCAATAATACGGAACGTACTTCCGCTTCATTATCCACCAGTAATATCTTCATAATGCTGATTATTGTTCTTTATAAATCAGGGGCAAATGAATTTTCACTAATACACCACTTTCCTGTTCATTATTTGCTATGCTGAATCCGGCCTTTGTCTTAAGTTTTATGTTCAGCAAATATATCCTGTCTTTAATGATCTGGCTGGCTCTTGAAATATGTTCGCCTGCTTCCTTATGCGAAACAGCCAGCCCTTTGCCATTGTCTTTTATCTCGATCAGTATCTCTTGTTTTTCCTTTCTGAAATTTACAGTTATGTTACCGGGATGGTCGATGCCAACAAAACCATGCTCGATACTGTTTTCAATGAAAGGCTGAATGATCATGGATGGAATCAATATCTCATCAATTTCAAGACCTTTTTCTGTTACTATGTTGTAACTGAATGTTTTTGGAAAACGAATTTTTTGTACTTCAAGATATTCATTAAGGAACTCAGTTTCTTGCTCTACCGTTACATATTCTTTGTAAGTGCTTTCCAAAGTTTCCCGCATGATGTTACTGAACCTGGAAAGATTGCTGGCCATCGCCTGCCCGTCATTTTCCCGCAAGGCGAATTTTTGTAAAGTGGTAAGGGCATTAAAAAAGAAATGGGGATTCATCCTGGCCCTGTTCAATCGTTGTTCTGTTTCGAGGATATTTTTTTTGTGCTTCAGGGATTGCTGCCTTAAAAAAAGAGTTACGGCCGTAAGGCCTAATAAGCCGGCAATGGCAAGCAAGAGGTATAACTGTTTTTTCTTTGCCAGGTCTTTAATTGTATTTTCGTTTTTAACCTGGTTGTATTTTTTTTCAAGTTCAGAAATAGAGGTGTTTTTCTCTAACGTAAACAGGCTGTCTTTCAGCAACACCATTTTTTCATGTGCTGCTAATGATTTGGACATGTTATTGTTTGCCTTTGCAGCATTATAGATATTCTCGTAAGCACCAATCATCATTTGAGGATTGAAAGCCTGGGCATAAAGCAGTGCAGAGTCGGCAAATCTTTCTGCGGAGGCGCAGTCTTTTAATTTTAAGAAGGCCTCACTTTTTTTAGAAAACCCGGCATAAATAAGCCTGTCAAGAAGGTGAACTCCCTTCGGACTTGTATTAATAATTACATCGGCAAACTGAATTGCTGATTTATCATTATTAGTGAGTAATGCATGACTTGCAAGTGCCTCGTTTGCTTCAAGAAAGGCCAAAAGATCATGATATTTGGCGGCTGAATCCAGTGCATCTTTTGCCAGCCAGGCAGCACTGTCTGCGTAAACTGTATTGCCTGATTTCTCAAATCCGGATAAATATTGGGAACTAAGCCTTGTCTGCACAAGTGCCACAAGTGTGGGTGATTTGGTTTGTTTTTTTGCTGCATCCAACCCCCGCCTGTAATACATAATAGCTTTGCCATATTGCCCCATCTGGGAGAAAGCAGCAGCGAGATCTGTGTTGGCCCTGCTAAGACCATAATAATCGTTAGCCTTTTGAGAAGCTTCAATTCCATTTAGGCAAGTTGACACAAGGCTGTCGAAAATATTCAGTTCCTGGTAAAGTTTTGCAAGAATGCTGTAATGACGTACATATAGTTCCTGGTCACAATTTTTTTCTTTTAGAAGTTTTGCCTCTGCATCAATATATAGCCGGGTGTTTGCATAATCTTTTTTGCCAAGTGATATCTGTGCCATCCAGTTCTGAAAATAGACTTTGCAGCCTCCTTCTTTAAAGGTTAAAAGCTTCCGGGTATAAAATTCAGCTGAATCAAGCTGACCGGAGTTAAAATGCAGGCTCATGGGTGCCCTTAATTGTTCAGCTTCTTTACACCCGCAATTGTCCTGGGCTATCAGCTTGTTGGTAACTGAAAAAAATAAAATGAGAAATGATATTGTTCTATTAGCAGTGCTCATATTTTGTTTATATGCTGATTAAAGCCGGCACTTTCCCACCTGTCATCATACTCATACTGAGATTGGCACAATGCAGTGCCTGTAAGATAAGAAATGAATCACAGTCGGCTTCATGCTCTTCATTCAATTGCAGGATATAATCATGTGATTCTTTTTCCCAATTTACCGCAGGCAGCAGGGTCAGCAATTCTTCTTCTTCCTTATTTAAAAGGGAAAAGCGAAGTTTCCAGTTCACTGATTTTTTAAAAATATATTTCTTCTTCCGGCACACAATCCGGATGCTGATGCGGGCGGCTGGTTCTACTTTGATGCGGGATATTATTTTGGGACCGTTGGAAGTTAACCAGAGACCAGTGCCACTTCGGCTCATGGGGTAAGTATCGTTGATAACAATTTCTGCAGACTGGAAATCAGTATCCTGGTACACAAGGCTGGCTGTATCGAGCCCCGGCGTGGTTTCAAGTACAAACCGTGTTTTGCTGATTGTTTTAATATTCATGTGCTGTTTTCATTTTCAAAAGTACCGGGGGATCCCCGGCCTGGATGACCGATTTCAGTAACGACCTTTTTCATTTCACTGGCGATAGAAATGGCTTCACTACTGAAAATGCTGTTCACTTTGTGGCGGCCTGGATGACTATTCCGGGTATGAACCAGTTGTCATCACCTGTGAAATGTACTTCATTGAACCTGGCAGGGCTGGTAGATTTGGGGATAAAAAAATACAGCATGAAAACTTTCCTTCTCTTTTTAGCCCCTTTCTTTTTTATACAAACAGCCTATTCGCAGCCTGGCGAGTATGCCGGTCCCGCAAAAGTAACCGTTAAGGCATTCTGGGATGGGGCCACAAAATTGGAACAGTCTATTGCGGCAGGGGGCTCCTCTTTGGATGCAGACCGGCTTACAAATCTGCAAAGAAAGATAGCGGATACAAAAACTAAAGATGCGGCATATAATACCACCGCAATGGAAGAGAAACTAAAAACACTGGCAGCGGGTATCGAAACAACAAAGAAAACGAAGGAACAAGCCGGGCAGGCTTTTAAGGAAAAACTGGCGAATGCCGGAAAGATAAGCTCTATGTTGTACGACCTTTTTCATTACAGCACACAGGTAAGTAATAGAGATCTGCCCGGGATAAAAGAACGAATAGAGAACTACAAAAAACTGACCAATGAACTGCTGGCATTAGACAGGACCGGAAATAAAAACGAATTAGATGCCTCCCGGAATGGACTTAAGCGAACGGTGATGAATGCAGAAAAGGATCTGTATGAATTGGACCGGCGGTGCAGGGAACAAACTGTGGCAGCGAATGCATCGGTACAGTATTATGAACTATTATTCACCCAGGCATATTGGGATGCTGCACAGAAAGTTTACCCTGAGGAAGCAGACTTTAAAAAGGCTTATGGCATTTCAACAAAGTTGCTGGATGGACTGGGTACTCTTGACGATGTGTACAAAATGGCGGCAAAAAGCAAACAACAAAAGATCAATGACACCAGGCTTCCTCCTGCTGCGGCAAGAGACGCAGCACTGGAGAAAATGTTTGTTGATGCATTCAATAAATATCAAAGTGAAGGATTTAAAGGCACAGCTATTAAGGCAGTGGTAATGAGTGAAGACTGGTCCATACTCCGGCATGAGATCACTGGCATAGTAACAGGAAGGACACGCAGAGCAGTGATCGTTTATAAAGGTTCTGATGGCAAATGTTATCTAACAGGCAATTTCTTCATTCACCAGGAGTATGTGGGCAGCTCTTTTAGCAGTGCGGCCACATCTCCATATATGATAATCGGCAGCCAGGAAATGCTCTGTGAAAATATTAATTGATTTTCTTAATTCTGTTTTTTCAGAAGTGGCAGCTTAATAAACACCGTTACCCCTTTCTCACCAGGATTGTTGTCAATGGAAAAAGAAGCTTTTGTTTTAAGTTTGATATTCAAAAGGTAGATACGGTCTTTAATGATCTGGCTGGCCCTTGATATGTGTTCCGCACCAGTCTGTCCGGCAGGCAGGTTTTCTTTTGCCGTTGTAGCTAACCCTTTACCATTGTCAATAATATTGATGATTAAGTCTTTTTCTTTTTTTGCAAATGATATGGTGATATGGCCGGGGTAGCTGATGCCGGCGAAGCCATGCTCAATACTGTTTTCAACAAAAGGCTGTAAGATCATTGATGGAATAAGTATTTCATCCGGTTCAATAGCATCAGATGATTTTATTTCATATGTAAATTTTTGCGGGAAACGCAATTTTTGTAAACTCAGGTACTCATCCAGGAATTCTTTTTCCTGTTCTATTGTCACATATTCTTTATATGTACTTTCCAAAGTTTCCCGCATGATGTGGGAAAATTTTGAAAGATTGCTTGCCATAGATTTTCCATCATTATCCTGTAAGGCAAAAGTTTGTAGCGAAGCAAGGGCATTGAAGAAAAAATGCGGGTTCATCCGGGCCCTGTTCAGTCGTTGTTCAGTTTCTAATATCTTTTGTTTGCTCTTTAATGACTGTTGCCGGATAAAAAATATCAATCCCACTAAAGCCAGCAAACCGGCGAGGGCAAGCAAAATGTATATCCTTCTTTGTTGTGCCAGTTCTTTGATCGTTTTTTCGTTTTTAGCCTGGTTGTATTTTTTCTCCAGTTCTGCCACTTGTTTGGTCTTTTCTACGTTCCGGACACTATCGGCGATGGTCCTTTCCATCTCCCTGTATTCATAAGCTTTCCGGTAATCGCCGCTTTCTCTGGCTATGCGGGAAATCAGTTCATATGTTTCAGCTATATAAGCAACGTTACCGATGAGCTGGCGATAATGAAGGGCTGAATCGGCCATACTGCCGGCCGCTTTATAATTTTTTAGCTCAATATAGAGATCGGCCTTGTCGAAATAATTTGTGCTTAATGTATTGATGTCGCCTGGATCTGTATAGAGGAATGAACTGTCGAGGAATACCAATGCTTTTTTAAAGTCTTTCTTCTCCCAGGCAGTTCCCTGTAAATTGCTGTAGGCAGCTGCGATGGAACTTTTCCTGTTTATTTTTCTTGCCAGGGCCAGCTGCTGATAGCTGAACAGTTCGGATGTATCCAGGCTGGATTGTGTTTTTGTATCCTGGTAGTGCCAGAGATATCTCTTAGATAATTTAAATAATAAATCTGCAGATTTTTGGGGATTTTCAATTTTGGCTATATAGGGTACAGCCAGCCGGGAATAACCAATGCCTTTCTCCGCCTGGCCCGTTTGATTGAACAACTGTGCAATCATTGTATAGGTAAGACCTATTTCGTAGGGATTGCCTCCCGATTCCGCTGCTTTCAATAGTTTAAAAGTAAACTCCTGTGCTTTTGCAAAATCTGATTTAGAATAATATAACTGAGCCCATTGCTTATATAGATATAAATAAACACTGTCAGCACAGGCGGACTGTTTGTAGATCTTTTCAGCTTTTTGAAAATAAATTTCAGCGGTGTCAAAGTTTTGCAAATCCATCAAATCAATGGCCTGCCACTCATAACTTTTCGCAATACATATTTTGTTTGCTGAAGCTTCCAGTTTCCGGATATATGAAACACTTTCATCCTCAGAAGTATCATACGCTGCTTTTAATGTGTAATATTCCGGGCAATTGCATTTTTGAGCTGCGATATTTACAGCCAGAAAATTAAACAACAGGAATAAACCTGCATTTATATATTTCATCTGGGCGGTTATTGGTGTGATGGTAAAATTAAAGTAAAGCGACAGTATGAGGGTAAATATTAAATTCACAGTATCTGTATAATCACTTGTTGGTTTATTGTCTTCAGATACTAATTTGATGCTGCCGGTTATTATGAATATCCGGGTATAGCTGTCAAAAAAAATCCTGCCGGGGCAGGATTTTTTACTCAAGGTTATAATCGGCTAAATGGGTTGTTTTTTTTCATGTGCCTTCTTTTTTCTTTGGCTGGTATATCCAGACACCAATGCAGGTGAGGGCAATGGCAAACGTAAGTTTCTTTGTATACTTAAAATTTGTCTTTTCTTCGAGCAGTGTCATAAGCAAGGCAGCTATAATAACAATTGCCAATACGATCAGGCCTTTTTTCAATTTCCCTTTTTTGGGCCATAAATCTTGTTTTGTGAAATTCATTTTTTAAAGATTTATTGAATGGTCATTTTCCTGATACGATGGTTTCCAAAGTCCGCTATATAAAGCAGTTTGGCGGTAAAGTCGCCGCATATAGCAATAGGTCTGTCAAACAAAGCTGAAACACCAACCCCGTCTGTATTACCTGCACTGCTGCCGCCTGCTATCGTGGTAACAACACCAGCCGCAGTTATTTTCCGCAGTTTATTATTCATTAAGTCGCAAACGTAAATTATACCGCTTCCATCAACAGCCAGGCCGGCCGGCTGACGGAATGTAGCTGCAGCGCCGGTACCATCATCTGAACCGGCGTTACCATTTCCTGCTATTGTCGTAACAACGCCACCCGGAGTTATTTTGCGTATAGCATGGTTATAATAATCTCCGATATAAATGTTTCCGGCAGCATCAGTGGCTGCGCTAAAAGGGTGATTAAATGCAGCCGCACTTCCTGTGCCATCAGTCAACCCTGTTGTACTGCTGCCGGCCAATGTGGTAACAACACCTGCTGGTGTAATTTTTCTTATCCGCTGGTTGAAAAAATCAGGTACATAAAGATTACCTGAAGCATCACTGGCTATGCCATATAATTCGTTGAATTGTGCAGCAGTACCTGTGCCATCGGCAAAGCCGCCTGTGCTACCAGCAAATGTTGTAACGACACCTGCCGGGGTAATTTTTCGGACAACAGTGTTTAACCTGTCGGCAACAAAGATGTTTCCGGAAGGGTCAATTGTAATGCCATAGGGTTGATTAAATTGGGCCGCTGTGCCTGTTCCGTTTACAAAACCAGCCGTGCCGCTGCCGGCAAATGTTGTAACGATACCGGCGGGTGTTATTTTTCGTATGCGATGGTTGTCCCGGTCTGTTACATAAAAGTTACCGCTTGCATCTTTTACAATACCGGCAGGAGCATTGAATTGTGCAGCAGTGCCTGTTCCGTCAGCATACCCTTGGGAACTGCCGGCAAAAGTGGTGGTTGTAAACAAGGCTGGCGATGGTACCGGTGCAGGGGTTTCATCTTTTTTGCAGGAACTGACTAAAACAGCACTGGCTAGGATTGATAATACAGGTGTTCTCATTTTCATACAAGTAAATTTTAAGTGTTTAAAAGGGATCCGGGTTGTAATTATATATAGTATATCGGCTACTAAGGTATAAGAGCGGTAATTAGCAAATTGGAAGGATAGGCAGTTGTTCTTACCTGATTAATAATTGTATCGACACGGCAAATAAGTGAATAAAAAAACCGCCTGTAATTAACAGGCGGTTTATAGAAATATGATGTTGTTTTAATTATCGCAGGAAAAGCATTTCTCTGTATTTTGGCAAATACCATTCTCTGTCGTCAACAAGTAATTCAAGCTTGTCAACATTATACCTGATTTCATCAAAGAAAATATCCTTTACCTGGCTCTGGTAAGCGATGGCTTTTGTTCTTGTGTCAGACATATTGTTGCAGACCTTTCTTGCCTCGATCATCTTTTCAACCAGGTCACTGGTTTTATTGATATGTTCAGATATTTTTTCTAGGATTTGTTTTTGGTTGCTGTAGGCAGCATCTTTCAGGCCGGCTTCTTTTAATCCTTTAATATTACTGGCCAGCAAATTTTGATAACGGATAGCCGCAGGAAGGATATGGCTTGTTGCCAGTTCTCCCATTATCCGGCTTTCAATCTGCACTTTCTTGATATATTTTTCCAGTTCAATCTCATGTCTTGCTTCCAGTTCACTATGACTGTAAATGCCGTTGCTTTCAAACAGTTTTTTTGCTTTGTCAGTTACCATCGCATCAAGGGCAAGCGGCGTGGTTTTTACATTTGGTAAACCTCTTTTCTCAGCTTCTTTTGCCCATGCTTCGCTGTAACCGTCGCCTTCAAACAATACCTTTTCACTGGCTACAATATATTGACGAATAACATGCATGATGGCAATCTCTTTTTTCTCACCTTTTGAAATCAAATCATCCACTTCTTTCTTAAACTGCCTTAGTGTGTCGGCCATAATTGTGTTAAGCACTGTCATGGGATTGGCACAATTTGCAGAGGAGCCAACGGCACGAAATTCAAACTTGTTGCCAGTGAATGCAAATGGAGAAGTACGGTTACGATCAGTATTGTCCATCAGCAATTCAGGTATGCTGCGGTGAATATCAATTTTCAGCATACTTTCATCAGTCTCATCCATCTTATCCGAAACTCTTTCTTTTACATCATTCAGCACTTTAGACAGATACTGGCCGATGAAAACTGAGATGATGGCAGGTGGGGCTTCATTAGCACCAAGCCTGTGGTCATTCGGCGCTGAAGCAATAGAAGCTCTCAATACATCCGCATAATCATGAACAGCTTTGATAGTGTTCACAAAAAAAGTAAGAAACATCAGGTTTGTCTTTGGCGTTTTACCGGGGGCTAAAAGATTTACGCCGGTATCTGTTGCCATGCTCCAGTTATTATGCTTGCCACTTCCATTAATGCCTGCAAATGGTTTTTCATGTAATAATACTCTCAGGTTATGACGACGGGCCACTCTTTCCATTACATCCATCAGCAATGAGTTATGGTCAACCGCCACACTTACTTCTTCAAATATCGGGGCACATTCAAACTGTGCTGGTGCCACTTCATTGTGCCGTGTACGCAAGGGTATACCAAGTTTGTAAGATTCAGTTTCAAAATCCCTCATATAAGCATACACTCTTTCAGGAATTGAACCGAAATAGTGATCTTCAAGCTGTTGGTTTTTTGCAGAAGAGTGGCCATAAACAGTTCTGCCGGTCATCACCAGGTCAGGCCTTGCATTGAACAACGCTTCGTCAATCACAAAATATTCCTGCTCCCATCCAAGGGTAGGCATTACTCTTGTTACATTCTTATCAAAGTAGTTGCATACATCAACCGCAGCTTTGTTTAATGCATCCAATGCTTTCAGTAAAGGAGCTTTATAATCCAATGATTCACCAGTGTACGAAACAAAGATGGTTGGAATACATAAAGTTTTACCCTGACCAATCTCCATGATAAAGGGAGGAGAGGAGGGATCCCAGGCAGTATAACCTCTTGCTTCAAAAGTTGCTCTTAACCCTCCACTTGGGAAAGAAGATGCATCCGGCTCTTGTTGTACCAATGCATCACCTTCAAATTGTTCAATTGGAGTGCCATCACTTTTTAATGTAAAAAAGGAGTCATGCTTTTCAGCAGTTGTGCCGGTAAGTGGTTGGAACCAGTGGGTAAAATGCGTTACTCCTTTACTTTCTGCCCAGGCACGGATGCCATTTGCAATCTGGTTAGCCATGGCTCTGTCAATTTTCTGGCTGGCTTTAATTGATGATTGCAGGCTTTTGAAAGCTTCATCACTTAAAAACTCCCTGGCTACTTTCAGTGTGAAAACATTGCTGCCAAATACTCCGGTGATTTTGGTCGAAGCTTCTATCTTGGTATCAGCATTGGTAAGAAGATGATTGATTGCATTAAAACGAAGTGACATGTGTTGTATTTTTCAGCAAAGCAAAAGAATTACGACAATTGTGCCAATTTTTTCTGAATAAATACAGTAAAATAAATGAATTGTGGGGAAAAATTGTGATAAGAAGCAAGATAGGAAGAATAATTGCGGCTCATTAAACAGAATTTGTAATATTATTTTTATTTTTAATGTTATTAAAAATAAGAGATCCTAATCTATCCCAATTTATCTGTGCTGCCATAGGAATTACCAGAAATGGCATCAGCACACTGCGGTATCGCACTATTGCTCCAAGATTGTTTACACTGAATCCGATTGCCAAAAGAAGTGTTATTGAAAAGAAAATGCAGAAGTACATGAGATTCTTAGAGTCATTGCTGTTTCCTTTCGTTCGGAAGAAAAGGAAAAGTAAAAACATCAGAAGGATCATATTTATTTCTATTGCGGCTGCCAATGACAAAATATGCCTTACATCGCTGGGATATGGCCGTATTGCAGACAGATTAATGGCCTGGGGTGTATTTTTCAGAAAACTGCCTGCTGAAGGCTCAAGGTCCTTCATAGGTATTGTAGAGCCTCCGACCTCTAGTTTTTTGAACTCTTGCTGCTTATTTACAACGGCCTGAGGAAAATCAAGGCGGGGGTTTATATACCGGGCTGTAAAAAATAATATTCCGAATAAAAGATACAGCGAACAGAATATGGCTAATCCGTATTTCGGCCAGCGATTTGCTATCAGCCATGCAATAATGGCCGGAACAAGTATTACAATGATAAAGTTTCTGAGAGCAAGCACCACCAGGAGACCGGCGGTTACACACAAGGCCCGTTTGAAACCAAACCTGTTTTGTTTGTGACTAAAGTAAATGCAGTAAATGATTAAACTTATACCAGTAAAAATCAGCCCTTCTTTGTGGATTCCGCTTGTCCAGTATAGAAATGACGGAAGCAGAAAGGTGGCAAGCATAATTGGAAGCTTTTTCCCAGGAAAAACATCTGTCATCACCCTGTAAATAGCAAGTGTGCCAAATAATGTGATAAAGGAATAGAAAATGACATTGACATAATAATGACCAAAACTCAGCAGATTCAAAACTGAGAGAATCTTAATAAAAAAATTGCCTTTCAGATCACTCCAGTAGGAGTCAGTGCTGGTAAAGAAGTTTGATGTACCACTTACATATGGGTCATGAAAAAGGTTGGTGAAATACTCTTGTGGATTACTAAAAAGTAAGTGATATTCCTGTATACTATTGGTGTGATAACCCCAGGTATCCTGCATCTGGGCAAGGCCCCCATAATACAAGCCGATCCAGCCGTAAAAGATACCAGCCATCACCTTTAATAAAAAGATAATAATAAGCTGTGACCGGCTTAAACCCGTTTGGGTAAAGAATTTGACTTTTGTAGTCAAAAAGGCAAATACTACAAGCCATGCGACAAAAAGCAGGTACTCCAAAACAGCTGGGTTTTATCCCGCAAAATAACCAATATTGCCGTGATTGTCAGGACAAAGTTGACAAGTTCTGTTCAGCAGGTAGCATACAACTTGTAAATTTGCGGCTCAATTAATTCTCTTCATGGAAGTAACAGTAAAAACAGCGGAACAGCTGCGTATAACAGCTGAGGAATTTGAATTGATAAAACAAAAACTTGGACGTACCCCCAACTTTAATGAACTCTGTGCTTTTTCCGGAATGTGGAGTGAACATTGCAGTTATAAAAATTCTATCAAGTGGTTAAAAACACTGCCAAGAGAAGGTGGAAGAATGCTTGTAAAGGCAGGCGAGGAAAATGCCGGATTGATGGACATTGGTGATGGACTGGGTGTGGTATTCAAAATCGAATCACATAATCACCCTTCTGCTATTGAACCTTTTCAGGGTGCAGCAACAGGAGTGGGAGGAATACACAGGGATATTTTTACTATGGGTGCAAGGCCGATCGCCGCACTTAACTCTCTTCGTTTTGGGAATTTAGAAGAAGATAAAACCCAACACCTTTTGTCAGGAGTGGTGCATGGTATTGGCCATTATGGCAATTGTTTTGGCGTTCCAACTGTGGGTGGTGAAATTTATTTTGACGAATGTTATCATACGAATCCGTTGGTAAATGCCATGAGTGTCGGTATTGTGAAAGCAGGAGAAACTGTTTCTGCAACAGCATTAGGTAAAGGAAACCCGGTAATGTTTGTTGGAAGTGCTACGGGTAAAGATGGAATTGGGGGTGCATCATTTGCATCTGCAGATATTACTGCAGAAAGTACACAAGATCTGCCTGCGGTGCAGGTTGGTGACCCATTTCAGGAGAAAAAACTGCTGGAAGCATGCCTCGAAGTAATACAAACCGGCGCAGTTGTGGGTATGCAGGACATGGGTGCGGCAGGCATTATTTGCTCTACCGCTGAGATGAGTGCCAAAGGCGAAGTAGGTATGCGGATTGACCTGGATAAAGTGCCTGCCCGTCAAAAAAATATGAAAACATGGGAACTGCTGCTGAGTGAAAGCCAGGAAAGAATGTTGCTGGTGGCGCAGAAGGGAAGGGAAGATGAAGTGAAAAAGGTTTTTGAGAAATGGGACCTGCCATGTTCTGTTATAGGCGAAGTGACACATGATGGCTTGCTGAATTTTTATATGAATGGACAATTAGATGCTTCCATTCCTGCATACGAATTGGTGCTTGGAGGCGGGGCGCCGCAATATGAAAGAGAATATACGGAGCCGAAATATTTTGCTGAGCTCAAAAAATTCGATCCTGATTCTGTACCTGTTCCGCAGGATTTAAAAACTGTAGCTGAACAGTTGATACAACTTCCATCAATTGCATCAAAAAGATGGGTGTATAACCAGTATGATAGCATGGTGGGTACAAACAACACTTCAACGAATGCTCCGACAGATGCACCGTTGGTAATTGTAAAAGGAACAACCAAAGCATTGGCTGTTACCACAGATTGCAACAGCCGTTATGTTTTTGCCGATCCCTATAAGGGAACGATGATAGCAGTCAGCGAGGCTGCGAGAAATATTGTGTGCAGCGGTGGTCAGCCATTGGGTGTTACCAATTGTTTGAATTTCGGTAATCCTTACGATCCGGAAGTGTATTACCAGTTTGTTCATGCTATAAAAGGGATGGGAGAAGCCTGCCGTAAATTTGATACACCGGTTACAGGCGGTAATGTAAGCTTCTACAACCAGAATCCTGATGGTCCGGTATTTCCAACACCAACTATCGGTATGGTTGGATTATTGGAGGATATCAGTAAAAAAATGACACTGGATTTTAAAAATCCCGGAGATCATATCTATCTCATCGGGGAATGGGTAAGTGATATTAACTCATCTCAATACCTGGCTAAGATTTGTGGTATTCAATATTCGCCGGCACCACACTTTGAACTGGAGAAAGAATTTCACCTGCAGCAGGTCATCAGGGGATTAATTGAAAACAAGTACATCCAGAGTGCACATGATGTTAGCGAAGGTGGATTAATGACGATGTTGTTTGAAAAAGGATTTAACAGAGAATTTGGTTTTTCTGTGAATTCGGTAGCAGAATTTTATTGGGATGGCAAACCTGTCAGAAAAGATGCCTTTTGGTTTGGCGAAGCACAGAGCCGTGTAATTGTAACTGTTTCTGAAGAGCAGGTGCCAAACTTTCACCGCCATCTTGAAAAAAGTGAAATAGCAAACGTCAAACTGGGAAACGTTACTCCGGGAGAAATAATTGTTGATGGCGAATTTTGGGGAACGATAGACTGGTGGCAGGAAAAGTATGACACAGCTATAGAAAATTATCTGTCAAAAGAAGAAGCCGGCTCTGCATTGAGTTCAATATAATGAATAAGGATAGAGTTATATTGCTGACAGGCGCTGCTGGTTTTATCGGCAGCTACCTGTTGGGTTATCTTAATAAAAATGGATTTAGTAATATTATTATTGTTGACGATTTTAGTGAAGAAGATAAGTGGTTCAATTTTGACTCCAAGAAATTTACAGAAAAAGTTGAAAGAGAGGAACTGTTTGGTTGGCTGGTAAAAACCGATTTTTCAGTTGATTTTGTCTTTCACCTCGGTGCGAGGACGGATACCACTGAATTTGATTATTCCGTTCATGAAAAGCTGAATGTTAAATATTCAAAAAGCATCTGGAACTATTGTACGGAGAAAAATATTCCTCTCGTTTATGCATCATCTGCCGCTACTTATGGTAATGGCGAATTGGGTTATAAAGACGACCATGCTATTGTTGAGAAGTTACAACCTCTGAATCCTTACGGTATTTCTAAAAATGAGTTTGATAAATGGGCATTGAAACAGGCTGCCCAACCCCCATTTTGGGCAGGGTTGAAATTCTTCAATGTGTACGGACCCAATGAATATCATAAAGGCAGAATGGCCAGTGTGATATTTCATTCTTTTAACCAAATAAAATCAACCGGGAAAGTAAAACTGTTCAGATCTCACAAGCCTGATTTCAAAGACGGCCAGCAACTTCGTGACTTTATTTATGTGGAAGATGTGGCAAAAGTTTGTTATTGGTTAATGGAGAATCCTGTGGCATCAGGATTATATAACCTCGGCACCGGCAAGGCAAGAACTTTTGAAGACCTGATAAAAGCAACTTTTGCCGGCATGGATAAAGAACCGGTAATTGAATATATTGATATGCCTGAAGATATCCGTGACAAGTATCAATACTTTACTGAGGCAGATATGACCAAACTCCGGGATGCCGGGTACCATGAAAAATTTTATTCGCTGGAAGATGGCGTGGCTGATTACGTTAAGACCTATCTGCTTAAAAATGAATATTACTAATGCAAAAGGAGCGACTAAAAAGCCACTCCCTGTTGCTGAAATATTCACGGATTTGCAAAAAAGATTTTATTTTTTAGGCATCAGTACTACATCAATTACATACGTAACGCCGTTGCTTGAAATAACGTCTGCTATTATAATGTTTGCAATACCACCTTTAGCATCAGTTATTGTCCATTTGCGATCTTTATAGCCGATGGTCAGTTCTTCACCCTGCACTGTTTTTACTTTCTGTCCATCTTTCAGGTCGGTTGATTTGAAAGCACCTGTTACAACATGGTAAGTAAGAATGTTGGTAAGTGTGGCATTATTTTCAGGTTTCACCAAGTTTTCTACTGTTCCGGCAGGTAATTTACCAAACGCATCGTTTGTCGGTGCAAATACAGTGAAAGGACCAGCTCCTTTCAAAGTTTCTACCAATCCTGCAGCTTTTACAGCAGTAACCAGCGTTGTATGGTCCGCAGAGTTTACGGCATTATCCACAATGTCTTTTGAGGGTACCATGTTGGCGCCGCCTACCATTACCCCTTTCTCTTCCTGGTTCATTGGCTCCATTTTCGTGGCATTATCTTCCATTTTTTTGGTTTTATCACCTTCGGAATTGTTGTTACAGGCGATAAATGAACTGGTAATAATGGTTGCTGCTACCAGCAGTCTCCATGTTTTGTTTTGCATAAAATTTATTTTGCTTTAGTTGAATGATGCAACAGATACGAGGGGTTACTGTTCACGGATTTGCCAGAATAATTTTTTTTAACCGGTTTGTCAAAGAGTTGATGTGGTTTGGTTTGTTTTAGTTCAACAGGGGTTCTGATAGCCGGCCTTCTTTATCTTTACCAAAAAAATAAGAATGGGAAAAAGAATTGCGATAATTGGCGGTGGAAATCTTGGTACTGCCATTGCTGAAGGGCTGCTGAAAAGCAAATTCAGTAAAGCATCTGAATTAACAGTTACCAAACGGAATGTAGCAACACTAAAGCTGTTAAAGGGAAAAGGGATTGATATAACAGATAATAATGCAGCTGCGGTGAAGAGAAGTGAAGTGATCATACTGGCCGTAAAGCCCTTCCAGGTAAGCGATGTTCTGAACTCATTTAAAAAGGAACTAAATGGAACCAAGCTAATTATTTCGGTTGTCACTGGTATTACCATCAGTGAAATGGGTAGTATTATCAAAAAGAATATGCCGCTTTTCCGGGCCATGCCTAATACAGCCATTGCCATACAGGAAAGTATGACATGTATCTGCAGCCAGCATGCCAACGCAATGGATATTAAGTATGTACAGGACCTGTTCAATACTCTTGGTAAAGTGGTGACCATCGATGAAAAACTGATGGAAGCAGCGACAATTCTAGGTGCCTGTGGTACTGCTTATGCCATGCGTTATATCCGGGCAAATATTCAGGGGGGTATTGAGATCGGGTTTGATGCAGCAACAGCTTCTTTAATTGCTGCACAAACAGTAAAAGGTGCGGCAGAATTGCTATTACAGAAAGGTACTCATCCTGAACAGGAGATTGATAAAGTAACAACTCCCAAAGGGTGTACAATTGCAGGTTTGAACGAAATGGAACACCAGGGATTTAGCTCATCATTGATAAGGGGCATTGTGGCGAGTTATAAAAAGATCGCAAAAGATTGAGTTACTGTTTGTATACTACTCCATCTTTCATTACGAATACAACTTTACTGAAGACATGTGAATCTTTTAGCGGGTCGCCATCTACAGCAACAATATCGGCAAGCTTGCCAATTTCGATACTGCCAAGTTTGTCTTTTTCACCTAACAGGTCAGCGGCACTAATAGTTGCGGCTTTAATCGCTTCTATCGCCGGCATACCTGCTTCTATCATGTAACCAAACTCCAGCCAGTTTTTCCCATGTTGGTAAACACCTGCATCTGTTCCGAAGGCGATCTTTACGCCTGCTTTATACGCTTTGGCAAATGTGGCCTGTATCTGTGGGCCCGTTGTTAATGCTTTCGGGGTAACAATATCAGTATAGTAGCCCGGAATTTTTGCACTATCAGCTGTTGATTTTCCTGCGGTAATGGTTGGAACCAGGTAAGTGCCATATTGTTTCATCAACTGAATACCTTCATCATCCATAAAAGTGCCATGTTCAATTGAATTTACCCCGCCACGGATTGCTCTTTTTATACCTTCGGCACCATGTGCATGGGCGGCTACTTTAAACCCATAATCTTTTGCGGCACTGACAATAGCTTTCACTTCTTCTTCGGTAAACTGTGCGTTGGCCCCGTCCTTTGCCTGGCTGAGTACTCCGCCAGTAGCAGTAATTTTTATCAGGTCTGAACTTTCCTTGTAACGTTCCCTTACAGCATGATAAGCATCTGCAGTGCCATTGATCACACCTTCTTTCGGACCCGGGTCACCCATAAGGTCTTTACGGTAACCATTTGTTGGATCGGCATGACCGCCTGTAGTGGCAATAGATTTTCCGGAAGTATAAATTCTCGGACCAACCACCAGGCCTTTATTAATAGCATTACGTAATGAAACATTAACGCCACTTCCACCAAGATCCCTGACGGTAGTAAAGCCAGCCATGAGTGTCACATTTGCATACTTGAGCGATTCAAAAGCTATGTCAGACGGATTGGTAGTGAATCTATCTGCTAAGTTACCCTTCTTTGTTTCACTCTCCATATGCACATGCATATCTATCCATCCGGGAGTAACAGTTTTTGTTTTCAGGTCAATGGTTTTATCAGCCGTCCCCGGTGCAGTAAAACCAGTTTGCACAGCAACGATCCGATTCTTTTCTACCACGATAGTCATGTTCTTTTTGGGATCATTAGCAATACCGTCAATCAGTGTACCACACCAGATATATGTCTTTTGTGCATGAGAGGCTGATAAAAAAAGGAAGCTAACAACTGCTAGGAGTATTTTTTTCATTTTTCCGGTTGAATTACTAAAATACTGTAATCAAAGGGTAATTTGTAATTTAAAGTATGAAACTATCTGTAACAATCATGTCAATTGCTGCGACAACTCTCTTGATGGGAGGGTGTGGTAGCCCGGCCAGGCAATTCACAGAAAAGAAACTGGTGATAGCGGTAAGGAAACAGTAAGGATAGCAGAACTTGACTTGGCAATTACCAATAATGGTTGCGGAAGACAATGGATAGAGGAAGATGGCAAATCGGGAACTGAAAAACCCTATTGCGATTTGATTATTAAGTATAAGGACTCAATTATACATGCCGGAAGTGATTTTAAGCCTGTTTATATCGGCAATATTGAAATCGTAGTTGATAAAATGAACCCTTGGGGCAGGGAAGAAGACAGTGTGCCACCGGGTGGTTGCCGGGTATGGGTAAAGCGAACTGAAGGCCGGTAGCCACCACTAACTGTACGCCAGCTATCAGTAACAAATCTTGTTTTCCACGTATCGTTTCTTAAACTGTGGATATGAAATTTTAGCGACCCGGAAATTTCGGTTAGCTTTGCATGACCTCCCGGAATTTTTCCATTCTCACTTCCGCTGGTCATATTGGCTGGGCTTTTAATCAGATCATTTTATAGAAATTGAATTAAACAAATAACCATTTGTATGGCTAAATTCATTTTTGTAACCGGTGGCGTTACTTCTTCTTTGGGTAAGGGAATTGTTGCTGCTTCGCTTGCCAAATTATTACAGGCAAGGGGTTTGAAAGTAACGATTCAAAAATTTGACCCTTATATCAATATAGACCCCGGAACAATGAATCCATATGAGCATGGCGAATGTTATGTGACAGAAGATGGAGCAGAAACTGACCTTGACCTCGGCCACTATGAAAGGTTTCTCAACATTTTTACTTCGCAGGCAAACAATGTGACTACAGGAAGGATATATCAAACGGTTATTAATAAAGAAAGGGAAGGTGCTTACCTGGGAAAAACCGTTCAGGTCGTACCGCATATTACTGATGAGATAAAAAGAAGGATGCTGCAATTGGGACAAGGCGGAGAATATGATATTGTGATCACTGAGATCGGTGGTACTGTCGGTGACATCGAAAGCTTGCCATTTGTAGAAGCGGTCCGCCAGTTACAATGGGAGTTGCCAGAGGAAGATACGGTTGTTGTTCATCTTACTTTAATACCTTATCTGAAAGCTGCTAAAGAATTAAAGACCAAACCAACCCAGCACAGTGTTAAAATGCTAAGCCAGGAAGGAGTGCATCCTGATATTATTGTCTGCAGAACAGAAAAGCCGCTAATGCCGGAATTGCGCCGAAAAATTGCCTTGTTCTGTAATGTGAAGATGGAGGCTGTAATTGAAGCAGCGGATGCCCCCACCATTTATGAGGTCCCGTTACTGATGATGCGGGAAAAGCTGGATGTCATTTGCATGAAAAAATTAAACATTGTAAATAACAATGAACCAGAGCTAGGCAGGTGGAAGGAGTTTCTTGATAAACTTAAATACCCCAAGAGCAAGGTTACAATCGGTCTTATTGGTAAATACCTTGAGTTGCAGGATGCTTACAAATCAATTCTTGAGTCTTTTATACATGCTGGTGCGATGAACGAATGCCAGGTGCAGGTCATCAATATACATAGTGAGTTTATAACAGATGAAAATGTGGCAGAAAAGCTAACTGGTCTTGATGGCCTGTTGGTTGCTCCGGGTTTTGGCCACCGGGGCGTAGAAGGGAAAATAGTAGCAGTGAGGTATGCAAGGGAAAATGGGTTGCCCTTCTTTGGTATCTGTCTTGGAATGCAAATGGCTGCAATTGAGTTTGCCAGGAACGTACTGGGCTTAAAAGATGCCCACTCCACTGAAATGGATCCTGACACAAAAGAACCCGTAATTGATCTGATGGAAGAACAAAAGAAAGTAACAGCTAAGGGGGGGACAATGCGGCTCGGCTCATATCCCTGTGATATCAAAGAAGGATCTTTGGCTGATACTATTTATGGAAGGACACCTATCAGCGAAAGACACCGTCATCGCTGGGAGTTTAATAATAAATACCTCGAACAGTTTGAAAAGGCCGGTATGGTGGCAAGCGGTAAAAACCCGGGAACAGACCTGGTAGAGATAATCGAATTGCCCAAACATCCTTTCTTTATAGGCGTTCAATATCATCCTGAATTAAAGAGTACGGTTGAAAACCCGCAGCCAATATTTGTTCATTTCATTAAGGCTGCAAAAGCCTATGCTGAAAAGAGTTCGGAGGTTAAAAACCCCCTTTTGCAGAGTGAGATGATATAATCGGCCGGCCTCTGAATTCGCTGGTCGGAAGGAAAAAACTGCAGCCTGCCGGGATTACGATTCCTGCTCCCTACTCTTGCCGCAGAACTCCTATCTTTGCCCACTCCAAAAAAAGTAAAGAATGAAGTTTGATCGTAATACCGTCATCGGGTTTCTAGTATTGGCGGGTTTGTTTTTCGGCTATTTTTATTTCACAAATCAGCAACAATCAGAATACCGTAAGCAGAAGGCGGCTGAAGCTAAAGTAAAGCAGGCAAAAGAGGACTCTGTTAAGCTTGCCAATAAACCTCTGCAGGATTCTTTGGATAAAATCAGGGACTCTGTTACTAAAAAAGAGATTGCAGGCATTTTTCAGGATACCGCAAAAGGGGTGGAGCAACTGATCACTCTTCAGAACGAACTCATAAAAGTCACTTTCACAAGCAAAGGCGGTCAGCCAAAGAAAGTTGAATTAAAGAATTATAAAGGCCAGGACAGCAGCCAGGTGAAACTGGCCGGGACTGATTTTGACAAATTGAGCTATGCTATCAATACTGGTAAAGGTGCTAACCAGGGAAGTGCCCAAACTTCGGATCTGTTCTTTCCAAAGGTTGACACTTCTTCAAAAGATGGAAACAAGACCATCGCCTTTACGTTGCTGGCTGCAGACAGTAGCGGAGCATACATTACTCATGAATATACATTGAAGCCCAATGATTACATGATTGATTTCAATGTGAAAATGAATGGAGCCAACACCCTGCTTACCCAGGGAACGATGAATTTGTCCTGGCAATATGCAGCAGCCCAGCAGGAGTCTGATATTTCTTATGAAAAACAAAACACACAGGTTGGATATGTAAAAGACGGAAGTTTTGATTACCATACTATCGGCCGCAGGAGCAGCAAGAATTTTGATGAGGCAGTAAACTGGGTAGGAATAAGACAACGGTTCTTTTTCACAATCCTTGTAGCTAAAAATAGTTTTACTTCCGGCAGAATAGAATGGAATGACAATCTGCCGGATAGTGTAAAGACTATTGTGCAGTCCACAGCTAATATGAAGTTGCAGGTGCCTGCCGGTACACCTTCAGTAGTACCATTCAGCATTTATTATGGCCCTTCTGATTACCATATTCTGAAGAAGTATGATATGAAGTTTGAAAAGCTGGTGAACCTTGGTCAGGGCATCTATCAGTTTGTTCGACCAATCAACAAGTTTCTCATCCTCCCGATTTTTGATTTTCTAAAAAGTATTGCCGGAAGTATGGGTCTGGCAATTGCTTTGCTTACCCTATTTATTAAACTGATTACTTCTCCGCTTCTTTACAAGAGTTACCTCAGCGGGGCTAAAATGAAAGTACTGCGCCCCGAGATTGCCAAGCTAAAAGAGAAACACGGCGACGACAGACAGGCAATGAGTATGGACCAGATGAAATTATTCAGAGAAGCGGGGGTGAATCCATTAGGCGGCTGTTTACCAGCATTGCTGCAAATACCTATCTTCTTTGCCCTGTTCAGTCTGTTTAATGCCGATGTTGGTCTGAGGGGTGCAGAATTTCTTTGGTCTAATGATCTTTCAGCCTTTGATGCGCCAATCAAATTCGGTTTTCATATTCCATTGCTGGGAAGCCACCTGAGTCTTTTCAATATTACTGCTGTTGTTACCAGTTTCCTGATCTCTATTTACAGCATGAGCATGACTCCGGATCAGAGCAATCCTGTAATGAAATACCTGCCTTATATTTTCCCGGTATTCCTTTTGTTCTTCTTTAACCGCCTTCCATCAGCATTGACATGGTACTATACGGTTTCAAATATTATTACACTGGCATTGCAGTTTGTTATTCAGAACTATATCATTAATCATGATAAGATATTGGCGAAAATTGAAGAGAACCGGAAAAAGCCAAAGACAAAATCAAAATGGCAGGAACGGATGGAGCAAATGCAGGAACAGCAGAAAAAAATGAAAGAAATGCAGCAAAGGAACAGACGCTGATTTCTGTTAAGATACTCTTAAGAAGAACCGGGTTTAGCCTTTAGCTACCCGGTTTTTTTAGTTACGCAACTTATTGGCTAAATTGGCACGTCTTTTTATAGTAGTATGATGAACACAGCGAAAATGAAACAAACAGCATATATATCTATTTTGATTACCGGATTGATAACTTCTGTACAGTTAATGGCTCAGACGCCCAAAAAACTAACAGAAGCCACTATCTCATATGATATTGTCATTAATACAACTAATACAAAGCCACAAGCTGCCGATTTATTAGATGGGGCCACTAGTGTAATATATTTGAAAGGCAATTCCAGCCGTTCAGAAATGGTTAGCTCACTTGGCACCCAGGCTACTATAATTGATGGAAAAACAGGCAATGTGACAGTCTTAAAAGAATATGGAGAACAGCGGTATATGATCAGGATGACGCCTGAGAACTGGAAGCAGTCAAATAAAAAGTATGAGGGAATCGCATTTACTTATTTTGAAGAGTATAAAACGATTAAAGGCTATAAATGCCAGAAAGCGGTGGGTAAGCTGACTGACAGCACTTCCTTTACCGTTTATTTTACTAAAGAGCTTGTGCCTGTAAATAAGGATTTTCAGTACCTCAACAGAAATTTGCCAGGTCTTGCTATGCAGTATGAGGCCACATTGGGGACCATGATGGTTACCTATACAGTTTCGGACATCAACTTTAATCCTGTACCACAGGCAAAGCTCGATGTACCTAAATCAGGGTACAGAGTTATGACGTATGAGGAAAGTAAGGGGCAGGGAGCTAATTAATTCCTGCGAAGCTGTTGGTTACCAAGTTCGATTTTTACATTGCTGAGAACCACTTTCTTTTTTAACGGAACAATGTAAGTTGTATTGCCTCTTTGATAGGTAACAGTAGTATTAAGGCTGATGTATCTTTTTTGTGATTCAGTATTCAAGACCTGGTTGCCACGATATGTATAACCTGACCTTAAAGAGAAAGTACCTGGTTTTGAAGTTTTTGAAGAAAGTAAAGATGATGTTGTTTTATTTGTCTTTTTATTACCATCTCCCAAAGTGGCAAACGAAGCAATAGAAGAAACTGCAATTAAAATGATAACTGCCAACTTCCTGCCTGCATCCTTCCATATATTTAACTTGGTATGGTTCATTGCGTACAAAAATAATGACAAAAAAGAATATAAAACAAACCGTTTATCCAGAACTTTAGTAGTTTGTTAACGTGGAGAGACACCAATTTGTTGCCCTTAGTTGCTTGAAAAAAGCACTATTTTGCACATATGGGGAAAAATAGACCCCTTACCAGCCAGTTTTTTTCACTTAACTTGTTGTAAGTAATACATTTCAGGGGGCAAAGGGATTTTGCTGTCTGACTGGCTCTTTAACAGTTTTGCTCACCAAATGCCGATAGATGAAAGAAAACAACCCCTACCGGGAAGATCGGGAACAACTTCGGGAACTGCTTAAAAAGTATGAAAATTTTAAAAATGGCCGTAGCCACTCGTTTATAGAGGAAGATGCCTTTGAAAAAATAATAGATTATTACCAGGAAAAAGAAGACCTCGTAAAGGCAATGGAGGCTGCTGAAATCGCAGCTGAACAGTTCCCTTACTCATCAATGCTGCTCATTAAGAAAGCGGATATTTTATTAGCCAACCGTAAATATCAGGAGGCTCTTGATATCCTGGAGCAGGCATCCTTGCTTGATGGCGGTGACATCAACCTCTACATTTTAAAAACAGACGCTTACCTCGCATTGGATCAGCAGGAAAAAGCAGTCGTGTTACTGGAAGAAGCTCTGTCATTATTTGACGGAGAGGAAAAAATAGAACTTTTGTTTGAACTTGCAGATGTATATGATGATTATGAAGATTTTGATAAAGTGTTTGATTGTCTGAAAATGGTGCTGGAAGAAGAGCCAAATAATGAAGAGGCCTTGTATAAAATTTGCTTTTGGACAGATTTCACCGGGCGGAACGAAGAGAGTATCCGCCTTCATCAACAAATTATTGATGAATATCCTTACAACGAACTGGCCTGGTTCAATCTTGCTGCAGCTTACCAGGGTTTAAAGCTGTATGAGAAATCAATTGATGCTTACCAATATGCTATTACCATTGATGAGAAGTTTGATTATGCCTACAGGAATATGGGCGATGCGTATATCAGGCTCCGTAAATATAAAGAAGCAATTGAAGTATTAGAAAAAGTGAATGAATTGGCAAAACCGGAAGATGTGATCTTTGAAGCCATTGGCCATTGCTATGATAGGCTGAAAAATTTTGCGCAGGCAAGATTTTATTATCGCAAAGCATCGCATCTGCGCCAGGATGATAGCAAACTCTTTTATAAAATTGCCTGTACTTATTTTAATGAAGGGCAGTGGGAAAGTTGTATCAAACAATTAGACACAGCCATGAAGATTCACCGGCTGCAGCCTGAATACAACCTGCTGATGGGGGAATGTAAAATGCAGTCAGGAGCATTTAAGGATGCTGTACAGTATTTTTCCAATGTTGTCCGTGTCAGGCCAAGAAATACTTCAGGTTGGGAATCATTGATACGATGTCTTTACAAAGCTGAATATTTTGAAGAGGCGCTGGAACAAACTGAAGCTGCGTTGAAAGCGACCAACGGTAAGCCGCTGTTTATTTTCTATAAAGCTTCTGTATTATTTGCTTCAGGTAAAGCAAAAGAAGCGATTCTTCAACTGGAAGAAGCAATGAAATTGTCTCCAAAGGTGCTTAAAAAATTTGTAGAACTCAATCCTTCTATTCTGCAGAATCAATTAGTGGTGGATGTGCTGGCCCGGTTCAAAAGAAATAAGTCCATCTGACCGGTAGAGGTTTCTATATAAACTCAAATCAGCATCACTCTGCATATTCTTCCCTATTTTTGCGACCATCCATCGCTTTTTATTGAATCAAAATGAAGATTATGAATTTTAATTTGTCGCAAATACCGGACAGGAAAGTAAAACCCCGTAATTCAGGATTGACAATGGTAATGGACAAGGGGCTGAGTGTGGGGGAAGCAAAGAATTTTATGAGTGCATCACATCCGCATGTTGATATTGTGAAGCTTGGATTCGGAACTTCATTTGTTACCCCTAACCTGAAAGAAAAACTGGAGATCTATCGTTCATATGATATCCCGGTTTATTTCGGAGGTACTCTATTTGAGGCTTTTCTCATTCGAAATCAGTTTGATGACTACATAAAAGTCTGCAAGGACTTTGGCATCAGTTATATGGAAGTTAGTGACGGCTCTATCACAATCCCGCATGCTGAAAAATGCGGCTACATTGAGAAACTTACTAAACATGGAACGGTACTTAGTGAAGTTGGAAGCAAAGATGCAGCACATATCATTCCGCCTTATAAATGGATTGAACTTATGAAGGCGGAACTGGAAGCCGGTTCCACTTATGTAATTGCAGAGGCAAGGGAAGCCGGTAACGTAGGTATCTACCGTGGAAGCGGCGAGGTAAGAGAAGGCCTGGTGCAGGAAATTCTTACCCAAATTCCTGCAGAAAAAATCATCTGGGAGGCTCCTCAGAAAGCACAGCAGTTATACTTTATTGAATTAGTTGGCTGTAATGCTAACCTCGGTAATATTGCTCCAAGTGAAGTAATACCGTTAGAAGCAATGCGTATTGGCCTTCGTGGTGACACATTTACTTTATACCTCGATAAAACACAAAATGCCTGATGCGGCTCTTCGGATTAATCGGATATCCACTCTCTCATTCTTTTTCTAAAAATTATTTTGCCAAAAAGTTTGAGCAGGAAGAGATAACCGGATGTCGTTACGACCTGTTTCCACTTAAAACAATTAATGAACTGACGGTTTTATTGGAGAAAAATCCTGAACTGGAAGGACTGAATGTTACAATACCTTATAAAAAACAAGTACTGCCTTTTCTTGACGAAAGTCTTATACCTGAAGGACTTGATGCTTGTAATTGTATTAATATAAATGCAGGCAAACTGGTTGGCTATAACACAGACGTTACAGGGTTTGAAAGAAGTTTACTGCCTTTACTGAAGTCTTATCACAAAAAAGCATTGGTGCTGGGCAATGGCGGGGCAACTGCTGCGGTTGTTTATGTACTGCACAAACTCAAAATTGATTTTGATATTGTGAGCAGAAGTAAACATGATGGGTCAGCCTTTACATACAAAGATATTAATAAGGAAATACTGGAGAGCAGTACTGTTATTATCAACACCACCCCGCTTGGAATGTACCCGGATACAGACACTTGTCCTGATATTCCTTACAGGTTTATTTCTGAAAAGCATCTGTTATATGACCTTGTGTATAACCCGGCGAAAACATTGTTTCTTCAGAAAGGCGAGGAGAGAGGCGCTGCTGTAAAAAATGGTGAAGAGATGTTATGGTTGCAGGCAGAAGAAAGCTGGAGAATATGGAACAGTTGATTTAAGCGATAAGTTTTTGCTTTGCCTCTTCAGGAACAGCTACAATTCTTTTCTTTTTATAATCATAACAGATCATTCCTGTTCTTGCAAGTGCTGCAATTTTTATTTTATCATCTGCATGTTTTTCTATTTTGTAAATGATATCAAAACCCACTTTTGATATTTCACCGGCAGTTACAGATGCGATTACTATATCGCCATAAAACAGCTCACTTTTAAATTCAATGGCCACATCTGACATTATTAGCCCCGTTCCTCCAAAATTCATCTCGGTATATCCAAAGTTCTTAAAGAATTGCATTCTTGCTTCATGAAGTATGGAAAGCACAGTGTCGTTGCCAACATGACCGCCGTAATTGATATCCGTTATCCGTACAGGAATTTTACAGGAAAAATGAAATGTTTCGGGTAGGTCAATTTTTATTCTCGCCATGTATAATGTTTGCATTAAAAATAAGCAAACAAGGCTGAACTGGTTAATTCTCCTGCAATGAATTAAGCAGGCTGAGAATATCCATAAAGTTGCCTGGAGAATGTGTTCTGGATGGATTGGCAATTTTCTCCCTCCACTTTTGCATTTGGTCGATACAATCCTTGTCCTGTTCTTCACCAGATACACAACAAACCATTTTACCCAGTTTTTTCGACATGCGGATTATTTTACCATCCGGAGTCATAAGTATTATATACCGGCTGGAAATATCAACAGGGGTAGGGTCGGGTGAGTAATCCTGCGTATCCATGCTGAAACCCCTTGTGCCCGTAGGTTCATAGTCGTCGGCAACAAAAAAGAAACCTGCAACGTTCTTAATTTTACTCCGGGTGGCACCGACATCCAGTTTGGCAAAAGTTTTTTTACTTGCTTCAAGGGCCGCATCGCTTCTGGCTTCTTCGATAGCAGCCTCCACATCAGTTACAGCAAGATTTTCATGCATATTTGCTGAAATTTCAACTGCTGGTATAGGATTGGTGTTCTCTTTTGGCTGCGGCAAATCCTCTTTAGCTACGGATGTATCACCGGATCTGTTATTGTATAACTGAAATCCTCCCCACGTTAAAAAGCCGATTATAGCTGCTGCTGCAGCATACTTAACAAAAAAAGATAGTCTGCTTCGTTGCTGAACACCGGGTTGCTGTTGTTCATTCAGCGAGGCCACTATTTTGCTCCAAACACCTGTTGGTGGGGCCACTTCTATTTCCGCAAGTTTGGATGAATAGTCATTTACTAATTGTGATTCGCTAAGCACAACCGAAATTTTCTGCCAAACACCTGCCGGTGGGGCTACTTCAATGCTCTGTAATCTTGATGGAAATTTTTGTGATAGTTCAGATTCATCCAGTTCAGCAGCGATTTGCTTCCAAACACCCGGTGGCGGGGCCACTTCGAAATTGTACATCTTATTTTGTAATCCGCTGCTCATTATTTTGATCTTACCCCACGTTGCTTGTCAATAAATGTTCTTACCATATCCTGCAAAATCACTTTAGCCCTTGATAATTGTGACTTGCTGGTTCCTTCGCTGATGCCGAGCATATCTGCAATCTCTTTGTGAGTGTAACCTTCTACCACATACATGTTGAAAACAGTTCGGTAGCCAGGCGACAGTTCCTGTATCAACGCCATGATGTCTTTAGCCCCTAATTCATCCAGTACAGATGTGTATTTGCCTTCAATAGTATTTTCTTCTTTCTCTGTTACCGGCATCAGGTACCGTTTGCGGCGAAAATGTTCGATGGCGGTGTTCACAAAAATGCGGCGTACCCAACCCTCGAAAGAACCTTCGCTGCGGAAACTGTCTAACTTTTTAAAGACCTTGATAAAGCCCTCCTGTAATATGTCTTCTGCTTCTTCAGCGTTACCGGCATATCGCAGGCAGACGGCATACATTCTTGGTGAGAACCGTCGGTACAGTTCTTCCTGCATCCGGCGGTTGCCATCTATGCATCCTTTTATAAGGTCGCTTTCGGGAATATTTTGGTTGCGTTCGGGTGTCAAAATCAGTGGTTTGTTTATAAACTATTCAAAAATGCTACCAGTTTTTGGGTAGCCTTCTTCCGGTGACTAAACAAGTTCTTTTCCTCCATGCTCATTTCTGCAAAAGTTTTATCAGAACCGGTGGGTGTAAACACCGGATCGTACCCAAAACCGTGTCCGCCTCTTCTTTTTTCAATTATTTTGCCGTTACAAATGCCTTCAAACTGCGTTTCCCTGCCGTCAATTAACAAGGATATAACGGTCCTGAAACGGGCACTGCGGTCATCTTTGCCCGCCAAATTACTCAAAAGCTTTTCAATATTTGCATCAAATGACCTGTTATCGCCGGCATACCGGGCACTTTTCACACCCGGCTCTCCGCCCAGGGCTGCAACCTCCAGCCCGGTGTCTTCACTAAAGCAACTGGTGCCTGTCATTTCAAAGATTGTTTTTGATTTACCTGATGCATTTTCTTCCAGTGTATTGTAGGGTTCTGGAATATCAATATCAATCCCTGCTTCTTTCAAAGTTATTATTTCCAGTTTGTTTCCAACTACGGAGCGGATCTCGTCCACTTTGTGCTGGTTATTGGTGGCAAAAATCAATTTCATAGTTTAATAAAGAAATGGATCAGAGATTAAACAGTCTTTTCAGGCAAACCCACAACTTACTTTTCTCTACTTTATCATTTTCCAGTTTTGCTAATGAAGGGGAAAATAAAAATGAGTTACCGGCAAATGCCTGTAGCTGGTAATGCGGAAAACTCATTGGTAAACCAAATGCTGAAGGTTCAATATCGAAAAGAAAAGCAATTTTACTCTTAAAGAAAGATGTCAGTTCCTTGTAAGTGGCTTCTGGGTGATTATTCAGATTGACAATTGCCACATCAGCAATGCTGAGTTTACAGGCGCCTAATATTCCCGTAAGAAACGTCAGTTCATGGTCTGCCAGGTGAACAACACCATTACTTTTGAGCACTATCAAAATGTTTTTCTGGTTACTGCCCAGTGATTTCCAGGGAGCAGGGGTTATTGTTTCAGCTGCGGGAGCCGGTGCTTCTTTTGAAGTAGTTTTGGTTATTGCGGTTCCATCTTCTACAAGTGAAGAATGATACAAATCGGCCACAACAGAAACTGGTAATTCTATATGATTTAAGTCCATAAAACAGTTGACAAATTACACAAATGAGTGTTAGTTTTTTTCGTTTCTTTGACCTTTCAAAAATAAACTATTATGACGGCAGCTATGGATATTTCAATCAGAAAAGCAGAAAGGAGCAAACTACAAGATCTGAACCTGGAGAATCTGCCTTTTGGCAAATACTTTACTGACCATATGCTGGAGGCCGATTATGAAAACGGAGAATGGAAGAACATTGAAATAAAACCATATCAACCACTGCTGTTAAGTCCTTCATTAGCTGCATTGCATTATGGTCAGGCCATTTTTGAAGGTATTAAAGCTTATAAAGACAGTGAAGGAAATGCCTTCATCTTTCGTCCGCTGGATAATTTTAAACGTTTCAATATTTCTGCTGAAAGAATGCAGATGCCGGCTGTTCCGGAAGAATTGTTTATGGAAGGAATGAGGCAGTTGATAGAGCTTGATAAAAACTGGATACCGTATAAGGAAGACCATTCTTTGTATATCCGCCCATTTATGTTTTCATCGGATGAACTGATTGGTGTCCGTCCTTCTGATACTTACAAGTTCATGATCATACTAAGCCCTACCGGTCCGTATTATAGTGCGCCGATGCGAATTTATGTTGAAGAAAAATATGTAAGGGCTGTACCGGGCGGCGTTGGCTACGCAAAAGCAGCCGGTAATTATGGCGCTGCCATGTATGCTACTGCCGAAGCAAAAAAGAAAGGCTATGACCAGGTACTCTGGATGGATGCCTTTGAACATAAATATGTACAGGAATGCGGAACGATGAATGTATTCTTCATTATTGGAAATACTGCTATTACCCCTGATCTGGAGCAAGGAACTATTCTTGACGGAGTAACCCGTCAAAGCACTATTACTTTATTAATGGAAATGGGTTTCAATGTAGAAGAAAGGGCTTTGGCTATTGATGATATTATTGATGCATACAAAGCCGGCTTGTTATATGAAGTATTCGGAACAGGTACAGCAGCTACTATTTCTATGATCAAAGAACTTCGCTACAAGGATTTTGAAATGAAGTTTGACGTGGAAAACTGGAAAACAGCCCCCACCATTAAAAGATGGCTGACAGACATCCGTGAAGGAAGGAGAGAGGATAAATATCACTGGATGCAAAAGGTATAAAAGAAAAGATTATTTTTAGAGGGTCGTCAAAAGCGACCTTTTTTATTTCCATTTTACCAGTTGTATCCTGTACGATATTCAGAGCAAACTTTTGCCTGTTGAAACTAAAACAAACCTGTGCATGCAATCAGCACTTAAAGTTTTATTAATATCAA
This sequence comes from Chitinophagaceae bacterium, assembly GCA_037045605.1. Classification (GTDB taxonomy): domain Bacteria; phylum Bacteroidota; class Bacteroidia; order Chitinophagales; family Chitinophagaceae; genus JJ008. The sequence continues at coordinate 394,827 of JBAOHK010000008.1, read as the reverse complement.
TTGCTGTCTTTATTGCTGGTAATATAGAAGGGCAGGTAACTCCTATCACATTAACAGGTTTCAACCAGGATGCAATTGCAGAAGGCCCGCCCAGTTCGCTGGCAACAACAACTTTACAGGTAGATGGCGGATCATCTAACAGGGTAATGTATACCAATGCTTTCCGCACTTTTGCCGGAATAGCAGGGGGAGGGTTACCGGATAATGGCACCATTGTCAGTGGAGCGGATACATACCAGCTGGCGTCATACACCGGCAATAACGCATTATATGTTTACCGCAATGAAACCCTTGGCCTTTCACTGGTCACACCTTCTTCGTATGCAAGAATAAGGGTATTGGCTTTTACCACCGAGGGAGCCAGTTCCCTTAATGTGCGGTTAGTTTTTACTGACGGAAGTTTTACTGATTACCTGAGCAACTATTCATTACCGGATTGGTTCAATGGGGCAACCAACGTAGTACTGCAGGGCTTTGGCCGGTGCAGCCGTGTAGCATCAGCACCCTGGGGCGATGATGCTTATCCTTCTAATCCCCGCATGTATTATATTGACATACCCCTGAATTGTGCAGACAAAAACAAAACCCTTCAATCTGTTTTCTTCAGCAACTTCAGCACTTTCCCCAACAACGCACCTTTCCCTAATGCGGTCATATTGGGTATTTCAGGAGTAACACCTGTTCCGCCGGTCATCACACCTGTTATCACTAATTGTAATTGCAACGGACCAAATGGAAGTATTGCATTGACTGTAACCGGTAATACAGCTCCTTACACTTATTCATGGAATACAACTCCTGTCCAAACAGGTCCGACAGCAACCGGTTTACCCTCCGGCTCCTATACCTGTACGATCACAGATGTCAACGGTTGCACAACCCAATACACCGGAACGGTTCCGTTGACTAACAACGGTGTCATTACCGCAACAGCCAATCCGCTAACTGTATGTCCGGGTGAACCTGTAACATTATCTATCAATGTTGTGAATGGGCCTTATACCATATTCGGATGGCGACCAGTCATTACACCATTACCGCCTTACACATTTGGTCAAACTATTACTGTTAATCCAACTGTAACCACAACCTACGAGGCAGCAGCACAAATAGCTGGGGGTGCCGGCTGGTGGACCGGCTGTTTTACAACTGCTTTTGTAACTGTTACAGTAAACCAGGCGCCGGCAGCACCCGTACTTACCAATGTAACAGTTTGTCCCGGCGGCACAACAACATTACAGGTACAATCACCCCAGGCTGGTATCACATATAACTGGTATGATGCTGCCACAGCAGGTACATTACTTAATACCGGTACATCTTACACCGTAAATAATGTAACCGTCAATGCCACTTATTATGTGGAAGCGGTAAGTGGTGCTGGTTGTATCAATACAACAAGAGCTCCAGTTACCGTTACATTAGATGCTGTACCGGCAGCCCCGCAGGTGGCTTCTGTTGCTGTTTGCCCAAATGCCAATGCCACTTTAACCGTCACTAATCCGCAGGCAGGATTTATATATAACTGGTACAATACTGCAGCAGGTGGCACAGCAGTTGGTACAGGAACTTCTTATACGGTAAGCAATGTTACAGCCGCTACAACATTGTATGTGGAAGCTGTTAATGCTGCCGGCTGTATCAGCGCAACAAGAACCGCAGTTGCGGTTTCATTACTGCCACAATTGTCGCAACCTGTAGTAACATTAACCAACACCACATTCACCTCCCTTACTTTTTCATGGAATGCTGTGGCCGGCGCTACTGGTTACCAGGTAACCACAAACGGGGGGGCAACTTATCAAACACCAAGTTCCGGGCCTTTGGGCACAACACATACTGTTAGTGGTTTAACAGGTAATACCACAGTCATCATACAGGTAAGAGCATTAGGTGTGCAGCCATGTGAAACGAGTTTGCTGTCTGTACCAGTATCTGGCACCACACTTAGCAGCAAAGAAATTTTTGTTCCTAATGCATTTACACCAAATGGAGATGGCCGCAACGATGTGTTGTTAGTCTATGGGAATTATGTGGCGTCCATTCAATTCAGGATATTCAATCAATGGGGCCAGTTGGTATTTGTATCCGGCAATATCAGTAATGGATGGAACGGAACATACAATGGTCAGCAACAACCGGTAGGAGTGTATGCTTACACATTAAAAGTGGTATTGCAGGATGGTTCTGTCATTAATAAAAAAGGTTCGGTCAATTTGATACGGTAACAGTGAGAAAGATATTTTGCATCATATTAATCATTCAGTGCTGTGCGAAGAAGACAACTGCACAGGTTGATCCTCATTTTTCCCAATTCTATGCTTATCCGCTCTGGCTTAATCCGGGAATGACTGGAGTAATGGACGGCAGCTACAGGATAACAGGCATTTACCGTAATCAGTGGAGCGATGTAATGACACCTTTCAACACAGCCGGTGTTTCGCTGGATTTCAATACCGAAAAGAACCTGAATATCGGGGTCAACTTTATGAATCAAACTGCCGGTGATGCAGGCTATAAATACCTGAATGCTTACGCTACCATTGCTTACAGCGGTATCCGTTTCGGACAGGACAATAACCAGCAGATCACCACCGGCATCCAGGTGGGTTTATTAAGCCGCCGGTTCGATCCTGCTAAATTCCAGTTTGGTGATCAGTGGAATCCTATCACCGGGTATAATCCCGGTGCCACCTCAGCGGATGTTATCGCCCAATCCTCTTCTTCCGTGCTGGATGTTGGTGCCGGCATTTCTTATTTTGATGCTTCGCCGGACAAGAAAGCCAATCTCTTTGCAGGGGCAGCCGCATTTCACCTTACCCGGCCAGAAGACCCCTTCGTTAACAGCAGTTCCAAAAAATTTCTGCCAGTCCGCTATTCCTTTCATGCCGGGGCAAGGATCAACCTTTCAGAAAGGGCCAGCATTACTCCCAACATCCTGTATATGAAACAGGGAAATGCCAGTGAGAAAATGGCCGGCCTTTTTACTCAGCTAAATGTAAACGATTATACAGACCTGCTTTTTGGGGTTAATTACCGGTTCAATGATGCGGTTTCTCCCTATGCGGGGGTGGCTTTTCAGAATTTCGTTCTCGGGGTAAGTTATGATGTCAATACCTCCGACCTTGGAAAAGCGGTGACGGGTACCAACAGCCTGGAGTTGTCATTTACCTATATCGGCCGAAAGTCCGGAAAACCATTGCGTTACCTTTCATGCCCCCGGTTCTAAAGGGATAATTAAACCCGAGAGGCAGTTTATCCACAAGCAGGGGTAAATCTTCAAAAAGCCTCTTTAAATTTTTGGATATTAAGGGTCGTGCCGTTACCTTTGCCCTCCCAAAAATAAGGGTCAAGAATGCCTACAATTCAACAATTAGTAAGAAAAGGAAGAGAAATTATCAGGGCCAAGAGTAAATCAAGGGCTTTGGATCAGTGTCCTCAGCGTCGTGGCGTATGTACAAGGGTATATACCACTACGCCTAAGAAGCCAAACTCTGCGCTGCGTAAAGTAGCCAAGGTTCGTTTGACCAATAAAGTAGAGGTGATTGCCTACATCCCCGGGGAAGGGCACAACCTCCAGGAACACTCGATCGTTCTTATCCGTGGCGGAAGGGTAAAAGACTTACCGGGTGTACGTTACCACATCGTTCGTGGTTCATTGGATACTGCCGGTGTAAAAGACCGTAAGAAGAGCCGTTCTAAATACGGTACCAAGAAAGAAAAAGCTAAAAAATAATTCAATCATAATTTGTACTGAGTAAAGTTTTAATACTTGAAGAAATTCAGCTACAGCAGATACTTTAAAAATTAACATTCATGCGGAAAGCACAAGCAAAGAAACTCCCCTTAGCACCAGACCCTAAGTTTAACGACAAACTGGTTACAAGGTTCGTCAACAACCTGATGTGGGAAGGAAAGAAAAGCGGGGCATTCAATATTTTCTACGATGCGCTGGACAAAGTTGCCAAGCAAACAAGTGAGGATGGATACGAGGTTTGGAAAAGAGCTTTGGTAAACGTAACACCTGCAGTAGAAGTTCGCAGCCGCCGTATCGGTGGTGCCACTTTCCAGATACCTTCTGAGGTTCGTCCTGACAGGAAGATATCCCTCAGCATCAAATGGCTTATCCGTTACAGCCGCGACAGGAACGGCCGCAGCATGGCTGATAAATTAGCCGGTGAGATCGTTGCCGCTTCAAAAGGTGAAGGCGCCGCATTTAAAAAGAAAGAAGATACCCATCGTATGGCCGAAGCCAACAAAGCTTTTGCTCACTTCAGGGTATAAAAGATACAAGAACACAACTTCCACAGAACCATCCGTTGCAAAGCGGATGGTTTTTTGTTTTAGGGGAAACCTGCCCTGGTATTTTGAATAACCTGCTTATCACTATAAAAGGGGGATTGAATTTTATCAAAGCCATCCGCTTTGGTAAGTTTATGTTACAGGATGCAAAATCCTGTCAACCGGGAATCGCTGTCAGGTTGCCCGTTGAATATACTTTATCCAGTTTCCATAGTTAATAGTCCGGGTCGTATCATCATTTTCAAAAAAGGAAGCAAGCTGCTGGTCTAACCAATTTTCAACTTGTTCGTAAGTTGTTTGGTTTTTCTCAACCGCAGCAATAATGTTACTCTGTGTTGTAAAATATAAAGCCAGTTGCTTTTTATTGAAAACAACAGCATTCTTAAATATTTCCTCTGCTACAAAAGCGAAATTCTTTGGTGTCAGGTTTTCATTTGTCCAGGGGTAAACGTTGTTGCGGGGTGGGGAAGGAAATTTTTTCAGATAAACATCCGTAAACCAATTGTTGAAGTTGTTGTAACCAGCCATTTCAGCGATAAAGTGATTTTCGTAAAGTACAAGCCAGGATCTGCTTATTAAAAGCCGGTTCGCTTCTGCCAGGAACTTATCAATATCAAACCAATGAACACCCGAACTGACAGTAATTATGTCAAAACTATTATCTGTAAAAGGTTGCTGCTCCGCCGGGGCGATTGAATAATGAACTTCACCGGGCTGTACTGCAAAATTCAACATCTCCTGTGAACTGTCTGTGCCATATACATTTGTTGCAATTTCTAAAAGTGCTTTGGCTGAAAGTCCTGTACCGCAGGCAATATCTAATGCGTTATTAAGTTTTTTGTCAAGATGCAAATAATCTTTGATGTGCCTGATAGTGTTGCTATGGAAGTCAGGCCGCCCTTTTGAATATCGTTCTGCTGCTGCCTTTGGGTTGAAATAGTTCATTGACTGTTGATGTCATATTTATTGCTTGCCGCACAACGGCCACAGCCTTGCGTTCGGCAGGGCATTTGGAAAACGTCCAGCCCGGAACTGCAGCCGACCGAAGATACAAAAGTTGAAAATATATTCTGTTGCTCATCTGTGTTCGGTCAGCCGGATATGTAGCTGATAGTAGCACTAAGATGAGGATTTATTCGTCGCCCCCTGCTGACGCAAAACTGCCTGTTGTATGCCGTAATTCGATTAAGATTCTTTTTGCTTTTTTTGACGTTTGTTTGGGATGACCGTCTTGATTTTAAAACCTAGATATTTGTCAAATATGTTATACTTTTTTTGCAGCTTTCTTTTTGTAAGTAGTTGAATGCTTTTAAAAATGGTATCGTTTATTAGAAACAGCTTACCCTCAAAATTATTTCTAAGAGCTTGTTTATTCAAAATGTACTGTATTAAAGTGTCACTTTGCGGAGAAACAACCAATCGTTTATAATCACTAGATTTTGTCCGAAAGTATGTCCAATATTGTGTAGTCGCATATCTTTTTGTGAAAACATGAATAGCTCCATCTTTGCCGTCTTCACCGTATAACTCTGTTGCCTTTGATCCTTTTAATATGTTTACATAAGCGATATTAGTAGAGTCGTATTTCGACAATTCTGAGCCATCAATATTTATGCTATCTATGAAAAAAACTGGATGAAAAGCCAATTTCTTTATGGTTTTTTGGGGAGACTGGCCTAATGCTGATATAGTGCCAAATATGCTAAGTAAAAAAAGCACAATGATTTTCATGAAATTTGATATTATGGCATATAACGTTCGAGGCTTTGTGCAGTTGGGGAATTGACCAACTGTCCGCCCGGAACTGAAGCTAAATTTATAACTAAAAGCCGAAGTTTAGAACTACTGCCCGGCAGAATTCCGTCCGCCGAATACTAAAGCTTGGATATGCACTGCCGATGATTGCTTCAACGTCCTGCCCCAATTGCACAAAACCTTTTGTTGTACGCTGGCTTTCTGTTTATTTCTGTAACCTCAAATTTTTCAAATTAATACTTCCACAATGAATTTCTTTTTCGTCCATTAATGGATGTCCAGGGATACTTTTGTACGCAGAAATTTTATAAAAGAGATTTTGCCCTTTTAAGCTAAGTCCTGTTCGCAATGTACCATCTACTCCTTTATTAGAGAGCGTTACGACATAAAAAGCAGTTGATTCTTTTGGATTAATAGTCCTTTTCAACGAATATGATTTATTGATGCCAGTATCTAAAAAAGATTTTATTGGCAGACCATAATCATACAAGGGTTCTTTATCAATGGTCATTGTGTCGGAAGGAAGAAGTAGTTTCATATAGTTGGCAGATGAAGATGGAATCTCAAAGGAATCTAAAGGAAAATCAATTGTCAATTCAATAGGATTAATTGTCTCATTTGTTATTCGAGTCCAAAATACAGCATAAACATATTTCTTACCATTTGGGTCAGTATAGCTTCCTCCACTTTTTGGAAAGCTATTATGTATTATTAGACGCTTACCCATAGAATCAGCATACTCATATTTCCTTACCGAATTTACAGTTTCTATATCAACAGTTTCTGGCGTTGATTTACTGCTTTGCCCACAGGAACAAAGTCCTGTTGTCGCCATAATCAATATTAGAATGTTTTTTTTCATTTTTGTAGAAGGTTGTCTGTCAGCTTGCGTACAACACATAAATATACGACACTCCCCCAAAATATCTTTAACCACATTTGTTGATAACCAGTATGTTGCAATTCGCAATTTTCATTGCAGTTCTGGCAATACAAATGGCGTTCGCAATTCTTATTGCAGAAGGGTTTCGTAGATATCGTTGTGTGCTTACAGTTTACAACTAAGCACATATCACATATCCGCATAAACGATAGCAGGGTCTTACCCATTCGCCCCACTCATCACCAATGCCCAAACAAAAAGAACAAGGCCCCAATGGAAAAGGGGGCGTTGGCCCGGCAAATGCTTGCATTCATAAGCACCCCTTAAAATAATATGAATGCGCATAAAACGGGCGGAGCCATCGTGTTTGCCTTGACTTTTTTGCCTGCTTTTTTTGTCAAGAAAAAAAGTAGGTAAACGCAAACCCAATCAACAAATCCCAATCTCTCCGGCTATCTGCCGCAAAGCCATATCAGGAAGTAAATAAAAAATATAAGTACTACTAACAGGTATTGTCTCGCATATTCCGCTGATTTACTTTCATCCACAAGCCCGTAACAAGGCAGTTTTCAATCATCACAAACAGCAAAACATTAAAAAACGCAATGGGAAGCCATCTCGCAGCAAAGAAAACATGGCACACAGCAGCGAAAATCCTGCTCGCAGCAGAGAATTGGTCGCTTACAGTAAAGAAAACCCTGCTCACAGCAATGAAAACATGGCACACAGCAGCGAACAGGATGCTTACAACAAAGAATTGGTCGCTTACAGTAAAGAAAACCCTGCTCACAGCAATGAAAACATGGCGCACAGCAGCGAACAGGATGCTTACAACAAAGAATTGGTCGCTTACACCAGCGAAAAGCCTGCTTACAGCAGAGAATTCACCATCTCCGCCAAAGAAAATACAGGCAGCAAACCAGGTTTCTCATTCTGCATGCAACAATTGCATATTCTATAACCATTTAAATCTCAAAACAATGAATGATCGTCAAAATGCCAAATTAAGTATGTACAATGTCGTCGTCAGTGTAGTGGACGACAACACGGCAAAAGTGGCCACCGTTCCCGCATTAGTAACCGTCGCCGCCAGTTTTAAAACCATCGCCGAAGCTATCAGCAACACAGCTGAGCAGCAGGCCACCATCACCACCGGTATCACTCCGGACAAAAACAACACCAGGGAAACACTCCGCAACACCACTGTTAACCTCGCCGGCATTCCCCGGTTCTGCTTAGTTTGCAACTAAGCACATAATGTATCAGAATCCTTTCTTCTCTTCCTTCTCTTTCTTTCCCGCATTCTTCACATACTTCTCCAGCCAGGTAAACTGTTCATTCAGCATATGCAGAATATTTTCACGGCCCTGGTAGCCGTGGCTTTCATACGGCAGGCTTACATACTTCACGGTGCCGCCCGTTCCTTTAATTGCATTGAACATCCTTTCACTCTGTATCGGGAAGGTGCCGGTGTTGTTATCCATTTCGCCATGCACCAGCAGGATGGGTGTTTTTATTTTGTTTGCATAACTAAAGGGGCTCATCGCATTGTATAACTCAGGTGCCTGCCAGTAAGTACGGTCCTCGTTCTGAAAACCAAACGGAGTTAAACTGCGGTTGTAGGCGCCGCTTCTTGCTATGCCGGCTTTAAACAGTTTGGTATGTGCCAGCAGGTTCGCTGTCATAAAAGCACCATAGCTGTGCCCGCCAACAGCCACCCGGTTCTTATCACCCACACCGATAGAATCAAGCATATTGATAGCCGCTTCCGCATTCATGGTAAGCTGTTCAATGAAATTATCATTTGGTTTTTTGTCTTTGCTTGTTGCCACGATAGGCATCTCTGCATTGTTCAGCACAGCATAACCTTGTGTAACGTAGAAGATAGCCGAACCCCAGTTCAGCAAAGTGAACTTATGTTCACTGCCCCGTATCTGTGCGGCATCGGCGGCCGAATTATATTCGGCAGGATAAGCCCAGATAAAAACAGGAAGCTTTCCGTCTTTCGCTTTGTTATAGCCTTTTGGTAAATACAGGTCACCGGTCAGGTCAACACCATCTGCTCTCTTATATCTTATCTTCTCTTTCGTCACACCTTCCAGTTGCGGATATGGATTGGTGAACTGGGTAAGCTGCCGGTCGGCAATCCTTGCTTTCAGGTTTTTGATCCAGTAGTTAGGAACAACTGTTTCACTTTCTCTTTTGGTCAGCAGTTCTAATTTATCAGGGTTCAATACTTTTACCACAGTCTCAAAAAAACCTTCATTACTGCGCCAGATAATATCTGTTTTTTTAGTGGCAATATCAAACGTAGCAAGAAAAGGCAGGTCGCCTTTTGGAGAACTCCCGGTTATATTATTCATCAGCAGTTTGCTGCCGTTATCAATCAACTTTACGACATTGCGACCCCATTGATTTTTTTCTGTAACCGGGTTGCCGGGGTTGGAGTAGGCATCGGTGGTATTCCTTTCCATCAGTTTTTCCATCTCACCGTTGGAAGGATTGTAACGGTTTGTTTGTGTTTTTTGTTTTCCTGTAAGGCCCTCAATTACCAATGCAAATGTGGAATTGCCCCATGCTACACCACGATATCGCATGGTGGTTTTGAATAATTGTTTGGCTTCTGTATTGAACGGAGCTGCCAATGCATACACAGCATCATGGTAATCGATATTCTTTTTGATGAAACCGCTGTCTAATGGCATGCACCAGGTAACAGTGGCAGGTTCATCATCTCTCCAATCAAAACCACGGGGAACCATCATCACATTATCATTACCACTTGGTGCTGTTTCGGCAGAAGGCAGGTCGGCCAATTGCTTCACCGCTTTTCCGTTCATATCCGTAATAAAAAAGTTAGAAGGAAAACCTCCGGCTGGCACGGTGTAGGAAAATGGCTTCTTTAAAGTCCGGATCAGCATGTATTTTTTATCAGGAGAAATATTGATGCTGCTGTAAATAACAGGGCCGCCGATTTTTGTTTCAATGCCATTGATGTTCTTTACTAATTGAGTGGTGGCATAAAATTCATACAGCTGTTCATCATAAGGGCTTTTAATCAAATCCTGGAAGGTAGGGCGGGGAGAAGCCTTGCCATAATTCTCCTGTGTGGTTGGCCCGGCAGGCACTGCTGGTTTGGGTGGTGCAGCAGTGGCAGGCTTGATGGCAGTGCGATACAACAATGTATTGTTGTCATACCATTGATACCCACCAGTGATGACATTCAAAGCTGTCTTATTTATTTTCAGTGCTTTTTGTGCGGCCACATCAATAACATACAGATCAACACGGTTGCTGGTAGTATGTGTGAAAGCAATCTTTTTATTATCGGGACTCCATGAAATGCTTCCTGCATATAATGGAGAAGGAAGGCCGGCGATCTTAAAATCTTTTCCGGAAGCAATATTTCGTAATACAAGGTTATTGATAAAATTCTGGCGGCTCGGTGCAAAATTGGCAGGGTTGATGCGAAGGCCAGCGATCTTTAACTCAGGTCTTGCCAGTTCTTCCACAGAAGGATAACTATTGGCTTCAGTGAACAGCATCCATTCACCTTTGTCATCCACACTTACTCCGGGAGTTGGTTTTGCCAGCAGCATATCGGCAATATCTTTTGGCGGCATTTTATATCCAGCATCATCTTGTGCATTGGTAGCGATACCGGTCAATAAAAAAAATACGGGGAGTAAGAAGTATATACGCTTGGTTGCCATAATCGGAAATTTTAGTCGTTCAAGTTAAGCAAGTAATGGCTTTTCAAAAAACCGCCGGTAAAAAACATTTTCTTTCTTTTGATTGTTGTTCGATTTCACAGAAGCAGTAATTTTATCAACTAATCTTTAATATGAAAAGGGTGCCCTGGAAATTAACCACCGGTCTTGTTTTGCTGGCCACAGCAGTTACTGCATTGAAAGTTAAACAAGCTGCTACAGCCGATGTGCAGATTACCCTGCCGGCAGGGTTTAAATCAGAAACAGTTACTGAATCGTTAGGAAATAACCGCCACCTGGTGGTGAACAGTAATGGTGATGTATATGTAAAACTCAGCAAGCTGAAAGATGGGAAGGGTATTTTTGTATTAAGAAAAACGGATGGGAAGTACAAGGTGATAAGCAGTTTCGGAAATTATACTGGCACGGGTATCGCCATAAAGAATGGTTATTTATACGCTTCATCCAACACGGAAGTGTTCCGCTATAAGTTCAACGCAAATAATGAGATTGCCGACCCCAACAACCCTGAAAAAATAATAACCAAGTTGCTGAGCAAGGGTGTACATGAATCAAAGTCAATTGCTTTGGATGATGCAGGTAATATTTATGTCAACATCGGAGCACCTTCCAATGCCTGCCAGGTTACAGACAGATCGGCCGGTTCCCCGGGACAAGATCCCTGCCCGATATTAAATAATGCCGGTGGCATCTGGCAATTCAGAGCAGGTAAGCTCAACCAGTCATACGCAGAGGGTGTTCGTTATGCAACAGGATTGAGGAATGTAGTTGGGCTAGACTGGAACTCTAAGGAAAGCCAGTTGTATGTAATGCAGCATGGCCGTGACCAGCTCTCACAATTATATCCCGACCTGTTCAGTGATGAAGAAAGTGCTGAACTGCCCGCCGAGGAATTTTTTATGGTGAAGAAAGGAAGTGATTGCGGATGGCCTTATTGTTATTATGATCCGGCGCAAAAGAAAAAAGTATTAGCTCCGGAGTACGGCGGTGATGGAAAGAAAGCAGGCCGCTGTGATGGAAAAGAAAAACCGATCATGGCATTTCCGGCACATTGGGCGCCGAATGCCTTGCTGTTTTATACCGGCAAAATGTTCCCGGGTAAATACAAGAACGGGGCTTTCATTGCATTTCATGGCAGCTGGAACAGGGCACCATTAAAACAGGCTGGTTATTGTGTGGTCTTTGTTCCTTTTGATAAGGGGAAGCCTTCCGGTAACTACGAAATATTTGCGAACGGATTTACTGGTAAAGAATCCATCAGCGGACCCGGACAGGCAAAGTATCGTCCCTGCGGATTAGCCCAGAGTCCTGATGGTGCTTTGTATATTTCTGATTCAAGAGAAGGGAGGATATGGAAGATCAGTTATTAGGAAAGCACATCTGCATTATTAATATTGCTTATCCATTTTTCTGAAATAGTCTTCGGTAAAAGAAGGATCTATCCGGTTATAAAAGGCAACCAATAGTTTTACTTTCTTTTTGATTCTTGGATATTGGTCAACAATCTCCCAAAAACCTTTAGAAGGACTGAAAATATTCTGGGCAAATGTGTTGATATCATTTTCAAGGCCCGAAAGGGAATATTGTGTAAGGAACCCCCTGGTACAAAGTGTCGTGTCAAGGTCCTGCGATGATTTATTATTGCGGATGGCACCTACGCCATTTTCAGGATCATTGTAATCAAAACCTGTTATGTTGGCTTTTTTCCAACCATCCTGGTCAATATAAGAAGGGTGATTTCTGAACAGGATACTGGAATATTCATGATGAAAAGTTTGTTCAAGATATAACGCTGTGTAGCCTGCGGCTTCACCGCTATTGGTCAGGTATAAGGCATTGGTAGAATTAGTGCCTCCGTAGCCAACATCATAAAAACTCATTGATTTGATGAAGTACACAACTTTCAGGTCTTTCTCAAGAGCTGCAGGTGGGTATTTGCTGAGGGCCTTCACCATCACTGCTTTGCTCCGTTGAATCTCTGACGCATCTATCTGCTCACCCTTTGCACTGATAGGTGGCTTTTGCCACGAATCCGGAAATATCGAATGGGCATAATTAAAACTAATAAGGACATTTCTGATAATGGTGTCTCCGCGACCGGGCTGGCCAAAGGCAGCAAGACAGAAAAGTGAAAGTAATATGGTGGCAGGATATTTCATTTCATAAATTTAAAAAGAATTTGCCAATGTTGTTTTAGCTTTTATATTTGCCTCTAATGGGAAAACATAACAATACATGGTGGTGGCATACAACTCTGAGGGGGCTGTAATGTCATAACTGTATTTGTACAATTATATTCAGGCCCCGGTTTACTCCGGGGTTTTTTTGTTAGGGCACTATGAAGAAAATTGAAATTATAACTACTTGTAAAAAAATGCTGGCGGATGTATACACACCGGTTGGTATTTACCTGCGGTTGCGGGACAGGTTCCGGGATACGATTTTGCTGGAAAGCACCGATCATCATTCATCGGAGAACAGCTATTCATTCATCTGCATCAATGCTATTGGCGGAATGGAGATAAGTTCCGCTGAAATGGTGGAGAGTAAACTGCCCGGCCGCAATCCTGAAAAAATTGTACTAAAGAATAAGAATGAAGTACCGCAGTTACTGTGGGACTTTATGCAAAAGTTTGAGATAAAGAAAGGGGAGACGAAAGAAGAAAAATATGCACAGGGACTTTTTGGCTATACCACCTATGATGCGGTTCAGTTTTTTGATACTGTAAAACTGGAAACCCGCAGCCCGCAATCAGCGACTATCCCTTTAATGCGGTACCGGCTTTACCAGTATGTAATTGCCATTAACCATTTCAAAGACGAATTATTCATCTGTGAAAACAAGATCAATGGTATTGAAAGTGATTTGGCTGTTGTAGAATCGTTGATTAAAAGCAAGGACGTTCCTGTTTATCCCTTTGCTGCCAAAGGCGATGAAAGCTCTAATATAAGTGATGAAGGGTATAAGGAAATGGTCAGGAAAGGTATTGCCAGTTGCCACCGGGGTGATGTGTTCCAGATCGTATTGAGCAGAAGGTTTCAGCAACAGTTTACAGGCGACGAATTCAATGTGTACAGGGCTTTGCGCAGCATCAACCCGTCACCATATTTATTTTTCTTCGATTACGGTGATTACAAACTGATGGGCTCCTCACCGGAAGCACAACTGGTGATACAAAACGGGAAAGCAGTGGTGCACCCGATCGCAGGAACATTTAAAAGGACTGGAGATGATGAAGCAGATAAAGCAGCAGCAGAAAGATTATTAAAAGATGCCAAGGAGAATGCAGAACATGTAATGCTGGTGGACCTGGCCAGAAATGATCTGAGCCGGGTATGTGATGAGGTGACCGTAGCACATTACCGGCAGGTACAATATTTTTCCCATGTCATTCACCTGGTAAGTGAAGTGACAGGGAAACTACGAGCAGGCAGTAATCCGTTTGAATTACTGGCAAAAACATTCCCTGCCGGCACATTAAGCGGAGCGCCAAAGTTCAAAGCAATGGAGCTGATAGATGCCTATGAGCCCACAGCAAGAAGTTATTACGGCGGTGCTATCGGTTTTATGGGATTTGATGGCAGTTGCAATCATGCTATTATGATCACGGACTTTTTTAAGCCGGAATAATACATTGACGTACCAGGCGGGTGCCGGTGTGGTGGCAGCCAGCAATCCCGAAAGTGAATTACAGGAAGTGAACAATAAATTAGGAGCATTGAAAAAGGCGATTGACCTCGCCAAAGCCCTCTAAATCTCCCTAAAGGGAGGCTTAAGACAGAGTTACTATGTGACATACATATCAACATTTATGAATTTAAATTCCCCTTGTAGGGGGTAGGAGCATATGAGAGATATTTAGTCTTTGATAATTACGATTCGTTCACTTATAATCTTGTGCATCTGGTGGAAAAGATTACACACACAGAAAGTAGATGTGTATCGCAATGACCAGATAGCATTAGAGAAAGTTAACGAGTACGATAAAATTATTTTATCTCCCGGGCCGGGTATTCCGGAAGAAGCAGGCTTATTGTTACCGTTGATAAAAGAATATGCAGCTACTAAATCCATTTTGGGAGTTTGTTTGGGGCACCAGGCCATTGGAGAAGCATTTGGGGGCAAACTTGTGAATCTGTCAACAGTATATCATGGAGTTGCTACACCTGTAATAATTAGATGGAAAAAAGAATGCGCAGTTGTTTGAAGGACTTACCTGCTGTAATTGAAGTGGGTCGTTATCATAGTTGGATCATTGCAGAAGAAAATTTTCCTGCAGAGTTAGAAGTAACAGCAAGGGATGAGAATAATTATATCATGGCATTACAGCACAAAAGCTATGATGTGCAGGGGGTGCAGTTTCACCCGGAAAGTGTGTTGACACCGATGGGAGAGGAGATTTTGAGAAACTGGTTAAAGGAATAACCGCAGAAATAAAGGCGCGGCCGAGACGCAGAGTAAACTCTTTGTACCTTGTGACACAAGACCTCAGCCGAGTAAAATTTAGAATAATTAATGAGCATGAAAAAGATTCTACAATATTTATTCGAACACAAAACGCTTTCAAGCCGTGATGCGGCAAAGGATGTATTGGTGAACATTGGTAAAGGCATTTACAACGAACATGAGGTAACAGCTTTTATGACGGTCTACCTGATGCGCAGTATCACCATTGAAGAGTTACAGGGATTTCAGGGATGCATTGCTGGAATTATCGGTGAAAGTTGATCTGAATGGCTACGAAACAATGGACATTGTTGGTACGGGTGGTGATGGAAAGAATACTTTCAATATTTCCACACTGGCTTGTTTCATTGTGGCAGGTACAGGACAAAAAGTAGCCAAGCATGGAAATTACGGTGCCTCTTCTGTCAGTGGTGCCAGTAATGTGATGGAACAATTGGGTTATATATTCAGTAATGATAATGGCAAGTTGAAGAAGGAAATAGAAGAAGCGAATATTTGTTTTTTGCATGCACCCTTGTTTCATCCGGCATTGAAAACAGTCGGGCCGATACAGAAAGAACCTGGCCATGCGGACTTTCTTTAATATGCTGGGTCCGATGGCTAATCCAGCGAACCCTTCATACCAGCTAGTGGGTGTGTACAACCTGGAAATGGCGAGAATTTATAATTACCTGTTACAATTGAGTGGCAAACCCTTTACCATCATTCATAGTTTGGATGGATACGATGAAATTTCACTGACGAATGATACCAAAGTGATAACAAATGAAGGCGAACGGATAATGACTCCCGAGCAGTTGGGAAAAAGAATGGTGTCGGCACAGGATATCAGTGGTGGTAACACTGTAGAAGAAGCTGCAAAGATCTTTGCTACTATATTAAAAGGGGAAGGTACCTGGGCACAAAATGCGGTGGTGCTGGCCAATGCGGCGATGGCATTGTATTGCACCGGCAGGTATAAAGCTTATAACGAAGCCTATAACGCAGCGGTTGAAAGTTTGGAGAGCGGAAAGGCTAATCAGTCACTACAAAAATTGATTTCAATACAATGAGCGATATTCTTAGAAACAATAGTAGCAGCAAAAAGAAAAGAAGTAGAAAAGTTCAAACCGATGAGCAGTATCGAACGGTTTGAAAGGGATGGCTTTTTCTGGCAGATAGCTAACCGGTCGTTGGTAAAACATTTATTGCTACCGGGAAGTACCGGTATCATTGCAGAGTTCAAAAGAAAAAGCCCAAGTAAGGGCTGGTTCAAAACAAAAGAACTGGAAGTAGAACCGGTGGTAGTCTCATACAATAAACATGCGGCTGGCATTTCTGTATTAACTGACGATGAATTTTTTGGTGGTGACCTGGATGACCTGATACAAACCAAAGTAGTGACAGATATTCCGGTGCTGCGCAAAGATTTTATCATTGATAAATGGCAGATAGCGGAAGCAAAGGCATTTGGGGCAGATGTAATATTGCTCATCGCAGCCTGTCTTACCCCGGCGGAGGTGAAAGAATTCGCCGCCTATGCAAATAGTATCGGTTTGGAATCAATACTTGGAAGTACATAATGAAGAAGAACTCGGTCATTGTTGCGATGAAGTAAGTATGGTGGGAGTGAACAACCGCAACCTGAAGACGTTTGAAGTAGATATTAATACCTCGCTACAACTGATAGATAAGATACCTGCCGGTAAACCGGCTATTGCTGAAAGTGGTATCAGCAGCATTGATACTATTGTAACTTTGAGAAATGCCGGGTTCAGGGGTTTTTTGATCGGAGAGAATTTTATGAAAGAAGAACAACCGGGCAAGGCGTTTGAAGATTTCATAATTAAAATAAAAACAACAGTATGAATATAAAAGTGTGTGGTATCACCGAAATGAAACAACTGCAGCAGCTTGACGGTCTGGATATAGATTTTGCAGGGCTGATATTTTATAAAGAATCTCCCCGCTATATCGGCGAAAAGATTTCTAAAAAGGAATTGAAGAGTGCTGACTTTGATTTAAAGAAAGTGGGAGTGTTTGTGAACCCGGAGATGATTGATGTGTTAGATGCCATAGATGATTACGGCCTGGATGCGGTACAACTGCATGGCGATGAAAGCCCCGAAATGTGTGAAGATCTGAGTAGTGAAGTGGAAGTGATAAAAGCTTTCCGGGTGATTGATGGTGTGGATATTGATAAGTTGGTGGCACCGTATGATGCAGTGTGTGATTATTATTTATTTGATACGGGCGGTTTAAAAGAAAGTTTTGGTGGCACCGGCAAACAATTTGACTGGACGATTTTAACCAAAGCCAAAATAGAAAAACCATTTTTCTTAAGTGGCGGCATTGGCCCGGATGATGCACCGAAAGTAAAAGCCTTTAAGCATCCCGACTTTTTTGGGGTAGATATTAACAGCCTCTTTGAAAAAGAACCGGGTGTGAAGGATATGAGTAAGGTGTTGCATTTTCGGCAGGCGATGAAGAAGTAGGCTAAGAGGTAAAAAGAGAAAAGGAGAAAAATAGTAAAAAAAATATTATTCTTTAGGGCTCATCCCCTCCTTGGAGGGGCAAATTGAGGAAAATTATATGCTTTAAGAAACCGGGGTGGGTCAATATGCAAAGAAAGATAATACCATACAACCCTAAGTTAAAAGAACTAGCTAAACAACTTCGACAAAACATGACCTTTTCAGAAGTAAAACTCTGGAATGAATTAAAGAACGGTCAACTGATGGGATATGATTTTGACAGACAAAGGCCGATAGGAAATTATATAGTTGATTTCTTTTGTAAAGACCTTCAACTGGCAATAGAAGTGGATGGGATTACACACTTGGATGAAAAAATAATTGTAAAAGATTTTATAAGACAGGAAGATATAGAAAGCTATGGAGTTTCTTTTTTACGATTCGATGCGTTGCTGGTGGTGAATAAAGTGGAAGCGGCAGTAAGAGAAATCAGAGATTGGATAAATGAATATGAAGAAAAGAATGGAGTGAGTGAATTTGTGTTGCGGAAAAGGAAGTGAGTGTTTGACCCACCCCTTTCGGAAAGTTTTTTATTATAAATGACTGCGGCCCCTCCAGGGAGGGGATGACGGTCGTTTCAGTTCTGTAGCGAAGAAACCCATGTGCTTTAGGGTACATCCCCTCTTTGGAGGGGCGAGATTAGGAAGACTTAATGCTTTGAGAAATTGGGGTGGGTTTTGATGCCATGAAAACGGGACGTACAAGTGAGTGACACAACAGGCGATGCCATGAAAAACTAAAGCTGGCTAAATAACCCTTCGATAAACTCAGGATGACAAACAACAAAAAATGACAACGACACAAACATATCAACAACCAAATGCACAGGGCTATTATGGCCAGTTTGGCGGCGCTTACATTCCCGAAATGCTGCACCGAAATGCGGAAGAACTGCGGACAAGATACCTGGAGATCATCTATGAGGAGAGTTTTCAAAACGAGTTTCAGCAATTATTGAGGGATTATGTGGGCCGGCCAACGCCACTCTATTTTGCTGAACGATTGAGTAACCGCTATAAAGCGAATATCTACCTGAAACGGGAAGACCTTTGTCATACTGGTGCTCATAAGATCAATAATACGATCGGGCAAATCTTATTGGCACAGAGGCTGGGCAAGAAGAGAATTATTGCAGAGACGGGTGCTGGTCAGCATGGAGTAGCTACGGCTACGGTCTGTGCATTGAAAGGTGTAGAGTGCATTGTGTACATGGGTGAAAAAGATATTGAACGGCAGGCGCCGAATGTGGCCAGGATGAAAATGCTGGGAGCAACAGTGATACCGGCCACCAGCGGCAGCAAAACATTGAAAGACGCAACGAATGAAGCGATAAGGGATTGGATAAATCACCCGGATGATACGCATTATATAATCGGTAGTGTGGTTGGGCCGCATCCTTACCCGGATATGGTGGCAAGGTTTCAGAGTGTGATAAGTGAAGAAATGCGAAAACAATTATTGGAAAAGACGGGTAGTGAATTACCCAACTATGTTATTGCATGTGTGGGCGGTGGCAGTAATGCTGCGGGAGCTTTTTATCATTTCCTTGATGAACCTTCGGTGCAACTTGATTGCCGTTGAAGCCGCCGGTGAAGGTATCAACAGTGGAAAGAGTGCTGCAACAACACAACTTGGTACTCCGGGCATTTTACATGGCAGTAAAAGTTTGCTGATGCAAACGGAAGATGGCCAGGTAGTAGAACCGCATAGTATCTCTGCAGGTTTGGATTATCCTGGTATAGGTCCCGCTGCATGCACATTTGTTTGAGAGCGGCCGGGCTATGTTTATGAGTGCTACTGATAAAAAAGCATTGAATGCTGCATTCGAACTGGCGAAAATGGAGGGCATCATTCCGGCATTGGAGTCGGCGCATGCTTTGCATGCATTGAAAATGATAAACTTTAAAAAGAACGATGTGGTGGTGGTTTGTTTGAGTGGGAGAGGGGATAAAGATCTGGCAATGTATATGAATGAGATGGAAAAACAATGTTGAATGCTAACCCTGCCTGCCGGTAGACAGGTGATGAATGTTGAATGAAAAGGATACAAGAATTATTTGAAAGGAAGATCAATGGCATTTTGAACGTTTACTGCACTGCAGGCTATCCCCGTTTGCACTCAACTATTGAAGTAATGAAAGCACTGCAACAGCATGGTGCAGATATTATCGAACTCGGTATGCCCTTCAGCGATCCACTGGCTGATGGTCCGGTGATACAGCAAAGCAGTTCCATTGCACTGGCGAATGGGATGACGATAAGGATACTGTTTGAACAATTAAAAGATTTCAGGAAAGAAATTTCCGTTCCTGTTGTATTGATGGGCTACATGAACTCAGCGCTGCAATATGGCTTTGAGAAATTTTGTGCTGATGCAGCAGCCGTAGGTATCGATGGATTGATACTGCCCGACCTGCCGGAATATGAATTCGAAACAGAATATGGCTCTGTTATTAAGAAACACGGTCTTGATTTTATATTTCTTGTTACTCCTGAAACATCCGAAGAGAGAATTAAGAAACTGGACAGCCTGAGCAGTGGCTTCCTGTACGCTGTTTCTTCATCCAGCACCACTGGAGGTGAAAAGAGTACAGCGGCATCAACGGAATATTTATCAAAGTTGAAAAGCCTAAGCCTTAAAAATCCTGTACTGGTTGGCTTCGGTATAAAGGATAAGGCATCATTTGATGCCGTTTGTCAGCTGGCTGACGGGGCCATTATCGGCAGCGCCTATATTAAAGCATTGGAAAACAGTACCGATGTTAATGCATCCACAAAATCCTTCCTTTCGTCAATATTGGGCTGAGGACTTTTTGTCGTCCGGTAAGATTGTATAAATTTGTATGCTGGTTCGGTTTTCCCGTATCATGAAAATTAATATCTGGTTAAGTATGAAAAGATTGCTTCTTGTTCTGGTATTGTTTCCTCTCGCTTTAATGGCACAGGTAACCCCCAAAGGATTTACTATTAACGGTAAGCTGGACGGCTACCCGGAAGGTACCGAAGTACTGCTTTATAAAAACGGTGAGAATACCGAGTCGGCAAAAACAAAATTGCTCAACGGGAAATTCACAATAAAGGGCACTGTAAAAGAACCGGTTCTTTGTTTTCTTGTTGCCGGCGAGGGCAAACCATTTGAAGTTTATGTAGAGAATACGGTCATCTCTGTGAAGGCAAATATGGCTCAGCCTGGTGTTTGCCAGGTGGAAGGTTCTGCTTCTCATAAAGACTTTGATGAATTTGTAAAAAACTTTATGCCGGTTGCCAAACAAGTGAGTTCACTTGCTTCAACAATTAATATTACTGTGCCGGGTGCCGAAAGGGATAAGTTGATGGCCAGTTATACAACCGCACAGGACAATGTGCAAAAAGCTATTGATAAATTCGTAAAGGACAAGCCAAAGTCAATGGTTACTCCTTTTATCCTTGATATCACTTATTCTTTTAATGAAGATATTTCGATGCTGGAGAAAAGGTTCAGTTTGCTTGATGAGAAAATCAGGAAGACAGAAACCGGTAAGCAACTGGCGGCATCTATTGCAGAAAAGAAAATCGGGGCGATAGGAACCCAGGCACTTGATTTCTCCCAACCTGATACAACCGGGGCATTAGTATCTCTTTCTTCTTTCAAAGGTCAGTATGTGCTGATTGATTTCTGGGCCAGTTGGTGTGGTCCCTGCCGTGCAGAGAACCCTAATGTATTAGAGAATTTCAGGAAATTCAATAAAAAGAATTTTACTGTCCTGGGAGTATCATTAGACAAGCCGGGACAGAAAGATAAATGGCTGAATGCAATACATGAAGACACCCTTACATGGACACATATCAGCGACCTGCAGTTCTGGAAAAATTCGGCAGCGGTCTTATACAGGGTGAACAGTATCCCTCAAAATTTCCTGGTGGACCCATCCGGAAAGATCGTAGCAAAAAACCTCCGGGGGCCTGCATTGGAAGCCAAACTTTGTGAATTGCTCGGTTGCGAAACCAAGCCTTTCTGATTTATTCTTCCATTCCCATCATACGGCTGAGTTCCTTCCAGTTTTTTTTCCGCTGTTCCTCATAAGCGTTGATGTTTTTTTGTGTCTTGTTATTGACAAGGTTCAGTAAAAGATCAATCTGTGTTTTAAAGCCTTTAAGCAAGGTTACAGAGGCGTTCATGTAGTCTTTGTCTTTCTGCTCTTTTACTATATTGTCGCTTAACATTTTTTGGAGAAAAATAATCATATTCTCAGCTAATTTCTTTTGTGCATCCAGCAGGTCAGTTAAAGCATCGGCAGAATACGCATCATGTTCATAACCATCAGCAAGGCTGCCGATGAGGCCATAAGTGTTATAGAAGAAACCCGCCGAAAGGGTACCTATGGATTCTAATAGTTTTTGTTCCCTCTCCTCACAGGTTTGTGAGAATCCGGAAAATGAAAGGGCCAGCATGGCAAATGCAATGACGATTTTCTTCATGTCTCTGTTTTGTTTACAAATTACATAGTTTGCCTGAAACTAAAAGAAAGACAAAAGCCATCCTTAAAGATGGCTTTTGAAAAGGATTTATCATACTATCAGTTAATATCTTTTTTCTGTTTCAGTTTATCGATCAACCCTTGTACATAGGTTTTATTTTGCTGATCAGGTGCCAGTAACAAAGCCTGGTTGGCAAACTTTAAGGCATTTGAAAAATCACTGAGGGCTGAATAGGCCCTTGCCATTCCCATTACAGTAGTAAATTGATTAGGATACTTATCCAGATTGGTTTTGAAAACATCAAATGCCATTTTAGTGAACTTTAAACCCAATAATTGCCTTGCATATTGATGAACCTCGTTCATGGTTCCAAATGGCAGTGCCTTTTTCATTATTTCTGCAGCTTCTGCTCCTTTTCCCATTTTCTGCAGTATTTGTGCCTTAGTGCTCCATGCCTGGAAACTCCTTTCACCGCCAAAATTGTTCGAGGCTGAATCAGCCCACAACAATGCTTCTTCAAGGTTTACATTCCGCTGCACACACCACTGTGCTGCCTGGTCCCAGCTTTGCCAGATAAATCCTTTTTCAGTTCTTAATTCTTTACGGAAAGATTCCAACTGGTCTTTTACATAATCCACTTCGATCCTGAAAGGGATGGACAGTTTTTCCCACTGCAAAGCAACAGTGGCAGAATTTTCTGTTTCGTTCATAAATTCATACTTCAGCCATTCAACTAATTTATCTGTTGGTTGTGGTTTCACTTTTACCCGGAGGGCATCTTCCTTTTCATCATAATAGTAACTACCCCATGAAGAATTGTTTTTGGAAAAGATCAGTGTACATTCATCAGGACCATAAGCAATGAAGAAACCATACTTACCGGCGGGTAACGATTGTCCTTCTATTTTTACATCAGTAGAAAAACTGAAAGTGGTGTTTTCATTGGCACCGGCCCTCCATGGCGCTGCTTTAGCGGTACCAAAATCCTGGTACTTGTAGCCTTCATGAACCAACTGGCCCCATATTTTGCCTTCACGGCCTTTCACACCAGGCCGGTCATAAGTAATGGTTACGTCTGTCAGTCCAATTCTTTCGCTGACGGATGCCTTTTTATTACCGCCGCTGGGTGTAACCGTCAGGGGGATCTGGGCAAAAGAAGTGGCCGTGTATGCAACGGCCAGTAAGGATAGTATCATCTGTTTCATAACTGATTTTTTAGATTTACCAAACTAATTAAGAAAACAGCAGCTTATACTGCTATTGTTATAAATGATGAAAGTACCGGATAAAGCGTTACAAACAGGGATATAAGGCGCCGGGACGCTGCCTGTTCAGCCCAATAGCGATTAATAATGTAATTTAGAAGCACCGTTCAATCCTTAAAAATTCGTGTATGAAAATTCTTCTTGCCTTCACTCTTGTTTTTCTTTCACTACAATT
Source organism: Chitinophagaceae bacterium (assembly GCA_037045605.1). Lineage (GTDB taxonomy): Bacteria > Bacteroidota > Bacteroidia > Chitinophagales > Chitinophagaceae > JJ008. Next base: position 371,277 of record JBAOHK010000008.1, on the reverse strand, counting down.
ACCTGCCCAGATATTAAAAAGGGTAAAGGACAGAGTTGTCAACAAAGGTAAAAGCGAAGCAAACGACGCTAAATATGAAGCTAAAATGAAGGCCCGGAACTCGGCCCGGAACGAACTGGATGGCATTAAAGCTGAGTTTGATTCTACCGATATTGACTATGCCATTCTGTTGAGTGATAACTCAGGGCTTTTTGGCGGACAGGGCAGGGGAGAGTTTGGAGCTAAATTTTTGAAGCTTGGGGGTATCGCTAATTCATTATACCGTGATTTTGATCTGGATGATGAGGAGAATGCAACGATGAATTTACAAATGGGTCAGTCGGCTTATGCCATGGGGCGTTATGTATTTGCAGAAAAAAGACTGAGAACAGCGCAACAGTATTTTGAAAAATCATACCGCACCAGTGAGATCGGTTATATGAAAAGCATCGCCACCCAGGGGTTGTTATACACCACGACCGGCCGCTTTGGGCAAGCTGAAACTTTTACTGCACAGGCTTTGGACCTCAGGGAAAAGCAACTGGGTAAAACAAATATGGCTGTTGCAGCATCACTGAATAACTATGCTGTGCTGCATTATAATCTTGGCAGGTATAATGAATCTGAAAAGGAATTTGCAGATGCCATAGCGGTGATACTGGCGAATAAACAACAGGATGCCATGCCCTATGCTATTATCCTGAACAATAAGGCAATGCTTTTTCAATCAATGGGGCGGTATGAGGAAGCAGTGAAATTTTTAAAAGAAGCATTGCAACTGGCGGGCAAGCTGGAAGTAAGTAAAGCAAAAAACCATTTGAAATTCTTTTCCAACCTTGCATTGTTGTACCAGCAAATGGAAAAATATACTGAGGCAGAAGAGATCTACCGGGGATTGGAAAAAAGACTGGACAAGAACAAGCCTGAATTTGCAAACATGCTCAACAATGTTGCCATCCTGGCGATGCTGATGAAAAAAGAAGACCGGGTGGAGGATATGCTGAAACGTTCTGCAGAGATATATAAAAACACCATGACGGAGAATAGCCCGGCTTATGCAAAAGTGATAAGTGACCTGGGAAATTTTTACCGCTATAAAGGCCGCTATGCAGAAGCAGAGCCGTTGCTGCAAAAAGTATTACAGGTAAGAGAAACGGCACTTGGCACTATTCATCCCCTGTATGTACAATCACAGGAAGATATGGCGATTCTCCTGTGGAAGAAAAAAGACATTGCCAAAGCTTATCCGCTCTACCATGATGCGATGGAGAAAACACTGGACTTCATCAACCGCTACTTTCCACCAATGAGTGAGGCGGAGAAAACAAAATACTGGGATATGTTGTCGCCCCGGTTTCAGCGGTTCTACAATTTTGCGGTGGATGCAGGTGCTGGTAACAAAGAGATATTGTCTGACCTGTTCGAATACCGGGCTGCCACCAAAGGGCTGCTGTTGAGTTCTACAAGAAAAATAAGTGAAGCAATCCTGTCCGGGGGCAATGCACAACTGATAAAAGATTATACCGAATGGATCGACCATAAAGAACAGCTCACTGCTTTTTATGCTTATTCAAAGGAAGACCTGAAGGAACAGAATGTGAATCTTGATTCACTGGAATCAAATGTGAACAGGATGGAGAAAAACCTGTCAGCCAGCTCGAAGGAGTTCGCCAATTTTTATTTCACCGGCAAAACAAAAATTTCTGAAGTACAAAAGGAACTAAAGGCTGATGAGGCATTGATCGAACTTATCCGGCTCCGGAATTTCGACCAGGTGTTTACCGATGGATGCCGTTATCTCGGCCTTGTTATTACCAAAAATAACCCGCAACTAGGAACTGTTATACTGGAGAATGGAAACGACCTGGAAAATAAATACTCAAAGACATACAGGTTATCTATCAAAAATAAATTGAATGATGACCAGTCTTATACTCAATACTGGGCGCCATTCGAAGCGGAAGTAAAAGGCAAAAAGAAAATATATGTGTCGCTGGACGGGGTGTATAACCAGCTAAATCTCTACACACTAAAAAAAGCTGGTGGAGATTACCTGCTCAACCAGCTTGATATAATTTTACTCGGCAATCCCCGTGACCTTATTGCCAATAACACAAAAGGAAATGCAGCAGGGAAAAAAGCGACACTGATCGGGTTTCCTGATTACGGCTCCGGTGTTATTGTGCAGCTGCCCGGAACTAAAGTAGAAGTGGATGGCATCAATAAAGTATTGAAATCATCCGGCTACCAGGTGGCCGAGCTTACACAGAAAGATGCAACCGAAACCAACCTGAAATCTGCCAAAGAAATTTCCATCCTCCACATCGCCACCCACGGATATTTTTTAAAAGATGTTGAAAAAACAAGCTGGCCGATTGGTGTGCATGCGGATAATGCAAAGGATAATGTATTGCTCCGTTCCGGGTTGATGCTGACCGGCGCTTCGGATGCAGATAAATCAAAAGCCGGATTAGACAGCAGTAATAATGGCATCATTACTTCTTATGAAGCCATGAACCTTGACCTGAAAGGAACGAACCTCGTTGTACTCAGTGCCTGCGAAACCGGTTTGGGCGAAATAAAGGCGGGTGAAGGTGTCTATGGATTGCAGCGGGCCTTCCTGGTTGCCGGCGCAGAAGCGATAGTGATGAGTCTCTGGAAAGTGGATGATGCTGCCACACAGCAGTTGATGAATAATTTTTACAGTAACCTTGTAAAAACAACTGATAAGCAAAAAGCCTTTAAGCAGGCGCAACAGCAACTGATGACGAAATTTAAAGAACCCTTTTACTGGGGTGCTTTTGTAATGATGGAAAATTAAGTCTGTTTATTTACAATCTGCCTGCTGAAACTCGTAGTCCATATCCTGCCATTTATTGGTCTCGTAGTTCTTGGCGTTAAAGATGATGTGCAGGGTTTCTTTATTCCCGGTCTTTTTAATTGTCCATATTTTATCTGTCCATTCAGAAGCGGCTCCGACAACAGGCGGCTCGCCTTTGAATTTTATTACCAGCCCTTCTCCGGAGATCACTCCTGTAAAATCAGCAGATTCTTTTTTTCCGCTTTCCAGTTCTTCGCTGGTGACAGTGCCGAGACAGTCAGCATCTCCCATATTCAGGTTGATAGTTGTCTTATACTTTAGTCCGTCGCTGGTAAAACATTTGTTGATGGCGGGTTTCATCTCAACACCCGGGGGGTTGTTAGCAGGCGGCGGTGGCGGCGGGACTTCTGTAACTGCCGTATCTGCCTGTTTATCTTTTTTCTCTTTTTTAGCTGAGTTGTTACAGGCAATGATGCACAAGGCAAGGCCTGCTGCTAATAAGGTTTTGATGGTTGAAATTTGCATGGTGGTTTGGTTTATAACAGCAGGCTTTATGCAGGTTGGAATTAGTATTCCGTCCGCCGGAACCACTGCCCATTTTTTTATTTAGCTGAAGTTAAGAACTAAAGTCCAAATTTGCTTGTTCAGCTAAACCGTAAAAAAAATCAACATTTGTTTGATTTTTCACACAGCTCATGGTATGGGCAGTTTTAATTCGTATCCAAATTCTGCTTTGTCCTTTTTTGCTGATGTTATTTAGTTCATTTAAGTTCTGAAAGTATTAACTTTTTCTGCTTAAATGTATTCTTCATTGCCTTTTCTCTGACTTTAGGATCATCGCTGTTAATAAGGTCAAAATATTCAACAGGAACAACTTGCCACGATAAGCCATATTTGTCTTTACACCAGCCACAAGAACTTTCTTCTCCACCGTTTGCAGTCAAAGCACCCCAATAATAATCAACTTCTGCCTGGTCTTTGCAATTAATCACAAAAGAAACAGACTCATTAAATTTGAAGAAAGGACCTGCAGCCAAAATATTGAATTCTACTCCATTAATTTCCATAATTGCCGTTTCAAAGTCTCCTCCTCCTGCTTCTGGCGGATTTTTATATTTGCGATGCTCTTTCAGTTTACCATCTTTGAAAATAGAAAGGTAATAATCTGCTACTGCTTTAGCATCTTTTGTCTCAACCCAAAGACAAGGTGTTATTTTTTGTTTAATCATATCAGCCTTTTTTGCTAAAGTTTGATTGGAAGTTGTATCCATTTTACTGTTGTTGTTAGAATTCTGTTGAGAATTTCCACAACCCATCAGGTTAGCTATCATTAATGCTGTCAAAAATTTAATTATTTTCTTTTTCATTGCTTTCTTTTTTTTTAGAAAGTCTAAAATTTCAGCCGGATGTGTCTGTTTGTAGGGCATCGCTAAAATTGCCCATAACGAACAGGTATTGCCGATGGTGGGGAATTTTACATTCGTCCGCCCGGAACTGCTGCCTGGCATTTTGATAAAGTTAAATATTAAGAACTAAAGCTGGGCTTTATTCGTCAAGCCCCGAACCAACTGCTTAATTCGTGACCAAATGCCGATTGATTTTCCGTCTAGCCCCACTATTGGCAATACCAATGTTAGGTGCAGTTTTTCTTTCCAATTCTTGTGTGTATTGATTGAATAAGTCTTGAAGTTTATCATCCCACTTGCCAATAATAAAAGTTATTTCGTCTGATGATACATCCATTATTTTGTCAAAACGGTCGTATGAAAAATCAACTTCCTCGATTATTTCTTTTCCTTTTATTTCACCAGTTGAAGCAAATTGTGTAATCCCGTTATAGGTTAATAGTCTGCCCGTATTTGTTTTAACCATAAAAGGATAGAAAGACATCCTAATTTCGTCTGCTTGTGTACTTGCAAGTCTTAGGTCGTGTGATAAAGAAAGTTCACTTGGCTTAATTTCAGAAATGCCATTTATTAATAATACTTTCTTGAAATAACTTTGAAAAGGCGGTGATTTTGAAAAATGAAATAAACAAAGGTCAAGCTGCTGTCCGTTATTTGTTGTAACTCTTGCTGGAAATTGAAGACTGTCTGGGTATAACGAATATTGTGAAGAAGGAAGTCCTCCTATTTGTTTAAGGATTTCAAATTGTTGGTCAGTTGGTAGTAAAGGTTGCTTGTCCCAACTGTGAAATAATTCTAGTTGGTCATTAGTAATAAATCTTGCTATTGTCTCATTAGGATTAATATACCAAAGGTCACCATTGTCTTTCCGAATGTGGATTTTACCAAAACTTATTTCTTCTTGAAAGGTCAATTGGTCATTAATTGCTTTAATGTCCTTATTCTTACTATCCTTTGAAGACTCAATGTTGTATTCGATTATTTTTCCTGAAGGATAGTCTGTCGTTGATAAAAACATTATACTCATTGTGTCGTCTTAAAATTGCACCTAACTCCTAAATTTACGAAACCCTGGTACAGTTCTTTATTGATTTTCAGGTATTTTCTGTACCAGCATCAAATTAACTGCCTCTTATACAACTGCACCGCATTTTCAAATCCTAAATACAATGCATCGCAAATAAGGGCATGGCCAATACTTACTTCATCTAACCAGGGAATATGCTGTTTAAAGAATTTCAGGTTGTGCATATCAAGGTCATGCCCGGCATTAATACCAAGACCCAGTTCCCTGGCTTTGGTTGCTGCTGCCACATAAGGGCCAACGGCTTCTTTTTTATTACCTGCTGCAAATTGTTTCGCATAGCCTTCGGTATATAATTCGATCCTGTCAGTGCCCGTAGCTGCTGCACCTTCCACCATTTTAATATCCGGGTCAACAAAGATGCTGACACGAATGCCGGCCTTTTTAAAAACAGCAATGATGTTTTTGAGGTAGTCCTTATTTTTTATCGTATCCCAGCCATGGTCGCTGGTTAATTGGCCTAAGGTATCCGGCACTAATGTTACCTGGTCGGGTTTTGTTTCCAGTACCAGGTCTGTAAATTTTTGTTCGGTGCAGTTGCCTTCGATATTGAACTCTGTTGTGATTATTTTTTTTACTTGCCGTACATCCTCATAACGGATATGCCGTTCATCGGGGCGGGGGTGTACTGTTACTCCATCGGCACCGAAGCGTTGTGCATCAATGGCTGCTTTTACCACATCTGGATTGTTGCCGCCTCTAGCATTCCGCAACGTAGCAAACTTGTTGATATTGACACTGAGTTTGGTCATCCGTTCTTCTTTTCATCAAAGTTAACAGATGTAAAAGAAAAACCCTCCTGTCCGTAACAGGAGGGTTTTTCTTGAATGATATACTGTTTAGTTTTTAAGCAATTGTGTGCGGCCCAGCAGGTTTCCTGATTCATCTTTTATCACAGCATAGTAAACGCCATGGCCTAAATTATCAAGCCCGGTTAATGTAAAATTGTTTTCACCGGTGTAAAGCCGTTTTGTTTCCGACCTCACCATTTTCCCCAGCGCATCATAAACGATAGCAACAACCTGCTGATTCCTGTCAGAGCTGATACTCACATTCACCTGCGAAGTGAAGGGACTCGGGTAACTGAGCATTGTTGTTTTTGTGCCCGTTGTTATCCGGATGATATTGGAATATTTGTAATTATTGCTGTTGTCAATCTGTTTTAGGCGATAGAGCAGCAAAGAACCCTGCGGGTTAATATCAGTATAAGTATAATCAGCACTTCCATTGCCATTACCGCTTGCAGCAACAGAAGCAATCGTTTCCCAACTGCTGCCAGTACTTCTTTCAATGGAGTATGACTGTGCGTTGACTTCCTGTTGTGTTTTCCAGTTCAGCACCACATTCTGTGCCTGGCGATGACCGCTAAAATCAGTAAGACTTACAGGCAATGTTGAACTGTTGAAAGAAACAGAACCAACAGCAATAGCCTGCGATGCAGGATTAGCATCGGCACCTGCCGCATTATCATACCGGATAGTAATGCTGTTTAGAGCTGCAGAACCGAAACTTACTGTTACAGTGCCCCGCTGATCAGTGGCATCTGATGCTGTATTGCCTGCCTGTCCGCTGGTTGTATTAACATTAGCAACATTGCCGCTGATGACAAGAAAGTTTGGGTCTGTAACAGCATCATACTTTGTCAATGTGGCATTGTAGGTGGTTACACCATTTGTTCCGGTAACGGTTACCCTGTCGTAATAAGTAGTACTTGTCGAATTGTTTTTATCAACATCTACAATATTGAATGTTACGTTGGTCGCCATTGAAGTAAAGGTCAGTACGATATCGGTGTAGCTGCTGTTGTTTGAATAGTTGGGCGTTACCTGCAACCGGCTGGTTGTTCCGGGTACTGTAAATGTAGCACCGGATACAGTAGGTGTTTGGGCACCAGAGGAGCCTAAAGCCTGCTGGAAAGAGCCGCTGCCAACGATTGAAGCTGTAGCAGTACAATTAATACCGCTTCCGCTGATATTATTGGCACTGCCATTTGTATTGCCATTAGCCCATGATGGTGAAAAGGAAGATCCCCAGTTAAGATTGGCCTGGGCTTTTACATCGGTTACGTTTAATAGCAGCATAAGTATGACTGCCATGAGTATAGGTTTTCTCATAGAAAGGATATTGGATGGTTAATGATCCTATAAACGGAATGTAAAAGCCCTTAGTATATTATTATTAGAATTTCTTTAGGGTAAACACTTAGTGAAATTCATAAACTGTTGAAACAGAATACTTACAATTCTTTCCAGGTGTGGTCGGCAAGCAGTTGAACGGCAGATATAAATTTTTTAAACGGCCCGCTTTGTCCCCATTCTTTTGGAGAGATCAGAGACAGCATAAAACTGTCATCCTGTTTTTCGTAGAGGTAATACGTTTGACCGATGTTGGGTTTAAAAGAGAGCCTGGCTCCGTAGATCATCAGCGACAGGTCTTTTCTTTTTTGAATTTCATGCGCCTGTAATGCCAGCAATTCAATTTGCTTACGGATCTGTTCCAACTGCATATTGGTTTGCTCTTCCATGGCTGTAAGAGCTTTATGCTTTATCATCCCTTCTTCATTTGCCTTGATAACGGCACCGGAAACGGAGGCAGAGTAGGGCAGCACACTTAATTGCTTGTGATAGATCTCTGAGTTGGTATATGCTGTTCCATCATCTTTTACTCCTTGCTGAGTTATTTTTAAATAACCGTTTGGCATTATTTCATGCACTACATGCAGGGCCACTTCTCCCTTTTTGTAAAAATGAATTTCGAAAGTGATGCCATCAGGAATGGCCACCTGTACCTTATCGGCCAGTTCATGATTGTCAAAATCATTCAAATCACCATCGGCGTTAATTTTATAATTGGAAGCAAAGGCCTGGTTCTCCAATGTTACCCAGTTATGATAAATGGCCAATTCTTTTTTATCGGTTATCGCTTCTATCTTATAGATACCGCTTTTGGGCCGTTCTCCATGCTCATACGTTCCTTTTTCAGGAAACAGTTGCCAGGAAGCCAGAAAATTATATGCCTGAACCATTTTGTTTACAGTTGTAGTTGAAAGCGGTGCAAAGGTTTTGTTTTCCCTGCATATAACAAAGTATAAATTGATTTGTTTGGCCCGTTCCTTAACAAACCCAAATGAAATTATCGGTTATCTTTATCTCCTGGAAATTTACAAAATATGAAAAGTTATTTTGCTTCTTATCACACTTCTCCCGGGGCAGAACCGATTGAATCAACTGTATTAGTGTTTGATAAAAATCTGAACGTCGGTTTTCGAAATCCCGACGGCAGCAACGCAATGATAAACTGGCTGCTGAAAGATGTGGAAGTGTCTTTTGATTTTTCATCTCAACGTACAAGATTCCGGCACACTCATCATTCAGGCGGTGAATTATTCATTAGCGGGAATGATGCCGCCAACTATGTAAAAGGAATGCAGGCCGAGCAACAAAAAGCATGGCATAAAAAAAGCAGCGGCAGGGAATGGATACGGAATACCCTCCTTTTTCTGGGTATTCTCGGAATTTTATTTTTGTTATATCTCCTGATCGTTCCCTGGTTATCAGAAAAACTGGCTTCAAAGGTTTCTATTAAAACAGAGAAGCAGTTAGGAGATGCGGTATATGATGCCCTGGGTTTATCGGGGCAGGAAGATACGGCCAAAACATTTGTGCTGAATGAGTTCTTCAGCACTATGGATGTGCCAACAGCCTATAACATTAAGATAACAGTTGTAAATGATAATGTGGTGAATGCATTTGCACTGCCGGGCGGACGTATTGTTGTTTACAGTGCACTTTTGAACGAAATTACCTCGTACCCTGAACTGGCTGCTTTGCTCAGTCATGAGTTTACACATATCAATAACAAACACTCGACTAAGCGGATATTCCGTCAACTGGGCTCCAAAGTCTTTCTCAGTTTATTGTTTGGAAGATTTGGAACAGTGACCTCAATAGTTGTTAACCATGCAGATAATCTGAAGTCGTTAACTTATTCACGGAGCTTAGAAAAAGAGGCCGACATGGACGGACTGGCAATTCTGACAAAGCGGGGGATCAACCCCCGTGGTTTTGTTGATTTATTTCATCACCTGAAAGAAGCGGCGCCAACAAATACATTGCCTGAATTTCTCGGCAGCCACCCGGATGTGGACAGGCGTATCAGTTATATACAGGAAGCCTCAAAGGGATCTTCTGTTAAGGAAGATGTGCAACTAAAAGCTATATTTGAAAAACTAAAATAAACCATTATGCTTATCACAACTACCAGCACCGTTGACGGGAAACCAGTTCAGGAATACCTTGGAGTAATCAATGCACAAAGCATCATCGGCGCCAATATCTTCAAAGATATTTTTGCCGGGTTGAGAGATGTTTTCGGTGGCAGAAGCAAGACCTACGAAAAAGTACTTGAGCAGGCTAAAGAAGATGCTCTCCGGGAGTTATCGCAAAAGGCGCAGGCAATAGGTGCCAACGGCATCCTTGGTGTTGACCTCGATTTTGAAACTGTCGGAAGCGGGGGCAGTATGCTGATGGTGATTGCTACCGGAACAGCGGTCCGGCTTATAATTCTAATAATACCCGATGAAACATAATTTTTTGTTACTTCTGATGTTCACAGCCCTTGTTTCAGTAAAAGGGCAGGAGGCTGTGCCATCTGCAGCTGATGTTCTTAAGATAGCTTACCAGCAGGCAGCAAAGGAGAACAAAAATGTGTTGATGATGTTTCATGCTTCGTGGTGTGGCTGGTGCCATCGTATGGACAAAAGCCTGAATGATGAGGCCTGCAAAAAATTCTTTGATGATAATTATATCATCACCCACCTTGTAGTGGATGAGACGAAGGATAAAAAGAACCTGGAAAATCCCGGCGCTGCTGAACTGAAAATTAAATACAATGGAGATGGGCAGGGTATACCTTTCTGGCTGGTATTAGATAAAGAGGGTAATCTTTTATCAGATTCCAAAATCAGAAAGGAGGGAGAAGGCCCGGATAAAGGAGAAAATACAGGTTGCCCCGCCACGGAAGAGGAAGTTGATTTTTTCATCAGTGTTTTAAAGAAAACATCTTCCATCACCAACGATCAGCTGGAGATCATCCGGAAACGTTTCAGGGAGAATGATAAGTAGTATCGTTTGGCCGCTGCCAATTTTTCAATTCATCTTCTATTACTTCGTTCAGGTTGTTTTCGTTTTGCAATATCCATCCGGGTATTTCTCCCGGTTGAATCCGCCAGCCATTCTCTTTTTTTTGCATACCGAAAATTATCCGGTCGCCCCGTTCGTTGCAGACATTCACACTAAATGCTTCCTCAGGACTTTTTACTTTTCTGAAATTGAATTCCCGGAGACGGCCTTCAGCTTTTACCAGCCGGGTAAACTGTACCATCCTCACAAATCTGATCGGCATAGGTTGAATTTTGTCCTGTATGTGTATCAATTTCTATGCTATACATGGATTTTCGTTCAGGAAAAGTTGTTCACAAAATTGATCAGTGATAAGCCGGACAGTTGATACTGTATTACCTGATAAGTGTCACTACTCCCTTCTGGAAATAAGCTTTTCCGGTGTAGTCGGTGGCTTTTACTGTCCATACAAATGTGCCGGTAGATTGAACGACCCCATTGATCTTTCCATCCCAGCCTTTTCCATTTACCTGTGTAGAAAACAGGAGCTGGCCCCAGCGATTGTAGATATTGAAATATTCAATATTCTTAATGCCTACTGCAATCGGCCTCAGCAGGTCATTTTTCCCGTCATTGTTTGGAGTAAAAGCCGAAGGGACAAAAATGGTTGGTTTTGTTTTAAAGACCTTGACAGTAATAAACGCAGAATCTTTACAGCCCTGCGGGTTATAGGCTATTACTTTGTATTGAATACCGCCAGAAGCAGATGGAAATGTTGCGACAGGATTGGGAATATCGGCTGCAGATAAATAGGTTGCGGGTATCCAGTCATAATTCACACCGCCCGTTGCTGTTAACTGAAGCGGTTGTCCAACAATAACTGCTGTATCGTTACCAGCAAAGACTCTCATTTTTGGTAACACTGTTACAGTAACTGTATCCCGGCTGGGTTTAGGGCAACCTCTTGTATCAAATGCCGTAAGCACATAATTGGTAGTTCTGGGCGGATAGCTTACCGGGTTTAATATAAGAGGGTTACTGACAAGATTAACGGGGCTCCATTGCCACGAACTGCCATCTGTTGTTCCGTTCAATTGTGCTTTTGCATTATAGCAAATAGTAAAATCAGCACCGGCATTTACTAAAGGATAGGGAACGGTAGTTACAATAACATTGTCTGTTGCAGAACAACCACCGATGACAGCAGTGACCTGGTAATTCGTCATCGCATTATTAGTAAAGGCAAATGGATTTTGGAGTGTCGGGTCAATAAACTGTGCAGCCGGGCTCCATAAATAATGTAATCCATCAGATACAGCCCTTAATTGAATTGTATCTCCCCGGCAGATGATCGTATCTGCCATTGCCTGCAGCGTAACAAAACTTACCACTCGTACCCTTACAGAATCCCGGTTGCGGCAACCGTCATCTTCAAGATCAACATAGTAAGTGGTAGTGGTAATTGGCGACACAGTAGGAGTGGCTGTATTTGGGTTAACAATATTTACCAGCGGTGACCAGCTGAAATTTCCGGAACCACTTGCCTGCAGTGTCAGGTTATCATTTACACAGATAAGTGTATCCCTGAAAGCAAGAGAGATTGGTGGTTTATCAATAATGGTAATGTCTTTATAAACAGTATCCCTGCATCCTCTCGTATCTGAGGCGATCAACCTGACTGTTTTTATTCCCATAAAAGGATATGTATAAGTTGGGTTTTGAAGTGATGAGATATCGGCCGTTGTAGAACTTTCACCAAAATCCCATCTCCATGAATTGGGGGTGCCATAAACGGAGGTGGTATTATCTGTAAATAATGTAGGACGGTTAAAGCAAATGCCATTCGATGAAAAGTCGGGAATAAATCCCGGAAACACTCTAATTAAAGCGGTGGTGGAGTCAGTGCAACCCTGCCCCCGGTTGATAACAAGCTTTACAGTATAGAGACCGATAGCTGGAAAAGTGTAAGTAGCTGTCGGCCCTGTTGTACTGTAAATAAGGGAATTGGTATTGTCAAAAAATTCCCAATCGGTAGTAACGATCAGCAGACTAGTGGATTGATTGGCAATTGTAATTGTTTGTGTGTTGCGGCAAAGCATATATTCCGGCAACAGGGTTGCCGAAGCGATATCGCAATCTGCAATATTTATCTGTATATCTTTTCGCTGTCTTGCAATCAATACACCATTTCTCATTTCATCAACACAAACCGTCACAACATAAATTCCCGGCCCGGGTGCTATTCCTGTTATTAATCCGGTGGTTGAGTTTACCTGAACGGTCGGGCCTAAAGGGGCATCCTCGGCAAACGGTGCACCATAAGGAACCGGCGGGAACGGTGGGGGTAATGTCGGGTATGCGCCGCCGCCGCTTCCAACGGAACTTGCATAGGCTTCACAAAAGAAATAACGTAGCTCGTCGCCATCAGCATCCTGAGCTGCAAAACTGTACGAAAAATTATTATTACCACAAACCACTACAAGGTCGTTGCCGGTAAAAGCAGCACTATTATTGACAGGGCCATCACTGGCTGCGAAGGTTCCCGGAATCTCTGCTGTATAAGTGGCACCAATATTATTATAACCTGAAGCAAGATTGTTGATGCCATTTATCCGGAAGTTTACCTGGCTGGCCAATACATAACCCTGGGCAGAAGCCGGCAGCGAAACCGGGAATGTATAAAATGCCACATCATAACAAACTTCCGGGGGGTTAGTAATGCACGGATCGGGGTTAGTAATGCTGATATTAGTTGTATTAGTGATGGGAACGGATAAATCATTGATTCTATTATTGGTCGTTTTGTCAAAAATGGAAATGATAGTTGGATTAGGGAACTGCCGGCCGCTGCCACAACGCTGAAACAGTTTCAATGTTACCTCATACTGGTAAAGGCCGTTGCTCATCCCGATATACCTGTAATACATCTCTCCACCTGTAATGTGGCTGGCTCTTATTGTAAGAGAAAGGGAAAGAAGCGATATGAAAACTAATGAGAGCCTTTTCATCAGATAGTTTTAAGGGAACCCGGGAGTGTCTTTAAAGATACACATATTAACGGAGGAGGTGAAAGGTTGGTTGCTTTTTATGCAGAAGCAGAATACAGGCAGGCAAAAGTGCAACCCGGAGGCCTCTTTAACAATCTTCTTCCTGTTTTAAAGTCAATTATTATTTATTTTAGCCTTCAACTTGACTATATGAAACAGATAGTTGCCATTTTCTTGCTATTACCTTTTTTTTCTGCTGCCCAGGATTCGACATCTGCCAGTTGTAAATTGATAAGAGAGGCTGACCCTTACACCAAAGAGATCAAACTTTCCACAGGGTTCATTTATTTTGACGGGGGCTCGGTTACAATCGATGCTGACAGTAAAGAGATTGATGTATTGTTTTCCATAGAGGGGGCCGATAAATGTTTTGATAATAATTCCACTGCCTTCATTTTTTTTGAAGGAGTGAAAACAAAACTGACATTTAAGAACGGTGGAACTATGAATTGCGAAGGACTTTTTCACTTCATTTTTAAGAATAGCCCTGCAACTAATTCACAATTGCAGAAAATAATGACACAGAAGATCAATCATATTTTATTTACCGGCAACAATAAGAAGGAATCTACCGTTAATTTAGGCCCTGCAGAACAAGAAGCATTAATGGCATTCGCAACCTGCCTGGTAAATGAAGCGAAGACACTTATTAAGTAAGCGGCCTTACCCAAAAACACTTAGTACATATCAGTTAAACTGCTAAAACGGAGAAATCTGGCCGCATCAAAGCGATATTGTGTTGTAATCACCGGTAGATTTACCATGAGAGTAACTGACCTGTTTCTGTCAGAAAGTTCAGATCCGGTCCTTTTGAAAACTACCAATAATCTAAACCTATGAAACAACAACTGCATGCAGCCACTGGTGCCTTTGACACCGCAATATCTTTACAACAGTTAGTAAGTAACCTGGTTAACAGTTCCCTGACCGCCGCCAAACACAATAATACTCATCTGGTAAATGAAGTGGAGCAGGGGATTGCCCTGGGAAAAGCAGAGATGCACAAAGCAGTATCTGTTATCCGGGAACTTCTTAATACTGTTGTGACTAATTCCAGGAACGGAGAGATACATATTACAGCAGAACGTTATCGGGATGTGGTAATACTGGAAATACAAGAAAGAAATAATTATAACGGGTATGCACTGGCTTACAGTATCAGCGCCATTGAGCCGGCTGCCGCATCGGCAGGAGGTCATATCTCTATAGCAGGGCCGCAGAAAAGAATAACCACTATCACCTTCAGTTTTCCTGACAGTTCGCAGGCTGCGTGAAATAGCCAGAGGTATTTGTATTGATTGTATAGCAAGGAATATTCCGGTATAAAAAACTAAAGCCGGCCATTTCCCGAAAGCGATTGCTGCAAAAAATCCTTTTTCCTCCGGGCTACTTCTACTTTTGCGCCATCGCTCATGTGCAACATTCCCTGTTTGTCATATGATTCAATGTGTGCAGGATTTACCAGGTGCGATTTGTGCACCCTCAGGAATTTATGTCCCTTGCAACCCAGTTTACACTGTTGTCACTCGGTCCTTCTGCTGTGCTTAAATGAAAAAATACCGGTGGAGATTGTGCCTGTGTAAATGAACAAATAATGATACATACAGCAAGTATGATATTTCGTTTATTCAAATCGTCGGGTTTAAACAGTTATAAAGTACTCATTTTTCAGGAATTTCAGTTTTGCATGGTTTGCTGATTTAATACTATTGTATCTTCACTTCCTGCATATGCTCCACCCGTCTGTTCAATAGTACATTTAGATAGTAAACTCCGTTACTGAGCCCGGCAATATCTACTAAATCATTCCATTTGCCCACAGTTGATATGGGGATGTTTTTGCTGCGAATGATCTTGCCGGTTTTATCAGTCAGCAGGATATCAGTTGTGCCGGGCTGTTTCTGGTTTACTTCAAAATAAACTTCATTATTGGATATAGAAATAATATGAACCAATGATTTTCTTCCGCCGGGTGGTACCAGATATTGTGCCGGATGCAACAGAACAGAGGAATCAGTTGATGCAGAGCGAAAGCCTGCAATGCCTCCACTCCCGCAGGGACCAATGGCGGCCCGGAACTGTGTTGTTTCCTTAGCGCTGAAGCCCGCCTCCAGCAAAACTTCATTACCCCCACGCATCTGTACTTTACTGCCTTCCGATGTTAATAATGATGCAGTGGATGTAATTGAATTGGATGCTTCATAAAATTCCTGGCCTTCCAATGTGCCAGTGATGTTCAAATCAGTCACACAAGCGGTATATAAATCGCTGCTCCATATACCACGCCCAAAAGTTGCAGCCCTGATCCTGTTGTCTGCCTCTGAAATGACCAGGTCTGTGACAGGTACATAAGGAAGGTTATTATAAAAGGGGACCCAATCGCTCATGCCCGTTCCCCGGTAGTAGACGCCGTTATCAGTACCTATATAAGCATTGTTATTATTATCAATGGCAATGCAGTTGACCGGAACATTCGGCAATGTACCGCTCATATTTATCCAGTTGCCGGCAGGGTTTATATTATAGTCTGCATAATATACTTTTACATTATCAGTAAATCCGCCGAAAGTCACCCATACCTTTAATGAATTAGTGGGGTCAACATTGATGCTTGTTATTTTAGGAAAAGTTAGTGGGAACCCGTTGTCGTTGCTTAATATATTGTTTGTTGGCCATGTAGTGCCGCCGTCATCGCTTCTGCGCAATACACCTGTCGTGGCCTGGTAACAACCGGGTAAAGGATTAGCCAGAGTGGGAGCAGGGCATGCCCCACCAGCCATATAGATCCTGTTACCGTTGCTTGGGCAGGTTTTTAAATACCAGCCTCCAAGAGGATTATTATTTACGACACTATATGTTGAAACATTTCCATTGGTAACAGTCCGGAATGAATCGGAGGCAAGAAAGATGGTATTGGCCAATGATGTGTGAACAGCCATATTGGAAAAAAAATTGAGATTGGTAACAAGCGGTGAATTACTTGCTCCGTCGTTCAGGAATCGGGTCAGGGTATTATTTTGGATAGCATAGTATGTACTGGTGTTCACAGGATCATATCCCACGCAATAACCATCTGCGCCGCCTATCTGATCAAAAAATGAAGTTCCATTATCTCTTTTTTTAACACCGTTGTCCTGTGCGCCTGCTATCATTTCAAGATAATCTGAAGGGCTGACAGCCATCCTGTAGAACTGGGTGATGCTCATATCTTCAAAATGCGATGTCCAGTTGGCGCCGCTGTCAATACTGCTGTAAACCCCACCATCCGTGGCAGCCCACAGTTTGTTATCTCCCGGGTGAAAACCCAGGTCATGAATATCATCGTGCAGATTTCCCCGGAATGTCCATGCTGCGCCGGAGTTTGTGCTTCGCCACACTTCAATGGCTCCTGACATAACTGTTGCACCGGTTGTATTGCTCACGGCGACTGCCAGGTCATAGAGTGATTGATTCTGATTATCATTACCTGTATTGGATCGGCCAAGAATATTGGGTGTATTGCTTTGCTGGGTAAAGCTGATGCCGGCATTGGTGCTCCTGAATAGTCCCGCAAATTGTCCATTTGCAGGTACCCCCCCGCATAATAAATATACGAGGTTACTATTTGCAGGGGTTACTGCAAGCTCTACTCTTGAATTTGGATTATTGATCTGGCCATTAATTATGGGATCGGTTTCCCAATCAATGCCTTCATTAAAACTTCTGAAAAAGCGGGTTATATTTCCATTGTTAGCTACAGCATAACATGTATCAGTATCATTTGGTTTAAATTTCATGTTATAAAAGCGGCCGCCGGTAGTTTCAACGGCAGTCCAGCTATCCCCACCATCGGTAGTACGGAAAAGCCCCTCGCTGGTACAGGCAAATAAAATGTTTGAATTGGTTGGGTGCATGGTCAACCTGTATCCGATCAACGCATTGGTTACACCAGGAAAACCTGTCACCCTTGTCCATCGAGCGCCACCGTCAGTTGATTTTAAAACACCAATAGAAAAACGCATATAACCAAAATCTTCCACCAGACCACTGATATCACTATCACCATCGCCGGTGAGGATATAAATGGTATTTGTATTGTTTGGATCAATAACGATTCCGCTGATGCCAAGACAGGGAATATCTGCAGTGAGGTTTGTCCAGTTGGCCCCCGCATCGCTGGTGCGCCAAAGACCGCCGCCCGCGGCGCCGGCATAAACAATATTGGGATCGGATGGATGAAAAGCGAGTCTGTCCACACGGCCAATTCCATTTGTAGTGTTATTAGGGCCTACGATAGCCCAATTGCCGCCTGCACTTTCAATAAAGTTGGATTGATTTGTATTGTTCGCAGTTCTGTTTACTTTCTGAGGCCTTGTTGCATCAAATAATCTTTGATTGATATTTACGAATTCACCATTGGGCCCCAGCCGGCTGCTCATATACCATCCGTACCGACCCCAGTGTTTGAGGTTTCTGTTAACTGTTTTAGTGCCGAGGCGATTGATTGTTTCAGGATTGTTATAATAGGCCAATACCGTTTGCATCACATCAGCAAAATTTTGTTTTCCCCGTAACTGCTGCTGCAGCATGCTGTCTTGCTGTGCATTGCTGTTTGTTGCAAACAGTAAAATACAAAGCAACAGGCTGATGATATTTCTTTTCATATGCATTGTTTAAAAAAGAAGGGTTATTACTTTGCTTTAAGTTTTTCGATTTCTTTTTTTAATTCAATGATATATAAAGTGAGTTCTTCAATTTTTTCCATCTGCAGTTTTTGCATTTCGCCAATATTCAATCCGTTTGTTTCAAGTTGTTTTGCAGAAGGGATACCGGGCAGACGATTATTCTTTTTAATAAAGTCTTCCACTTCATTTAAACCGGGGAGGGTGTATTTTTTGCTGAAAACATAATCGGGCCAGTTGGGCACCAAACGAACTAGTAGTTCAGTGCAGATGACTTTACCATCTACTGCGAGTTTGTAACCGGATGGGGTTACAGTTGTACCCACCCTGAGGTTACCGGTGATAACGGTATTGCCATCCACACCCAAGCGGTGTGCACTGGTGAAATTGGTTGCATCACCTATAAACACATTGCCACCGCCGTTTTGCAAGTAAAGATGTGTGGCAGCGCCGTTATTGCGAACCTGGAGTTCATTATTGTCCAACACCATGTTGACTCCGGTTTGAGAGCCCATCATCAGATAACCACTCAGGTTATTGGCCAAGCCCACATCATTGCCACTGGTGATGTGTAATTTGGTGCCGGTTCCTTCTGCGCCATTTCCCAATTGCACTTTACTTCCATCCCTTGCAAGAAACAAAGTGGAAACAACCCCGTTGTTGCGTGCCAGTATCTCATTATTATCCAGCACCAGGTTCTCTCCATTTGCAGGGCCCATCATCAGGTAACCATGCGTGGTTGCGCTGGCATCATCACCTGTTCCGATCTGAAATCTTCCAACCGGGTTTGAAATCCCTATCCCTATATTTCCGGCTGATGTAATAAACATCCTGTCTATATCACGGGTATTGAAAACAAGATTACCGGTTGTGTTGGCATTGTAGGTCCCCAATTTGATATGGTTTCCGCTTGACTGGACAAATCCTTTTTCTGTACCAGCATTCAGGAAGCTGATTGCAGGGTCTGATGCATTGATGGTCAGTTTTTCTGTTGGGGTACTTGTGCCAATACCAACATTACCTGAGCCATTGGTCGTAAAAATATTAGATCCTGTCCTGTTCCAATGTTTATCGAGAGTATGCAGTGTTTCTACCCATCCGCCCATAATATCTCCGCGAAATGTCCAGAAACTGTAGGTATCGCTGTCAAAAACAGTTAGCCCGATGGCAGGAGATAAGATACCTGTTCTTGCTGCGGTAGTTATCCGGGGGATCAGCAGGCCTTTGTTATTGCTTTTAATGTCAAGCATAGCAGTGGCATCCGGCGTGGAGTTATCAGTATTTATCCCGACACTTTGTGCAAACAGCATTATCGGAAAGAATGCAATCAACAGACTGAGAAATTTTTTCATTGCTTTTGATTTTGTTAAGCCAAATTAGCAGGGGAGTGCATTGGCATCCAAAACCAGGTTAGTTTACGGCAGGGAGGTCTTATTCTGCGGTAATAAACGGCAATAAAAAACCCATACCGCTTTATCGGGATGGGTTGTAAGTATCTCAACGTTTCTTAGTACCTGTAATGTTCAGCTTTGAAAGGTCCTTCTTTGCTGATACCGAGGTAAGAAGCCTGTGCATCGGTCAGTTCGTCCAGTACTACGCCGATTTTGGCAAGGTGAAGACGGGCAACTTTCTCATCCAGGTGTTTTGGAAGAACATATACTTTGTTCTCATAGTTCTTATGATTTTGCCATAATTCAATCTGTGCCAAAGTCTGGTTAGAGAATGAGTTACTCATTACAAATGAAGGATGGCCTGTGGCACAACCAAGATTCACCAAACGACCTTCAGCCAGGATGATGATGTCTTTACCATCTACATTATAAATATCAACCTGCGGTTTGATGGTATCTTTTGTAGTGCCATAATTGGTATTCAACCATGCTATATCGATTTCAATATCAAAGTGGCCGATATTACAAACGATCACTTTGTCTTTCATCAATTTGAAATGTTCGCCCCGGATCAGGTCACGGCAACCGGAAGCAGTAACAACAATGTCGGCTTCTTTTACCGCATCAATCATTTTCTTTACTTCAAAACCATCCATGGCAGCTTGCAGTGCACAGATAGGGTCGATCTCGGTGACAATAACACGGCAACCAGCACCAGCTAATGAAGCGGCAGATCCTTTACCCACATCACCATAACCACCCACGACGGCTACTTTACCAGCCAGCATCACATCAGTTGCACGGCGGATTGAATCCACTAATGATTCTTTACAACCGTATTTATTATCGAATTTAGATTTAGTAACAGAATCGTTTACATTGATAGCAGGCATCGGTAATGTACCTTTTGCCACCCTCTCATATAAACGGTGAACACCGGTAGTTGTTTCTTCGGAGATACCTTTTACATGCTGCACTAATTCAGGATACGTATCAAGAACCATGTTGGTAAGATCACCACCATCATCAAGGATCATATTCAGGGGTTTGTCTTTACCGCCGAAGAATAATGTTTGCTCAATACACCAGTCAGCTTCTTCCTGTGTTTGTCCTTTCCAGGC
The DNA here is from genome assembly GCA_037045605.1 of Chitinophagaceae bacterium. Taxonomy (GTDB): domain Bacteria; phylum Bacteroidota; class Bacteroidia; order Chitinophagales; family Chitinophagaceae; genus JJ008. The sequence goes on along the minus strand of JBAOHK010000008.1, from coordinate 350,647 downwards.
AAACACACCGATACCTGCAGCAGCAATAGCAGCAGCAGCATGATCCTGGGTAGAGAAGATATTGCAGGAGCTCCATTTAACTTCAGCGCCAAGAGCGGCTAAAGTTTCAATCAGCACGGCAGTCTGGATGGTCATGTGTAAACAACCGGCCACTCTTGCACCTTTCAGCGGTTGAGAAGGTCCGTATTCTTTACGGATTGACATCAAACCGGGCATTTCTGCTTCAGCCAAACGGATCTCTTTACGACCCCATTCAGCAAGGGAAATATCTGCCACTTTGTAAGGCAGGCTAAAATCAATGGTTTTTGTTACTGTTGACATTTTATAGCTTTTTATTTATGGCGGCAAAGGTACTGTTTACCATTGAATAAAAACCCATGATAGCGGCTTTTCCGGCACTTTTTTACACAACGGATTCGTTATAAAAAGAGCTATCATAGTTCGGTCAATTTTGAAGAATAAGGGTTTTATTAAGAGTCCGGTTTAGACAATTAAGAATAACTTTGCTATGCAAATAAGCGGAAAATGATAACCTACGATACTGTTTCTGAGGCAGTAAATGGATTAAAGGGAAGGGGATTTGTACTTGACTTCAACCTGTCGGAGAATTGTATCGTTTGTCATGCTGATAAATTTGATGTAAATGATTTTGAAATTGTGGAAGTTCACCGGTTTGAGGGTAATACTGACCCGTCGGATGAAGCTGTTGTGTATGCCATAGAATCAGTGAGTGGGGTAAAGGGTGTGCTGGTTAGCGGGTATGGTATTTCTGCCGAGGGAATGAGTGCTGAAATGGCAAAGAAACTGAGTTTGAACCGGAGCTGAACTTTTCCGTGTACCTGTACCTTGTATATATAAATTTCTACCAATGAAAACATTAATTAAGGCCTGCATGATGGCAGTATTGTTATACCTGCCGGTTCTCCTTTTTGCACAAAAAGACAGCATCTGGCTGCAATGCCCATTGAATGAAGCAACGGTCGTACCTCCTCCCAAAAATGAAATCCATTATGATGAGCCGGACCTGTGTATTGTGCTTTTTAGCAGACCCGACACAGTAGCAAAAGCCTGTTTCAGCGGTAAAGTGACCAACGTTGAGCAAACAGATGATGGTAAATGGGATGTGGTGTTTTATTTCAAGGATTACTATTTCTGGTATTCCGGTCTTACTAAAGTAATTGTCCGGAGAAACGATAACCTCAAAACCGGGCAGCCGGTTGGTTATATCACTCCCGGAAATAAAATGGAAATGCTGTTATTTAAATTTGAAACACCGCTTGATCCGATAAGATTTCTTGATTGCAAAGGAGTACTTAAAAATTAGCGGTACTATTTCAGTTTCTTTTCCATTACATAGTCATTCATAAAATAGCCGTTGCCAATATCAAAATCGGCTTCCCGGATAACAACGAAACCAAGTTTCTCATAGAAATTTCTTGCTTTGTTATGGCGGTTTACCTGTAGCTGCAATGCTGTGCCCCCTTTTTGCCGGATGTCATTTATGAGATACTCAATCATAAATTTCCCTGTGCCTTTTCCCTGCTGGGAAGTGAGCACATAAATTTTATGCAATTTAAAAAGAGATGGTTCAGTTTCCTGGCAGGATGCAAAGCCAACCGGTTCATTATTGTCATAGGTGATGATAAACCCGCAACCATCATTCATTTGTTTTAATAAAGAGGCTTCACTGTACATCATCTCCAGCATAAAGTCCATCTGTTCTCTGGAAATTATAGCAGCGTAAGTTTGTGGCCATACCTTAAACGTAAGTTCTCTTATGAGAGCAATATCATTAAAGTCTGCCTTGCGGATATTAAGCATGAATATTTTTATCTTTAAACATTGCATGAGATGTTTGTCGGTGGTAATGGATCAATTTCCGGCTGAGAATCAGGCAAACAATATATGAACCTATGGCTCCGGCTGCTAACAGAGCTTCACTCAGGTTTTTACCGATGTGTGAATATTTTGGCAGGAACAGGAAGAAGTCATAAGTGCCATGAAAGAAAATGGCGATCAGCAAACCTGTTAGCATAAAAAGAAAACTCCTGTTGGGATCAAATTTTGCTTTGCCAACAAAGTATCCCATCACTACTGCAAATGATGCATGGGCCGGTACGCTAAGGAACATCCGTTGAATACCCACCTCCAGCCCACGGCCTGCCTGGGCATAGTTCATTACATACATTACATTTTCAAGGGTGGCAAAGCCCATACTTACCATTACACTGTATACAATACCATCCAGCGGTTCATCAAAACTCTTTTTGGTATAAGAATACAAACGAAGCCCCAAAAACTTACTGGCTTCTTCGCTAAAGCCAACTACGGCATAAGAGAATATGGCAACACCAGCCAGGCTCCCGTCAATCGTATAACTAAAGTTTTGCTCAAAGATGACAGCGGGAACAATGGCAAAGCAACCAAGAAAGAAACTTACAAACAGGTTGAGTCTTGGTTCTTTGTTGTAAACATCTTTATAAAAAATAAACAAGCAGATGGCAATACCCGGGGCTAATGCAATAGCGATGTACTCCATTGAAACGAATTTGATGATGGAAGATACTACATTGTTAAGGCAAATAATATGTCAGAAAAAATAAACCGGTCACTTATAGTAGCCGGTTTCAAAGAGGTTCAGCATTTATCAATGATTATCTTTTTTGCCCTCTTGTTTATTATCCTCTTCTTTTTTTATGGGTGCTTTTGAGTTGGTATCTTTTTTAGCCGGTGCTTTGTTGTTGTTATCTTCTTTGTAGTCTTGTGATTCTGCACCAATACTATCGTAATCATAGTTATTATAATCTTCCGGATTGCCAACGCCCTGGTCATCACCTTCACCTGCAGGAACAGGGTCTGAATCGCTGATTATAATATCCGCACTGTTGATTTCATTTTCCAGTTCAGCTGGTTTTACAAATTTTGCATCCCTTTCTATTCCCAGTTTTTTATCTGCTAATACCTTTCTGAAAAAATATTCAGTGATAGGACGGGCAATTCTTGAACCATCACCCTGGTTGCGCATAAAAGTATATTCAAACCCCACCCATGAGCCGGCAAGTAATTGTGGTGTATATCCCATGAACCATGCATCGGCATTATCATCAGTAGTTCCTGTTTTACCACCCATTTCAGATGCGCCAACACGGCTTCTCATGCCCCGGGCAGTACCTTTATCAACGGTTCCCTGCATCATATGGGCCATTGTATAAGCGGTTACTTCGCTTACTGCCTCTTTGCGGTTCACACTGTAGTCAAAACGTTTAATCACATTTCCATTGCGGTCTTCAATGCGGCTGATGCTATAAGGTTTAGTGGAAAAACCCCGGCCTGCAAAAATGGTATAACCCCAGAGCATTTCATACATCGAAAGATCGCAGGTGCCAAGACAGATAGAAGGGAAAGGTTTAACTTCTGTGGGAATACCTATTCGTCCAAGAAAATCAACAAACTGCCTCGGGCCTACTTGCTTCATGATGTATGCAGTTGCACAGTTCTTGGAATAGGCAAGTGCATCAGCCATTTTCAAGCTACCCCCACCACACCTTCTGCCAGAGGGCACCCAAGCACCACCCCCGAAATTCTGGGCAACATTCTCACATTCTGTTTCAGGAGTAAAACCTCTTTCCTCCATCGCCTGGGTGTATAGAAATGGTTTTATAGTAGAGCCAACCTGCCTTTTTGTTTTCAGGTTGACATGGTCGTTCTTGTATGTTTTAAAATTAATACCACCTACCCAGGCCCTTACTTCACCTGTTACAGGGTCCATCGCCATAAAACCAGCTTGTTCCATCTGCAAATGATATTTGATGGAATCAATGGGTGTCATTGTTGTGTCTTTTTCCCTTTTTGTGTTCCAGGAAAATACTTTCATGTGCACTTTTACATCAAAGGAGGCCCTTATTTCTTTGTCGCTTAGTCCATCTTCTTCCAGGTTCTTCCATCGTTCAGATTCTTTAACAGCTTTCTCAATCTGTTTTTCATGTCCTTTCCAGATAGATCCGGTCTTAAAATCTGAACGGGCATCAATTCCTTTTTGCAGGGCAGTCATTTGCAGGGCCATGCCTTCTTCTGCATATTGCTGCATTTGCGGGTTAATGGTGGTGTATATTTTTAACCCGTCGTCATAAATATTATAAGGTTTGCCGTTTGATTTTTTTACATCTTTCAGGGCTTCTTTAACCTCGGTTTTAAGCACTTCACGGAAGTAAGGCGCATAGCCTGTATTTTCATCCAGTTTTTTGTAGTTCAGTTTTATCGGTAATACTTTCAACCTGCTTTCTTCTGCTGCGGAAAGCTTACCATTAATAACCATTTGATGAAGTACAACATTCCTTCTGTCTCTGGCCTGCACAGGATTGCGGCGGGGATTATAAGTGTAGTTAGCTTTTAACATTCCCACCAGCACGGCTGCTTCTTCCACATTTAGTCTGTCAGGTTCTTTTTGAAAGAATGTACGGGCAGCATTTCTAATGCCATACACATTGTCTCCAAAGGGAACAGCATTCAGGTAAAGTGTTATAATCTCTTCTTTAGTGAAATTCTTTTCCAGTTTAACAGCAATGATCCATTCTTTTAATTTTTCTATCACCCGCCAGGCTTTGTTTTTACTTCCCTGTTCCAGTAATGCTTTTGCTAATTGCTGGGTAATGGTACTGCCGCCTCCTTGTGTGCCGAGAGTAAAAATGGCCCTCATTGTTGATTTGAAATCAACACCACTATGACCGTAGAAACGTTCGTCTTCGGTTGCTACCAATGCATCAATAACATGCTTTGATATATCACGGTATTTTACATTGCTGCGATTCCCTCTTTCTGTATAATACTTGCCCATTAGCGTACCATCTTCAGCATATACTTCTGAGGCCTGTAAGATGGAGGGATTTTCAAGCTCTTCCAGCGAAGGCATTTTGCCAAACACACCAAAATTGGCCAATAAGACCAGCAGAATAAAGGCTGCAAAACCGCCTGCAAAAATGCGCCAGAAAATACGAACTGCTTTTTTCATGTCAGATATATGGTTGTGGTTATACCTACAAATGGGAAGAGGTAAAATTGAACACCGAAAGTAAGAAAACCTGAGCGGTGACAGGAGCAGAGGTCATTAATTTTTTGCCAAAACCAGCATCTTTTCACACTACATCAGCAAAAACAAACTGGGTTTAGAACTTACCGGGAATATGCTGGTTCAAAAAAGCTTTATAGGCATCAATGTCTTTGTAAACTTTCAGCAGATCAAAATTTGAATCTGTCAAAATAATGAAACTGTATTTGCCTCCACGAAGCCAGGGTAATATCTCCGATGGAGTTCTTGGGCGAACACTTTCAACATACGTTGTTGCTTCCTGAGCATCTTTAAATGGCGATAAAAGTATTATCCTGTTATCGGCGTCAATTTGAAACAGATCTGCTGTCATCGTCTTGTTATAGTAAGTTTCCCTGTTGAACCGTGCAAAAGCAGTTTTTGCTTCGTTACAGAATACAGGATCCACTTTATTTAGCACCAGTACAACGTAGTATGGTTCATTTGCATTGAATTTATAAGGTGCTGCTCCTGCACTAGCCAGTGGCTTAACAGCTGTGGTATCAGTCTTTGGATTATTATTGACGGCGGGTGGAGGCTGCGTTTTAAGTGTATCGGTCTTAGGTGGAGCAGTCACTGTAACAGGATTTTTTACAGGAGGAGGTGTGTTACTTTCATTCCGGGTTACTACCAATTTTTTCAATTCTTCTTCAATCTCGCCCCTCCGGCCCAATACAGCAAGCAGGTTGGTTGCCTTTGCCGCTAATGGCGTATTCGGGAACTGGCTGACAATCGAATTTAAAACGGTAACAGCCGTGCTGTCATTTCTTTGTTTGATATAATATACCGCTTCGATATAAAGTAATTGCGGGGTCCAGTAGTTCTTGCCATACAGGTTGTCTGCATTTTTTTTGTCTGCAATTGCCTGTTCAAATTTTCCTTCTATGAATAAATCATAGATTTTTTCATAGGCTCTTGTTGCGTCCGGATTGCTGGAAGCTTTCGGATTTTTTCCTGTCGTTACAATGGTTGTGAAATTGCTGGTTGCAAATTTTTCTCCCAACAGTTTCTTTATTGCGGCTGCTTTAGCTGCATCACCGTTTTTGTTGTAGCAATAATACAGGTTGAAAAGCACCTCATCCATTTTTTCAAACTCCGGGAATTTAATACGAAGATTTTCAAATGTTTCTGTGCCGGTCCGGCAATCTTCAATTTCCTGCACATAAATTTTGCCCAGTGCAAACAAAGCGGCCTGCAATGAGTCATTTGATTTTTTTAACTGTTCTGGTGTTAAAGGCAGATTTTCATAGAGGGCATCGAAAGTAATTCCTTCGGCGGCTGTTTTGCCGGTGCCTTGCTGGTTCTGATTAGGGTTGCCCATTTGGTTACTTATCAGGGCAAGATTGATGGTGGCACTCCTCCGCCAATTATCTGTATTAGGTCTGTTTCCCCATTTGGCCTTAAATTCAGCAGCACCTCTTGTTTTGGAAGCGGCATTATAGAAATACCATTCACCCTTTGGTTGCACAGATGGGAAAAGAGTTGGTGCAGTAAAAGCAGGACCGGCAGAAATTGCTTCCTCTTTCAAACCCTGTTTTTGTCTTAATTCCTTTGCCAGTTTTTTCACAAACTCTTTCCGTTGGTCTTCCGGCATGGCGGCAATGCGCTGCAGGCTATCCTGCCTTTCGGCAATTTCAAAATTGGTGGCAAGATTTCCCAATGTTGCTTTTCTTGCAGTAATTGCTTCCACATCTTTCAGTGCAGGGTCATCTAAACGTAAGCTATCATAAAAATTATACGCCTGACGGTATTCTCTCCGGGCAAACGATAATTCGGCTAACTGCAAAAATGCCCTGTTACGTTGTGCAGCATTATTGCTGGTGTATTGTGTGCTCTTTTGCAGCAATTTCAATGCTTCGTCAATATTATTCCCCTGCAGTTGCATCTGCGCAGCCATGTAGTAAATAATATCCCTGTAATCTTCATACTTATCCCTTTTGGCCATTTTCAGGAGATCATCCACATTCTTGTCAATTGTCTTTTCGCCGCCATCTTTATTAACCCTGATGGCATACAATCTTGCATAAATGTCCAGGATAGGATCAGTAGTATGGCTGCTTACTTTTGTATAATATTTTTCTGATTCTTTGAAGTTGCCGGTCATCTCATATAACTGTGCGGCCAGGTATTCCCACCGGGCTTTTTCCTGCAGGTTAGTGGCATTGCTCAGTGCATTTACCAAATGTGACACGGCGCTGTCCCACATATTCTGTTTGTAAAACCAATAGGCCTGAACTTCATGCAGGTCATTTTCTAACCGCTTAGGGAATTTGGGATCGTTTCTGAGTGTTACAATAAGGCTGGCCGCTTCTGCCATCTGGTCCTGTGCTAAAAAATTTCTTATCTGCCAGATAAATGCATCGTTGCGGCTCGGTGGCTCCGAGAATATTCTGCGTGGCAAACTATTCTTTTCCTTACTTGAAATACTGTAAGCGGAATTACCATCCCTTGCAGATCCGATTGCCAGGTAATACCCATCTTTTTCTTTTGGTGCAAAAGCATAGTTGATGAACTGGAACATCAGGTAAGCAGAGTCGAATTTCTTTTGCAAGTAGTAGGATGCTCCCCACAAAAGGTACATATTGTCTATCCAGTCATTCCGCAGATCATGCAGGGCAATGGCCGTGGATGATTTGTAGGTGATCGAATCCAACTGAACCGAATCAGCTGCCGTTACATCTAATGTGAAGTTGTAAAAAGGAAGTAACTGGGAATAATCGTCTACAAAAGCTGTTTTGGCTTTTTCCAGCACCTCATTCAGTTTATTATTGGCATTGAAATAGTAGTTGTAATGCGTCACCGTATTCTGGATAAAACGGCGGGGCAGGGTGAACTTCTTTTCCTCAGACCGTTCTGACCGTAAAACCCTGTCGTCATAGTCTTTGGGTTTCTTTATATCAAAAGATATCCCCAATTGGCTAAAAGCAGTGATGCTGAACTGGCAGAGGACAAGGAATAGAGTGGCAGTAATAGTATATCGGTTGGGTCGCATTTTCCGTCGCAATCTAAAGTCTTATTAACTGAATTTCAAATATTTTAGTATAAAAATAGGCCATTTTTTTGATGCTAATTTGATGGACGGAAAATGGCAAAAGATGCCCCCTTTGCTTACCTTTAGTTCCCTAAAATCTGGTTATGGTAAAATTAGATGCCGGATCTACCCTGAAAAGGCTCCGAAACCGCTACCGGCTGGTGGTGATGAATGACGACACTTATGAAGAAGTAGTGACCTTTAAATTGTCCCGGTTGAGTGTTTATATCATGTTGAGCACAATATTTGTATTGCTGGTAGGGTTAACTGTAGCCCTCATCGTTTTTACACCTCTGAAGTATTACATTCCCGGCGCCACCACGGATTATAAATCGGCCACTGAACTCCGCCAGCTGAAATATAAGGTGGATGAAACAGAACGGGATAATAAATTGCTGGAGCAATATTATGACGGACTGAATAAAGGGCCTTTGAAAGGTATCAATACTGTTGTTCTTGATACTAACCGGCTGAATGTACCAAAACAAGAAGCATCTGACGATTAATCAATATACCTATGTTCAATACAAAAAACAAAACCGACATGCAACAGGAAAAAACAAATGGTAATGGCGCCACATTGATTGGTGCAGGTACAACGCTGAAAGGCGATATTAAAAGCAACAGCGACCTTCGTATTGACGGAACAGTTCATGGAAACATAACCAGTTCTGCCAAAATAATCATTGGTAACGGTGGTTTGGTGGAAGGCGATATTACCTGCATCCAGGCTGATATTGTAGGTAAAGTTTCCGGAAACGTCCGTTCAAAGGAATTACTGCAGCTCCGTGGTGAATGTGTGGTGACGGGAAATTTGTACGCCGGTAAATTACAGGTAGAGCCTACGGCAACATTCAACGGACAGTGCCACATGGGGGCCAATATTGTAGAGATGAATAATAATGAACAACAAGCCGCCGTCAAATAGTAATAAGCAGTTCCTGCTGAAATATGCCAGCCTTGGCACACAACTTCTCGCCGCATTGGGAGTAGCTGTATTTATTGGCCTGAAAGCTGATAAATGGCTTCATACCTTACCGTTGTTTTCCTGTGCCTTACCTTTGCTGACCCTCGCCGGTATTTTTTACAAACTGATGCGGGAAACAGCAAAACCACCGAAAGATGAAAAATAGAAAGCACTGGCTTCCTTTACTGCTCCTGTTTATTTTTTTGAACAGTTTTTTTTTGCTGGGTAAAAATTTCCTGAATAAGCAAGGGGCTGATCATCTGGTACTGATCGGCGGTAACCTGATCTTGTTCATAGCAACGGCCCTGTCATTTTATGTTTCTCAGCGATCACTTGCTTCAACAAATCCCAATGCATCTGTACGTTCTTTGTACGGTAGTTTTATGATAAAATTTTTCATCATCATTATTGCCGCATTTGTCTATATCATGATGGCAAAAAAAGACCTTAACAAACCAGCCCTGTTTGCCTGCATGGCTTTATACCTTGTTTATACTTTTGTTGAAGTGTCATCTTTGCAAAAGCTGCTGAAGCAAAAAAAGAATGCCTAAGAAAGAAGTTCCTATTGCTCATCTGCAAAATTATCTTCCACCGGGAACCGGTGATGCTGTAACGGCTTACCTGCATCAGTATAAAGTTCATTTAACCATTGCTAAGGAGCGGAAAAGCATTTTAGGGGATTATCGTCATCGTACCCATCATGCCAATCACCGCATCAGTGTGAATGGTAATTTGAATAAGTTTTCTTTCCTTATCACTTTGCTGCATGAACTGGCCCACCTGCTGACTTTTGAACAGCACAGCAGCAAGGTGCAGGCACATGGAAAAGAATGGAAATTGATTTTCGGCCAGCTGTTAAAACAGTTCTTGCAGCATAAAATATTTCCGGCAGATATTGAAACAGAATTACTGCAATCGCTGAAGAACCCAGCAGCCAGCAGTTGTGCTGAAGACGGATTACTCCGGGTATTAAGAAAATATGACGCAAGAGAAGATGCTCATCGCCTGGTGGAGGAACTTTTGCCTGGTACTTTATTCCGTATAAAAGATGGCAGGATATTTCAGAAAGGGGAGAAGCTGCGAAAACGTTTCAAATGTAAAGAAGTGAATACAGGGAAACTGTATTTATTCAGCCCGGTGTATGAAGTGGAAATATTAAACCGGAAGTAACAAGCTTTTGCTAAAGCTCCCTCAGCATCCACAAGCTGCAACCCGTATGACCGCTGTTACCCATCGGACCTTTTAAATATTCGAACCCAAATTTGGCATACATACTTAATGCTTGTTTTAATTCTGGCATCGTTTCGAGGTATACTTGTTTGTAGCCTGCGTCTTTTGCAAAGTTCAGGCATTTTTCGATGAGTGTTCTGCCAAGCCCGGTGCCCCTTGCCTGCGGCAATAAATACATTTTAACCAGCTCACAGGTATTCGCAGGTAAACCATCTGTCGGATAAATGCCCCCGCCGCCAACAGTTTTTTCGTCAACTTCTGCTACAAAATATGCAGCACCTTTTGTTTGAAATAATTCAAATAAGGAATCAGTGGTTGGGTCATAATAAACAGTACCGGGTTTGTTAGCACCAAATTCGGCAAGGGTATCCTTTACGATTCTTGAAAGGGATGGATTGTCGGCTGGTTGAATAGTGCGGATGCTGATATTCATGCCGTAAATATAAAAAACCCGCCCCGCATTTAGCGGGACGGGTAAACCATCAATATGAAACCATCCTTAGTCAAGCTGTAATACCTTATCCTTTGGATATTTTACTTCGTATTTGAAACCGACCTTGTTTTCCTTCCTGCTCTCAATATTCATCACCCAGGTTATTTTTTGTGAGTCTTCATCCAGCTTCGCCCCTTCATACTTTCTGTCCTGCACTTCTATTTCTTTTTGGGTTGATACCGGAAATTGGTCTTCCACGATAATGTTGATGGATTGCTGTTTATTATTTCTGACAACGATTTCATACTGTCTTGTATCCGTTTTGTTGCTGCCGATAAACCGTTTGGAGCTGTAATCTTTCAGCAAAGTTCTCTTTACCGCAACGCCTTTGTCCTTGCCGAGTGAAAGGTTCAATGTATCTCCGGCATTGGAAACATCAAGCAGCGATTTGCCGAGAAAAGTTCCTTCAAAGAAAAGATTTGCTTCGCCGGGCAGCAGGTTCAGCTCCTGCCAGTCCACAATTTTTGCCGTAAGGAATGCATCGGCTTCTATTTTTGGTGCAGCATAATATTCATATTGTGCTTTTACTTCATACCCGTCAATATCTGCCATGTAAGTTTTACCATCATTCAGAATGGTGTAAGGCTCTTTTATTTCGTATACAGTGGTAGTGGGCTGATAGGCAATATTGGTAGCAACGTTCTGGCTTCTTTCAATATCAGAAGCTTTTATTTTATTAACTGAGTATCCTAATTCTTTTTTGCTGCGACTATAATCGCCTACTTCTGTCCATCCGTCACGGGAAGCTCCATAGCCCGTTACCACAACTTCTGAAAGGGCTTGCTGATTATTTTTCATGGTTATATTAGCATAACCACCTGTCGCTGTTATGTCAGTTGTTTCCATTCCTACACTTGAAATATTCAAAACATTATAACCAGCTGGCATTTTTATTGAAAAAAAACCATTAGCATCAGCTGCTACACCAGTGGCACTCCCTTTTACCCTGACACTGGCAAATGGAACAGGTTCGCCTTTTTCATTGGTTATTCTTCCGGTTACTGTTCCGCCACTGTTGGTTGCCTGTATGGTATTTGTCACCGGCTGATAAGCATAAACATATTTCAAATACCAGGGGTTGATGGTTGGCTTTGTCCCATTTTCATTGGGGTTGCCGGTAGATAAAAATAGTTTTACATCTTTCCAGTCTTCACCACTGCTTTGAAACACATTGGCTTTGTATTGCAGGTTGATGGGGCTGCTGATATCCTTTACCCTTATATCATAAGTTGGAAACCAGCCGGCTTGTTTTACCAGGTAGGTAATAGTGAAGTTGCTGCTGATCGTTTCTTTCGTATTTACCGTTACATGAATCTCACTGGTCGAGATATCGGCCTTTTGGTTCAGTTCTGCCAGTTGCTTATTCATCTTGCCCAGTTCTATTTCCATTTTCTTAATGGCCCGGTCGGTTTCCATTTGTTTTTGATAAACTTCAGTCAGCCTGTTTCGCTGGAAATCGGCTGCTTCCTTTAAATCAACGGCTTTTAATCCATTATTCGCACCGCCGATCTGCTGATTTTTTATCAGCATGGTTTCTTCCTGTTTAAATACATTCAGGATATTTCTTTGCAAAGCAATTTTTTCTATAAGAGTTTCCTTTTGTGCTTCTATCTCTTTTATTTCATCCTGCTTCTGTTGTTCCTTCAGAAAATTTTGCTGGTGGATAACGGAGAGTACGGTTACATTGCCTTCAGCTTTTATCTGGATGCTTTGTTTGTCAATGGAAGGGGAGATGTTGGTGAATATCAGCTCTGCTTTACCCGCAGTGAGTGATACTTTAGCGGTCCGTTGTGTTTGAGCCCCGTCAAGGAAAACGGTTACTTTTTCAATCTTGCTGTCAATGTTCTTCTTTGTCTGTGCTGTGAGTTGCATACATAACAGAAGCCCGGCGATGGTAAAAATCTGTCTCATAACAATTGGTTTTGCTGACAGGATGCCAATTGTTAAAGGATTGCATAAATGAATTTTTGTGGCAAACAAAAATCCCTGCTGAGAATCCGGGATCCGTATTCCTAATATATTTCGTACTTAATTATGCCACCGCTTTCTTTACCAACTCAGCGGCTTCGCTTAATAAAATGGCAGACTGTACTTTCAATCCGCTTTCATCAATTAACTTTTTTGCCTCTATTGCATTAGTTCCCTGTAAACGAACGATGATAGGGATGTTGATGTTGCCGAGGTTTTTATATGCATCAATAACGCCCTGCGCCACCCTGTCGCAACGAACGATACCGCCAAAAATGTTGATGAGGATGGCCTTTACGGCAGGGTCTTTTAATATTATTTTGAAGCCAGCTTCAACGGTTTGTGCATTCGCAGTACCGCCTACATCCAAAAAGTTGGCTGGTTCTCCACCACTTAACTTGATCATATCCATAGTAGCCATGGCGAGCCCGGCGCCATTAACCATACAACCCACATTGCCATCCAGTTTTACAAAGTTCAGATTGTATTTACCGGCCTCCACTTCTGTCGGGTCTTCTTCAGTAATATCTCTCAGTGATGCGAGGTCTGCATGACGCATTAATGAGTTTTCATCCAATCCCATTTTACAGTCAACGGCAATGATCTTGTTATCAGCTGCTTTAAAAAGAGGGTTGATCTCCAGCATCGAACAATCTAAACCGACATAAGCATTGTAAAGATTGGTAACAAATTTTGTACAGTTCTTAAATGCTTCACCGCTTAACCCAAGGTTGAATGCAATTTTCCTTGCCTGGAAACCCTGCAGGCCGCCGGAAGGATGTACCCATTCTTTGAATATTTTATCTGGTGTGTTGTGTGCCACTTCTTCAATGTTCATTCCACCTTCGGTGCTGTACATGATAACATTCTGCCCTTTGCTTCGGTCAAGTAATATGGAGAGGTAAAATTCCTTTCTTTCGCTGGGGCCATCGTAATACATATCGGCGGCCACAAATATTTTGTTAACTACTTTGCCTGATGGGCCTGTTTGTAATGTTACCAGTGTACCACCCAATATTTTGCTGGCAAACTCCTGTATATCTTCTAATGATTTGGCCACCTTTACACCATTGATGCCATTTTCTCTGATAGTTCCTTTACCACGGCCACCGGCATGAATCTGTGCTTTTACAATAGCAAATTTGCTTCCTGTTTGTGTCTTTATCTGGCGGTAAGCATCTTCTGCTTCCTGAACAGTGGTACAGGCAAAGCCTTCCTGTACAGGAACATTATATTTTTTTAATAATTCCTTGGCCTGGTATTCATGAAGATTCATTACTCAAAAATTTTGGCGAAGATAAAGGATAGTGGTGAAGTGTGAGTAGCAATACAATAGCATTTTGAATATTTACAGGAGGGGATAAGTCATTATCCAGGTGTTTTTTAAAACCGTACATTTGTCTCCTTTTTTACGCAGAATATCAGAGGGGTTTATATGAAAAATCTGTTTCTTGTTTTATTGGCCGGTTTTATTTCCTTTTCTGCACAGGGGCAGGTTGTTTTAGCCGGAACGGACAGTGTAAGAAGTTTAAACCTCAGTCGTATTACTACTGAACCACCCGGTTACTATGCTGCTGCTGCTGGGCTTGGTTGTGCTTCCCTTAAATCAACACTCAGTAACATTATTACTACAGGAATGACTCCCAAAACCTATGGAGAACTCTGGATACAATACCTTGTTTCTGATGTGAAGCCAAGGGAAGTGGGACCGGGTACATCTCCCAATGTTATCTGGGATGTTTATAGTGACAACCCAACCGGCCCCGACCCCTATAATTTTACCCCTGGTCCCGTAGCAAGTGGTGGTCAGCAAGATAATGGGACAGCTGTTTCTGGCGAAGGGCAATTATATAACCGGGAGCACAGTGTGCCCCTAAGTTGGTTTAGCGGTAGCACAAGTACTCCTGGGCCGGCAACCGACTATTTTCATATTTTTCCAACAGATAAAAAGGTGAATGCTGACAGGGCCAATTTTATTTATGGAGTAGTTTCAAGCCCATCTATTACCAGTGCAAATGGTGGCAAACTTGGTCCAAACACCCTAACAGGTCTTTCAGGAACCTCCTTTGAACCTATTAATGAGTATAAAGGCGACCTTGCAAGAGCTTTCTTCTACTTTGTTACCCGATACGAAACCAACATGGCTGCATGGGAGTCGCTTAGCACAGACGGCGACAAAGCTTTTGATGGCACTACCTGGCCTTCTATTGAAGCCCCATATCTGCAAATGATGCTTCAATGGCATACGAACGACCCGGTTAGTCAGAAGGAACTGGATCGTAATGATGCAGGTTATCTCTACCAGGGTAACCGAAACCCTTTTATTGACCATCCGGAATTTGCAGGCGAAGTATGGTCGCTATCCTGTGGATCGTTACCAGTAGAAATTATTGATTTTACGGGAACCTATAACAACAACAGCGTTGTGTTGAACTGGAATACAGACAGGGCGAATGGATTAAGAGATTTTGTTATAGAAAGAAGCCTTGACGGCGGTAACAGTTTTCAATATGCAGGGAATATAAACTGGGTGCAGGGAATAAATACCTATTCATTCACAGATAATGTGACTGCTTTTGACGGAACAGTGCAATACCGGTTGAAGGTGATTGACGAGAACCTGGTTTTTAAATACAGCAAGACCGTATTTGTGAAATTGCCAGCTAAAAAAGATCTGATAGTAATATATCCTAATCCTTCAACCGACAGAATAACTGTTTTATTCCGGAGGATAAATACTATTAAATGGAATGTATCAGTGACTGATTTCTCAGGAAGAATTTTACAACAGGCCAATTGGCAACCCGGGCAATCGTCTTATATAGTTCCTGTTCAACAATTGCCGGCAGGGACATACATATTGCAGATGTTTTCTAATGATAAAGTGAGCCGTTCTTCTTTTGTAATTCAGCGATAGTAGATTACGAATTACTCCCGTTTTGAAAATTTTGATGAGAATACTATATCCTCAAGTTCTTTTCTGGCTTCGTCGCCATTGTAACTGATGGTCATGCCAAAATCATAACCATTGATGAGACGGCTATACATCGTTTGGTTCAGTATAACGGTTGATTTATCCTTGTTATAGATCTTTACGTTGAAAACATAAAAGGACAATCCATCCAACAGAGCTGTGTCTTCTGAATAACGGGCATCAATTCCCTGGCCGGCATAAGTTTGTTTCATTACCTCATACAGTCTTCTGTTGTTTTCTTCATAAGAAATGCCATCAGTTGTATCATAAGGTTCGATAGTGGATAGAAATGAGTTGAATTTGCCTTTTTTAAGATTTAGCAGTTGAATGAGTTTTGATGCATCAACCTCAGCGTTCATTTCTTTTTCAATCGCTTTCAAGCCCCTTTCAGTATTTTTTTTGGTGTTTTCCCTGGTTTGCACTTCCCATCCGGAGGGGATAGAAGTGGTCCAGCCAATTTCGTCAGCAGAATAGCGATTTGTTGAATCCAGGGTTCCCGTTTCAATTTCTTTTTGCTTGTCTTTCAGCTCCTGTTTCTTCTCTTTGCAGGACAATAATGACAAAGAAGCGAGAAGTATCAAAATGTATTTCATAAAAGTATTTCTCCGAAAATAAAACTTTTACATTTGAAAGAGATATGGGAAGGATATTATTTTTCGTTGCATTGCTTTTTGCTGCCTCTTGCCAAACAGTAAAGAAAATGAACTGGCCTGCCAGCACTTCATCGCTTACAGGCAGCGAATTTTATCACCGGGCATTTGCCATGAAGTGGGCCGGCAGGGATTCTTTTGCAGTGAAAGAGATCCTGGCCGGCAATGTCCCCGGTTTTCTGAAAAGATTTGTCCATGTAAACGTTTCTGTCGTTGATTCAGCTACAGGGGAAATAATGAAAGCTACTTTCTATGTTTCCCCTGATTATTTAAGTATTGGTAATGATAATGACTGGGCAAGAATAAATATTACTCCCTATGCTGCTCAGAAAATTGCAGACAGTTTTCAATGTTTTTTACCAACAAGAAAAATGGTAGATGATATTTATAATGCTGCTCAGGTAAAACTGGAGCCTGTGCCGATGTATGCATACCGGGACAGCACCCCAACTATGTGGCAACACCATTTAATAATAGAAGGGCAAAGAAAAGGAAGAAAAGGACTGATTGCCGGTATTCAGAAGGATGTTGTCATCAGTGGGAAAATAAGCAGGGATCCAAGACCGGACAGGGTGGCGATCTATGGATGGCACAAACCAGACGGTAATCCGATTCAGCCATTATACACCGGCCATATTTACTGGTGGGTGGATTATAGCCAGGCAATACGGCTGGTATATCGTAAAATAAAAGTAAACGGGAAGTGGATGGATTATACAGTTGTACTTAAGGATCCACGGTTGCAAAAGCTTTTATGTGATGAAGAGTATTGTGATTTCTACCGTTATAACTACTAGGCCATTTTTTTTCTGTACGTTTGCCGGCTCAATTAAATTTTATGGGTAAAAAGGCATTGAAACAATTCAGCGAGACGGTAAAGTTTTTACAAAAACAATACAAGGGAATTCCAACGGTTGGAATTGTGCTGGGCAGTGGCCTCGGAAAGTTTACAGAAGAGATCATGGTTGAGAAAGAAGTAGCCTATGAGGACATCCCTCATTTCCCGGTTTCAACAGTAGAAGGGCATAAAGGGAAGCTGATTTTTGGAAAACTAAACGGAAAAACAGTGGTGGCAATGGCAGGCCGGTTTCATTTTTATGAAGGCTATCCGGCACAGGATATTGTTTTCCCTATCAGGGTTATGAAATTGCTGGGAGTGGAAACGTTACTGCTTTCAAATGCTGCGGGAGGAGTAAATCCGGAGTATAAGGTCGGTGACATTATGATCATAAAAGACCATGTAAGCCTTTTTACTCCTAATCCGCTGATTGGGAAAAATATTTCGGAATTCGGGCCTCGTTTCCCTGATATGAGTGAGCCATATAAAAAACATTTAATTGAAAAAGCAAAAGTAATTGCTGTTACTCACGGTTTTGACGTGAAAGAGGGTGTTTATGTCGCTGTTACCGGCCCTACATTTGAAACAAGAGCAGAATATAAAATGATTCACATAATGGGATGTGATGTCGTTGGTATGAGTACTGTGCAGGAGTGTATTGTTGCAAACCATGCTGGTATGCAGGTTTTTGCTATGAGTGTGGTTACGGATGTCGGGCTTGGGACAGAGCATATTGTTATTACTCATGAAGAAGTGTTGGAAGCAGCCAGGCATGCTGAACCCAAACTTGCCACTATTTTTAAAGAACTGGTGGCCGCCATTTAACAAATTGAAAGCGGCATTTGTATTTTTGCTTCACTAATTTGCCCTTTCATCTAATATGACACACTGACCAAGAAGTTTACATACCTGATAGTTATTCTTCAGTTTTCTTTTTCTGTGACATCATTTTCACAGGATGAGGGTCTCCGTCGTGTTGGCAACAGGTTGCAGCAGTTGGGTGGTAGTATAACAGGAAGCAGTGGTGGCACAGACAGCCTGCAACGCCGGAATAAGCATGAGGATTCTATCACTATCAGTTTTCGGTATCTTGATTCAACCCGGAATTATAAGTTAGACTCTTCTATACGAGATCATACCCGAAAATTTCTCATTCCGGCTACCAATATTTATCTGGGTAACATTGGTAATGCATCCAGATCCTTGTTATTTTCACCCAATTTTTCAGCAGGATTTGACCCCGGGCTTCATACATTTGATATTTATAAATATAAATTGGAGAAGATAAGATTCTTCAATACAACAAGGCCTTATTCAGAGATTAACTATCATTTAGGCAGCCGGGTGGAACAGGTAATTGAGTTAATGCATACACAAAACCTGAAACCAAATTGGAACGCCTCTTTCCAATACAGGTTAATAAATTCACCTGGCTATTTCAAAAGCCAAAAAACCAATCATAATAATTATTTACTTACTTCATGGTTCCAATCGGTCAATAAGCGGTATAATAACTATGTTGCACTGCTTGGGAATAAAATGCAATCAGCCGAAAATGGCGGTATCCAGGACACGGCAGATTTTTTGAACAACCCTGATTTTAAAGACCGCTTTAATATCTATACCAAACTTGGCGGCGATGACCCTTTCTCTTCTAATTTTTTCACTACTAAGATCAATACCGGAAATAAGTACAATGAGTTTACAGCTTTAGTCCGACAGCAATATGATCTGGGAAAGAAAGATTCAATTGTCACCGATTCAACAGTAGTACCGCTTTTTTATCCCCGCCTTCGGTTTGAACATACTTTTCAACAGGACAAATACTCTTACACTTTCCAGGATTTTATCGGCGACTCTGTTTACTACAAAACATATTATGACACCAGCCTCAGAAAACCCATTGATACTTTCGTAGTTAAGGATAGCTGGAAGATATTGTCAAACGATTTTTCAATTTACCAGTTTCCTGATGCAAAGAATCTCCAGCAATTCATTAAACTGGGCATCCTGTTACAGAATATCAGCGGTGAATTTGCTTCAGGAAAGAAAAGCTTTGTCAACACCGTTGGGCATGCTGAATACCGTAACAAGACCCGCAACCTGCAATGGGATATTGAAGCCAATGGTAAACTCTATTTTACCGGGTTAAATAAAGGGGATTATCAGGCACACATCAGCCTGCAGCGTTTGCTGGGCAAAAATATAGGCTCATTGCTATTAGGATTTGAAAACACCAGCCGTACTCCCTCTTTTATTTTTGACAGCCGCAGCAGTTTTTATTTTTTGAAGACTGCGAAAGATTTCAAAAAGGAGAATAACACTCACCTGTTCGCTTCCTATTTTTTACCTTCTTTCAAATTCCGGCTTACCGGTCATTATTACCTTGCTACTAACTATACTTACATTAAGAATTACTTTCAGTTAGAACAAGAGACAACTCTGTTCAACCTGTTGCAAATTGCCGTGGAAAAAACAATCAGAATTGGCAAGCGGTGGAACTGGCATGCAGAGGTCTATTTTCAGCAAACTGTAGGTGATGCACCAGTTAATGTGCCTGTTATTTACACTCGTAGCCGGTTTGCTTATGAAGGGAACCTTGGGTTTAAAAACTTAGATATAGCAATGGGTCTTGAGTTTCGCTACCGTACCCCATACAAAGCAGATGGCTATTCGCCAGTGCAGGGTCAGTTTTATTACCAGGATAGTATTACAGTCAAAAACCCACTACCGGATATTTCTGCTTATATGCATTTCCGCATCCGTCCATTCAAAGCTTTTGTACGGATAGAAAATCTTAATACCGCAAGAAAAATGGCCGATGGTGGTTTTGGATTTACCAACAACAATCTTATAGCTCCAAATTACGCAATGCCGGGTTTGCAGTTCAGGCTGGGTGTGTACTGGAGCTTTGTTAACTGATAGCTAAATTGTTACCCTGATAAAAATCAGTTAGTTGTACTCAATAATGCTGCTATCTTTGCAGAGTATTCATGAAGAAGGCAGTCGTTTCCATATCTTTTCTTTTGTATTTTGCTGTGACCAGCGGAATAGTCATCAATTCACATTACTGCATGAAGAAGTTGGTGTCAGTCCACTTCTTTGAGACTGAGGCAGAAGTATGCGGTAAGTGTGGCATGGATACCCATGAATCCAGTGGTTGCTGCAGGAACGAGGTGAAAGTGCTGAAACTGGTACAGGATCAGAACAGGCTAATAATTGAATCGCTGCATATTCCTGCATTAGAAACACCAGTTATCACTCCTTCTGAATTTATCGTTGCTTTATTTGAAAATACTAACAGGCAACTTCATTTTCACAATCATTCTCCGCCTCTTATATCAGAGCAGGATACTTACCTGCAGAATAACGTTTTCAGAATTTGAGATTCAGTAACTTATTCAGGTTACCCCGGTCTATAGGGATAACTATATAATATTTGTATTTTAGTAATCAGAATTTTGAATCTTAAATAATTTAATTTATGAAAACGTTGAAAATATTTTCTATCGCTGCATTATCATTGGCATTAGCAACTGTGGCTACTGCCCAGACAACAACAGAAACCTTCAAAGTGTCTGGTAATTGCGGCATGTGCAAATCAAAAATTGAAAAAGCTGCTAAAGATGCAGGTGCAAAATCAGCTACCTGGAACGCAGATACCAAGGAACTCACAGTTTCTTACAAAAGCAGTTCGACCAATACGGCAAAAATTCAGGAAAAAATAGCTGAAGTTGGTTATGATAATGTTGGCTTTAAGGCTACAACAGCAGCTTACGATAAACTTCATGGATGTTGCAAGTATGAAAGAAGTGGTGACGTGACAACTGAAACAAAACCTGAATGCAGTAAAGACGGTAAGTGCAGCAAGGAAGGTCACGACGGCAAGGATTGCTGCAAGAAGGATGGCGAGAAAATGGATTGCTGTAAGGATGGCAAGTGTACCAAAGAAGGTCACGATGGCAAGGATTGCTGCAAAAAAGACAGCGAGAAAATGGATTGCTGCAAAGATGGCAAATGCAATAAGGAAGGCCATGATGGTAAGGATTGTTGCAAAAAATCTGAATAATAATAGCTAACAGGTTTATGAAAAAGCTGTTATTGATATTGATAATAGGCCTTTCGTTCACACCGGCACAAGCTCAATTTACAAAAGCGACATTGCAGGCTACTGGCCTTACCTGTGCTATGTGCAGTAATGCTATTAATAAAGCATTGCAGAAAGTTCCTTTTGTAGAGTCTGTACAATCTGATATAAAGAATTCAGCATTCAACCTTGTATTCAGGGCTGATTCAACAGTGAATATTGATGCGCTGCGAAATGCAGTGGAAGACGCTGGTTTCTTTATCGGGGGCTTAAAGCTGAAAGGCGATTTGACCGGGGTAAATGTTGTGACGGATACACCGGTTAAACTAGAGGATGGTATTTTTATTTTCCTTAATACTGAAAGCCAGGTATTGTCGGGTGAAAAAACAGTTACTGTTGTGGACAAAGGCTTTATGACAGCTAAGGAATTTAAGAAGAAAGGTGCTTCGGTAAAAGACACAAATGCATCCGTTGATGGGAAAAAAATATATTGTGTGACAATATAAAAGACAGGCTTCTTCCCGAAAGGGAAGAAGCCTTTTTAAATTTGTGACTATGATAAAACCTAATGTAATTATTACATTTTTTGTTTTTCTTCTTTTTATAGATACTGCAATTGCACAACCCCGGCAGGGACAAATGGCAGCAGATATTGCCCTGCCTTCAGCAAATGGGGATACACTCAGGCTTTCTTCATTAAAGGGTAAAGTTGTATTACTTGATTTTTGGGCATCCTGGTGTGGCCCATGCCGGGTTGCAAATAAAGGCCTGGCAAAAATGTATGATAAATTCAAAAAGAAAGGCTTTGAAATATTCAGTGTTTCCTTGGATGATGAAAGAGAAGACTGGATAAAGGCAATTAAGAAGGATAAAATAACCTGGATACAGGTGATTGAGCCCGGAGCTCAGAATGCTCCTACTGCCAGCAGATGGGGTATTTATGCTCTGCCAACAACTTACCTGATTGATAGGGAAGGCAGGCTGGTAGCCATGGATCTGGAGGGTAAGGATCTGGAAAAAGCATTAAAAGAAATGCTGGGGGACTGATTAAACAATTCACATGAAAAAATTACTTTATATCACACTTTTTTTGTTTTCCGTAAAAATGAATGGCCAGGAATTGTATGTTTTTACAGAGCCGGCTTCTAATATTCCGGCACATTCCGTCAGTCTTAAACTTACAGACCATTTCGTAGTAAAGGATAATATTTACAGTCGCTTCTCTCACCGGCTTATGCCGCAGGTTTCTTTGGGTATTAGTAAAAAATTGATGTTTTATATTGGAGGCACATTCAGCAATATGCATACTCCGGATTTTAAGTATGAGTCAGTTAATTTTTATGCGAAGTACAGATTTCTTTCTAAGGATGATATTCACAGGCATTTCAGAATGGCCACATTTATTAACGCTTCAACTACGAAAGCTCCGTTTCATTATGATGAAATAACATTGATGGGTGATAAGAGTGGGATACAGGCAGGTATTATTGCCACACAACTCTGGCATAAGTTAGCCCTGTCAGGAACATTGAGCCACACCCAGGTGCTGGATAATTCAAGATTTAATAAAGTGCTTTATATACCAAAACGTATTTATCAATCAGTGAACTATTCTTTATCAGGCGGGTATCTTTTTTTCCCAAAACAATACACTGATTATAAGCAAACAAACCTGAATTTATACCTGGAATTAGTGGGGGAACAGACATTAGATGTGAAAAAACATTGCATTGATCTGGCTCCTGCAGTTCAATTGATTTTCAACAGTAATGCAAAGCTCAACGTTGGGTATCGCTTTCAGCTAAGCAGTAATATGCAACGAATGGGTGCCAGCAGCTGGCAGATAAGCTTCGAAAGAACATTCCTGAGTGCATTGAAGAAAAGATAAGCCCTACTTATACACTTTTTTTGCAATAGCAATATATTCAATTACATTTGCCTAACAATAATTTTAGCCGTGTCTAAAAATATGTTTAGAGGAGTTGAATAAATGAAGCAAATAATAATAGTAATACTGGTGATGTCATGCAGTTTTTTTGCAGTTGCCCAACATACTGTTCATGGGGATGTACTCAACGGGCAGACCGGGGAGCCGGTAGCAGGGGCAACTGTTTCGTTGTTGGGCTCTTCCCGTTCTGTATTATGCAATGAGAAAGGCAAGTTTAGCATAGTAATGGATTCATCCACTTCCCTGATAGTGACTGCCGTCGGCTATGAAACAAAGACATTTGTTCCCGGAAATAAAACCCATGTTCTTTTTTTGCTTTCTATTTTGCAAAAAGAGTTAGATGCAATTGTAGTGACGGGTACAATGAGACCGGTAAAAAAACTGGAAAGCCCAATTGCTGTCGAAGTTTATACAACACAGTTCCTGAAAAAAAACCCAGCACCCAGCCTTTTTGAATCGCTGCAAAATGTGAATGGTGTCCGTCCTCAGCTGAACTGCAGTGTTTGTAATACAGGCGATATTCATATCAACGGATTGGAAGGACCTTATACAATGGTGACCATTGATGGTATGCCTGTTGTCAGCAGCCTTGCTTCTGTATATGGACTATTCGGTATTCCTGCACAATTAATAGACCGCATAGAAATAGTAAAAGGACCTGCTTCTGGTCTGTATGGTTCAGAAGCCATCGGCGGACTCATCAATATCATTACAAAGTCGCCGGAAAAGGCGCCTGTTTTTGCAGTAAATGCAATGACAACAAACTGGCTTGAACATTCTTTGGATATTGGAACAAAATTTAAAATAGGCAATAAAACAGCTTCCCTGTTGGGCATTAATTATTACAATTACCAGCATCCTTTTGATAAGAACGACGATCAATTTACCGATGTTACATTACAGCACAGGATATCGATTTTCAATAAACTAAGCCTGGTAAGAAAAAATAAACGGATAGCTACATTGGCGGGTCGTTTCTTTTATGAGGACAGGTGGGGCGGGGATATGCGCTACAACAAAAGTTTCAGGGGCACAGACAGCATTTATGGTGAAAGCATTTACACGAAACGTTGGGAATTGATGGGTAATTACCAATTGCCTGTAGCAGAAAAAATGTTCTTTTCTTTTTCTGCTACAGGGCATGACCAGGATTCTTATTACGGCATTATCCCTTATATGGGTAAACAGCAGATCATCTTTGGCCAGCTGATCTGGGATAAACAATTGGGTGCATCTCACAATATGTTATTTGGTACAGCCATACGTTATAACCAATACGATGATAACTCTACCGCCACGGTAGATACACTTACGGGGAGAAGCAAACCAGAGGAATATACAATACCCGGATTGTTTGTCCAGGATGAATGGAAACTGAATCCAAAGCACCAGTTATTACTGGGATTCCGTTATGATCATCATCCTGTTCACAAAAATATTTTTACTCCACGTATTGCCTGGAAATGGACACTTGCAGAAAAGCAGGTTTTCAGGCTGAATGCCGGGACAGGTTTCAGGGTTGTGAGTTTATTTACCGAAGACCATGCAGCATTGACCGGCTCCCGTGTTGTAGAAGTAAGAGAAGCATTGAAACCGGAACGTAGTTATAATATCAACCTGAATTATTCCAACTATTGGAAAAAAAATGCGCATTCGGTAAGTATCGATGCATCCGCCTGGTATTCGCATTTCGACAACCAGATCATTGCTGATTACGAGACCGACCCGCAAAAGATCATTTATGAGAACCTTGATGGTCATGCTATGTCAAAAGGTATTACACTGAACGTCGAATGGAATATTGGCCACCGTTTTAAAACATTGCTGGGGATGACCGTACAGGATGTTGCAAAGGTTGAAAAGGATCCTGCCGGAAAGCTGGTCAAACAAACTCCCATGCTTACAGAAAAATGGAGCGGAACCTGGGTTATCAGTTATGTATTCCCCAAGCCGGCTATTACCATTGATTACACAGGAAATATATATGGCCCGATGCGGCTTCCTTTACTTTCTGATCTGGATCCCCGTCCCGGGCAATCGCCGGTGTGGAGCATACAGAATATACAAGTGACGAAGAGACTGAGCAGCAGGCTCGAATTATTCGGCGGTATAAAAAATCTTTTGAATTGGACACCGGCGAAGAATACAGCTTTCATCATTGCCCGTTCGCATGATCCTTTTGATAAAGAAGTGCAATATGATGCAACAGGAAAGGCAGTCGCCACTTCAGAAAATCCTTATGCTCTTACTTTTGATCCGGCCTATGTATATGCCCCCAACCAGGGTTTTCGTTTTTTTGCAGGAATAAGAATCACAGCCAGGAAATAAAGAATCATTTCCCTCTTCTTCTGCCCAGTAATATTTTTAGAATGCGTTGATTGGAATTTTCGGTCAATCCAAAAAGAAGGCCACCATTTATTTCCCACATAGGATGAATATAAAGGTCTATCATTGGGCCGAGCAGGTGTTCCTGTAAATTGCCGGGTAATAATTCTTTAAATGAACCCAATGCCCCATAGTATTCAATACCAAGACCCACTTTTTTATTGATCATATAAACAGTTTTGAATTGTGGCGCAATGCCGGCTCCTTTGCCATCGCCTGTCAGTACAAAATCAATATTGGGGTTAAAAGCAAAATACCAGTTGCCAACTGTTTTATCAATGATGGGTCGAAGTTCACCCTGCCAGTTAAAAGCAGTCGTATCATCGGGCCGGAAAAAACCAAATTCCAGCGAAAGACTGGCGCCTATTTTCCATTTCCATGAGTCGGGTACAGTTACTCTCGGACGTACTTGATTGCCGAGGTATTGAAATTTTCCACCGGGAGAAAAAGCAGTGAAAGTATAGAAACCGATCTCAAAATTTTTGGCAAAGCCATGTGTGATCTCCACTGTTTCATTGACCCATTTCGCCTGTTTTGGATCAGCTAATAATTTACTTCCTTTAAAAGTATAATTGCTGTGCAGCTCGAAAATGGTCCAGTTTTTTTGAATGGTGGGCGAAGCATACACCTGTATCTCGTTATCGGCCTGTGCAATGACCTCTGCATGGAGATAAAAGCAGCATACAAATAATATCTTTCTCATTGACTAGGTTTTATAATCCTCTCTTACGGGAGAAAAAGCATCAATGACCTTGCAATCAGTTTTTGCAACAGCAGAATGAGGAATATTTGAACCAATGACATGATACATTCCATTCTTTAGTAAACAAATCTCGCCGCCGATCACCATATCCAATTCACCTTCGATGATATATGTGATCTGTTCCTGCACATGATTGTGCATCGGTACCACACTTCCGGCTTTTAATTCCACATAGCCAAATGTCATTTCTCTTCCATGTGCATAATAACCGGTGATGCCTGGAACCAATACTTTGGGTTTGATGTTTTTTATAAGTTCCATATTCGTTAAGATTTTCAATCTTTAAGAAATCGAAGTCCCCCTTTAGGGGGATTTAGGGAGCTTCAAAATAACAAAAGTTACCGCCCACCCATTCCTTGTCTTTATTATACCTCACACCGATCATCTTTCCTTTGCTCAGTCTCCCTAAGTTATTGGTGGCAACAGGCCTTGGCTCACCATCTTTCCAGAAATAAAACATTCTTATCTCTGCTTTGGCAGGTACATCGGGAGTTTGTATCACTTCGGCATATTTTACTTTGCGTTGCAATATCCAGTTCTCCGGGTCTTTTACTTTATCAATATCAGCTTGTGTTACATCTATCACCACCCCTTGTCCCGCAAAAGAGAACAATGGTTTCAATACATAATTCTCAAGATCGGGCGGTATTTGTTTCACTTCATTCAAATACCATGTTTGCGGCACATAAGGATGGCGTATCAATGGCAAAGTGAATTTACTGATACGATAGAACCAGTTGGGATGCGGGCACCATTCCACATCCAATTCTTCAAATAGAATTTTTCCTTTTTCCTGCACTTCAGGTGCTTGTTGCTGAAGGTCATCAAAGATGACACGGTTGTAAATACGTTTCACTTCAGTCTTTTTGCCATCATTCAAATAGTATAATTTCTTTCCTTCCTTTATCAGTTCTGTGAGGCAAACCATCTTTATGCCAAGGTATTCTTCTGTGCAATAAAAATCAATCCTCGTTTTCTGTTTGCGGGGAAAGATTTCCAGCAGTATCACATTTTTGGGCTGGTGATTACCGATAACGATCTCTTTGAGCAATTGAATATATGTTTCCCGGTTGAAGCCGTTCAGATAACAATCAAAATTCTCCGGCACCGGATAGTGATGCCTGAAAACATCATCCAGCAACACTTCATAAGCAAAAAGGGTGGGGAAGCCCTGCATCTCTATCAATTGTGGTTCATATTCACCAGCTTCGTTGATGCAAATGCCAAAGTCGAAAGCAATAAAATGTGAATGATCATTTTCCCCGGGCACTTCAAGGCCTTTGGGAATAGCATTCTTTGTAAGTTCCCTGAATTTCGGGTCAACAATAATGTCAACAATGCTTTCACAGGCATCCAGCATTTTATGTGTAAAATCCCAGGGGACAAAAATGGGGGTTTCTGCCACTCTGAACTCTAATGCACCAGGATATGGCTGATTGAGTTCTTTTAAAAAAGCCTCATATTTTTCTTTGGTAAATGCTTCGTTGAACGCTTTGCGGATAGCCGGTATCATGTTCCTTGTTTTATGGAATGGAAGTTAGTAAATGCCCGGCGGGCAGCAAAAAAGGAGAAATGATTTTATACCAGTACTTCCTGTAACAAACCAATTGAATGGTTCAGGAAATTAGGCAGAATGTGGGCATAGGTCCACATGATCTTATCCGGATCTTCCAGGTGTTCCAGCATACTGCGGAGTTTGTCTTCACCGTGGCTTTCGATTACGGTCTTTCTTTTTTCCTCTGTTTGCAGGTACATACTCATACCCGGGGCATCTGCTTCGGGGTGAAACTGGGTGCCTATCATATAATCATTGAAACGTATACCCATAACAGCCCTTTCGTAGGGAACATGTGGGCGGCTTTTCTCTATACAAAGGATTTTTGCACCCATTTCCGCCAATAATTCATGATTGGGTTGTATTACCTGGAAATCCCGGCTGTCAACAGCATAGAACGGGTCTTTGAGGCCATCAAATACAGGTTCGTCTTTTCCCCCTTCCAGCATGTGAATCGGGAACACTCCAAACGCAGTGGATTTTCTTTTTGAAACAAGGCCAACATTAAAATAACGACTGGCCAGTTGGAATGAATGACAAATGAAGAAGATATATTTCTTTTGGGAATTGGAAGGATTAGCATTCCACCGTTCCATCTTATCAAGCCATCGGCACCAGGCAATATCCCAGTCTTCAAAACGGCTTATCAGCGGATCGCCGGGGCCACCCGACGAGATATAAATATCATAAGAAGTATCAGGAAGCCGGTTTTTCAACCGCACATCAAACTCATCATAATACAGATCCAGATCATTTGTATCTGCCCAGTCATTCAATATGGTGCGGATACAACGCATCCCCTGGTTGGGTACGCCTTCATAGAGATCGAGGATTGCTACTTTTACAGCCCTTTTTTCATTCCAGGTCATTCACAAACTTAAGGATTTTTTAATCGTGGATTTAAGCATACGATTGCCTGATTGTCCACATTTGTGGATTAAATGACTGTGGTTAAACGAATATTATCGGGACTACCGTTTGCGTATTTGGAGTTCCGTTACTATTTTTTCTCATGTACTTTTTCGCCACCTAAAAACGTCATCAGCACTTTTACAGTCAGTAGGTCCATATCAGGGGCTTTCATTAAGTCAGTATCAAGTAGTATAAAGTCCGCCAACTTTCCTTTCTCCAAACTTCCTTTTTCTTTTTCTTCGAAGTTTGCTTTGGCAGCCCAAATAGTCATGCCACGCAACGTTTCTTCCCTGGTCAGGGCATTTTCCATCTGATAGCCACCGTTAGGTAACGCTTTTGCGTCTCTGCGCACCACTGCTGCAAAAAAAGTTTTGAATGGTGATATGTCTTCCACCGGAAAATCAGTTCCCAGCGGTATCCATCCGTTCTGTTGCAATAATTGTTTATAGGCATAAGCTCCTTTTACTCTTTCAGCACCCAGGCGGTCGCCGGCCCAGTACATATCACTGGTGGCGTGAGTTGGTTGTACAGAAGGGATGATTGAATTGGTGCCGAATAAATAAAAATCATTTTTGTTAACCACTTGTGCATGTTCAATCCTCCAACGAAGGTCATTGTTGCCTTTCAGATATTTAGCATAAATATTCAGCATCGTTCTGTTACCGCTGTCTCCAATGGCATGGGTGCACATTTGCCAGCCTTTTTGAGAAATATAATTGGCTACAGAATCAAAATGTGCCGGCGAGCTCAATAAAAAACCTGACCAGTCCGGTTTATCACTGTAAGGATGTAATAAACAGGCACCTCTTGAACCCAACGCCCCATCTGCATATACTTTAATACTTCTGACATTCAGCCTGTCGGTTTTTATAGTACCTGTTTTTTCCAGGTAATCGTAATTCTCCTTGTCATCACTCAGCATAACATACAGCCGCATTTTTAAATCACCTTTATCCTGTAAGTTTTTTATCCGGTTAACAGACTCAAAACCTAATCCGCAATCATCAATCGTTGTTAGTCCCATAGCAAAGCAGTTTTGTTCTGCAGCCTGCAATGCTTTTTTAAATTGTTCATCTGTTGTGCCAGGTATTTTTGAAGCAACAAGCCCAACCGCATTATCAATTAATAACCCTGTAAGAGTGCCTTCCATTTCTTCTATCTCACCGCCGGTCAATGTATCTCCGGCTTTTATTCCTGCCAGGTCCAGAGCTTTTTGATTGGCAATCGCTGCATGCCCATCCACCCTTCTCAATAATACCGGTCTGTCTGGGAATAATTCATTTAGCTGCAAGTTAGTCGGGAAATCTTTGGTGGCCCAGTCGTTCTGATCCCATCCACGACCAGTTATCCATCCTTCGGGATTGGCGGCCGCAAATGTATTTACCTTTTCAATCACTTCATCCCAACTGTTTGTGCCCATCAGATTAACTGTTTGTAAACTCAATCCATATCCCGTAAAATGGGCATGAGCATCAATTAAGCCGGGGTAAATGAACTTCCCCTGTGCATCTACTTTTTCTTTGGCATCATATTCTTTTTCAAGATCAGCCGTTTTACCCGTAGCAAGAATTTTCCCACCTTCAATTACCATTGCTTCGGCAGTGGAGAAAGTTGAATCAACAGTATAAATAGTAGCATTATAAACAAGCAGGTCTGCCTTTTTCTTTTGTGAACAGGCAACAACGCATAAAGAAACTGTAAGCACAGCAAGAAACTGTTTCAGGTTGATTCTTTTATTCATATCAATCGGAGTTCTTAGTTTAAAAATTTCTCAGGATGTTTTTTATTATGCTCTGTTTTATCCTGGAATGCTTTGGCTGCCGCTAAGATAGTGGCTTCATCATACAAATTGCCGATGAGGGTGATGCTAAGTGGCGAGCCGCTTTGGTTAAAGCCGACAGGCATACAAACCACAGGATGACCGGTAAGATTTGTCATCGATAGCTGTCGGCCTGAAAAAGTGGGAACGATGAACACATCATAATTTTTCATAAAATCATTCATGCTTTTGCAAAGAATAGAACGATAGCGGTTGGCATTGATGTACTCAACAGCAGGTATCATCCTTGCTGCCCGGAAACTGTTGGGCCAGAAATCCCTGTCCTGCCTTTCAATCAGGTCGTCCCGGTTGGTTCTTGTCAGTTCATCAAAGGCTGCAGCACTTTCAGCGTTTAATATAATGCTGACGAGGTTGACAGGATACATGGCTGAGTCGGGGAAATTAATGGCCTGCACATTTGCACCGAGGGAACGATAGGTGTCCAGCACTTTCCATTCAGGGGCTTCTGCATTCAGCCGTTTAAAGAAATTTTCAGCATACGCAATACGAAGCTTTGAAAAATCAACTTTGCCGGTGTAATTGAATGTGTGACGTATCGCTGAGGGGTCATTCCCATCTGTTCCATGAATGAAAGCATATACTATTGAAGCATCTTCAGCACTGCGACAGATAGGACCTACTTTGTCCAGGCTCCAGCAAAGCACCATAGCACCATAGCGGCTCACCGTTCCAAATGTTGGCCGAAGACCTGTTGCGCCGCAACGGGTAGATGGAGAAACGATAGAACCCAAAGTTTCAGTCCCAATTGCAAATGGTAACAGCCCCGCTACTACTGCTGAAGCAGAACCTGCGGAAGAACCGCTTGATCCCTGCTTCAGATTCCAGGGATTTTTTGTTTCGCCCCCAAACCACTTATTATTATAAGCTAGTGCACCCAAAGAAAGCTTGGCGCATAAAACGGCGCCAGCTTCTCTTAATTTTTTATAAACATAAGAATCCATATTCAACACCTGGTCTT
This sequence comes from Chitinophagaceae bacterium, assembly GCA_037045605.1. Lineage (GTDB taxonomy): Bacteria > Bacteroidota > Bacteroidia > Chitinophagales > Chitinophagaceae > JJ008. The sequence goes on along the minus strand of JBAOHK010000008.1, from coordinate 318,965 downwards.
TATAGGGAGTGCTTCCCCATGTCGTTTTGTATCCTTTTACAGCAAACAGGTCTTTTAGCCCATAAGGGATGCCATGTAATGGCCCACGATAGATGCCGGTCTTTAATTCTTCGTCAGCCTGGGTTGCTTGTTTCAGGGCAAGTTCTTCAGTCAGTGTGATCACACATTCTAATGTATCGCCCCATTTTTTTAACCGGTCGATGAAAAACCTGGTCAGGTCAACAGAGCTTATTTTTTTATTGACGATAAGCGATGCCAGTTGTGGAATAGAATAGAAAGCAAGATCATTTTTATTGGCAGGTAACTGTACCTGCAAAGGAATATCCCAATAGATTTTTTCTTTTTTGGTTGACACTTTCATTGAAGGTGGTGCCGGATGAAAAGCAAATGGATAAGGAATATCATTTGCAGGCAAGGTCTTGTGCATGGACTTATACATCAGCAGGTAGTTATTCAGGTTACCGAGCATGGAATCGGCTTCGGCGTCGGTGAATTCAAGGTCATACCATTTTGCATTGTTGCGGATTTGCTGAAGGCTGTCAGTTCTTGTTTGAGATTGGACAATAAGAAATGTAATGCAAAGAAGGGCAGTTAATGGAAGTCGCATACAGAAGGTTTTAGCCAGTATTGAAATTAAGGAAATTCCTTACCTTATGAAAAAATCAACGACTATGCGCATCATCTTTTTTATACTTTCTGCATGCTTGTTCGGCATTTCCTGCAACACGGCTGATAAAAATGCAACAGGGGGCAGTACACCGGTTTCGGAATATTTCAATTATGGCGACAGTGGTGTGCAGTCAGCAGGTGTCCGGATGATCCCGATTAAAACTCCGGTTGGAAATTTTAAGGTGTGGACCAAAGCGTTTCGGTAACAATTCCCGTATAAAAATCCTGCTGCTGCATGGCGGCCCTGCCATGACACATGAGTATATGGAATGTTTTGAAAGCTTTTTTCCAAAAGAAGGGTTTGAGTTTTATGAATACGACCAGCTCGGCTCTTATTACAGCGATCAACCCAAAGACAGCAGCCTCTGGACAACGGAACGGTTTGTGGAAGAAGTGGAACAGGTGCGGCAAGCCATTGGTGCTGACTCATCTAATTTTTATGTGCTGGGCAATTCCTGGGGTGGCATTACTAGCAATGGAATATGCGTTGAAGTATCAACAACATACTGAAAGGATTGCTGGTGGCCAATATGGTGGCCAGTGCACCTGAATATGGGAAATATGCAGAGGAAGTGCTGGCCAAAGCAGATGGATCCCGAAGTGCTGGCCGAAATAAGGGCCATCGAAGCAAAAAAGGATTTTGCGAATCCCCGTTATATGGAATTGCTGATTCCCAATTTTTATCATGAGCATTTATGCAGGTTACAGGAATGGCCGGATGGTTTTAACCGGACGATGAAACATGCCAATGGCGAAATATATACCATGATGCAGGGACCGTCTGAATTTGGTATTGCAGGAAGGCTGGCCAATTGGGATATTAAGAACAGGCTTGAAAGAAATAAAAGTGCCCACACTAATGATAGGGGCAAAGCATGATACGATGGACCCGAAAGCAATGGAAGAACAAAGCAAGACTGGTGCAAAATGGCCGTTATCTTTATTGCCCCAACGGCAGCCATTTATCTATGTGGGATGACCAACAGGTATTTATGAGTGGTGTTATTAAATTTATTAAGGATGTGGATGGAGGGAAGTTCTGACAAATAACTTTTATCTTCGGACACCTAAAACCAATTAAACATGAAATTATTGAAAACATCTATGGCAATTCTCTTTGCAGCATCATTGCTTACAGCCTGTGGCGGCAAAGACAAAAAAGACGGCGAGACTAAAGAACCTGAAACAAAAACGGAAACTGCCGATAGCGGCCCTGCTACTAAACTAGAGGGCGCCTGGGAAATTAAAAGAGCAGAAGGGGCGATGGACAGCCTGAACCTTGGAACAGTGTATGATTTTAAAGGAAACAAATTAGCTTTTGGAAAAGGTGAGTATAAGAACCCGGGCAAAACAGAAGTGACTGACAGCACATTCAGTTTCCAGGCAGATGGTAACGAACTGAAATTTATGTACAACTATAAATTCAACGGGGATACGTTAGTGGTGGAAATGCAGAACAGCGGCGGACAGATTTTTCACATGGTTAAAAAATAAGCCAACCAGATATTTACTCAAAAGCCCCGTTAGCCGGGGCTTTTTTATGAAGTGAATGCGGGTTACAACTTTCTGAATAGCAGTGTCAGTATCCTCGGAATTTCATTCCTGTTATCATCATCAAAATACTCATTGATCCCGGCAAGGCTCAATCCATTATTTTTAGCTGCCTGTATAAAATCGGTAATATGATGATTAAAACAATCTACCACCTGCACACCTTCTGCTGTTTCAAACCTGGCTTTGCTGCCGGCATATTGTTTAAAAGGATGGAGTTCGCCAATGTAAACATGACCACCGGGTTTCAATGCGGCTGCTGTTTCCTTAAAAATATGGTCAAGATTTTCAATATGTTCCAGCACAAGGCTGAAACTCACCAGATCATATAGCTGGTTCCTGAAAGCCCAGCTGCTTGTAATATCAGCCTGAACAAACTGAACCTTATCAGTAGTGATTTTCTCTTTTGCTTTTGCCAGCATTTCTTCTGAAAGGTCAACAGATGTGATTTGTTCAACTCTTTCTGCAAACCAAACCGTATTCTTGCCGGTTCCGCAACCAATCTCTAAACAACTCCTAAACGGAATTGCAGATAAAACAGATCGTAATGCGGTTGCTTCGAGGTCTCTTGTTCTGTTGATATTGGTATCGTATTGCGACGCCCAGTTGTTATATGCTTCGTGTGTATTCATTTCAGCTTTATAAAATCATTGTATGTCAGTTCCCATAGCTTAGCTGGCTGCTCAAAATTAAGTGAACCGGGAATAGTAAGATGTTCTTTGACAAAAGTAAAACCAACCTTCTCCAACGTTTTGTTGGGAGCGGGGTTTAGTGCATAGGGCTCACAATAAAGTCGTTTTAGTTGAAGCTTATTGAAAAAGTAAGGCAGCGTCATTTTTACCAATTCCGCACCCATTCCTTTTTGTCTTTTATCAGCTTTCCACAAATGCAGGTGCATATAAGCTTCTTCACCAAATTGTATCTTGTTGGTATTGGAATGGCCAACCGGTACATCATCCGCCAACCAGATAATGCAATACGATTGCTTTTCTTTGTAGGGTTGACTTAGTTGTGCGGCCAGCATTACTTCCCAATCCTGCCGGGCAGGCAGTTTGGCAATGTCTGCACCCATGCCTGCTAAAAAATCAGCATCAGCACTTAGCCAGTAATCAAGTATCAGGGGAATATCGGTTTCTTTTATTTCCCTTACTGACAGCCTGTTGGATTTCATGATTACTTGAAATGATAGATTGAATGATATCCTGTTAAATGTAAAGTTAAATGAAGTTACAAAGTTGAAAATATACATGCAGGCAAGCGAATCCTTGCGTCAGATACCCGTTGACGGCCTGTTTTTTAATGTCCATAAATTTACTTTTTTGTGTAAACCTATTTCAGGACGAGACATTGTTCTACCGGACGCATTTTGTATTGAGCAAAAGACGTCATGGTAGAAAGAATCAAGATGAATGCTAAAATTAGTTTTATCATGCTGCTAATAAAATGGCTACTAACATTAGTATTTCCGTAAGTTCTGGCACAAATTATAGCTGATAATCAATTTAAATTCGTACCAGGAATATTTTACACCCCCACCAAATACTGGCTCTGTATATACTTTGCCACGTCAGCAAGGTTCTTTGTTTTTTCAAACACCGCTAACTGGCGGTCGGCACCGGTGCCGTTTTCCAGCATCTTGTTTACATAAGCAATGCGGTGGCGGCTGCCGAGGTGGTCAAGAACGGGGTCAAGAAAATCAAGTAGCTCATATATCAATGCCCGGGTGTTCACTTCTTCTTCTTTGCCAAAGTCTATCAGGTAGCCATCCACACCATAGCGGCTGGCCCGCCATTTATTTTCATTCAGCAAAGCCCTTGAGTATTGTATAAAGTTCAGGTTCTTGCTGCGCAGCATATATATCCTTGCACATATCGCCTGGAACAAAGCAGCAATGGTAATTGTTTCATCCACTGTTAATGGTATATCGCAAATACGGAACTCTACTGTATTAAAGAATGGATGCACCCTTAAATCCCACCATATCTTTTTAGCATTGTCAATGCAATTGGTCTTTATCAGCAGCTTTACATAGTTGTCGTAAGCTTCTATGCTGTCAAACGAATCGGGTATGCCGGTGCGGGGAAACTTGTCAAATACTTTTGTGCGGAAAGATTTGTAGCCCGTCATCCTGCCTTCCCAAAAAGGGGAGTTGGTACTAAGGGCAAATACATGCGGCAAAAAGTAACGGGTGCTGTTGGCAATATGGTTCGCCATTTCCCGGTTTTCCATACCAACATGCACATGCAGGCCAAAGATCAGGTTACTGCGGGCAGCTTCCTGTAATTCGTTTACTATTTCATTGTAACGGATGTGGTCGGTTATCAGTTGGCTTTCCCAATGGCTGAAAGGATGGGTTCCGGATGCACCCATTGCAAAGCCAAGGCTATCTGCAATACCTCCGATGGTTTTGCGTAAAGCAGAGACATCCAAAAAAGCTTCATCAATATCAGCGCAGATGTCAGTACCCACTTCCACCACGGCCTGGTGCATCTCTGCTTTTACTTTATCCTTTATCACTTTCTGCCCTTCCTGTACAATTTTCTGTTCATGGCTTTTTAGTTCAAAGGTCTTGGGATCAAGCACCATGTACTCTTCTTCCACGCCGAGGGTAAAGCTTTTATAGTTCAGGTTCATTGAAATAATATTTATTGCAAGTATTTATATTAAAGGACTTTTATTAGCACATCTTCTTACATATTCTCCCCATGTAAGATTGTCCTGTCCTTCTTTATTCTCCAGGGCTTTTTCAATTGCATAGTTAGCGGCAGTTTCCACCACCCATTCAAAATTCTCATCACCCACACTGGTTCTTTCAGCATCGGGGGCAGGGTTGCAGAAGTCAATAGCATACGGCACACCATCTCTTATGGCTAATTCAACTGTATTAAAGTCATAACCGAGATAGGCGTTTATTTTAAGTACGATATCTGTCATTTGTTTCAATCTTTCTGGTGATGGATTAAAATCTGCCACATAGCGCAGATGGTGCGGATTGCGGGGCTCATAACTCATGATACGGACATATTTGCCACCGATACAATAGCAGCGATAATATTCTGTAAAGACAATCTCTTCCTGAAAAAGCATTACCAGTTGTCCTGTTTCTGCATGTTTCGTAAAAAAGTCTTCTTTACTATCAAGCCTGTACACATTTTTCCAGCCACCGCCGGCAAATGGTTTCATATAAACAGGAAATCCGGTGTAATTGAAAATGCTATCCCAGTCAAGAGGGAAGGTAAGGTTGCTGAAAGAATCATTCGAAGTATCATCCGGCAAATCTCTTGACGGGATGATGGCTGTTTTCGGAACAGGCACTCCAATTTTCGTCATCAGGCAATTGTTGAAATATTTATCATCAGCACTCCACCAGAAAGGATTATTAATAACAGCAGTGCCCGTAACGGCTGCATTCTTTAACCAGGTGCGGTAGAATGGTACGTCTTGCGAAATACGGTCAATAATAACGGCATAGCCACTGTGTTCTCCCTGCAGTGCTTTATCAATGCGAACAGGTTCGGCTATAATGCCGGGCACATTTTTGCTATTAACTCTTGCTACGAATGCTTCAGGAAATGAACGTTCCTTACCGTGGAGGATTCCGATTTTCTTCATATACAGTTTTTATTGATTGTTAAAATGCAGGCCGGCGCAGGGTTAAAAAAAATTCTGTAGCGGCTTCATCAAATTTATTTTTTAGCATCCAAATAAACAAATTAACAGGAGGCTTTTGTTGCTCAGTTGAATAATATCCTGTAAAAGCCGTTTTTATTACGAAATCGTTACTTTTGAAGCCATGCAACTGGCAAATGTATCCGGGATCCTGGTAGAAAACACATCCATCAAATCTGAGTTTTTAGAAAGGGAGGTGCTGGTTGATTTTTACCTTCCCCGGAATGCAATTCATTCTTCGCAAATAAGCCTGCTGCTGATCAATGACGGGCAGGATATGGAGAAAATGCACTTTAGATCGATCCTTGATCACTTGTATGCTGAAAAGGCAATTGAACCCATGCTGTATGTAGCTATTCATGCCGGAGTAGAAAGGAGAATGGAGTATGGCACACAGTATCAGTTGGATTATAAAGACCGGGGTGCCAAAGCCCCTGCCTACACCTCATTTATTTTTGATGAGCTGATTCCTTTTATCCGCACTAAGTTTAAGATAACCTCTTTCAGGGAAAAAGCCTTTGCCGGGTTTTCCCTCGGAGGATTGAGTGCTATGGATATTGTGTGGAACCGGCCTGGTGAGTTTACAAAAGCAGGGTTGTTCTCTGCATCTTTATGGTGGAGAAGTGTAGATCAGACGGAAGAAGAGTACGATGATGACAAGCATCGTATTATGCACCAGCAGGTGCGGAACGGGAAATATGCACCCTGGCTGAAATTCTTTTTTCAGTGTGGTAATATGGATGAAAAAAAAGACCGTAATAAGAATGGTATCATTGATTCGATTGACGACACTCTTGACCTGATAAAGGAATTAGAAGATAAAGGATATGCAGTTGGCGAGGACATTGAATACCTGGAAATGCCTGACGGGCACCATGATGTTTTTACATGGGGGCGGGCCATGCCTGAATTTTTAAAGTGGGGCTGGGGATTGAAATAAAAATAATATTGCCAGGTAGCCTGGCAACAATGATATCAATAAAAAAACCCGTCCGGTGTTGAGCCGGACGGGTTTTTTATATCGTTCTATCAGCAGATCTTAGTTAAAGATATAACGCAGACCAAACTGAACAGAATAAGTAGAAGCAGTACTTACGTTATCCCTGAACGTACGGGTTACAATCTGGTTTTGTGCAGTTGCTAACCTGAACTGAGGAATTACTGTACCGCCTGGGATCAATGAGTTCTGATTTTGTGGTACAAGTATCTGGCTTGCATTGATGATTTTCACTTTACCCCAACTTGGATTCAGCAGGTTTCCAAAGTTGAAGATATCGCAGGTAAATTGTAAGGTATTACGGTTTTTACCAGCTTTTACAAATATGTCCTGCATGAATTTGAAGTCAACACGATTTAGCCATGGTAACTGGGCACCATTACGTTCAGCATACTGGCCCCTGTGTTTTTTCAGGTACTTGTCTTGTAAGATGTAAGACTCAAATAAGTTACGTTGAGCAGTTTGATCATATACAACACCGTTAACTGTTTGGTTGGTGAACTGCATCACCTGTACTTGAGCAGCAGTTGGGATATAAATCAGGTCATTTCCGCTTACACCATCCCGGTTAAAATCACCGTTGTATACATAAGAGAATCGTCCGTCAATAGAACCCTGGTAAAAGAAGGAAAGGGTGGTGGCAAAGTGTTTAAAGTATTCCCTTCTGTAAGAAAGAGTTCCAACTACCCTGTCAGGAGCGACATATTGTGAATAGGACATATCAGGAGTATTCAGACCCTGTACCTGCTGCGTAAACTGGTAAGTTCCAAGAGGCTGATCACCACTACCATCATGCAGGTTGCCAGCTAGTGCTTTTGTATATGCAATAGAAGCAAAGAGGCCTTTACTGAAAGGTTTTTCCACTTTTGCAGTAAAGAAGAACGAATAACCTCTTTTACCATTATCGATAATAACCGGGTTAAAAGCAGTGCTTCCACCTGCTACGAATAAACCGGCAGAGTTCAATGTATTAAGGAACCTGGTCTGTACAGTGGAACCATACATTGGCCTGTTATCAGGATAACCGGCTACATTCAGATTTTGTGGTGTGATGTAGTTGGGATTTCTGAAAAATGCGGTATTAAGGTCTTTATTGAATATTACTTCCAATGAGCCTACCAAGCCACCGGGTAATTTTGTGTCCATAGCCAAACTTGATTTCCAGGTTTGCGGATTTTTGAAATCAGCATCCAGTGCGGTAACAGAAGCCGGAGCCAGCGTACCTGCAGGAGGAACTGTTGAAGGCCTGTAAGCAGCAGGGTTCGGATTGAACGGACCGGGAGGCAACACACCAGATAATGCACCTGTAGAAGTATAAGTGTTCCATGCCTGGGTTATCTGGATCATACCATTATCACCAGACTGGCTTACAATCCATACAAATGGAATCTTTCCGGTGAATATACCTGTACCACCGCGGATTTGTAATGAGCGGTCGCCATACAGATCCCAGTTAAAGCCAAGTCTTGGAGACCACATCAGCCTTTTTCCTGGCAAGTTGCCGGTATTAACTTTTTCACCGCCTTCAAAATTAGCAGCCAGTACCAGGGGATGAGTGATTATCTGCGGAACTCCGGGATAAGTTGGTAAATCAATACGTAAACCAAGCGTCAGGCGGAAATTTCTGTTAATTGCAATTTCGTCCTGTGCATAGGCAGAATACTGTCTGAACTTAAAGGCTGAAAATGCTGGTGCAAAATTCTTGGATAAAGAATAAGTCAAAGCAAAATCAGTTGGCAGTTTGCGCAGTAATGGGTTTGGATTCAGGGCACTTTCAAAATCAGCCCATGTTGCAAACCTGTAATAGCTGGTCGCAAAACGTTGGAAACCATTGATGGTTTGACTTTCATCAAACTGGAAGCCAGCAGTCCAGTTATGTTTGTTGGTTCTCCAACTGATATTATCAACAAAAGAATACATTTTAACTTTACGCAGGTTACCGAAGCTGAATGGTTCATAACCAAAAGCAGTATAAACTGCGCCTACACCAGAACCTGCCTGTGGAGTAACACCACCACTGGTACTCATAATGTCAACAAATGGGAACACAGTACTTTCCGACTCCCTTGAGTCATTCTGATATGTATATGTGGCCCTGAATGTATTTGCAACTTTACCAAAAGTTGAGTTCAACTCACCAGAGAAGGAGTAAAAATTGGCTCCCTGGAAATAATTTGAATTTTTGAACCAAAGGGAGGTTATTGCGGTACGGCTTGCAGTATTTCCGGCAACAGTTCCCAATCCACCTGTCGAAGTACTTGGACCATTTGGTTCGCCACCTTCTACCTGGCTATAACGTAAATTAAGCCGGTGTTTGTTACTGATATTCCAGTCAATACGGGCCATTACTTTTTTCCTTTCGATATCAGGAGTATAGTTATCGTAAGGTCCGGTTATATAACCATAGTTATTTAAAAGATAGTTGCTGATATAATTCAAGGAGTCTGCTGTTGGCCTTGTAATGTTGGGCGAACTTCCATAAGCTGCAGATGCAGTAGCGGCAAAGTTTGTCTGAATAGATTTTGGCTGATTTTCTGTTTCAAAATTTAAGAAGAAAAACAGTTTATTCTTAATGATTGGACCACCGATCCTAATACCATATTGTTTAAATTCCTCAGGAGGCCTTACAAAAGTTGCATTCTCAACCTTCCGGCCACGATGTCTTTCAGTTCTGAAGTATGTGTAAACAGAGCCGGTGAATGTATTAGTACCAGAACGGGTAACAGCATTTATAGCACTGCCGATGAAACCAGACTGGCGGATATCATACGGAGTGATGTTTACAGATATCTCATCAATCGCATCCAAAGAGATAGGAGCACCACCTGCAGGCAGGTTACCACCGATACCAAAACTGTTATTAAAATCAGCCCCGTCAATAGTAAAATTATTTTGCCTGTAGTTACCACCACCAACAGAACCATCACGGCTGGTAGCTTGTGGTGTGGAACGGGTAAGATCGTTCAGGCTCCTGGAAATAGTAGGTAATTGTGTTATCTGACGAAGGCCGATGTTGGTTACTGCACCAGTACGATTGGGATTAAAAGTCTGGCTTCTTCTGCCAGTTGTAAGCACCACGTTTTCAAGAGTGGCGTTTGTTTTCTTTAGCACCGGGGCTAATACAAATGATTCTGCCAGTTGCAGGTAAACATTCTCAATTTTTTCAGGATCATAGCCTACAAAAGTAATTTCAATAGTGTAAGGACCGCCAGGTTTCATGTTAGCAATCAGGAACTGGCCTCCGCCGCGGGAACTTGTTGCATACTTTGTTCCGGTTGGTAAATGGGTGGCAACAATTGTTGCACCAACCAACGGGTCTTCACCAGCTCCTTTTACAGACCCTGAAAGGGAGGATGTGGTAATCTGGGCAAATAACGTACTGGCCATAACAGCCAAAGCAAACAAAAAAGCTATTCTCTTAAGCATAAAGATTGGTTTTCGGTTGCAAAGAAAGGGAATATTTCCTAATTAAATATAGGCAAATATTAACAATTTGTGCCTGTAAAATAAGGCTTTATAATGACATCTTACCCCAACATTTCGCTGCCCGGAAATTAATCAAACCTGTACCCGGGTTTCTTTGTTTTACCTTTGCAAAAAAAGCTAAACATGTTTGATTCAATTGAGAGTGCTATAGAGGATATTATGATGGGGGAAATTGGTGGTAGTGGCCGATGATGAGGACCGTGAAAATGAAGGTGATTTCGTTGGAGCAGCTTCCAATATAACACCCGAAGTCATCAATTTTATGAGCAAACATGGCAGAGGCTTGATTTGTATTGCATTACCGGAAGAAAGATGTGATGAACTGGGGTTGGAACTGATGGTGAATAATAACACCGCCTTACATGAAACAGCATTTACTGTTTCGGTAGATTTGCTTGGTCATGGCTGCACTACTGGTATTTCTGCTCAAGATAGGGCAAAGACAATTCAGGCATTAATCAGTCCATTTACAAAACCCTCTGACATGGGGAAACCGGGTCATATTTTTCCTCTGCGGGCTAAAAAGGGAGGGGTGCTGAGGCGGGCAGGACATACTGAGGCTGCTGTTGATCTTGCAAGATTGGCAGGATTAGAACCGGCAGGTGTGCTGGTTGAAATAATGAATGAAGACGGTTCAATGGCAAGGTTGCCACAATTGATTGAAGTGGCGAAGAAATTTGACTTTAAAATTATTTCCATTAAAGACCTCATTGAATACCGTATCAAAAGCGATTCGCTGATTGAAGAAGTGGTAAGGGTGGATATGCCTACAAAGTATGGCGATTTTCAACTTGGTGGCTTTTAAAGAAAAGAATTCAAATAACGAACACCTTGGCTTTGCTGAAAGGGAAATGGGAAAAAGATGAACCTGTTCTGGTAAGAGTGCATTCCTCTTGTTTTACCGGAGATATACTTGGGTCATTACGGTGCGATTGTGGTGAGCAATTGCAAAAAGCCATGAAAATGGTGCAGGTGGAAGGGAAGGGGGCTATATTATATATGAACCAGGAAGGCAGGGGCATCGGCCTTTTGAACAAATTGAAGGCCTACCGTTTGCAGGAAGCAGGGAATGGATACAGTGGAAGCCAACCTTCATCTCGGATTTAAGATGGACCAGAGGGATTATGGGTTGGGAGCTCAAATACTACGTCATCTTGGTATAACTAAGCTGCGATTAATGACAAATAATCCTAAGAAAAGAGTGGGTCTTATTGGGTATGGATTAGAAATAGTGGAGAATGTTCCTGTAAAAGTGGAGCCGAACCAGTATAATGAAAAATATTTGCTGACAAAGAGAGATAAGTTAGGACATGAAATATTAGGAAACGAATAATATTCAACTATTCATTTCCTTTTTTAACTTCCGGACTTTCCTCAGTTCGCTGGCTTTCTTGCTTCCTTTTTAATCTTTTTCTTTTGCTCCTGAATATATCGCCGATGTGGTCAAAATCTTTTCGGTAAGAAAGACCGACCCCGGCCCTGCTCTGAGGCTTGGTGGTAGTATTGGTGGTGAGATAATCTATATTTTCCCTGTAAAACAGATTGGCTCTGAAAGTTCCGGTTTGATTGATCAGTATTTCTATCGTAAAGTCTTTAAGGAAGCCAACATCCTGTTTTATGGAACCTGATTGCACAAGCCCTTCCACACTTCCACCAACTGTTACTATCACTCTGTTATTAAATAATGATCTGCCTATGGATGCATTCACATTGCTGCTGAGACTGAAGTTGCTTCCCTGGTCAATCACATTTCTGTTGTAAACAGAACTGTTGAAATTAACATTCCACTTATCGGATTTAAAAATATCGGAAATGATCTTCTTTACCTGTTCGTTAATAACATTAAAGAAGATCCCTGATATGCTATTCGTGGCTACCTCACCAAAGCTGAAACTACCACCACTTTCAATGGGGGCAAATACACCTAATACCACCAAATAGGTAGCCTGCTTATTCATTTCATTTTCATTTTTCTGCAACTGCTGCAGGCTGAAAGCAAGGGCAGGATCGTTGTTTACTACACTTGATGTGGGGAATTCAAGGCTGAAATTGAATTTTGGCTGGAACAATTTGTCAGTCAGTTTTGCTACAACATATACATCGCCTCTTGCACGGGTAACGTTCTGGTCAATATTCTTTTCTGCCGATGCAAGTGGTGCATAGCTGACATTGGTGGCGGTATAGATAGCGGTTAGATTAATTTTTGCATCATAAGGGTCGCCAGTCCATTCGATATAATTATTCTCACCTTTCTTCAGGTCAAATGGTTTTTTAAAGAAGGACTGGAATGTAAAAATATATTGCCCGTCTTCAATATCAAAGCGGCCACGAAGTGACAATGGTTCAGATGTGCCGGAACGTATCTTCAGTGTGCCTGCACCCCGTCCTTTTATTTCGTCGCCGGTTAATTCATCCAGCACCACTTTTACTGTTACCAGTGGCGTAGCCGTTACCTGAACATCGTAAACAATATTAGTGGCATTCTTATTAAAACTGCTGTCATCCATTTCCTGTCCGAATTTTCTTTCCACAAGGAAATCAGCGATGCCGGACTCACGGCTTGATGAAGAAGGGATAGTGATATTGCTGCTGTCTTTGTCTGAAGCAGTAGCATTAATGATCATAAACATTTCTGATTGCGGACCAGTAAGCGATAAAGACCCGGTTCCTTTTACCTTGCCATAAAACTGTTTATTGTCTTTTAAAGTTGTATTCAGCAATAGTACAGGTTCATTGACCTCTTCATCCTGCGGCCTTGTTTTAGGTTTGCGGGTTGAAATGGTGAGGTCGTAGAACATATTCTTGAATGCTTCATGTTCTATCCCGCCTTTAATATATATGGGATTCTTAGTAACTGTATCTGTGAGAACAATCCCGTCAAGGTTGATCTCAGTCGGTTTCAGTTCGATATCTGTATCCTGAATCTTATAAAAACATTGAGTGAATATTACTTTTAATCCGGCATCTTTCAGGCGGCCTTTACCAGTAACAGTAAGACGCTGAAACTCGCCGCTCAGATTAATATCACCTGTCAGAAATCCCTGCATATCGGTGAAAAGAGTTCCGAGAAAACGTTCCAGGTATTTTATCTCGAATTGTTTCGCCTTTAATGCTATTATATTGTTTTTTGCTTTTTCCTTATCTCCTAGGAAAATATGTACATCAAAACCAAGATAGTTTTCCTGGTTGATGGTGTTGCCATTAACTATTAGTTCTTTTGTCTTGTTGTCATAGGCAAGTGAAGCTTTTACTTCGCCCAACGAATCATTATCCAGCCGGAGAAACTGTGTTCTGATATCATTCGAACTGATTTTTAAATTTGCGGTTGGGTCTTCTGCCAGTATATTGCCGGATAACAATCCTTCCAGTCTGTTTTTTGGCATAAAGAAAGGGGCAAAGTCGCCGAGATTAACTTTCGTAAGTTCAATATTAAGATTATTCCAGTTTCCTTTTGTTGATTGCTCAGTCTTCAGCACTATTTTCTGGTCCCCTTCACTTAATACCAACTGTCCGCTTGCAGGATTGTTGCTTCTGAATTTTAGTTTACCTGTTTCATCAATAGACCATGCTTTACCATTGACGGTGAATGTGGAGGGCTCAAACTCAATTTCTACACCATCGTCATAGGTCAGCACCAATGCGTTCAGGTCGGCTTTTTGAACAGCCTGGTTGGCACCAGTATTAATACTCACCCTGGATGAATCGTTGCGGGCATTAATATGAAATAAGGCAAGCGGAATGTTCAGGCTGTCATTGATCTTAATGTTTCTTGTTTCACCCGTTAAGACTAGGCTGTCATTATTTCCTTTTGCAGATAGTTTTACAGCATCAAAATTATATTGCTTCAATTTAAACTGGGGAACATCAGCAGAAAAATTCAGCTCATTTTTTTCCAGGTTCAGGTTGCCCTCAAAATGACTGTTGTTGAAACCAGTCAAACTAGAATCAATTAATTGCAGGTATTCATCTGCGTAATAAGTAATGATGTCAAATTTGAAATTCTGATTTTTGGGGTAATGTTTAGGTGCTTTAACATACGCAGGATAGTATTTGTTGAGGAAATAAGTAAATGTAGCTGGAAGATCACCGATACTAAAATCACCTTCAATCTTTGCTTCAAACTCATTAGACACAGCATTTAGTTTTTTTACTCCATCAACATAATTAGAAGAGATGATAAGAGAATCAAAAGGCAGGCGATGCCCGTCTTTTATTATTTCAGCTTCAGTAATGCGGGCATTTCCCGAAAAGTTGTCAATATTATCGCTGGTAAAATTAAGATTGAGTTTGCCGGCAAATGTGATACTGTCTTTGGTGAGTTTCAGGTTTTTCAGGTCGGTTTTTACTACATCGGCTAACAGGTCAAACCTTGGAGTTTTTCCATTGAAGTCAATTACACCGTTTAATGTAATGTCGGCATTATCGTCTTTTATTGAAGCTGCCCCTTCAAATAATTTTTTATCAAGACGCCCTTTCACCAAAATATTTTCGTAACGGTAATTGTTATATTCGGCAAAACGGATAGTTCCATCAATAATACTATTGCGTTTATTTTCATTAAAACCGCTTCCTTTTACAGAACCTGTGAGTGAGACAGCGCCAATATTTTTATCCCCAAGAAATTCTCCCATCCTGAAATTATCGGTAGCGATACTTCCCGAATAAATGGGTTCTTTTCCTGCCGGCAATTTCATATTAATATCGCTGGTGATGGTGCCAAGGTTCGTCTGGATTGTTCCAAAGGTTACAAAGTCACGGATAAAACCGGTAAAGCTTCCTTTGAAACTGACATACTGAATTTTTGCCAGGTCGGGATTTGTAACCCGGCGCATGGCCGGAACTATAGTTACCGCATCGCTATACGTTGTTCTGAAATCGTTTGCTTTGAAGTCAATGAAGGTTTGATTGATATCGGGTAAACCTGTCATAGAAATATCACCATTCAATACAGTGCTGTTACCTGCCTGCACCACCATTTCTCTGCCCACAAGGTCGTCCACCGTTCCTCTCACTTTTCCTTTCAGTGTGATTTTCTTTTTCCATGTTTTCATACCCGGTGCAAAAAAAGCAATGTCATCACTATCCACATATGAGTCATCAAATACAGCAGCCATCTTTACTCTATGAATAAAATCGCTGAGGTCTTTCATATCATCATACGACATAGAGAAATAATTGCGAAGGGTACTCCTGTTGGTAGCAAGGTTCATATTGCTAAAAGCCATTCCCTGCGGTGTCATTTTAACATCAGCCGACATGTTCTTTACTTCCAGGCCACTTCTTTCTTTAGCCGTCAATTTTAATTTAGAGAAAACCGTATCGCCGGTAAAACTGGAATTGCTCAGGTCGGCGTTTATTTCAGTAAACAGGATATGCTTTCCGTCAAACCAGGCGAGAGGCTGCCGGCCGGTTTGTTTATCTGTTTTGAATGTGCCATTGACGATTTTAAGGTTACCAATTTTGAACACAGTGTTGCCTTTATTCCAGGATACGGCATTCTTAATTTCTTCAACCGGGTCAGTCGCCTTCAATGAATCTTTTGGCTTCAGCTTTGAATAATTATTTAATGCTACAATTGGTTCATTCAGCAAAAGCGAATTAATCTCGTATCTGTTGCCCGAAAGACTCAGTTTGTCAGCATCCATATTCATTCCTGCGACATGTATCGTCATATCCTGTCCCAGCCAGGCATCTTTTTTCAGGAATGTAACATTCTTCATTTCCACTTTCTTCAGGTTGAATTTGATACCTGCTTTTTTCTTTTTGGTGCTGTCTGGGGATGAAGCAAAATAATCGAAGAAGAATTGCTGCTGCCAGGAGGAATCGGTACGTTGAAATTTTATCACCGCATCTTCCAGGCCGATGTATTTTAGCTCTGCTTCTTTTTTGAAAAAGAACCAGTCAGTGATCCGCACTTGTACATCGCCTGCATATAATAAGGTATCGCCTTTCTGGTCTTCTATCAGCACTCTTTCCAGATGCATCTTATTGAACAGGGAAAAATTGACATGGCCGATGGTCACTTTGGTCTGCAGGTCACGGCTCAGCCGTTTGGTTACCTGCCGGGCAATCCAGTTCTGGCCGAAGGGAGTTTGAATAAAAATATACAACGCTACTATCAGGAAGAGCAGTGTCAGGGAAAACCACTTCAATATTTTTTTAAATCTCCTCAGGTTCAGTCATTTAAGTTGTAAAAGTAGGTAATCGTTCCCTTTAGGCAAATTCAGTACCAATAATATGGATGAAGCAGTGGGTGGGGGGTACGAATGGCGAATGGCTTAAATTGTGTCAAATTATAATCATGAAAAATGGGTTACTTATTTTTTTGCTTTTCCTTCTTAACAAAAGTTTTGCTCAAACGCCAAAAGATACATTAAATGACAAGTATGTACTGGTCATTCATGGCGGAGCCGGAACAATACTCAGGAACCAAATGACAGCAGAAAAGGAGAAGGCCTATACGGAAGCATTGAATAAAGCCCTGCAGATAGGGAATGATATTCTGAAAGAAGGTGGAACGGCTCTTGATGCAGTGGAAGCCTGTGTCCGCAGCATGGAAGATAATCCACTCTTCAATGCCGGGAAGGGAGCTGTATTTACCAACGAAGGGAAAAATGAACTGGATGCCGCTATCATGAATGGAAAAACACTGGCTGCCGGTTCTGTAGCAGGTGTTACCACTATTAAAAACCCTATTAGTGCGGCAAGGGCAGTAATGGATAAAAGTCCCCATGTGATGATGACAGGACCGGGAGCAGAAAAATTTGCAAAGCAGGCAGGATTGGAAATCGTTGATCCTTCTTATTTCTATACAGAAAATCGCTGGCAGGGCCTGCAAAAAGCCAGAAAGGAGGACTCGCTTAAAATGCAGATGGATCACTCAGATACCGCAAAGCGATCATCATTAAAGCAACCGGAGAATAAAGATTACAAGTATGGAACTGTTGGTGCTGTAGCATTGGACCGGCATGGAAATTTAGCAGCCGCCACCAGTACTGGCGGCATGACTAATAAAAAATATGGCAGGGTGGGAGATGCACCTATTATTGGTGCAGGCACCTATGCAAACAATGCTACTGTTGCCATTAGTGGTACCGGCTGGGGTGAATACTTTATGCGGTTAGTGATGGCCAAAAGCATCAGCGATATGATGGAGTTTGGTAGATGGAAACTTACGGACGCAACTGATGAAATGGTGATGAAAAGATTGCCTGCATTGGGTGGTGATGGTGGGTTGATAGCTGTGGATAAAGATGGAAATATAGCTATGCCTTTTTGTACTGAAGGAATGTACAGGGGATATATAAAGTATCTCGGCGGTAAACGGCCATTGATGCAGACTGAAGTAAAAATTTATAAAGAATAAGATAGTGACACTAAGGATATTCGGGTTGCTGATATTTCTTTCGCATTTCACCGCTGCACAGAACAGAACAAAGGGAGTATCTCAGCGAGTTGAATGCGTTGCAGACTCATCACAGCAGTATGCACTTTACCTTCCTTCCTGCTATTCTTCAGAAAGAAAGTTTCCGGTAATTATTTTCTTAGACCCGGCAGCAAGGGGGGCCTTTCCGGTTGAAAAATATCACCTGGTCTCAGAAGAGTATGGGGTGGTGATGGCCGGATCGTACAACAGTAAGAATTTTGATGCTGCATCTTCGTTTGAGTCTTTCACTGCAATTTATAATGACCTGAAGCAACACTATTCAATAGATTCAGCAATGATTTGGGTGGCAGGTTTTTCAGGCGGGTCAAGGGCTGCATCTGCTATTGCGTTGACATATCCGCAAGTTTCCGGTGTAATCGCCTGTGGTGCGGGGTTTGCAGGCATGCAGGATATCTCTCCGAAAAATCTCAAAGCTTATGCTGCAATTGTGGGAGACAGGGATATGAACTTTGGTGAACTTCTGGAAGACCAGGACTACATGGATGAATTAAACATCAACAATATCCTGTTTACTTTTGAAGGCGGTCATGACTGGCCGCCACTAACCCCAATGCGCCTCGCACTTTTATGGATTACTGATAAACCAGATAAAATAAATACTGTTTCTGAAGAGTTTGATTCGCTTATATGGAAGCAGGTAAATCAAAAAGTTGAGGCGGGATTTTTTTATGCGGCATGGCTGGAAGTAAAACAACTGGAGAAGATTCCGTTACTTAAATCAAGGGCGGGTTTAATTAGCAACAAGATTGACCAGCATAAAAATTTTGCTGCCGATAAAAAACACTTTGAAGAAGTAATGGAGGAAGAAAGAAAATATATGAACGAATTTTCATTGGTTTTTAATCAATTGCTTTTGCAAAGCGGAACTGGTAGTATTGAGAAAGAGGTGTGGCTTCAAAAAGCCAGAAGGATTGAGCAAATGTGTAAAGACAGGAACAATTACAGACAGCTGTCCGGGAAGCGATGCGCTGACCATAGTACGAGGAGTTGCCTGGAGTATTATTTTCAGCTAATGAACAGCCGGGAGTATAGTAAGGCTGCAACTATTGCTGAAGTAATGCTGTATTTTGATCCGAAAAGCAGTAATACATCTTTTTTGGTTGCCAGAGCGGAAGCCGGGTCGGGAAATAAAAAAGGATGTGAAAAGAATTTAAAAAACGCCATAAAAAATGGGTTGATATTAAATAAACGGATTGAGGATGACCCTCTTTTATTAAGAGTGTTGTCGCAGGAAGAAATAAAAAAAATATTTGCCGGAAAATAATTATCCAACCTTCTACTGCTTATTCTTGGTATCAATCACAATCTTCTTCCGGTTTAAGTATTTGCCGAAGGAAATTCCATATATACGGTGGCGGATTGACGGGCCATAATCTGCATTATTAATACTGGCAAGGCCATGTGTGTATTGAGCAAAAATTAAAAAGCCACTGTTTGTTTCATAACCTAATTGCAGCAGCATATTGGCTGAATAACGGCCATATTCACCCGGGCCAAATTTTGTGTTGCGGGAAACAGTGCTGCCTGAGCCTATACCAATCGTATTAAAGGTTTCTTTTCCAAAAAGATGAAAATCTAATGCAGGTCCGCCTTTAATGAACATATGACTGGGATTCTTGCCAAAATCATATTGCAATAATGCAGCTAATTCAAAGCAATGAAATGTAGTATTGTTGTCTGTTGCGGTAGGGCCGGGCGGATATGCAAACTGGTTGTATGTTACTTTGTAACCTTTTAAGCTGTAAAAGCCTTCGGGTGCAAAGAATAATTTTCCTTCAAAAGGGACCTTCAGCGCAACACCCGCCAAGAAACCATACTTTGCTTCTGTCTTTTGTTTTATGTCTTTTACATAATATTTGACATTGGTGGATTGCGGGCCTGCAAAAAAAGCCCATTCAACCTGGCTGCTGGCAAACAAAGAGAAGAGAAGGGCGACGGAAAGAAAATAAATTCGTTTCATATTCGGAAGCAGATGGTATAAGCGATAAAAGTAGCTATTTAATTCCGCAAGTCAAACCTTCTCAGAACTTCTTCGCCAGGTCTTTTATTTCCTCCGAACTGTTGTATGCCTGTGAATTTCCTTTTGGAATGGAAAGATTTTTCCAGTTTTTTCCTTTGATTGTTTTGGCGATATGTACAATTTGACCAATATGATAAGGATAATGAGCCAACTGCCTGTTAATAGCATCTATTACTGATAAAGATTCTTTTCTGATGAGAATGGTTAGTTTGAGATCTTTCTTCTTCAAAGATTCAAGTGCCGTAAAGAAACAGGTCCACCCTTTTTCCCATTGTTCAATCAGCTGCTGCTTATTGTAAGAATGAACTTCAAACTCATCATCCCGCTGCCGCCATTCTTTTTCACCATCTTCATCGAGAAAGTTGGTCCAGCGGCTCAGCATATTGCCTGACATGTGCTGAATAATAATAGCAATGCTGTTGGACTCTTCATTTGGCTGGTAATGAAAATCCCAGTCATTCAGTTGTTCAAAGGTTTTATCGCCGATTTCTTTGTAATATTTCAACCGGCGGATGGCTGTTTGCAAAAATTCTTTTCCGAGAGAACTCATAACTATTTAATTACTGGTTTTTAATTTTAATATCCTTCTGCCGAATCCTCACCCCTGTTATCTGCAACTGCT
Source organism: Chitinophagaceae bacterium (assembly GCA_037045605.1). Classification (GTDB taxonomy): domain Bacteria; phylum Bacteroidota; class Bacteroidia; order Chitinophagales; family Chitinophagaceae; genus JJ008. Next base: position 298,504 of record JBAOHK010000008.1, on the reverse strand, counting down.
TCAAATTTTCCATTGGCAAGGACTTTTATTATTTCCGTTCTACCGATTCCTCCGCGGAGTTGAATGGAATAACCCCTTTTCCGTAATTCATCTCTTATGTTTTCCGGAAAGCCTTTTTCAATAAACAATGAATCGGGCAGCCATTGGTGATGAAATTTTGGTTTGTACACAGCATCCTCAGTACTCATGTTGAACTCCAGGATGTTTACCAATGTTTGAAAAACCTGTGTCGGGATTGTAGTGCCACCCGGTGTTCCTACAATAATAAAAGGCTTATTGTCTTTAAGCACAATAGTCGGCGTCATCGAACTCAGCATTCTTTTACCTGCTTTGATGGAATTTGCTTCGCCACCAATCGCACCATACATATTTGGCACTCCCGGTTTGATGCTGAAATCATCCATTTCATCATTTAAAAAGAAACCGGCACCACCAACTACCGTTCTGCTGCCATATGAATTATTGAGAGTGGTGGTTACAGCAACTGCATTACCTTCTTTATCTATTACACTCAGATGGGTGGTTTCCTCGCTTTGTTCAGTCTTTAGTAAAGCGCCGGGTTTTATTTCGCTGCTTGGAGTTGCTTTTTCGGGATTATAGTTTCTCATTCTTTCCTGCAGGTACACATCGTTGGTCAGCATGGTCACCGGAACTTTATAAAAATCAGCATCACCCATATATTCACCACGGTCTGCAAAGGCACGGCGTTCCACTTCTGTCATTAGTTGTACTGATTGTACAGAATGAAATCCCATTGCGCTGATATTTCGTCCCTCAATCATCTTCATCATCTGGTTAAGCAACAGGCCACCGCTGCTTGGCATTGGCATGCCAACTATTTTGTATCCTTTATAGTCGAACGTATGTGGCTCTCTTGCTTTTGCCTTGTAATTCTTTAAATCATCAAGGCTGATGATGCCCCCACCTCTTTTCATTTCTTCTGTGATGAGCTTTGCTGTCTCGCCTTCATAAAAACCGGCTGCACCATTGTCACGAATCCTTTTTAATGTATTGGCAAGGTCAGTTTGTACCAATGTGTCACCAGCTTTCCATCCGGTATCTTTGACAAACACCGGCATTACTGTATTGAATTGTTTTAATTCATCCTGTAAGCCATTTAAAGATTTTGCTTCTCTTTCTGTGATAACAAAACCTTTTTCTGCAAGATCAATGGCCGGCTGTATCAGTTTGATAAATGGAAGCTTTCCGTATTGGTGAGAAGCAAATAAGCCGGAAACAGTTCCGGGGACACCACTTGCCAGATGGCCATCCTGGCTTTTATCAGTTCGTGGAGTCCCATCAGGGTCAACATACATATCCCGGTGAGCATTACCAGGAGCTTTTTCCCTGTAGTCAATTGAAACCAGTTGCCCGTTACTTAACCTGGCAACAAAAAACCCCCCACCCCCTAAATTTCCGGCGTTAGGATATACAACTGCCAGTGCCAGTTGAGTGGCGATAGCGGCATCAACAGCATTGCCGCCCATTTTTAAGATCTCAACACCAACTTTGCTTGCCAGAGGATGGGCAGAAACAACAGCACCATTTTCAGCCAATATTTTTTTCTGTCCTGAATAATAGTAGGGGTTGATATTTATGGACGACTGCGTATTATTCTTTGCCGTGTTACAGGAAAAGAATAAGGACAGGGCAAGGATAAACAGGAATACTCTTTTTTGCATAAGTGGATGCTGTATTAAAGGCAAATAAAGCTACATAAATCAGGTGAATTACTGCCGTATGTCTTGTTACATGAACGGCCAACCCACTTTAGTAACAAAACTTATATTCGCTTAATAATAATTGCAGAAATGAAGAAACTCCTGATCACATTTTTTATTTGTTGCCAGTTGTCAGATGTTTTTGCTCAGGCCCCGCAAAGCTGGACCTCTGCCGAAATGTACCAGGCTATACGCAAATTGAATGTGCTGGGCTCAGTTTTATACATTGCCGCTCACCCGGATGATGAGAATACGAGACTGATCTCTTATTTATCTAAAGACAGGTTATATCGTACAGGATATTTATCCTTAACAAGAGGTGATGGTGGTCAAAACCTGATCGGCGATGAACAGGGAATTGAATTGGGGCTGATAAGAACCCAGGAATTATTAGCAGCAAGAAGAGTGGATGGAGGTGAACAGTTCTTTACAAGAGCTTATGATTTCGGTTACTCCAAAAACCCGGAAGAGACTTTTACCAAATGGGATAAAGAAAAAATATTGAGTGATGTGGTGTGGGTGGTAAGAAAATTCCAACCGGATGTGATCATTACAAGATTTCCAACCACAGGGGAAGGTGGCCACGGACACCATACTGCTTCTGCTATTTTAGCCAATGATGCATTTACAGCTGCTGCCGATCCCAATCGTTTTCCCGAGCAATTAAAATATGTAAGTGTCTGGCAGGCCAAAAGAATTTTATGGAACACCTTCAATTTTGGCGGTACAAACACACAAAGCAATGATCAGTTTAAAATAGATGTTGGGGGATATAACCCGTTGCTGGGAAAAAGTTATGGCGAAATATCTGCTGCCAGCCGCAGTCAGCATAAGAGCCAGGGTTTTGGTGTGCCGGCATCGAGAGGAGAAGCGTTGGAGTACTTTAAAACAACAGGCGGCACTGCGCCAACAGAAGACCTGATGGATGGAGTGGAGATGTCGTGGAAAAAAGTGCCGGGCGGACCTGCGATAGAAAAAGCGATAGATAGCTTATCAGCTTCTTTTGATTTTCTTCATCCTGAGAGATCGGTAAAAGGATTAGTCAGGCTCTATGGTCTCATCAGTGCAAGTCTTTCAGGTGAGCAACTATATACTTCAAAGATGGACAAGTACACAGATGAAATGTGGAAACAACAAAAAATGGAGGAGATCAAAAAACTTATTGAACAATGCAGTGGTTTGTTTCTGGATGCAACTTCGGCGCAACAGATCGCTGTGCATGGTGACTCGGTAAGGGTCAATTTTTCTTTTAATAACCGTCTTGGCGTTAGTGCAAAGCTTACCCAGGTTTCTGTAAGAGCTGCTAATGTCTTTGACACAAGCTTCAACCAGGCATTGAATAAGAACAGGAATTTCAATTTTTCAAAAACAGTATATGTTCATCCCGGTTCAGTTATCACACAACCTTATTGGCTGGAGAATACAATGGAAGAAGGGTATTTTAATGTGAAGGATCAGCAATTGATCGGGAAGCCCGATGTGGACCCAACCTATTGGGCAAGTATCAGTATGGAGATCGAGGGACAGTTATTAAGTTTTGTAAAACCTGTAAAATATAAATTCACAGACCCGGTCAAAGGCGAGTTATATGAACCATTAGTTGTTATTCCGGCAGTTGAGTTTGATTTTGTCGAGGATAATAATTTTTCTATTAATGATAGCTCAGTTAAAGTGCAGGTACACTTCAAAAGAAACCTGAAGGATTCAATTCTTTATTCTTTCCAGGTGAATCATTCAGATAAATGGTTTGTGGATAAAGATAATTTCCAGTATGGAACCTGGAGCAACCCGTCAAATTATGTGTCATCTGTATTCAGGCCTAAGCAAAAGGGAGAAAGTTTAAAAGAATCCGCTGAAATTCGTTTGCAGAGGGAAGGCAAACTTTTATTTGCCGGATACCGGAAATATATCTCTTATGATCATATTCCCTTCATTAATTATTTTAAAGAGGCCCGGACAAACCTCATACAGATGTCATTAAAGACCTATGGTAAAAAGATCGCCTATATCGCCGGAGCCGGCGACAAAGTGCCGGAAGCATTGGAACAAATGGGTTATGAAGTGAACATGCTTACCGAAAAAGAACTCTCAAGAAATACTCTCGATAAATTCGATGCGATTATCACCGGTGTAAGAGCTTATAACACTAATGAGTGGATGAACAAGTATTATGATAAATTAATGAAGTATGTGAATGATGGCGGCAATTTGATCGTTCAGTATAATACCAGTAATAATATCGGCCCGGTAAGAGCAAAGATTGCACCTTATAATTTCAATATCACAAGAACAAGGGTAACGGATGAGAATGCGGCGGTTACTCTGTTGAAACCTGAGCATCCTGTATTTAATTTCCCCAATAAAATAACGGATGAAGATTTTACAGGATGGATACAGGAAAGAAGTATTTATCATGGCAGCGATACAACAGGTAAATTTGAAAAGCTGATTAGCATGAGTGACCCGGGGGAAAAATCAGACGATGGAAGTTTGCTGGTGGCTAAATATGGAAAGGGTTGGTTCACTTATACCGGCATTGTTTTCTTCCGGGAACTTCCTGCTGGTGTGCCGGGTGCTTACCGGTTATTAGCAAACATTATTGCACTCAATAAGAAAAAAGGATTTTAATGGCAGAAGAACGGAAACCCAGCATACGGAGAGGAGAGATGGCATTTATTTTTGCTATCATTATTGGATTGGTAGTGGGTGTTTTAATCAAGAAAGTAAGAATCGGAATTTTGATAGGATTGATTCTCGGGATTGTAATTGTTTTGACCGGCTGGTTACGGACTACCCGAAAATGATTGCATGAAAACACAGGATAACGATAAGGCACCATTCTTTAAAAACTGGAACTACTGGTATGTATTAGTTATTGCGTTTCTCGTGTTACTTATTGTCTTGTTCACATTTTTTACCAAACGATTTTCATGAGCCAGCTTGATTGGATAGTACTGGTTGTTACCCTGCTGGCCATTATTGCTTATGGTTTGTACAAGAGCCGTACTTCTCATAATCTTGACGGTTATTTTCTCAGTAACCGCAGTATGCCGTGGGGGTTGGTACTGTTAAGCATCATGGGTACACAGGCAAGTGCCATTACTTTTTTATCAGCCCCGGGACAAGCTTACACAGACGGGATGCGGTTTGTTCAGTATTATTTTGGTATACCCCTGGCGATGATTGTCATTTGTATTTTCTTCGTCCCGATCTTCCGGAAGTTGAAAGTGTATACTGCCTATGAATATTTAGAGAACAGGTTTGATAACAAAACAAGAACCCTTACTTCATTTCTTTTTTTGTTACAAAGGGGATTGTCCACCGGTATCAGCGTTTTTGCCCCTTCAATTATTCTTTCTTCTTTATTTGGCTGGAATATTTATTACACTAATCTGTTGATGGGGGGACTACTCATAATTTATACTATGAGCGGTGGTGCTAAAGCGGTTGCCTATACTCAGCAACTTCAGTTGGTTATTATTTTTGTCGGGATGTTTCTGGCGGGCTATATGGTTGTGAATATGCTCCCCCGGAATGTCAGCTTTGCTGATGCATTAGAAGTCAGCGGCAAGATGGGAAAGCTGAATGTCATTACAACTGGTTTTGAAAAAGGGCATTTCAACTGGAGCGATCAGTATAATTTGTTCAGTGGTTTAGTGGGGGGCTTTTTCCTGGCTCTTTCTTATTTCGGCACAGACCAGTCGCAGGTTGGCCGATATCTTACTGCGAGATCCCTGAAGCAAAGCAGGATGGGTTTGCTGATGAATGGGCTGGTGAAAGTGCCGATGCAGTTTCTTATTTTATTGATTGGAGCACTGGTCTTTACTTTTTACCAGTTTAACAAAGCGCCGATTTTTTTTAATGATGTGCAGGTGAGAAAACTGGAACAATCGGTCGTATATAAGGATTCCTTCCGGCTGATACAGCAGCAATACAATGAGATCACCGCATTAAAGCAGCAAGCCGTTATTAATTATTCATCAGCTTCTGATAACAATGACAAAGCAAGAAAAGCGGAGCATCTGCTGGAATTAAAAACTTTACAGGGGGATGCAAATGTCCTGAGAGAAAAAGTAAAACAATGGGTTAAAACAAAAGAGATAGGAGGTGATAATAATGACACCAATTATATCTTTCTTCGGTTTGTGGTAGATAACCTCCCGGTTGGGCTGGTTGGCTTATTAATTGCTATTATCTTCCTGGCATCATGGGGCAGCATTGCCGCAGCTATTAATTCTCTTGCATCTTGTACAATGATCGACTTTCACCGGCGGTTTACTAAAAAGAAGGAGAGTGGCGAAGATGAATACAGGGTATCAAAATGGTACACATTAGCATGGGGAATCTTTTGCATTATCGTTGCCATGTTCACTTATAATATCGGCAACAGCCTGATCGAGGCAGTGAATGTGCTTGGCTCACTTTTTTATGGAGTGATCCTTGGAGTGTTTCTCGTTGCTTTTTTCTTGCCAAAAGTTAAGAACGGCCATGTTGTTTTTTGGGCCGCTGTTTTAGCAGAATTCCTTGTGTTAACAGTTTTCATACTCACCAGGGTTAATGTTCTCAAAATGGGTTTTCTCTGGTTAAACCCTATTGGAGCCTTCGGAGTAATTCTCTTTTGTATGGTGTTAAACGGCTTTATGGTTAAAAAAAATAGTCCCGGGTAAATGGGACTATTTCAAATTACTCAAACATGACTTGTTATTTATCCAATTCAGCCAGCAGCTTCTCGTTCAGTTTTATATAATCATCATTCTTTTGTTCTGTTGCTAATGCTTTAGATTTTTCTGCAGCAGCTTTAGCTTCCTCTTTCTTGCCCAGTTTAGCGAGGCAGTTTGCCTTTTGGTGGTGGATCCAGAATGCGTTGGGCTGAAGTTCTGTAGCTTTCTCAAACCATGCCAATGCCTGGTTCAGGTCTTTCCCATTATCCATATAGTACATGGCGGCATTGAAATAAGGACGGTTGTCTTTGTTCATCAATTGGTCTATCTGTGCCATTACTTTTGTTTCTACATCCGTTGTAATAGGGAGAGAAACGGCTGTTCTGTCCCACATTATATGGAGTTCACAACTATTCGTTTTAATATTGGCGAACTGCATGGTAAATGTCTCCATGCTTTCGTCCATATTCATTGTCTTTACTTCCAGTCGTACTACATCCTGATCCTGTTTGTAGGCTGCGGGGCTGGTAACATCCAGTTGTTTGGTGATTATCAGCGTCCAGTTTTTCTTTTCAGGAATGCTGATTACCCCATATTTACCGGCTTTTACTTTTGCATCTCCGATGGTTACATCATCACCAAATGTGATGGTTGTTGCATTGTTTGCACCGGTACGCCAGACTTTTCCAAATGGAACCAGGTCACCAAATATTTTTCTTCCTTTCATACCCGGGCGGGAATAAGAAAGTTCGATAGATGATACTCCAAAATTCTGTTTGATGGTTTGTGTTGGACTTGGTTGTGGTGTCGTCAGTGTCTGAGCATCTGCGACAAATAAAGCAAAGGCAGCAATGGTTGTGATAAACAGTTTTTTCATAACAGTGTTTTTTAGAGATGCGAAGGTAGGGAAACAGTTATGAACAGAGCAGCATGGATGTATGAGTGGAAAAGATCAGAAATAAATGGATACTGTCGTTCTGCCTTTTTTGGCTTTACGCTTCCATTTAGGGCCTTCTTTGATAAGACGTATGGCTTCTTTATCACATTTGGTGCAAAGAGATTTCTCCACTTTTATATTGATGGGTTCACCGTTTTTATCTACTTCAAAAGAAACCTGTACTTCTCCGCTGCCATTTTGCCTGTTTTTCAGATCTTCAGGTACCTCAAGGTTGTTGACGAGGTAAGCATCATAGTTTTCCCAACCATCAGCAGGTTCAGGCTCTTCCAGTTTCAAATTAACATCACGGTTGTTCCGGGCAGCAGCATTGGGTTTTTGATTGGTAAGCACCACTTCGGAGAGGCTTTTGCGGTCTTCCTGCATCACCACCTGGTTATTGGAAGCGGTATTTCTCAGTTGCACATTGGTATTCTCAAAACCAACTGATCTTACCTGAACACTCATTACCGAATCAGGATAAGTGAGGTTGAAATAACCTCTTGCATCGGTGTAGGTGCCGGCATTGTTATCCTGTACATTAGTTACGTTGGCAAAAGGTACACCATTATTGTCAGCATCAATAACACGGCCACGGAAAACATTAGAGGCTTGCTGGTCTCTGTAGTAGTTGTTATCAGTTGCTTTCCGGGCAGCGGCTACAGACCTGTTATTTTGTTGTTGTTCGGCCTGTTTTTTTGCTAAAGCATCATCAGCTTCCTGTTTATTGCTGACTTTTACTTTATTTTTTTCAGCAGCATCTTCATGGGCAACTTCTTTTTTCTCCGCATCCTTATCTGCTGTCTTATACCAGTTGTTTTTTTCATCAGCTCCTTTTACAGGATTAGTAGTTGCAGATGGGATGTCTTTTGACCTGCTTATAGTTAGATCTTCATCATTCTTCTTGCCGATAGCACCAGTTGTTTCACCATTTATTACATTATTATTTGTACTGCCACCCGGTTTTGTTTCTTTGTCAGTAACCGTCGCTGTATTCTGTGTAAGTGCTGTAACTGTATTCCCGTTGTCTGCTCTGATTTCCGAAACCGGGGCTGAGGTTGTAGGGTTATTAATAACGACTTTAGTTGTATCAGCCAGTCCTGTGGTTTCTTTTTTTGCAGTTTCAGCCTGTGCTATTTCTCCCTCTTTTTTATTAAAACCAAACTGGTAGATCAGGTAACTGGCACCTGCAACAAAGGCAACCAATATCGCCGCCCGCAGTGCTCTGAAGGAATTACGGGGAGCCACTCTTATTGAAATCACTTTTGCCTTTTCAACCTTGTCGGATAACTTTTTTTTAAGCTCTGCAATGTCGTTCCCGGCATTCACTCCCGCTACAGCATATCCTTCCAGGGCATCTGCCAGAAAAGGGTCATTCATTGCTGCTTTTTCCAGGTCATGTCTTTCCTTATTAGAAAGCATGCCTTTATGATATCTTTCAATATCAGCGGCGGTAAAATGTTTTATGTTGTTATCGTTTGCCATATGGCATTACAAAGTTCATATTTTTTATCAAAATCCCGGTTCCCGGCTTCCTACTCCTGATTCTGCTTTTTCCATGCATATTTTCAGGTTTCTCCTCCCATTCTGGATAAGGCTCCGCACCTGGTTCCATTCCAGTCCGGTTATTTCTACTATTTCGTTGTAGCACTTTCCTTCCAGGTAAAAGAGTCTTATCGCTTCTCTTTGCTCACTTGCCAGGGTGCCGAGGCAGTATTCCATTTTTTTAAAATTCTCCTCTTTTTCCAGCACACCATTCAGATGCACATTTTCCTCCGATTGCACAAGTTCAGTTTTGAACTCCACTGTTTTCATGTTTTTAGGTGTACGGAGTTGCATCAGGCAATGGTTCTTAGCCACCTGGTGCAGCCAGCCCTTGAAATTGTCCACCTCATGCTTTTTCAATTTTGATACCAATTCTTCAAATATCTGCATCACACTGTCCTTAGCAGTTTCAGGTTCTTTATAATACTTCAGGCAGACACCATAGACCAATTCCATGTACCGCTGGTACAGTTCCCCCAGTACGGACATATCACCCGATTCTTTGTACAGAGCCACCAGCTCTTTATCGGTTAGTGCGGTGTGAGATATGTTCTTGATAAAAGCCAACGGTTAAAATTAACGAATTAAAAATTATGCGGTTTTATGCAATTGCTAAAATGCCGGCATCAGGGTATCTAAATACTATTTTATGAAACGAATACTTATCCTCATTGCCCCGCTTATTTTGATAATGCTGGCCTTCCGACCCGTCAAATCTCATACGATCACTGGTACAATTACTGACGAAAAAGGTTCTCCGGTACCTTCGGCCAGTATAAGTATGAAAGGTACCACACAAGGAACCATGTCTGATGCTAAGGGAGTTTACCGCATCAGCGTTTCAAAATCAACTGGTATCCTGGTTTTTTCAGCTTTGGGTTATACGGCTGTGGAAGAAAACATCAATGGCCGGTCAACTATTAATGTAACGATGAAGGGGGAAACAATAAAGTCACAGGAAGTGGTTGTAACTAAGCATTATGATGGCAGGAAAGTGAAAACTATGGAAATGTACAACCGGGGTATTGCTACCGGAGAATTTAAAGCAGCACCTTCAACCAGCTATTACGGGCTTGACCAGGACGAAGAAGAATTTAGTCGGGAAGGATATGATAATATCAATGAGAACAAATTCCTCAAAGTAAAGGACAACCCCCTTTCTACATTTTCTATTGATGTGGATGCGGCATCATATAGTAATGTTCGCCGTTTTTTGAACCAGGGGCAATTGCCGCCTGCAGGTGCGGTCAGGATTGAAGAGATGGTGAACTATTTTCATTATGAGTATCCGCAACCGACAGGGAAAGATCCTTTCTCTATCAATACAGAAATTTCGGATGCTCCCTGGAACAAAGACCATAAACTGGTATTGATAGGTTTGCAGGGTGAAAAAATTTCTACGGATAACCTGCCTGCGTCTAACCTGGTTTTCCTGATTGATGTTTCAGGTTCTATGATGTCAGCTAATAAACTACCACTTGTAAAAGCTTCAATGAAAATGCTGGTAGATCAATTAAGGGCACAGGACAAGGTATCTATGGTTGTCTATGCCGGAGCTGCGGGACTGGTGCTGGAACCCACAAGCGGTTCTGATAAAACTAAGATTAAGGATGCGATTGATAAACTGGAAGCTGGTGGCTCTACTGCAGGCGGTGCTGGTATCAAACTGGCATATAAAACAGCGAAAGCAAATTTGGTGAAGAATGGTAACAACCGTGTGATCCTTTGTACGGATGGTGACTTTAATGTCGGCGAGAGTAGTGATGACGCTATGGAAAGAATGATAGAAGAGGAAAGAAAAAGCGGAGTGTTTCTGACCGTACTCGGTTATGGCATGGGTAACTACCAGGATGCCAAAATGCAAAAACTGGCCGATAAGGGAAATGGTAACCATGCTTATATTGATGGTATCAGCGAAGCCAAAAAAGTGTTGGTAAACGAATTCGGCGGAACGCTATTCACTATTGCCAAAGATGTAAAACTGCAGGTGGAATTTAACCCGGCTAAAGTGCAGGGCTATCGCCTGATCGGTTATGAAAACAGGATGCTGGCCAAAGAAGATTTTAATGATGATAAAAAAGATGCGGGTGAATTAGGCAGCGGCCACACCGTTACAGCTTTATATGAAGTAATACCCGTTGGGGTGAAGAGTGATTTTCTGAAAGGAGTTGATTCATTAAAGTATCAGAAAAATATTGAGCCGCTCAGCAAGTCATCTTATAACGATGAAATACTGACAGTGAAGTTCCGCTACAAAGCTCCTGATGGTGATGTGAGCAAACTGATTGAACATCCCGTACTGGATAAACAAATCCCAATTGCAAAAACATCTGACAATTTCCGTTTTGCTGCATCGGTAGCACAGTTTGGAATGCTGCTGCGTAATTCAGAATTCAAATCAGCAGCTTCTTTTGATAATGTATTGGGTTTGGCCCGTAAAGCAAAAGGAACTGATGAAGAAGGTTATCGTTCAGAGTTTGTACGATTAGTGGAAAGTGCCGAAATGCTGGCTAAAGGGAAACCCGAACCTAATAAAGAACCTGTTTCTGAAGATTCAAGGCCCATGCCTTTGAGCAAAAGCAAATAAGTTCATACCCTGAAGACGCCCCGTTATGCGGGGTGTCTTTCCTTTTTTACACCGGCTGTCAATTTTTTTTCTAACTAAAAACAAAATGCCATGAAATTTCTATTTGAAAAAAGGAACGTACTGCTGTCAGTATCTGCCCTGGCCGTTGCCGGTTTGCTGGCCACTACAACCATCAGTAATGACCAACATGAAAAGAAGGTAGTGAAGTGTTGTAACAATCCCGACCTGAACCACGTCTGTATTATGAAAACAATTTTAGGAATTGACACCAGTGCAGAAGGGAAACTCATCAGTACATTCAAAACACCGGAGAAGGTAGAAGCCTCTATCAAAAAAGGGCTGGAGTGGATGGATAAAGCACAGGCACCCGATGGTGGCTGGGGCGCAGGCACTCACACAAGACAAGATATCATGGACCCTCATGCAGTAACAAGTGACCCGGCCACAACATCGTTGGTGGCAATGGCCCTGCTAAGAACAGATAATGATCTCGAAAAAGGAACGTATTCAAAGAATCTAAAAAAATCGCTGGAATTTTTATTGAAAACAACGGAGGACTGTCCGGATAACCAACCCTACCTCACCACACTGACCAACACACAACCACAGATCAAACTGGGAAGGAATATTGATGTGATATTAACGGCGCAGTTCTTTACCAATATACTCCGTTATAACCTGAATGATGAGGCGATGAAAAAAAGGATTGAAAAAGCATTGGATAAATGTGTTGCCCGCATACAAAAAGGCCAGGATGCTGATGGGAGTTGGAGGGATGGTGGCTGGGCTCCTGTGTTGCAATCAGCATTAGCGAATAATGCACTGGAAAATGCCGGCGATGTCGGCAGGCAGGTTGATTCTGCTGTTTTGGCCAGGGGCTATAAATACCAGAATGGAAATTTTGATGTGAATACAAATTCTGCTACAACCGCCAAAGCTGCTGGTGTAATGCTTTATAGCTTATCCAGCACTACCCGTGCCAGTGCCAAAGAGTCAAAAAGAGCAAAAGAAATTGTTGAAAAAGCAAAAAGGGAAGGAAAGATTGATAATGAGAAAGTAACAGAAGATAACCTGCGGGCAGCTGGTGTGGCAACTACAGACGCAAAAGAACTAGTGGCCGCTTATTCTATCAACAAAGCATCTCAACAGCAGGCGCAACGGGATGATGTGCTGGCTGGATTTGGCAATAACGGCGGAGAAGAATTCATGAGTTTCCTGATGACAGGGGAGGCGTTGATAATGCAGGGAGGTGATGACTGGAAAAAGTGGTATGATGCCACCACCGGCAAACTGGTGAATATTCAGAACCAGGACGGTAGCTGGAACGGTCACCACTGTATTACCAGCCCGGTTTTCTGCACTGCCACTTGTTTATTGATCCTTTCTATCCATAACGATATGCAATTTTCGATGCAGCAGCATCAGAAGTAAAATGGCTAATCATTTAACAGCCGGTTAGTGATACGGGGCTGGTCTTTACCGGCCCCTCTTTTTTAAAATTGTAGTCACACAACGACAATGGGTTGTGATTATTAATAAAACCAAGCTTATGAGGATATTATCTGTACTCTGGTTTATTTTATTTACCGTAAATGGGTGGAGCCAGGCAGGATCTGCGGATACCGAAAATGTTACAGTTGTGGCGCTTTGTACACCACGACAAATACCAGCTGAAAATAGAAAGGTGGTTAATGTTGATACACCAAAAGTCATTGTCACAGGAAACTGTTGGGGAATTATAAAACAAAGCCCGGAACCAGTTTTACTTCAGAAAGGATTGACCGGGAAAGTAACCGGATTGAATGTTCAATCAACGGCAAAAGGAGTTTTTAGTGATCAAAGAATAGTGATGCGTTGCTACAGGGTAGTTCGCAACGACACCTCTCCAATGTTAATTGTGGATGGAGTCATAAAAAAACTGGATACTCTTTCTAAGATCAACCCAAATGATATTTCTTCAATAGATATTTTAAAAAGTGCTTCTGCAACAGCACTTTTTGGACCGGATGGAGCTAACGGTGTAATAATAGTAACACTGAAGCAATCATCCTTCAGAAAATTTTGCATCAAAGACTTTTTGGATGGAAGTGAAATTGCAGGTGCAACAGTTTCATTTATCAGTAATGACAAAAAGGATACGTTGATGTTTGCTGCCAATGACAGCGGTTTTATTTCAACAGATAAATTGAAACGTTCTGCCGTTTATGAAATGAGAGTTTCCGCTATCGGGTATCAGTTATTCAGCCAGTTGTTTAATAACTCTTATGGATATAAAAAGCTGGATGTCTTGTTGAGGAGGGAAGTAAAAAACTGCGAAGAGGTTATACTTACCAGCACATTATGTCCAAGACGTATATCATGCGGTTTTACTCTTTATTGCAAATGCAGTGGTGTTACAGTAACCGTGAATCCTGCGGCGGACGAGAAGCTGTTACCTGAGCCATTTAAACTCAAAGTTTATCCAAGCCTGGTTCAACGGGGCTCTCTTATCAATCTTCGCTTTATGGTAGACAAGGAAAAAATCCGGACAGCCAGAATTGTGAGCCTGGGCAGTACAGAGATGCTTCGCCGGGAATTGCCAATAGGTAAGGGGAGCAACCAGTTTCAGCTTTCAGCCGATGCCCGTTGGGCTGCCGGGATATATTTTGCCCAGTTGGTTTGTGAAAATGGACGGGTACTGGCATCTGAGAAAATAATCATTCAATAAATTCTGCTTTTTATGGCCAAAAAGATCCAACTGACTATCGCCGAGCCTTGTCATGAGAACTGGGATGGTATGACTCCTGTTGAAAAGGGCAGGTTCTGCGGTTCCTGTCAAAAACAAGTGGTTGACTTCAGTAACATGAGTGACCGGCAGGTGGCCGAATTTTTTAAAAAACCATCCACCGGTTCTGTTTGCGGTCGTTTTATGACCGATCAGTTGGACCGTGAGATCGAGATACCAAAGAAGCGGATACCCTGGGTGAAGTATTTCTTCCAGATCGCCCTGCCTGCTTTTCTCGTTTCTATAAAAGTATCTGCCAGCAAAACACAGGGTAAAATAAAAGTTAATGCTGTATCAGATAAGGACACTACCCGCAGGCCTGTGTATGACGATATTAAAACAATGGGAATGGTATCAAGACCACAAAACATCAGGCCGCTTATGGGGGATACCATTATTACCCCGGTTAAAAAACCTGTTGAATCCATTAAAGGTGAAATAAACGTATTACCTAAAACCACAATCCCTCCGCCTGTATGCGACCAGTTGATGGGTGCGGTAATAGATATAGCAGATGTAGAACTGCCGGTTATTAATAAAAAGGAGATAACAGGAAGAGTGGTTGACGAGAATGGTAATGCTGTGGCTTTTGCAAGTATTGAAACCGGTAAAGAGCACAAAGGGATAGCAGCGGATGAGAACGGGATGTTTAAAATCAAAAGAAGCTGGTTAGGTAAAAGTGATAAATTGATTGTGTCCTCTGCAGGCTATGAAAGCAATACAATTGTTGCAGGCAGAGAGGATTTTCTCAGTGAGGAATTATATGTGCAGTTAAAAGCTAACGCAAGTCTTCCGGAAGTAGTAGTGATGGCTTTGGGGATGACTAAGGTTAGCTGCCGTTACATGACAGGTGCTGTTTCCTATGTAAAGGGGGAAACGCTAAACATTATTGAAGAAACAAAAAATACTGATAAGAGCACAAACAGTATAAACGATGTTCCTGGTCTTTTGGTGTATCCCAACCCGCTGCAAGCAGGGGCAACTCTGAACTTAAGTTTTAAAAAGATGGAAGAGGGGTATTACCAGCTTCAGATCATAAACCTTTCAGGACAAACAGTTGACCGCAAAGAAATATGGATAGATGCTGAAGCAAGATTACTGAACATTAATATGCCTTTAGTTTCAGCGGGCAGCTATTTTCTGGTATTGACAAACAGAAAAACAGGTAAGAAGTTCTCAGAAAAAATAATCATTCAGTAATATCACCCTCTAAACCCCGGGTGAAACTGTTCCAGTGTTTTTCGCAAAAATTCCCGGTCGAGATGTGTATATATCTCTGTGGTGGTGATGCTTGCATGGCCAAGCATCACCTGTACGGCCCTCAGGTCAGCGCCGCCTTCTACAAGATGTGTGGCAAACGAATGGCGGAAAGTATGAGGTGAAACCGTCTTTTTGATCCCTGCTTTTAATGCCAGGTCTTTGATGATGTAAAAAATCATTACTCTCGAAAGCTTACTGCCACGGTTGTTCAGGAAAAGAATATCCTCATTCCCTTTCTTTATATCAAGATGAATACGGATATTATTTTTATAAATATTGATGTATTTAACAGCACTGCTTCCAACCGGTACTAATCTTTCTTTATCGCCCTTGCCCGTAACCCGGATAAAGCCGACATCAAGATAGAGCTGAGAGATTTTCAATCCCACCACTTCGCTGACCCGCAGTCCGCAACTATACATCGTTTCCAAAATTGCTTTGTTTCGGCCACCTTCCGGCTTACTGAGGTCTATCTGCTGAATCATACTTTCTATTTCTTCAAAGCTCAGCGTATCGGGTAATGATCTTTTCAGTTTTGGCGCTTCAAGCAGGGTGGTGGGGTCGGTTTTTGAAATATGTTCCAGTAAGCAATATTTGTAAAATGCCCTCAGGCCGGAGATGATCCTGGCCTGCGATGCGGCCATCATACCAAGCTCAGTTATCCATTTGATGAATTGCTGAAGATCCTTCAGCGTAAGTTCGGAAGGGGTTTTCAGCGATTTTTTTTCCTGCAGATGTTGCGTCAGTAATTCGATATCCCTCAGGTAGGCCTGGACGGAATTATCCGAAAGGGATTTTTCTAACTGTAAGTATGCTTTGAATCCTTTTTTGTAAGGCTCCCACATTATTCAAGAGTGATTTTTTTCTCTATCTCTTTCCATTCTTCTTTTATTTTCACTTTCACCCAAATTCTTGAATTGGTAATGTTGACAGAGTCAATGTATTCATGGATAGCATCGTAGTCAATATCCAATTTTTCGCCAAAGGTCATCATGGCTTTTTTGCCGGAAGAAACTTCTTCCACATATATGTTGCCCCTGTCTGTATAGGCCAACAGGTTATCACCGATGGAAAATTTCTTATCAATATTATTGATACCACTGGTCCTCATGGAAAAGCTTTGATTCTTATTATAAGGTAGTTTTATCTGGAACCCACGGCCGGTAACACAGTCATTGAACAGCAAATAGGCAAAAGCCGTGTCTTTAAATATGCACCGCACAAAATCCTTATTCAGTTTCGCATCAGGGTAATCAAACTTTGTTTTCCGGTTCGATCCCATCCCCTTGTAACTCCAGATCACACTGTCGCCTTTGCAATCCTTTGCGGTGAGGTAAACATAAGGACTCAGTTTGTGATCACCGGAAAACTTCAGGGTGTCTTTAAAACAGGCCGTATCACAAAACAGCTTTGGAGCTTCTGATGAGGAAGATTTACAGCCGCCCATTGAAAGGCTAACAACAATGGCGATGACAGGTGCAACCAGTAGTTTCATTATTATTGGTTTGATGTGATAACAAAAATAACCATTGAGGAAGACTGCTGCGAAAATTCTTTTACAGTGTTCGCCGAAACTGTTCAAATAGTATCTTCGGCGCATGAGCAAAATGCAACCCATTAATCTGCGATCATTCAAACAAAGGGCCCGTCATGCTAAAACTAAAATGAGGCGTTTTCTTAGCAAGCTGGAAAAAGATGCGCCAGTGGGACTTGATAAAAAGATTGCTGTGCTGGAAAAAGAAGTATGGCAGGAAACGGACTGTCTTAGCTGTGCCAATTGCTGCAAGACCATGACACCAACCTTTACGGATAAAGACCTCAAAAGAATATCAGCACATTTTAATATGACCGTAGGAGAATTTCAAAAGAAATGGCTGCGTAAAGAAAAGGGCGGCGACCGTGACTGGCTGAATAAAGTGGAGCCCTGCCAGTTTTTAAATCTGAAAGACAACAAATGCAGCATTTATGAAATAAGACCTGCCGACTGTGCCGGCTTTCCGCATTTGTCGAAGAAGTTCAAAGATTTTGTTCATATACACAAGCAGAATGTAGAATATTGCCCGGCAACCTACAAGCTGGTGGAGAAGATGATGACGTCAATGCCTTAAAGAAAAACATCCTCTATCAAAAAATACTCCGGCTCTTTATCCTGGTGAAGTGTGATGGAAAGGATATCATATTGTATCCACTGGTGACCGGGGTTGATGAATAAATATTCATCCGCCGCTTTTTGCAGATTTTTGAATTTCTTTTTCGTAACACTGTCTTCCGGATTGCCATAAGCAGAAAAATTTCTTGCCTTTACCTCCACAAAATGTAAAAAACTTGCTTTGGTGGCCACTATGTCAATTTCATAATGCGAATGCCTCCAGTTGCGGTGCAATATCTCGTACCCTTTATTTTCCAGCCACCGGGCTGCCATATCTTCCCCTTCTTTTCCCAATTCATTATGAGAGGCCATGTATTATCTTTACTTCAAGATATAAAAAGAAAATTATTTCATGCCGGGTATCTATCGTTTAAAAGGAACTGTAAAACACTATGACTGGGGAGGCACTTCCTATATTCCTGGTTTGCTGAAAACAGGTAACAAAGAGAACAAACCCTTTGCTGAATACTGGATGGGTGTACACCCCCTTGGTACTTCGCTGGTGGAAACAGGCGGCAATACACCAACTGAACTCTCTGTACTCGTAAAAGACCTTTCTTACCTGCTGAAAGTGCTGGATGTAAAAGATATGCTTTCCATCCAGGTGCATCCTTCTAAGGCCGGGGCAGAAGAAGGGTTTGCCGGGGAGAATGAAGCCGGTATTCCGGCAGATTCATCTCACCGTAATTATAAAGATGACAATCATAAGCCGGAACTGATGGTGGCCCTCAGCGATTTTTGGGCACTTCATGGATTTAAACCGGCTGAGGAGCTGATATATACCTTGCTGAATGTAGTTGAGTTACGGGAGTTGCTGCCAGTATTCAATGAATCAGGTTATGCTGGTCTATACAAGCATGTAATGGAAATGCCGCAGGCTGAAGTGAACCGGATATTACAACCCTTGATTGATAATATTCCTTCTGTTTATAAGGATGCTGAACCGGACAAATATGATGAAGATTACTGGGTGGCCAAAGCTGCCGCAACATTTAATAAGAACGGAAATGTTGACAGGGGAATTTTTTCCATCTACCTTTTCAACCTGGTGCATTTAAAAAAAGGGGAGGGCATCTTCCAGGCTGCCGGTGTGCCACATGCCTACCTGGAAGGACAGAATGTAGAGATCATGGCCAATTCTGATAATGTGCTCCGTGGTGGACTCACCACCAAGCATATTGATGTGCCGGAATTACTTAAGCATGTAAAATGCGAGGCCACTTACCCGGATATATTAACTGGTGAAGCAGTAAGCAGCCATGAAAAGATGTATAAGACCCCGGCCCCGGATTTTCAATTAAGTGTTATTGAACTGGAAGCCGGTGACACCATTTCATTTACACCCATTGACACAGAGATATTACTGCTGACAGAAGGTGTCGCAGAATTGGATGACGATAATATTGTTGTCCGGCTTGAGTTGGGTAATCCATCGGCAGTGGTGTTTCCGGACCAGCCGGTATATCTTGCGGCAGCCGTCAAATCCACTGTTTACAGGGCTTCAGCAGGAATCCACAATCGTTGATAATTAAGCCTGTCAATTGGGTCAATTCTTTTATTTTTGCTTCACATTTCAATTGCACAATTATGAAGATCAACGGTCGTCTTATTCTTTTTACTGCTTTCCTCGTAGCCCTTCAAACGGCCTGTAAGTACTTCTTTGCTGCAGAACCGGGCTGGTCAGGTGTTTCGCCATTTATTGCTATTGCCTTGTTCTCCGGCCTTATTATTAAGGAAAAGAATATGTCGTTCCTGCTGCCTTTGCTGGCATTGTTCATCAGTGATGCGATCATTCATGTTTTATACCTGAATGGTGACTTTGCTTTTGCAGGTTTCTATAGCGGCCAGTGGAAAAACTATTTGTTGCTGCTTGTATTAACACTGATTGGCTGGATGCTGAAGGGAAAGAATTATTCAAGTCTTGCTGTCGGGGCGGTGGCTTCACCGACTGTTTATTTCCTGGTTTCTAATTTTATGGTATGGCAGGCAACTACGGAAGCCACTTATGCAAAAAGCTTTAATGGTTTGATGACCTGTTATGAAGCCGGTCTTCCTTTCTACAGGAATTCACTGATTGCAACCTTACTGTTCCTGCCGGTTATCATTCTGGCATATAACTATCTCATCAAAAAGAAAGCAGTACTGACATTGGCATAAAGTATTGGATATATATAATTGAAAACCCACCGGATTACTGGTGGGTTTTTTCTTTCAGGAAGCTGTTCCTTCATATCCTTCATCATGCAGCAGCTTATGATGATGCCCGTCAGCAGCTTCAGTCGCTAATTCATCACAACGGTTGTTGAACGGGTTATCCGCATGCCCCTTCACCCATTTAAATTTGATATGATGTTTGTGGGAGAGTTCATAGAACTCCCTCCACAGGTCGGGATTTTTCTTGCCGCCTTTGAAGTTGGTCTTTATCCAGTTCTTAAGCCATCCTTCTTCCCATGCCTTTACCACATACTGGCTGTCTGAATAAATGGTCACCTGCATTCCTTCCTTTTTCAGTGCTTTCAATCCCGCAATTACGGCCATCAGTTCCATCCGGTTGTTGGTTGTGAGTTTATAGCCCTGTGATAATTCTTTGCGGTGATGTCCGCTCATTAACACAACTCCGTAACCACCAGGGCCCGGGTTGCCCCTTGATGAACCATCTGTATATATCGTGACTGTATGACTCATTGTTCTTATTATATAGATGCCGGGTCGGGCCCGGCATGACTTTACGATAAAGCGGAGCCTTATTTTTTTAAACCTGGAAGACCCCTGTTCTCAGTTCGTTTATTGCTGCATTATGATTTGCTGCTGCAATCCCCTCCGAAATCACCTGCCTTGTTTGTACCGGGTCAATGATGGCATCCACCCATAACCTTGCCGCTGCATAATAAGGTGATGTCTGGGCATCATAGCGGTTCTTGATTTTATCCAGCAGGGCTTTTTCATCTTCCCCTGTAAGCGTTTCGCCTTTAGCTTTTTTAGATGCTACTTCTATCTGCAATAATGTTTTTGCAGCGGCATCACCACCCATCACAGCGATTTTTGCGGTGGGCCATGCATAGATGAAACGGGGATCGTAGGCCTTACCGCACATGGCATAGTTACCTGCTCCATAACTGTTACCAACGATGATGGTGATCTTCGGCACAACTGAATTTGCCACAGCATTCACCATCTTCGCCCCGTCTTTAATAATGCCGGCATGTTCGCTGCGGCTGCCCACCATAAAGCCGGTAACATCCTGTAAGAACACCAACGGTATTTTTTTCTGGTTGCAGTTCAGGATAAATCTCGCTGCCTTATCGGCGCTGTCATTATAAATAACACCGCCCATCTGCATTTCACCTTTCTTACTCTTTACTATTTTGCGCTGATTGGCCACAATGCCCACCGCCCAGCCATCAATGCGGCCATAACCACACACAATTGTTTTGCCATAGTCTTCTTTAAACTCTTCAAATTCTGAGTCATCAACAAGGCGGTGAATGATGTCCAGCATATCATAAGGCTTGCCATCATGCGGAAACAAACCGTATAATTCTTCCGCATTCTTCTTTGGTGCTTTTGCTGCTACCCTGTCAAAACCGGCTTTGGGCGTCGAGCCCAGCATGGAAAACATTTTTTTGATATGGTCCATGCATTCCTGCTCGGTCTTGAATTTATAATCCGCAATGCCGCTTATTTCTGTATGCGTTACTGCACCGCCGAGAGTCTCATTGTCTATGTCTTCACCGATAGCGGCTTTTACCAGGTAGGGCCCGGCCAGGTAAATAGAACCATTGCCTTCCACCATCAGTGTTTCATCACTCATAATAGGTAAGTAGGCGCCGCCTGCCACACAAGGCCCCATCACGGCGGCTATCTGTGTGATGCCCATACCACTCATGCGGGCATTGTTGCGAAAGATGCGGCCAAAATGTTCTTTGTCGGGAAATATCTCATCCTGCATCGGCAGAAACACACCGGCACTGTCAACGAGGTAAATAACGGGCAGATGGTTTTCCATGGCTATCTCCTGCAACCGCAAATTCTTTTTACCTGTAATGGGGAACCAGGCGCCTGCTTTCACGGTCTGGTCGTTGGCCAGTATTACACATTGCCTGCCGCTTACATAGCCGATACCTGCTACTGTGCCACCGGCAGGGCAACCTCCTTGCTCCGCATACATTTCATATCCTGCAAAGGCGCCGATCTCAATAAAGGGTTTATCCTTATCTGTTAAGTAATCTATCCGTTCACGGGGAGTGAGTTTATTTTTCTCTCTTTGTTTATCAATGGCTTTTTTTCCGCCGCCTTCATATATCTTTTCTAACCTGCGGCGCATTTCGCTGAGGCTTTGTTTTAGTGAATCTTCGTTGCGGTTAAATTCAAGGTTCATGTTGCAATACGTTGAAATGCAAAGATAAGGGAGAGGGCAGTTGGGCAAAGGAATGCCGGGCTTTCCGCAGGGCGACAACCGGTTTATTGCCCTTCGCCTTGGTTCGTGTCCGTAATAAATAAAATAAATGCCCCGATGCGTGTCGCCACGCATCGGAAATATTGTAATGAAGGAAAGTGATGCGTGAAGACACACATCACGGCTTTCTTGTTTTATTTCCTTTCTTTTTTACGCTTGCTGGTCTTCGAAAGAGTAAACGGCCTTTGTTGCTGCCTGCCTGCCGGTAGGCAGGTTGCGTCAAGCCAAGTGAGAAAGCTAATACACCAACAAACGAATAGAGGAAACCTTAACTCCGGCAGTTGGTGAAACCATCACACAAAGCCATGCTCAACACCAACTGCGGCAAAAAAAGTAACAGGCAGCACCAGCATTGATAACCCCGGCTGTGTAATAGTCAGAAAAAAATGTAACCTTTTTTTAATCTAAGCGTCGGGTTATTGTGAAAATTGAATTCAGCCGTTTGTCAAATAAACCAACCGGCTGTTATGTGTTTCCCATAACTTCCAAAAAACAGCCATGAAAAAGTTTCTACTATCCCTGGTGGGAAGCGTCATCCTGACATTTGCCTGGTCGCAGGATCATCCTGTTCCGGCGGCAAGTACAAGATCAGTTGATAAACTTACTGCAGCCGACTGGCAATCCGACCTTCGGTTTTTACAGCAGACCGTTCACCAGGATTATTCTTTTTTATTCAAAAAAGTAACGGCAAAGGATTTTGATAAAGAAGTGGAGAACCTGTACAAGCTTATGCCAGCCATGAGTGATAACCAGCGCATAGCCGGAATAGCCCGTATTATTTCCTTATTCAAGTACGGACATACCAGCATGGGCTGGAGGCAAATGCCGTTTAAATACCATGTGGCCCCGGTAAACTTCTACTGGTTCAGCGATGGAATGTATGCAGAAGGGGCAGATAAGAAGTATGCAAATATTGTCGGCGCTAAATTGATCAAAGTGGAAGGAAAGCCGGTGAATGATGTATTGGAGGCCATCAAACCATTGGTACCTGCCGAAAACGATCAGTATTTTAAGGCATACGGCCTGGATTTTATGGCTATACCGGAAGCCTTGCAGGCACAGGGTATTACCAAAGAAGTAAAAACTGCCATTACTTATACATTTGAGAAAGACGGTAAAACATTTGACCAGGCCATCACTGCAATTGAGGGCTTTCATTTACCAAGGAACTATGGCTTTGCAAAGCCAGGAGAGGATTGGGTCAGTGCAAGAGATCAGAACAGTACGCCTTATTATTTAAAAAATCCTGATAAGAATTATTATTACGAGTACCTGCCCGAATCTAAAACGGTGTATGTGCGGCAAAGCCAGGTGCTGGATGATAAAACAGAAACAATTGCAGCTTTTTATAAAAAAGTATTTGAGTTCATTGATAAGAATGAGGTAGATAAACTGGTGATTGATGTGCGCCTGAATGGCGGAGGCAATAATTACAAGAACAAACCTGTTGTTACCGGCATCGTTGAAAGCAAGAAGATCAACAAAACAGGAAAACTATTTGTGATAACAGGCCGTCGTACTTTTTCTGCCTGTCAGAACCTGGTGAATGAGTTCAGCAATTATACCAATGCAGTGTTTGTGGGAGAGCCAACAGCAGAGAATGTAAATTTCTATGGTGATACCCGCCGGGTTGATCTGCCGAAGACAGGCATACCTGTTTTTCTTTCATTTGCATGGTGGCAGGACAAACCGCAATGGGAAAATGCGGACTGGCTGGCGCCCCATCTTTCAGTAGAAATGAGTTTTGCGGATTACAAAGCAAACAGGGACCCTGTATTGGAAACCTGTTTGAATTTTAATGATAAAGATTATGTGCTTGACCCGATGACACATTTAAGAGACCTGTTTCTTGCAGGTAAAATGGACCAGGTAGAAGCTGAAGCGAAGAAAATGGTAGCTGATCCGAAATACCGGTACCTGGATTTTGAAACCAAGATCAATGATGCAGGTTATAACATGCTGAACGGAAAACAGAATGATGCTGCATTAAGCGTATTTGAGCTGAACACAAAACTGTTTCCGAAGTCAGCCAATGCATGGGACAGTTTTGCAGAAGCCAACTGGAAGGCGGGCAAAATTGATAAAGCCATTGAGTATTATAATAAGGCTATTGAACTGGACCCTAACGGGGTAACAGGCAATAATGCGAGGAATATGCTGAAACAGGTAAAGATGCAGAAGTCGAATTGATTTGTGGCCGGATGTTTTTCAACCTTGCAGCAGCATTTGCTATATCAGGCAAGCAGCAGATGAATAATGATGAGCCTGCCTGCACACTGGCTATGTTGAACTACTCATCAGCAAACTTATTTACACCGGTATTGCCAGCAGCGGAATGGAGATATGGTATGACATTTTTTTTGCCATGCTGCCCACAAAAATTTTCTCAATAATATTTTTCTTATGCGTCAGCATCACCATGATGTCAATATTATTATTGGCAATCCAGTTTTTTACATTTTCCCTGAAATGATGACCGGCCAGGTGGACGGCATGAATTTCAACATCCTTATACTGTTCTTTTAAAATATCCCTGTATGCGGCGATCTTTAATTCATGATCGTCGTAATCTTCTACAAAGTCATCATCGGTATCAGTAAATATTGTGACCTGGATACTGGCTGAAAACAGGCGGGCCATTTGTATAACCGGCAATATCTGCGAGTTTTTTTCATCAAAATCTTTAATGGCCAGCAGAATTTTATTTGGAACTTTCCAATCACTCATCGGGGGGATTGCTAATACCGGTACCATGCTTTTGCCTATAACTTTGGCGGTCCTGCTGCCCATTATTCTTTCCGGCAATGCAGTATTCCCCAGTGTGCCCATCACCACAAAATCAATTTTGAATTCTTTAATGGCATCCAGGATAGCATTGACGGGCAAATCCTGGTAGATTTTAGTTGTGATATTTACTTTTTCCTGTTCTGCAATGCTTTTTGTCTTTGCAGCCATTTTCTCTCCGGCAATCGTACAATCCCGTTCCGTCTTTTCCGAATCAACAGCATGAATAAGAAAAATTTCTCCTTCACTTTTTTTAGCCAGCTGCAGGGCATAATTCAACGCTTTTTCAGCATTGGGAGAGAAATCTGTCGGGACGAGTATTCTTTTCATGATTGACATCTTTTGATGATGTTAAGTAACGAAGAAATCAATGGATATTAATTGATTAAAATCAGCAGGAGGTTTGATTTATGTATTGTTTGCTGCCAGGCAGTTGTTCCATAGATGTAACTTGTCCCGGTCAATTTGAGGTTACGCAAAGCCATTTCATAAGCCGGACAGGTTGTGAGAAATCAAGGTTCGGGAAGCTGTCTGCCACAAGGCCGGGTCACTATCAACTGCGACGTATCGCCTTTATTAAAAACTATACCCCAATGTTCATTCTCATAGGGGCAAATAACAACCGTCATACAGAAAAGTATTTTTTGAATTTATTTTTATGCGTATCAGATTATTGCTGACGCATAAAAAAATGGGCAGGATTATTAATTCCAGACCGCTGATTCGTTTTATTTCCTTTTGTTCATTATTTTTTCTCCTGCAATCATGCCAGCAGGAAGAAAAGAAAACGGTAAAAGCTGTTTTGCATTATGAACAGTTCAAAGATTCCGTAATGCACAGTAATAAGGATACGGTTAATGAACCGACTAATATTTTTGATGACCTGGTTTTTACTCCCGGGGCGGATTCATTGAAGACGATGCTGATCAGGATGGATACGATGTGGCGGAGGGAAGCAGCCCTGATGGAGCAACTGGATACTATGAAGAAAGGCTTTAAAAATGTGCCCGGCTATACTGAAGAAGAAAAAGCCATCATCAAAGAAAACATAAGGATAGTTGAATCCTTTCTGCTGGCAAAGGATACAGGTACTGTTCCCACTTGCACAGAGAAGGAGTGTCTTTTATATGCTGAGATTGATAAATCAAAACAAAAATTATACCTCTACCTGTTAGGTGAACTGAAAGACAGTTTCCTGGTGTCAACCGGGAAAGGGAAAAAATACGAAACCCCGGCCATGAGCCGCCACCCCTCAGGCCCGGTATTGGTAAAATATACTTCACGAAAATTTCCCGGTGGAAATTATAAGGGCATGGGCAATATGCCTTATGCTGTATTTATAAAAGGGGGCTATGCTATACACGGAACCACACCGGGCAATTTTTCAAAGCTTGGCAGCAAGGCTTCTCATGGGTGTATCCGTCTTCATCCTGATAATGCCAAAATATTTAATGCATTGGTAAAAACAGTTGGGCTTGGGCAAACCTGGGTAAGCATTAAAGATTCAATACCAAAAACTGATCCTGACAAATGAACTGGAGCTGCCTGTAAGAAGACAGGTTTACCGGAATAATATTGCTGACAAACAAGTCAAAACAGCATCCGGAGCATGTACATAATATGTTGAGTGCTATTTATTGCATTCAGGATTAGTACCATTTATACATCTTCCTCATTAAACGATAGTACAATACTCCCGATTTTAGGCTGCACTCTCCTGCATTTAACCCCTGCTTTCTCCAGTATGATCTTCGAGGCTTTAAAAATATCGTTCCCTTCATATTTATCAGAAAGATAGATCACTTCTGTTATCCCGGATTGAATAATAGCTTTTGAACATTCGTTGCAGGGGAAAAGTGCTGTATAAATTTTACAGCCTTTCAGGTCCATCCCGATATTATTTAAAATGGCATTTAATTCTGCATGACAGATGTAGGGATACTTGGTATCCAGGAAATCACCTTCTTTTTCCCAGGGAAACTCGTCGTCTTCACAACCCATCGGTAATCCGTTATATCCGGCACCTACAATTTTGTTTTTATCATTTACAATACAGGCGCCAACCTGTGTGCTGGGATCTTTACTCCGTTTTGCGGATAATAAAGCCACCCCCATAAAGTATTCATCCCATGAAATATAATCCTGCCTTTTTTTAAGCATTATCTTTTGATTTAATGACATGACGGAATGGTTACGAATTTATGGCATTGGTGAAATAACTAACCGTTTTCTTAGTGGATAATAAGGTTCTGCGAGTTGACCATCAGTTGAGAAGATACAGGAAGGTTCAGCCCGCCAAATAATTCCAATATCCCGGTTCCCAATATGGCACTGCAGCCGGGATTTAATGTCAGCAGGTTTAGCGAACGGGTTGCTGCAGAAGCCTGGTTGAAATTGATCGTATCTGCTGCATCTGCAACGACAAGATTAGATGTGGATGACCCGGTAAGAGTGCCGGTGCCTTTCATTACATTGTTTAATGTCAGCGTATTGCTTCCGATAATCACCGTGTTATTTGTGTTGATGGTGAGGGGGCCAACAGCAACTGAATTTGCCAGTACGGGCTGGTTACTTCCCACCGTTGCGATAACAATATCAGCACCGGCTGGCGGCACTGTTGCGCCAGACCAATTGCTGGCGGTGTTCCAGTCAGTGTTTGTTGTTCCAAACCAGGTGTAACTGTCAAGGCCGGGCACATTCACGGTACTGCCGGTTGACATTGTCCGGGCACTGTCGTCATATGCTACTGTAAGCGGAGTAAATGACAGATTATAGCTTAACCTGTTCCCGGTGACAGGGATACTCAATCCTTTACCTGCATAAGAAAGATTGCCACTTCCCCAGTCAAAAAATGTGATGGTGGTATCTTCAGCCGCAATTGCCCCTTTTACATGCAATACAACCGGCCCCCTGAAGTAATGAGACATTTGATCCCGGGGTTTTTGCTTGTGATGCCATTTGTACCACCAGTTTGTTGGCAGATGGCGCATTCCAGTTCACTGTGTTGATAGGATTGCCGATACCCCCGACAGCAGTAGTTGCAGGGCCGGAACCTCCGACATAATCATTGAAGAAAGGAGTGATATCCCTTCCAAGCACTTTATTGAAATAGTTCTTTAAAGAATCGGTGGAAGCACTCTTTCCGGCCAGTGTTGTTTGATAGTCAGTCATTGCCTGGTAAAATTTCTGGTCGCCGCAGATAGAACGCAGCATAGAAACTATCATGGCGCCTCTTTCATACACGGCACTGCCGTAATTGCTGTTCCATATCAGGTCAGAGTTGCCGGTATTGGCATTGGGTATCCATGTACTTACTGATGTATTGCTGAGTGCAGAAGATTTAAAACTACTTCTTCTTGAGTATGGGTTTATACCAAGGGAAGGCACCAGTTCACCGGCCAGTGCCTCACAATAACGGGCAAAGCCTTCTGCCAGCCAGAGATCATTCCAGGTGCCAAAGGTTACATTATCACCAAACCATTGATGCATGAGTTCATGGGCCAATGTGCCTAAACTGGTGAGTGAACTGCCTGCAATTCCTGAAAAAGTCTGGTGTTCCATGCCACCTGCACCCAACAACCCATCATAGTAACCATGTTTTTCATTTTTGAATGGGTAAAGACCGAACTTATCACTAAGTGCACTCAGCAATGGGTTCATCTTATCCATGGCGGTAAGAATGCTGGTGTAGGTGCCAGCTGTTTTCCCTCTAAAAAGATTATACACTACCTGTACATCGGTACCACCAATATTCACTGAGCGATAATACCTATTGAACTTTGCCACCGATACAAAAACAAGATAGGAGGCCATGGGGTACCTGTTTTTGAAAACAAAAGAACGGCTGGTACTATTTATTGTTGAATCAACCAGTTTACCATTACAGGCCACCCAAAAAGTATCTGCTTCAGAAAGAGCGGCCCAGGGAACATTGACGGTAATATCCATGGAGTCTATCTTATCCTGCATATCCGCTTTACAGGGCCACCAATCCCGGTCTTCATATGATTCGGATAAAGTGGTGATATAATTACCGGCAGTCGAACTGATTGCTTTTTGATAGCCTTGTGCAGCGCCGCTGACAGCAGGGGGCACACCCTGGTAATAGATAATAAGTGAGTCGGTGAAATTAGCAGCAAGGGTTGTTCCAAGATTAATGGAAACAATATTGCCGGTACGGGTTATATTGCCGGCAGGCAATTGTGCATTACGAAAAACAACAGAGTCAACAACCAGCACACTCCTAAGGTCGAAAGTGATGACGGAAACATTATTTTGTATGGTCTTGAAATTGGTTTGTACAGACCCCTTGATATACTTTGTAGAATCAGGATTGATGCGCCAGTAAATTTTATGATAGAGTACATCAATGTTGGCGCCGGTTCCGCTGTTGCCGGTGCTGAGTACGATCTCTGTAGCAGGATTGTTTGAACGGGAGCCGTGATAATACAATTCATCCTGCGCAAACAGGCTATTTGCTGAGCAAATAAATAAAAGGAGATACGGGATGTAAAGCTTCCACCTGTTAATATGCATAAATCCGGATATCATGCGAAAATAAACTTTTTACCGGCTTTTTTAAAACTGCGGCCTGCCTGAGAGGTGGTTTTTAAATTTTAAAGGGATAATACCAGGGATAAATAAGAATCAGCGGCGCCGGTGAGGTTTGTCATAGATAGTTTATCTTAATGGGAGCAATTTGTAACAGCTAAATTATCTATCATGAAAAAGATACTGGTGCCAACTGACTTTTCCCCCAATGCCGCAAGGGCTATTGATTATGCTGTAAAGATCGCCAAACTGAACCAGGCCACTATTTTTGTTATTCATGCCTGCGATGAATTGTATCCCTTCACAGAGGAAAATATGATGACCAACAGCAAGTATAATCATAAGGTGATGGACGAGGCGTTTGAAAATCTTGAAATTATACAGAAGAGTATTGAAGAGACGGAAAAGGTAACTGTGAATATCCAGCTTTACAGCGGTACCGTAATTGATACAATACCCATCTCTGCCCAGGAACTGGAAGCTGACCTTATCATCATGGGTACAATGGGTATAACCGGAATTAAGGATAAAATATTCGGCTCGAATACGGCATCTGTTATCAGCAACAGCACAGTGCCGGTTTTGGCAATACCACTGGAGTATGACTGGGATGCTCCTTCGAAAATTTTGCTTGCCATCAACCATTTTGATGAGGTGACCGATATTTTACACCCGGTATTTGACCTGGCGAAAGTGTTGAATGCGGAGGTAAAGGTTGCCGTATTCACTGATGAGGACAACGCTTCTGCTTCTGATTTTCTTATGGATGCAAAGGAGATACAATTTGCGGAAGAAAAACTGCGGGGGAAATACCGTGGTCTTGTTATTGGTGCTGAGCACCTGTCAGGCCGTAATTTTGAAGATAGTATCAATGAGTATATTGACAAGAACAATATTGATCTTCTGGCGATGACAACACATAAGCGAACCTTGCTGGGAAATATTTTTAACAGGAGCCTTACCAGGAAAATGAGTTATCATTCGAAAGTGCCGATACTGGCGATACCGGTAAAGTAACCTGAGTTTATTCCCCTTCGGACCAGTCGATTCTTACTTTGCGGCGCATGAGCTCGGTTTTTGGCTTGCCATTGGCATCATATTCTTTTACGGCTACAAAAAAGAGATAAAGCGGTGTGGACATTGTTCTGAGTTTTATAATTCTCTCTTCGGGAACATCATACAATTCTTTGATGACTTTGGTGCATACCGTGCCTTTGTCTCCCATACCTACTGTTCTGCGGTTAAATGAATGCCATTCGGCGCTATCCTTATAAAACCAATAAGACCAGCCTGTTTCGCTCAGATTTAGTTCCTTATTGATATTGAATTTATCTGATTCTCTTAACTCCAATAAATTAAGGTAAGGGAAGTCACGGATAGGGCTGTTCTCTGTAAAACGGTACACTGAATCCCGGATGCTTGCAAACACATAAACTCCTTCTACTTCATCAAGTAAAACCTGGAACTTGAATGATTTTTTCTTTAATGTCAGGTTGGTATGAAAATCATCCAGCCGGCTGGATGTCTCATCCTGTATGATCCTGATGATCACATCTTTTTCCTGTGCAAAAGAAAAGGCAGGAATCAGAAGAAGTAATGAGAAGATTTTTACCAGGTAGTTGTGAATTTTCATTTTGTCGGGTGTTGTACAAATTTAATCTATCGGAAGAGATAGTTACTCAATTTTCTTTTCTTTGAAGTAATCATATTTGGAAGCAGTGCCTTTCTCAAGATCAATACATAGCAGGATATTCGGCTCACCGCTGCTTAAATTCTTATTGTCGACGCCAAACACATACAGATGGTTGCCTGAAAGCGCCCAGTCACTCCATTCGGAAAGGGCTGTGTTACAGGTCCAGCCGGCTTTTCCTGCCGTGGTGATGCTTGTTATTAAGATCTTTCCTTCCCGGCCAACCTGGTCTTTATGGGCAATCAAAAATGAATTGTTACCGGGAACAATGATGGGCCGGGCTGTTGTTTTATTCAGCAAAAAACCAGCTGCCAGGAAATCGGTGGAACTGGTACTTTTTGCAGCCGCTTTATTGATAATGGCAGCATTGTTTTTTGAAAAAGAATAATCAGTAATGAAAAATTTTCTTCTTGCTGTTTCGTCATTGATGTTTTGGATATTTACACGGTCATTTAATTTATCCAGTTCTTCATCACTGTAAAGTCCAAACCATTTTAGTGATAGTGTGTCCTGGTTTATTTTAATCTGGGAAAAACTGAGGCCGGTTCGTTGCAGCTGTTCAATCTCTCTTTCCCTGTCTTCGGTCTCTCTTTTATTATCCCGGTACTGCCTTTCCAACTGCTGAAGACTGTCTTTTACTTTGTATAAGCTGTCTCTTTCTTTATAATACAGGTTGTTTATCTGCTGGTATTCAGTATAGCTTATCTTCTTTAGTGAATAATCTCTTGACGGACGATAGCTCTTCTGCTGATACAGGCTGTCTAGATTAGTTTGATTATTCTTTAATTCCTGCTCCAGCGAGGCCATTTTGTTTTGCAACGGACTTTTGTCCTTTTGATAGGAGGAGGGAGCGGCCTGCAATGTTTGAGTATTCAATTCCCATTTACTTCCATCTTTTGCGGTAAAATAGATGTTGCTGTCTGATACATTAAAACTGCTAGAATTGCCTTTCTACGGGGAACTTTCCCAACAGCGAAGGATTCTTTTCCTCAAGGATTTTGATATCGGCTTTCATTTCCAGGGTAAATGCATCAAAAGCCATCGGTTCACCTATAAAAGCCCAGGCCAGGTTGCCTGAAGCCCCGAGTATCTCAACCGGATAACTCTTCACTTCTTTATGATTCTTTATTTTCTTTTTGGCAATAAAGTCGGCTGTTTTACCATCATTGATCTGTACATAATACATGGTCCTTACACTTTTGCGAACGAAGTTTCCTTTTTGTGAATAAGATGTGGTCTTTTGAAACTCTACGATACTAAAGACAACAGTTTTCCCGTTTTTTTCAAAGACCAAAGCCGGTGGCTTAATAAATCGTTCATCATATTTGGCGAGGCACCCTTTGAGCAGGAGAATAAAGCCAATCACTATTGCAGCAATGGTGAATACTACGATCAATACAGGTTTTCTTGATAACAGCATAAGGATTTGATAGCATGAAACGAATACGGATTCAAAATACACAAAATATTGTCACCCATAAGTATGGAATTTTTATGCCCGGCACTCTAAGCAACAGTATGCTGAGAATTTCCCTTTTTTTCCTGTTGCCAACCATGACCGCCTGCGGAAGTACGGAAAAGAAATCCCCGGTGGTTGCGGAAGCTTTACAGAACAAGAGTGCCGAAAGTAAAACGATCGGGGGTATAACAACCCCAAAGGGTTTTACAAGAATAACATCTGAAGCCGGCTCATTTGCTGCCTGGTTAAGAACTGTTCCTTTAAAAAAGGATAAGGCCGTTTACCTGTACAACGGAAAATTAAAGCCAAATCAATCAGCACAGTTTGCAGTGATTGACATACCTACAGGCAAAAAAGACCTGCAGCAATGCGCTGATGTGGTGATGCGGCTTAGGGCCGAATATTTATTCAGCCAGAAAAAATATGCCGACATTTCTTTTATGGATTACAATGGTAAATGGTACAGATGGCAAGGGAGAGACAGCCGGCCCTTATTCGATAATTACCTGGAAACAGTATTCGGATGGTGTGGATCCGCCTCGCTGGAAAAACAATTAAAACCAGTTACCGATATCAACAATATTAAAATTGGGGATGTATTTGTTCAGGGCGGGTTCCCGGGCCATGCAGTGATAGTAGCAGATATGGCAGTGAATCGGCAGGGTAAAAAAGTATATATGCTGGTACAGGGATACCAGCCTGCCCAGGATATGCATGTTCTTGTTAATCCCCGTAACGGCGATTTAAGTCCATGGTATGAAGCAGATGATGCTGATGAAACCATTACTACTCCCGAGTGGACATTTCTGAAGAGTCATCTGCGGTACTGGTAAAGTCCGGGAATGTTTTAATAAGCCGTCCATCATTCATTAACTGCAATATTGGTTTCCATTGTGCCGGGAGCAATAGCGTTGTACCCGATACCGGATTTGGCATAGAGGCATCCATTCTGCAACTGATTTATGACAGGGAAAAGTGCTGTTTATGACCGGCGTCATAAGCAGTTATGTAAAATAAACTAAGTTAGCCTTGTGGATTCCCTCACACATATTGCTCTTGGTGCCTGCATGGGTGATGTATTTGCCGGAAAACAATTAGGTAAGAGGGCCATGTTTCTGGGTGCTGTTGCCCAGAGTGTTCCGGATATTGATTTTGTTGCTTCGTTATGGACCAATACTTCTGAAAACCTGCTGGCTCACAGAGGGTTTACTCATTCTATTTTGTTTGCTTTACTTATTACACCTGTGCTGGGGATGCTGGCAGAACGGTGGCACAGGCCTCATGATATTACCCTGAAGAAATGGATAATATTTTTTGGTGCACAGGCATTCATACACCTGTTGATTGACGGAATGAATGTGTACGGGGTTGGCTGGTTTGAGCCTTTTAGTCATCACCGCATATCTTACAACTGGATATTTGTGGCAGACCCGTTTTATTCTATATGGCTGGGTATTGCATTTGTTGTTTTATTGATATTGAAAAGAAATCATCCGAAAAGAAAGTGGTGGAGGGAATTTGGTATTGGGATGAGTACGATTTACCTGTTATACTGCGGATTGAACAAAATAAAAATTGATAATGATGTGAGGGATGTTTTCAGGAAACAGAATATTGCTTATAACAGTTATTTCACCACGCCGACCCCGCTGAACAACTGGCTTTGGTATGTGGTGGCTGCCAGTGATTCCGGTTATAATATCGGGTACCGATCATTATTTGATAAGGAGAGAAAAATTGATTTTCATTTCATACCTAAAAACGATTCATTACTGGAGCCGGTGAAGAATCATGAAGACCTGCAGAAACTGATTCGTTTTTCTAAGGGGTATTACACCATACAAAAATGGAGCGACACACTTGTTTTCAGCGATCTTCGTTTTGGACAGATGATTGGCTGGAGAGACCCGGCGGCACCCTTCGTTTTTTATTATTATCTCGGGCATCCCGGGGAAAATAAACTTGTTGTGCAGCGGGGCCGCTTTGCCCGTTGGGACTGGAGTGCGGCTAAAGCGTTGCTTAAGCGGATAAAAGGAAACTAAAGATTTTTTACTCTTCCTGCCTGAAGTAAAAAGTAAAAAGGTTCAACACATTGTTGATGAAACTATAACAGATCCGTTGCCACAACCGCCTGAAAAAATGTGTAGAAGAGTCATAGTTTTCTTTTGTTATCTTCTTACAATGCTTCTCTATGGTGTCTTCTAATTCTTCTTCTGTGGCCTGTGCAAACAATTTGTTCTTTACGTCCATATTCACTTCCAGGCTGGCATAGGCGCTGATATTATTTACATTGTATGACCCGACAGTTGCCCAGTTGCTGTCGTATACTGCCACTTTTGCATGCAATACTGTTTCCTGGTATTCATAAATTTCAATATTATTTTTCAACAGCCAGCTATAAAGATACCGTTCAGCATGTTTGGCGATCATTATATCAGAAGTGCCGGCCAGTATCACTTTTACTTTTACGCCTCGCTTTACTGCCTGGCTTAGTTTTCTGCGGAATAAATTTCCCGGGAGAAAATAACTACACATGATGGTAATGCTTTTCTCCGCTTTGCTGAACATTTCAAGATAGCTTCTCCATATCTGAATTTTTCTTTTTACCCAATCGTTTCGCCTTACCCTGACGGAAACCTGTTCTGCCGGCGGAATCTGCTCACAAAATCTTTCTGCTTTTTCCCGGTTGGAAGACGGCAGTTCATTTTTGTTACCCCACATATCCCTGCAATTATTCTCTAAAACAAATGAGGCCTCGCCTTCGCAATACAGTGCCATATCCAGCCAGGCCGGATCGCCTGGCATATCGTTGTAGCGGTTACAGACATTAATGCCACCCACGAGAGAATAAATTCCATCCACCACCACCACTTTGTGGTGTAATCGCCTTCCAAAATAAAAATGTCTGCTCCGGAAAAGGGGTTCAAACCATTTCACATTAATTCCTGCTGCTCTCATCTCGGTGATACATCTCTTCGGTAATTTTTGGGAAGCATAACCATCAAGATGAAGAAATACAGCAACCCCACGTTGCGATGCCAGTTTAAGTGCTGTTATCACTTCAATTCCTGTTTCATCTTCGAGGAAAATATAAAACTGCAAAAAAACCGAACTGCCGGCATTATCAATCATTTCTTTCAGTAATGTAAAATAGGGTAAGCCGCCTTTCACCAGTCGTACCCGGTTGCGGGAAGTATAATGGCCAGGTTCTATATTTTTTACAGAGCTCATTATTGAATCGTAGCAGGTTTCAAATCTATCCTGTAACACCTCTGAAACTGATGAGGTTAGTCAATTTTATATTTGATGTATCTCAGTTTAGCCGGTTGCTGAATTGGTTATATTTAATAAAGAAAAGATAAATAAACTTTGTGAAGGCTGAGATTCAATCTAAGTGCCGTTGTTGGGGTGAATATTTGCCATATTGATTAATTTACGATTTGTGTCTTCTTCTTTTGATATATGGAAAGTATTGGCCGGAGTGGCTATCTTCCTTTTGGGTATAAGATTCCTGGAGGAATCACTTCGTCAACTATCCGGTAGGCGGTTCAAATTGTTCCTGCGAAAGCAAACTTCAAATAAATTAAAAGCAATAGGCGGTGGTGCGATCGTAACTGGTGTATTGCAAAGCAGTTCGCTGGTAAGCCTGATGGTGCTTGCCTTTGTCGGCGCAGGAGTTATCACCATGCAAAATGCGTTGGCAGTTATTCTTGGTGCAAATCTCGGCACCACCATTGACAGCTGGATCGTTGCTATTGCCGGGTTCAAACTGAATATTGAAAATATTGCCTTACCTGTTGCAGGTATTGCAGGTTTGGGATTCACCATTTTTGACAAAGGGAGCAGGTGGTACAACTGGAGCAGGTTTTTCTTAGGCTTTAGTTTTTTGTTTATTGGACTGGGATACATGAAGACTGGCATCGAGGGCCTGGTGCTGAATGTGGATTTGCGCCAGTTTGATAATGCTCCTGTTCTTGTGTTTTTCGGGATAGGGTTTCTTATTACAACACTTATTCAAAGCAGTTCTGCTACGATAGCAATAACTCTGAGTGCCCTGAATGCAGGTGCTTTGACATTAATGGACTCGATGGCAATTGTTCTTGGCTCAGAGGTTGGAACAACTATTAAATTGTTTGTTGCCAGTTTAAAGGGTGTGGCTGCAAAGAAACGGGTCGCATTGGGTAATTTTATGTTTAATGCTATCAATGTCTCCCTGATCCTTATTTTGCTGGACCCTGTCAACAGGTTGATAACCGATATTATCGGTATAAAGGACCACCTGATTGCACTGGTTTTCTTTCAGAGTTTTGTTAACATAATTGGTATTATCCTGTTTTATCCATTGCTTAGCCTCTTTGGCCGTTTTCTTGAGAGGAGATTCCTCAATGACGATGATGAAACGATGTTTATTCATAAAGTGGCGTCTTCTGATCCGCCTGTTGCACTTTTTGCAATGGAGAAGGAGGCTCTGCATTTTCTGCATACGGTCCTTGATTTTGCCTGGAGTTGTTTTGATACAGATAATAAACATCTTACGGCCATGAAACTTAACCGCAATTACCCCGGGAAAGCAATTGCCGATAAATATGAGTATATAAAATTCCTGCATGGAGAAGTGCACAGCTTTTACATCCAGGTGCAAAAAGGAGTGACCGATAAAGAGGATACGGAAAAACTGGACAGGCTTATGTCCTCTGTCCGTAATATGATGTACGCCGCAAAGAGTATAAAGGATGCCATCCCTGACATTGAGCAGCTGAGCAATTCTGCCAACGATGTGAAATATGGTTTTTATAAACAAACCCGGCAATCGGTGGATGAATTTTGTAATAATATATACGAGATGCCAGGCAAAGACCCCTCACATCACTTTGCGGAACTTACCTCTTTGTATCATTCTGTTACGAGAAACTATACATCAACACTGCAGCAATTGTACAAGGAGAGTACAGCAGGTAACGTTGGTGAAACAGAAATCACCACATTGCTGAATTTTAACCGGGAAGTTTTTACGGCATTTAAGTCCCTGGTGTTTGGCGTGAAAGATTATTTATTTGATAAAAGGCAATCCACTTACTTTGATGATTTGCCCGGTTTCATCCGTTAGGATGTCTTTATCTCAAAAACCGGTAAGTCCATTTCAGAAGAAAGATATTTCTTGATTGTTCGGCAAATGCATTATCAAACAAGCTGTTGAAAAGAGGAGTGCTTAGCTCATCGTATGCATTAGCTGTATTTCCCTGCGACCAGACGAGGAACAATTCAGAACCCCGCCTGTATTCCCATCTTACTACAAGGTTGGACCTGAATTGAACAAAATTAAAATCTGGTTTGCCAAAACTGTAGTCCGTGGTTCCGTCAATGTTTTCATCTATGAGATAAGTGCCATTACTTTCGCTTATCTGGTTAGCGTTGAAAGTTGTGAACCTATTGTCATATTTTTTTGCCAATGGATCAGATACCCAGGCAAAATTCTTATACAACGGGCGGGTGATATATGGCTGACCATAATACTGCAATGTAAGATCCGGAGTGATATTATAATTGATCCTTGCGGTAAAGCGGAGTGTTTTTTGTGTAACGGAACTTACGATTGACCTGGCGGCATTATTGTAAGTTCTGTTGCTTACGAACTGATCCTGCCTGCGCCAGCTGTATGAATAGTTTGTGCCAATGCTGATATTAAGTGCATTCAATGGTTGGAAAACAACTGTTAAACCCAGATTATGACCTCGTACTGTATGGTCGAATCCTGTAAAATAATTCAGGCTTGTACTGGCATAAACTTTTTTCCTTGTGTCGCTGGTAATATTGAGGTTTTGTCCTAATCCTGATGGTCTGCGGAGAGAGGAACTGCCCCTTAATGCGTTGTTAGATATTTCAAAAGGATTCCAGGTGATACCTGTATTTACCTGCCAGTTATTTTTAAATGCGGCACCCGAATTAAAATTAAACAGCTGGAAAAGAAATTTTCCGCTGTAGTCCCATCTTGACCAATGATTGTAGTTTAACCGGGCATTGCGGAAAAATGCGAATGACCGTTGAAAGTGTAAACCTACCCACGTCCAATGATTGATCTCGTTGGTTGTTAGCATAAACCCGATGTCATTTAACTCAAGTCCCGGGGAGCGGAATGTAAAACCTGTTTCAAATTTAAGTATCTGTCCCAGCTTGCCGGGTTTGCCCCCGATCTTTCCAAAACGTATAGTACCACCCATACCTTTGAGAGAAGTGCGGTTACTATCAACAGAAAACTCAGTGGCACCGGGTCGCTGAAACAAATGTTCAAAAGCAGTTTGTGTTCTCAGTATTGCTTCTTTACTTCCATTTACCGTGCTGAATATAATATTGCCCCTGATGAACCAGGTGCGGTTCTTCCAGAAATGCACAAAATCAATGCCGCCGGAAAAAGCATTTTGGTGCAGCATATCGCTTAATCCTTTCTCCCTGTTAACACCGGTGATGATACCGCCGATGATGGTATTACCAGACCTGATGTCTTTTTGTAATCTCGTCACAAAAAAATTAGTAAGTGGCTCCACCATTTCTTCCCTGCGGGTTCCGTTTTTGTCAATGGTCGCCATTTCTCTTTGGGTGATGCTTTCAAGAATGCCAATACTTAATCCCTTTTTTGTTTTGCCACTGAATTTGGCTGCACCAAGAATAGAAGTGTTTTGTGGATATTTTACATACTCACCACTGGCTGTATTGGGATATCCATGCGGAGCACTTCCGATACGGCGGGAATAAAACAAAAGATCAGCATCATAATCGCCACCAGCGGCAGAGCCTGTCAACTGGTAATCAAAAATGTTCCTGCTCTCAATAAAAAAGGGTCGTTGTTCCGCAAAGAAATTCTGAAAACCATCAATACGTACCTGGGAAGGATCGGCTTCCACTTGGCCAAAATCCGGGTTGACCGTAAAGTCAAGGATAAGGTCATTGGTAACGGCGAGTTTACCATCAAGACCTGCAGTTAATTTGGTATCAGACCCTTTTGCAAAAGGATTACCAGGTTGTTTTTTATATTTATCCACCTGGGCAGTAACATAAGGTGCAATCTCCACCTGTTTATGAACGGGTATATCTTTTAGTCCATGTAATTCCCCAAAACTGCTTACCCAGACCCCGGAGCTTTGTGGTATGTAAATCCAGGAGCTTCGTTCTTCTTTTCTAAAGATGCGGCGCAACACCTGGAATCCCCATACCTTTTCAGCTTCATTACCATAGCGCAACTGGCTGAAAGGGATCTTTATTTCTGCAGTCCAGCCTTTGTCGTCAACATTGGTTTTAGAATACCAGATCGGATTCCAGCTGGCATCCCAGTTATTGCCATTATTAGAAACAAATTCATCACCCCGGACACCGGAAACAGAAATGGTGAAGGAGAAAGCGGTGCGTAGATCATGATAACTATCAATATGTATTTCTATCCAGTCCCCGGGGAACTGGTCCCTTCTGCCCATCCTTTTTACGATTGAGTCGGGAGCTGTATCATGACAACGATAAGCAACATACAAATACCTGTCATCATATAATATCTTAAAATCAGACTGCTGATGAGGGGCTTTTCCTTCATTTGGCTGCCACTGGGTAAAATCTCCACCCCATTCCACCTGGTTCCAGGCATCTTCACTGGGTATGCCATCAAGAGTGATGCTGCTGTTTAGTTTGGTTGTGAAATATTTCTTTTTTGTAAGCAGGGAGTCTCCGGGGTCACTCTTAGCGGTAAGACACAGAAAACTTGAAAAAAGAATAAGCAGGCAGGCTTTCATCATACGTCAAGAATACGGCTTGTCAGGAGGATATAATATTTAAAATTTAGCAACGGCAATTTTCTCAATATATGCGGCATAAGACTGCTTCAGAGGCTATGGGGCTGGATAAATTTGTCTTACATGAGTAACATCAGGGGTGGATTTGAGTAAGGTTCTTTGAAAACCCTGGTTATAGAGGGAAATTTATAACGGTAAAAAAGCAGTTATGAAAAAAATGAAACCACCTGAGGTAAAAGCCGGTATCTGGATTGATCAGGAAACTGCTTATATAATCCGGTTTGCTGGTGAAGAAGAACCTGTGATGAGCCGTATAAAATCTGATGTAGAGTCAAGGATTCGTGTTGCGGGAGAAGGGAAAGTTTCTGCAAGATTTGGTAATGCTTTTATTGATGACCAGGAAAAGAAACAGCGAAGACAGAGAAATGAACGGAAGGTTTATTTTAAAGAGATTATCGAAAGAATAAGAGATGTTGATTATCTTATGATTTTCGGACCCGGACGGGCTAAGGAAGAATTGAATAATGCAATTGAAGCTGCTTCAGGTTTGAAAGCAAAGGTGATATGCATCGAACCTGCAGATAAAATAACAAAGAGCAGGATGATGATGAAAGTTGCTGACTATTTCAACAGCGACGCATTCAGGTTATTTAAAAAGAATTTACGCAAACAAAAAGCTCTGGCTTAAAAAAAGCAGGGAAATAACTATGGCAACTTCTGTATCAAAACTTAACAAGGAATGGCACCTGGCTCACCCTATGCCAAAGAATCCAACATTGGATCAACGGATGCAATGGCATATGGAGCACTCAAAACATTGTAAATGCCGGTCTATGCCCGACAAG
The DNA here is from genome assembly GCA_037045605.1 of Chitinophagaceae bacterium. Classification (GTDB taxonomy): domain Bacteria; phylum Bacteroidota; class Bacteroidia; order Chitinophagales; family Chitinophagaceae; genus JJ008. The sequence goes on along the minus strand of JBAOHK010000008.1, from coordinate 257,323 downwards.
CTGAAAGCAGAAATAAAAAAATGGAAACTGAACCATTAAAAAAGCCCCGCAAGCAGCGGGGCTTTTTTGTGCCCGGGACTGGAGTACTTCTAAGGCTATCCACTTTTATTTGCTTTTATCAATCTTACTCTTCAAACTATTGCCAGTAAAGGCTTTTCAGGGGAAAAGCAAGATGATAGAAGCAAAATAGATTAAAATAAACCGTCCCCTAAATCGTCCCCTGATATTTTAGGATTCTCCTATATTTGATTTACGTCAAACAAATGAAACTATAATTGCCCCGGTTATCTATGTATGAAATAACATTGATCTGTACGCATCATTCGGAATTAGGGAACTGCAACGCTTCAGAATTGTTTAAAGCTATTTTCTGGGCAAGACCCGATATAATCTTTGAAGAAATGCAAGTGGCGCACCATGATTTCGCATATAGGGTGAATGAACCCACTGATTTAGAAATTACAGCAGTAAAGCGGTATTTAAAGAATCGAAATGTATTGCACATTCCAGTAGATACTTACCCGACACCAAAGGGCTTTGTTGAAGACATAAATAAGTTGACAGACGCCATAGAACATAGCGACACGAGTGAGGCGAAAGATTTAATGAATCTAGTAAATGAGCATAGCGCCATTGTCGCTAGTGACGGGCTACGGTTTCTTAATAGTGATGAAAACGATAAGTATATGTTGGAAATAGATTCGTTGACAGAAAAGGTCTTAATAGTGCTTAATGATAATGAGCTATTTCGAATTTTTAAAATGGACATGCAAAATAGAAGGGATCGAGAATATGAGATTATGCAAAATATTTACAGATATAGTATAGAGTACCCTTTTTACAAAGCAATAATGTTAATCGGGGCAGGACATAGAAAATATATTATAAGCCTGATAAATGAATTTCAGGAACAAGCAGAGCTAAAATTGAATTGGAAACCCTATTAATCTTTTAATATGGCATCCGTTACTTTTATTCTTAAAGAACCCAAAAGCATTGAACCAACCTTAGTATACCTAATTTTTCGGTTCAATGGTGGTATGTTAAAATATTCAACGAGTCAGAAAATAAATCCTAAATTCTGGAATCCTGAAAAGCAAAGATCAAAGGAAACAAGACAGTTTCCAGAATATGCGGAATTTAACACTCTGCTCAACAATCTTGAGAGCTGCGTAAACGATAATTACCGGAAGCAAATAAACGACAAAATAAGCCCTACCCCTGACCTACTCCGGCTTTCATTGGATAAGCTGCTTCAAAAGGATACTGGCCGGGAAAAGGATCTGTTAAGCTTTGCAGAGTATCTTGTAGAAACTACTGATAGAAAGCATCAAACTAAGAAGCAATTAAGGCAGGCTATCCGGCTCTTAAAGGAGTTTAAACAGGAATCTAAAAGAAGTCTGCACCTGGACTCAATTGACCTTGATTTCTATGACCTGTTTATGGAGTTCTTGATTAGCAGGAATTACGGGAAGAATTCAATCGGGACGTTTATAAAAAATATCAAAGTTTTCATGAATGAAGCTGTTGACAGAAAGTTGACAAATAATTTACAATTTAAGAATAGGCGTTTTAAAACTCCTGAAGAACCTTCTGAAAGCATCTATTTGACTGAATCAGAAATTCTGCGACTCTATGAACTGGATTTATCTAGTAATTTACGGCTTGAAAAAGTTCGGGATTTGTTTATCATCGCTTGTTATACTGGTTTAAGATTTTCTGATTTGGTGCAATTGAGAAATGAGAATATTAATAAAGAAGGAAATCTTGTAAGAATCAAAACCCAAAAAACTGGAGAACTTGTAATAATTCCATTGAAATCTTATGTGAAAGAGATCCTATCTAAACATAATGGAATCCCTCCACAGGCAATTTCAAATCAAAAAATGAATGATTATTTAAAAGAATTAGGGCAATTGGCTGAGATTAAAGAAGCTGTCCTGATAACTTCCACTAAAGGAGGGGAACAGCAAACAATTGTTTACGACAAATGGCAGCTAATTACTACCCATACAGCACGTAGATCTTTTGCAACTAATGCTTATCTTAAAAATGTGCCTACTATTTCAATCATGAAAATTACTGGACACAGGACTGAAAAAAGCTTCTTAAAATACATCAAGATCAGCCAAGAGGATAATGCAAATAAGCTGATTTCCCACCCATTCTTTTCATAAGCATCGCTTTAACAGATTGGTAACAAATATGTTACCTTTTTATTTTAGAAATAGGTAGCAATTTTGTTACCTTTGTACTGATATAGTTTTCCTAGCCTACTTTTTTAAACCCAAAATTAGACAAAGCATGCTGAACATTTTAAACAGTAACGGTAATGAACTCAAAAGATCTTTTAAAGCAGCTTAGGATGCACGGCTGGTACGATGTGAAGCAAAAAGGCTCACACTTACAGTTAAAGCATCCTACAAAAAAAGGAAAAATCACTGTACCAATGCATGGCAAGAAAGACATTGCAACGGGCACTTTGATTCAGATTTTGAAAGCAGCAGGACTAAAGTAATTATTCCTGGGTGCTAATTGATGAAATACTTAGGTGAATTTTAAAAACTAAAAACAAGAATTAGAGAAAAGAAAACAACAAACGAAAAAACGCTAAACGCTAAACGAAAATTTATTTATAGGATGTCAAAAAATGTAAATACTATTAAACCCCAGTTAATAGTAGAGGTTTCCGATGGAAATTTATGGGGAAGGATTAAGATCAATGGAAATTTAATTGTAGAGTCGGCTTCGTCTTTAGAGGCTTTGCAAAAAAAGATGAAAGGTTTAATCTTTGACTTTGAAGAATTAGAGATCAATCAGTTTAATATTAGCTTTGACTTGACATCTTTTTTTCAGCAACATCCATTTATTAATCTTGCAGAGATTGCAAACAAAACTGGGATTAATTATGGGTTAATGCGACAATATTCAAGTGGAGTTAAGTTTCCTTCAGAATATCGAGTAAGAAAGATTGAACAAGCAATTAGAGATATTGGAAAAGAACTTTCTAAAATTAAATTACACAAAACACGAAAAGTAGCATAAGATATACATAACTTAAATTAAAAACCTCGAAATGTCGAGGCTTTTTTATAACTTATAAAACAATACGAGGCTAATGTCAGTTTTCAGATTTTTATTCATTGTAAAAAATTCGTATTCTTGAAAAATATTTTTTTTAAAAAGAAAGAATACGAATAGGAATTTATTTCATTCTGTGCGGGTTCTATTTCTTAGGTTTACTGTTACTTTGGCCTTTACTTTGCTATACTTAGTTTTATTTAAATACAAATAGTTCTTGTCAGAAATTTTCCTCAAAGGAATCACGGTAAGTGATCTCCTTGAAAAGATTGGTCAAATTGTTGACCATAAAATTGGAAGTATGCAAAGGCTTTCAATAGAAAAACAAGCAAAGCCCTATTTAACGAGGAGAGAAGTGGCTCAAATGCTTGATATTTCACTACCCACACTAAATGATTGGAGTAAATCAGGTTTACTTCGTTCCTACAAGATCGGTAATAGGGTTTTGTACAGGATGAATGAGATTGAAGAAGCAATCACACAAGGTGCATTCAAAAAGGGTAGACGAAATTTCGCTTGAGGATATGCAAAGCATATCCGTTTCCCCTATGAAGTGCCCTGCCGACTTCTTAATGGTCTATTAATGGCAGGGCTCCGACCAACGAAGGCATCGGAATCTGTTTAAGGGGGCATATTTGGCACGTTGGCGGTAAGGGTAGTCAAATATATGCCCCCTTAAATAGCGATGCCTGAGGAGGGAGGTCTGAAGCTGAGAATTGATTCTAAGCTGACGATATAGGTCAAAGTGCAACGAAGCGAAGGAATGTGCCTGGCGTTGCTCTTTGTGCTGATGCTTTTGGTTATTGATGAAGTTCGAGACTGCGAGTGCAGCGAGCAGCGAGGACGAGTCAATTACCAAAAGCTTGACCAAAAGCGAACTGAACCCTGAACGGAGCGTCGCAACTATTGCCCTTCACTTTGCTGTTGCTGGAAATCTAAAATCATTGTAAGAAAAGCTGAGCAGAGAACTGAAGATGAAAATATATACTGTCGCTTTATCCACAAACGGCGAATGGAAATACCTAAAAATTGAAATGAGCCGTTTAGTGGATAAAGTAGTTGGAATGCTGCTGCTGATAAATAAAAAGCTTGAACGATTTTGAGGCTATTAAAGTAGTTTGTAGCTGGCCTTTAACAAGCTACAATCGGTCTCATAATGAGACTACTTTTTTGCTAGAAAAACCTTCACAACTAATTTGAATCCAATTTATTGTTATCGAAACATCGATAATTTATTTTTAAGACCATCTAATAGACCTTTATTCCAAACTTCAAAAGCTTTTTTGGCAAATGATCATCAAGGTTTTTAATATCATCATCGGTTAGTTCAATCAGGTTGAACCCATACTTTTTATAAAGCTCACATTTTACTTTTTGACGAGCTAAGTATTTTTCATCCTTCTCCATACCCCAGTATTCGATGTACACATTATTATTCCTAAGGAAGAAATCTGAGTAGGCATTTTCTTCAATAGGCAATCTTCTTTCATAAGCATGAGCAAGATTAAAATCATACAATGTGTTATCAATAATCAATTCAGCTTTTGACCTCACCAAATGGCCATCCTTAGTTTTTATAGAAGGGGGGAATTTTTCATGTAATTGCAAATTTCCATTTTGAGGATTTTTCTGTTGTTCCAGAATTTGTTTAGGTGGGCTTATTACCAGAATTTCATTCGCAGGTTGGCAAACTTCAATTAATCGTTTATTCTTTAAAATATTTTCAGGCCAAAGAACAAATAAATTTCCACCAATTTCATGCTCCCGTTGTTTACCTCCCAAACTTTTACCAAGATTTGTCAATTTCCAGCCTCTTACATCTTTTTCAATCCATCCTAACTCTGAAAGTATAAGGTTTAGTCTTCTGGATGAAAGATCAAAATTTTCTCCCAGTGTAGTTACATTCAGAAGTTTTCCATAATCTTTTCCATTTTTCAGAGAAATATTTTCAGGCCATACTATAAATTCTCCGGTTTTTTGGCTTTTGCGTAGTTGACCACCCTTCATTTTTCCTATGCTCCGTTAAAATAAATTCTCCATTGGATTTTTTAATCCATCCTAATTTTTGCAATTCATCCAAAAGTTTTGTTGTTGTTAAGTCAAATTCTTGGGCAAGTCTTGAAGTTGATAGGTACTCCATGTAAATGATGTTTGAAAATAAAGATACCAAAAGCACTTTATAAGTAGCCTACTTATAAATGGTAACTAAGCAGATGGCGTTTCTTTTATTTTACTTTATGAAACCAAAGGGAAAGCAAAGCCCAAAGAAAGCTAAGTCAAGCCCTGACGAACAATTAAAAAGGCTTGGGAAATAGGATCAAAGAGCTGCGAATTAAAAAAGGATACACCAGTTATGAGTACCTGGCTTATGATCATGATATTTCCCGGGCACAATTCGGTTGCTGACGAAAATGGTCAAGACCTTCGTTTCACCAGCCTCCTGAAAGTCCTCAATGCTCTTGATGTTACACTTGAAGAATTCTTTAGCGAAGGATTTGATTAGTAACTGATTCGTTTACATCAGTTTATACAATGATTTGTTTAAATCAGCAACTTTAAAGTAAATTGCTAATAAATTTAGCATTGTGATTATCCCGGATATTCCTTTTCTCGGTGTGGTAAGAGCTGGTTTTCCTTCCCCTGCAACGGATTACATGGAAGAAGATATTGATTTGCGGAAATATTTACAACCAAATCCAACTTCAATTTACTTGGCAAGGGTCAAAGGTGATTCAATGATTAATTCTCATATACCGGATGAATCATTGGTTGTAATTGATAAATCACTGCCTCCACAAAATAATAGTATCATCATCGCTTCTTTGGATGGGGAGAACATTATTAAACATTTTGTAAAAACTCATTCCGGCGTTTTCCTTGCATCCAATAACCCGGCGTACAAACCTATTAGGATTACAGCGGAAAATGATTTTACTGTCTGGGGTGTGGTAACACATGTAATTATTAAACTCCAAAAATGAAGTATTATGATTGCTTTAGTGGACTGTAATAATTTTTATGCAAGTAACACGTGCCAAACGCTGCAATTCTTGCACTCACATTTTTGTTGCCAAATTCGCCGTACCACTCTGAATTTCAACCTTTATTAAATTCAAAAATTTGGAAAATCGGCTTATCCTTCAAAATCGCTTAAATGACTTTTCATTTTTTTGGAGTACATACTTTGCATTAACCGCTGTTAATCAAACTAAATTAAATTTTTTATGAGAAATTTTTTCTTGTGGTTGGCGATTTTATTTGGGCTCCTAATTCTCGTCTATATTTTTAAGAAAAATCACCCAATTTGGTTGACTAGGTTAATGTTTTGGGAGAGACAACCGACCGTTCAAAATCAGTACAATGAATTTGCGGAAGTAGATATTCCGTCTACTGCTCCTATCGAAGAGCCATTTCGGACTCCTGCGAAAAGAGGGCGCAAACCTGGTTCCTCTAGTAAACCTAGGACAGGTTTGGGAAAATAACTTGAAATCAGCCTGTCCAAGGAGTAGCGGAAATACTTGTTGAGACTTGTGATAGTTCCACAACTACTCTTTTTGATGCAAAATCAATTCGATTTTTTTCAACAAGTCCTCACGCTTAGCTTTGAATTCATTGTCGAGAATTGAAAAAGCTTCAAGAATTTCATCTTTAAGTTCAAGATTATTTCTAAAGATCTGCAAAATATCATCTTGGTTCTCATCGACAAATGAAAGCGAGTTGGGGTCCTTAACTAAAGGCAAAATGATCCTCCTTACAATCTGATTCGAATTTTCTCTATTAAATAACAATTTGAGCTTGAAGAGTCCGCGAGAAAAGAAAACAATGACCTCATTTGATAATTCACCAGTTGAAAACAACAGCCTTTGTCTAACTTCCTCATATGTTGCTTCCATCTTGTCACCTAATAAGTCGAAAAGATTAAACCACAGATTTACATTGTTTGGCTTAGTTGCATCCGTAGCGGAATCACGTACACAGTCTTTATAAGCGATGATGGCATTACTACTCAAGTTATTTTGGAAAAGAATATTGTTAGTATTTAATAAGTTTAAAAGCCCATATAAATATCCAGATTCTGTTTTAAGAGCTTCCTTCCAGCTTTCAATTGACGATGACTTCAAGAAATCATTTGCTTTTTCTATTATTAAGTTAGTTGTTTGATTATTCTTTCCAATAGAATCTGAAATTAATTCTAAACTAATAAATGTGCTAAAGTCTCTATTTTCAATGGTCGTTCTTATGGTCTCGAATTGGGTATTTAATCTATCAAACAAGCAGTTGACTAATTCTGAATTATTATCGAACACTGTAGATTTAATCACTGGATAATTTTCCAAAATAAGCTCAGCATTGAACCTAAGCTCTCCAACAGGGTTCTTTGTTAACTCCTGCACCAAACTTTTTACTAATGGGATATTATTGTCTTTTACTAAGAACAACAAATCCCCGTAATCGATATAAAACTCGGCAGTCTGTAACGCTTCGCTCAAGTATTCAAGCTTGTTTGAAATTTCTGATACCACAGTAACTGAAATATTCCCTAAGCGTGTTTCTTTATCTCCCAAAATTGTAAAATAGAAATCAATATTGGGCTTGTTGGAAGGGGCTTCCCTAAGCATAGCAATTGCGTTCTGAGTTCTAATCACAACTGGCAAGGGCTTTTGATTTTTGACGATCTTATAAATATTCAAGACGTTACTTGCTGTAAGTGGAGTAATTTTCCGTAGCTATCCCAAGTGCTTCAATCACACTTTCCAGATTTCTGATCAAGGGATTAAAATCTATTGATTGGGAGGTTTTCTTTAAGAAAATATCATGCTTGTCGATTTTTGCGGGAACATCCATTATCAAATATTCATTGAGTAATATTGAATCACACTTTACTTTGTAGAGTTCGAATGATTCCTCACAGTTTTCGACAAAATCAATGTAGTAATGTGGTTCAAATGTTATTTCGTTTAATACATCAAAAAAACTAAATGTATGAGGTGTTTTGAAGTTCTTCTTCAATTCATCAATTTTGTTAGCATACGACCTTCCTCTAAATTTATACAACGGTTCTCCTGGTTCTATATATTCAGACAGTCTTTTGAAAAAATGTTTTGAATTTTGTTCGGCTATTTCACTCTCGAGTAAATGTTCATTTAGAATTTGATAGTTGATTTCATGTTCGTTTATTGGAATAGTACTATCTCTCAAGAGAGTGACGGCAACGGCTTTCCAATATGGTTGAAATGTATTATCAAATTTTAATTCAGACGGAAGTTTGCCAAAAGACACTATTACGCTTGAAATATTTTGCTGAATAGAAGGGTTGTAAAAACATGTATTTAGAACCGATAGAAATTCAGAACTTTTTGCATAATCGCTAAAATCTCCATCCCCTCTTAAAGCTCGTTCAATACCACGTTTAAGTAAAACTTCTTTAGCCATCTCAAGTTTAACATTAAAAAATAGAGCGGCTAAATACACTTCAAGTTCCTCATTTGGTTCAAACAAACCCTCCACTTTCTTTAGTAGTATTTCTCGTTTTAAAATTATTGTAACGTCCTTTGAAAGCTCTTTTTGCTTAAGAGTGTACAGTGCTAGGTATTTTAGGGGGATTTGATCTTGCCATTGTTTTTTGTATAGCACCAGATTATTAATAAAATGAATGATTTCTCGAGGTTTGATTGTGTCGCCGTCATGCAAGTAATCAAATAAGTTTACTACTTGTTCGTTATCTGGTGGAGGAGCACCGAATGCTTCCTTAAAATACTTTATGAAAAGTTCTTTCCAATCAGTGAGAACTGGGGGAGGAATTCTAAAACTAATTGAAAACGTTTTTTGTAGGTAATTCTCAGTAAGGCTATCGCCAATATCTTCTTTAAATATATTTAGTATATGGTTTTGATCATACGGAATCAAAGCCCATACTTTGAGGTTTACGTTTTTCTCGTCTGAAAAAAAGTATGTATTGATGACCATATTTCCTTAACATTTTTTGAAGGCAGCCTATCCATATTATCAATAACAATAACCAAATTCTTTTTGACCTGCATATTATCAGTAATCAATCTTAGAATCTTTTTAAATGTTCTAACAGTCGGCTCTAAACTTTGAATTGTTTCATGTTTGGTTGTTACCAAATCATTGCCCTTGTATAAAAAAAGCACCTCAGCAAGTGATACTTTTTTCTTACCAAAAATAAATAGTATTAAAAATGTTAGAGTAAACAACCCGATCGTCCATAAAGTCGCTACAAATGGTTCTGCGTCCCATCTTAAACCAATGAGCCAATTAATTACTTTTTCAAAAAGTGGGCTTGCAAGTAGTGCTAATGTAAATATTATTAGCTTGTTGTTAAATTGGGGAATATTTTTCTGAGTAGTGTAAACATTGCTAGCAAGTTCAATTTGCAAGTTTTTATCCCACTCCTCCTTCAATATTTTACTATCTACTAAATCGTCAACGAGTTCTTCCAATACAGCTCGCCTTGTTAAATCTTCTTGATGTCCCCACGCATCAAATGTAAAAACATGAAAATCATTTTTACATTCCCTTTTTAGAATTTCTAACATGTTTGATTTCCCAGAACCCCATTCTCCATTGATTCCAATAACCCTTCTTTTGCTCTGGTTGTTCTCGCGGATATAAGAATAGATCTCCTTTGCTAGTTTCTCTTGAGATTTGCTTATTAATCTGTCTTCTCCCAGCGGTTGATCTGCAATAAATTTTGGATAGCTTATTTCTGTAGACATAAAAGTGAATTCAATTTGAACATTATTGAAATGTACTAATAAAATAAACTTGTATCAGTGAGGAATTCTGTCAGGAGGAAAACATAGAATGGAAAAATATACCCCGAGGCGACCCCTCAAAAAAATAAATCCCTGTAATAGTTTAATTTACAGGGATTTACGTTAAGTAGCTTGTGCCCGGGACTGGAATCGAACCAGCACATCCTTGCGAACGGCAGATTTTGAGTCTGCTGCGTCTACCAATTCCGCCACCCGGGCAGCTATTTTAATAAAGCCTTCAAAAATTCTTTACCTGTTCCACTTTTCAAATATTTTTCCTTGTTCCTTGCTTCTATTCGGGTTTCCAATATTTCGGAAAATATCAATAAAAAAGGCCTGTATGGCTTTGTTGTCTTGCTTTCGCCGTTGTTATGCTGAAGAAACCTAAGCTCTAAATTATTAGTCATTCCGACATATATATAATTTCTGGAGATACTTTTTATAGCATAAACATAATACATAAAAGAACTTATTACCAATCGAACCAGCACATCCTTGCGAACGGCAGACCTGCCTGCCGGCAGGCAGGTTTTGAGTCTGCTGCGTCTACCAATTCCGCCACCCGGGCTTTTTCGAATTGGGTTGCAATATTAAGCCATTCCGGCTAATTGCTGGCGGATGCGGTCTAAATATTTTTTCTTGTAATAATACTCTTTTACCTGCAACAGTTCTTTTTCGGTACGTAACAGCATCATCATAGCTCTCCACAATTTCTTTAACAGGTTCATATATCTCAGATTGAAGTTGGTTAATACGAGATTCAAGTTTCCTGATGTTTGTTTCATCTATATCCATCAATTGCTCGTTGATCTCTAAAACCTCCATCAGAAAAGCAGGGGGCAGTTCATATTTCTCTTCTTCTTCCAAAAATCCTTTTTCCTGCAGTACATACTTTATTGTTGCATCCTGGTTTTGAAATGTTTTCCATGCTTTGTTCAGCAGGGCCGATTTTTCAAGGGCCTCAGCCTGTGCTGCTCCGCTTTCGCTGGCAAAATAATCCGGGTGATATTTTTTGCTCAGTGCAAAGAATTTTTTGGACAAAGCTGCCACGTCCACTTTCAACTGAACCGGGATCTCAAATAGTTCAAAATAGGTCATTGCCGCTTATGATGTTTTGTGTTTTTTCTTTAAAATTTATCCTTAGTTTGGGTTACAAAACAGGATTTTAAACTTACAAATCTACGCATAAAGCATGGAGGTAATCAGGAACTTCCCGGATTCGGAACTGGTAGACAACCTCAGGGCAGGTCAAAAAATGGATGAAACGATAAAAGCTATTTATCGGAGTCATTTTGACAGCCTGAGCTGGTATGTAATGAACAACAGCGGCAGCCGCCAGGATGCGGAAGATATTTTCCAGGAAGTGATCGTTGCCTTTATTGACCTGGTGCAAAAAGATAAGTTCAGGGGAGAATCAACAGTAAAGACCTTTTTATTCTCCCTGAACCGGTTTACATGGCTCAACGAACTTAAAAGAAGGGGCAGAGCATCAGCCAGAGAAGAGAAATATGAAAGAGGGCAGGAGAGGGTGGAAGCAGATACCGGCGAAGTGATTGCAGACCGGGAAGGAAAAGCAGAAGTGATAAGGCTTGTTGGCGAATTAGGCGAGACCTGCCGGAAGATATTGCTGCTTTTCTATTATGAAAACCTGTCAATGAAGGAAATATTGGAAACCATGCATTACGAAAACGAACAAGTGGTACGAAATAAAAAATACAAATGCCTGAAGCAACTGGAACAGATGGTAAATGCTAACCCGGCATTAAAGCAAACCCTGAAAAACTTATTACATGGATAATTCTACACATGGAATGTCTGAAAAACTTGTTGAATATATGGATGGCAAGCTGACAGGTGCTGAAAAGGAATACCTGGAACGACAACTTGCGGCTGATAAAAATTTACAGGAGGAGTTGAATAGTTTAAAGTCAGCTGCCGAAGCTGTCAGATTGTATGGTTTGCAGCAAAAAGTTTCTGACATACATGGGGAGATGATGCACAAAATGCAGCCGGGGATAAAAAAGATAAAACCAAACAGAAAGGTTCTACGATACAGTATTGCTGTGGCGGCCAGTTTGATACTGCTGATCGGTGGTTATATGGCCTATAATTTCTTTACACTCTCACCAGATAAGGTTTTTGCGTCAAGATACCAGTCGTATGAACTGACAAACTACCGTGACGGTAATACCAACGAAACGCCGGTTGAAAAGGCATACAGGGAAAAGAAATACAAAGAAGTACTAAGGATACATGATGCCGGTGAAGATCGTTCGGCGAAAGGGGAGTTTCTGTGCGGAGCAGCTGCACTTGAAGAAGAAGATAATAGTAAAGCCATAAGATGTTTTAAGGAAGTGCTTGATATGAATAATAAGCTATCAGGTCAGCCTGTATTGAATGACGAGGCTGAGTATTATTTATCATTGAGCTATATACGGAACGGGGATTATGACTTTGCACTTGATCTGTTGAATAAAATACGGAACGATGTCAATCATAAATACAATAAAGAAATTACCGGTAAATTACTCCGCCAGGTGAAGATGCTGAAGTGGCGATAATGGTTTTGTGCATAGTTAAGGTTTGATGGTGATCCTCCCCGTTCGGGGAGGATTTTTTTATATACGGATTACAATTGGCCCGATAGCTTTTACTCAATAGTGAATTAAAAAATTGCTATATGAAAAACATCATTCATTTTGCGCTGCTGAGTTTGTTAACCACCACTGTTGGATTGTATTCCTGCCAGAAAGACGTGACTGCAAATGGAAGCGGAGTAACAGACGTTAACAAACCACATGCTGTTACCATTTATCTGACAGACCATCAGACACCCATTTTTGACAGTGTATTCATAGATCTGCGAAGATTGGAGGTAAAACTGGAAGATGATACATTGCCGAACAGTGGCTGGGTCAACCTTGCTATTAACCCCGGAGTATATAATATCCTCAGATTCCGTAATGGATTAGATACGTTGTTTGCTACGGGCACATTGCCTAATGCAAGAATAAAAAAGGTCAAACTGGTGCTTGGCACTCAAAACTCTGCCATGAAGAATGGGCAAAGTTATCCTTTACGGGTAAAGGATGAGGACCGTGAAGTGATCGCTAATCTTGACAACAGCAATTTTGAAATTACTCCAACGGGCCAGGTTCTTTTCTGGATAGATTTTGATGCGGGTAATTCAATACAACCCGATAACAGCGGATCAGGCAGCGGAAACGGATACCGTTTGAAGTCGCATATCAAAATTTTTACCCGCAGTAATTCCGGAAGAATTGAAGGAAGAGTGCTGCCTCGTGTAGCTGATGCAATTGTAAAGGCAGTTATAGGTTCAGATACGGCTACTGCCATACCTGATGATGATGACGGCGAATTTAAGATCGTTGGTTTAAACGCAGGAATATACAAAATACTAATTGACGGACAGAACGGTTACAATGATACTATCATCAATAATGTGATTGTAAGAAACCGGGAGGATACTCATCTGCCAACAATAACACTACACCAATAACACTGTTGCTTGCCTGTGAAGAACTAAGCCCGCCTGTGATGCACAAGCAGGCTTTTTCTTTTTACAATGATATAAGTAAGGGCGGCTACTAAAATTGCAAGAGCTATCCACCACCAATTGGATGAATTATGGCGGGCTTCATAATCACCAATAAAAATCAGATGTGCCCAGTAATTAGGAGATTTTAACTGCGGGTCAATCTCTTCGCTGTTAAGCAGATCAAGTTTGGCCTGTTGCAATGCTTTGTCTTTAGTATAATTTTTGCTTAGGTAATAATGAAGTTGTTGCGTAAGAAATGCCGTGGCCCTGTCTTCGGCTTTCCAAAGCGACGTAATGATATTTGAACAACCGGCATAGGCAAATGCCCTTGATAAGCTCATCAATCCTTCACCTTTTACAAGTTGTCCTGTACCTGTTTCGCAGGCACTCAGTATAACCAGTTGAGTGGAATCCAGTTTTAGGTCTGCAATTTCTCTGGCATACAGTTTATACTCGATGCTGTCCGGATAGAATGCGATGAATGAATGAGATGGGTCCTCATTATTTACACTGGCATGAGTGGCCAGGTGTAAGGTGCTGTATTTATTAACAGATTGCAGGAATTGCTTCCTGGTCGCATATTCATCTGTAAAAGCCGTTCCTTCCAGTTTAGCCACTTCATCTTTTGATGCCGGCAAAATACCGAATGAATTACCAGCACTGTCCTTGTGACCTTTTGATACAAAAGGTGCAAACGATAAGGTACCTGTTGGTAACTGAGATTCCTGATTCTTTCCCAATAAGGCTGTTGAATACTGGTACTGAACGGAATAATTTTCGATGAGATATTGCCCGTTTTCATCCTGCAATGCTTCAAAGGGAAGATAATTCAGCTCATCATCAGGGATAATGATAAAACGTTTTGTTTGTGGTAATTTGGAGTGTACCGGTTCAACCAGTTTTTCGTATAAACTAACCGAAGCAGCGGTTCCCCTGTATCGGTGGTCAGCAGAAGTACTATGAAGGGCTTTCTTAAATTCATCAATAGCGGTAAAGAAGTTTTTATTGATGGCTGATTTCCGGTATTCAAACCGGCTGGGTGTGATCAGCAGGGTCAGCAATTCAGTTTCTGAAAGGTGATAGGAAAGCAGGGCAGTATTGTTATCCAGTTTCTTTTGCAGCTGGCTTATTGTTGGTATTTGTCCGGCAGATCTTTTTAGCTGCCAGTCCGGGTCATCGTTTAATTTTTCCTGGAGTTTTCCCAGCTCAATTTCATTATTACGGATACTGTTGTTGATTTCGGCTAACTGAAGGCTGTCAGAAGTCCGGGCTGCTTTTAGTGATAACCTTGTAATGAGAGTTTTTAGTGATGTTTCTTTCCGTGTCAGTTCAGTTTCTTTGCTGCTATTATTTCTTAATTCATTTTCCTTTACATTGAAGGCAAGAATGGAAGCCTTATTCCGCTGATCAAACAAATAAGCTTCTTCCAGGTAGTTTCTTTTTTGAGTAAGATCATAAAGAAGAATGCAGACATCAATCGGCTTGCTGTGAACAGTATATTTAATTTTGCCCAAAAAAAGCCGGGCTTCATCGGAATCGTATGTTCTTTCTACATAGTCAGCCAGTTTAAAGGCTGACTGGTATGCACTTAATGACGCATTGAGCAGTTCAATATCTTTTTCCTGCTGGTACCAGGTTTCAAACAAGGCTGCTTTAGCGGTAAGTGCATTAAAGAGATTGATATATGAAAATACGCCGCTGAATTGCTCCGGATTCTTGTAACTGTCATTCTCTTTAAAGTCGTTATGAAATTGCTGGACAGACTGCTGGTATTGTAATGAGGCTTCTTTGCATAACCTTTGATTAGCCAGTTCATCAGCCTGGTATTTCAGGATAAGACCGTATTGAACATTTTTTCGGTGGCCATTCCACCTGATGTTTTCAGCAAGGGCCCGTTGTAAATAAAATTCTGAGGAGTCATTTTCATTTAACCCGGTAAAAGCTACACCAAAGTTGTAGTACAAATCAATGCTCTTTTTGTCATCTGCATAACTAATTTTCCGGAGATATTCAACAGCCTTTTGATATTTCTTTTGTTTTATGCTGATGATAGCGAGATTATGGAATATTTCATTTTCAAAAGCAGCAGAGGGCAGCATACTTTCATACACAACTTTTGCCTTATCAAATTCTTCCAGTTTTACCAGCAGTGAGGCAATATTGATCTTATAATTTGTCTGAAGATCCTCCTGTCCCGGCCCTGTAAGTGTAATAGCTTTTTCAAAATAATTCCGGGCCTGGCGATAGTTACCGGTCTCATAGTACATGGCACCAAGCCGGTTATACAACCGCTGTGATTCTTTTAAAGGTTTTTGATAACGATCATTAAGTTGTTCCGCTTTTTTGTAGTAGAACAACGCTGAATCAAACAGATTTTGGTTGTAATAAATGCCGCCGGTATATAAGTAGGGAACGAATAAGAAAGAATCTGCAATGGAGGGGAGTCTCTGTTTTAGAGCAATGGCAGTGAGGTAATCTGCTTTGGCAGCATTAACGCTGTCAAAATAATTTTGAATGAAACCGGTCTTTATCCTGATAAAAAAAGTCAGTGAATCATTTCCTCCTTTTTCTACATCGGGAATGAGCTTATAAAAAGATGTAAGGGCTTGCAGGTAGGTTTCGTCAGCTTTGGTTTGCAGTTCTTCATTATCTCCCGCCTGCATGTAAAGTTTTTCTGCCTGCTGGTAAGTATTATTTGCAGTTGTATAAACTTTTAATTGTGCGGCATTATTATTTCCCTGTGGGTTTTGGGAAAAGCAAAAGAATATCAACCCTGCCAATAAGAATGATAAAAGAAGTTTTTGCATGATAAGCTGCTCAAAAGCTTATCAAATTTAGCCGCTGCCAACCTAATTGGCAATAATAATAACACAAGGGGGTCTTGGCTTGGCTGCCTGTTCGGTACGGCTGGTTATTTCACCACCTGCGTTGCGCAGAAAAACTCCCTGTGAAGTGCGGTCATTCAGTATATCCCACACATATTGGGGAACATCGGCCATAGTATTATACCAGTATAAAAGAACTTTCAGTTTATTCTCCCTTTTTCCGCTGGCATCATTGATCTTATATTTTATTTCAAATGTTTGTTGGGCGTCGTTCCGGGGTGGTGAACCGAAAACACCATTGCGGATCGTTTCTTTCAGGTTAATCTTACCATTGTCTGTCTTTACAGAACAGCCTCCGGTGTTGGCAATATTGCCTTCATCAAAACTGGAACCTGCAAGTGGCAGTATCCTGTTCGGGTCTGAATTATAAATAGGATTAGCAATTGAGTCGTCAGCAGAAAGGCGATAGAAATGGTCTTTAAAGGTTATTCCTGAAAGCACCACCATTGTTTTAGTTTCTGTACCATCTGGTGCCCGGTGGGTTATGCGGTAGCGAAGCCCTGTTTCACTTTTCGATATATTAATAGCGCCGGTCTTATCATCAATTTCAATTCCCTCCGGAAAACCCGAATAATCACCTTCCCGGTGACTGGTCGGATACACTATATAATCACCAGAAGAAGGTTTCAGGTATAAAATGGAATCACCATAGCTAAGAGTATAAGGGCCCTGGTCAGCTGCATTTTTAGTACAGGAAAGCCAAAACAAAGAAGTGGCCAGTAAAACAAATGCAAAAACAGTGTTTTTGGAATTCCTCATGTAAGCCTTTTTTGTGTGTAACCTCCCAACGCAGGGATGTAACTTTTAGTCTGATTTTTTTTGTAAAGTATTTTCAAAGTTACACCATTCATTTTTCAGACAATGCTGATCTAAATCAGTTTGTTTAGCATTGGTTTAAACGGCAACTTTGCCGGACTTAACTAACGATAAACGGCTGTATGACAAGGATTGGACTTATACGAGAGGGGAAAATACCGGCAGATAACCGGGTGTCGCTGACGCCTGCCCAATGCAAATGGATACATAAAAATGCTCCACAGGTGCAGATCATTGCTCAATCATCTCCGCACCGGTGCTTTTCTGACCGGGAATACCAGTCGGCAGGAGTGGAAGTGAAGGAGGATATGAGTGATTGCGATATCCTGCTCGGTATTAAAGAAGTCCCGGTTGATCAATTACTTGCGGGCAAAACCTATTTGTTTTTCTCTCACACTAAAAAGAAACAACCGCATAATCAAAAGTTGCTTTGGGCAATTCTGGATAAAAATATCCGCCTGATCGATTATGAATGCCTTGAACATGAAGATGGTCAGCGGATCATTGGTTTTGGTTTCTTTGCCGGGGTGGTAGGTGCACATAATGGCATGATGGCTTATGGGAATCGTACCGGCTTATTTAAATTAGACAGAGTTTATAAGCAACGCAGTTTCAGGGAACTGATCCATAATTATTTTGGCCTTCGGCTGCCAAATGTAAAAATTGCTGTGACTGGCTCAGGCAGGGTGGCACATGGCATTTTAGAGATCATGAACCTGATGGAAATACATGAGGTGGAGCCGGAAGAATACCTGAGAAGGAGGTTTTCTTACCCGGTTTACACCCAACTGAAAGGGGCTGATCTTTACAGGCACAAAATATCTGGAAAATATAACCGCCTGGATTTTCATGAGCATCCTGCGGAATATGAATGCCAGTTTTTGCCTTATGCAGATCAAACAGATATTTTAATGAACGGTGTGTACTGGGAGAAAAATGTACCCCGGCTGTTTGAAAAGGAGGATGCGAGGTCAGAACATTTCATCATTCAGACCATCGCTGATATTACAGATGATGCCAACGGTTCAGTGCCGATTAATGTGGGAGATCAAACCATTGAAGACCCAATATATGGAATAGACAGGAGGACGCTGGAAAAAACGGTTCCCTATCTAAAAAATTCAATTGATATTATGGCGGTGAGTAACCTGCCAAATGAATTGCCACGGGATGCCAGCCGTTATTTCGGTGAACAATTAATAAAACATGTGCTGGAGGATCTGGTTGGTAACAGTTCAGCAGTTATTGAAAGGGCAACAATGGCAAAAGATGGGAAGTTGACAAAGCATTTTGAGTATCTCAGGGACTATTCAGAGGGAAGGATTTAAACTCCGTATAACTCTGCTGACTCTGTTTCTATGTGTTGAAAAACTAAACGCAGAGCTTTTGAGAATAAATATGAGTTACACAGCGGATTATAAATGGAGATAGTAATCTTCAAGCAGGGTTGCAAAAGCCGGGGTGTATTGGTTGTTATCATCTTTAATAGAAATTTCATCAATCTTTGTTTCAGTTTGTTTGCCCGTCTTTAATTTTCCGAAAAGCATAATGCGGAAGTAATCATGATTCACAGATTGTCTTACAAAAGTCAACTGCTGAACGGCCAGGTCATTTTCAGTAAACAATTTTTTTATCTCCTCATTTCTTTTGTACGGTAGCAGAAGATAAAAGCTGCCATCCGGCTTCAGCTTTCTTTTTATAATGCTCAGCAATTCGGGAAGCAACAAGCCTTTGTTATGATGAGCAAGGTTCTTCTTTGCATCATCGCTTTTCAATTCCTTTTCATAAAAAGGGGGGTTGCTGATGATAATATCATATTGATTGCCGGGATCAAAATACTTTGCATCGGCATGTATGACCTTAATTCTGTCACTCCAGGGTGAAGCGGCAACATTCTCTGTTGCCTGCTGAAAAGCGTCTTTGTCTATTTCGACAGCATCGATAATGGCGGACTGTCTCTTTTGAGCAAACATCAGGGAAAGCAACCCTGTTCCTGTCCCGATGTCGAGAATTTTTCGGGCTTCATTGCTGCCATCAAAGGTTGGGCAGAGACTGCCAAACAAACATCCATCTGTTGTCACTTTCATAGCACAGTTCTCCTGTTGAACAGTAAATTGCTTGAATTGAAAATAGGAATTAGCCATAGCGATGTATTACCATTCGGCCCTTGCAGTTGACATAACAGACAGGTCGGCAAATTGTCCGGCGAGATATTTATGATAACCGGTGATGGCGATCATACCGGCATTGTCGGTACAATATTGAAAAGCAGGGATGAAAGTGTTCCAGTGATATTTTTTCCCTGCATCCTCAAATGCTTTTCGCAAACCGCTATTGGCAGAAACACCACCGGCAAGACAGATGTCTGTGATACCGGTCTCAATAGAAGCTTTCTTCAGTTTATTTAACAGGATGGTGACAATACGATGCTGGATGGATGCACAGATGTCAGGCAGGTTACTTTGAATGAATGCCTGTTTTTCTTCTTCAGTAGCGGTAAATTCTTCTTTGAACAAATTACTCTTCCCCGCATTTTGCAGGAAATAAAGGATAGATGTTTTCAACCCGCTGAAACTGAAATTAAGCCCTTCGATCTTTGGTTCGGGAAATTTGAACCGGCTGGCATCTCCTTCTTTTGCATATTTATCGATAAGTGGTCCGCCGGGATAAGGAAGGCCCAGCAGTTTAGCTGATTTATCAAATGCTTCACCTGCAGCATCATCAATTGTTTCGCCGATCACTTTCATTTGTGTTGGCGATTCACATAAAACAATCTGTGTATGGCCACCGCTTACAGTCAGGCATAAAAAAGGGAAACCGGGTTTTGGGTCGTCGATCAGGTTGGCCAGCACATGTGCCTGCATATGATGTACAGCAATCAATGGTTTATTTAATGCAAGGGATAACGATTTGGCAAATTCTCCGCCTACTAACAGAGAACCTATCAGGCCGGGGGCTTGTGTAAATGCAATAGCATCAACTTCTTTCAATTCGCAGCCAGCCTCTTTTAATGCCGCATCCACAACAGGAATGATATTCTGCATATGGGCCCTGGAAGCCAGTTCGGGAACAACACCACCATATTT
The DNA here is from genome assembly GCA_037045605.1 of Chitinophagaceae bacterium. Taxonomy (GTDB): domain Bacteria; phylum Bacteroidota; class Bacteroidia; order Chitinophagales; family Chitinophagaceae; genus JJ008. Next base: position 237,117 of record JBAOHK010000008.1, on the reverse strand, counting down.
TTCATGTACCGTTTGATTGGCGATATAATTGGATAATATCTTCCCATCCCTGCAAACTGCAGCGGAAGTTTCATCACAACTACTCTCTATTGCTAAAATACAAATGGCCATTTCAATTATTTAATGAATTTGCGAAGTTAATAACTCTTGAAAAGCCCCTTTAGGGGTTTGGGGTATTACTTACTCCGAATAGCCACTACCGGATCCATCTTTGCTGCCTGCAGTGCAGGAATAAAACCAGCCAGTATACCCACTATAATACAAATACCAATTGCCAGCACCATGTAGCTGGTGGAAATAAAGACAGGAAAGTTCAATGCCTGCGTTAATACCTGTGTCAGCAGGAACACCAAAGTTAACCCTATCAAACCGCCGATGATACAAAGAAAGGCTGACTCTAAGAGAAACTCTGCCAGTATCACCCTTCGTTTGGCACCGATAGCTTTTTTCAAGCCTATCTGGCTGGTGCGTTCCCTTACAGAAACGAACATAATGTTTGCCACCCCAAACATGCCAACGATCAATGATAGAAAAGCAATAGCCCAGCCACCAAGGTTCACTCCGGAGAACAGCGAACTGATAGCATCACTGAAATCATTGATATCATTCAATGCAAAATCATCATCTTTTTTGGGTGTCAGTTTATGAATAGCCCTCATCACACCGGTCAGGTCATCTTTCAGTGCTTTGCTTGTTACATTGTCTTTTCCCTGTACCATTATAAGCGGATCCGCCTTCAGTTCATTCATCATACTGCGGGCAAACTGGTATGATATCACCATGCTTTGGTCAAAGTCCCAGCCACCGATCATTTGCTTACCCTGTTTCTTTATCACCCCGATGATGCGGAGTTTTTTCCCCCGGGCGGAAATATCTTTGCCAACAGCGATATCAGCCGTGCCAAACAATTTTTCTGCGACCTCAAAACCCACCACCACCACATTGCTGCCCCTGTCAAACTCCGCCTCAGAAACATAGCGGCCATCTTTCAGTTCAACAGGTTGTATCTTATTAAAATCGGGGCTAATGCCGTAAATGTTTACATTAGAAAGAACATTGTTTTTATAATCCACATCACTCACCACTTTGATGCGGAATGCCACATACTTTGCACCGGCGGTCCTGTCCTTAATAAATTTTACTTCATGATATTTTGGCACCGGCCGGTTTACAAATTTCCACCAGGGATAATCGGGGCCATTGCCTGCACTGTAGTCCCATTTATCAACATAGATAGTGTTAGTGCCGAGAGATTTTACTTCGTTTTGTATGTTCCTTTCAAGACTATTTACTGTGGCCAGTACACCAATAATGCAGAAGATACCGATAGTAATGCCAAACAGCGACAGGAAAGTGCGGAGTTTATTCTTCCACAATTCCTGCAGGGCCATTTTAAAACTGCTGGTAACTATTTCTATTGAACGGCGGACCACAATGCAAATTTACCGTAAGATGGGAGAGGAGAAAGAAATTATTTGTTAGCTGGCTGCCGTGCTGCTATCAGCTTCGTTGCGACGCTCCGTTCAGAGTTCTGTCCGCTGTTCAGCATGTAAAGTATTACTGTTTATTTCTCCTGAAGTCCTAGGTCGGTAGGTAATCCATCAAGGCTTTTCAGGTTGTTCTGCTGAACATATTCAATCAGTCCATCAGCGCCTTTCTTTTCTGCCCATTCAAAATGGATATCCCTTTCGCCTTCGTAGCTGTACAGCGGAACACCAAAGCCGCAGGAGGTTTGTACCAGATCAATATCCGCAATGATGAGTTGTCTTGTACTGGGATAGATGGTGAAATACGGTGAATACTTTTCCCACTCAGCAGTACCGGGTAATACCGCAAATCCTTTTCCATACAACCGAAGGATATTGGGAGCTTCTTCAAACGAACAGAACATAATGGTGATGCGGCCGTTCTCTAAAGTGTGTGCTGATGTTTCATTGCCGCTGCTGATAAGGTCCATATAACCCACCCGGTTTTCTGACAGCACTTTAAAACAATTCAACCCTTTTGGTGAAAGGTTCACCCGGCCATCAGCACTCAATGGTGCGGTACTTACAAAAAAGATATGTTGTTTTTCGATGAACTCTTTATGAGCAGGCTTGATGGAGTCATGTAGTTTACCCATGAAATAAATTTAAAGCATGAAGGTAGGAGGGATTTTTCTACCCGGCAATCCCTGCTTAAAAACCTGTATATAAGGACGACAGAAATAATCCCGGGGATTAAGGTGCAGGATATTTCCCGGCCATGATTGTTTACATTTATGTTTTCGTTTATCACTTCAATCTTCTTCATGATATATCTTCTGTCAATACTGTTGTCCTGTACCACTGCTGTTGTTTTACAGAAGGGGCCTGGCCAGGAAAAGGAAGAAATAAAAATAGTACATGAATTATTCCGGCTGCGGAATGAGCACAAGGCCGATTCGGCAGAACAATATTTTGCAGACACAGTAAAAGTGTACATGAAATATTTACGAAATGTGCCGAAAAAAAAGATCACCCAAAGCGATAAAAGTTTCTGGAAAGCCCATCCCAATAACAGGTTTGAAATAACAGCTCCCGTACAAATTACAGTGGTGGCAGGCATTACCACCGCCACCATCGTTGGTAAAGAATATCTTGACGGTACCACTTTTCAGTATGAAAAGATCGAAATAAAATTCGACAGCAATAAAAAGATAAACTCTTTCAGGGGGTTCAGGTGGTATTAAAACTCATTTGTCATACTCAAATCTTATCCAGATAAAATCATCTGCAAAAGGATAATCGATCCGTACAAAGGGGTATGATGCAGTGTATGGCCTGTACTCATAATATTCACTTTCGCCCCACATTTCATCATCGTCTTTGCCATATGTTTCCTCATAAGCAGAGCCGAATACAGCCTTCACCGTTTTGCGGAAATTGGCAACAAAGGCGGCCGTAAGCTTCCCATCTTCATCGGTGAACTTATCATCTTTGAACTTAAATATTATTTCAGCACCTCCGTCAAATACTTCCATCTCACCCATCACACCGCAGATAGTAAGGCTGCTGGCATATTTATAAGTACTGCCGGGCAGCAGTTCTTTCTTAAATTTTTGCAGGTTTGTAAAAGACTGTTTGATGAGCAATAGTTTTTGCTTCAGGTCCGGGCAATTGGCAGGTATTGGTTTCTTTTGCGCCGGGGCGGTCAATGAAAAAAATAATACGAGGGGGGGCAGTATATTTTTCATTGCGCTAAAGTAAAAAAAAATCAGTTCTTGTTTGTGCCGGCAGGCAGGCACCAACTACTGCGTGATGTTTTGGCGAAAACCGGCAACGGCGTACAATTTCTTATTCGGGAGAGCCGGTTTGTTTATACACATACCATTTATCAGTTGGTTTTACATATAAGCGGAATGCAGTATCGCTGACTTTTTCTATTGGCCATTCTGTTAGCCGGGCTAATTTTAATTTGCCTTCAATTATTTCCCAGGTGTCCGGATTTTTACCTGATTTCAATTCATAGTTACCATCTGATTTTAGTTTGAGTAATGCCATAGGCGCCATGGTATTCTCTGCTGTCCAGATTTTACCTTTTAGCCATCCCTGTAATTCAATGTCGCCGGCAGATTGAACGGGTTTTTCTTTTTTTATAAGCGGTTGGTCAGATTTTTCTTTATTGCCGTTACAACTATAAATAATGAACAGGCTGAAGAAGATTACACAGGCTTTCCTCATGATTTTATTTTTAGCGGTTAAAATTGCTCTTTGATATCCGGACCGTTAATAAAACGGTCAGCTTGTATGATAGTGGAAAATATTGCTGACAGTAAATATCTTTAATTCCTGTGGTTGGTATACTTCGTCAAACTCAGTACAGCAACCACAGCCTGTTATTTTTTGCAGAACACCTGCCGTACAGACAATAATTTATTCCTGTTTCTTGCCCGCTGTTCTAACAGCTGGCTGATAGCTCGCATCCGCTTTTTTGACAGGAGGTGTATCAAAACGCACCTGAGATCCATCCCACCAGATAGATTGCGGCTTATCTGTTCTGTTGTTATCATTAAACATTACGCCATTCATCTTTTTATCAAAGTCGCCCTGCAATAATTCAGGTGCATGGGTAATTTGTTTATAATCTTTACGGCTGGCCACTGCTATCCACGAAAAGGGTGTTGCACTGGTACCATTATCATTTTCCCGTACATAAAAACCTTTTGTATCCTGGGAAGCAATATACAGCCCTTTCGAATTTCCTGTAGCTGATACGGTGATCACCAGTGCTTCCGGGTCTTCACTGATCATAGAAATGAATGATGGATCAAATGCAACAAAACGTTGCCCGTTTTCCAGCACCGATTTGCCACGGGCATATAGTTCCGGTTGCAAAGAACTAACGGCATAAGCAGGCATACGGCTTCCGTCTGTCATTGTCACCAGTTCTGTTACTGGTTCATTGGTATAGGTTTTTCCATCCACATATAAACTATAACGTTCTCCCTGTAAATGGGTGCCATACACCAACCCTTTTACCCATCCGCCCATTACACCACCATAAATGCCGATACCTATTTGAGTATTTGGTTCAGTAATGCGGTGACTGTTTCTCCCACCTCCCACACCCACCTGGTACGCACCACCAAAACCATATACACTATAATCAATAAGGGTGGCAGCGTAATAGGCAAGTGCTCCCAGTGCTATTCCAAAGTCATCACCAATGACAGCACCGCAACGAATATCTGTGCTGCCCATGCTGCCATGGAGGCCGAATGTATATTGGCCCGAGCCTGCAGTAGTATTGCCTATCACTCCCACCCGTGGCCCGGTAGCTGCCTGCGTACGAAAGCCGGTGCCGGCAGTAACAGACTGGTTTGAACCCCGCACACCGGCTGTATTAAATGAACTGGCGGAGTTTGCATATTCTCCTTGTACAGCGGCAAATTGTGTGGTACCTGCCTGTATAGTACCATATACTCCTGATCCGTTAAAGCTGGAGTACCCGTTTACAGCAAATGGGAAAGTTGCATTACTAACGGCCCCCATCAGGTCTCCGGTAACAACTGTATTGGTGGCACCAATAAAAAACTCGCCGAGGTTTGTTAACCTTCCTCTCACAGTATTATTTGTTGCCAGGTCAACATGATTGTTGGAATTAGTACCCAGCCTTCCCGTTGCCAGAAGAGAATTGCCAGCAATGTTCCAATTGGTTGTTACTGGTCCGTTATAGGTCCATACCGGTGTGCCGGGTGTTCCGGCATTGTAATAAAAGCCAGGTTGTATATCGGTTTGAAAAATCAGCAGGCCTGTGGCCGGAGTAGCAATGGCATTCCGTTCTAACTCTGTCATGCGGGGTACCAGAAAGCCTTTGGAATTACTTACAATATCCAACTGTGCCGAAGCATCAGGTGTGAGGGTGTTGATGCCGATGCTTTGACCGGCGCAATTAATAACTATAAGAAATAAGCAGGAAGTGAGTATAAGTTTCATGATAATGGTTTTATTATCCTAAAATAAGCAAAAATTGCCAGCGTAAGGGCTGTTTAATTAATGCCGCTTGTAAAGAAGAATGCTTCAGCTCAGAATAATTTATAAGGATGAGCATCCGGTAAGGTGCAAATGGTTTTCTTTTCCGTTGATTTTTTGGGAACCTTATAAAAAGCAGGGATCGATTATAAATTCCAGGAGAACTACAGACACCAGCCACAGCCTGTTATTTTTTGCGGAACACCTATCCGTGGCGGAAATTTTATTATTTATTTGGATATACCAAGGGGATGGAAAAATAAAATAATATAGAGTTAACATAGCAATAATATCTTACCGTATAAAATGGAAACCTTACTGATTGTTCTCGGCGGGTTAGGATTATTTCTTTACGCTATTGCTCACATGTCTGATGTATTGAAAGAATTGCTTGGCGACAAAGCAAAAAAAATCCTTTCAAAATTCACGCATAATATTTTTACGGCCATTCTAACCGGGATCGTCATTACTCTTATACTCGACTCTTCTTCTGCTGTAATTATTATGGCGATCATACTGGTGAAGGCAAAAGCATTGACATTCCGCCAGGCCATCGGCATTGTGCTGGGCGCCAATATCGGCACTACCTTCAGCAGCCAGATCATTGCGATGGATATCGGCAAATATTCACCCATTCCCATTTTCGTTGGAATGATGCTGGTATTTTTCTCCAAAACAAATGGGCTGACACAAGCCGGCAGGGCCATCATTTACTTCGGCATCCTGTTCTTCGGTCTTTATACTATGGAACGTGGTGTGGAGCCTTTGCGTGATGATCCGAGATTTGCACAGTGGATGCTGCAAATGGAAGATCCTTACACCGGTGCAGGCACCGGTGCACTGGTGACACTTATCATACAATCTTCTTCCGCAACAGTAGGTATGGTTATCACTCTTGCTAAAAAAGGAATGATATCGATAGGGGCGGCTATTGCAATTATGCTTGGAGCTGAACTGGGCACCTGCGCCGATACATTGCTCGCCACTGTCAAAGCAAGCCGGCAGGCCTTGAAAACCGGGCTCTTTCACCTGTTCTTTAATATTTGCACTATTGCACTGGCCTTATTGCTCTTTCCTTTGTTTGTAAAACTGGTGGGTACTGTTTCAGGAAAAGCCCAACTGGAACAGCAGGTAGCCAATGCTCATATGCTTTTCAATACAATGGGGGTAGTGCTTTTTCTTCCGTTCATTGGCCTGTTCGAAAGAGCCCTTAACAAAATGCTGCCGGATAAAGCTGATGTGGTTACAGCATGATCACCCGGGGACACTTCGTTAACCTCAGTAAAGCAACCATGCCTTATTATTTTTCAGAAGTACGGCCAACCGGCGAATCCTGTTTACCTTCATTCAATTATGCTCACAATCTGGCAGGCTTTAATTGGCTTTGGACTGATCATTTTAATAATACTGTTTGTATTCCGGATAAGTGTGGCTAAAGACACCTTTTTGTTGCCTGATAATTACCAGGAGTTGCTTACTGATTATGTAAAATTTTACCGTCAGCTGAATGAGGAAGGAAAGACAAGATTTGACAAAAGGATCGAACAATTTTTATCTGCCGTAAAAATAACCGGTGTGAAGGCGGTGGTGGAAGATCTTGACCGGCTTCTAATTGCATCCGGTGCCATTATTCCGGTATTTTCTATTACCGACTGGCAGTATATCAACCTCCACGAAGTTTTATTATACCCCGGGGCTTTCAACCAGGATTTTGACCAGGATGGTTCGGACCGGCCCGTTGCAGGCATGGTAGGCAGCGGCGCTATGCAAAATGTGATGATCATTACCAAATGGCAATTACGACAGGGATTTATCAATGAACAGGATGCCCATAACACCGCTATTCATGAGTTTGTGCATCTGATAGATAAGATGGATGGAACGATGGATGGAGTTCCCGATATCATTTTAGAACGGAAGTACAAAGAGCAATGGAAGAGGATGATGGAAGTTACGATTGAGCAGATGAAAACCTACGGCTCAGATATTGACATGTACGGCACTACCAGCCCGGTTGAATTTTTTGCTGTTATTTCAGAATACTTTTTTGAACAACCCGGTCTGTTAAAAGCCAATCACCCTGATTTATATCAAATGCTGGAGAGGATTTATAAGACAGGGGGTGATTCTTAATTTCATAGTTGGTGGAGATACTTCGTCAAGCCTACTACACCAATTACGGCGTACAATTTCTTATTCGAGAGAGCCGGTTTGTTTATACACATACCATTTATCAGTTGGTTTTACATATAAGCGGAATGCAGTATCGCTGACTTTTTCTATTGGCCATTCTGTTAGCCTGGCTAATTTTAATTTGCCTTCAATTATTTCCCAGGTGTCCGGATTTTTACCTGATTTCAATTCATAGTTACCATCTGATTTTAGTTTGAGTAATGCCATAGGCGCCATGGTATTCTCTGCTGTCCATATTTTACCTTTTAGCCATCCCTGTAATTCAATGTCGCCGGCAGATTGAACGGGTTTTTCTTTTTTCATAAGCGGCTGGTCAGATTTTTCTTTATTGCCGTTACAACTATAAATAATGAACAGACTGCAAAAGATTACACAGGCTTTCCTCATGATTTTATTTTTAGCGGTTAAAATTGCTCTTTGATTACGGTGCCAGGTTACTCAGCGTACATAACAATACCATCTTTTTTCAAAACATAGCCACTTTTGATTTCAAGTGTCCATACGGCATTCATCCAGGGTTTTATATCATCTGAGCGGACAAGTATGCCCGTAGATTCATTGCCTGGCAGCAATGCCTCTGCCTTATTGCTGCTGCTGTTAAATACCAGGTAAGCCATCCCGGTTTTATCGGTGGCTGCTTCCTGTGGCTTCAGTTTAAATTTTACATCTGAAAGTGTTACACAATTCTTATTTAAAGCAGACCATTGTGTTCCCGCAGTGGATTTACAGTCTTCAGAAGATTTGCTGCCTCCACAGGAAGCCAGTGTAACAAAAAGGATAAGGATAAATAAATGATGTCGCATAATATTTTTAATGTAATGTACTAAAATCCCGTAATGAAACCACAGCGAAAATCAAAACAACAGATTTTCCTTCTGTTGCCGCTGGCAGGGAGCTTGCCGGACTATGCACGGCAGCTATACTGCATATAACAACGGGGCAATCATTTTCCCCGTATTTTTTCTTATTGTTTGCATAACTTGTTCCATACCTTAGTAAGCAAACCGGTAAATGGCCTTCAGCATATTCCATAGAATATATAGTGCAGGAACTATGTTCTTGCTCCTGCTGGCGGGTGGTGCGGCCGCACAGAATGATAATAGCGGGAATGATATCGAGACGTACTTTAATCAATTGCCCGATAGTTGTTTTTACCTGTGCGACTGGAGGAAGGGAATGGCGGAAACAGGAATCAGGACGGTGGACATAAGGAACGGGTTTATTTCATTTAAAAGAAGAAAAGATGAAATTGATTTTTTCCAGGCTGCCGTGTTTAAAGGCAGTAATAGTAAGAGATTTGTGGCAGTTTCTACCAGGGAGTGTGAGGCATTTGCCTGTTTTAATCCCAGGTCTTATTTTTTTCTGAGACAAAAGGAAGGCTGGGTGCAGGCCGATTCTGTACTGACTGGTGGTGTTAACCTGCAGTTCTTTTACAGCGACACATCAGTATACCCGCTGCTCGAAAAATACAAAGGATATTTCCATTATAACTATATACTTCCCCGGAAAGGAACTACTATAAAGGTGGAACTGGAAGTATGTGATTATATAACGGAAGATCACCCGGAAGTAACGGATACTCAATACCTGCAATTAGTAAAGAAAAAGCAACCAGTTCTTTTAGTATGGAGCCGGTTGACAAATCGTTTCAGGTTGGTGAAAGTGAAAGAATAACGTTAAATAAACTGTTTACTTTCGTTTCCCAGGTGATGTGTCAGATGGCTTTATGTGTTGAGGCAGTGAGACATTGGATACGAAACTATAAAGTTGGAAGACCCGGCAGGGAAGTAAAAGAAATAGTAACGGTAAAAGTCCGTCACTTCCTCAAAAATTAATACACTTGTAAAAAATTACCAGTTTATGAAACGCACTATCCTTATTATCCTTTTTGTCAGCCTTCTTAATTTGCCTGGTATTGCTCAGCCTACGGATGCCATTATTAAAAAAGATTTGACCACAGCCCTTACCATAGACATTAAGTTTACCAAAACAACCGGCACCCGCCAATGGAATTCCTCCAGCGGTAATTGGGAATATGTTCGTGGTGTACATATACGGTTAAAATCAAAGGAATATCCCGACTTAGTTGTAAAAGTAGTTGGTGATGCAGTGTACCAGTATATGGGAGGGACGAAATATTCTTATCAAAAATTCAGAACCGGCTATAATGAATGGGAAGGGATACCCAATCCTACTGAAACAGAAATAGAAAAACTGATTTCAAGTGACTGGAAGTCGTTTTATGGATTTTATTTCAACAAAATTGTTAAGTTAAACAGCGGCCCAACCTTTGTTAAGGAAAAGAACTTTACCTGGAACAGCCCTAATCTCGTTGTTTTTTTCATGAAAGTAAATGCCGATATGCTCGGCCCCAACTATTCCATAGAAACAGTAGAACAGGAATTTGAAGTCAGGTTTTTCCGGGATAATATAAAAGATCCTATGCAACGATTTATGTCCAGCTCGGGTTCTTCTAATTCAAAAGTCCTTTCCACCCAACAATTAACGGAAGGGAAAATAAGGGAGCTGGAAAAGAAAACACTGGCATATACCCTGGCAGAAGAAACAGCCCAAAAAGAAGTAGCCTCGTTACCGGAGTTGAATGTGCCGGATTTTAAAAACGGAAAAGAAATGGCAGACTTCTTTCATGATATTCTAAGGAATGGCACTCCCGAACTGTTAAAAGCGGCCATGCTGAAAACACTAGCCCCCCATTTAATGGTAGATGGGAGCAAAACACAATTCTCCTGGCAGGGAAAGGAAATGTATGACAAAGCAGTAAAGGAAGCGTTTGCCGGCGATTCGAAATATAAAGACCAGTATTGTAAGAATTATTCAACAACCAGCCTGACCTCAAAAAATTATATTTATATACAAGGAGCTATCAATAAGTGTATTACCCTGATTGGATGTACCGAAGCAAATGACGGGTACAAAGACGGCGTTCCACAAATGAAACTAAAGTTGCTTACACTTGATGTTACGGTACGCCAGGATCAGGATGCAATTAATTTTATCAATTCATTCTCTGATAGAAAAAAACTTTGCCCTGCCGATTAAAGTTGTTTCTCTGGCGGGTGCCGGATGGTTTGGTGGCATTCCGATTTTCACCGGAACAGGCTTCGCTGTACTAAATTAACGCCGGGTCCACTCCACACACAAAGCCGGGCGGTGAGACACGGCTACGAAACTGAGGCCCGGCAAGGAAGAGGATTCGATTTTTTAATCTGCCCGTATCATTACTATACTAAACCCGGGTGGTTCATCATATTCTCTATACATAAATTCAGTAGTGGAAATATTTTTAATTCTCAGTCTTTCTTTTTCGCTTTTGAATTCTATTGTTAAAATAATTCTTTTGTGGTTATAGCTCCATTTGCCGGCAATTTCTTCACCATCTTCTCTTTTAATAATTGTACCATCGCTTTTAAATAACAGGTAAGCATCTATCCACTTGCCGGGGTATGGTAGTTTCTGGCCGTCAGATAAGTATTCTTTATATTCCCATTTGTGGCAAAGTAATGTGAGTACCTCCTGCTCCGTCATTGGTTGCTGATTGGTTTGTGCAAAAGAAACTGAACAAATAAAAAGGGCAGCTATTGAAAAAAAGATATTTCTCATAACGGAATATTTATTGTTTTAGATTTTGCCACAACAGCAGCCTGTTTACTATAGGCTTAATCAGCAGGTATAAATTTACATCTTTAATTTAAAGAGTTACTGATACGGATAATTAATGACTGGCTAACCATAACCCTGCCTGGTGGCAGGCAGGCACTCCGCACACAAAGCCGGGCTTTGAGACATCGGCTACGAAACTATAAAGTTGGAAGACTCGGCAGGGAAGAAGAAGGTTCTTTTCCCAGGCGAGTGTCAGATAGCTTTGTGTGTTGGCTTTGTGGCACTCGCCGTGGTTACGGAGGTTGCATTGGAGAATAACGCCGAGTCCACTCCGCACACAAAGCCGGGCTGGGAGACATCGGCTACGAAACTATAAAGTTGGAAGACCCGGCAGGGAAGAAGTGTTATTTTTTGGGGAAGACCTGCCAAGATGGAAGGAATCAGGTTTCATTTGCAGAAAGCGATTCTGTATTTTTTAGTTTAATCAGCCAACTGGAAACAACGACAGCAATTGAATATGAAATTGAATAATCAGGTGTTACTGATCCGCTAATAACATAGAATGTTACAAAAAATGCCTGCAATAGCTGCCAGGTTTAAAATTGATTTTGTTTTTAAAGCAGAAAATGGTTTGTTTATCAGAAAATAGAATATCAAATAGTAAACCAGCAACATGGGGATAGAGAATATTAATCCAATGACAAAGAAAAGAGCATATGCTTCTAACAGCGAAAACATGGAAGTGTCATTTGAAATAAGATATGCATACAGTGCTGCTATTACTGGTCCGATAGCCAATGTTAGCAGCCAATGCTTTATTGGGTAAAAGCTGTCCATAAATAAGGTAAAGGTAATTCTTAATACCTGTGGTTGGTGGAAGAAAACACCAACCACGGCGTGTTGTTTTTTGGGGAACACCTGCCGGTGCGGAAACACTACAGCCAACTGGGGGGTATGCCGGTTGTTATTTATTGATTGTTGTTTTCACAATGTTTCCGGTATCGGTATCAAAGGCATACAGCAGGCTGTCATCTGCTGTAACAGCAATGCTGCTTATTAAAGTACTGGTCGTGTATTTTCTGACGGGTTGCCCTTCCCAATCATACACATAGATTAACTTCCCGGTTGAATTCAGGTTTCCAGCCCCCTCTGCTTCATGATTGCCGGAGTAAAGAAGGTAAATATATTTATCAGAAGCAGTACCACTAACAAAAGCGAATCTTGTTTCAGCAGTACGTTCCAGCATATCCCTGCCATTAACATTGATTGTATTAAACATTGCCGGGTAATTCTCCGGTCCTTTCAATATGCTGCATCGTTGTGTAGCCAAATCAATGAAATCTACCTGGTCAGTAAACCGGCAGGCCAGTGCGGCCTTAGTACCTCCAGGGTTGGTGAAGACGAATGACTCATACGATTGCTTCCAGGAATTAACAGGAACATTTTCTGGAGGATTGGTGAAGGAACCATACTTCCGGAATGATAACCCATTTTGTAAATTGATTTTTACCAGCCTGTATTTTGCATCATAAGAACCTGAGCCAAGTAGCTGCTGATTATCGATAAGGGCTGTACCAAAATAGAAATCCGGCATGGGATATTCTTGTAGTAATACAGTATCGGCCCCGGCAGAATTTTTAGATGGCGTTGCTACTACCAGTTTTTTCATTGATACATCATGCAGCCAGTAAGTTCCTTTGTAACGGCCGCCGGAAAGTGCGCCGGCTGCTTTTCCAAACCCGGTTCCGGCTTTAATGTAACCGGCTGGTAACAACCCGCCAGTCATAGAATAGCTCCTGAAGAAAGAACCCCTGTCCGCATTCAGGCTCCATATTACAATGGATGTATCTGTAAGAAATATGCTTCTTACAAAGTCATTTTGAACCGGGAATATTGCCTCAAAACTAATTGCTTTTTCGTCCGGAAATTTTTGAAAAATGATGGTATCGGCAATGATATTTGATTGGGCTGGACTGCTAAGTGCAGAAAATGTAAAGAGAATAGCTGATAATAGCATTTTCATAGCACTAGTTTATTGTAATATAGAATAAAGTATTACTATAAAATAAAACTAAATGTTAAGATACTATTTAGTTCCCGGGCGGATGCCAGGGGACTTTGTGAGTGGGCTTTGTGGCATCGGCTGAAAAACTATAAAGTTTAAAGACCCGGCAGGGAAGAAGTTTTTACGCCTCTTTTCCCAGGCGAGTGTCAGATAGCTTTGTGTGTTGGCTTTGTGGCACTCGCCGTGGCTACGGAGGTTGCATTGGAGAATAACGCCGAGTCCACTCCGCACACAAGGCCGGGCTGTGAGACATCGGCTACGAAATTATAAAGTTGGAAGACTCGGCTGGTAAAAAAGCTGATGGTTAGTTGCAAACTAACTACCGCCATTTGGCATTTTTTTATTTTTGGAATATTACGGACAATGGGAACAAAGCAGACTTAAGAGACTTTATTATATTTGAGACAAAATGAAATTCGCAATTATTAATGGGATCAAAACTGAAGCTACAAAAGGAGCTAAAGGAATCTGCCCAATTTGTAATTCAGAACTAATTGCTAAATGTGGCGATCATAAAATGAATCACTGGTCACATAAAGCGATTCGTAACTGCGATCCGTGGTGGGAGCCAGAAACTGAATGGCATCGCTCATGGAAAAATAATTTTTCGCAAGATTGGCAAGAAGTTTTGCTTCTCGATGAAAACACCAATGAAAAACATATCGCTGATATCAGAACTAAGCATGGGCTTGTAATAGAATTTCAACACTCGCCTATCAGTTCGCAAGAACGGGTCAGTCGTGAAAACTTTTATAGAACAATGTTTTGGGTTTTTGATGGGGCTCGTTTAAAAAGTAGTTATTCCCGATTTCGTAAAATTCAATTCCGAAAAGTTAGACCGAGAATTTTCTCCATCGATTTCCCTGAAGCATGTTTACCGGTAGCTTGGTTGGATAGTTCAGTAAATGTTATATTTGATTTCAAAGGAAATGAAACACTCTCTGATAGAAAAGATATAAGAAATGATCTATTTTGCTTAATACCAAAGAAAGAAGGAAAGCCAAGACTCCTTGTGCAACTATCACGACAAGAATTTATCAAGAATGTAATTAGTGGAGGATTATTATCAGTAATTAAGCAATAACAACTCACCCGTTTCTCAGGCGAGTGTTAGATAGATTTGTGTGCTGGTTTTGCGGCACTCGCCGTACTACGATTGTATTATAGAATAGCGCCGAGTCCACTCTGCACACAAAGCCGGGCTGTGAGACATCGGCTACGAAACTATAAAGTTGGAAGACTCGGCAGGGAAGAAGGCTACGAAACTATAAAGTTGGAAGACTCGGCAGGGAAGAAAAGCTGGAAGACTCGGCTGGTAAGAAAATTATTTCGAAAAATTTAGAAAATTACAATCAACCTCTTTAAGTTTATCTACAAAATATTTGAAACTTTCAGACTTCTCATAAATAGTTTCAGGATTAGCAGCTAAAAATAACTCAACACCATCTGTAGTTTTGTTGTATACACCTTTGACCTTCTTAATGTGGCTGGCACCATTACTGCCTTCAGTTTTAGTAGGCTTTTTTTCATCTACTTGAAAACAATCCCAATCAGCAATTATCCAATTCTCCAACATTCTGTCAGCTACACCTATTAAACAATTATCTTTTACTCCTTCTGCAATTAATTTTATTTCCAATTCCTTTGCTATTATATCAAAAGGCTGCTTCCGTTGCTCTTTATCTATTAGAATAATAATGGGATAATACCGATTACCAAAAAGACGTATTAACGATGCAATTTTTTTGGTCATAGCATCGATTGATACTGTTTTGCCATTTAAATCAGTACGATTAATAGGGCTTCCAGGGCAAATTCGTTGAATAATTAATTTCTCAGTAAACCCATCTATAATAAAAGCAGGTCTACTCATTAGTTAAAGAATTTGAAAAATAAAAATGGCCTAATCCAAATCCAGTAGCTGATATTTCTTTTTTTACGGATTTCACATTAGAAATCCTATTTGCAATGGTTCTGCCATTTTCTAAATTTACAATTATTAACTCTTCGGGTTTAGCATAATTTAATAGAGACTCACTATGAGTAGTCATCAATACAAAAGAGTATAATTTTTTTTCTGATAGATGTTCTCTCATAATATTAACGATCTCAGCTTGCATCCATGGATGCAGAAAGTTTTCAGGTTCTTCAATTGAAAAAATTGTCTTTGAAGTTAATATTGCGGTTATCAAAGTCAACCATTTAATTGTTCCATCAGACATTGATGATAATGGCAAGACAGCATCATACCCGCCTGAACTAATACTTATTTTAATTACTAACTTATTACTAAAAGGGTCATTCTCAACATTCAAATGTTTAATAGTCGAATTTGCCAATCTTAAAAAAGAAATTATTCGTTCAAGTGTTTTTGGATTAAAAGACATCCGTTGGTCTTCGGAAAATAGATAAAGCTGGTTAACTCTTCTTTCAACTCTAGGTTTGCCTTTTTTCATCGCATACAAAGTTGTAGATAAACCCGACCCGTCCTTTTTGATTTCCGGTGGTGCAGCTGAATCCTCAAGTTCTTTCACTTTGCTAGGAATAATATTAAAAGTTTCTCCGCCTTTCAAATCTATTCTAATAAATCTAGCAAACTCAGTTATTCGAAATAGAGAATGAACTATAGAATAGTATGATAAATTATATCCTTTTAAATAACTTTTTATAGCTGCTTCTATTTTCTTATCAGATAATTTTTCACCATATACGAGTCTATGCGAAATTTTTTTACTATCAAGATTTATTATTTCAACTTCATTTTTTGAGTCGCCATCACTTTTAAAGCTCAAATCAACATCCCATTCATTCTCATATAGTTTTGAATCGGGATCATCCCAGAATTTTGATGCTGTTCGAATTCTAATATTTTGTCTGCTAAAAAATAGGTTATCTTTTTCAAAAGAAGTATTAATCTGAAACTCGTATTCATAAACTAAAAACTGTTTTGAAGTAATTCTATTTGCGCCATAAATTTTAGCTTCAATGAAATCTTGATAATCTTCATTTCCAATTTTTTTAAAAATTGACCCAGCCCCTCCTAATTGACTAACCGCATTCCCAACTTGATTATTTATTAAATGTGATAGAAATTCAAAAAAAAGGATAATGTTCGTTTTGCCAGCACCATTTGGGCCAACTAAAATATTAACTCCTG
Organism: Chitinophagaceae bacterium; assembly: GCA_037045605.1. Classification (GTDB taxonomy): domain Bacteria; phylum Bacteroidota; class Bacteroidia; order Chitinophagales; family Chitinophagaceae; genus JJ008. Next base: position 220,589 of record JBAOHK010000008.1, on the reverse strand, counting down.
ATTTTAATTTTAATTTAAAATCAACCAAAGATTTAAACCCATTTACTTCGATTTTTGTAATCATTTTATTAAATCTTAATTACAAGTTACTAAATCGTTCGATTTAATATATCGCTTGCTATTACAATGCTACATATTTTAATGGATTATCTGTACTTTCTATCCTCAATGGCGTGGATTATATTTATTGGACGAACCCTAATATAGTTTCTAGTAGAATTACCTAACCCTGAAGAGTGCGACGCAACAGACGATGCTAGTAGCACTGTCGCTGGGCAAATAATTGTATTTCAAACCTTACCTTTGCCGCCATTTATGAAGTATCACAACGAAATAGAAAGGCGGAAGACATTTGCCATTATCAGTCACCCGGATGCGGGTAAAACAACGCTGACAGAAAAGTTCCTGCTGTTTGGCGGTGCCATACAGGTGGCGGGTGCGGTAAAGAGCAATAAGATAAAGAAACATGCTACCAGCGACTTTATGGAGATAGAACGGCAACGGGGTATATCGGTGGCTACTTCGGTAATGAGTTTTGAATACAACAACACACTGATAAACCTGCTGGATACTCCCGGTCACAAAGATTTTGCAGAAGATACTTACCGCACCCTAACCGCCGTGGACAGTGTGATACTGGTGATAGATAGTGTGAACGGGGTGGAAGCACAGACCCGCCGCCTGATGGAAGTGTGCCGTATGCGGGATACACCGGTGATCGTATTTCGTGAACAAAATGGACAGGGATGGTAAAAACCGCTTTGACCTGCTGGAAGAAATGGAAAAAGAACTGAGCCTGGCCCTGCACCCGATGACATGGCCCATTAACAGCGGCAAGGAATTTAAAGGAGTATATAACCTGCATGATAAGAACCTGGTATTGTTTACTGCCGGCACCAAAGCAGCGGATGAGGATGTGGTGGCCATCAGCGACCTGAACGATGAAGTGGTGGACGAATAAACTGGGAGAGAGGGATGCGGCCCAGCTGCGGGAAGATGTGGAACTGGTGGATGGGGTGCATGGCGAATTAAAAATTCAGGACTACTTAGATGGTAAGGTGGCGCCGGTGTTCTTTGGCTCTGCGGTCAACAACTTTGGGGTGAAGGAAATGCTGGATACGTTTATCCGCATAGCACCTACGCCCCGGAGCCGGGAAACAACAGTAAGGCCGGTGGATGTGGAAGAAGATAAAATGAGTGGCTTTGTCTTTAAGATACATGCCAACCTTGACCCGAAGCATCAGGGATAGAATTGCTTTCTTCCGGGTGTGCTCCGGTAAGTTTGAACGCAACAAATACTTTCACCATGTGCGGCTGGATAAGGAAGTGCGGTTTAGTAATCCCTATTCGTTTATGGCCCGTGATAAATCGGTGATCGAGGATGCCTATGCCGGTGATGTGGTGGGATTGTTTGACACGGGTAATTTTAAAATTGGTGATACACTGACGGAAGGCGAGAATTTTTTCTTTACGGGTATTCCTATCTTTTTCGCCGGAGATATTTAAGGAAGTTGTCGAACAAAGACCCGCTGAAGACAAAACAACTGGAGAAGGGTTTGCTGCAACTGACGGATGAGGGAGTGGCACAGTTGTTTACCCAGTTTGGCGGCAACAAGAAAATAATTGGTTGTGTGGGTGAGCTGCAGTTTGAAGTGATTCAATACCGCCTGCTGCATGAGTATGGCGCATCGGTGGTGTTTAACTCGCTGCCGTTTTATAAGGCCTGCTGGCTTACATCGAAGGATGCGAATAAGCTACTGGAGTTCTCCCGTTTTAAGCAGGCAAATATTGCGGAGGACAAGGACGGGCATATGGTGTACCTGGCACAGAGTGAGTGGTTCCTGAATACGGAGCGGACGAATAACCCGGATATTGAGTTTCATTTTACGAGTGAGATACATAAGTAAAGGCGGCCTCCTAAATCCCCCGCAGGGGGGACTTTGGTGTCTGAAAGTGTAAAATTGTTTTCAGTTTTGTAATAGCGTAAATACAGTTTGACCATAGATTAACACCGATTAGCTGCTTACGCAGTGGCTACCTGAATAAATCATAAAACATAAACGACCTGAAACCCCTCCTGCGGAGGGGCTTGGGGAGGCCCCCTAATTACTTATCCCAAACCCGGTTTTTACCTCATATACATCTGCAAACACCAATCTTTCTTTTAATGGCATACTGCCAAAATTGGCACCGCCGGGATTGGGGTTGGGCTTTAAGGGATCGTAAGTGATGAGTTCGTATTCCAGCACTTTGATGCGGAATGGTTTTGAGGAATACGCTGCTGGTAGCTGGAACTGGTGACTGTGCAGGAAGAGATAATTATTGATGTCCGCTGGTTTTAGAACATACTGATAGATTTCGATTGGTTTTGTATCGAGGCTGATATGTGTTTCTTCTGATGCAGGTATATCCAGCGACTCAATGATGAAATCAACTCTTGACCTGTACTCGGGGACCTGTGCCATTTTTGCAATAGAACCAGAGATGGCGACAGTTACATTGGTTCTTGAAGCACCAAATTCGACAGAGCTGGCTCTTGGCGCCGGTATCTGTATATATTCAGGCTGCACGACAGGAGAGAGGCAGCAGTCAGTATTATTTTTTCTTATGGAGTGTTTTTGATAAGCTGCCAATGCCAGGCGTACAAAAGGATAATAAGCCATAGCCATATTGAACATGATATCGGCATAGTACAACTGGCGGTCTTCATCATATTTTACATCAAAGGCTGCAACAGCCACTTTTGAGGAAGGATGTTCTGCAACAGCCACCATGTCTGTATTTTCTGGTTTCAGGTTTACAAAATCGGTGTGCCTGGGAGTGATGGCATTGGGCAATGGAGCAGATAGTTTTGCGGGGTCGGTTCCCCATGTAGTATAGGTTGCCCCGGCTGAGCCGCCAATAGTGTCACTTACTTTCGGGAACATCAGTACAACAGCTAACTGTTCACCTTCACCACTACTATACCAGGGACGTTTGAGATAAACCCTCAAACCAGAAACTCTTCCTGTTACGGTTTTCTTTCCGGTAGTGGCACGGTTCCATTCGAAAGTTGGAATGACATATTCCACCTGTGGCGCCACGGGTCTTGCACTGCTGAGGATGTTTACTTTTTTCAGTATCTCACCTTCTCTTGTTAATGCAAAGGCAGCACCTTTTTCGGCAATGAGGTTGAAAAAATATTCCCTGTATCGTGTAGTGGCAATACTGTGATAATTAATGAAACGATGTTTGGTATCATTGAACGTATGTTTCAATGCCTTGAATGGATTGTTCTTTATACCGTTGAGGTCGCCAAATACATAATCAAACACAAGGTATAAAGTGGTGAAATGAAAAACCTTTGCTTTTACATCTACTATTTGTAATGCAGGTTCATTTACATCATCTATCCAGTCCTGCCAGTCAGCATCCAGATCGAATTGTCCAGTAGATGGTCCGTGTACCAGCAACTGTGTATTTAACCAGGAGAAGTTATCACCGTAATCCCTGTCGGGAACAATGTTGACGATGGCCGGGTATTTTTTACCTGAGGCATCCACACTGATGGGCTGCTGCACGGCATGTACAAAAGTAATTTGCCTCCATGGTGAGAACATCCAGTGTTGCCCGCCGGCAATACGTTTGCCAACGGCTCCGGCCAGGTTATTCATTCCCATCATATCCAGTATGCCGGAAAGTTTTACTATATCATCCGGCCGCCAGAAAGAGGCATAGTTCATTTTAAAGATGACGCCTTTCTGCAATGTAATTTTTACAGTGCGGGAAGATGCCTCCCAGCTAACAGACGGGGCACCTTCTTTTAATAAAATACGGAATGTTCTTGGATTGAACCATTCATCTGTTGTTGCGGTTTTATTTAACTGTGCAGCTGTTGTTGCTTCTTCATCAAAATAAAAACTAATTCTTTTTGTCACCACTTCGGGGTTGGGCAATTTTGGATTGGGGTCATTGGCAGATATAAAAAGTGTAACACCGGCGGCCATTGGATCAGCCAGGTATTCAACCGGCAATAATTGCTGGTCAGGGCTAAATATCTGCAGGTTCGGGCTGTTGTCTTCTTCTTTAAGCAACGGATCTTTTTCTGCAATAATTTTTTGATAATAGGAGGCTGCCTGTGCCGCATTGGCTTCACCAAATCCTTTATCCAGCATACCATGTGTGGTGGCTCTCTCTACTGTGCAGCGGGGTGGTTTTACATGACGTACAGCATCCGGGATGTATTTATTACCGGCAACTGTTTTTTCATATTCTTCTACGGTGATGTTCTCATTGCTTCTTATCACCATCATTTCGCTGGATTCTCCATCTTTCATTTTATTGCCGAGTAAAAGGAATGGGGTATCGGCAGGTTCGTACCGCATGTAGCGGATATTCGGCACAACAGCCTGCGCTGCATTTTCCGGGGTAAAAGTATGGTCAACACTATTGCCTGCCACATCCACCGTTCTTATTTTGATGGCATATTTTTTCCCGAAGCGCAGCATGGGTAATGTGCCTTTTTCAACAGATGGTGTTACACTCAGTTTGAAATCCTGCGTAAGCGGTGCTTTATATTTATTGGCTTCTTTAATCTTTGATGCAGGGTTACTCTTGTCATATATTTCTTCTTCCTCCAGTGTTGGTTCGTTTAATGCACTTCCTACTGGTGGCACACTCAGGCTCCATCCATCCCAGCGGGTAATGGCTTCGCCAATCTTTAATTGTTTACCGGAAGAAGTATCTTCTTCTGCTGCCCCGATTTGTATATACCCTTCATCGGCGGGCATATCCGGAATGTCAATGTAGTTGTTACCTGAATTGATGAAGGAGTATTTATTATTTCTTTTGTGGAGGCTGAACCATTTGCCGCCCCCGCCTTCCGGTTGTACATCCATACGGTAACCGAGATTCAAATCATCAGCATATAAAATTTCTGCAGGAAGAATGAATGTAGCATCGTTACCAGTTAACCCGGCGGGTGCCATGCCGGAAGCAACCAGCGCCGGCTTAAGCGTATTCATTCTTACAAACTTTTGCTGTGTAGCAGCGGCCATGCCATTCTTTGCTACTGCGATACCAGAAGTACGATTAACGGGTAATCCTTCTTTTGTCGGAGCTTCATTATTAAAAAGGGGCACTAAATTTTCGCTGGGAATAAAATTATCAACGGCATAAAAAATGTGCTTGGCCTTTTCGAGTTGCAGGTTATCAATCATCTGGCAGAGTTTTAATCCTGCACCATCTGTATCTACCTGGAAAACGGTGAATGCGTCGGTGTTTAATTTAAGATGGCCTTTCTCAATCAAACTTCCGGCGGATGGTTTTATATAGAAACCAGCAGCCGTTTTTGTAAAAGCTGTTGACGGGCAGGAAACGGTAGTGGCTGTTGTAAAATTTATTCCGCTGAATGCAATCCGGATCGTTGGCTCAATGTTGTTGAGCATTAATGCAGGTAACGAAAATTCCAGATCGAAAACCAAACCCAGTTTTCTCATTAACTGGGGATAGCTGGCTATGATGGAAAGAATATCATGGAACTCAAAATCTGGTTTTTGAACCGGGGTATAATTTTTAACCTCTGTTTTGCTGTACAGCCCATGAAAGTTTTTTAATTGGGCAAAATCAAAAGTCGGACTGGCTGATGGGCTAAAAGGAATTGCTTTATTTTTTCTTAATAATTCATTGATCCTTCTGTCTGTTGGAATTCTCGAAACGATATTTTCCAGTTTGAATTTTTCACGGCCTCTTTTTGGATAGGGTATCAGCGTATAATCTGATATTGATTTGAAAGTTGTACTATCTGTATAGTAATTGCTATCGGGAAGGTCTTCAGCAAATTGATTGCCCATTGATGTTATTACATCTTTTACAAAACTGATGATATGCTTTACCGGGTAAGAAAGAACAGGCCGGTCGCTTAAATCCTCCTGTACAAATGATCTTACTTTTACGGTTGAGGCGAACAGATTTTTCCATAATGCCACATCCACTTCTTTACTCACCACTTTTGCCTGCACAGCAGTGCCATTTACATATACAATGAATTTTCCGGTCTTTACTTTTTCGGCCCAATTCAGCATATCCGGCACATTCTGCAAGGTTGTATTCACATCTTCCACCTGCAGGCTCAAAGCAACTGAGGCATTGACCGTATTCCCGGTACCGGCTTTCTTTGCAATGCCGTTGGGTAATGCGGTCAGTATTATTTTTTGTTTCATGATTAATGTCTTTTAATATCACAATAAGGTTAAGCGGCATATGCTGCACAATACTCCAGCCATTCATTTTCTTTAATGGCCATCTGGAAGTTGGGATCTTTTCCGCTTCCTTTAAAGGTGCGTTGGGTATGCAGGGTAACCGAAGCACTGAAGAAGAGTATCTCTATTTTCATTTTTAATGTTGCTTCGCCATAGGCTTTTTCCTTATCAATCAGGTAAGTTAACGCCATGTATAATTCGATACTTGCTGTAATTAACCCAAGAATACACATGGAACCGTTGATGCGGACATAGCCGGTAAGGGTGGTGGAATTTTGTCCGTCTACTAATTCCATTTTAAAATAAATACCAGCCATAATACTTACACCGCCACTGGCTACACCAATATTGATGGAAACGGCTGCTCCAAACTCCAATGAAGCTTCAATCATCCTGATGCCATGCAGGTCTATTTCCATTCCGAAGAAACCACCACCACCGAGGAAGGATACGGTGAGGCAGAATGGTTGCTGGCGGGTGCAAAAATTGAAGCCGAATGTAAGGGGTGCACCGGTGAAAGGAAGGTTGACTTCGGCACCTAATGTCATGTTGCTGAGTGAAAACACACCCATCTGCACATTGGGAATGGCTAGTGAGTAGCCACATTTAATACCGGTCAGTGATACATCGAGGTAAGGCGGATCGGAGAATCCATCAGAAGGAATAAGTGAATTTAAATTATTGATGAAAGACAAAGCCCCGCCAAAAACCACGCAGGGGTTTGCCATCTCTACACTTACATCTGCTTTTTTGCCAGCTTCTGTTACGAAACTGATTTTATTAAAATCAATATTGATCAACCCTTTCAGTATGCCAATTTTAAAAGCGGTTAATGCAGCATTTGTTCCAAACGATGGTACACCCGTTGGGTTTTTCTTTTTAACCCTTGCCTGTGTAACGATGGAGAAAGAAGAACCTCCTTTCTGAATAAATGCCGCAAAGCCGAGGTCGATGTTTTTTAACTGGGGTTTGATAACATAGGAAGTGATGTATTCATCGGCTGTTTCTTCTGTTGTCAGGTTAGGGATTTTGGGTGCCCTGTTCATCAATGGCTTAGTGATGTCGTACGAACCTGCATCGCCACTTACAAAGTTTAATATCTCACTCAGCTTAAATACACCAAACAACTTAGGGTCGGGAATACTGCTGACGTTAAAGAAGTCATCGGCACTGGCGGCGGCTGTTTTGAATTTATTGATGTCGCCACCAAAAGCACCGGCCAGTTTTGATAAACCACTGAGGTTGAAATTCGGGGTGGCCATGCCGCCTGTCTTATCACTCTGTCCGGCAAAATTGACTGCCTGTTTAATCAGGAATTTTGCAAACACATGGCCTTTGTTATTATCATCCTCCAGCGAAACAGCAACGGTTTGTGCAATACCCGTTAACCGCTGATAAGACGGCTCAGTAATCTCTGCCTGTTTGATAATGGGAAGAAAACCCTGTGGTTCACTCGTATTGGAATAGTTCCTGGCACCGAAAGTAATTTGCTGTGCTACATAACTTGTATCATTTCCGTTTTGTACCTGGGGGGCAAGGGTAAATTTCTGTCCTTTCAGGTCGCTGCTGTTAGAGACTTTAAACCCGGTATTATACGCATCAATTAATTTGGTACGGTTGGCAGCACTTCCCAATACATTGGTGCTGATAAAAGCAAGCGGCATAATGAAGTCAACAAAATTTCCATCAAGGTCTTCTGCTTTTATTTTAAATGGAACATCCTGGTTATTACTCCGGATAACAAATTGATCTGTAGCCACCATATCTGCTGCCTCCACCAATTTCTTCTTATTAAAATCCAGCAGCGGAGAAGTAGTGGTTATCATTTCCACTTTGCTGAAGCTGAAATTCATAAACTCTCCGTTACCGTCACGGTAGTTATAATCTTTTACTGTTTCGGTTATTACCACTATCATCCGCTGAAAATTGGCGGCTGTTCCGGTACCCGGGTGTGGTTTTCTTTCGGTAATTTTTATCAACACGGCTTCATGGCCAAAGGGCATGATGTTTCCGGCTTCCACAATTTCTACATAATGTTCCCGCCCGAGTGTTTCAATATGCCGCCATTTTAAAAGGTTCAGTGCATTGTTGTTATTGCCAAATAAAATATTGGCGGACTCCAGTTTTTTCCGCTCCACCAATAATTCACTGTCGAGCCATGCACCTAAGGTTGTGAGGAATAATTTATAAGCCTTAATAGGTTGTGGTACAAAGCCGGGAATCTGGTAATTAGATGATTCATGAACAATACGATGCCGGTCTTTATTGCTCATAGAAGTAAGGCCAAGGTAGTTGTCATCTTTCGGGATGACGGCATCTTTATAATCTTTTTTAGCATCGTCCGCCCACATAGCTCTCAGAATTCTTTGCTCATTGGTCAGGGAGCTTTCATCAATACCGTTGGTTGTTTTGGTACCCATGCGGGTATGCCAGAGTTCAAATAGTTTATTGGTTTCTTTTAAAATACCTTTATCCGGGTTCAGTTTTCTTATATGATTCCAGCCTGCCAGTTTTGTTGGCGATAAGTACAGCCGCATAGGAACCTCCAGCGATGTTTCCAGTTCTGTTAACGGGCCTACCGGGTCTTTTATCAATGTGGTCAGATTTTCTCTCACATTGGTAATGGCTTCTGCACGGCTGTTAGTTACTTCCGGTACCAGGATGGAATTGATGATTAATTTCTCATCTTTTGTAAGCCCACGACCCGGAGTTATTTTTTTTGCCTGCCGGGCATTGCTTATTTTACTGCGGATTGTATTGATCTTGGAATTGATGGCAGGCCTCGCTGATATTCTGCCAGCAGGCTGTTTGGCTCTTTCATTTACTACCGGCTCATATTTTTCCCAGGCCAGCAATTCTTTTACATCAAGAGGAATGGAAGTAATATTTGCCGGTATTGAAAAAACGAGGCGGCTTTCTCCCCCGATTAACATCCGGCCAGGAACTGTCGGTGATTCAATAATATTCTGTTCTTCCTTCCATGCCTGTTCACTCATTGATTGTGGCTGAAACACAACCACGAGATAAGCAGGGTTTCCTTTTTTTTGCAATGTTGTACCCGACAGGTTGAAATTATAAAAACGAAGTTCTAACGAAAGAAGGTCGAAAGGGCGGAGAAGTGTTATTGAAATAAACCTGGCCTGGGCCGGGCCTGTTGTAATCTCTTTTATCTCCCTGCCGACTCTTATTTGGCCAGTTGCAGACTGGCCGGCAGCTATAGCAGTTCCGAGACCTAATAATTTTAATAACTTTCGTCTTCTTTCTGCAAAAGTTTGGTTTCGATTATTGGCCGGCATAGCAGAAGGTTTATATACTAAATGTAATTAATAAAGGAAGCATATAAATCAATTGAATAAGTTTGTTGGTAATTTGTAAATAAGTACCATGCAACAATAATTTCATGTCAACTGTTTTTGTAACGAAGCGACTACGGGTCCGGCATTTTACTTCGCTGGATGCGGATGATTATTTTGCCCTGCAGGGTAATGCGGAGGTGATGCAGTATATCCGTCCGCCAAGGACGAGGGAGGAGAGTGATACATTTCTGAGGGAGAAGATACTGACAGCATCACCAAGGGATTTTAAAGGTTACTGGGCAGTGGAGGATATACACACCGGGTTGTTTGTGGGCTGCTTTGTTATTATTCCTATTCCTGATGATATCGAGAAAACACAACTGGGTTATTCTTTTCTGCCGGAGCACTGGGGCAAGGGTTATGCCACGGAAGTTACAAGGGAGGGAGTGAATTATTTTTATAACCGCACCCCGCTGACAGAGATCTATGGTGTTACTGAAACACCGAATGTTGCTTCGCAGAAAGTTCTGCTGAAAGCAGGTTTCAAACCTTTCGGAATGAAGATGGAAGGGGAGAAGGAGTTGCTGCTGTATATTATCCGTAAATGATCCTCATCGTCTTAATGTAAAAGAAACAGCACCGTTGATGCTCTTGCTGCTGCTGATGTTTACCTGGTGCCTGTTGTTACCATCGTTAATGATCATCAATGCTGTGTTAGGCGGAATGCTGCCGAGGTTTTCGGCATACATGACCAGTTCATTACTCTTGCCTGCTTCAACTTTCAGGGAGATGGTCATCGGTTTGCCACTGAGCAACTGGTGGGTGAAGAGTACTTCGTTGTTATAAATAAGAGTGATGCTGTCACCGTCAACAATGCCGTTGTCGTAGAGGGAAACACTGACCGTGTCGTTTTCCACTTCAATATTCCGGATAAGGTCTTTGGTTCTTTTTTCCAGTTGCACTTCGGCAGGTTTAGAAGGAACTGCTATCAGTTCTGTTGCTGCAGGGGTTTCTGTAATGAATACGGGCAGGTTGATCCCAATCTTCTTTTCGATGCTGTCTGTACAGCCGGTATTGTTCTTTGCAAAAAGCTTTACGCTGTATTGTCCGGATTCGTTGTACCTGTGTGCAACAGCAGATTCGTTCTGCACTGTTTTGCCATCGCCAAAATCCCAGGCATAGGAGGCGTTGTTATTTTTTGCTTTGAACTGGATATTGCCGGGGTCGCCCAATTCAGAAAAAGTGAAATCTGTTTTTAATTCCCGAAGCTGGATTTCACGGGTAACAGTGTCGGCACAGCCTGCTTTGCTGATAACGATGGCTTTTACTTTATACGAACCATATTTTTTGTAACTGTGAACCGGTGAAAGTTTACCGGAGGAAGTGCCATCACCGAAATACCATTGAATGGATTGCAGGTTCTTTGTTTTTGTTGTGCTGAGACTGAAGGTAGTTGTAGTGCAATTGGCAATGGTGAAATTAAATTTAGCAGAAACGGTATTAGCACCTGTGCAGGTTAGTTCGGGTTTGTTCTCAATCGGTTTGTCGGCACAGAGGGCCAGTATCTCCTCCCTGTTCAGGGGCCTGTTATAAAACCGGACCTCATCCAGCAGCCCGTTGAACCAGTAAGGATACTGGCCGTTATTCATCTTTCCTATAAAAAGATCGTAGCCATTGGAGAAGTCATAGTTTCTCAGTGTTCCTTTTGCCTGCAGTTTGCAATCAGCATATAACTGGGCCGTAGTGCCGTCGTAAGTATAGGTAAGCATATACCATTTACCAGGTGTTATAAAATCGTTTGTAACCGGTGTTGCACCTGCTGCATAAAAAGATTGCTTCTTTTTATCGGGCATATCGGTATAGCAGTTGTTTCCATTTGTACCATGGTTGTCGTCGAATGTCAGGAGGTAGTTGCCATCAAGGTAATCGGAATAACCTTTCATGATGATGCGGTTACCATGGCAGGTGCCTTCGTAAAAACCATTTACCATCACCCATGCGGAAATTGAAAATCCGTTTTTAAAATTAAGACTTGCGCTATTGGGTATCCTGATATAACTACTGGTACCATTGAAGGAGCAGGCTGCATTGGCTTTCCCAAACCTGTCAGCAGTGAAAGTAACTTTTGTAACGGAGGGGTTGTTACTGTTTCCGCTTTCATCTTTGGCATTGTCGTTGAAAGGGTAGTAGGCAGTAAGGCCTTTATTAAGATTGACCTGCGAAAAAGAATGGTACGTACAGCACCACAGTGCAACACACAGAAGGGATATTTTCATATAGGAATAAAGTTACCGGATTAATGCAAATGTCCCCTTTCTGAATATGGAACCTTCGCAGGTTGTTTTTGCTTTGATCATGTAGACAAAAACGTTAGGGTCTTGAGGTAAACCCTTGTATCTTCCGTCCCAGCAGCCGGTTGGATTTTTGGTAAAGAATATTCTTTCGCCCCAGCGGTTGTAAATGCTGAATTCCACTTCGAGGATAGTTCCCCAGAATTTAATACCGTAGCAATCGTTGAGACCGTCGTTGTTAGGAGTGAAGGCGGTGGGCATTAAGTAGCCGCCTTTATTCAGGTTGGTGACATTTACAGTGACGCTATCATAGTTTGTACAACCGGACAGATCAGTTCCTGTTACTACATATTGTGTGGTGACAGCTGGTGAGGCAATGGTATTTCCTGAATTAGGATTGCTTAGTGTTCCGGCAGGTGTCCAGCTGTATTGTGCGCCACCGCTTGCCATCAACTGGCTTTGCGGAGTGGTGCAATCAATGTCATTTGATTTATTTGCACTGATAAGCGGCAAGGGGAGGACTGTTACGGTAGTAGATAAAGTTTGAATGTTGTTGCAAAGTGTATCAGTTATCTGAACGCTGTACAATGTTGTAGAAGATGGTGAAGCAGTCGGGTTATAAATATTCGGATTGTCTAATGAGCCGGCCGGCTGCCATACATATATATCGCCGCCGGAGGCAGTTAGCTGGATTGTTTTGGTGGAACAAATATTTGCTGGCGGGATGATCGCAAAGCCATTGGCAGAGCGGACGGTGATCAGGACCGAGTCATGTCTGGGAACAACCTGCCGCATTAGTGGCGGTGAGATAAAACAGTTGTTGCTACGATGATGGTGTTGCAATAGGGTTTAGCACTGGTAGCATTATTCAGCTAAGCTAGCAGGGCTCCAGTACATATTGTGTAGCTACCGCTGCTGGTAGGCCTGCAATGACACTGTTGAACTGATGTTACAGATAGTATCAGCCGGCCCTGCATCCATTGTTAATACAGAAGCCGTGACATTTGATATTATACTGTCCTTGCATGCCATTGATATCCGTTATCGATCAGTTTCACCGGATAGGAACCGGCTGATGCATAGCTATGACTTGGATTTTGTGTGTTGGCAGTTCCGCCGTCACCGAAAATCCCATAGCCATGATGCAACAGGATGAGTATTGGTGTATGCCTAATCCTTTGAAATCAAAACTATCGCAGGCTAAGCAGGTTGTCTTTGACCCTTACTGAATCAATGTTGGGTTTGAAGAGCAACGTTGTCGATGGGTGATCAGTAAGGTTAAACAAGGCAGTTCCACTTTGTCCGGCAGTTGCTCCCCATGGATTATTGCGCATCTTGAATGTGAGTACCCCGTTTAGCACCACCATGTATTGACGTTGGTTACAGTTTGCAACGGGAAGTGATAACAGTTTATATCAAATAGCAGGCCACCGCTTCCACCTCCGCCACCGCCGATTCGGCCTCCCAATGAGTACAGAACCGATCATATCGGCTCCATTACCGCCTTTATTTTCTGCTGATAGTATTATCAATAAATTGATTAATGCTCAAGCAATATTGAGCCTCCAGCACCGCCACCGCCCATAGCATCGTGGCAATCCACGGTGAGGCAGGAATTGAACAAACGGACTGCATTGTTACCATTAGTCAGATTATCTTGATATCCATTTGTTTTTAAATAATGCAGAATTAAGTAATCGCAATACCACCCCCATTTCCCCCGCCATGGGGGAACGTTACCTGGATTATCTGCCTGCCCAGCGCCTCCGCCACCTGCCCAGAAATACTTTATTAGCTGAAGTGGTACTGTGATAGTGTCGCCTTACCTCCAATCCCTCGGTTATCGAATGGGGAGTTTCCACAATGACTCCAAGCTGATAGCCCCCAAAACCACCTGTGCCACCATTTGCACCGCCACCACCACCACTATTATGGCCCAAGTCCACCTCCACCGCCACCATTGGCAGGGCTTCCTTTGCCATAGATTATCGGTTTGATGAAATGGACTAACTATACTCTCACCTTTTTGTCCGGCTGTTCAGCATTACTGCTGATTGAGTATCAGTAGTAATTATTTCTGGAAGCAGTTGAGTGCAGCTAACTTGCGGAATTAAAGCCTGATTCCACCGTTGAAACCTCTTCCGCTTACATCAATATTTGCCGTGAGTACAATCAGTATCTCTGTACATTCAAAACCAGTACACCACCTTTTGAGCCATCCCATGGCAAGCAGGTGAGAGTGGAGGTAATATGTAGCATTCTGATAATGTGGCACTCTTACCAGCTGACACTTTGCCATCTGGTACACTATATCGCCGGGTAAGAATATTCTTTAACTCAATACATATTGCCAGTTATGCTCTTTATGTAATTAAACTCATAATTTCCAGAGTTTCCATAATCAGTTATGGCTGCCAAAAGAAACTGATATTTGTTGAATCAATAACTGCGCCTTTCATTTGTATCATGTAATACAGTGTCACCAGTGTTAAATGTACCGGCAGTCCTGCATACGGTTATTTGTTGTACTCGAAGATCCTGTTGCGGTATTTGCATCTCCAAAATCCCACCTGATACTATTATACCCTGCAGCACTGGTTGAAAATGTAATGGTGAATGGTGTGCAGGGGTTGCAGGTATATGAAAAATCATTTTTAAAGGAGCAGGGAGGCTGAGCTGGTAAAGGACTTGTAAAGCCTATTGACACCAACAGTAAAGCCAATAGATATTTTTTTATGGATACCAAAGAGTGAAAATTAGTTTGAGACAGTTATACCGGTATAGTTATGTGGTGTTATCTTTTTAAGTTCCTTTTTCAGGCTTTCAGCTACTTTTAATTTATCAATAAAACCATGAATGGCTTTCTTGTCTATCTGCTGATTTCCCCTTGTCAGGTCCTTTAATGCCTCGTACGGATTAGGATAGTTTTCTCTCCTTAAAACAGTTTGAATAGCTTCTGCCACCACCGCCCAGTTATTGTCGAGATCATCATAAATTTTCGGATCATTTACGATCAGCTTGCCTAAACCTTTTTCAATTGAACGCAACGCAATCAGAGTATGGGCGAACGGAACACCGATATTTCTCAATACTGTCGAGTCCGTCAGATCCCTTTGTAACCTTGATACGGGTAATTTGGAAGACAGGTATTCGAAAATAGCGTTGGCCATTCCCAGGTTGCCTTCTGCATTTTCAAAATCTATAGGATTGACCTTATGCGGCATCGCAGAAGAGCCCACTTCCCCTTTTTTTGTTTTTTGCTTGAAGTATTCCATCGAAACATAACTCCACACATCTTTGCAAAAATCAGCCAGGATATTGTTGATCCTCTTGATGCAATCAAAATGTGCAGCAAGGTTGTCGTAATGTTCGATCTGTGTGGTGAATTGCTGGCGATTCAGGCCAAGTTTCGAAACAAACTCATTGGCAAATTTTATCCAATCCACTTTTGGGAAAGCAATGTGATGCGCATTAAAGTTTCCGGTGGCGCCGCCAAACTTACCGGTAAATGGAATGCCAATGAATTGCTCGATCTGGTTCTCTATCCTTTCTACGAATACCATCACTTCTTTACCCAGCCTGGTAGGACTGGCAGGTTGCCCATGTGTATGTGCCAGCATAGGAATATCTCTCCACTCATCAGCTAATATCTTCAGCTCTGTATTGAGATTAAGCAGGGCTGGTAAGTATTCATATTCGATTGCATGTTTCCACGAAAGCGGAATTGCCGTGTTATTGATGTCCTGTGATGTTAATCCAAAATGAACCCATTCCTTAGCTGCTGCGCCGCCATTTTTTTCCAGTTCATTCTTCAGGAAATACTCAACGGCTTTTACATCATGATTAGTGGTAAATTCAATTTGTTTTATCTCCTGTGCATCTTCAGGTCCGAAATCTTCCGCCAGTTTTTGCAGGTGTTTGATTGTTTTGCCGGGAAGTTTGAAAAATTTTTTCTGTTCAAGAAAGAGCAGGTATTCAATTTCAACCAACACCCTGTATTTGATCAGGGCATATTCTGAGAAATATTCATCGAGGTGCTGAACTTGTTTACGATAGCGGCCATCAACCGGGGAGATAGAAGTGAGTGCATTCAGTTCCATGATTTGTTTTTAAAGAAGTCCCTTCAAACTTTACCTTTGCGCCACAAAAATAACCGAATTGAAGAAGATTAAGGTCGGCATAGTTAACTATCTGAATACAAAACCATTGGTATATGGATTAGAAAGGCCGCCCATAAACGAGCAGATTGAACTGATCGGCGATTACCCGGCCAGGGTGGCACAAATGCTGCTGAATGACGAGATCGATGTGGGATTGGTGCCGGTAGCAGTTCTTCCATTGCTTCCGGAATATCATATTGCCGGTAACTACTGTATAGGAACGGAAGGAGAAATTGCTTCTGTTGCCTTGTTCAGCGAAGTCCCCATGAATGAAATAACGAAAGTCTATCTCGACTACCAGAGCCGGACCTCTGTGGCATTGCTGAAATACCTGATGAAAGAATACTGGGGTATTAACCCGGAAATTGTTGAAGCTACGAGTGAAGATTACCGCAAAGAGATAAAAGGAACAACCGCCGGTTTAGTGATCGGCGACAGGGCTTTTGAACAACGTAAGATATCTACATTTATTTATGACCTGGGTTCTGAGTGGCGGTCCATAACCGGGCTGCCATTTGTATTTGCTGCATGGGTGAGTAAGAAGCCATTGCCAGACGAATTCATCAGGGTATTTGATGAGGCGAATGCATTGGGCCTGCAACATATAGATGAGATCGTATCTGCTGCTGCATCAGATATTTACGATCTGAAAAAGTATTACACATTACATCTTAGCTATAAACTGGATGAAGCTAAAAGAGAAGCTGTTGATAAATTTCTTATCTTGATAAAGGGATAATCTGTCACCTGGCAGCTATTTCAGTCACCATTATTTTATTAAACTATATACTTTATGAGATCAAATAGATTTCTATCGATCGCTGTTTTGGCAACGCTTTCTGCTATCCTGGTTTCGGAAGTTGCGTCAGCCCAACGGCTAAAATGGAAAAGAAGCAAGCCCGAAACATTGTATGCAAGAAATAAGAAAAAACAAGTTTCTCCGATCTATATCGGCATCGGAACAAAAACTCCTACTGCACAACTCCATACTATCGGAACTGTACGGTTTGAAGGACTTCAAATCAATAACAGCCTTAATTCAGTTGTTGCTGTTGACGGAAACGGTAACCTGTATTGGAGAGATATTTCCAATACAAACTCTAATGCGTGGCTTCTTGGTGGAAATTCAATAGGAGCCTCTAATTTTTTTGGTACAACCAATAACCAGGATATCAGGATCAGGACCAATAACAATCAAAGAGCTGTGATCACCAGTACGGGATTGGTTGGTATAGGAGTAGCTACTCCTTCCGCTCAATTGCATACAAACAGTTCTGTACGATTTGAAGGATTAACAAATAATGACGTGTTGAACCGTCTCCTGGCAATGGATGCAGATGGTAATCTTTCCTGGAGAAATGCGTCAAGCCTTAATTCAAATGACTGGACTCTCACAGGTAATAGTGCCGCAGCAACAAGTTTTCTGGGCACTACTAATAATGAGAATCTCAGAATAAGGGTCAACAATATTGAAAGGGTTGTTATTACAAACGGAGGGGCTGTGGGGATAGGGGTAAGTGCACCAACTTCCCAATTGCATACAAACGGTACAGTTCGTTTTGAAGGCATTACGAACGATAATTCTTTTCAGCGATTAGCATTGTTTGACAATAATGGAAATTTATTTTACAGAGATGTGGCGAGCCTCCAATCTAATTTCTGGAGCTTAACAGGAAATACAGGAACGAACCCCGCAACAAACTTTTTAGGTACTACTGATAATAACAGGCTTGTGATCCGAACCAACAATACGGAGAAAATGACCATTCTTGCAAATGGAAGAGTTGGCGTTGGCGTTGCAAATCCCCTGTCGGCCATGCATGTTACAAATAATGCTGGTAACATTACTGCTTTTCCATATGAGGCTGCAATTTTTGAAAGAGGCGGTGATTCAAAGCTGGCTGTTTTGAGTTCTGATAATACAGGAGTTGGCGGAGCGGCTATTACTCTTGGTCACAGTGTTTTTAATAACAGCGGTCTATTCCCGGGTTATGAAATGCAGTACGGATTTAATAACCAACGCTACTTGCGATTTAATTACCTTCCAAGAAATAGCAGTGGTGCAGTTCAGGGCGAAGTGGCCAATATCCTGATCATGACAGATAACAGTCGTGTAGGTGTCAATCTAGGCCCAACAGGCGGTGGCAGTGTACCTAATTTTCCTACAGCTAATTTTCATACGAATGGTACAGTCAGGTTTCAAGGACTTGCCAACGGAGCGGGAAACCCACTTGTTGTTGATGCGAACGGGAACGTTTCTATAGGTACAGCAACGTCTGGGAATGCATGGAACCTTACGGGTAATGCGGGTACCAATCCAACAACTAATTTTCTTGGAACCACTGACAATAACAAATTAGCCATACGAACAAATAATACGGAACGAATAACTGTACTTCCGGATGGTAAGATTGGCATCAACAATACTAATCCTCTAGCTGCTTTAGTAGTTAATTCTGCATTGCCCGATAACCATATTCGGATTCAGGGAGTTGCTCCCAGTATTGTTTTTGAAGGTTCTCCCGGATTGAACAACGAGGGTCGAATAGGCTATGCGACGCAAAACAATAATTTTGTGAACGGTTCTTTGCCTGGCGATTTAATAGTACAAACATTAAGCGCCAGTGCAAATTTGATTTTTGGTACAACTGGAGGAGGCACTGGCAATGGAGTTGAGAGGGCAAGGATCAATGCCAGTGGTTTTTTGGGCATAGGAACTCAGTCTCCCAGCGCCATCCTTCATACAAACGGCACAGTCCGTTTTCAAAATCTTCCTACAGGAACTGGTAATGCATTAGTCATGGATGGGAACGGTAACGTATTCAGAAGTACAACACTTACAGGAAGAGAAGTGACTGACTTACAGAATGAGGTGGAGAGTCTTAGAAAGGAAGTTCAGGAATTAAAGTCTATTGTGAACTCTATTAAAGCAGGTGGTCTTGTTGTTAACGAAGGAGATAATGCTGTTCTGTATCAGAATGCTCCAAACCCCTTTAAGAACTCAACTATCATACGGTATTACCTTCCAGAGGGCTCAAGGTCTGCTTCTTTGCAAATATCTACTTCGCAGGGCATTGTGTTAAAAAATTATTCTGTTAGTGCCGGAAGTCAGCAATCAGTTACCATTAATGGGGGTGAATTGACCGCCGGAACCTATTTCTATTCTCTTTATGTCGATGGAAAGATAGTGGATACCAAAAAAATGATTTTAACCCGGTAAATAAGGATTTTCCGGCTTTTTAGAATGAAAGGATGGCTTTGGCTATCCTTTCATTTTTAGTGTTAGTAATACCTAATTAAAGTATTTTTGCGCCTAAATATCTGAAATTCATGAAAGTGGTACTATTCGCCGGAGGACTTGGCACCCGTATTTCGGAAGAAACTGATGCAAGGCCTAAGCCTATGGTTGAAATCGGTGGTAAACCGATCCTTTGGCATATAATGAAGATATATAGCCAATATGGGTTCAATGATTTTATTATTTGCCTTGGCTATAAGGGTTATATCATTAAAGAATATTTTATGCATTATTTTTTGCATAACTCAGATATAACCATTGAATTGGGTAATAATAAAGTTGAAATCCACGGAACACATACTGAATCTTTCAAAGTTACATTGGTAGATACAGGCCAGCATACAAAGACGGCTGGCAGGTTACAGCAAGTAAAAAAGTATATCGGTAATGAGGATTTTATGCTCACCTATGGTGACGGAGTAAGCGATGTAAATATGAAAGAACTGCTGAAGTTTCATACATCTCATAATAAGATCGCAACGGTTACTGCCGTTCAAATGGATGCGAGATTTGGAGGAATGGATCTGGCAGATAACGGAGATGTAGTTTCATTCAGGGAAAAAGCAAAAGACGAAAGTAAGTGGATCAACGGCGGATTCTTTGTGTTGAAGCCTGAAGTATTCAACTATCTCGATGGTGATATGACTGATATGATGTGGGAAGATGAACCATTGGAAAAGCTCACTAATGATCGTCAACTCGCTGCTTATAAGCATAAAGGCTTCTGGAAATGTATGGATGCTCTGCGTGACAAAATCGAATTAGAATCTCTCTGGCAAACCAACCAGGCAAAATGGAAGATCTGGTAATGCAGCAACATCTTTCATATTATAAAGGCAAAAAGGTTTTTATAACAGGGCATACCGGTTTTAAAGGGTCATGGCTGATGGCATGCCTGAGCCTGGCAGGTGCGAAGGTGAAAGGTTATGCATTGGTGCCTGAATACGATGGGCTTTTTAACAAGCTTGCGCCATTGCAAATTGCCGAAAGCATAATTGCAGATATAAGAGATAAAGCAAGGCTTCAAAAAGAGATCGGTTCCTTTCAACCTGATCTTGTTTTTCATCTTGCTGCACAGCCACTGGTAAGACGTTCGTATGAAATACCGGCAGAAACTTTTGAAGTAAATGTTACAGGAACAGCTAATTTGCTGGAAGCGATTAGCCACCTCCCATCAAAATGTACTGTCGTAGTTATAACAACTGACAAAGTGTATGAGAACAAGGAACAGGATATATTATATAAAGAAGAGGATACTCTTGGCGGGTATGACCCATATAGTTCAAGTAAGGCTTGCACGGAATTAGTGGTAAGCTCGTTTCGAAACTCTTTTTTTAATGTTACTAACTATTTACAGCACCAGAAGGCCATTGCCAGTGCAAGAGCTGGTAATGTGATTGGTGGCGGGGACTGGAGCATAGACAGGATCATACCTGATATTGTACGTTCCTTACAAAACCATGAACCAATTAATGTCCGCAATCCGTCGGCGGTCCGCCCCTGGCAACATGTTCTTGAGCCGCTAAATGGTTATTTATTGCTGGGTGCCTTGTTAGACGCAAACCCGTCACTGTATTCCAGACCCTACAATTTTGGTCCGACGCCAGATGACCATCTTTCCGTAAAAGAGCTTGTCGAAAATGCGATTGAATGCTGGGGCAGTGGCAGTTGGATTGATGGCTCCGATACTACCCAGGTTCATGAAGCAGGGTTATTAAAATTGGATATCAGCCGTGCAAGGAAAGAACTGAACTGGATACCAAAATTATCTGCATCACAGGCTATCGGGTGGACGATCGACTGGTACAAAAGAACTGCGAAAGACCAGGCTAATTATTCATTTCGGCAAATCGAAGAATATTTTGCAATATGATATTTACTGCTACTCCATTGACAGGTAGTTATGTTATTGAACTAACTCCGTTTGCAGATGAGAGGGGGTGGTTTGCCCGTTATTATTGTAAGAATTCATTTGCTGAAATAGGGCATTCCAAGGAATGGGTGCAAATGAATCATTCTGTAAGTTATCAGAAAGGTACAATCAGGGGAATGCATTTCCAGATGGAGCCATACAAGGAAATCAAAATGGTAAGATGTATTGCCGGTTCTGTATTTGATGTAATAATAGATATTCGTAAAGATTCAGCAACCTTCCTTCAATGGTTTGGAGCTGAGTTATCTGCTGAAAATAAAAAGATGTTATATATCCCGGAGGGGTTTGCACATGGCTTTCAGTGTTTGAGTGATAACTGTGAATTGTTGTATCATCATTCTGAATTTTACCAGCCAGCGGCTGAAGCAGGAATAAGACATGATGATCCGATGATTGGGATTCAATGGCCATTGCCAGTTTCTGTTTTATCTGGCAGAGATGCAGGGCATTCATTACTTAATAATGATTTTAAAGGTGTATAATTTATGGAATGCAGATTTTGTAAAACTGAATTGGAACATATATTTATTGATCTGGTCAACTCACCAGCTTCTAATTCTTTTTTAACCCAGGAGCAACTGAATGAACCGGAGCTGTTTTTCCCATTAAAAGTATATACTTGTCATAATTGTTTTTTGGTGCAGGTTGATGAGTATAAAAAATCGGATGCTATATTTAACAGCGACTATGTATATTTTTCTTCTTATTCTACCAGTTGGCTTCAGCATGCAAAGAAGTACACTGACCTGATGGTTGAAAAATTTGGATTGAATGAAGAGTCGCAGGTTATTGAAATAGCTTCCAACGATGGATACCTGCTGCAATACTTTAAAGAAAGAAATATTCCTGTAATGGGAATTGAGCCGACTGCTAACACTGCAGAGGTGGCTGTTGCAAAAGGGATAAAAACAATTGTTGAATTTTTTGGTGTAGAACTCGCCGATCGGCTGGCTAATAATTGGGAAGTAAAAGCTGATTTATTGCTGGGTAATAATGTACTGGCCCACGTTCCGGATATTGTCGATTTTGTAGGTGGAATGAAAATCATTTTGGCGGACACTGGTGTTGTTACAATGGAATTTCCTCATTTGGTTCAGTTGATTGATAACAGTCAGTTTGATACCATTTATCATGAGCATTTCTCTTATTTGTCTTTTCATACTGTAAAGCAAATTTTTGAATCACAGAGGCTTGAATTTTTTGATGTAGATGAATTGTCGACACATGGTGGTTCGCTGCGGATATATGCAAAGCACCAGGAAGATAATAGCAAGCTAATTTCACCCAATGTAAAAGCTTTGCTGGATAAAGAAGTAGCAAAAGGTGTTACCAGTTTAAGTTACTATCAAAATTTTCAGCAAAAAGCGTTGCAAGTAAAATTGGATATAACTTCATTTCTTATTGAACAGAAAAGGAAGGGAAAAAAAGTGGCTGCTTATGGTGCGGCCGCAAAAGGGAACACCTTATTGAATTATTGCGGGATAAAAAATGATTTGATTGATTTTGTGGTGGATGCAAACCCCAATAAGCAAAACAAGTGGTTGCCGGCTAGTCATATTCCTGTAACGAATGAAGATTACCTGAAAGCAAATAAACCTGACTTTGTGATAATTCTACCATGGAATATCCGGGATGAAATAATTGAACAGCTTTCATATATAAAGGAGTGGGGAGGTCAGTTTGTAATTCCTATTCCGAAACTTGAAGTAATATAACTTTTACTGCAATGAAAGTATTAGTTACAGGGGCAACAGGGTTTATCGGCAATTATGTTGTCAAAGAACTTCTCAAGAAAAGATGTACTGTGATTGCTTCATCTGCTAATCAACAAAAGGCATCAAAATATTCTTGGTTCGATGCAGTGACTTATATCCCTTTTAATCTTGATAGTTTTGATGATACTATTGATTATAACCAATTTTTCGGCCAGCCTGATTTAGTCATTCACCTTGCCTGGGAAGGGCTGCCCAACTACAAGTCTTCATTTCATGAAGAAATTAACCTGCCAAGACATTATTCTTTTTTAACTAATCTTATCAGGAACGGGTTGTCAGATTTGACAATCACAGGAACATGCTTTGAGTATGGCATGCAGGAAGGCTGTTTAAGCGAAGACATGCCTGCTTTGCCGGATAACCCGTATGGCAGGGCAAAAGATAGTTTAAGAAAGAGATTGGAAGAATTTAAAAGATATAACCTGTTTTCTTTTAAATGGGTTAGGTTGTTCTATATGTACGGAAAGGGGCAAAATCCTAATTCGCTAATTTCGCAACTAGACAGAGCTTTGGTGAACGGAGAACAGGTGTTCAATATGAGTGGTGGGGAACAAGTAAGGGACTATTTACCCGTGGAGAAAGTGGCAGAGAATATTGTCAAAATTGCACTGCAAACGCAAATTGATGGGGTAATAAATAACTGTAGCGGAGAGCCTGTAACGGTGAGAGAATTTGTTGCGAACTATCTGAAATCAAATAATAAAAGTATTACTCTTAATCTTGGCCACTATCCTTATCCGGATTATGAACCCATGCGTTTTTGGGGTGATGCGAAAAAATTTAAATCTATAGTAACTGATGATTAAGTGTCCGCTAACTGGGAGTACCAATGTGAAGACTATATATGAACAGCGGTCTGTTCCATTAATACAGAATAAGGTGTATGAAACAAAAGAAGCAGCCTGCAATGCACCTTGTATTGATGTTGTATTAGCCCAGTCGCTTGATAATGGATTTGTTTTTAGTGCCAACTTTACGGATTCTATTATTGATTACGATATGCATTATCAAAATGAGCAAAGTAACTCTGCTTATTTCAGAAAACATCTTGATAATGTAATTGAAATAATGGAGGAAAATAATGCCCTGAAAGGTAAAGTGGTTGAGATAGGGTGCGGTAAAGCGTATTTTATGGATATGCTACTTGACAGGCAAGTAGATATTATTGGCTTTGATCCTACCTATGAAGGGCATTCTCCTAAAGTGGTTAAAGATTTTTTTTCTGATAAGTATGCTGATATAGGAGCTGAGTTCATCATTCTCCGACATACGCTTGAACATATTTCTGCGCCATTTCATTTTATACAAACAATAGCTGCTGCCAATAAGCATAAGGGCAAAATATATATCGAAGTGCCCACTTTTGAATGGATATTAAAACACAATGCAACCGAGGATATTTTTTATGAGCATTGTAACTATTTTACTTTATCAACTCTGCAAATGTTTTTTACCAAAAGTATCGGAGGGCATTTCTTTAATGGTCAATACATTTATGTAATTGCAGATTTAGCAGACGTGAAGAAAAAATTGGAGATTAGAGATATAGCGCCATACAATGTAAAGTTCAAAGATAGGATTGAAGAGTACGATGGGTTAATCAGTAGCCTGAGGAATGTAGCAATATGGGGGGCAGGCGCAAAGGGTTCTACTTTCCTGAATTTGCTGGATAAACGCAATGAAAAAGTAAAATGTGTAATTGATATTAATCCTAAAAAGCAGCATCGATTTATAGGAGGTACAGGGCATTATATTATTAAACCCAATGAATTGGCAGAACAGGCTGTTGAAAATGTAATTGTAATGAACGTCAATTACATTGACGAGATAAAAGCCATTACAGATCCACTTAGTATTAAACTTATAACACTTTAAAATAACAATCAATGAACCCTGTAGAAGCATTTAAGGCGGAATGTAAAGAAAGAATTGATTTGCAAGGAAAGAATAAACAGTTATTGCAAATAAGTAAAAATTTTACCGAAGCAACAATTCGGTCTGGTTACTCCTATAACTTTACCTGGATGGGACGTCCTATCATTCAATACCCTCAGGATATGATAGCTATGCAGGAAATTATCTGGGCAATAAAACCAGATTTAATTATTGAGACAGGCATTGCTCATGGGGGGTCATTGATTTTTTATGCATCTATTCTGGAGCTGATAGGGAAAGGGGAAGTGTTAGGTATTGATATTGATATCCGGGAACATAACCGATTGGAGATTGAAAAACATCCGATGTATAAACGAATCAGAATGATACAAGGATCGGCTATTAGTGAAGAAATTATCGAAAAAATAAAACCTTATGCTGCTGATAAAAAAACAGTAATGGTTTGCCTGGATTCTAATCACACTCATGACCATGTGCTGAAAGAATTGGAATTGTATTCACCTTTTGTCACTATAGGTTCTTATCTAATTGCTTTTGATACCATTGTTGAAGATTTACCTGCTGATTTATATAACGATCGGTCATGGTCTGTTGGAGACAATCCTAAAACTGCTGTCTTCGAATTTTTAAAAGCGAATAATAATTTCGAAATTGATAAGTTGGTAGATAACAAACTTCTTGTTTCTGTTGCCCCGGATGGTTATTTGAAAAGGATAAAATAATGACTGGAACTATGCCACTTATTAGCTTTTGTATGAGCACTTACAAAAGGCCTGATTTGCTGCTTAAGCAGCTTAACACTATTTTATTACAGACATATAAGAATTTTGAAATTATTGTATCTGATAACGATCCGGAAGAATCGGCAAAATCAGTCGTTGAAAGTATAAACGATTGCAGGGTGTTATATTTTAGCAATGAAGCAAACCTGGGAATGATCAATAGTTTTAATAAAAGTATCGAACGATCTAATGGAGAATATATTGTAATGATTACGGACGATGATCCTGCATATCCGGATCTGTTGAGAACCTTGGTTATGCTAACAGAAAAGTATCCAAACTATGGTGTTTATAGCGGTTGTGGAGATCTTATAATTGAGAACGAGTTTGCATCAAAAACAATGGGTGAGGACGTTGGAAAGAAATCCAATTTGTTGAAAGATCTGAAGAATGAGGAAATACATGTAATTAGTAAGGCCGATTTTGCCGCTTCTTATTTGGACGGCTTCTTTTCTAGCACATATTTGTTGTGGAGTTGCCTGATGGTCCGAAAAGATGTTTTACTTGCCATGAAAGGGATTCCAAATTACGGAAGTGAATTGCTGGGAGATCATGCCTATGTAATTGCGGCTGGTTCAGTTGACGGGCTGGTTTTTATAAATAAAGCATTGGGGGGGCAGGTAATTCATGGGGACAATTTCGGCTATAATTTTTTTACTTTAAAAGATAAATACATCAATACCCCTTCATGGTTTCATGGTTATTTAAAGTCGCAATTAAACGCAAGGGATGATTGGGGTAGTCTTGAGAAAAAAATTTGGAGTTTTACAGGGAGAGGCTGGGTTGAGTATAGTTTGTTTGTGTACAAAAATTTGAAAGATAAGAAAGAAAGAAAGGAGTTTTTCAGAGCCTTTCGTCAGGCATTTAGTAATAAGAATATCCAAAAATGGAAATATAAATTTTATTTGAAATGTTATTGTAAGCCATTGTTTAATGTTCTCTTAAATATTAAACGCTTATGGGCATAAAATACAGCATTATATTGCCTGTAAAAAATGGGGGGAGTTATCTTAAAGAGGCCGTTGCTAGTATTTTGAACCAGACCGTTACAAATTTTTCTTTGCATATTTTGGATAACTGTAGTACGGATGGTACAACCGAATGGGTTCAATCGTTAGAGGATAAGAGAGTCATTTATTATCCTTCAGCCGAGAGTTTATCCATTGAGCAAAACTGGGCAAGAATAAAGGACATTCCCAAGAATCAATTTATGACTATGATAGGGCATGATGATATTCTTCATCCTGATTATTTGCAAACAATGGATAGCTTAATTGGGCAGTATCCAACTGCAAGTCTGTATCAAACTCATTTCAATTATATTGATTCATCCGGGAAAATTGTAAGACAAAGTCAGCCAATGGCCGAGGTACAATATGTACATGAGTTTCTTGACTGCCAGATGAACCAGACACTTGACAGCACAGGAACCGGATATATGATGCGTAGCAGTGATTACGATGCAGTTGGAGGAATTTCTCCTGCTTATCCGAAACTGATTTTTGCTGATTACGAACTTTGGATGAAATTGATTTCCAAAAGCTGCAAAGCCACTTCGGAGAAGATTTGCTTTTCATACAGGCTGCATGATAGTGTATCGAGATTAACAAACGGGGAAGATTACCAGCAAGCTTTTGGTAAGTATATGCTTTTCCTTAGTTCTATTAAAGACAGTAACAAAGAGATCAATACAGTCATTCAGCAAAGCGGAAAGAAGATGCTGCTTTATTTCTGCGAAAGTCTTTCGCACAGGTTGCTTAAGACTCCCGTTAGTCTTCGGCAAACTTCTGTAGGCTTATTCATTGCAAAGTGCAGGGAATATGCCAACCTGTTAATACCCGATCAGGCTTTTAACCCCTTGGCTAAACCTGGAATTTTAGCCGCTAAATTTTTAGATAATAAACCAGGTCTTGTTCTCTTCTCGTTCTACAAAAAAATTACAGCGGGTAAGTAAATAGGCAGGTATAACTTAATAGTGATTGATTTGCTGGAACAGGATTTCTTTCTCCATCATATCTTTTACAAGTCCTGCCAAATCATATTTGGGTTGCCAGCCTAAATTTTTTCTGGCTTTTGAAGAATCGCCAATCAGTAGATCCACTTCAGCAGGTCTGAAATATCTTGGATTAACTCCAACAACCTGTTTGCCTTTTTCGATTTGATAAAGCGGGTTGTTACATTTCTCTACGAAGCCTTTTTCATTTATACCTGTTCCGAAAAAGGATATCTCTATGCCAACTTCTGCAAAAGCCATCCTGATAAAATCTCTTACAGATGTAGTAACTCCTGTTGCCAACACATAGTCTTCCGGTTTTTCCTGCTGCAACATCAGCCACATTCCTTCCACATAATCTTTAGCATGTCCCCAGTCTCTTTTTGCATCCATGTTGCCCAGCAATAACAATCCTTCTTTTTTTAATGCAGCTCTTGCAACAGCGATGGTGATTTTCCGGGTAACAAAATTTTCGCTTCGTAATGGGCTTTCATGATTAAATAAAATACCATTTACTGCATATATGTTATAAGCTTCCCTATAGTTTACCGTAATCCAGTAGCCGTATAGTTTAGCAATGCCATACGGTGAACGGGGATAGAAAGGAGTAGTTTCGGTTTGTGGTATTTCCTGAATCTTACCATACAACTCGGAAGTAGAAGCCTGGTAGAATTTTGTTTTCGTTTCGAGCCCTAATATCCTGATAGCTTCTAATATCCTTAATACTCCTATTGCATCTGCGTTAGCTGTATATTCTGCGGTACTGAAACTAACTTGCACATGGCTTTGAGCTGCCAAATTATAAATTTCATCAGGCTGTACTTGTTGTATAATTCTAAGAATACTGCTGGAATCCGTCATATCTCCATAGTGAAGGTGAAATCTTTCAGCAATGGATTTATCAAAAACCAGGTGGTCAATACGCTGGGTGTTCATTAAAGAACTCCGTCTGCGTATGCCATGTACTGAATAACCCTTGCTCAGCAGCAACTCGGCCAAGTAAGCACCATCCTGACCGGTAATACCTGTAATAAGGGCTGTTTTCATAAAAATTTCAGTGATTTGACCGGGCAAAAGTAAGGTTTAATGATTAATTTTTCCTTGCTGCAAAAACAAGTGGCATATTTGCAAAAATGCACTGATAGCTTATGACCATTGCCATTAATTGCTGGATATTACGTAATAAGAAACTGGATGGTATCGGCTATTTTACAGTAAATGCAGTCGCTAACCTTATCAAAGACCATCCGGAGGTGCCGTTCAAGATTTTATGCGATAAAAAATTCACGGAGAATTATTTTGACTTTCCTAATGTAACAAAGCACAAGATTTTCCCGGCTCTGCGGCATCCTCTTTTGTATGTGTTTTACATGGATGTGGTGCTTCCTTTGTTCCTCCGAAAACATAAACCTGATGTGATGGTATCGGCTGATGGTTATCTGAGCCTTTTGTCAAAGTGCAAACAAATACCCATTATTTACGACATCAACTTCGAACATAAACCGGAAGATATTAAGTTGAAGAATCGTATCTATTTTAAGTTTTTCTTCAAACGATTTGCCCGAAAGGCAAAGCGGATTGCCACCATTTCGGAGTATAGTAAAAAGGATATAGCTGACTATTACAAGATAGACCCTTCTACAATTGACAATGTATCCTGTGGTATCAACAGCAATTTTTCTCCACTGAATGAACAGGAAATAATTGAAGTAAAAAATAAATGGAGTGGGGGAAAGCCGTATTTCTTTTTTGTAGGGTCCATGCACCCAAGAAAGAATATTAAACGACTGATTGATGGGTTTAATTTGTTTAAACGGAAAACAAATGCAGATTTTAAACTGATACTTGCTGGTTCAATACTTTGGAGTAAAACAGAGATTGAAGACTCTTACACAAGTAGCCCATACAAGGATGATATAATTTTTACCGGCCGTTTATCCGATGAGGATTTACAAAAAATGCTGGGAGCAGCATATGCGTTAAGTTTTGTTCCCATTTTCGAAGGCTTTGGCTTGCCGATTGTAGAAGCTTTTCAAAGCGGCGTGCCGGTAATTTGTTCAAATGTAACCTCCATGCCGGAAGTGGCGGGTGATGCAGCATTAATGGTTGACCCTTTTAGCATTGAAAGTATTGCTGATGGAATGGAGAAATTATCAAATGATGATGAATTGCGAAATAAGTTAATCGCCAACGGACATATTCAGAAGAAACAATTTTCCTGGAGTCGCACCGCACAATTGCTTTGGGAGTCTATTTGCAAAGTAACTTTGGTAAAGTGATGGCTACTCTGTCTTTGTTTGCCAGTAGCTAATGATATCAGCAAGGCTTTTTTCTATTTCTATTTCTGGTTGCCATCCTAATTCTTCTTTTATTTTCCGGTAGGAGCCAATCACTTTTTTGTTTTCATTAGGCCGTACCAGTTGCGGATTCACTTCTGTTTCAACTTTTATGTCCAGTAATTCACTCATTTTATAAATAATATCTTTCAGGACAATTCCTTTGCCAGAACAAATATTATATACTTCGCCACTGCGACCTTTTTTGAAAAGAAGATAATAGGCTTTTACTACATCTCTTACATCCACAAAGTCACGAATAACAGAAAGATTGCCGGTTGTAATGGTATTATTGGCGGATTTAGTTTTTGCAAGTTGCACCAGTTGTTTTGCAAATGATGAAATTACAAACACATCCCGTTGCCCCGGCCCGATATGATTAAATGACCTTGTCATAATAATATCAAGGGAGAACCCATCAGCGTAAATCTTAGATAACATTTCCTGTGAAACTCTTGCTACGGCATAGGGACTTACAGGTTTCAATGGATGCTCTTCAGTAAGTGGTAATTCTTTTTCAGTTACTTCACCAAATTCTTCAGAGGAGCCAACGGATAATATCCGGCATTTGCTGTTATTAAGTCTGATTTGTTCAACAAGATTCAGGAAAATGTTAGTATTATTTACAAAACTATCTAAAGGAGTATGCCAGCTCTGCGCCACAGAACTTACTGAGGCAAGATGTAAGATATATTCAGGCTGAAAGGAATCAAGTATCTTATCTGTAGCTGTTCTGTTTAGCAAATCAATGTTCTCGAATGAGATAGAAAGATTACTGTAATTGGAAAAATCGAAATCAGGTGAATTTTTATCAATCCCCAACACGACAGAACCCGGCTCTTCTTTGTTTAACAAAGCAAGAAAATGCTGGCTGACAAAACCTGTAAAACCTGTAATTAATAATCTCATTGTTACAGTTTATACTACTTCAATTAATCGCTTAACAATATTCCCGTAAAAATAGTAATCATAATATTCCTGTGGTGTTGGCATCGAAAAGATGGGTTTCTCAGTAATTGCTTTAGCAAATTCTTCCCAATTATCATCCGCCACTACACTAAGTTTATCTCCACATACGTCTTTAAATATACCCGTGGCTCCTGTTTCAGTAGCGACAACAGTTGCTCCATACGCAATAGCTTCCACCATCTTTGTTTTTACGCCGCCGCCACTTTGCACAGGATTTAAAAAAATGTCCGTGGCTTTCAGGTATGTTTCAATACTGTCTACAAACCCGGCATACACAATGTTTTTATCAGCATATTCTTTTAATTCACTCATTTCTTCAGACAGGCCTTTACCGCAGATAATAATTTTATACTTTAAGGCAGCGGTTGCAATCAGCAGCGGGTTGATTTTATCCAGAATTATTTTCAGCGCATCTATATTCGGTTTGTAGTTCAGCAGGCCATTGAAAAGAAATATTCTTTCGTCATGGTCAATAGCATGTTTTTGAATAACAGTTTGCCGGTGGTAGGCTCTGTCTTCCGGGTAGCTTTTTATTTCAACCCCAAAAGGGAGGTCAATACATTTTTCTTTTTCAATTTTCCAGTTGCTGATGGCAAATTCTTTGTCTTCGGGAGTGATGAAAAAAAGACCGTCAGCTTTTTCAAAACTGCTCTTTTCATATCGTTTCAACACCGGCCACCACCATTTACCGGTGGAACGGAAGCGTTGGTATTCGATGTTGTGTGTGTGGATGATGACTTTAACCCCTGTTCTTTTCCTGACGGCAAATGCCAACCAGGCAAAGTAGGGGTGTTCACAAATAATGGTATCAAACCCTTCTTTCTTTGTGAGGTTAATAAGTTTTGATACCAGGCTGCGATCAATATATCTTGAAAAAGATTTTTTCAGCAGCGGTATACTTTTGTACGATTTCGCCAGCGAAAAATCATTTTCAGCTACCGAAATAACAGTCAGGTCAATTGCTGAACCCAGGTGTTCAAAAAACTGCGCAATAAACTTTTGCCCCCCTGAAAAATA
The DNA here is from genome assembly GCA_037045605.1 of Chitinophagaceae bacterium. GTDB lineage: Bacteria > Bacteroidota > Bacteroidia > Chitinophagales > Chitinophagaceae > JJ008. The sequence continues at coordinate 188,604 of JBAOHK010000008.1, read as the reverse complement.
AGGCAGGTACTGGTAAGGGGCTATTGCGAGTACTTTTTTCATGCAGGGCCGCCCGGGTAGTGGTCGCCTGGTTGTGTTTTTCGCAATGATTGTAGCTCTTTTTTAAAATGCATATACAATCCACCGAGCAACACAAGCAGAATGATTATAGAGGCGATAAACATAATAGAAGTTCCGCTTTTGACAGATGCCGGCTCAAACACAAACTTTATGGCATGTTTGCCCGCAGGCAATGATATGCCCCGGAGAATATAGTTCACATTGCAATAATCTGTTTTCTTGCCATCTACATAAGCATTCCATCCCAGCGGGTAATATATTTCGCTGAAGACGGCAAACTGCGGACTGCTGCTATTCGACTCGTATTCGATGGCATCGTTATCAAACTTTATCATTTTTAGTGATGCAGTAGAATCCCATTGCGGCTGCACCACATTTTTGCTGAATGACTCATCAACAACTGCGGTATCTTTTAAATTAGTGTTGCCAAGTGCTTGTATGGCTTCCACCCGGCCCTTTACTATTTTTACGTTCTTCACCAGCCAGCAGGGTCCATAAGCTTCCGGGTTCGGTATTACACCAATCTGTTTGCTTTGGGGGTCTTGCACGACGATATACTTTGTATTGAGCATATTCAACACACCCGGCTCTGGCCGCCCATATGAAAGATACTTTTCAATGATATCCTGGTATATCCTGATCTTGGCAGGATGATAACCTCCGACAGATTTATGGTAATAAGATGTCTTTGATTCACTGAAAGGATCGGCATTGGATGTACCCACCATATTGAATACACGGTAATTCGGGTCTTTGTCCTGTAATATCTGCTGGTCAGCTGGAGTGGGGCTGAAATTAGTGCTGGTGTAATCATCTGCCGGGACAAAAAGTTTATCCTCATCTCTCTGATAACTTGCATACGGCTCTTTTTCATTGCTGAAATAGCTATTGCTCATAACGAATATATCCAGCGTACTTACCAGCAAAAGAATGATTGCGGCAGCAAACGATTTTATTTTATTCTTATAGAATAAGAAAAGAGTTCCCAGTGCCAGCACGGCAAGCCCCAATGCCCGCAGCAATTGTCCGCCAAACATGGCCTGCCTGTCAGCTTTCAACCCTGAAATAACGGCTCTGCCCAGTTCATCGCTTTTCGATTGTTCAGTAATATCCTGTGCTATCCCCGCATCGTAGGTGTAACTGTAATCCATCATCATGTACATGATGCCCAACAATGCAAACAAGCCGCCTGCAGTGTATAATATCTTTTTGATATCTGCCTTCTGCAATTTAGGGCCGAACAATAATTGCTGTAATGCCATCGCTGCGCTGATGCCAACACACAATTGCGGGATCACCTGTGCAAAAGGAGGGGAGCGGAATTTATTGTACAATGGAAGATGTTCGAACAGGAACGTATTAAAGCCCGGAAGGTATTTGCCCCATGACATTAATATGCCCAGTACGGTGGCGGTTAGCAAAGCCCAACGGAGTGGTCCCTTGCAAATCACAAAACCGATCAATCCCAGTAAACAAATGATCACACCAAGATAAGCCGGGCCAGAGGTAGACAATTTACCCCAGTATGCAGGCATGTTTTGCGCCACCTGTTCTGCATTAGCTTCAGGAACCTGTTTGGCAATTAATTTTTTTGCAACATGGGAACCTTCATTCAGCCTGTTACCACTATAACCACCAAATGCATTGGGCAGGATAAAGGTCATGGATTCTGCTTTCCCCAAACTATATGCAAACGCATAACCTGTATCTAATCCTGATGTTTTTGCAGTAGTTACCGTATCACCGGTTATATTTATGTCTTTACCACCCCGCATGGTGAACTTGCTGTATTCGGAAGTTGTTTTCAGGATCAGTGCATTACCTGCCAGACCGATTAGCGCTGAAACGATCGTAATGCCCCCGGCTATGCCAATATGTCTCCAGTCTTTTTCCCTGATCCATTTTACCAGGTAAGCGATGGTTATGATGGCAGCAATAAGAAAGAAGTAATAGGTAACCTGCAGGTGGTTCACACCAATCTGCTGGTAAGAGGCATAGGTAGTGAGGGCAAAACCCAACCAGTATTTTTTTTCATAAATGCTGATAAGACCCGCCAATCACTAATGGCATGAAGGCGGTGGCCAGCATCTGTGTATCGTGGCCTGCTGCGATAATGACAATATTATAAGTAGAAAAAGCGTAAGCCAGGCCGCTGAGCATCGCAATGACCGGACGAATCTTCAGTACCAGGCAAAGAATATATAAACAGATACAGGCTAAAAAGAAAAAGTTGATGGGCTTGGGCATGCCAAAAGAAAATATGGCGGGCAGTGTTTGGCATAACACTCTTGCCCTGCATAGCCACCTGGTAGTTAGGCATACCGCTGAAAAGATTGGGGTTCCACAAGCGGATAATGCCCGTTTTTTTCTTTGTACTCAAAGGCGTTTTGTGCCATTCCTTTCCAACCCACATTATCATGCTGGTTCAGCACATTCCCGTCCAGGACGGGCTTGCAGAACAATGGCAGAAACGACCAGGAAAACCACCACAGCAACCAGGTGAGGGAGAATTTTTTTCAGCAGGGGATTTTTCATTACACATCAGTTATTAGGCTGACAAAATAATGCTATTTTAGACTAAAATCCCGATGCGTTGGCTTTTATTTTTGTCAAGATTGGCCTTTATCTGCGGTGTCTTTTTCCTTTTATCTGTTTCGTTACTGATGCAGGAATGGATAAGCGATGAAAACCTGAAATCAACCATCATCACTATCGGTTATTTTATGGGAATGATTATTATTCCTGTCGGTGAACCTTTGTTATTTGCTGGTGTTTATTGTGAAGAGAAGGCTCAGGCAGTTTGTACCTCTTGTGGCTGATTATTGCTAATGTGTTGTTTTTACTTGCTTTAATCTTTTTTATATTTTATCTGAATGATCCATACTATCATCAAACATAAACCCACCCGGTTGTTCCTGGTACTTGGCAGGTTTTTTTATCGCCAATGCTTTGATTGCAGAGTTGATGGGGGTTAAATTATTTTCTCTGGAAGAAACGTTTGGTGCACAACCGGCCCACCTGAACATTTTCGGGAATGATTTTTCTTTCAATCTTACAGCAGGTGTTTTGCTATGGCCGGTTGTATTTATCATGACTGATATCATCAACGAGTATTACGGAATGAAAGGGGTGAGGTTTCTCTCTTTCCTGGCCATTGGTCTTATCATTTATGCGTTTATCATGTTTCAGGGGGCAATACATCTTACACCGGCGGGATTTTGGATAGGGAACTATGCCGGGCAGGGAGTGCCTGATGCAGATAAAGCATACAGGGCTATTTTCGGACAAAGTCAATGGATAATTGTTGGATCTCTGGTGGCTTTTCTTATCGGGCAAATACTGGATGTCTTTATCTTTCATAAAATAAAAAAGGCGACTGGTGAAAAGAATATCTGGCTGAGGGCAACTGGTTCTACATTGGTTTCTCAACTGGTGGATAGTTTTGTAGTGTTGTTCATTGCATTTTATATCGGCCCCCGCATCTCCAATAACCAGGGACAGCCGTGGTCATTAAACCTTGTGATGACGATTTGTATTGGTAATTATATTTACAAATTTTGCATGGCCCTGCTACTTACACCGGTTATCTATCTTGTACATAACCGTATTGAGAATTACCTGGGGCATGAACAGGCCGCAGAAATGAAGAGGGCGGCTATGCTGGAAGATTAAAATCTTTTTTTATTATTCCGGCAACGATCTTATCAATCGGCAAAGTCATACTTTCCGGGGAGAACTCATTCCAATTGATAAAACGAAAGGTTTCAGTTTCTTTTGTGGCTTCATATACTTTCATCTGTTGCTCATCAAAATCAAATGGATTGGTTCTTAATGGTACTTTGATCTCTTCCAATGCATTTGCAAAATAGTAGACAGAGATGATCTGGTGTTCAGGATTGAAAGCAGACATCTGAAAATAATCGGTAGTGTAAATATGTTCGCCTGTTTCTACTTTCAGGTTCATTTCTTCCATGAATTCCCGCTGCAAACAATCCCTGGTACCTTCTCCAAACTCTAAGCCCCCACCTGGGAATTTGGTGATGTACCTGCCACGGATAAGCTCATCACTGACGAGAACCTGCTGTTGTTCGTTAATAAGAATGCCGTAAACTCGGAGATTGAACATGGAGATCAGAATATTTTCTTACGAAAGAAATACCAGCCAATAATAAGAGCAATACCCAGTGACAAAAAAGCAACGATGTAGAAAGCATATTTTGAATGTTCAAAACCACTGGGCACATTCATTCCAAACAAACTGGCAATTAAAACAGGAAATGTAAGGACGATGGTGATCACTGCAAGTCTTTTCAAAACCTGGTTTTGGTTGTTTGCGATAATGCTGGCAAAAGCATCGAGGGTGCTGCTGAGGATGTTAGTATAAATATTAGCCATCTCAAGGGCCTGTGAATTATCAACGATGAGGTCGTTCAAAAATTCTTTCTCTTCTTCTGTAAGGGCAAGAAAATTGGTTCTTTCCAGTTTCATCATCAGCATTTCATTTGAACGAAGAGCTGTTACAAAATAAACAAGACTTTTTTGTATTCTCATCAGTTCCAGCAGGTGTTCATTGCGGCTGGCATCATAGAGTTTTTGTTCGTAGGTATTTCTCCGTTGGTTGATCTCTTTAAGGTGCTCCATGAAATTCTGAACGATCTTCTCAAAGATCTTTAATACCATCATGTTTCTCTTGTCGGGATGGCGGTTCTGAAAAGTGTTCAGGAATTTTTTAATGGCCGTATTCTCAAATGAATTTACCGTAACAACCTGGTTGTGGGTAAGGATGATGCAGATAGGAATAGTGATATAATACGCATCACTTTCGTTAAAGGAGTTGTTTTCGGTTGGTGTTTTAATGACAATCAGCTTCACATTATCATCCTCTTCAAAACGGCTTCTTTCGTCTATATCCAGCGAGTCAGTGAGAAAGTCAATTGGAATATCTAATGCACTTGATAATTCTGTGAACTCCTCCTGTTTCAGGGGAGGTAATACATTTACCCAAACACCGTTTTCGGGTTTGTCAATCTCAACTGTCTGCTGATTGATGTTTTTGAAATACTGAATCATAAACCGCCGCAAAGGTAAGCCGGGTGGTTCAGATTTAGTCCTTCAATCTTTCTTTAATGATGCTAAGATGATGTTCGGTGTGATATACGGTGAAATAGCCCAGCTCACGAAGAGTGATCTTACCAAGCAACGGATGAGGGGCAAGATAATGGTCTAATTGCGGGTCGCTCCAGTTTTTATCAATTGCGGTTATAAGTTTTCGCATTGTTTTGTCAAATGTGTTCAGGATATTCTCTTCCCCTTCCTTTGGAAGGACGGGTTTTGCAATAAATCTTCCGCTGGCCCGGCCTCCTTGTTCTAATTTGAGTTTATATTTTGCTGACAGGTCTTCATAACTACGGGAAGGGCGGTTAGGTTTGCCGCTATAAAACCTGACCATAAATTTGGGAAGATTGTATGCCAGTTTTGTCATATTGGCTGATGTAATAAGATGCGTTACATTTTGTGCTATGGACCATTTTTCAACCGGCTGCCGGAAAAATATTTCACTGCTGATGCCTGAACAAAACGAAGAGAATTCTTTTGAAACTCTTTCCAGGTGCTGAATGATTTCCTCTTTTGATTGCATATCCGGCATAGTTTATTTTAATAGTACAGTTCCTTCGAAAACTTTTTCAGCAGGGCCGCAAAGCCAGATATTTTCGTATTTATTTTCATCAATGCGATCAAACTCTACGGAAAGTATACCCCCCAATGTTTTTACTTCCACCTCGTTAAACCCATTTTCATTATGGTAACAAACCAAGGCTGCAGCGGTGACCCCTGTGCCGCAGGAAAAAGTTTCATCTTCAACACCCCGTTCATAGGTTCTTACAATAATCTTGTCCGCTTCCGGCAATTGTTCGACAAAATTTACATTGATTCCTTCTTCTTCAAATTCCTTACTGTGCCTTATCTCACTTCCTTTTTTAAAAACATCAACATCCATCACATTGCTTACCATTTTTATGTAATGGGGCGAACCAGTATCAAGGATATAGTCACTATGAAATCTTTTAATGGTTTTTACATCTTTCATTTTCAATGAAACGATGCCATCCATATCTATTTCCGCTTCATGAACACCATCAGAAGCCAGAAAGCGATACACTTCCCGGTGAATACCCAAGTGATAGGCAAACTTTGTCATACAACGTCCGCCATTTCCGCACATACTTCCTTCACGGCCGTCGGCATTATAATATTTCATTTCAAAGTCAAATCCTGCTTTTTCGTTCAGCAGCATCAGCCCGTCAGCGCCAATGCCAAATCTTCTGTCGCAGAGTTTGTGGATTTGCTCTTTTGTAAATGAATACTCGTTCTTCCTGTTATCAGCAAGGATAAAATCATTACCGGTACCCTGGTACTTATAAAAATGAAGTGTCATCAGATGCTTTCTGAAAATATTTGAAGAAATTTTTGAATAAGCTTTTCCACAGCGGCTAATCCGTCTTTTGAAAATTCTTTCTTTACCCGGTTAGCAACTATAGCGTTTACAGCAAGACAGTTATGGCCTAGTAATTTGCCTAAGTCCATAAATAGCGGATGTTTCCATTTCAAAATTGGTGATGCGATGCTGACCAAACCGGAAATCGGTGAGACGGTTAACGAAATTTGGGTTGCTGATGCCCAGCCTCAGTATCCTTCCCTGGGGGCCATAAAAACCCGGGCAGGTCACTGTGATCCCCTGGTGAAAGTCTTTTACAAAATGTTTGATCAATGAGGCTGCGCCGCTGCTGATATAAGGATTGCCAATCTGTCCGTGAATCTGGGTATGCGTAACGAATGATTGAAGTAATTCTTTTTCCTGGTCATTTTGTTCATGCCGGTAAAAATTCAACAGGTTATCAACGCCAAGTCCATGAGTTGATGCAACAAAACTATCTACGGGTATATCTTCCTGCAAGGAGCCGGATGTGCCAATGCGAACAATATTCAAAGATCTCAGGTCTTTTTTTATTTCTCTTTTTTCAAAGTCAATATTGGTGAGAGCATCAAGTTCGTTGAGAACGATATCAATATTATCTGGCCCGATACCGGAGGATAAAACAGTCAGTCTTTTTTTACCAATATAGCCGGTATGCGAAATAAATTCACGATGTTGTCTTTTCACTTCCACAGAATCGAAATGCTTACTCACTTCTTTAACACGGTCGGGATCTCCGACAGTAATAACAGTGCTGCCAATTTCTTCCGGCCGCAGATCAAGATGGTAAACAGCCCCGCGGGGATTAATGATCAATTCCGATTCTGCAATACGACTCATATTGATGTTTGAGGTGATTGTATGGGTTTAATTATCAAAAATATCTTATTTTCGCCGCTGTTCAAAACGGTCCTGTGGCCGAGTGGCTAGGCTCAGCTCTGCAAAAGCTGCTACAGCGGTTCGAATCCGCTCGGGACCTCTAAGGTTGTCTTTGGGACAGCCTTTTTTTATTACTCTATGTAAACTCTTCTGCCATTAAGCCGGCTCAGCGAATCGAGTATCCTGCTGGTGTCGGTGGCTGTTGCTGGTAACAGCATAAATATCTTGAAGGAGAGAGAGTCTTTTGTTTCCATTTGCACATTCCACTGAAATGTTTTGAGCCGTTTAAATCTTGTAAATGCCCTCAGCGAGTCTGAAGTTTCCAGAACAAATTTATAGTTACCGGCCGGAACAGATATGATTTGTTGTTTAATCCTACTGTCTTTAATCCTTGTTGCTGTATCCGTAACCGGTACGTTTTCACCTTTTAATTTTTCTTCAGCAGATGAACTTTCTTTTTTGGCCATTGTTTTTTTATACACGGTATAGCCACCCCAAATGGCAAGTGCAAGGCCAGCCAGCACTAATAAAAGTACGACAGGTCTCTTCCAGGTCATTTTTATCTTTCGGGCATAAAAAATACTTTTATAATCGTTATCTGTTTCATTATAGCCAGCTGAAACAGCTTCTCTTGCCGGCAGATCTTTTGTTGTGGCAGGTATGGCCTGTCCTGAAGTAAACGAAAATTCGCCAGACTTTATTTTTGTCAGGGTGCCGATACCTTCAAACAGGAAAGGCTTACCAATATTTAAAAACTGCTCTGCAAGGCCAAGATGCGATTGGAGGTCAGCCGCTGCCAATGCTTTTATTTTTCCTGTTTGTGAAGAGATAAATTCAACCAGTTCAGGTGAATTTTTAAGAGATGTATTGCTTTCAAAAGTTACTCCTTCCAGGTTTACACTTTTCCCTTGTTTACTGCTTTCGCTTTCAAGAATAACGGAGGGGTCTAATAAAAAACTTCCCAGACCGGGAAGGTCAAGGCGTTTATGGGTGTAAAGATATTGTGCCAGTAAAGGAGCTATTTTCAAAGCATCGGGAGGTTAGAGGTGTAAGATAGATATTTTGTGCCGCTGTTGCAAGGGTTAAAGGCTCTTGTGTTTTACCTTTGTATGAATTATGTTATCAACCGAAGAAAGAGCCTTTGTTGAATATTGGCAGGAAAACAGGCTTCGCCGGAAAAAAGTATGGAAACAACTGGCCGTAGGGCTGCCAATGGCTGTGGCAATAGTTTTATCAATACTGATTAGTATAGTAACCGGGTGGCATAAGGAAGCTGAAAAAGCAATGCGGAGGGAGGAGGCATCGCTGGTCATCGTCCTTGTTGCTGCCTGCCTCCTGATCGTTGTTTTTATTATTATCTTTTCGGCCCGTCACCGATGGGATATGAACGAACAGCAATACCGGGAACTTCTTGACAAAGAGGATAAACCATAAATTTGCACCTCTTTGCAGCAAAACACAACTTCCGGCGGTCTATATGCCGGGTTACACAAATCAATATATTAATGAAAAGAACAATTTTAATCCTTTTAGTTTCCAGTTTGCTTTTTAGTGGTATTGGTTGTATCAAGAATGATGAATGCCAGGACAAAACTGTAAGAAAGTGAACAAGCCACAATATTAGCTTATGCTTCCGCCAATAGTATAATTGGTACTGCCCATAGTAGCGGCATATACTACCAGGTCATTAGCCCAGGCAGCGGACCTACTCCATCACTTACTTCGCAGGTTTCTGTACGGTACACCGGGAAATTGCTGGACGGGACAGTATTTGACTCGCAAACGGGCACTCCTGTTTCGTTTCAACTGGGAGGAACTATTCCAGGTTGGCAGATTGGGTTGCAGTTGATTCAGAAAGGCGGCGTTATCAAACTGATCATTCCATCATCATTAGCTTATAGATGTAGTGGTTACGCAGGTATTCCTGGCAACGCAATACTTTTTTTTGAAGTCCAGTTAGTAGATGTATTATAATCGCTTAGACTATCTGCTTTTGCTTAAGCCCCGGTCAATAGCCGGGGTTTTTTATGGAATTCTTTCTTTCGTAAAACCTGGTTACCTCAGGTAGCTAAGTAGTATTTTTGTTTTAAATCATACATTTTGCCACACGAAGCCATATCAGTATTTGACATTTTTAAAATAGGTGTGGGACCGTCCAGTTCGCATACACTGGGGCCATGGAGGGCTGCGCAGCGGTTCGTTCAAACATTGCAACAAAAGAAAATTTTGTTCGATGTGACAGAGGTCAAAGTACTGCTGTATGGCTCATTAGCTAAAACTGGTAAAGGGCATGGAACAGATGTGGCCGTACAGTTAGGTTTATGCGGAGATGATCCGGTAACATTTGCAGTAGACCAGATAGATGCAAAGATCAATGACATTGCCTCCATGAAGAAAATAGTGTTGTTGGGTTTGCATGAAGTGGATTTTGATCCCAACGAGAACATAGATTTCTTAATTACAGAAACACTGCCATATCATCCCAATGCAGTAACATTTTTGGCAACACTCAGAAATGGCGAATCCATTGCAGAAACTTACTATTCTATTGGCGGAGGCTTTGTCATAAAAGAAGGAGAGGAGGCTGGCGGAAAAGAAGTTGCTCAGCTTCCTTTCCCGATAAATACAGCGGATGATCTGTTGCATTGGTGTATTAAAACAGGGATGTCTATTAGTGAGATTGTGATGGAGAATGAAAATACCTGGCGGAATGAAAAGCAATCCAAAGAGGCGATGCTTAATATATGGCAGGTGATGAAGGAATGTATTTACAGAGGCTGCCATACACCCGGAATTTTACCGGGAGGATTAAATGTAAAACGCCGTAGTGCGGAGTTGAATAAAAAATTACTTCACGGAATTCAGTACAGCGATTACGATTCATGGCTTACAGCAATCCACTCCGGCGGAAATGATTTTAAATATACATTGGACTGGGTAAGTTGTTTTGCATTAGCGGTAAACGAGGAGAATGCTTCTTTTGGAAGAGTGGTCACAGCACCAACAAATGGGGCAGCAGGTGTTATCCCGGCGGTGTTACAATACTATATTACCTTTTGTAATGGTAATAAGGATGATAAGATCGTACAGTTTCTTTTAACGGCAGCAGAGATAGGCAGTATTTTTAAAAAAGGGGCGACACTTTCTGCTGCCATGGGTGGTTGCCAGGCCGAGATTGGCGTTTCATCAGCAATGGCTGCCGCCGGATTAACAGAATGTATGGGTGGTACACAAAAACAAGTGATGATGGCCTCAGAGATTGCGATGGAGCATCATTTAGGACTGACCTGTGACCCAATTGGTGGCCTGGTACAGGTGCCATGTATTGAAAGAAATACCATGGGAGCTATAAAAGCTATTACAGCTTCACAGCTTGCTTTGCAAAGCACCCCGGATTTTGCCAAAGTATCATTGGATGCTGTTATTAAAACCATGTGGGATACTGCCAAAGACATGAATCATAAATATAAAGAGACTGCCGATGGAGGATTAGCGGTTAATGTTCCGCTCAGCCTGCCTGAGTGTTAGTATAATTTGTTATGTAACTTCCGGTAAAATATCCACCGCCATGCGAAAGCTAGTATTTTTCTATTTGCTTTTTCTTGCTCCGCTTTCTTTATTATCCCAGCAATTTGGAGGCAACCCACCTTCTCATAAATGGAGGCAGATCAATACGGATTCTGTGCGGATTATTTTCCCAGCAGGTATGGACAGTCAGGCTAACAGGGTAGCTTCTATCGTTCATTATCTTGCTGTTCAAAAACCTGTCTCATTGGGTAATCAACTGAAGAAAATAGATATTGTATTACAGAACCAAACGACCATCCCCAACGGCTATGTACAGCTTGGCCCTTTTCGCAGCGAGTTTTTTCTTACACCGGATATGAACAATTTCGGCCAGGGAAGTATACCATGGTCTGACCAATTGGCCCTGCATGAATACCGGCATGTGCAGCAGTTCAATAACTTCAATAACGGCCTGAGCAGTGTAATGAAGACATTGTTTGGACAGGAAGGATATGCACTTGCCATCAATGCTTCAATCCCAGACTGGTTTTATGAAGGCGATGCAGTTTATAATGAAACTGTACTCAGTAAGCAGGGAAGGGGCCGGGTGCCGCTTTTTATGAACACCTATCCATCAATATGGCAGGCAGGGAAAAATTATTCATGGATGAAGCTTAGGAACGGCTCTTTCAAAGATTATGTGCCTAATCATTATAACCTGGGTTATTTGCTTGTGAATTATGGCAGGCAAAAGTATGGGGCTGATTTCTGGACAAAAGTAACCAGGGATGCCAGTGCTTATAAAGGATTGTTTTATCCCTTTCAATCTGCAATAAAAAGGCATGCAGGAATAGATTATAAGGCTTTCAGGGAACAGGCTTTTGAGTCATACAAAACAAATACAGAAAGAGCAGGGGCAACAAGAGATGAATATCTGCTTCCTGTTAATAAGAATTATGTTACCAGTTACTACTTCCCTTATTCAGCCGGAGGTGACTCCTTACTGTATTTAAAAACCAGTTACCGCCATCGTCCTGCTTTTTATATTAAAGATGCAACTGGGGAACATAAACTAAAGACAAAGGATATTTCCATTGACGAACAATTCTCTTATCGCAACGGTAAAATCGTTTACTCTGCTTATGAAACAGACCCCCGGTGGGGTTGGAATGATTATAGTGTGATAAGACTGCTTGATGTACAGACAGGCCAGCAAAGAAAACTAACCAGCAAGACAAAGTATTTTACTCCCGATATTTCTGCAGATGGCTCTAAAGTGGCAGCTGTACAAGTTGATGTAAACGGAAGAAGTGAACTTCATATAATTGATGCAGGAAACGGGCAGCTTATAAAAGCTATTCATTCTTCGGAGGTCAATTTATTTAGTGACCCTAAGTTCATTGATGAAAATTCATTAGTTATGGCTGTACGGTTGAATGACGGCAAAATGGCCCTGGCAACAGCAGAGATTGCAACGGGCAACACAATCCGGTTAACTCCACCATCCTTTAATGTGGTTGGTTATCCCTGTGTCAACAACGGGATGATATATTTCACCGCCAGTTATGCCAGCAATGATGATGTTTTTGTACTACGGATGAGCGATAAAAAAATATTCAGGATTAGTAATGGCCCTTTGGGTAATTATTTTGCCAATGCCGGTAATGGAAAGATTACCTGGTCGGCATTTACTTCCGAAGGCTACCAACTGAGGCAGGTGAATGAAAAGGATATTGCTATGGAGGAAGTAAGTATGGCTGTTGCAGAAAAGCTGGTTGACAAATACCCGGTTAGCCTTTCTGATGGACTTAGCGATGTTTTACTGGATAAAATACAACAAAGAACTTTCCCTGTAACTAAGTATAAAAAAGGAACGAAGCTGCTAAACTTTCATAGCTGGCGGCCTTATTATGAAGATCCGATATTTACTTTTTCATTATACGGACAGAATGTGCTGAATACTTTACAAACAGAATTATACTATTTGTATAACCAGAATGACAAAACCAGTGCTGTTGGTTTTAGCGGTGCGTATGGTGCATGGTTCCCTTACCTGGGTTTTGGAACTGAATTCACTTTTGACCGGGAAGCGATAACAGGGAATAAACTTCGTCAGTGGAATCAACTCGATTCGAGGATCGGGTTGAACATACCCCTGAGTATTACCAGCGGTCAAACGTTCAGGAATTTTAATATCGGCAGTTATTATGTACTTCGAAATGAGTTCAACAGGGATTTCTTCAAAGATTCAATGGGCAATACTTCCTTCAGCTACCTCCAACATTTTATCTCATGGAGCCAACAGGTGCAAACCGCAGCCCAGCATATTTATCCAAGATTAGCCTATGCTTTATCAACCACTTACCGTCATGCTATTACTAAGTATGAGGGTAACCAGTTTATAGCTAACGGCTCTGTTTATCTTCCCGGTTTAATGTCTGCACATAACCTGCTGCTGACCGGCTCTTTCCAGGAAAGGGATACCCTCGGACAGGTATCCTTCGGCAACCGCTTTGCTTATTCAAGAGGTTACATTGGCCGTTATTTCTCAAGAATGTGGCGGTTATCTGCCAATTATCACCTGCCGCTGGTCTATCCTGACTGGGGCTTTGGAAATATTCTGTACCTGCAACGTATCAGGGGTAACATCTTTTATGATTTCACAAAGATATATTCAAGAGATAAAACTCAAACAAGAGATCAGCGAAGTGTGGGCGGTGAAATCTTCATTGACACAAAATGGTGGAACCAATACCCGCTGACATTCGGATTCCGGGTAAGCCGTCTTTTGGATCAGGATCAGTTTGATGGTTTTAAAGGAACAATATTTGAATTTATAATGCCGGTTAGCATTATACCGAGATAGTTTCAATAAAGAGTTCATTGGTTTTAGAAATCATGCCGGGATTTTCACTATGCAACGCAATTTTTTCTTTGCTGGGGAAACTACAGCGATGCTAAGCTCTCTTCGATCACTTTGATTTTTTCTTCAGCATCGGCTTTCTTTTTTCGTTCAATCTCGATCACTTCCGGTTTAGCATTTTGAACGAATCTTTCATTGCCCAGTTTCTTCTCTACTGATACTAAGAAGCCTTTCAGATAATCAAGATCCTTTTGCAGTTGTTCTTTTTGTGAAGAGGTATCAAGTACAGTAGTTGTTTCGATAAAGAATTTGTCTTTTTGAACCACTACCGTTATGCTGTTTGCCACAGAAGTTGAAGTATAAGAAACGGATCCGGCATTTACCTGTTTTAATAAAATACTTTCAATTGATTCATAGATTTCACCGTTCTCTGCATGGATGTGCAGTCGGATACTGTCTTTAGGCTTCAATTGGTTCTTGTTTCTTGCATCACGAATAGCGGTAATAACTTCTTTCAGCAAAACAGCATTTGACAGTATCTTTTTATCTGTAGCTTTCACAACAGGAAATTGCTTCACTGTTAAATCATCGTTCCGTTCTTTTAGCTGGTGGTAAATTTCTTCAGTTATAAATGGCAGGAACGGATGCAGCAATTGCATCAATTCTTCAAAGAAGCCAACCGTTTTTTCATACACCGCTTTGTCAATAGGTTGTTCAAAACCTGGTTTTACCCATTCCAGGTACCAGCTACAGAAATCATCCCAGATAAGTGAATAAATTGTTTTTAATGACTCGCTTAACCTGAAGTCTTTAAACTGCTCATCCAGTTGGATTCTTACTTCATTCAAACGGTTCTCAAACCAATTAACCGCAAAGTTCTCTTTTGCATTTGGCGTTTCGCCTTCTGCCTGCCTTCCCTCCCACATTTTAACCAGCTTCAGTGCATTCCACATTTTATTGATGAAAAAACGGCCTTGGTCATTACCGGACGGGTCCCACATCAGGTCGTTGCCTGCCGGCGAAGAGATCATGATACCAAAACGAACAGCATCAGCTCCATCCTTATCAATCATTTCAAGCAGGTCGGGAGAATTACCGAGGCTTTTGCTCATCTTTCTACCAAGCTTATCACGGACAATTCCAGTGAAATAAACTTCGTTGAAAGGTTTTTGCCCTTTGTATTCATAGCCGGCCATTATCATCCTGGCCACCCAAAAGAAAATGATCTCTGGTGCAGTTACTAATGTATTAGTAGGGTAGTAATAATTTACATCTTTATTATCCGGGTTGCTGTATCCTTTGAATACTTCAAAAGGCCAGAGCCAACTCGAGAACCATGTGTCCAGACAGTCTTCATCCTGTCTCACTTGAGCATTGGCAATAGAGAATTGTTCATTGAACATTTTTTTTGCATCAGCTTCAGTTGCGGCAACAACAAACCTTCCTTCGGCATCATACCAGGCCGGTATCCGATGTCCCCACCAAAGCTGGCGGCTTATGCACCAATCTTTGATATTCTCCATCCAGTGACGATAGAGATTTTTGAATTTGGCAGGATAGAATTTTACTTCCTCCTCCATTACAGCAGATAATGCTGGACCGGATATCTTTTTCATATCCACCCACCATTGCAACGATAATCTTGGTTCTACTACCACATCTGTTCTTTCTGAGTAACCGACCTCACTGGTATAGTCTTCTGTTTTTAACAAGAAATCTTTTTCTTCCAGTTCTTTTGCTATTTTCTTTCTTGCTTCAAAGCGGTCTTCACCAACGTATATCTGTGCTTCCGCATTCAGTGTGCCGTCTTCATCAAAGATATCTACCACTTCCAGGTTATGTTTTTGTCCCAACTGGTTGTCATTCATATCATGTGCCGGTGTTACTTTCAATGCACCAGTTCCAAATTCCATCGTTACATATTCATCGGCAATAATGGGGATGCGGCGATTGATTAACGGAACAAAAGCAAACTTGCCACGAAGGTGTTTGTATCTTTCATCATCCGGGTGTACACAGATAGCTGTATCACCCATGATTGTTTCAGGACGAACCGTGGCAATAACGATATACTCATCCCCCGGTATATCTAATTTATACCGCAAGTGATAAAGTTTCTGTTGTGTCTCTTTTCTTATTACTTCCTCATCACTTAATGCGGTCTTTGCTTTTACATCCCAGTTGATCATCCGTTTACCCCGGTAGATATACCCTTTATTGTATAAATCAATGAATACACTGATTACCGATTGATAGTAATCCGGATCCATGGTAAAACTGGTACGATCCCAGTCAAGACTGCAACCCATCTTTTTTAATTGCTGCAGAATGATGCCGCCATATTTCTCTTTCCATTCCCATGCATATTTCAAAAAATCTTCCCGGCTTAATGATGATTTTGCAATTCCTTTTTCACGAAGCATTTGCACAACTTTGGCTTCCGTTGCAATTGAAGCATGGTCGGTTCCTGGTACCCAGCAGGCATTTTTGCCTTGCATCCTTGAACGGCGAACTAAAATATCCTGGATTGTATTGTTCAGGCAATGGCCCATGTGCAAAACACCTGTTACATTGGGGGGTGGTATTACCACCGTGTATGGTTCACGGCCATCCGGTTCGCTATGAAAATAGTTTTTATCAAGCCAATGCTGATACCATTTCTGTTCGGCAGTATCGTGGTCAAAATTTTTCGGCAATTCCATACTACTTCGCTTAATGTTTAGGTACAGCTATTTTATGGGATGCTGTAACAGCTGTAAGGCGGCAAATTTACCGGGTTTTAGGTAGATGACGAAAAGCGGAGCAGCGCAGCATCTATTTAGAAGGAGGTATATGACTTTTCACTTCTTTACAGATATAGATTTCTCCCCGATATACTTCCTGTATACCAAAGTGTATTTCCTCAAGAGGGGAGGTTTTGGTAAGGTACCCTCTTGCTCCAAGCTCAAACATCCTTAAAGCATAAACCGGCTGATTATTAACAGAGATACCAATAATTTTTACGGAAGGGACAGATACCATCATCCGTTCTGTTACGGCAAAACCATTCAAAGGTGACATGTTAATATCTACAAGCATAATATCGGGAACCAGCTCAACTGCCTTTTCAATAGCACTATACCCATTATCACAGTTGGCAATAACCCTGAACCTTGGATCGTTTTCAAGTAGAATTTTCCATGATTCACGGACTATTTTATGGTCATCTACAAGGATGATACGGATCGGGTCAGTGCTCATTTCAATCATTAATTAAGTCAATTCATATGGAATGAGAAAAGTAGTCGTCCTGCTTTTTTTCCTTTTTGGGCAGGATTAAGTGTTTTTCAGGCAAACTGGATTTGAGAAGGGAAATTGGATTTTTGCTTTTTTAGAGCCTTTATGAACATTTTTTTGTCAATGTCCTGAATTTCAATGGTTTAATTGGATTGAACAATAGGGAAGGAGAATATTATGTAATTAGTAAAAATACTGAAAAACTAAAGTAATATTCCTATGTTATATTACCAAGAGTTTTTACTAATATTTTTTCAGCTCATTTTCCATTAAAATTCAAGCCAGACGAAAACGGCCTGCTTGGCTATTCGATTTCAAATTATATTCGTAAAAAATTGGCTTGCAACATTCAAAAAACCGAACTGAATGAAAAAAGAATTAGCCTCATGGTACAGCCCGTCATTGAACAAAGAAATGCCTATCGCCAGCTACGGTGATTATGGTTTTGCACTTTTATTAGTGCCAACCGCAGCTGCCGATTACCTCGAGTATGAAAGATTTCAATTGATGGAGCATATTGCCCCCTTTATTGACGCTGGTAAGGTTAGGGTGTTTTCCATAGATAGCATTAATAATGAGAGTTGGTTGAATAACCAGATGGATCCCCGCCATAAATCAACCCGCCATCAGCAGTGGAATGATTATGTATACAATGAAGTAGTTCCTTTTATTAAGAACAGTACCGGCCAGGAAACTCCCATCATCACTTGTGGAGCATCATTTGGAGCGTTGCACAGTATGAACCTGTTTTTAAAAAGACCTGACCTGATTAACGGGGTGATTGCTATGAGTGGCGTATATGATCTAACTGAATATACTAAGGGTCATTATGATGACCATGTATATTTCAACAGCCCTATGCATTTCCTTCCCAATCTTAACGACCATTCTATACTGGAGCAAATAAGACAAAGTAAAAATATCCATCTTGTTACCGGAAGCGGCTCGTATGAAGACCCGACCAGCAGCGGTAAGTTTGCCAAAATACTGTATGATAAGGGTATCTGGTACGAATTGGATGTGTGGGGAGAGGAGTGGCCACATGACTGGAACACCTGGCGGGCCATGTTGCCGCATTACTTGGGCTCAAGGTTCTGATAATTTGTGCAAAGTCGTTTTTACCGGCATCCTTTCTGAAAAATCGTATGAAAAGGATATTTTCCATCTTCTTGTTTTTACCCATGTTTGCAGATGCCCAGTGGTATAATGGAGACTCTGCGTTTTCAATAGGTACTCACAAGAACCTGGGGAGACCCATACATTTGCCTCCCAGAGATTATAACCCCGATTTTCGGCCAACCGAAACATTCAGCTATAGTCAGAAAGAGAGAGTTTACATCATCCGGGAAGACTCTGATTACCAAAAACTTTTTTACATGTATATCTATACAAAAGACTCACTGACCAAGGCTAAAAAACAGAAAGCTAACCGGTACCACATTCATTGGATTACTACCCATATGAAGGATTCGGTACCTGTCATTGATTTTTCAAGATATGAACTGGTGGTTTATGCTGCCTGTGCACAATGCCTTTTTGTTTGCCATCATAAAACCGCCGACAACAGCGAACCGTGCCACCGGAATGCCTGTAGTTTCATGGAGAGTTTTTTTCTTCGTGTAAGGGAATCTGGTATGGGGAGCTAAACTAATTGCTGCAGCAGGCTGATAAATTCCTTCCTGTCAATCATCCTTGCGCCGAAACTTTCAAGATACTCTGTATAAACCTGGCAGTCGATCAATTCAATTCCTTCCTGTTTTAATAGCTGTATATACCTGGTAAATGCATAGCGGGACGCATTACTTTTTTTGCTGAACATACTTTCTCCGAAGAATACTTTGCCGAGTTTAATGCCATACAATCCTCCCACCAATCCTCCTTCTTTCCATACTTCAGCACTGTGAGCATAACCCAGCTCATGCAGATTGCAATAGGCTTTTTCCACTTCGCCTGTTATCCATGTTCCTTCTTGCCCTGGCCTCTTTGTTTCTTTACAATGGTGAATGACTTTTTCAAATGCTTTATTGGTCGTGAATTCAAATTCGTTCCAATTAAGCAGTGGTTTGATGCTTTTATTTACTTTTAATTCTTCAGGATACAAAACAAACCGTGGATGAGGGGACCACCATAATATGGTATCACCTTCATACCATGGGAATATGCCATTTTTATATGCTAACAGTAATCTTTCCGGAGAAAGATCACCACCCATCGCCAGTAAGCCATCAGGTTCGGCAAGATGAACCGGAGGGAATACTAATTCTTTATCAAGGGCAAAAAGGGGCATCGTGTAGAACAAAATAGAATTATGCAGGTACTAACTCAACAGTAGCATTTATTCCCCGTTCAGTGATTGCATCGCATTGAGGTTTCAGATTATCATAAGTACCGTTCTTCACTGCATATTTTCCCTGGAAATGGATAATGTAGGCACACTGTTCCGCCTGTTCATGTGAATGACCGCATACTTCCATCAGGGTTTCGATTACCCATTCGAAAGTATTGACCTCATCATTCCAAACGATCAGGCGGCAGGGATCTTCTGTCTGCGTAAGTACATCTGTTTCTTCAGCAGCGTCTGTCTGATATTGATTTTTGATATCCATTGTTGCAAGACAAAAGTACATTTTGTTTTTGTACTTTTAAACAAAACAGGATCATGGAAAGAGTCATCGGCCTTGGCGGCCCCTTCATAAAAGCTGCGGACCCAAAAAGTCTGGCTGCATGGTATGAAAAGCATTTAGGTATTATTTTTAATGGAACAACCTATACTGCCTGGCAGTTTACCAATAAAGATGGAGGAGAGAAACAGGGATATAATGTGTTTTCCTTTTTTAAGAAAGAGTCTGATTATTTTGCCCCAAGCGAAACGCAGGTGATGGTAAATTTTATTGTAAAGGACCTTTTTGCATTACTTGATGTACTAAAAGAGGAAGGTGTGACAGTTGTTGGTGAACCGATGGATGAAGAGTATGGAAAATTTGGCTGGATACTTGATCCCGAAGGAAATAAAATTGAGTTGTGGGAGCCACCTTTAAGTCAATAAAAAAGCCCGGAAGAACCGGGCTTTTGTGGGAGTTGACGGGTTCGAACCGCCGACCCTCTGCTTGTAAGTCGGAGTACCCCATCTACTCTTGTTTTCCCTCTGTTTGCACTTGTTCTGTTAATCAACGTTTTATAAAATATATTTTTCCTTTTTGCTACTTTTTTTAGCACTTATTAGTACCTTTGAGGTCACATTTGAGGTCACATTCAGGTCGCTAATAACTAAAGAAAGAACAATGATAGAGCAAAAAGTTACCGTCAATTTCTTCCTTGATAAATCAAGGCCAAACGCTGAGAACAAGTGTTTGATTAAATTAAATATCTACTGCAAACCTAACAAAAAAAGGTACGCTACTTCCTACCATGTTTCAACCGATGATTGGGAAAAATTAAACAACTCAAATCTGAGAGATGATAGCCTGAAAGAAATCAGGAAGAAGCTCAACACCCTGCAAAGTTCAGTTGAAAAAACAATTGAGAAAATCAACCCCTTCTCTTTTGTAGCGTTTGAAGAAATCTATTTTGATAAAGTAGCTGCAACAACTACAAAGAGTACATCTTTACAAAGCTGGTTTGATGCTTACATAAATGAATTGCATGATAAAGGCAGAGTTGGTACTGCTATCGCTTACCGTACCACAATCAATTCGCTGAACCTTTATAAAAAAGGATTGCACTTGCAGGATATTACCCCGGCTTTATTAGAAGATTATGAAAAGCATCTGACCGATACCAGCAAATCATATACAACAGTCAGTATTTATATCCGCCAACTCAGGGCCATCATTAACCAGGCAATTAATGCCAATGTCCTTTCCGCAGAAAAGTATCCTTTCAAAAAATATGAAATACCATCCGGCAGGAATGTTAAGAAAGCCCTGTCAGAAAAAGACATTCAAAAAATTCTAAATCACACACCGGAGAAAGCAGACGAACAGAAGGCACTTGATTTTTGGATTCTCTCTTACCTGTGCAGCGGAATCAACTTTGCAGATATTATTGAATTGAAGCCTTCAAATATCAATGGCGATTATTTGCATTTCATAAGAGCAAAAACGAAGAACACCAAAAAGAAAGATTTACGGCCTATCAAAGTTGGCCTTAATCCCAGGGCAAAGGATATTATCAGGAAATGGAAAAATACCATTCCTGAAAACCCTTACCTGTTTCCGGTATTAGAAACAGGACTTGCACCCAAAACAGTAAAGCACCGTTGCCAGCGTTTTATTAAATGGGTTAATAAAAGAATGGAACTAATACGGATTGAATTAGAAATAGACCAGAAGATAGGAACCTATGCAGCAAGGCATACTTTCTCAACTGTACTAAAACGTAAAGGAGTTTCTACAGAGTTCATCAAAGAATCGTTAGGTCATAGCTCATTAGTTACAACCGAAAATTATTTAGATAGCTTTACTGATAATGTGAAACTGCAATATGCAAACCTGTTAACTGAATCATGGTAAAGTTTACAACACTATACGGTATTCTCAACGGCGATTTAATTCCCTGGCTAAACACAAATGATAATTTTTCCAGTGCAATTGAACCCTGTTATTTGAAAGCAACAGCATCCGTTCCTGTTAATGATGTGGAACTACATTATCAAATGACTACTTTATTACAACCTTTTCCGGCTTTGTCAGACTATATAAAATCACAGGAGCCGGTTACAGCGACAAATCTTGTTCCCCCGTTTTTTGCAATTATACTTCCACAGCATACAAACACATTCACTGCTTTTTATTATTTAACCTTCAGGCAGGAAACGCTTCGCTTGTTCAATTTAATAATTAACAGTTGCAGCGAAATGGACAACGAAATGAAATCATTTCTTATCAATGAATACCTGAAAGAGCTAAAATACCTGGCTTTAAATCTAACAGACAAAATGAAGGAAAAAGGGTTTAGCCACCCACCTAATCCACAGACCGATACTGTTCATTATGCTTTATATGTGGCAAGGTATTTTGTGGTTCATCTTTTCTTTGAAATACAGGAACTGTTTGCGGACAATGTAAAGTCACCGCTTATTCCTAAAGCTTTTTTCCAAACCTTTTTAAAAGAATCGTATGATGAAAATTACCTGCATCCCGGATGGGCTTATTACGAACACAAACTGATGTTTTGCATTGATAACAATTTGTTTTCTTATAATGCAATCAGGAAAATATTTGAGGAACTGAAAGCCGAAACCAATCTGGAACAAAAAGAAGCCGTAATAGCAAAATATGAAAATGCTATTTACCTGCACTTGTTAGGCCATAATCCGTCCGAAATAAAAAACCTTTTAAATCCAACACTTGTTTCAGAGCTTTTTAGCAGCGTAAAAGGTGATATTCAAAACCAAATAAATAGCGTTCAGCTTGGTATTGACCGGCTCGAAGTTGTAAACAACGAATTAAACAAATTATACTTTACTGAAACCGCTTTAAAAAACCATCATTCCATCCCATCCCTTTTGTATCACTGGTTAACAACACAGGCTACAGTTTATACAAATGCGGCCAGCAATGTTTTTGCTACAGTTGCCGATAAACGGACTGTGATAGAGCCAAAGACAATTATAAATAAAGTGCATATACAAGAACAGCAAAAAATTGCTTTCCAGCACCTGGCATTTATGAAAGGGGTTAATGCACAGAATGAAAAAATAATGTCAGGCGAACAGTTTAATCAACTGATAGCCGCAGTAAGTAGTTTGATAGAAAATGAATTGGTGCCTGCAATTGGTAATCCACTTCCACAAATTAACCTGCCGAACAATTACATACGTTATACATTTTACCTGCTGCACAAAACCCTTTATACCACCAAATCAATTAAAGAAAGCTGGATTAACTTCCTGCACGACATGTTTTCGCAATTTAAAAACAACGAAAGGGCAACTACCAAAGCAAAATTTTCTGAAAAGCCCTCAATGTATGATACTGAATTACAGCAAATAAAAAAGTGATTTTGGTGAAGTGATGTCACCGCTATTTCACCTTTCCCTTACTTTCTCTTTTTGTTTTCAAATCCTGACAAAACAGGATTGTGAAAACGATGAATACAGAAAATTTAATCCTCGACAAGCTCACCGAAATTGCTAACAAGCTGGATGAGCAAAACCTTTTGCAAAAAACAACCCTCAATTTTAACGAGGCTTGTAAGTACCTTGATGTAAGCCCCTCACATCTGTACAAGCTCACCAGTACAAAGCACATTCCGCATTTCTGTCCACAGGGTAAAAAATTGTACTTCCGCCGGGAAGAACTTGACACATGGCTTCAGCGAAACCGGCAACCCACAGCCGAAGAATCAGAAGCCTCTGCATCGGATTTATTAATCCGCAGCAAAAGGAAGTAACAATTTTTTCCCAATTGAACTAAAGACTTGAACAATGGCAGTATGCACCATATTTAAAAACTTTACCATCCCGGTAGAGGATGTTTCGCTAATTATCCTTTCCAATTGGATAGCATCCGAAAAGTACAAACCAGCAGTAACAGAAATCCGGGACCTGATGGCACAGGGTAAAACAGAAGAAGCCCAGGCAAAGAAGCAGCAGCTTCCCGCCTTTACCCCATCGGCAACTTTCAAAGACAAAAGATTGCTGCCAAATATGGGGCAGTACAGCGGCTTTGTGCATCTTGACTTTGATAAGCTATCACCAGAGCAGCTAAAGAAAGCCTTTCAAATCATTATTGCAATCCCTTACACTTTTCTTTGCTTTATCAGCCCAAGCGGCAACGGCCTTAAAGTGTTTATTGAAATAAACACCGGAGCAGAACATCATGATACAGCCTACCAGCAGGTAAAGCAGTATTATGAAAAGGCCACCGGCTTAAAAGCCGATGTAAAATGCAAAGACATTACAAGGCTTTGTTTTGTAAGCTACGACCCACAGTTGTATAAAAACATTTACAACGAAAAGTTTCCCGTACAAGATATACCCGTTCAGGTAAAGCCGGTTCCGGTAATTACCATACAGGAATCAAAAGAAGAAAGCACCGCTTCAGATGAATACCTGCTAATCTTTCAGCAACAAATCACATTCACCAATCAAAAAGCCAATTATGAAAATGGAAACCGCAACAATTATATGTACCTGCTTGCTTCTAATTGCAACAGAGCTGGTTTATCGCAATCCGATACTGAAATTCTATGTGCACAGCATTTTAATTTATCTGAAAGAGAAATTAAGGATTCGGTAAACAGTGCCTACAAACACCACAGCACCGAGTTTGCAAAGTTTGCAAACACTGCAAAGATGCAAAGTGCAGAACAGCAACCATCCCAGCCGGATGATGACCCTTTAGAAGACTATTTAAAAACCACCCCCACCATCCCCGATGAAGTATATGAGGCATTGCCCCACATACTTAAAGAAGGTGCAAGGGCATTTACCGATAAGCGTAAACGGGATGTTTTCTTTACCGGTGCTATT
Source organism: Chitinophagaceae bacterium (assembly GCA_037045605.1). Taxonomy (GTDB): domain Bacteria; phylum Bacteroidota; class Bacteroidia; order Chitinophagales; family Chitinophagaceae; genus JJ008. Next base: position 164,070 of record JBAOHK010000008.1, on the reverse strand, counting down.
TCCATTATTAGCGGCTGTCTGCCAAAAGTAACAGGTATCTATTTTAACGAAAGGGTGTATCCGCACTTATACACTTTCATCATTGCCCCGGCAGCCAGTGGCAAAGGAGTATTAAAAAATGCCAAACGATTGGGCGATAAGTACCACCAAAAAATTTTACAGCAAAGCAGGGAGGCACAAAAAATATATGAAACCGAACTGGCAGAATATAAACGGTTGGAGTTCAAAAAAAACAAAGGAGAGCCAGCACCGGAAAAACCACAACCACCCCCTTTTAAAATTGTATTCATTCCGGCAGATTGCAGTCAGGCAAGAATGGTAGAGCATCTGCAAGCCAACGACGGGCAGGGCATCATTTGCGAAACAGAAGCCGATACAATGAGTGGAGCAAAAAAACAGGATTGGGGCGACTATTCACCCATTCTCAGGTCAGCCTTTCACCACGAAAAAATATCTATTTCCCGTAAAACGGGCAATGAGTATGTGGAGATAAATGAACCACGGTTGGCGGTGGCCTTATCCGGCACACCGGCACAGGCTCCCAGGCTTATTTCGTCCGCAGAAGATGGCTTATTCAGCCGTTTCCTGTTTTATGCCTTTAAAAATAATATTGAATGGCAAGACCCTTCTCCCAAAAGCAATACCATTGTCTATAACGACCATTTTGAAGCACTCTCAGACCAAATCTTACAACTCATTAATCAATTAGAGCAATCCCCCACTATGGTTGAATTACAGCCATCTCAATGGCAGATAATCAATACCACCTTTCCCAAAATGCTATCAGAAGTGGTAACCTTTACCAGCGAAGATGCGGCAGGTGTGGTATATCGGTTGGGGTTGGTACTTTTTAGAATCTGCATGATATTCTCCGCACTGCGAAAGCATGAAAATGGGGATATGACCGAAACAATTATTTGTACCGATGAAGATTTTAATACAGCCCTCTTAATAGTACAAACCTATTTACAACACAGTTTGCTTATGTTCAATAACCTGCCAAAGCAAAATGAAAGTATGCAGTTTCATTCCGGCGATGGTAAACGAAAATTCTTTGAGGCATTGCCTAAAGAATTTACAAGGAAAGAAGCCACCGAAATAGGTACAAAATTTAAGCTATCTGCCAGAACGGTGGATGATGTACTAAAATCCTGCCTCGGCGTAAGCCTCACTAAAATTAAAGCCGGTTCCTACCAACGCATTTAAAAGCCCTATCAGGGCTTTTGCATTGTTTGCAGACTTTGCAATGTTTGCAAATTTGCTATTCCTTTTAGCAATTGTTGTTATTGGTTTCTTATATTTGCCAATATTTGTCAAGTCAATATTTTTACAATGGCAACACAATTTGGTGATAGAATAAGAGAACTCAGGACAAAGCAAAAATTGCTGTTACGGCAGGTAGCCTCAAAGCTGGATGTGGATACCTCTATTATCAGTAAAATGGAAAGAGGCGAACGGCCAATTAAGAAAGAGCAGATTATCATTTTAGCTGAAATATTGAAAGTGGACAAAGATGAATTGATAACACTTTGGTTAGCGGACCAGTTGTATGATGTGTTGAAAGATGAAAAGCAGGCGGATGAAGCATTGAAACAAGTATCTAATAAAATTAAGAAGGCAAACAAATAATAATATTACCAATGGCAGTAAAAGAAATTCATATAAGTGCATGACGACAAAAGAAATCAGCCTCAAACAGGCACTCAATAAAGCATACCGCTTAATCAAGCCAAAGCGGCCTGAAATGGAGGCATTCAAAAAGAACCTCATCACCTTGCTTGGCCAGATAGACGAGAAGGAATCGGAGGAGAACGTCAAAATCCACCTGATGAATTTTCTACGGGATACCTTCTACAATCCCACCTACCATGTTGCTACAAAAGGACGTACCGATTTTGTAGTGCATACCGGCAAAGATGCTGCAACACCTGCCGGTGTTTTGTTTGAGGTTAAACGTCCGCTAAATACTGCGGACATGGTTAGTAAAACTAACCTCAATTCAAAAGCGATGCATGAGCTGATGCTCTACTTTCTCCGGGAGCGGATTGAACATAAGAATAATGACATCCGCCAGGTGGTTATCACCAACATATATGAATGGTTCATCTTTGATGCTTCCGTATTTGAACGCATCTTTCATAAGAACGCACAACTCGTAAAGCAATACAAAGAATGGGCGGCAGGCCAAAAAGTGAGCAGCAATACGGACTTGTTTTATAAAGAAATTGCCAAACCTTTTTTAGAAAGCCTTGATGAAGAAATTCCTTTCACCTGGTTTGATATAAGGGACTTTGATAAACCACTCCGTAATACAGATAAAGAGGACGATAACAAGCTCATTGCCCTTTTCAAAGTAATATCGCCTACACACCTGCTGAAGCTCTCCTTTGCCAACGATAGTAATAGCCTTGACAAAGGTTTTTATTCGGAACTACTGCACATCATCGGGCTGGAAGAAGTAAAAGAAGGCAGTAAAAAAATCATCCGTAGAAAAAAAGAAGGCCAGCGAAACGAAGGTTCACTGTTAGAAAATACAATTGCAATTCTTGAAACAGAAAATTGCCTGCATAAAGTACATGACCTGAAAAGCTATGGTGAAACCAAAGACGACCAGCTTTTCAGTGTGGGTCTTGAACTTTGCATTACATGGGTAAACCGTATCCTGTTTTTAAAACTGCTGGAGGCGCAGTTACTTAAATACCATAAAGGCAATAATCAATATCGCTTTCTCAACTTTGAAAACCTGCCGCAGTATGATGAAGTATACAAACTTTTTTTTCAGGTGCTGGCAAGGCGGTATGAAGAACGCATAGAAAAAGTACAAAAAAAATTCAGCCACATACCGTATTTAAACAGTTCACTGTTTGAGTTCAGCGAAATGGAAGAAGCCACCATTAAAATAAACATGCTGGATGGCACGGCAGAACTGGATTTAATTTCTTCTACTGTATTACGTAATGATAAAAATAAAGCGAAAGCTGCAAGACTAAACACATTGCAATATTTTTTTGAGTTCCTTGATGCCTATGATTTTGCAAGTGAAGGCAGCGAAGAAATACAGGAAGAAAGTAAAACCCTTATTAATGCTTCGGTACTCGGATTAATTTTTGAAAAGATAAACGGATATAAAGACGGGTCTATTTTCACTCCCGGTTTTATTACTATGTATATGTGCCGCCAGAGCATACGGCAGGCTGTGGTAAACAAGTTTAAAGATAAATACAACTGGAAAGCAGAAACATTCGGTGACCTGTACAATTATATAAGTGAAGACCGCAGTGCCAAAAAACTGAAAGAGTATAACGAACAGGTTAACTCACTCACCATTTGCGATCCAGCCGTTGGCAGTGGCCACTTTCTTGTATCTGCATTAAATGAACTGATTGCTGTAAAAGATGAATTAGGAATATTGATTAGTGAGCAAGGAACAAGACTTTCTGAAATTGAAATCACACTGGAAAATGATGAACTGATAATTACCGATGCCCAGGGAGATATATTTCAGTACATCATTGAGCCGGATAAAAATAGCCAGCATTATATACAACCCTGGAAACAGACCGTACAAAAAACACTCTTTCACGAAAAGCAAACCATTATTGAAAACTGCCTGTTTGGGGTTGACATTAATCCAAAGAGTGTGCAGATATGCCGCCTGCGGCTTTGGATAGAACTGCTGAAAAACGCTTATTACTTAATACCAGAAGGACAACCCCAAAACAGTGGCCGTATTGGTAATGAGTTGCAGACCTTGCCAAACATTGATATAAATATAAAATGCGGTAACAGTTTAATAAGCAGGTTTAGCACTACAGAAGATTTAAAAGCTGCCACGCCGTATTTTGAAAAAAAGATACTGGAATACAAAAGCTGGGTGGCCGATTATAAGCATGAAGTGGATAAAGATAAAAAGCGGGGCATACAGCAACTGATGAAGGATTTAAAAACTGGCTTTCTATCAAAAATTACCGACCGCAACCCCACTAAAATTAAACTGGATAAGCTATCCTCAGAGTTTTTAAGCAAGTATGTAAACGAAAAATTGTTTAGCGATAATCTTACTGTGGCCCAAAAGAAAGATAAAGACCGGCTGGATAAAGAAATAAAAAAACTGAACGAAGAACTGGAAGCCTATATAAAGAATCCAGTTTTTACGAACACATTTGAATGGCGTTTTGAGTTTCCGGAAGTGCTGAATGAAAATGGCGACTTTGTTGGGTTTGATATTGTTATTGGGAATCCACCTTACATCAGGCAAGAAGAATTAGGCTCATTAAAAGAAATACTATCAAAAACTTATTCAGTTTATGCAGGCACGGCAGATATTTTAGTTTATTTTTTTGAACTTGGAATCAAAATATTAAAGCCAAATGGCACTCTTAGTTTAATTTCCTCAAATAAGTTTATTCGTGCAAATTATGGAGCTAAACTAAGAGAATTTCTATGGGGATATAATATTTCAAAAATTATAGATTTTGGTGAACTGCAAGTTTTTGAAGAAGCTGCAACATTTCCTGTAATAGTTTCTATTAATAAATCTAATAATAAAAAGCAGGTTGAATTTACTCAAATCTCAACTTTAAAGTTCTTAATATTAGAAAACTTCATTAGAGAAAACGGAAAACTATTAGGAGAAGGTTCTTTTAATGGTCAATCTTGGAGTCTTGGCGATGCTACAAATACTTTAATCTTAAATAAGTTAAAAACAAATTCTTATAGATTGACTGACTATGTTGATGGAGAAATTTATAGAGGTGTCTTAACAGGGTTCAATGAAGCATTCATAATTGACGACGAGAAGAGAAAGGAATTAATTGAAAAAGATAAAAATTCACAACAAATTATTTACAAAATAATCGTCGGTGATGATATTCGGAAATATGAATTGAGGAACAAAAACAGGTATATAATATTAACCAAAGTAGGCATAAACATAAATAATTACCCAGCAATTTTTGAACATTTAAAGCAATATCAAACACAGCTTGAAAAACGGTGGGATAAGGGAAATCATTGGTGGGAATTGCGACCTTGTAAGTATTACGATAAATTTTCTTTACCTAAAATTCATATACCGGCATTTGCATTGGAAAGTAGGTTTGCCATTGACAAAGGCGAATATGTTTCATTGAATCCTGCTTATTTTATTCCAAAAGATGACAAATATCTTTTGGCCCTTTTAAATTCAAAGGTTATTTGGTACTTCCTAAGAAAGATAACTCCAGTCTTAGGAGATGAAAGTAAAAGAGGAAGATTAGTAATTAGAACAGTTTATTTTGAAAACATACCCATTAAAAAGGCAAAATCTGATGAAGAGAAATTGATTCTAAAACTTGTCGATGATATTAATTCCCTCAGAGAAAATAATTCCGATACAGGGAAATTAGAAACCCAAATCGACAAAATGGTCTATAAAATTTATGACCTTACTCCCGACGAAATAAAAATAATTGAAGATGCCGTATGATTATGAAAAGCACTCAACAGAATTTGACATTTTAAATTAGATATAATATATGCAACAAACCCTTACCCTAAATATCATCCCATTTACCCCACCGGCTAAAACCGTAACCTTTGCATTTTACAAAGAAGGTTTCCCCGGTGCCTACTCTGTTTTTATTGGTAATGATATATTACCGCTGGTGCAGCATTACCACCAGCCCGACCCTAAAAAGACAGAAACACAATGGCTGTACAGCGACTTTCAACCTTTAAGAGAAGGAGGAATAGAACTGGAGATAGACCTTACAGTACACTTGCAGTTTGCTGAGCATTATTACCGTTATTTAATAAGCAACTATTTCCGTGGCATAGCCCCCATTATGCGCCGCAACTTTACAAAAGATGTAGAGTTATGGATGTTAGATACATCTTTAAAGGGCAAAGCCTACAATCAATACTATAAGTTTACACTGGCTGTACAGCACAGCGTCAATAAAACCCCTGAATTGATTGTTTCTTACGATGGCAATTCAAGGGTGCTCAAAAAAAGCATGGCAGAATTTCCGGGCTTAGACACCCTGATATATCGCTGGATGAATTACAGGGGGCTGCTTTACCATTGGGGCGTTTCATTCCCTGATGAAGCATTACGCAACCAACAGGAAGTATTCCCTGTAATCAGTAACGAATTAGGTACAGAACTGGAAATCATTTTCCCAAAATCAGAAAAGGATAATCGTTACCCTTATTATTTCAAAAACATTACAGGCTTTTATGCTAAATATTTAGATAATGATACTTTTAGAGCAGTAATCCCTTTATCCACTACCGGCTTTATTGTAAAAAATAAAGAAGAGTTTAAAAGAATTGACACTGATGCAAGCCTGTTAGAATATGGCAACGGCGGTACAGGCACCGAACCTTACGCCGATATAAAAGAGTATGGGCCATATAAAACAATAGAACAGCCACATAATGTAAAACTGTTTTTTGTTTACCAAAAATCAGACGGTGCTTATGTACAAGCCCTGAAAGATTGTTTGGATAAAGGATTGAACGGAACAAAATCATTAAATGAATTTGTAAAATTTCCCTACACCTATAAAGACGAATGGAACATTCCTTTTGAAAATCTCCAAAAAGTTGTAGGCACTTGCTATCATGCACTTGAAAACCGGCAGAAAGAACATAATGTTCGTTACCTGGTAATTTATCTGAGCCCCGTTGATAAAGACAAAGCCACCACAGCAGAGAAAAGCATATACATACGTTTGAAGGAAATGTTCCTGTTTTATGGCTACCATTCCCAGGTGATTTTTAGGGATAAAATCACTCGGCCCGATTTCAATTTTGCCTTACCAAATATTGAAATTGCCATGCTGGCCAAATTAGGCGGTGTTCCGTGGCGGCTTAAACGGGAGCCTGCTAAAGAATTAATTGTAGGCATAGGTGCTTCTTACATTCGCAATTCTGCTAACAAAATGCTCGGCTCCGCATTTTGCTTTGATAATGATGGCAAGTTTTTGCATTTCGATTGTTTCCCGGCAAAAGATACAAATGCCTTATCTGTTTCTATTCGCCTGGCCTTAATTGATTTCAGGAACAAAAACCCGGCAGCAAAGCGGCTGATTATACATTTCTATAAGCTAATGAGCAAAAAGGAGCTTAAACCTGTTTTGGATATGCTCTATAGTTTAAATGTGGACATCCCGGTTATAATACTCACTATCAATAAAACGGTTACAAAAAATGTGTTAGCATTTGATGTTGCTGCCCCCAAAACATTAATGCCCTTAACGGGCACTTATGTACAGATAGCAGAAAGGCAATACCTGTTGTATAATAATATCAGGTACAACGAAACATCCTTTGTAAAACAATCTAAGTACCAGTTCCCTGTAAAAATAAAAATGACCTCAACGCAGCTTTCACTGCTGGAAGACCCGGCACTGATTGACTTATTGATAGACCAGGTTTATCAGTTCAGCCGCATGTATTGGAAAAGTGTAGCCCAGCAAAATATGCCGGTTACAATCCTATATCCGCAAATGGTGGCTGAAATATTCCCTTATTTTAAAACGCCGGTGTTGTCGGAGTTTGGGAAGGAGACACTTTGGTTTTTGTAAAATAAAAAGATGAAACTCTACATAAAAAATATGGTGTGCAACCGCTGCGTAATAGTGGTAAAGCAGGAATTGGAAAAACTAAAATTACTTCCGGCACTGGTAAGCATGGGCGAAGTAGAGTTTTCCAAACCTGTAACAGATAAACAGTTAACAAGCTTGAATGAAAGACTAAATGAATTAGGCTTTGAAATATTAGACAACCAGAAGCAAAAGCAAATAGAGAAAATAAAAAACCTGCTGATTAAAAAAGTGCAGTCTGGCGAGGTAGAAGAGCATTTCAGTATCACCAATTTTTTAAGTAAGGCATTGAATAAAGAGTATAGTTATATCTCCCGTTTATTCTCCGAAGTGGAAGGCATTACCATAGAGCATTTTTTTATTCTGCAAAAGATTGAGAAAGTAAAAGAGTTGCTGGTATATGGAGAATTAAACCTCAGTGAAATTTCGTATCAATTAGGCTATAGTAGTGTGGCACACCTTTCTGCACAGTTCAAAAAAGTAACTGGCTTAACTCCCAGCCATTTTAAGAAAATGGGCAGTCGCCTTCGCCATCCATTAGATGATGTCAATCACAAACAGGCATAACAATTTTCCATAATTCTATAACATTTTCGCTGCATTGCTGACTGAACTTTGTGTTATAAAAAATTACTATGACACATACATACAATATAAGCGGAATGACCTGCGGCGGTTGCCAGGCAAAAGTGCAGGGTCTTTTATCAAAAGTAGCAGGTGTAAAAAAAGTAAGTATTGATTTAGCAAAAGGCGAAGCTACGATTGATATGGAAAAACATATTGCAACTGATGATTTAAAAGCGGCATTAAAAGACTACCCTAAATACCAATTATCAGAAGGCCAACACCAGCAACATGCTGTTGCTCCCGTTCCTGATGAAGAAGAAACAAAATCATGGATTGCCACTTACAAGCCTATTCTTTTGATATTCGCCTACATTACGGGTATTACTTTACTGGTAGAATATATGCACGGAGAATATATCTGGATGCGTTGGATGAATCATTTTATGGCGGGTTTCTTTTTGGTCTTTTCATTTTTCAAATTGCTTAACCTGAAAGGTTTTGCAGAAAGTTACAGCATGTATGATGTGGTGGCAAAAAAATGGAGCGGCTGGGGCTATATATATGCCTTTACAGAACTGGCTTTAGGTATCGCTTTTCTCACAGGGTTCCATCCCATCCTTACCAATACTGTTACCTTTGTGGTAATGACTGTGAGCATCATTGGAGTTTTACAAAGTGTAATGAATAAACGTAAAATCAAATGTGCTTGTTTGGGTGATGTGTTTAATTTACCCATGAGTACCATTACCATTATTGAAGATGCGTTGATGATGGGGATGAGTGGAGTAATGCTTTTAAAAATGTTGTAAAATGATAAAAACGATTCTTGCAATTCTTCTATCGGCTGCTGCATGTATTGTAAATCCGCCTGAAGTAAAGGTTTCCGGTGCTATGAAAAATGTGATGATGAACGGGGATTTATCAGCTCATCTGGATATTGATACCTTGAACAAAACCCACCTTTATGGCCTTGGTCCCGTAGCCGGATTAAAAGGTGAAATAATGATATTGGATGGGAAAGTATTTTCAACTGCTAAAGATGAAAAGAAATTATTGAATCAGCAGGACATGGTATCAAAGGCTGCATTACTTGTTTACAGCAATGTAGCAAAATGGAAAACTGTCAGTATCAAAGTTTCTGTTGACAGCTATGCCGCCCTGGAAAAATTGGTAGAAACTACCGCTAAAGAAAATGGGTATGATACAGAATTAGCATTTGCTTTCAAAATAGAACTAACACCTAAAAAAATAAGCTACCATGTAATTGATTGGAAAGAAGGCACAGTGCATACAATGGAAAATCATAAACAGTTTGCTTATGAAGGTCAATCCTCTGATGCAAAAACAACCTTGCTTGGTTTCTATTCCACCCATCACCAAAGCATCTTTACCCATCATACCACTTATATGCATGTGCATTTGCTGGACGAAAAGACTAAAACAGTTGGGCATTTGGATGAGATAAAAGTAAACGGTCAAATAACAATTTACCTGCCTAAAAAATGAGTGTTTTGCAAACAATAGGGAACTTTTTATGGCGAATATTCAAAGCCCTTTTTGTAAGAAAGAAAAACTGTTGTAAATAATTAAATGTCAGTTAAATGTAAAACATCGGCAAAATTATATAAACTTGTTTCTCTGAAATAGCATTACCTTTATCAAGGAGATTTTATGAAAAAGTTCATCACAGCTATATTAGCAGTTTTATACATCAGCACATCTACAGGTGCAATGGTACACATGCACTACTGCATGGGTCAGTTAGCTGATTGGGGGCTTGGGCATAACAAATCCAAAACCTGCAGTAAATGTGGCATGGAGAAAAGCGATGAAAAAGACAATGGCTGCTGCAAGGATGAGCATAAATTCATAAAGAACGATACCGACCAGAAAGCTGCCGAAGCAGGCTTTCAGATGATTCAGTTGTTCGCAACAGCAATACCTGTATCATTTGTTGAAATACCTTCTGCTGATTTTCCGACTGTAACAGAGGAAAATCCTATCAGCCATGCTCCACCCCGAAGTGGTGGCGTTGCGGTGTACGTCCGCAATTGTACTTTCCTTATTTAAAGATTATTTTCTTTTATGAGCCAGGCAATTTTATTGTCGGGCTATTGGCATTTCTCTTTGCCATATTCTTGTATTTCTTCACTGAACATTAAATCAAATAAAATGAAATCATTTACAATGCTGATGATGGCAGCTTTAACCATCTTGTCTGTTTCTGTTTTTGCACAAGACAGTACAAAGCACAAAATGAAAGTTCCCAAACAAAAAACAGAAAAAGCTAAATACAGTTGCCCGATGCACCCCATTGAGGTGAGTGATAAGGCTGGTAAATGCTCTCAATGCGGAATGGACCTGACTCTTTCTCCTAAAGAAAAGATGAAGATGGAGGTAATGAAAACCTATACTTGCCCTATGCATCCGGAAACTGTAAGCGACAAGCCCGGTAAGTGTCCCCAATGTGGTACTATAATGAACAGTTCTCCAAAGGAAAAAATGAAAATGGAGGTAATGAAAATCTACACCTGTCCCATGCACCCTGATGAAAACAGCAACAAATCCGGCAAGTGTTCTAAATGCGGGATGGAACTGAAAGAAAAGGGAAAAACAACTCAATCTTATACTTGCCCGATGCACCCGGAAGTTACCAGCGATAAGCCGGGCAAATGCTCCAAATGCGGAATGAATTTAAATCTTTCCCCCAAAGAAAAAATGAAAATGGAAGTGATGAAAACATTCACATGCCCTATGCATCCTGAAGTAACAAGCGATAAACCTGGCAAGTGTACAAAATGTGGGATGTCCCTGAAAGAAAAAGAGCAACAGGCAATTGCTTACTCCTGCCCTATGAAATGTGAAGGTGATAAAACCTATGATAAGCCCGGTAAATGCCCCAAATGCGGAATGGATTTAAAGGAAAAGAAAGATGACCATTCTAACCATCAACATTAATCACAAATAAAATCAAGCAAATATGAAAAGGATATTCTTTAGTGTAGTAGCTATCAGTACCATCTTGTTTACTGCCTGTAACAGTGGCGGAAGCAAGAATGAACATGAAGGCCATGATATGAACAACAAGAACAAAGACACCACCCAACATGCAGTCACCCCAGATGATAAAGAAGTGAAAGCTGTTACTGTTGCTTATACCAATGTGGATGCAAAAGCAACCGCTTCCATTAAGGAAATAGTTGACCATTATCTGCATATAAAAAATGCACTGACTAATGATAATGGCAGCGAAGCCGCCAGTGGCGCTAAAGCAATGGAAAATGCAATCAGCAAACTTGATAAATCATTGTTGACTGCTGAACAAAAAGCAGCGTATGATAAAAATGAAGAAGAAATGAAAGAACATGCAGAACACATTGCAAAGAATGGTGACAAAATAGAGCATCAGCGTTCCCACTTTGTGATGATGAGTGAAGTGGTGTATGATTTGGTAAAGAATTTTGGCGCAGGCCGTCCGCTGTATCATGACCATTGCCCGATGGCAAGAAATAACCAGGGAGCCATGTGGATTAGTGAAATGAAAGAAGTAAAGAATCCTTACTTCGGTGCAAAAATGCTTACCTGCGGTACTATTGAAGAAGTGATTAAGTAATAATTAAAACATCAGCATGGTTCGCAAATTAATTGAACTGGCTTTACGCAACAGGTTTATTGTCTTGCTCATCGCAGGCGGCATGTTTGCGTATGGCATCTACTCCATTAAGACAAAATCCCAATTGATGCCATTCCTGATTTGAGTGAGAACCAGGTGATTGTTTTTACAGAATGGATGGGTCGCAGTCCACAGGTGATAGAAGACCAGGTTACTTATCCATTGGTGAGCAACCTGCAGGGCATTCCAAAAATTAAAAATATCCGTGGCTCATCCATGTTCGGGATGAGTTTTGTATATGTGATTTTTGAAGATAATGTTGACATCTACTGGGCAAGAACAAGGGTATTGGAACGATTGAATTTTGCTCAACGATTATTACCCCAGGGAGTAACACCTTCACTTGGGCCCTGATGGAACAGGTGTTGGTCATATTTATTGGTATCATCTTGATGCACCAAAAATGGATTTGGGAGAGCAAAGGGCTTTACAGGATTGGTATATAAAATTTGCCTTGCAAACCGTACCGGGAGTAGCTGAAGTAGCTTCCTTTGGTGGTTTTGAAAAACAGTACCAGTTAGTAGTTGACCCGGTAAAATTGCAGTATTACAATATCTCTCTGATGGATGTAATGAATAAAGTAAAAGCCAATAATAATGATGTAGGGGGTAGAAAGTTTGAAATGGCAGATATGGCTTATATCATCCGGGGCTTAGGGTATATCAAAAACAAGGAAGATGTAGAGAATATTGCATTGAGCAATTACAATGGCATTCCTGTAAGAGTAAAAGATATTGGCTCAGTGCAAATGGGTGGCGATTTACGCCTCGGCATTTTTGATATGGATGGTAAAGGCGAAGTAGTAGGCGGCATTGTAGTAATGCGGTACGATGAAAATGCCAATAAAGTAATAGAAGCCGTTAAAGAAAAAATGAAAGAAGTGGAAAAAGGTTTGCCCGAAGGGGTAACTTTTAAAACATCCTACGACAGAAGTACTTTGATACAAGAAGCAATTGCATCAGTAAAAGGTACATTAATAGAAGAAATGATTGCTGTATCGCTTGTCGTACTCATTTTCTTATTTCACTGGCGAAGTGCCGTTATCATTCTTAATTCAATTACCCATTTCCGTTGCGGCTGGTTTTATATTCCTTGAAATGTTTGGCATCTCTTCCAACATTATGTCATTAACAGGTATTGCCCTGGCAATTGGTGTGGTTGTAGATGATGGAATTGTAATGGTGGAAAATGCTTACCGGCATATCAGTGAAGCCCAAACAGAAAAATCAAAGTCAACTAATAAAACATAAACATGGCAAAATGGTTTAAACGAAATAAAGACCCGTTGACATCTGAAGAAAAGATGGACATCATTGAAAAGTCTTCCAAACAGGTGGGCCCAGGTGTTTTCTATTCAACCATCATTGTAGTTACTTCTTTTCTTCCGGTGTTTTTATTAACTGGTATGGAAGGAAAACTTTTTCAGTCCGCTTAGCATGGACAAAAACATTTATCCTGTTGATAGATGCTTTCTTAGCAATTACATTGACACCTGTACTGATTTCGTTTTTTACTAAAAGGAAGACTGAAGCCTGAAAGTGCTAACCCGATTACCAAGAACATTGGAAAGAATTTATACACCCATTCTTGAAATGGTGTTTGAAATGGCGCAAAACAACTATCGGTATCAACATTATTGCATTAGCTGTTGGTATAATTATGATGACCCGCTTGGGTTCTGAATTTATGCCACCGTTAGATGAAGGTTCATTACTGTTTATGCCAGTTACTTTACCTGATGTATCCAATTCAGAAGCAAAAAGATTATTACAGGTGCAGGACAAACTAATCACGTACTGTTCCCGAAGTGTCTCATGTGCTGGGAAAAGCAGGCAGGGCAAATACGGCAACGGATAATTCAGCCCATCAGTATGATTGAAACCATCATTTTGCTAAAACCCAAAAGTGAATGGCGTAGAAGGCAATGACCAAAGATGGCATCATCAATGAACTGAATGCAAAAATTGCAAATACCCGGTGTTACCAACGGTTGGACACAACCTATTATCAACCGTATTAATATGCTTTCAACAGGTATCCGAACCGATGTAGGGTTAAAAGTATATGGACAAAACTTAGATAGTATTTATGCTTTTGCTCAAACAATCAAAAAACAATTGGAAGGAATTGATGGTGTAAAAGATTTGTATGTAGAACCAATTACGGGTGGTAAATACATTGACATTGCAAGTAAAAAGAGAAGAAATTGGCAGATATGGTTTAAGTGTGGATGATGTTAATACATGTTATTGAAAGCTGCATTGGGTGGTATGAAACTCACTACTACTATCGAAGGCCGTCAGCGTTTTTCTGTAAATGCACAGATATGGGCAGGATTTCCGTAACAACCTTGAATCGCTTAAAAAGATTGCAGGTGCAAACGATGAATTTCGGTCCCATTCCCTTAGAAGCGGTAGCTGATATAAAATTAAGTGATGGCCCCCCAATGATAAATTCTGAAAATGCAATGCTGCGGGGAACGGTGTTGTTTAATGTACGGGAAAGAGATTTAGGAAGTACAGTAAAAGAAGCACAGCAAAAACTGAACACAGATGATAACCAAATTGCCCAAAGGATATTTCTTGGAATGGAGCGGACAATGGGAAAACCAGATAAGAGCAAACAAGACATTAAAGATCGATACTGCCAATTGTTCTCATCATCATCTTTATGGTGTTGTATTTTACTTATCATTCTTTTAAAGAGGCAGCTGGTAACCATGATTACTGTTCCCTTTGCATTGATTGGAGGTGTATTCATGGTTTATTTTTATGGTATCAATTTATCAGTTGCTGTTGCAGTTGGTTTCATTGCCTTATTTGGAATGGCAATAGAAACAGCCATGCTGATGACCATTTATTTGAATGAAGCTATGCAGAACATGGTAGCAAAACATGGTAACTCCAAAGCAACACTATACACCGAGCAATCATCAGGGAATTTGTAATTGAAGGTTCGGCTAAAAGGTTGAGACCAAAATTGATGACGGTTTCTGTTGGTCTTTTTGGTTTGATACCTATTCTGTGGGCAACCGGTGTAGGCAGCGATATCATGCGGCCTATTACCATTCCATTGATTGGCGGTACTATCACTTCAACTATTTATGTATTACTTATCACACCAGTAATATTTGAAATGATAAAGGAAAGAGAATTAAAACGTAAAGGCAAAATTGAATTGATAGATGTTAAAGAATAAACTACTCCCGGCATTGTTTGCACCTGCTTGCTGCTTCCGGCAGTAAGTCGCAAACATTGAAAGCTCGATGCTATCATTGACAGCATCAAAGCGTCTCACCCGGTGGTGAAGATGTATGACAATGAAATCCGGTCAATGGATGAAGCAGCTAAGGGTGCAAGAAGCTGGATGCCACCACAATTTGGTATCGGACAGTTCATGACTCCGTATGATGCAAGGCTCTGGCATAGAGAAGGCGATATACCGGGCATGGGTTCCGTAATGGTTTCAGGCGAGCAGATGTTTGCCAATAAAAGGAAACTGGATGCAGATGAACGATACATGAAGGCCATGTCTTCAGTGGAAAAAGAAAAAAAGAACGCAACACTGAATGAATTGACTAATGATGCAAAACAATTTTATTATGAATGGATAATTCTGAAGAAAAAGTTACTGGTACTCACAGAAAATGAAAAGATTCTGGACTTCATGATAAAAAATGCAGAAATACGGTACAGAAACGGGTTGGAAAAAATAAGTGCTTATTACAAAGCTAAAGCTGCATTGGGGGATGTAAAGAACATGCAGTTAATGTTTGAAAACGACATAAAAGAAAAACGTATCCGCATCAATGCCCTTATGGGCAGGGATGCAATGCACTATTTTGACATTGATACTACTTACCAGCTTACTGACTTCGCAAATATTGTTTTTGACAGTACACTCTTTTATAAAAGCCGGAGTGATTTAAAATCATTAGACCGGGAGATTAATCTTACAACACTGAAACAGGAAACAGAAAAGCAAAGCCTGAAACCACAATTTGGGATACGTTATGAGAATATGATTGGCTTTGGGGGCCAGCCATTACAATATACTATTATGGGCATGGTTAGAATACCGATGGCTAAATGGTCATCAAAGATGAATAAAGCCAATATCGAAAGCCTGAAATGGAAGGCAAATGCTATTCAATCTCAAAAAGAGATGATGGTGAATGAGTACAGCGGCATGGCATATAGTATGCGGAATGAAATGGAACTAAAGAAAAAACAGGTTAAACTCTATGAAGAAAATATTATCCCGGCATTGAAGAACAACTATAAAACAATGCAGTTGGGATATGAGCAGAACACAGAGGAGCTCTTTATGCTTTATGATGCATGGGAAATATTAAACATGAAGCAACTTGAATATATTGAATTACTAAATCAGGCTTTGCGATTGCAGGTAACTATCGAACGTATTATTGAAAATAAATAAAACCCAACTATATGAAAAGGAGAAATTTTATAAAGATATCCGGGCTTAGTGCCGGAACAGTATTAACAGGTGGTGCTGTTGCAGGTTTTCTTGCCAGTTGCAGTGGTTGTAAAAAAGACTATCGCATGGGTTTGATGACAGAACCTGTACCGGTAACGGAAGGAGATTTTTCAAGATTACTTTCTTATCCGGCTCAGGCAAGTGCTAACCATACATTGACGGCACAGGCTACTGTAAGCAAACATTAAAGGAACAAATATTCCCGTATTAGGCTATCAGCCCAATAGCCTGTTGGGTCCTTCTTTCAGGATTAACAGAGGCGATGCAATGAACGTTTTATTACAGAACAATTTATCAGAACATACTAACATCCACTGGCATGGTTTAAAGATTCCTGCTTTGATGGATGGCCATCCAGACCAGTTGGCTGGTGCAGGGGGTACATTTCGTTACCAGTTCACCGTAAACCAAAGAGCTGGGTTAAGCTGGTATCATCCGCATCCGCATGAAATGACAGGTAAACAGGTGTTCCAGGGTCTTGCCGGAATGTTTATTATTAATGATACTGAAGAGGCGGCGTTAAGCCTTCCATCCGGCCAATATGAATTGCCATTGGTAATACAGGATAAACGTATTTCATCAAACGGCATTACTTATAATCCATCAATGGAGGAAGTGATGGCCGGTTACATGGGCGAATCAATTATTGTAAACGGTATTTATTCATCTTATACAGAAGTCGCTACCCGCTATTACCGTCTTCGTATTCTCAACGGTTCCAATGCAAGGGTTTACAATCTTGCATTGAGTAACAATGCTGACATGATAATTATCGGTAACGATGGCGGCTTATTAAAAAATCCTGTTGCAGTAAAAGAAATCCTGGTTGCCCCCGGAGAAAGATTGGATGTGCTTGTAAACTTTAGCAGTTCCACAATCGGAACTGAAATTTATTTATTAAGCAAAGAATTTGGCAACGGTGGTAATGCACAGGGCAAGCAGGGTTTTAAAATCATGAAATTTAAAGTAACAGTATCTTCTGCCATTACATTTACTGTTCCTACAAACCTTTCTGCCATTACTGCTATAGTAGCATCTTCAGCAGTAAGGACAAGAGTATTTGAAATCTCCAATGCAATGGAGCATCACGGAGTGCCAATGAATAATGGAATGCAAATGCGTCACCGCATAAATGGAAAATTATTCGACAGCAGTCGGATTGATGAAACGGTAGCAGCCAATACAAATGAAATATGGGTATTTGATAACAGTATGGGTGATGAACCGCATCCTATGCACCTGCATGGTGTTTTCTTCCAGGTATTGCAACGCAGTGGCGGAAGGGGCAACCTGATTGCATCTGAGAATGGATGGAAGGACACCGTATTAGTTATGCCGGGTGAAACAGTTAAAGTGCTGGTTCCTTTTGAAAATAATACGGGCAAGTTTGTGTTCCATTGTCACAATCTGGAACATGAAGATGATGGTATGATGTTACAGTATCAATTGAGTTAAGCAAAAATAGTATGAAGCGAATTTATTTTATACCAGCTTTGATTGTGATGATTGTTACTGCTTGTAACAATAACAAAGACCCTCATGCAGTACACAAAACAGAAGTAGCAAAGGAAATGTACACCTGTCCGATGCCGGAAGATTCTGTATTCAGTGACAAGCCTGGTAAATGCCCGAAGTGTGGAATGGACTTAGTGATGATGGATAACACAGAACATGATGGTCATGCAGCCGTTGAATACACCTGCCCCATGCACCCCGAAATCATCCGGGACAAACCCGGAACTTGCCCAATCTGCGGAATGGACTTGGTAAAAAAGGAAACAGGGGGTGCAAAATCTGGTGATGCAGAACTGGAAGCATTATTAAAGCCAACTAATGAATTTGTTGTTTCATCAATTCCAGTTACTTCAATACAGAAAAAAGAAGAAGAGATAGAAATTGATGCATTGGGCACTATTGCCTATGATACGAGGCAGGTGGGGAGTATTTCATCAAGAGTGACTGGAAGAATTGAAAAGTTGTATGTACGGTATCGTTACCAGAAAATAAATAAGGGCCAGCACATATTGGACATTTACAGCCCCGAATTGATGACAACCCAGCAAAACCTCTTGTTCCTGATTAAGAATGATGCAGAGAATGTAACATTTATTCAGGCTGCCAAAGAAAAATTGTTATTGCTTGGTATGAGTAATGAACAGTTGCAGCAGGTTATTAAAGCTGGAAAACCCACATTGACCATTGCGGTATATAGTAATTACAGTGGCCATATTCATGAAGCAGCTAATGGCGGTAGCATGAATACAGGGTCCGGTACGATGAAAGATATTTCACTGATTACAGAAGAGCTTTCATTGAAAGAAGGTATGTATATACAGAAAGGGCAGTCTGTTTTTACCGTCTTTAATCCAGGCCGGGCATGGGCAATACTAAGTATTTATGGAGATAATCAGGCATTGGTAAAAGTTGGTAATACCGTAAGGCTTATTCCTGAAACAGCACCTAATAAAGATTTCAGGGCTTCTATTGATTTTATTGAACCCTTTTATCGTAAAGAGAATAAAACATTAACGGCAAGAGTTTATTTCAATAACAGTGTATTGAAAATTCCTATCGGCAGCCAGGTAAGGGCAACCGTTTTCGGCAATACAAAAGAGGCTTACTGGCTACCAAAAGAAGCGGTGCTGTCGTTGGGTATGGATAAAGTGGTATTTCAAAAAACTGATGGCGGTTTTAAAGCATATAAAATCAATACAGGTATCATCCACCAAAAACACATACAGGTATTAAGTGGGTTAACAGAAAAGGATTCGGTGGCTGCCAATGCACAGTATTTAATGGACAGTGAGAGTTTTATCAAAATTAAAAATTGATTATGCGTTACATCATTATAATAGCAACGGCCATTTTCTTTTTTGTTTCCTGTAAAAACAAAAAAGAAATACCCAAGGACCCTGACACTTATTACACCTGTTCTATGGACCCGCAGGTAGTGGAATACAAACCGGGTAAATGCCCTATTTGCAAAATGGAATTGACTCCTGTGAAAAAAAAGAACGGTGAAAATAAAGATGAACTGCAACTAAGCGACCAGCAGATACAGTTGGGAAATATACAAACTGATACAATCCATAACGGTACAATTGGCGACCAGTTAGTATTAACAGCGACATTGAATTTCGACCAGATGAAATCATCTTCTGTGAGTTCAAGAGTGATGGGTAGGATAGAAAAGCTGTATTTCAAAAACCTGGGTGATTTTGTAAAGAAAGGCTCACCACTATATGATTTATACAGTGAAGAACTGAACAATTCAAAACAGGAATATCTATTGGCATTGGATAGGAAAACATCTTTTTCTGGTGAAACGGTTATTGACTTTGACCAATTGATTCAAAGTGCAAAAAATAAATTGCTCTTGTGGGGCATGAGTGAAACTCAGGTAGCGGAAATGGCAAAAAACAAAAAAGCAACACCCACTACGACATTTTACAGTACCGCCGGTGGATACATTACGCAGTTGGATATAAGAGAAGGTGATTACATAATGGAAGGAGGCACTATTGTAAAATTGGCCGACTTGTCAAGCCTTTGGGCAGAGGCGCAAGTTTATACTTCACAACTGGCGGAGATAGACAGGAACAGTATAGCCACCGTACAACTCCCTGATTTTGATGGGAAGGAAATAAAAGGAAGAATTGAATTTGTAAACCCTGAAATCAATCCGGATACAAGAATCAATCTTATCCGTGTATCAATTCCCAACCATGGCAATCAGTTAAAACCCGGTATGCCTGCTTATGTACTCCTGAAAAGTCCGGAGCGAAAAACGTTGACACTTCCAATTAATGCAGTCATCCGTGATGGAAAGGGAGCAACAGTATGGATACAAACAGCAGACAAAACATTTAAAAGCCTGATGGTACAAACAGGTTTGGAAAGCGATGACAGGATAGAAATAAAATCAGGTTTGAAGGAAGGCGATATAGTGGTTATTACAGGAGCTTATTTATTGCACAGCGAGTATGTATTTAAAAAAGGAGCCGACCCGATGGCCGGACATAATCATTAATAATTTATCAATCTAACAAAATGAATACATTTTTGAAGTCAGTTCTATCGGCAGTAATACTTTTCTTTGCTATCACCGCAACAGCACAAAAAAATGAAGAGGTCTGCTACAATCCAAACCTTATAAAAGATACTACCAAAAAGAGTATTAAATCAATGGCTGTTGCAGTTACCAATGGCGACAGTATAAAAATCAACTATCATTCTCCCGGTGTTCGTAAAAGAGTAATATGGGGCGGCCTTGTTCCTTATGATGAAGTGTGGGTAACAGGTGCTCATGATGCTACTACCCTTGAAATCGGTAAACCCTTTGTTGTTGAGGGCAAAGAAATTGCGGCCGGCAAGTATGCTTTTTTCACTATTCCCGGAAAGAAGGAATGGGTTGTTATTATCAATAAAAATTGGGAACAGCACCTTGCATCTGAGTATGATGAAAAAGATGATGTAGTGAGAGTAAAAGTTAAGCCTAAGAAAAATAACCACACTGAAAGGTTGCAATATTTTGTAGAAACAGCTAAAGGCAATGATGGGAAGATTTCAATGGCCTGGGAGAGAATAAAAATTGAATTTGAGATTAAACTCATAAAATAATTATCATGAAAGCGATTGTATTCCTGATTGCATTTACTTCCTCTGCTTCCTATCCATCCTTTTCCCAAAGCAGGGAGGCCGGTACTGATTTGGGTGAAATAAAGCAATACATGAGGAATAAGGACACGAACACAACTTCTCCTTTAAATAAAAATACTGCGGCTGTCAGAGCTGTTTTACAGCAGTACAATAGTGCCATAGAGAAATTGGATATGACAGGTACTGATAATTTGTTTACCAATGATTCTGAAATTTATGAATCCGGTTTAAGCGAAGGGAATTACACTAATTTTATGAATAAGCATTTAAAGCCTGAACTAAAAGAACTTAAATCGTTCAAATTTAATAACCACAACACCGATGTCACTATTATTGGCAATCATGCTTTTGCTACTGAAACCTACTCTTGCATCACTGTTGGTGCAAAACACAATACTGAAGTAAAACGTAAAGGTGTTACTACATCCGTTTTGAAGAAGCAAAAAGGCGAATGGAAGATTATGAATTATCATAATTCATCAACTGAATAAGTCTCTAAATATTTTGTTATGGAACATAAGCATCAAGAGCAAAACTATACTTGCCCCATGCACCCTGAAATTGTGCAGGATAAGCCAGGGAACTGTCCTAAATGTGGTATGAGTTTAGTGCCTTTAAAAACTGGTACGGAAGTTCAAAATCCACTCCACCAACATCAGCATGAAGATACCAAACCACTAATGAGTCATGCAGGAAATGACCACCATGCAATGATGATTGATGATTTCAAAAAGCGGTTTTATGTAGTGTTGGCTCTTACTATTCCTGTCATGCTGTTATCTAGAAATGATTCAGCATTGGTTGAATATTCATATCAGTTTTCCGGGCTCTGAATATGTATTGTTGGCTTTATCATCTGTTGTCTTCTTTTATGGAGGCTGGCCTTTTCTGAAAGGATTGGTAAATGAAGCAAGAGCAAAAAATCCGGGTATGATGTTCCTGATTGGCTTTGCTATTTCAGTGGCGTACATCTACAGTGTGGCAATTGTATTTGGTTTGGAAGGGATGGATTTCTTTTGGGAACTGGCAACACTTATTCTTATTATGCTCTTAGGGCATTGGATAGAAATGAAATCTGTTGCCGGTGCTTCAAGAGAACTGGAATTGTTGGTGCAGCTTATGCCGGATGATGCCCACTTGTTAGATGGAGAAAAAGTAACTGATGTAAAAACATCAACTTTGAAAGAGAATGACAGCATACTTATCAAGCCCGGTGAAAAAGTTGCAGCAGATGGTATAATTGCGGACGGCGAAACCTACCTGAATGAAAGTATGCTTACGGGGGAAAGCAAACCAGTCCAAAAGATAAAAGGCGATAAAGTAATTGCAGGTTCTATTAATGGAAATGGGGCAATAAAAATTACGGTATCACATGGGGCAAAAGATTCTTATCTGTCTCAGGTAATTAAGCTTGTACAGGATGCACAAAATTCCAAATCAAATACACAACTATTGGCTGATAAAGCTGCAAAATGGTTAACCATTATTGCATTACTGGCGGGTATCAGCACCTTTTTATATTGGTATCTAACAGGGCAGTCATTAGCTTTTGCAATGGAAAGAATGGTAACAGTAATTGTTATTTGTTGTCCTCATGCTTTGGGGTTAGCAGTTCCTTTAGTAGTGGCAAAATCAACTGCCTTATCCGCAAAGCATGGATTACTGATAAAGAATCGCACAGCTTTTGAAAATGCAAGAAAAATAACCACTATTGTTTTTGATAAAACGGGTACATTAACTGTTGGGAAATTTGAAGTATCAAAAATTGTTTCTCTACAAAAAGAGTTAACTGAAAATGAAATTCTTCGCCTGGCATCTGCATTAGAACAAAAATCAGAACATCCAATTGCAACAGGCATTTTGCAAAAAGTTAAGGACTTGTCCATTACCATACCTGCAACAGAAAATTTTAATGCTATCACAGGTAAGGGTGTTGAAGCTACAGTAGAAGGAAAAAAAATACTTGGTGGTTAGCCCCGGCTATTTAAAGGATAATAACATTGCCATTCCTGATGGATTTACCGCCAATGATACTGAAACCGTTGTGTTTGTAATTATAAATAATGAATTAGCAGGATACATTGCTTTGTCAGATGAGATACGTCCTGAATCAGCAGAAGCTATTCAAACCCTGAAACAAAACAATATCAAATCTATTTTACTTACGGGTGATAATAATAAAGTAGCAGCCAGTGTAAGTAAAACATTGGGCATGGAAAGTTTTTTTGCTGAAGTATTGCCTCATCAGAAATTAGAAAAAATAAAAGAATTGCAAAGCAAGGGAGAGTTTGTTGCCATGACAGGAGATGGAGTAAATGATGCCCCTGCATTGGCACAAGCCGATATTGGTATTGCTGTAGGAAGCGGTAGTGATATTGCAGCAGAAACGGCTGGCATTGTTTTAGTAAATAGCAATCCAACAGATATAGTGAACCTGGTTTTATTTGGCAAAGCCACTTACAGGAAGATGATACAGAATTTAATTTGGGCTACTGGTTATAATGTGGTGGCATTACCATTAGCAGCGGGGGTATTATATAAACAGGGTATTTTATTAAGCCCTGCCGCAGGAGCAGTATTAATGACAATCAGCACAGTCGTTGTAGCAATTAATGCAAGTATGTTGAAAGTTAAAAAAACAAAGTAGTAAGATGAAGAAAATATTATTAATGGTCTTAGGATTAGCATTGTATTCTTTTGTTTCGGCACAGGGAACAATAACCTACACTTGTCCCATGCACCCCGAAATACATGCCACTAAACCCGGTAGCTGCCCAAAGTGTGGAATGACATTGGTAAAGGAGAAACCAAAAGTTGTAAAGAAACCAGTAATAAAAAAGCAGCAACCTGTAGAAGTGCAGAAGGATACGGCAAAAGTAAAACCTGTTGTTACTGAAGTAAAAGATACAGTGAAAATGACAATGCCTGATGTACAGCAACCGGTAACTTATACCTGCCCCATGCACCCGGAAATACATGCTGATAAACCCGGAAACTGTCCGAAATGCGGAATGCCATTGGTAAAAGAAAAAGGAAAATCAGTAATGCCTGAAAAAATGGATACTGATAATAATACTGCTATGAATAAAGCAGGTCTTACCAAAACGATTGTCAATAACACTCCACCCCGTACTATCCGTTACGATTTGTATATAAGAGATACCATTGTAAATTTTACAGGTAAACCCAAAAGAGCTATTGCCGTAAACGGACAAATTCCGATGCCTACATTGACGTTCACCGAAGGAGATACAGCAGAAATATATGTACATAACGAACTGAAAGAAACAACTTCTTTGCATTGGCATGGTTTGTTTTTGCCCAACAAAGAAGACGGTGTACCGAACCTTACACAAATGCCTATCAAACCGGGTACTACACATCTTTACAAGTTTCCGATAATACAACATGGTACACATTGGTATCACAGTCATTCAGGCTTACAGGAGCAAATAGGTATGTATGGCTCTTTTGTTATGAATAAACGGGAAGAGTTTGATATACCAACCGTGCCAGTTGTACTAAGTGAGTGGACAGATTACAATCCCGAAAATGTGCATCGTATGTTGCATAACGCTTCTGATTGGTTTGCATTGAAGAAAAATGCTGTACAGAGTTATGCAGAAGCAGCGAAAGCAGGCCATTTTAAAACCAAATTGCAAAACGAATGGAAGAGGATGCTGGCAATGGATGTAAGTGATGTGTATTATGATAGAATATTTATGAATGGAAAACCAGAATCAACCATTAGCGAAGTAAATGGCAAATTGCTGAAAGGAGGTGATAAAGTCCGCTTACGAATTTCAAACGGTGGAGCTTCTTCTTATTTCTGGTTGCGCTATGCTGGTGGAAAAATCACAGTGGTGGCAAGTGATGGCAACGATACAGAACCAGTTGAAGTGGACAGGTTAATTATTGCTGTTTCTGAAACTTACGATATTGTTGTGACTATACCTGCCGACAGTACATCTTATGAATTATTAGCAACAACAGAAGATAGAACAAACTCAGCCTCATTATATATAGGCAATGGAATTAAGCAACTCATTTCACCAATGCCCCGGCTGAAATATTTTGAAGGCATGAAGATGATGAACGGCATGATGAAAATGAATGGTGACCTTGATGATATGGGAATGAATATGAGCCTGAACCAGATGGATATGAATGTAGTAATGTATCCTGAAATTACCGGAGAGGAAAAGAAAAAAGGAGACACACCAAAGGATACTATGTCAATGAGTGATAATCCTCATGCAAATCATAATCAGTACAACAGTAATGAAATGTCTGACATTGTTACATTGAATTATGCGATGCTTAAATCACCTAAAAAAACAACTTTACCTAATTCAACCAGAAGAGTTTTAAAATTTGAACTCACTGGTAACATGAACCGTTATGTTTGGAGCCTGGATAATAAAGTAGTTTCAGAAACAGAT
Organism: Chitinophagaceae bacterium; assembly: GCA_037045605.1. Lineage (GTDB taxonomy): Bacteria > Bacteroidota > Bacteroidia > Chitinophagales > Chitinophagaceae > JJ008. The sequence goes on along the minus strand of JBAOHK010000008.1, from coordinate 138,640 downwards.
AAAATATTGGTGAAGAAAGGAGAAAATCTCAGGCTGATTATTTTCAATGGTTCTATGATGCGGCATCCAATGCACCTGCATGGCCATGATTTCAGAGTATTAAACGGGCAGGGCGATTATGCTCCTTTAAAAAACATTATTGACATTATGCCAATGGAAACCGATACATTAGAATTTAATGCAAATGTAGAAGGGGATTGGTTTTTCCATTGTCATATCCTTTACCACATGATGAGTGGAATGGGCAGAGTGTTCAGTTACGAAAATCAAGCACCCAATCCATTAATTCCAAATCCGAAACTTGCACAACGAAAACTTTTTGCAGACGACAAAAAAATGCACTTCATGTTTCAGAATGATTTTGCAACCAATGGGAACGACGGAGAAATGATGCTGCAAAATACCCGTTGGAGTATTGGCGGAGAGTGGCGTTTGGGCTATCACGATATGCACGGTTACGAAACGGAAACTCATATTGGCCGGTATTTAGGAAAAATGCAATGGCTCATGCCATTTGTCGGATTTGACTGGCGGTACAGGAAAATGGGTATTGACGAACAAGAGAAAAATCTCTTTGGACAGACTAACACAAAAGACAACAGGGCAGTATTAAGTGTTGGAGTAAACTATACTTTGCCCATGCTGGTCCGTTTTCAGGCAGAAGTATTTACAGACGGAATTGTTCGTTTACAATTGATGAGGGAAGATATACCTGTTGCAAAAAAGCTACGAGCAGCTTTTATGGTGAACACTGACAAAGAGTACATGATAGGATTGAATTACATTCTTGGCCGTAACTTTTCCATAAGAACACACTATGATAGTGATATGGGTTTAGGAGCAGGCATTACATTTAGTTATTGATAACGCATATCACTGCCGATTATTTTTTGGTAATGGGCAGTCATATTTGCAACCATGTAGCAAGCTTCCCCCTTTCAGGTTTTGTTTCTATATTTGCAACCAATGAAATTTTTCTTCTTAATCCTAAGTTTTGCAATGCTCTATATGTCCTGCCTGCCTTGCGGCGACAGTCAGGAGTGTAATGTAAAGATGGAAGCAAAGATTTCGCCAACTGACAACCACCAGCAACACAACCATGATGCAGAAGCCTGTACCCCTTTCTGTACTTGTTCCTGCTGTGCTGCTACAGTTTTTTTTACCCCAATTTCAAAAGCACCATCTACACATATTGCTTTTCAATCTAACAAATATTCTCTCTTTGATGTAGCCTTTAATTCCGAGGTATTCTCTTCTATCTGGCAGCCGCCCCAATTATCTTAATTACTCCCTTTATTGAATTTGCTGCATAGCCTGTCATGGCATGTATTGCATTTATCATCTTTTAACCATTGCAGAAATGGTAACCATCAAAAAGTCCAAAAAGCCAAAACAACCTTTGGCAATACGAGTAATTAAAATAATTGTTATAGCACTGTGTTGTGCCATTCTTTTAGCAGCCATTGCAGAAAGGATATACCACTTCTACAGGCATGTAACCAAATAGAAAACCAACATGCTCAATAAAATCATTCATTTAAGTATTAAGAACAAGCTCATTATCGGAGTAATGACACTGGCACTCATTGTTTGGGGTTTGTGGAGTGCCACCCAATTGCCCGTTGATGCTTTGCCCGATGTCACCAATAATCAGGTACAGGTTATTACCCGTGCCCCAACACTGGCGGCACAAGAAGTAGAGCAGTTTATTACTTACCCTGTTGAACGGTCATTGTCCAATATTCAGGGCATTGAAGAAATGCGTTCTTTCTCCCGTTTCGGATTAAGCGTAATAACAGTTGTCTTCAAAGAAAATGTAAACATATATTTTGCAAGACAACTTATTGCTGAGAAACTAAAAATCGCTGAAGGAGAAATTCCTAAAGGAATGGGTACTCCTGAGATGGGGCCTGTAACTACCGGCCTTGGCGAAATCTATCAATATGTTATTCATCCCAAAAAAGGAAGCGAACAAAAATACTCTGCTATGGATTTACGCACCATGCAGGATTGGATAGTTGGCCGCCAGTTAACCGGTATTCCTGGTGTGGCAGAAGTAACCGGCTTTGGTGGTATCAGTAAGCAGTACGAAGTGGCACTAAACCCCGACAGGCTCAAAGCCATGAACGTAACTATACCTGAAGTTTTTATGGCACTGGAAAAAAATAATGAGAATACCGGCGGTGCTTACATTGACAGAAAACCCAATGCCTACTTTATCCGTGGTGTGGGGCTCGTAAAATCTTTTGCGGATATAGAACAGATTGTTGTTAAGCTGCAAAATGGTATTCCGATATTAATAAGAGATATAGCCACTGTGCAATTTGGCTCACCACCACGGTACGGAGCATTAACATACAATGGCGAAAAAGAAGTGGTGGGTGGAATTGTATTGATGATGAAAGGGGCTAACAGTGCATCGGTAGTGGAATTGGTTAAAGACCGCATGAAGACAGTTAAAAAATCACTGCCCGAAGATGTAGAGATTGAAGCATTTTTAGACCGTACCGATTTAATTGACCGTGCCATTAATACCGTAAAGACAAACTTGATTGAGGGTGCATTAATCGTCATATTGATATTAGTGTTATTCTTAGGAAACTTTCGGGCAGGTTTAATAGTTGCGTCTGCTATTCCATTGTCACTATTATTTGCATTAGCTCTCATGAATTTGTTTGGTGTAAGTGCCAACCTGATGAGTTTGGGTGCAATAGATTTTGGATTGATAGTAGATGGAGCCGTAATTATTGTAGAAGCTACATTGCATTTTCTTGGGACAAAAAAATTAACGGGCAAACTAACCCAGCCACAAATGGATGAAGCTGTGGAAAGCAGTGCAAAGAAAATGATGAGTTCTGCTGCATTCGGGCAAATCATTATCCTGATTGTGTATTTACCAATTCTTTCATTGCAGGGTGTGGAAGGAAAGATGTTCCGGCCAATGGCAGAAACAGTGGCTTTCGCCATATTAGGTGCATTACTGTTATCACTTACTTATATACCGATGATGAGTTCATTGTTTCTTTCTAAAAACATGAAACATAAAAGAACTTTTTCAGACAGGATGATGGATTTCTTTCAACGGATGTATGCGCCACTTTTAAAAGGAGCTATAAAAATAAAATATGCAGTAGTAGGTATTGCAGTTGCCTTACTAATTGTATCTATCATTATTTTTAAAAACATGGGCGGTGAGTTTATACCCACTTTAGAAGAAGGTGATTATGCTATTGAGTTTGTATTGCCGCAGGGTTCATCCTTATCACAAACAACTGAAACAGTGATGATGGCAGAAAAGATGTTACTCAAATTTCCGGAAGTAAAAATGGTGATAGGCAAAACAGGGGCTGCTGATATTGCAACAGACCCAATGCCGCCAGAAGCATCCGATTTAATGGTGATACTGAAACCTAAAAAGGATTGGACAACTACCAAAGATTTTTATGCCTTATCAGATTTGATGAGAGATAAGCTATCTACCATTCCGGGAGTAGTGGCAGAACCAAGCCAGCCTATCCAAATGCGTTTTAATGAATTGATGACCGGCATACGGCAGGATGTGGCGATAAAAATATTTGGTGAAAACTTAGATACACTGGTTGCTTATGCTGATAAGGTGGCAAAAGTTATTGCACCCATAAAAGGTATCACACAGCCTCAGGTTGAAAGAGTTGATGGCTTACCGCAAATTACTATTGAATACGACAGAGGAAAAATAGCCGGATACGGCTTGAATATTGAAGATATAAACCATGTCATAAGTACTGCATTTGCCGGACAAGAAGCCGGTGTTGTTTTTGAAAATGAAAGAAAGTTTGACTTGGTTGTACGGTTAGACAGCAGCCACCGTTCTTCATTGGAGGATGTCAGTAATTTATACATACCAATGAGTAATGGTAACCAAATCCCATTATCACAGGTTGCAACGATAGCTTTCAAAACCGGCCCTGCACAAATAAGCCGGGAAGCTGGTAAACGAAGAATCTATGTCAGTTTTAATGTAAGTGGCCGTGATGTTAGCAGTGTGGTAAAAGAAGCACAGCAAAAACTAAATGCTAAAGTAAAACTGCCACCCGGTTATTATTATACTTATGGCGGTACGTTTGAAAACTTACAGAAAGCATCTGCCAGGCTGATGATTGTTGTACCACTGGCACTATTGCTTATTTTCTTTATGCTATATCTCACTTTTCGTTCTGTAAAAGATGCCTCATTGATTTTTACGGCCATTCCTATGAGTGCTATCGGCGGTGTGTTTGCATTGCTGATAAGAGGGATGCCATTCAGTATTTCTGGCGGTGTCGGTTTCATCGCATTGTTTGGTGTGGCAGTACTTAATGGTATTGTATTAATAAGCACATTTAATCAATTAGAAAAAGATGGAATGAAAGACACTATGCAAAGGGTGTTAGAAGGCACAAAAATCCGGTTGCGGCCTGTGTTAATGACTGCCGCAGTTGCAGCATTGGGATTTATACCAATGGCTATGTCAAGTGGTGCAGGTGCAGAAGTGCAAAAGCCTTTGGCAACGGTCGTAATTGGCGGATTGATAACTGCAACTTTTCTTACACTAATTGTACTTCCGTTGCTCTACATTATTTTTTCATCAAAAAGAAAATCTAAAAAGATGAGTCCTGTAGCAACAATCGTAACAGGTATTTTATTACTTACGTTATCAAACGGTGCACAAGCACAGCAGCCGGTTGCCAAAAGAATGGCAGTAAACGAAGTAATTATATTGGCAAAAAATAATTTACTGTATGATATAAATAATCAGCAGATAAATAAAGGTAAGGCTCAGATTACTACAGCTACAGCACTTCCCAAAACTGGTGTGTTTGCAGAGAATGAAGATTTTCGCCCCAGCGATAATAAAGGCATTTTAAAAATCGGGCTATCACAAAGTATTGCATGGCCGGGATTGTACAAAGCACAAAAGAACCTGTATAGCGAACAATTGAAATACTATCAGGCCAACACAGCCGCTATTGATGTGGATATAAAAAAAGATGTACGGACTATCTATTACCAGCTTTGGTATTTGCAGGATAAACAACAATTGTATCACCGCTTAGACAGTATTTATAAATCATTGAATGCTGCCGCTATTTTAAAAGTAAAAACAGGCGACAGCCCCGGCCTTGACAGTATTGCCGCCAATGTACGAATGAGAGAACTACAGGCAATGCTGCAACAAATCGGTAATGATGTGCAAATTCAGCAACGGGTGATGATGCAGTTGCTTAACACAGACGAGTTGGTATTACCTCTGTTGCTGCCATTGGAAAAAATATCTATGCCTGCCGTAAACGACAGCCTTCATCCATTACTGGCATTGCAATCACAAAATATCAATATTGCCAATGCCGGGATTGCAGTAATAAAAAACGAAAACAAACCGGAGTTTGCAGGTCGCTTCTTTTCTCAGCGTTTGTGGGGAGCAAAAGACCCGTTCACCGGGTTTTCAGTATCAGCAGCTTTTCCTTTGTTTGGGGCAAGTGCTTATCGCAATAAAGTAAAAGTGGCACAGGCAGAAATGTCGGTTCAGCAAAAACAATATGATTATAGTAAACAGGTGTTGAATACACGGCAGATGCAAATGCAGCAAGAAGTAGAAAGAAACAAAACTATGTTAGCCTTTTACGAATCAACAGGATTGAAACAGGCTAATGAAATTATTAAAGCGGCTACCCTTGCTTACCGTGCCGGTGAAATAAGTTTTGCAGAGCTATCACAGTTTCTTACACAAGCCATAGAAATTCAAAAGAATTATTTGGAGAACCTGAATGTTTATAATCAATCTGTCATTCAATACAATTATTACATCAATCAATAAACCATAAAAGATGAAGAAGTTTTTAATAATAGCAATCATTTTCGCCAGCCTTGTTTCTTTTGTTTCCTGCGGTAGTAAGGGTAATGCTGAAGCCGCTAAAACAGAAGAAGAAGCTCCTAAAGACGAGCATGAAAACGAAAACCCTAACATGGCAGTTCTAAGCGATGAACAAATAAAAAGCATTGGTATTGAATTAGGAACCATTGAGCAAAAGCAATTAACTGCCGCACTCAAAACAAACGGTGTATTAAAAGTGCCTAACCAAAACAAAGCAAGTGTAAATTCAATTTACAGCGGTGTTATAAAATCACTGTTGGTGCAGCCGGGTAATATTGTAAGAAAAGGGCAAACTATTGCCACCATTGCTAATCCTGAATTTATACAGGCACAAAGCCAATACCTGGGGGTTAATGCAAAAATTGCGTTTGCCGAACTGGAAGTAAAAAGACAAAAGGAATTGAATGAAGGCAACGCCGGGGCATTGAAAAATTTGCAATCAGCAGAAACAGAATTGCGAAGTTTACGAACACTTAAATCAACACTTGCCCAGCAAATACAGTTGATGGGGATTAACCCAGCACGGCTTTCCAATGGAAAATTAATTTCTGTACTCGCTGTAACAAGCCCTATCAGTGGGGTAGTAAGTAATGTAAATGTAAAGATGGGAAGCTATGTAGATGTTACAACAGTAGTGGCAGAAGTAGTTGATAACAGCCAGTTGCATCTTGACTTGTTTGTGTATGAAAAAGATTTACCCAAATTGAAAAACAACCAAACTATTCACTTTACCATTACCAATAATCCCGGCAGGGAATATGATGCACAGATATTTTCTTTGGGTTCATCTTTTGAAGGAGAAAGTAAAGCGGTTACAGTACATGCAATGGTAAAAGGCGATAAAACTGGTTTAATTGATGGCATGAATGTAACGGCTGTCGTAAGCTTAGACCAAACAACTGTACCGGCAGTACCCAATGAAGCCATTGTACGGGTAGATGGGCAGGACTATATTTTTGTACTTACCGAAAATAAAAAAGATAGTGTTGCCCATGCAGGTGAAGAAAAAGGAACAGCATTTGAAAGGATTCCGGTAGCTAAAGGAACGGCTGATGTTGGATATACAGAGATAACACTCATTAAGGAAATTCCAAAAGGTGCTAAAATTGTGGTGAAGGGTGCTTTTTTTGTTTCAGCAAAAATGACCAACACCGAAGGGCATGAAGATTAACACTTTTAAAACAACGTAGTATGTACTTTTACATTCATAAATTAAACAAAGATGAAAATGAACAGGCTCAATTGCTGGAAGTGTGTAGTAATGCTTGCTTCCGTTTTAGGAATGGTAAGTGCTTTCCGGGCTTAATATTAAACACACAATTTTAAATAGAAGGTTGCAGATGGAAACGTCTGTAACCTTTTTTATTTTCCATAATAAAGAACAGAAACATGATTAGCAAAGACCCCAATCACAAACATACTTACGATGCACAGGGTAGAATGACTTGTTGCACACAAGAAGAAAAAATTTATAAGAAGGCTGGTGCATCAGGCTTATTAAAAGAAGGCCATAGCCATGATGATGGACACGACCACGACCATGAAGAAGGAGACGGACATGACCATTCAGGTAGCAACCAGACAACGTTACAAATGTTTCTACCTGCAATCGTCAGTTTTGTTTTATTACTTGTTGCAATAGCATTTGATAATTGGATAACACAAACATGGTTCACAGGTTGGGTACGCATTGCATGGTACGCAGTGGCATATTTACCTGTAGGTTTTCCAGTAATGAAAGAAGCTGTAGAAAGCATTGGTAAAGGCGAAATATTTTCAGAGTTTTTACTCATGTGCATTGCAACCATTGGTGCATTTGCAATTGGCGAATATCCCGAAGGCGTTGCAGTAATGTTATTCTATGCCGTTGGAGAAGTGTTTCAAACATTGGCAGTAAAAAGAGCAAAAGCAAATATAAAATCCTTGCTTGACCAGCGACCTGATGAAGTGACGATTTTAGAAAATAACCAGGCTAAAACCATAAAAGCGGAAGATGCAAAAATTGGTGACATTATCCAACTAAAGTCAGGTGAAAAATTAGGATTGGATGGGGAGTTAATTTCCGAAACGGCATCATTCAATACCGCAGCACTCACCGGCGAAAGCAAACCAGATACAAAAGCCAAAGGCGAAACCGTGTTGGCGGGAATGATAAATTTAAACACGGTTGCACAGATAAAAGTTACCACCGCTTACACCGATAGTAAACTTTCAGAAAATTTTAGAGTTGGTGCAAAATGCCACCGCACAAAAAGCACCAACAGAATTATTTATACGAAAGTTTGCAAAAATTTATACCCCAATTGTTGTTGCTTTAGCCATTGCTGATTTGTGTAGCTACCAATGCTATTTGTAGATAATTATGTTTTCAGAGATTGGTTATACAGGGCATTGGTTTTCTTAGTTATCTCTTGCCCCTGTGCATTGGTTATTTCAATTCCGTTAGGCTATTTTGGTGGCATTGGTGCAGCAAGCAAGAACGGCATACTATTTAAAGGCAGTAACTTTTTAGACATCATTGCAAACATTCAAAATGTAGTGATGGATAAAACCGGCACAATGACCGAAGGTGTTTTTAAAGTGCAGGAAGTAATTATAAAGCCGGAATTTAATAAAGATGAAATACTGGCAATGGTAAATGCTTTGGAAAGCCAAAGCACCCATCCGGTGGCAACAGCCATTCAGCAGCATGTTGGCAATATCAACACTGAAATAAAACTAAATGCAGTAGAAGAAATTGCAGGGCATGGATTAAAAGCAGAAGTAAATGGTAAAGAATTATTGGTAGGCAATTTTAAATTGATGGATAAATTTTCCATCAAATACGATATTGACCCTGCCAGTATTGTTTATACTTTAATTGCCATTGCTTACGAGAAAAAATTTGTTGGTTACTTAACTATTGCAGACAGTATAAAAGAAGATGCTCAGGAAGCAGTTGACAAACTGCATAGCATGAATGTAAAAACAACTATGCTGAGTGGCGACAAAAGCAATGTTGTAAAATTTGTTGCAGATAAATTAGGAATAGATAATGCTTTTGGCGATTTACTACCCGAAGATAAAGTGAACAAAGTAAAAGAAATAAAAGGCCGGAATGAAACCGTTGCCTTTGTAGGTGATGGTGTAAACGATGCCCCGGTAGTGGCATTGAGCAATGTAGGCATTGCAATGGGTGGATTAGGAAGTGATGCCACCATTGAAACAGCAGATGTAGTTATACAAGACGACAGGCCAAGTAAAATTGCAATGGCAATAAATATTGGTAAGCAAACAAAGAAAATCGTTTGGCAAAATATCACACTTGCATTTGCAGTAAAGGCAATAGTATTAGTATTAGGTGCAGGTGGCCTTGCTACAATGTGGGAAGCCGTTTTTGCAGATGTAGGAGTAGCTTTGTTGGCTATATTAAATGCAGTGAGGATACAGCGAATGAAATTTTAACAGCATAGCCCAGGAATACCCGCCGCACAGCCCTTTGCTTCCTTTCCCTCTGCACAGGCCCCACGCTGCGCCGGTAAAAAGGTGTTCGTCATTCACCGTCAGCAAGCAATCATGCCAAACCATTGCAGCAGCAGCAATAAAAGCTGTTTATTACACTTTTAAGGTATTGCTGCACCTGCAATGCCCTTCGGGCTGCTATCGCAGGTTTGTCATGCTGCTTGCAGTTCCGGTTCATTCCTCACGGCAGCTACTGTGTCCTTCACGCCACTTCGTTCATTACTTCCTTCGTTCCGCTTCATTACACCTCGTTCGTAGCTAAACCATTTGCTGCAAGGCAGGGCATCCCAAGCCAGACACACATCCCAACACACAGGGAATGCACCAGCCTTTCGCAAGCCAACCCTACAATACTCACTGGGTTTCATTCCGCTTCACTACGTCATACATTCACTTCAGTAGCGTTCAGTCCACCCGCTGCCAAATAATTTTGCTCGCCGGCCGCCCCACTTCGGCTGCGTTCACCTTGCGGCTGCTAATTGCTCATGTCGTACCTCCATTTCGCAAAGCATCGCTAAGGTTCACTTGCGTAGTTCAGCCGCCTTCGTACCCTGACGGGAAATTTACTTCGGCGGCTTCCTATGGTAGCTGGCATCGTAGCTGCCCCTTTGGCTAAGCTTCTTTTCATTACCCCGAAAAGGGGCAGCTCCTTTACTGCCAGCCCCTTCGTGGGGGCTCGCAGGCACTTCCATTCGTTCCTCATTCCAGTGCCTTATGGCGGCTCGCCACCCAGGCTACAGTGCGGACAAGTGTGCCGCACAGCTATGCTTCTTTTTTGCCGCAGGCGCTTTTACCGGCAGGCCGTCACACAAGTTTCCGTTCCAATTCATCCTTACATTTGCTAAAATAATTAGCGTTGCCTTACTACCGGATTATTATATGGATGAAGAATAAACGAAAGCCGTTTCAAGGTATCAGGCAAATTGACCAGCAGAATATTGATGTTGTCTTTAACATGGTGAAGAAAACAGCCCATTCTAAAATAAACAGTTCCCAGATTCAGGATATAGAAGTAGCCATGCTACCTAAACAATCTACTGCCGTTATTAACTACCTGAATCGTATTCATAAGAAAAAGCCCTAAAAGAAAATCAAAAAAGTACAGCAAGTTAGTCGGCTGGCACAGCCCCAATCTTTTGGTCTGCAAAGAAATTCCGCCATAAACACAAACCCACCGCACAAGGCCATCATTTATTGCGTTGCTTCTTTGCAGCCCAGCTACGCCGCCTGATATGAATGCTTTCTTTTTTTTCCTTTTTTCTTTTAAAATAAATTTTATTACAATGAGAAATGCAAATCACTTCTTCGGCTCTCACAATGGTTCAGAAAATTTCTATTGCCACAAACCTTCATTAATGCTTTACACTGATGGTGTGAAAGAGTTAGCAGAAAAAGCCGGGGCTTACTGGTTAATTGATTTAATTATTAGTCACCAGTGCCACAGGGATATAAACCTTGAAAGGTTCCAGGTGTGGGATTTAAAGAGAGTGCAGGACAATGTTTTTACAATTCTTGCAACAGATGGCAATCACAACAAAGTAACAAGTCAGGAAATTCCTTTCAGTGATTTTCCTTATGACCTTGCGACCATCTGGCTGGTAGATGGCTGCATGATGTTGCCATGTGAGTACTAAACAAAGGCGGTCAGCAATGGCCGCTTTTCTTTTATACTTCCCGACCTGCTATGATGATGCTTTATGTGCATAGTATTCTTTTTATAAGCAAGATAGCTACGGCAGCCCACCGCACCGACCCAACAAAAAAAACCAAAAGCTTACGGCATAAACACTGACCCGGCACACAAAACCATCTTTTATTCCGTTTCCTTTTGGTTTTTTTATCTGCCTTCGCTGGTGAGAAGCTTATAAAAATTATACATTATGCACAAGCAGCTTCGTATCATCACCAGCAGGCGCATCATTTCAGTATGCCCATTCAGCAGTTCCTTATTTGCTCCTCTTCCTTCCTTGCCTTCTTGGGTTTTCAGCAGGCATATCGGCAGGCAGCCAGTTTATTATCAGTATCGTGGCACCCGGGTTTTTGCCTTAGGTTCCAGCGGTTGGTTCGTTCATTGTTTTCCATCAGGCCGTCGTTGGCTTTGTTCACTGCCCTTTTAGGGCAGTGTTTCAAAATCAAAAGCCCCGCCAGGAATGGCAGGGCTTTTTAACTAAAGAATGAACAGATTTATTGATGCTTATAAACCACTTACTTTAACCAACGCTAAAGCATTGTATGCACCATTTTTCAGCGGATACATTTGTCCGTTAACTTCCTGATAAAACTCAATTCCTAATGCAAGGAATAAAGGATGTGTGCTGTTTGCAGTAACAGCGTTTACAAGGTTGATTACTGCGGTTGCAGTAGCATCCCATGGCAACACACCAGTTGCTTGTGCATCCATTACAAAAGTTTCATTTTCAAAATCAATTTCTGCACCTGTAGAAACAATTTTGAAGTGAGTAGAACCACCCGGAGCTGCAATCATGTTGATAGGAACAAATGCCGGAATGTTTGCAGTCAATGTACCAGCCACCCGGTCAATTGTTGCAGTGAATGGTGCATAGATGGTAGTTCCAAGTTTACCACTGATGTTAAATTCAAAACCTTCAAGCAATTCAGCTTCACCATCAATTACATTCCGTAAGCCCCTGGCATTTGTAACGTCTTCCTGAATCACTTTCACCATCTCAGCAGTAAGACGGCTTACCATCCGGCTGTCAGAAGCATTTTGCAACATTGCACGGATTGCATTACGCAAAAGCTTACCTGCTTTACCAGCCCGGCCAAACTCTTCGCCGTTTTCCCTGGTCCTTTGAAAATTTGGGTCATTGGCAATTTTGTCGGCAGATACTCCGCCTTTTTCTCTTGCCAGATAACCGTCCTGAGATTTGTAGAAAGTAATACCACCGATAGTACCGTCTAATTTGATAATTCCTTTTTGCCTTGCCATTGTAAAAAATTTATTGGGTTAATAATTTGTTTCAATTTTTTGCTGTGTTATCAGCATTTGAAAACAAAAGTAGATACCCAATAAAGCCTCAACAAATATGCAGTGTCATCCGTTCCGTTTATGCCACATTATTCCAACTAACACAGTTTTACCGGCTACAAAAAACAATTATCTTTGCCATGTATTATTCATAGCAAAGGCATAGCCGAAGTATGGATAGTGCATGAAAAAGTTATTTGAATAATGAATAGACTGTGTATTTATCCAAAAGACATTCAGATAATCACAGGCAGAAGCGATAGGTATGGCAGAAATCTTATCAAGAAGATTAAAGACTACTTTAAGAAGGAGCAACACCAGGTTGTTTCTATTGAAGAATTTTGCCAGTACATGGGCTTGCAACAAGAAATTGTTGCAAAGCAATTAAGATAAGTTTCAATGCTTATTATCGCTGATGTTATGATGCAATATTGCACACACCTACATCATCGTTTTATTTTCCTTTATTAATGGTACGGCTTCTTTTCTTTAACCAATTTGAGGTCACATTTGAGGTCACAAAAACAAAAAAGCAGCTATGATAAAATCATAACTGCTTAATTACTAAGTGGGAGTTGACGGGTTCGAACCGCCGACCCTCTGCTTGTAAGGCAGATGCTCTGAACCAGCTGAGCTAAACTCCCTTTTTCGGGACGGCAAAGATAGGGGTGCAGAGCTTTTCAGACAAAATATTTTTAGCCTATTTTCAGACCAAATTGACTGTATGGCAACTACTTATTGTGAGTTTGTACAAAATGCCGGGAAAGATACCGTTCACCGGCATTATCATGATAACGAATACGGCTTTCCGATTGATGATGACAACCTGCTTTTTGCAAGGTTAGTGCTGGAAATTAACCAGGCGGGGTTGAGTTGGGAAACGATTTTAAAGAGGAAGGACAATTTCTTCAAAGCTTTTGATGATTTCGATATTGACAAAGTGGCCCGTTATTCTGATAAGAAAAAGGAAAAACTAATGCAGGACGCTGGCATTATCCGGAACCGGTTGAAGATCGAAGCGGCAATACATAATGCGAAATGTATTAAGGCTATACAAAAGGAATCCGGTTCTTTTAAAAACTGGCTGGACAAACATCATCCGAAAACAAAAGAAGAATGGATAAAGCTTTTTAAAGTAACATTCCGTTTTACCGGTGGTGAAATTGTAAACGAGTTTTTGATGAGTACCGGTTATTTGCCAGGAGCACATACTGAAAGCTGTTCTGTTTACAAGAAAGTAGTGAAACAAAAGCCGAAGTGGGCACGGAAATAAATATTTATTAGTTCGGATTTACTTCCGGTAAACGATAATGCTGACCATCCAATACGAATAGTTCATCAACTTCAAAGGTCCAGAATTTGAAGAGAGGAGACTTCTTTAAGATTTTTTCTACTTCTTCCTTGTTTTCTGCGTTTAGTGTTATCCATGACCGCTGCGTTTCCATGCTGACAGCATAATGGTCAATTGTTCCTTTGTTGATGAGGAAGTTGATATACGTACGGTGAGGTGGAACCAAATCCATAAACTCATCACTCATTTCAAAACGTATGGTCACCTGGTATTTCTGCATCTGCTATAAATGACAATCTAAAAGTAGGAAAGTTGCACCGGGAGAAAAAAGAATCCTGAAAACTCCTAATTTTATTCTTTCGGAACGTTAGCTCAGTTGGTTCAGAGCATTACTTTGACAGAGTAGGGGTCACTGGTTCGAGCCCAGTACGTTCCACAAATTCCTATACATATTCTTGATGATAATCACCGCTCACAATGACTGATTTCAGCAATTAATTCTGGTTGATTAGGTAAAATTTGCTATAAAATGAGTTGATATGTCTTTGCCGCAAAATTGGCAGCGATTCCTTCATGAAACAGGGGCAATGAGCCGGTTTACAGGCCGTTTTTTTTCTGAAGGATTTAAACCACGGTATGAGTTTTCAGAATTATTTCGACAGTGTTTTATAATCGGGTATAGATCTCTTCCACTTGTCGGGCTGACTGGTTTTATAATGGGTCTTGTGCTGACCATGCAATTACGTCCTTCGCTAATAAGCTATGGTGCAGAAAGCCAATTACCTGCTATGGTAGGTATTGCTGTTGTAAGGGAAATCGGACCTGTAATTACCGCATTGATTTTTGCTGGTAAAATAGGCAGCAGCATTGGTGCAGAATTGGGCAGTATGAAAGTTACAGAGCAAATTGATGCAATGGAAGTAAGCGGCACCAATCCTTTTAAATACCTTGTTGTAACCAGGGTGCTGGCAGCTACTTTGATGTTACCGGTACTGGTTATTTTGAGTAATGCAATTTCATTATATGGGTCTTATCTCGGCGTAAATATCCGTGGCGTCACCAGTTTTGATTTATTCTTTAAGCAGGTGTTTGATGCTCTCTCTTTTGATGATTTTATCCCTGCATTTGTCAAGACCTACTTCTTTGGCTTTGCCGTAGGTATTGTAGGATGTTTTAAAGGATTTAACTCAAGTAAAGGTACGGAAGGAGTGGGACGTTCGGCTAATTCTGCTGTGGTAGTTAGTTCGGTTTTGATTTTCATTCTTGATCTGCTTGCTGTGCAGGTCACTGATATTTTGGGGCTTAATTAGAAAGTATGCAAGCTACTGTGACGATAGGAAAAAAAATAGATTCGGCTCTTGTGGCAGACGATGTGCTTACAATCAGGGGCTTGTTTAAGTCTTTTGGCAGCAATCATGTGTTGATAGATTTTGACCTCAAATTACATAGAGGCGAGAATGTAGCTGTGCTTGGTAAATCTGGCTCAGGTAAATCTGTTCTGATCAAATGTATTATTGGGTTATTAAAACCTGACAAGGGCACTATCAATGTGCTGGGTCAGGATATTGATGAACTTAATATCCGTGAGATGGATGAAGTCCGTACAAGAATCGGCTTTTTATTTCAAAGTAATGCATTATACGACTCAATGACAGTAAGGGAGAATCTTGAATTCCCTTTACGGCGTCACTGGATAAAAATGACAACTGCAGAAAGAAATAGTAAAGTAATGGAAGTACTGAATAATGTAGGCCTGGCCCATACAGTAGATATGATGCCCATAGAGCTATCTGGTGGTATGCGAAAACGAATTGCCCTGGCAAGAACGCTGATATTGGATCCGGAGATAATTCTCTATGATGAGCCTACTACCGGGCTTGACCCGATAACGGGAAAGGAAATAAGTAAACTGATAAAAGCGGTGGGAGAAAAATACAACACATCAGCTCTGATTATTTCACATGATATCAACTGCATCCGGGCAACGGCCGACCGTATTATCATGCTGATTGATGGCAGGTGCTACGCACAGGGAACTTATGATGAACTGAAAGAAATTAATGATGAAAAAGTCAAACAATTTTTTGAATAATGGCAAAGAAAATAACTAATAACGTCAAGCTGGGAGTTTTTGTATTGGCAGGACTGGTAATAATGATCTTCGCCTTATATATGATAGGGAAAGACACCAATATGTTTGGCAGTAATTATACATTGAAAGTCCGCTTTGAAAATGTACATGGTCTTACTTCAGGTAATAATGTCAGGTATGCGGGTATACAGGTGGGTACTGTAAAAAAAGTAATGATATTAAGCGATACTCTGATTGAAGTTTCCATGCTTATTGATACAAAAATGGAAAAATATATACACAAAACTGATATAGTGAGTATGAGTACAGACGGATTAATGGGTAACAGGATATTAAACATTACTCCTGCCAAAGACGGTTCAGCACTTGCAGAAGATGGTGATCTTCTTATCACCAAAAAAAGTGTCAGTACAGATGATATGATGGAAACACTGGATAAAACCAACCGCAATATCGCAGATGTTTCAGAGGGACTTAAGATAACGGTTTCACGGATCAATAATAGTTCTGCATTATGGAAATTGCTTGACGAAACAACATTGCCAGATAATTTACGGGCATCTGCAGTAAGTATAAGACAAGCGACTGCGAGGGCTGATAATATGGTGAACGACCTGCATTCTATCATTAATGATGTCAAAAATGGTAAAGGCTCGTTAGGCGCAATATTGACGGATACCAGCATTGCTCAAAACCTGAATCAGGCTATGGTGAAAATACAGCAGGTAGGTGATCATGCTGATGAACTGGCAAACGAGTTAGCTAAGCTTGCAGAAGGATTAAAACAGGATATTAACAGCGGCAAAGGCCCTGCACATGCTATCCTGAAAGACTCCGCACTAGTCACTAAACTGAACAATAGTATTTCTAACATTGAAAAAGGTACAGCTGCCTTCAATCAGAATATGGAGGCCCTGAAGCATAACTTTTTACTTCGGGGATATTTTAAAAAACTGGAAAAGAAACAGAAGGAGGGGCAGCCGAACGCCTATTAGAAGACTCATAAGATGTTCCAGTCAACTATTTCATTCACCCACTTTTCCCGGTATGGTGTGGTGATCCTGATGTAATTATCGGTGTACCCTTCGATCATACTTTTTTTGTCTTCCCCTTCAAACAATACTTTTCGGATTTGTCCGGCATGTTGCTCCGTGAAATATTGCATCTTCATATACGAAAGATTTCGAAGCGTTTTATTCCTTTCATGCCGGATATTCATTGGTACCACAGGCTTGATACTTAATGCAAGGGTGTTATCTCTTTCGGAATAAGTAAATACATGCAGATAGGAAATATCTAAGGCATGAAGGAAGTCAAATGTTTCTTTGAAGTCCTCATCTGTTTCGCCGGGGAAACCAACGATCACATCTACACCGATGGCACAATGTGGCATCAATGTTTTGATAAGGGCAACCCTTTCAGCATATAATTCCTTTTTATACCGGCGGCGCATCAGGCTGAGCATTTTATTACTGCCACTTTGTAATGGAATATGAAAGTGCGGCATGAATTTATCGCTATTCGCTACAAATTCGATGATCTCATTTGTAAGCAGGTTCGGTTCTATTGAGGATATGCGATAGCGCCGGATACCTTCTACTTTATCTAATTTTTTTATAAGCCCGAAGAAATTTTCTTCCCGGCTGCTGATACTGATCGTAGTGCCAGCTCCATCGGGCCCTTTACCAAAATCACCAAGATTAACCCCTGTTAATACAATTTCCTTTACACCATGTTTGGCCAGATGTTCAGCATTCTTCACCACATTTTCAATGCTGTCGCTTCTGCTTTTTCCTCTTGCCATCGGAATAGTACAGAAAGAACAATTATAATCACAACCATCCTGCACTTTTAAAAAAGTTCTGGTCCGGTCATTCACACTCCAGGAAGAATGGAAGCCGGATACTTCCTCAATGTCACAACTGCAAATCTTGGCAGAGTCGCCTTTGGCCAGTTCACGGATATGCCGGGCAATATTGAATTTTTCCGAGGCACCAAGAACAAGGTCTACTCCTGGTATCTCTGAAATTTCTTTTGGTTTCAATTGAGCATAGCAACCGGTTATCACCACAAAACTTTCCGGTGCTTTTCGTTGAATACGGCGAACAAGTTGGCGACATTCCTTATCAGCATTATCTGTAACAGAACAGGTATTGATAACATACACATCGGCCAGGTCGTCAAACTCTTTTTTCTCAAAACCTTCCTGCTCCAGCATACGGGAAAGGGAAGATGTTTCGGAGAAATTGAGCTTGCATCCGAGAGTATGAAACGCTACTGTTCTTGATTCTGCCATAGAGCCTGTAAAGATAAGCAAGAACTAAGATTTTAGTTGTTGAAAGGGATTTTAGGCATATAGATGTATGGCTCTCACAGATTTACTTTTAATTTGTAAAAATTATTTGTTTTGAATAAAAAATGGATACCCTACATCCTGATTGTCCTGATGATTATTGCTATTATAGTTATAAAACAGCAGAAAAGCAATAATGATCCGGTCCCTAAACCCAAAGTGACTAACAACGATAAGCCGAAAGACCCGGCCAGTAATCCAACTGACCGTGACAAAGGATTTGATCGCCGCACTTCTTTATTGAAGTATAGCAATCATGCTAAATGCAGGATGCTATGCCGGAAAATTTCACAGGCAGAAGTAGAGGAAATAATGAGAGAAGGGAAAATAAACTATAATAAAAGTGATTTGCAAAATGCCCGTTGCCCCCGGTATGCTGTGGAAGGGATGACCAGCGATGACCAACGGGTAAGAATAGTTTATGCCCAGTGTAATGAGTCAACAACAGTGGTCACGGTGATTGACCTGGAAACGGATTTTCAATGCAGTTGCCCCGGTGATGATGATAAATATAAAAACCGGAACTGATGGGAAAGACTCTGCTCAAGCCGCTGCAATGGATTTACAGTGTTTATGCTTTCATCACTTTTGTGGCAATTATGCTGTTGATCTTTCCGTTTGCACTGGTGGTAAGTTTCTTCGGAAGGATTAAAGGGGGCAATTTGACCATCAGCCTCTGTATGTTGTGGGCTGATCTTTGGTTTCCATTGATTTTTATCTGGCACAAAAAAATATATGAGGTGCCACATGATAAAAAGAAGTCTTACATCTTTCTTTCTAATCATATTTCTTACCTGGATGCCGCCATATTGGTAAAGGCATACCGCCAGCCCTTCAGGCCATTGGGAAAAGTGGAGATGAGTAAAGTGCCGGTATTCGGATTTATTTATCGTAATGCAATAGTAACAGTTGACCGCAGCAGTGCCGGCAACCGGGCCAATAGTGTGAGAGTGCTGAAATCACTGATCAACAAAGGTATTTCGGTAATGGTTTTTCCGGAAGGCACATTTAATATGGGTACCACACCACTCAAAGAATTTTATGACGGTGCTTTTCGGGTGGCAATTGAAACGCAAACACCTATCAAGCCGGTTCTGTTTCTGGATGCTTACCGCAGGATGCACTACCGGAGTTTATTTTCGATGACACCAGGGCAAAGCCGTATCGTTTATTTAAACGAGATACCAGTTGCAGGATATACATTGGCAGATACAGGACAATTGAAGGACGAAGTATATTCCATCATGGAAAAGAAAATGATTGAATACAATGCTGCATGGCGTAAGCAGTAGTATCCTTTTTTCAGCTAAATTGAGCCTCCAAATTCACTTATTTGTTTGCAGAAGTTATCATACCCGCCGCTTTACCCAAAAATTATACCTGGTCAGTTCCGGAACATTTACTTGAATCAGTAAAAACTGGTTGCCGAGTGGAAGTTAACCTTGGAAAAAGCAAGAAATATGCTGGAGTAGTTAAAAAAATACATGAAGATAAGCCGGAGTTTTTTGAGACAAAGGATATACTGAATGTGCTGGATGCGGAACCGGTGGTATTCGAAGAGCAGCTGAAGCTGTGGGAGTGGATAGCCTCTTATTACATGTGCAGTGAAGGCGAAGTAATGGCGGCTGCACTGCCTTCGCATTTTAAATTATCCAGCGAAACGATACTGGTGTATAATGAAGAATACGGAGACGATTTTTCTGTACTGGATCATGATGAGTATATTGTTGCTGAGGCATTGCTGATAAAGAAGGAGCTAAACCTCTCAGAAGTGCAACAGGTATTGGACTCTTCTCATGTTTACCCGGTTATTAACAGGCTGATCAACAAAAAGGTTTGTTTTGTATGGGAAGCCCTGAAACAAACCTATGCACCAAAGAAGGAAACCTATGTGCTGTTGAACCAGGAGTATAACAATGAAGATAAATTGTCAGATCTGCTGAACAACTGGACAAAAGCCCCCAAACAAATGGAGCTATTACTCAGCTACCTGCATTTGATAAAAACAGAAGGCGAAGTAATAAAAGCTTCGTTACTTAAAAAATCAGGAGCTTCCGATGCACAACTAAAGGGTTTGATGGAGAAGAATATCCTTCGCCTCGAAAAAAGAACTGTTGACCGGGTTCAATACCTGCCTAAAAATGTACAAATAGATTTTGAATTAACGGAAATACAGCAAAAGGCATTTGAGCAAGTACAGGAACAACTGGATGCTAAACCTGTCTGTCTGTTGCATGGGGTTACTTCCAGCGGCAAGACAAATATTTATATCAGGCTTATTGAAGAATACATTAAACAGGGGAAGCAGGTATTGTATATGCTGCCAGAGATTGCCCTTACTTCACAGATCATTCGCCGCCTCCAAAAGCATTTTGGCGGCTATATCGGTATTTATCATTCCAAATTTTCACAAAATGAAAGAGTGGAGATATGGAACAAAGTAAAGAACGGGGATCTGAGAGTAATACTCGGAGCAAGGTCTTCGGTTTTTTTGCCGTATCAAAATCTTGGTTTGGTAATTTGTGATGAAGAGCATGATACATCTTTTAAGCAACAGGAGCCGGCGCCAAGGTATAATGGGAGAGATGCAGTTATTTATTTTGCTTCGCTGTTTGCTGCAAAAACCTTGTTAGGTAGCGGCACTCCATCTGTAGAAAGTTATTATAACGCTGTAAGCGGTAAGTATGGTCTTGTAGAATTACTACAACGCTACGGTGATCTGAAACTACCGTCTATTGAAATGATCGATACAAGAAAGGTTATCGAGAAAGATAGATCGAAAGTGATGTTATCGCCACTGTTGGTGGAGGCGATGAATGAAGTGCTGGCAAGAGATAAACAAATAATATTATTCCAAAACCGGCGGGGTTATGCACCTTACCAGGTATGCAGTGTCTGTGGTTGGATACCGCAATGCAAGTATTGTGATGTGTCGTTAACCTACCATAAACTGACTAATAAGTTAGTATGCCATTATTGCGGAACCACTTACCCGCCAGTACATACCTGTGCTGCTTGCGGGAGCGATAAGTTTGTGCAACGAAATTTCGGTACCGAAAAGATAGAAGAGCAGTTGCAGGAAACATTCCCTGATGCAAAAGTGGCAAGGATGGATATTGATACTGTCCGTGGGAAAAATGCACATGACGTACTGATACAGCAATTTGAACAAAAGCGGATTGATATACTGGTAGGAACTCAAATGGTGGTGAAGGGCCTTGATTTTGATAATGTTGACCTCGTTGGCATTTTAGATGCGGATGGCTTGCTGCATTTCGCTGACTTCAGAGTAAATGAAAGGGCCTTCCAACTGATGGAACAGGTAAGCGGCAGGGCAGGGCGAAAGGAAGAGACCGGAAAAGTATTGGTGCAGACGTCTCAGCCACATCACCCGATATTGCAGATAGTGCAGCGACATGATTATAAAGCTATGCTTGCTGAAGAACTGAAGAAGCGGAAGGAATTTTCTTACCCGCCTTTTTCCCGGATCATCCATCTTACTTTCAAACATAAGATAAAAGAAGTAGTGGAACGGGCAGCTTATCATTATACCGAAGCATTGAAAGGGAAATATGGCAACTATATTGTTGGTCCGGCCGAACCTGTTATTGGCCGTATCAGAAACCAATACCTTATGGAACTTTTATTAAAACTGCCAAGGGATGTTAAGACCATTAGTCAATGTAAAAAAGATTTGCTGGAGCAGGTTGCTATCCTGCATCAAAACAAGAGTTTCCGTAGTGTGACGATCGTGGCAGATGTGGATGCGGTGTGATGCCTATCAACTGATTGTGGGATGAACCGGGATTTTCATATCATAAAATATCAGAAGATCAACTTCGTTATCTCCATCCGGACTTGCTTTTATACCGGTTACCACAATACGATAGTTTTTATATTTTACATAATTGCCTGGCCAGACATATTTTTCTTTCTTGTTTACAGTCAGCCTTCCGACAGGAGCCGACTCCGATGAGGTAAAGAAGCTCAACTCTACAGTATTATTGATTTTGTACGAATCGCCCTGGTTTATATGCAAAGGCGCAGGATTGGGCCAAAACCATTCTTCTTCGCCTGGAGTTATTTGAAAAGAGGCGCTATAGTTTGCCCTGTCAATGGCAATGATCTCGATCGTATGATGGCGGACACTTACAGAAAAACCGACCCCTTTATTTTCGTACATGATGTTATCAATACTAAATGAACTCAAAGGAAGTGGGTTATTGGGATCATCTGACCAATAATAAATGCTAAAGGGAATGCCGGTCTTTGTAAATCCAACTTCCCAGGTTTTAAGTTGAACAATATATGGGTCTGTCATGGTGTCTAAGTTTATATATGCCAATTATTTAGTTAGATAAATGTAAATGAATTTGGGAAATGGCGTGGAATGTATTTGATCAAAGTATGATTATTTTACATCTATTGCTACTGTCCCATAATCATACTCATCCTTTTTCTTTTTTGCTTTGCTTCTGACTGTCAGTAAAATTCTTCCGGGTTTATCAACAGTGATAATATACTTGTTTCCGGAGTCGTATGTAATCGTACCGTAAGAAAGAATTACTTCAATATCCTCTGCTTTAATACCAGGCCGATCCACCGTTATTTCAATGCTGTTGCTACTGCCTGCTACAATGGTGTAAGTGGAAAGCTCAAAATCAGCAATAACCTGGAAAGTAAGCGGTTGTTTACGGTATGCTTTAACTGGTTTGCCATTCAGTATGGCAGGCTGCCATTTAGGGCCTTTACTGATTAACCGGACGACTTCCTCTTCCATGCCAAAACCATGTTTGGTAAGTGCCCTTACATCACTAATATCTCCGTTCTTATCCACAATAAATTGAACAATAACTGTGTAAGCACCCGGTGGTGCATAATTGTCAGAAGGTATCTGGGCATTACAATTTCTTTCCAAATAACTTCTCCAGAGCCGGTCCCCGCCGGGAAAGGATGCTTCAATCTCTACCTTCCTGAATACAGAGTCTCCGGCGACTTTTTCTTCAACAATTTTAGCATCAGCGATGGTCACATTCTTCAGTGTAAATTCAATAACGCCTGCTTTTCCTTTTTCGCCATATTTATCGGTAGCTCTGAAGCCTTTTATCACATCAATGCTTTCAATCACATCAGCTGGAAAAGTTTTGTTTATATCCTTTTTTAGTTCCCGGATAGTCCCAAGCACTGTACCATTAACCACTATAAGAATGTTGGAATCAACCGGGGGCTTTGAAACTTCAGTCATCATTTTTTGGGTTGAAGTATCCTTTTGTGCATATCCGCCGGTACTCAAGATGACTAGCATCAGGAGGAGAAAAAAACTTTTCGTATGAACCGTTAGTAACATATATAAATATTTTTCGTCTCTTGCATAAAAACCAGAAAAACACCATCATAGCGAGGTGAAATATTGTGTGAACGGTATCCCATTGTCACAAATTACGGAGCAGTAAATTAGGTCTTTCAATCTTAATGAAAAAATCAGGATGTTTGCAGCATGAAGTTGCAGGAAAATATATCGCTAAAAACGTTTAACACATTTGGCATTGATGTTAAAGCAAAATATTTCGCCGCCTTTAACGGGATTGATGACTTAGAAAGTTTGTTAGCTATCAGCACATCGCCGCAAACTCTTATACTAGGAGGAGGCAGTAATATTTTACTGACCAAAGACTACGACGGCATGGTTTTGAAGAACGAAATAAAAGGGATTTCAGAATTGCATGAGGATAATGAGTATGTATATGTAAAGGCAGGTGCAGGTGAAAACTGGCATCAGTTTGTTCTGCATTGCATTGAGAGAAACTGGGCAGGAATCGAAAACCTTTCGCTGATACCTGGAAATGTAGGGGCATCGCCCATGCAAAATATAGGGGCATATGGAGTGGAGACAGATGATGTATTCTGGGATTTGGAAGCATATCACATTAAGGATAGGAAACTGGTAACGTTCACCCGAAGTGATTGCGAATTTGGTTACCGGGAAAGTGTTTTCAAAAGAAAATATAAAGACCAGTTTGTAATATTAAATGTTACATATCAACTGAGGAAAAAACCCCGTTTCAATACCAGCTATGGTGCCATCGAACAGGAATTGGAGAAAATGGGAGTGAGGGAACTCTCCATTAAAGCAATTTCTGACGCAGTGATCAATATCCGTTCTTCAAAACTACCCGATCCAAAAGTAATTGGTAACGCAGGCAGCTTTTTCAAGAATCCAACCGTTTCAAAGGACAGTTTCAGGCTGTTGAAAACAAAATTTGAAAATATTGTCGGGCATGAAAACATAGACGGAACCGTAAAACTGGCTGCCGCCTGGCTTATAGAACAATGTGGCTGGAAAGGATACCGTAAGGGAGATGCGGGATGTCATGCCAATCAGGCATTGGTGCTGGTGAATTATGGGAATGTGAAAGGGCTTGAAATATATGAACTTAGTGAGATGATTATGCAATCCGTAGAGGAAAAATTCGGAGTCATACTTGAAAGAGAAGTTAATATTTTATAAATCACCCGGTGCAGCTTTTTTTTCTTTTATCTTGCCTCTAACCAAAAATCATCTGTATGCGAAAACTATTCATTCTTGCAATGGCAACATTACTTACTACAGTTGCCGCAAACAGCCAGGACAGGATCTACCGGAATAATGGCAAAGTAGTGGAGGCGAAAATTATTGAGATTGGCTCCAGCGAGATCAAATACCGTGAATTTAATAACCCGGACGGACCAATTTATGTGCTGGAAACAGACAGAATCAAGAAGATCGTTTTTGAAAATGGAAAAGAACAAAAGTTTGAGGATAACCTCAAAGACCCTGAACGATATGCAGGACAGGCCAATAAGGCTATTAAGCTTAACTTTCTTTCACCGCTATATGGTTACACTGAAATAGGCTTTGAGAAAAGTACCGGTGTTGGAAAGGGCTTTGAAGTATCTCTTGGGGTAATTGGTGCAGGCAAAGCAGGGTTTATAGGATATTACAGCAACCAATTCCAAGAAGTGAAGAGAAGCCCGTCTGGTTTTTTTGTTTCGGGCGGATATAAATTTGGTAAACTCCCTGATTTTATTTTGTTTGGAAAATCAAGGGCAACTCACCTGATGCAGGGTACCTACGTCAAGCCAATTGTTTATATCGGGCATTACAAAGAGAACCAGATGCAGGAAAAATCGGGTAATGTTTTTGTAGTGGGAGAACAACAGGTAACGTTTGGAGCTTTGCAAGTGGAAGTTGGACGTCAGTGGGTGTTGAGTGACAGGTTGTTGTTAGATGTTTATGAAGGCATTGGTTATGGATTTGATAATAAAAAAAGCAGTATCAAATACCTGAATAATAATAACAACTTTTATTACGAAGACGCTTCAGCTTTTAATTATGTGAATGCAAGAGGAGGAACCAGCCCCGGGATTTCTTTTACTTTCGGTCTTAAACTGGGATGGTTATTAAAAGGAAAAGAGAAATAAGACTATTATACAATTTTAAAGAACCCCGCAATCGGCGGGGTTCTTAGTTTATGCTTCTTCATCAAATTCAAAATCCTTTTCTGTAAAATCCATCATACTTCCCATAAGGTCTTTAAATTCAATTTTACTTTCAAATATCTTTTTGCTGATAAGGGAAAAGGAGGCAAGACCATGCAAAACAAATTCCATCAGCAGGGCAGCCTGTTCTTCGTTTACCTGGGCAAAATACTTTTTCACCAGTGCATGAAGGCCATCCACTTTGTATAACAATAGTATTTTGTCTTTGTCTGAAGTGTTGAAGGAGATATTCAGATTGTTCCCTTTGTCAAACCATTGGGTAATGGGTCGATATGGATTATCGTCTTTTTGTTCTTCCTGTGAAGGCTTACCGGTATTTCGTCTTTTCTTCAAGGTATCGGGGTTAGGGAAATACTGGATGAATTGAGAACGGATAGCTTTATCCACCAAATTCATGGCGACCTGGTAAGGACCTTCCTGCTCACCTTCATATACCAATTCAACTTTGCCGGTGATAGAAGGAATGATGCCGGACAGGTCGCTGACCCATACCTGAGTTTGCTTTTCATTATTGATAAGAGCTCTTCTTTCGGCTGAGCTGACAGCATTTTCAAAAGCTGAAATAGAAAGCCGGGCACTTACACCGCTTTTCTTGTCCACAAATTCGCTGGCCCTTGCTTCAAAAGCAATTTGTTCAATAAGCCTTTTAACGAGATCACTTACTTTTACTCTTGATTTTTGTTCCTCACTTACTTCGGCTTCCTGTTCGGTTATCTCCAGTGCATTTTCCAGTGATTTTGGATAGTGAGTGAGTATCTGGCTTTCGATACGGTCTTTTAGCGGCGTAACGATAGACCCACGGTTGGTATAATCTTCAGGATTCGCTGTAAACACAAATAAAATATCCAAAGGTAACCTTAGCTTAAAGCCCCGGATCTGTACATCGCCTTCTTCTAAAATATTAAAGAGTGCCACCTGTATCCTCGCCTGCAGATCAGGTAATTCATTAATAACAAAAATACCCCGATTGCTTCTTGGGATGATGCCGTAATGCAATACCCTTTCATCAGCAAAGCTCAATTTCAGGTTGGCCGCTTTGATAGGGTCAATATCGCCAATCAGGTCGGCTACACTTACATCCGGTGTTGCTAGTTTTTCACCATATCGTTCGCTGCGGTGTATCCAGTGGATAGGTGTTTCATCGCCATGTGTGGCAATCTCCTCCTGTGCAAATTTGGAGACCGGTTTGATGGGATCGTCATTAATATCACTGCCGGCTACGGAAGGAATATATTCATCCAGTAATTCTGTCATCTGGCGGGCCATTCTTGTTTTGGCTTGTCCTCTGAGGCCCAGGAAAAGAATATTGTGTTTACTTAATAATGCTCTTTCCACATCAGGTATCACGGTTTCCTCATAGCCAACAATACCAGAGAATGTCGGCTCATTTTTTTTCAATTTTGCAATCAGATTCTGACGTATCTCTTCTTTGATGCTCTTTGGTTGGTAGCCGGAAGCTTTTAACTCGCCTAATGTTTTTATTTTCTGAACGTTCATGTGTTTAATTTTCTTTTCGGGGCATCAGAAGGCCAGGCTCTTTTTGTTGGCTTTCTTCTGTTACAAGATTGTATTTATAAATATTATTTTGTTTCAATGCTTCAATCACCTGCTCAAAAATAGTGTACCTGGCATCTTTATCACCTTTTATAAGGTAGTCCTTCCTGATGCCGGATAGTTTTTTCTCAAAATCAGCTATGACTGATTTTAGATTCTGTGTAACTGGTTTTTTCACTATATGAGATAAGGAATCAAACCCTGCACCTAAAATTGTGTACCAAACTGACTGATCTTTTCTTAGTTCAATAATTATTGCATTTTTCTTTGGGATTGTTTGCGAGGTTACAGAAGCAGGAGTAGTAATAGCAATAGGCTCGGGAGGCGCCCAATCATAATCCTCAGTTTTCAAAAATGATTTTTCAGCCTCGTTTAAGGCTATCATAGCATATTTAGTAACGCCATTAATAGTCATCTCGTCAAGCACATCTACTGTCGTTTTGTAAGTGCATAATAAGGTCGGTTTTATGATAACGACCAAGCTGTCACTAACAGCTGCTTTTAACTTTTGAATGCAGGCTCTATAACTATTTTTACCATTAATAGAATAGAATGTCCCTTTTCGTATTTCATTTCCCCGGTAGCAATAAATACTGTCATTGTTCAGCAGGATGCAGTTTAAGACATTGCTGTCAGGGATTTTTTCACTGGTCTCTTTCGGGGGGTCCATTACCAGTTCCTGTGTTTTTACTTCTGGCAGGGATTTGTTCTCTTGTGAAGAACAGCCGGAAATTAGAAACAATGTAAGAGTATATGTTATAATATTTAGCTTCATATTATACGGACTATGATTTTAATACACTGTTTTTCTTTTTCCTGATTCAAAATCTTTAAATATAAATGCCCCCAGCTTATCCAATGATGCAAAGAAGGCCTTACCATTATTCATTTCTGTAAACTCCTGAACAAATCTTTGCAAGTAAGGATCGGTGGCAATCATAAAAGTGGTGATGGGTATTTTCAGTTTCTTGCATTGTGCCGCCAGGTTGATACAGCGGTTCACCACTTTCCTGTCAAGGCCAAAACTGTTTTTATAATATCGTTTACCAACTTTCAGGCAGGTCGGTTTACCATCAGTAATCATGAAAATTTGTTTGTTCGGATTCTTTCTTCTGCGAAGAATATCCATGGCCAGTTCCAAACCGGCAACAGTGTTGGTGTGGTAGGGCCCCACCTGTAAATAAGGAATATCTTTTACTTCAATTGGCCAGGCATCATTACCAAACACCACAATATCCAATGTATCCTTAGGATATTTTGTTTTGATCAGTTCGCTCAATGCCATTGCTACTTTTTTTGCAGGAGTGATGCGGTCTTCTCCGTATAAAATCATTGAATGAGAAATGTCAATCATCAGTACGGTGGATGTTTGTGCTTTGAAATCAGTTTCCCGGATACTCAGATCATCTTCCTGCATCCGGAAACTGTCAATACCATGATTGATCTGCGCATTGCGGATACTCTCGGTAAAATCAATTTGTTCCAGCATATCTCCAAACTGGAACTGTCTTGTCTCAGGGTTCAGTTCATCACCCTGCCCGGGTTTGAAACTATGATGATCGCCTTGTTTTGTTTTCTTCAGCTTACCAAAAATTTCTTCCAGGCTTCTTTTCCTGATGCCCTGTTCCGTTTTCGGGGTGATTCTTATTTCTCCCTGCTCATTATTATCGGTCAGGTATCCTTTTTCTTTCAGTTCATCAATAAAATCACCCATGCCATACTCATCATCGGTTAACTGGTATTTTTTATCCAGCTCATTCATCCATTGCATGGCTTCTCTAACATCGCCACTGGTGTAGGTGAGTAATTGCATAAAAAGGTCAAGCAGCTGTTCAAACCTGCTCTTACCTTCGCTACCTGCATCAAATTTTGTAAAATGAAAACCTCTCATCGGGTATACAATTTACGACAAATACCTTGCCGCCGGTTCTCCTTAACAACAACTTAAGGGGCTGGAAGTTTAAAACACAAAACCCTTTGCATTTGCAAAGGGTTTTGAATATTCTTAGTTACCGTTATTACTTGTTGGTATCAGGTTTTGCGGCACTATCTTGTCCAGCTTTATTAATAATGGTAGGATTGCCTTCTGAATTTGGTTTAGTTTGTAATTCCGGGGCATATCTTTTCTCAATCACTCCCAATACTTCCAGCATTATTTCATTAATAGGAGCCTCAGACCTCTCATAACCATTAAAGAGTTCTGGCCTGCTTTCACGGATATAGTCATAATACTTTTTCTGCTGCTCCAGGTCAGTACGGATATTCTGCCTTACTTTTTCAGCCAGTTCTGTTTTGCCGGCCTTATAACAGGCTTCCAGGTACATAAGACCAGTCTGATTATGGCCGTTGTAACGGCTAACCAATGCATACGGCAGATTATCAAGGTCGATCCCTTTTTCAACTTTGTCAATCAGTTTCTGGGCATCTTCTTTTCTTCCGGCATCAGCAAGGTTACCAGCTGCTTCGGCATACAATGCACGGAGGTTAAGAATATGGCGGCGGTTCTCTTCATCGAAATAAACACCTTTCTTATCAGCTCCGCCAAACTCATATTTCTTCAGAAGATTGTTGAACAGCGTATCCGTATTGTTATCCTTTATTTGTGTACCACCTAAACGCATCTGGCGCAATGCCTGGTGAGTTACCCAGTTTTCCTGGGGTTGTTTGGTGACAACCGGAACGAGCCGGTAGGACAGACCATCTTTACGGAGATATTGCCCAAAACCTAACTCACCAAAGGCTGAAGTAAAGTAGATAGGACGTTTCCATCCGTTTGCAGCGTTTGTAGCTATAATGTTCAGGATAATGAAATCGCTGCGGACAAGACCCTGGTCGAGTTTGCTTTGCGGTATTTCAAATTTTAATTCAGACAAGACACTGTCGGTCTGATTCACAACACCATTTTTCCTTGCCTGCTCCACATTTACGGGCACTTTGAATTTAGCGACAGGGAAACTTCCAAAACCAACATCACGACCAGTTTCTTTGTCAATATTTGTTTTGCCTAATACATTCTTCATTACATCGTACAGGTCGTAATATTCATTTGCATCACCTTGCAAACGATAGCGGAGAAACTCCCTGTTATGCCCTTCAATTTGTTCCGGAGACCACAGTACATCTAATGAATCAGCCTGGTTTACTTTATACCTGAGCTGGTTGATATACCAGTCAATACCCAGTAAGCTGTTATTGATTACACGGATGTCTGGACGGATCCCCTCTACTTCCTGGGCATACCATAGCGGGTAAGTATCATTATCACCGAATGTGAATATTACAGCATTAGGGGCACAACTCTCCAGGTAGTCTTTTGCCATATCGGGAGCTGTTGTCTTCCTGCTTCTGTCATGGTCATCCCATTCTTGTTGTGCCATTAATAACGGAACAGCGAGACAGATAACAGTTGTTGCAATATTAAGTGTCCTGTCATTCTGCCCACCTGATGAGACAGCCCTGGCAAGATAAGTTACGCCTGCTGTTACAGCAGCATATAAAGCAGCTGCAAAAAGACTTGCAATCAGAGCAGCTCCGCCGGGTCCGGGGAAGCAACTCATGAAAGTAATAACAAATGACAATGTACTTCCATATATCAGCATGTTCTGGAAAGTCAGCTTGTCGGCTTTTTCTTTTGCCAGTTTTACAAATCCGACAACAGCCAGTCCGATCCACACAGCAAAAGCATAGAAGGAACCTACATAAGCATAGTCCCGTTCACGGGGCTGGTTACCAGGTTGGTTCAGGTAGAGTACAACGGCAACACCTGTCATAAAGAACAACAGAAAATTCACCACCCAGTCTTTCTTGTTTCTCAGGAATTGATAAATGCAACCAATAATACCCAGTACAAACGGCAGCATGAACAATGTATTATGGGCTTTGTTTTTCTTAATACTGTCCGGCATCATGCTTTGATTGCCGAGGCGCTGATTATCAACAAAAGAGACTCCCGTCAGCCAGTTTCCATCCCGTTTATTGCCGAGGCCCTGTATATCATTTTGTTTACCGGCAAAATTCCACATGAAGTACCGCCAGTACATATGACTCATCTGGTAACTGAAGAACCAAACCATATTGTCGCCGTATGTAGGTGCCTGGTATTTACCCTGCTGATCCTGGGGGAGATCTAACCATTCCGAATAGAATTCGGCATGATATTGATCGTTGCTGGGATCCCACACCCTCGGAAACAATTGCATATCGCTGCTTTTATATACTGGCTTCCTTTCTACACCGATCGGGATGTACCTGTTTTTGCCTTTTACATATTTCATTTCCCCGTCTTTCAGTTTCACATATCCATCATCTCCGTATTCGTATTCAGCTGCAAAGTGAGGGCCATATACAAGAGGTGCTTCCCCATATTGTTCACGGCTGAGGTAGTAAACAAGGTTAATAGGATTATCAACATTGTTCATGTCGATCGTAGGATTGGCATTGGAACGGATCATGGCAGTAAAATACATGAAGTATCCAATCATCATAAAAGCATAACACCACAGGGAGAGCTTTAGTATTTTTAGTGCACCTGGCTTTAAGAAATATCCTATCACAGCAGCTACACCACCTACCAGTAAAAATTTAAACACTTTTGCACCGTCTGATCCAAGGCTTACGATGAGCGGCAGGAACGACAGGCCAAGGAATAGAACAAAGAATGTTATCAGCTTTGTCTGGGAAATATTTTTTTCATTAAACCTTAATGCCCATGTGATAAGGGCTGCCAATGCCAGGAAATAGAAAGCAAACCCGGAAAAGAATGGCATTTTTAGAGTGTTTACAAAGAATATATCAAAGAGGCCTGCACCTTTCATTGAGTATTGAATGATGGCGAGTTGCACCAAACCGGTAATAACACAGCCAATAAGGAATGCAATTATTGCTCCTTTAACAGAGACCTGGTAGCGCCGGTAATAATAGATCATTACAATGGCCGGGATTGTCAATATGTTCAAAAGGTGAACACCGATTGATAGTCCCATCATAAAGAAAAGGAAAACAATCCAACGGTCGCTTCTTGCTCTTGCAAAAGGATCATTACCGGCATGTTCATCCGCATGTTCCCATTTGAGCATGGCCCAGAACACCAATGCAGTAAAGAAAGATGATAAAGCATAAACCTCACCTTCGACAGCACTGAACCAGAAAGAATCACTGAATGTATAAGCCAGTGCACCTACTGCACCTGCAGCCATGGTGGTGAATGTTTGTGAAGAAGTCAATTGCTCACCTGCACTAACAAACATTTTACGGGCAAAATGAGTAACACTCCAGAAAAGGAATAAGATTGTGCCGGCACTTGCAAGGGCACTCATAAAGTTCACAGCACTGGCGGCAGTATGTCCGTTATCTCCAAAAAGGATGATAAAGAAACGGCCCAGTAATACAAACAGTGGCGCACCGGGAGGGTGGGGAAGTTGAACACCTTTGGCACTGGCTATAAATTCACCAGTATCCCAAAGACTGCCCCTTGCTTCACGGGTAAGAAAATAAGTGCCTAAAGCAATGAGGAACACCGCCCATCCGGTAATGTTATTGACTTTTCTAAAGTTCATAAAGGGTTGGTTTTGAAAGAAAGCAAAAATAGGGATATTCAGTTCACAGTCAGCAGGTGATAATAAGCTGTTTTTCAGTAGAAAATCCTAAAGATGAAGGACGGTCGGAACCTTATTCAAAGTAAACTTTGATGGTCTGGTAGGAAAGCTGGCCCTGCCTGATTTTTTCAGAAAAACCTTTGAGACCAAAAAGGCCTGCTGCATTGCCCTTATTAATGGCGATTTCAAGATAACCGGCACTGTTGAAAAGAGCAAGTTTTTCGCCTTCAGACACATCAGCGTAGCTTTCGCTGATGCGGTCAATCACTTCATCCCTTTTAAAAACAATGCGGAAACTTCTGCCTTTTCGTTGTTCTTCAAATTGTTCATGGGTAATGTTGACGATCACATTTTCAAAACTGTCAATAAATATGATCTGACCTTCGATGGAATTATTTTCAAGG
Organism: Chitinophagaceae bacterium; assembly: GCA_037045605.1. Taxonomy (GTDB): domain Bacteria; phylum Bacteroidota; class Bacteroidia; order Chitinophagales; family Chitinophagaceae; genus JJ008. The sequence goes on along the minus strand of JBAOHK010000008.1, from coordinate 105,430 downwards.
GTAGGACGTAAATGTCTTTTTTCCAGGTATTTCACATCTGAGATTCCGATACTTTGAATGGATTCTCCATTGACCAGCTGATTTACTATTTTCCCCATCACAGATGTCAGATAAGTCGTGTTTTTTATTGCTGTTTTTTCTAATGGTATCCCAATTACTATTTCCGGGGTTTCTTCCAGTATCATGGTAAGTAAACCATTGTCGGCACAAATGAGGTATTGGTTTTTATGAAATGCCAGCAATAGCTGTTCTGGTTTTTTCTCAAACAGGTTGACAAGGATAAGATGATAAGTAAAATCAGGAAAATTCCTGATAGCACTCTGGCAAACATAAGCCGCCTGAGGATAATTGAAAGGCGGAATATTGTGAGAAATGTCTATGATCTGAAACTCAGAATTCAGGTGCAATAGCTGCGCCTTTACTGCTCCCACCAGGTAGTCGGGGCTGCCAATATCAGATGTGAGGGTTAGTAAGGGCAAGGCAGGTTATAGTTTATGGGTTGTAGTTTCTACTTCTCTATTTTACAAGTTTACCATCTTTAAAAAAGAATTTATAAGCAAGTTTATCGGCCAGTTTGGGAAAGAATTTTTGCATAAACACGGTTCTTTTGCCGGTAAATGTCAAAACCAATGTCCGTTTCTTTTTTTCAATGGCCCTTAGGATATGTCTTGCACAATCTTCCGCTGTCATCATCTTACTTTCGTCCATTGGAGTTTCTCCATGTGATGTGCCATCTTTATTTAATGCCGCATTGCGGATATTGGAAGTTGTAAAGCCCGGACAAACCCACATTACATGAACTCCATCGGCCATCAATTCTGTTTTGATGGCTTCTAACCAGCCTTGTACCGCAAATTTGCTGGCCGAGTAGCCGCTCCTCCCGGGAAGCCCTCTATATCCTGCAATGGAGGATACACCAACAATGGTTCCTTTTCTTGCAATAATTGAGTCCAACGCATATTTGGTACAATTAACAGTGCCATAAAAATTAATATCCATCACTTTGTGAATGACATCTGTATTCGCTTCTTTTAATAAAGCCCTCATTGAAACACCTGCATTATTAATAAGTATATCTATCCCGCCGAACGCCTTGATACTGGTTTCCATAAAGCGACGGCAATCGTTTTCGCTGCTTACATCCGCTACCATAGTGTGCAGGTAAGCAGAGGGATGTTCCGATTGCAAACGATAAAGCTTATCATGGTTACGTCCGCAGGTGGCAACTTTAGCACCCATAGCTATCAAAGCATCAACCAGGGCCTTACCAATTCCATCCGTTCCCCCTGTTACTACAACTACTTTGTCTTTAAAATATGCTGACATGAATTAATGATTGTTGTTACAAACCTACTTTAAAATTGGGCAATATTAAAGGCATAAGAAACGAAAAAGCCTCCGGATGGAGGCTTTTTGGTGATCCCGCTGGGACTCGAACCCAGGGCCCCAACATTAAAAGTGTTGTGCTCTACCAACTGAGCTACGAGATCAACCTTTCCTTTTTAGGGAGTGCAAAAATACAGTCTCAAGCGGTTTGTGCCAAAAGTTTTTCGATTAATTATCAACAGTTTTTTGCTGTTTTCGGGAGCTTATTGTGGATTGACTGAAGATTCGGGTAGTTCTTTATTTTTCTTAGCGGGAATAAAACAACAGTTTCTGCAATATTTTACCGGAGATTGTTTGTAAGCAAATAATCAGGAAAGCTCTTCTTTCATTTTTTGCATCACATCCTTTTCAATCATGATTTGTGCAAGATGTATCATGTTCATGAATGCTTTGGAACCAGAGATGCCATGACCTATGATTACCGGTTTAGCTACTCCAAGGACAGGAGTACCGCCGTAATTCTCAAAATTGAACCGATCAAAAAACTCTTCTTTCATTTTTTTTGCGTGACTGATTTCATATAACGACTCTGCCATTTTAAGAATTATGTTGCCAGTGAATCCTTCACACACCATTACATCAGCCTTGCTCTGCAAGACATCACGGCCTTCTATATTGCCGATAAAGTTGATGTGCTTATTCGTTTTCAGAAGCGGATAAGTTGATTGTGCCAGTAAGTTCCCCTTTCCCTCTTCTTCACCAACATTTATCAAACCCACTTTTGGCTTCTCAATACCCAGAATAAGTTGTGCATATACCGAGCCCATGATGGCAAACTGGTTTAATTGTTCCGGTTTGCAATCTGCATTTAACCCTACATCCAGCAAAAGTCCTGTGCCACCATCAGCCTTTGGAACAATGCTCGATATTGTAGGTCTGATAACTCCTTCTAATGCTTTAATGCTGAATAATGCACCAACCAGCATTGCCCCGGTATTTCCGGCACTGATAAAGGCATCCATCTTGCCTGAAGCAAGTAAGTGAAACCCAATGGCGATGGAGGATCTCTGTTTTTCCTTTAAAGCTTTGGTAGGATGCTCATGCATACCAATCACCTGTTCTGCATGAACTATTTTAGTGTGTTCTGTGGAGATGTTATGTTCTGCAAGAAGCTTTTCCAGTTGTTCTTTATCTCCAATGAGCACAAGGTTGGCAGAGATATTATGATTGGACAGGTAGAGTTGTATCCCTTTCACTGCTTCCAGCGGAGCAAAATCGCCTCCCATCATATCTATGCCAATGTTCATGTATCTGCTGAAATAAGAATTCTTGTAATATATGTTTGACAAAACAACAATCCCGATAACTACTATCAGCCTCAAAATGAGACCGAAAGATATCGGGATAAAAATATGCTGTGTAAGAGCAATATTACCTGGCCTTCAAAGGAGCTTTCTCAGCTACAACTTTTCCTTTGTAGTACAATTTACCTTCACTTACATGGGCACGGTGACGAACATGTGTTTCACCTGTTGTACCGTCGGTTGTTAATGTAGCAGCAGTCGCTTTATAATGCGTTCTGCGTTTTGCACTTCTTTGCTGACTGTGTCTGCGTTTGGGATTTGGCATAACTCAACTATTAAAATTCAAAAATATTTTACTCCAGGTCTTTAAATTTTTCCAATCCTTTCCAGATCGGGTTCTCTTTTATTTCAGTTTTTTCAGGCTCCATTTTCTTAAGCAGGTCAAGTGCTGCGGCGTTGCAATGCGGTCCATCCATTTTTTCAAAATCGCAGGTTTTCTGCATTGGGATGGTAAGGTTGATAAATTCATAGATCCAGTTAGCTACATCAACATGGCTATCGCCCTGTGCGATGTAATACATATCCGGATCATCTTCCTGTTCATTCATCAGTTCAGGTTCCTCCACCATTTTTACTGTGATGTTGAACTCATCCCACAGCTCTAATGGCAGATTGCTGTTGCAACGGTCGCAGATTACTTCCAGTGTTCCGCCAATCTCAAACCTGAGTAACATAAAGCTGCTTTTTTTATCAAGAGACAGCTTTACATTGGCTTTGCAGTTCCGGAAATCCTGCTGTTGGAATGCCTCAAAGAACTTATCATTGATCGAATAATAGTTGTATTCATGAACCCCGGGCTTCAATCCCACAAAAGCTATCTCAAACTCCCGGCGGCGGCTCATTTGTCAACTTTTTAAAGAGTGTGCAAAGGTAGGGGAATAAACGGACTTTTCAGGCTGTTTTTCAATTATTTTTGCCCTTCTGTCCCGGCTTAACAGCCTGATTTTGAAGATAATTAAAATTTGAAAGTTTGCAACAATTTTTAACCCGTTTATTTGCCCATCTTATGAAAAGCTGGAGTTGGGTACTGCTTATAGTACTCACCATCCTCATTAAATGGGCATCCTGGTATCCCGGGTGGGTGGAAAGAAATTATAGCCAGGGTATTTACCCGGTTATCTCCAAGGTGCAGCGGTTTCTCTTTGGCTGGGCCTCTTTCAGTGTCGGAGATTTGTTCTACGGCTTTCTCATAATCGTCATTATTTATAAAACCTTCCAGCTTTTTAAAGCAATTTTCAAAAGGCGGTTTACCCGCCAGTATTTTGTGGCAGGTCTGCAGCAGGTGATTTTTTTCTTCCTCTTTGTCTATGTATTTTTTAATCTTCTTTGGGGATTGAATTACAATCGTCGTGGCATCGCCTATCAACTGGACCTTGATGTAAAGGAATATTCGCTGGCGGATCTTGATACACTGACTAACGCTATTCAAAACCGGGTGAATTATTATGCAGGATTTGTAACCGAAGCACAACGGGATTCATTTGATAATAAAAGCATATTGTTTGGAAGTGCAGTAGAAGCATACAAGGAAGTAGCAAAGAAATATCTGTTCCTGAAATATAATCCGAAGTCAATCAAGCCATCGTTGTTCAGCTACCTCGGGAATTACCTGGGCTTTCAGGGATATTATAACCCGTTTTCGGGAGAAGGCCAGGTTAACACAACGGTTCCCCGTTTTTTAGAACCTTATGTAACGACACATGAGATGGCACATCAACTCGGATATGCAAAAGAGAACGAAGCAAATTTTGTGGGATTTCTTGCCTGCCGGGCTTATAACTCCAATGTTTTCCGTTATTCCGCTTACTATGATATGTATAACTATGCTGTGGGTGAAGTATTTAGACGGGGGGATACTGCCTTAGTAAGAAATTTTCAGCAAAAAGCACATCCGCAGGTTCTGAAGGATCAAAAGGAATTCAGGGATTTTTATCGCCGTTACAAAAATCCTATTGAGCCAATTGTTATGTGGGGCTATGGCCATTTTCTAAGAGCCAATAACCAACCAGCCGGCAAAAGGAGTTATAACGAAGTTGTTGCATGGCTTATCGCTTACTATAAGAAATTTGGGGTTGGGGCACTCTAAACAAAACCTTCCCGGAGTTGTTGTGAATGCATGAACAATATCGCAAAACTTATTATTGCAATAGCTATCCCAATTGCAATTGGCGCAACGGCAGGATTATTCACCGTTACCGGTGTAGGTAGCTGGTACCAAACTATCAACAAGCCTTCATGGAATCCACCCGGTTGGGTGTTTGCTCCTGTTTGGACAACATTATATGTAATGATGGGAGTTTCACTTTATCTCGTCTGGAAATCTGGCGTTAGTAATAACCTGAAAAGGACAGCTATTGGATTATTTGCATTTCAATTGGTATTGAATTTCTTTTGGTCATTAATCTTCTTTGATCAGCAACAGCCAGGATGGGCATTGGTGGAAATAATTGTGATGTGGTTCTTTATATTGTTTACCATTTTTGCATTCGCAAAAGTGAACAAAACAGCAGCATGGTTGCTGGTACCATATATAAGTTGGGTGAGTTTTGCAACGATTTTGAATTATACTATTTGGAAGATGAACAGCTAACATTAAAACTTATTCTTCCACATCATACTCTCCACAGGTTTGTCTGGCTGGTTGCTGTATTTGGAGTTTTTCTTCTGGTTGTATTTGATTTCAATCTCCCCATCAACCGGGAAGTAGATCAATTGCCCGATTGGCATACCCTTATAAACTTTCACCGGTTGTTTTACGGAAATTTCCAGGGTCCAGTTGCCACAAAAACCAACATCGCCTTTACCAGCTGTTGCATGAATGTCTATCCCAAGACGACCTGTTGATGATTTTCCCTCAAGGAAGGGAACATGGGCATGAGTTTCGGTATATTCTTCCGTAACACCGAGGTAGAAAATATGCGGGTATAAAACGATACCTTCATCAGGTATCTCGAAATAGTCTATATGGTTGTGTTTTTTCGCATCAATCATATGTTCTTTATAAGTGGCCAGCGTTTTTCCGAGATGAACGTCATAAGAGTTACTGCCCAGGCAGTCCCTGTTATAAGGAACAACTTTGATAGTACCTTTTTCTATTTCTTCTAATATCCGTGTGTCAGAGAGTATCATTATCTATCTTCGGTTTTATTAATGCGGCAAAGTAACCATGAAAAGCTGACGAATGCCTGTTTTTTTTCAACATCAAATCAACGAAAATACCCGGCTGGGGGTGTGGAAGATCGAAGAAACAGAAGAGTTCTTTAAGGGGAATGTGCCTTTGCACCGGGAGGTGACACATCCGCATAAGAGGCTACAGCACCTGGCCGGCCGCTTCCTGCTGCAATTTCTTTTCCCCGACTTCCCTTATCAGTTAATTGAGATTGCCGATACCCGGAAACCTTTTTTGCCTGATGAGAAATATCATTTTTCCATTTCGCATTGTGGCGATTATGCTGCAGCTATTGTTAGCAGGGATAACAGGGTGGGGATTGATATTGAAATACCGGTAGAAAAGATTGGTCGTGTTATGTATAAATACCTGAGTGCAAAAGAACATGAGTTTTTTAATCTTATTCCCGGTGCAAAAAGCAGCCCTGAAATAATGTCGTTTGATGAGCCGACATTGCTGTGGTCAGCCAAAGAGTCTGTTTTTAAGTGGTATGGGAATGGTGGTGTTGATTTTCGCCGGGAAATTCAACTGAGAAAAAAACATGAAAGAACCGGAATAATTGATTGCTTCTTTTCAAAAACCGAAACAGATCTGGCAATTCATTTTCGCCAGTTTGATGGGTTAGTGCTGGCCTGGGTGACAAACTAATTTACCGATCTTATCTTTTGCTTTTTTCTGCTTCTGAAAATATAAATATTTAGTTTATTTAATATTATTCAGTTCATCAAAGAGTTGAAAATAAATATTCTGCATCAGGTAGTAATATTTCCTGGTATTATTACGTTGCAAAAATTAGGATAATACACTTAGTTTGTACTAAGTAAAACAATTGGGCGTATCTGGTATTTCTACTTTCATGCCACCAGCATCTCCAATCAGGTTTACCAGAAACTAAATCCATACAAATGAAAACAATTCAAGTCGACAACGACGTACTCAACAGTCTTTATGGTGATAGCAAGGATAGCCTGAACGAAGTATTTTCAGCCTATATCAGCAGTTATCATGAAATGAAACAAAATCTTTCTTCAGCTTTCTGTTCAGGAAACCTTAATTCACTTAAACGACTTTTGCATTTCCATGGTCCATCATATATGTACCTGGGTATGCCTCAATTGGCAAATATGTTCAATGCTCTGGAGCAGAAATGTGCACAGGTCGGAAATCACTTTGCTATTTCATCCGATTTTGCTGAATTGATGCAGCTAATAGAAAACAGCTATTTGCAGATAGCCAATGAAGTGGTATATCTAAAAAAGGCAATATAAGTTGAATGTCTTTGGCTGACTATAGCCTCAATAAAAACGTATTTCACTTTATTTTGGTCACAGAATTCCAATTTCAAGTATATAATTATGAAAAACCAAATAAGTATAAAAGCCATTGTTTCTAGATTGTGGGTTGAACTGTCGGATTGGTTTACATCCTCCCGTTATTTTAATGAAGATTCGTTTGTAACCCGGTTGCGGTATTTTCAGATAACTTACTTTTCGTTCTTATTTATAGCTTCTTTTTTAAATTTTCTTGCCAATTCGGGGCCGGGTTATATCGTTACATCCACTGTTTGCTTGTCACTAATAATAGCCCGTTTTTTAATTGACAGTAATATGGAGAAGAAGGCCTATACACTCATGCTGGTTACTACTTACGCAGGGTTAATATCATTAACCTGTGTTGAAGGACTGAGTTCAGGTGTGTTTTTATTTTTTCTGCCGGTTATTATCAGTTTTAGTTTTTTGGTGGATTTAAACAATAAGAAAAATGTAAGGCTTACTTACCTGGCGGGCATCGGCTCGTTTTTAATAGCTATCATTATCCCAATGACTTTCTTTTCGCAGGATCATGCTGGAAAAGGAGTAAGCGACATTAAATTTTTCATCAACATTATTCTTTCGGTTCTGTTGGTTGCCTGGATGTCATATACACTATCAAAGGAAAATAGCCGAAAGCAATTAATACTAAGGAATAAGCAAGTTTTTCTTGATACTATTTTTAACAGCTCAAAACACACTGAAATTATTGTGGATACAGAAAGCGGATGTATTACCGATTCAAACAATCATGCTGCGTCTCTATTTGCCACAGGTTCCAATGATTTACTGATTGGCAAACCTGCATATGAATTATTTTTTGAACTTCAGCTGGAGAAGCATAAGTCTTTTTCTGCAGGAAGTATTTAACCCCCACAGTAACTGGAATGGTGAATTGACATGTGTTCGAATAAATGGCACAAGATTTCCAGGCAGCATCAGCTTTGTTTCTTTCATGTATAATAATAAGTGGTATAAAAAAATTACAATAAGTGACATTACGGAGAAAAACAATATACTAGCTGAATTGCGGGTGGCAAAAATGAAAGCTGAAGAATCTGCTAATAGTAAATCACAATTTCTTTCACATATGAGTCATGAATTAAGAACTCCGCTTAATGGCATCATCGGTTCCACAAACCTGTTATTACAAAGTGAGTTTCTTGCAGAACAAAAAGAGCAGTTGAGTGTGCTGAAATTTACTTCAGAACATATGATGAACCTGATTAACGATATTCTTGACCTGAGCAAACTTGATGCAGACAGGATTCAATTGGAAAGAACCGAAGTTAATATCGGGGAATTTGTCAATAAGATCAGCCTTCCATTTGTATCACAATTTGAAAACAAGGGTATTGCTCTTAGGGTGATAATTGATAAAAAAGTGAGACTCCCTTTACTCGCCGATCCTACAAGGCTGAACCAGGTACTTACTAACCTTTTGTCAAATGCATTCAAGTTTACGGACAGGGGATCTGTAACATTGGAAGTAAAAGGAATTTCCCTTAGAAGCGATTATAATACAATTGAATTTAGTGTGGCTGATACCGGGATCGGTATTAGTGTGGATAAACAAGAACAAATATTTGAGCAGTTTAAACAGGCCGATATAAAAACAACCCGTAAATATGGGGGCACTGGTTTGGGGCTCACTATCAGCCAAAAGCTTGTTGGAATTATGGGCGGTGAACTGAAGGTGGAAAGCAAGAATAACGAAGGCAGCAGGTTTTATTTTCAGATAACATTGCCTGTACACCACGATCGCAAGAACATCTCTATAAGCGAACCGGTTTCTCTGGCTGATGATCAAAATCTGAATAGCATCAAAGTATTGGTGGCAGAAGATAATCCGATAAACATGATGATCGTATCAAAGTTTCTGGAAAAATGGGGTGTGACGTATGAAAAAGCCAAAAATGGCCTGGAAGCTGTATTTCTCTTTCAAAAGTCAACATTTGATGTGGTACTGATGGACCTTGAAATGCCCGAAATGGATGGATATGAAGCGTTAAGCGAAATAAGGAAGTTAAATCCAGATGTGCCGGCAGTGGCGTTTACTGCGGCTATTTTTGATAACATGAAGGAAGATCTTATCAAAAAAGGATTTGATGATTACCTTCAAAAACCTTTCAGGCCGGAAGATTTACAAGCCAAACTGGTAACTTATTCGGTTCGAAAATTAAAAAGAGCTTGATATAAATGTTAACGCAGCAATAATTTGATCGGTTAATTAGAAATAGTCATTGTTATTATAGGTTCTCATTTTCAGAACTGTCATTTTCAAGCAGATTCAGGTCTATTGAGTCAACACCGGCAATACCTTCAATAGAACCTTGTACATGAGCTGCATTTAACAATACTTTTTCCAACTGTTTTTCTCTTTGCTTCCATAGTTTTTCCATCGCATCTCTTTCTTTCTGTATAGAAAGTTTCATACTCATAAAACCTTCCCGGATGGCCTGCCATTGTTCTGCAAATTCTCTACTGGTAAGATAATTATATAACAGGTGTATTTTATCTCCTTTGTTTTCCTGGCTTTTCAAGGCAGTCGCTATCTTTATTATGCCGTCCCTGAGCATTTGCACAATAGGTTTTACTTCTGCAAAACTGCATATCCAGATACCGTCTTTTTCTCCAAAACTACTCATGTCTTTGGGCAATGCCTGGGTTACTATTACAGCTACGTCGGCACCCTGGCTGCGCATATCGGCTTTTAGCTTTTCAATCCAATCGTTTGCAAAGTCCTTGGTCCTTTTACTTTCAAAAATAATCTTACCGCAATCTTGTCCAAGATTGTTTCTGACTGTTTGAATGCAGTCAGCACCCCGTACTCCTTTACCAACTTCGCTGATTATGTCAAAGGGGAAAGCAATTCTGAGCATTTCTTCCAATGCAAGTTCCTGAGCTTCGCCTTGTGATTGCATAGAACCCTGTTCTGCCTTCCGTTTCATTTCTTCCGCCAGTTTTTTCTGTGCTTCGAGTTTCTCTTCCATTTCCTTCAGCCGGAGCATAAACTCAGTTTCTTTGGCTGAAATACGTTGCTCTTCCAGTTTTCTTATTTCAGCGGACAGTTTTTCTCTTTCTTGCTGTAATTTCTTTTGAACCGATAACTCAAGTTCGGCTTCTTTGTTTTTTAAATCCTGTTCTTTCTTTAAGAACTCAAGTTGTTGCTGACGGGCCTGTTTAAGTTTTTCTTCATATTCCCTATTGTTTTGCTCGGCCAGTTTGAGCTTGTTTTCAAAATCTGAGGTGATATTCTTTCTTATATTTTCTTCAAGGGATTGTTGTAATCTTTTTCTTTCTTCTTCCAGTTTTGCCTGGAATTCGTCATTCTTTTTTTTCTGCCAGTCAGCCGCTTTTGAACGCAATTCTTTTTCTACTTCTTCCCTTATCGCATCGTTTGGTTCGAACTGATGACCGCAATTCGGACATTTTATTTCTGTTGCCATTATCTCTTCCTTTGTTTCAAATCTACAAATAAAAAAAGCGACTCATTTTATTGAATCGCTTTTAAAAAGTGCCCCGGAACGGAGTTGAACCGTTACGACCGTTGCGGGTCACAGGATTTTAAGTCCTGCGTGTCTACCAATTCCACCACCGGGGCAGCCAAAAAAAATCCCTCCGCCGTAGGAGGAAGGATTTTCAGAGCGGAAGACCGGGCTCGAACCGGCCACCCCGACCTTGGCAAGGTCGTGCTCTACCAAATGAGCTACTTCCGCATAAAAATGTCGTCTGACGTAACCCTGACCCAACCGACAAAACTGCCTGTTGACCATTGATTATGACTGACAATGTAAAGAACTAAGGGGTCGCAAAAATAGGGCATGGCCCCTTTTTAAAAAAATTTTAGAGGAACTTATTTATACTTTGGAGTATACAAACTGCTTTCCTGAACCGGTACTTCCGGCTTGCTGTAACGCTTGGTGTACAGATTATAGCAGCCGCCTATTACAAAAGCTACGATACATGCCACCTGCAGGTAAAAAAGGAAGGCAGAAGAAGATACCCAGTTGTGGGTGAAATCCTTATCCTGAATCTTTTGCAGTTCCTGCTGGTATTCCTGTTGATTGTCCATAAGGGAATTTTGTGCTGCAAAAATAAGGGTTCGTTATAAAAAATCACTTTGTTTTTCCCACAATTTCAGCAAAGGACTTCTTCTTTCTGGCAAAATGCTGCCATGCTATATTCTTTTGCAAGTAGCCGGACAGGGCCCCCTTTTTTGTAACCGGGAAAACACTTTTCTTTTGATAGAAGAGCCACCATTTTATGAATGCCACCTGTGCCCTGAGAATGGCGATAAAATATCCACCATCACCAGAAAGCAAGCCTTTCCATGCAGAAACAGCATCAAGAAAATTTCTTACCGGTATTATCAATAGTTTTTTGCTAAACGGCAGGTTCTTCGACAACATTATCCTGTTGTTCCTGAAATTGAGATAGGTCTTCAACGAATTACCTTTTGGTAATGTTCCACCACCAACATGGTAAACAACAGATGCGGGGCAGGAGTAGATTGCATGGCCGGCCAATTGTATGCGCCAGCAAAGATCAATTTCTTCCTGGTGGGCAAAAAAGTATTCATCAAACCCTTTCATTTGATGAAAAACAGCAGGACGGATAAACAAAGCGGCTCCGCTTGCCCAAAATATTGGCTCTGCCTGGTCATACTGTCCTTTGTCTTCTTCTGTTATATCAAACACTCTTCCTTTGGCGAAGGGGTAACCATATTTGTCTAACCAGCCACCGGCAGCCCCGGCATATTCAAACATACTTCTATTGTGATATGAGAGAATTTTTGGCTGACAGGCTGCAATGTTTTTATTGCTTTCCAGCAGATCAACCATCGGTTGCAGCCAGCCTGATTTTACCTCCACATCAGAATTGAGCAGAACATAATAATCTGCCTGCACCTGTTTTAATGCTTCATTATAACCTTTTGCAAAACCATAATTTTCGGTAAACAGGATAACATGGATACCGGGATAGTTTTTTTCAAGAAATTGAATAGAGTCATCTGTTGACCCATTATCAGCAACTATTATATCACAGTTAGCATAAGTGGTTGAGAGCACAGAGGGGAGAAACTGTTCCAGGTATTTTCTTCCGTTCCAGTTCAGTATTACAATGGAAACTTTAGGTGAAGGGTTCAATGTGCTGTAAATATTTATTCAAAAATAAGGTAAGCCGGTTTATCCTTGTTAAATTCGAAACATGTTTAGGCAAATGTTTAACTGGAGAACGGTATTGGCCCTGATTGCCATCTTTATCGTAAGCGGTACTATTTTCTACTCTCAATACCTCGCAAAGAAAATCGCAAAGGAAGAGAGGCTAAAAGTGGAGCAATGGATAAAGGCCAGCCAGTTCATTCTTACTTCGCCGCCAGACGCAGATCTTAGAATAGCTTCGATGATTGTGACTGAGAATACATCGATACCTATTATTGAAACAAATGAAAAGGACAGCATTACTCAGCATATTAATCTTGATTCTGCGAAGGCTCTTCATCCGCCGTATGTAGAAAAGAAACTGAAGCAGTTCAAATCTCAGCATAAAGCAATAGAGTGGCCGGACCCCAACAATCCGTCAAGGAAGAATTTATATTATTACGGGGATTCAAGGTTATTAAATGAGGTCAGATATTATCCCATAGTTCAGTTGGCAATTGTAGCCTTGTTCATTGTGATAACCATTTTGTCACTCCGGAGTAGTTTCAGGTCTGTTCAAAACCAGGTGTGGGCCGGGATGGCGAAAGAAACTGCCCATCAGTTAGGTACCCCGGTATCATCACTTGAGGGTTGGGTTGAAATGCTAAAGGAAAGCTCCGGAAATGAAAAAATTGTTCAGGAACTGAGCAAAGACGTTGACAGGTTACGATTAGTATCAGACCGGTTTGGAAAGATAGGGAGTACTCCCCACCTCGAAGAAATTGACCTGGTGAGCCAGATCAATAATATGGTTGATTACATGAGAAAAAGGGCTACCGGCAAGATCAATTTTTCGGTCAACACACATGGCCAGCAGCAAATACCCGGAATGGTTTCGGCGCCATTATTTGATTGGGTTATTGAGAATCTTTTAAAAAATGCATTAGATGCAATGGAGGGCAGGGGTAGCATTACAGTTGATATTAATTGCGATGTCAAAGGAGTTTATATTGAAATTACAGACACTGGAAAAGGGATCAGCAAGCAAAATATAGCCAGGGTCTTTAAGCCCGGGTTTACTACTAAAAAAAGAGGATGGGGACTGGGGTTAAGCCTCTCCCGCCGTATCATTGAACAATATCACAAAGGACAAATTTTTGTGAAGCATTCGGAAATTGGAAAAGGAACCACCTTCAGAATTGTTCTGAAAAAATAAACCGCTTACATTTGCAGTCCTTTAAGGGTTGCCCGGGTGGCGAAATTGGTAGACGCACCACTTTGAGGTGGTGGCGCCTGAAAGGGTGTGCTGGTTCGAATCCAGTCTCGGGCACAAAAAAGCGAAGATCATACTTCGCTTTTTTCTTTATCCGTTACTTTCTTTATCCACCTTCTTGCTTTACTGTTTGCAGCCTTAAGCAGTACTTTCTTGCTATCTTTTATTTTGTTTTGAAAGTCTTTTAAGCGTTCATATTCTTCAAACGATTTCGGCAAATAATCTTTTCTGAAATGCCGGATCCTTACGTCAAGAATTTCCTGGTCCTGCCAGTTGCCAAGATCATCCAGAATGCTGTGTAACTCCTTTTGATACCATGTGTCCTGTGTACTTTCATTATCAAATAAAGGAACCCAGTAATAAATTTCTTTCAGGTTTCTTCTTACCAGGTGGGGCTGTCTGAAATGTTTTTTTGTTTCTGCCAACTGGTTAATAATAACAGCAGCAAGAGCTTTTGAAAACATAATATTGTCAGCAAGGCTGCTATCTTGTTTTAATAACAAGGCAATTTTGGCCAGTTCTTTTTTATGAAACCGGTGTATTTCCTGGTTGGCCCATGCCCTTGTTATTTTTAGAAGGGATTGGAGGCAGGATTTAAACTCTTTACAGGAACGACCAGTGTCTTTTTCAAAAGCGATTGTCTGAGCCAGGCAAATTTCTATATCACGGTACCTGCCGAGCACATCAAACAGGTCGTTGGTTTTGGAAAGCAGTATCTCAAAATCTGGTTCGTTTTTTACTATCATGTACAGGTTAAGAAAGGCCCTGAGTTTTTTGATGGCTACTCTTATATCATGAACAGCATCAGTATTGATTTGCTGCTGAAGGATGGTGAGATTGTTTTCAAAATCCTTTTGGGATTTCTTCCAATGTTGTAATATAGAAGGATAGCCTTGCATTATCTTTTTTCAAAGCGGCCGGTTTTCTCTTTTATTTTGATCTGGTAAACAATGGCTGTAAACCCACTTGTTTCTCTTCTTTCGTGGCTTTCTACCGGTTCAAGTGGGTGGGCTGTTTCGCTGGTCATAAACGGTTTCATGCGGTCTATCAGTTTTTCCATGGCATCTTTTGCTTCTTTTCCTGTCAATTCATCAAAAGTTCCCCACAAAATCACACTCTGCCAGTTGGCCATGTTCTGCATATTATCCACTTCAAAACATACTTCAGGGTTTTTTCGCATCATCTGCAGCTTTAACCCCTCCCGGGTGTGGCAGATTATTCTGCCTTCATCATACACATAAGTAACAGGAACAACATAGGTCTTGTTATCTGCATGGCAACCAATTCTGCCTGTTACCTGATTATGTAATAAGGTATCAATTTGCTTATCATTCAGCATTCCGAGCATACAGGGATTATTTGTATGTAAGATATTACAAAGCTGAAATAATGATGATGAGCCTCGTCAGAAAAAAAGATGATTTAGTGCATTAATGCCTTATTGCCCGAAAGTGTAGTTGTATTCGATCTTGCCGGTAAGTTGCTTGTCATCGTTGAAAAGTGCTTCTTTGGTTTTCAGGCCTTTTTCATCAAAGATGTAACGCCAGATAAGATATCCAAGATTGATACTGGAGGTGGTGGTAATTTTTTGAATAATCCTGTCGCTGTCGTCATACTCAAATAAAATGTCCGGTAAAAGTTTTTTTGCCCTGGTATTATAACGAACTATATCAGTTAGCCTTTCTTTGTCATCATAATAATAGTGGATAACACCTGTCTCAATTCCTTTTCTGAAGGTTTTTTCATCACCTGTATTACCGTTCTCATCAGGTGAAAACCGGATTTCCAGGCTGTCAATATTATTAATGATACGCCACATTTTCTCAGGCTTGCCAGAAGCATTGTATATCCAGTGATGAACTTCTGTCTGGTTAAAATCATTGGCTGTGTCTTTAATTGTGTTTTGAACCTTGGTTACTCTGCCAGCGGCGTCATACTCATAGGTAGTGGTACTCTGCGCTGCTGTTGATGAGTCGCTCATGCTTACCACCCTTGATTGATTGTCGAAACGGGAATAGATAGTGGTTTTATTAAAGTTGGCAACTGAAGATACCTTCAACGCCATGCCATTTTCTTTGATTTCCTGAAACTCTGAGAAATCTGTGGCCTTAACACCCCGCTGGTCATAACCTGTTGCAGAAACTGTCCTTACTTTATTGGCCAGGTAGTTTTTCATTGACCGGTTTGTTTCCTGGGTGCCGATAATATCATTGTAATAATACTGTGCCTGAAGGGCAGCAGAACAAAGAATTGAAAGAGATAATAAAATGGTTTTCATGCTGGTGATATTGCTTTTAGCTGTTCAAAGTTACCTTAATTGTTCAGTAACGAAAAAGAAAGGGCCCTTGTATTTTTTTGTACTTATTTTTAAGAAAAAATTGCATTGTCTCATATAGAGCAAAGGAAAGAGAAAGATTGCCTGAACTGCGGAACTATTGTTCAGGGTCGTTATTGCCAAAACTGCGGCCAGGAAAATGTAGTGCCGAAAGAAACTTTCTGGCATATGGTTACGCATTTTTTTTATGATATTACTCACTTTGACAGCAGCTTTTTCCATACAATCCACCACCTGATTTTAAGACCGGGCTTTTTGTCAAAAGAATATATGATTGGCCGGCGGGCCAGCTATCTTCACCCGATAAAAATGTATGTTTTTTCTTCTGCGATTTTCTTTTTATTATTCTTTTCTTTTTTTACGCCAACAATTAAAGGTCCTGCCGGCCTCAACCTGCCTATTTCACATGCTGAGAGAGTGGCGTATATTGAAAGGTTGCAAGGTACTTTGCAAAAAGATACAGGCAATACAATCCTTAAACAAAGCCTTGCCTTTGCAAAGGATACCAGCCACATTGTTACGTTAAGAGATATGTTTGAGTTTGAAGGTGAAGGAATCATCTCATTTGGGAGTCAAAATTATAATAGTTGGGAAACATATGATTCAGTTCAAAAAAGCAAACCTGCAAAGGAAAGGGATGGCTGGTTGTTGCGAAGATTAGTAAAGAAGGGGATTGAGATCAATAAAACTTACCGTCAGGATCCTAAAGGAACCACGAAGAAATTTGTGAATAGTATTCTTCATCGGTTGCCATATATGTTATTTGTCTCCCTTCCATTATTTGCGCTAATACTTAGGCTGGTGTATATACGCCGGAGGCAATTCTATTTTGCTGACCATGGGGTCTTTACAATTCACCTTTATGTTTTCACTTTTATTTTACTGTTACTTGTATTTACAATCGGCGCATTAGAAGATGCTACCGGCTGGGGTTTTCTTGATTACCTGTCAGGGTTGCTGGCAGTACTTTTGTTTTTTTATTTATATAAGGCGATGAGGAATTTTTATGGCCAAAAAAGGGGAAAAACTTTTTTGAAATTTCTTATAGTAGCATTGATTTCACTTTTTATGATGCTGATACTGTTTGTTCTTTTTATGTTCTTTTCTGCTGTCACCTTTTAAATGACTAAATTATGAATTCTAAGAACGGAGATGCTTTCTTGCGGTTAGTGAGGATTATGGACGAATTAAGGGAGCAATGCCCCTGGGACAAAAAACAGACAATACAATCACTGAGGCAGATGACCATTGAAGAAACCTATGAGTTGGCTGATGCCATTACAGAGAACGATTGGAAAGGCATTAAAGAAGAGCTGGGTGATCTAATGCTGCATATTGTCTTTTATGCGAAGATTGGCAATGAGCAAAAGCAATTTGAGCTGGATGAAGTGATCAATGGCATTTGTGAAAAACTAATTGCCCGACACCCACATATTTATGGTGATGTGAAGGTTAACGATGCGGAGGATGTGAAAAGGAACTGGGAAAAATTAAAGTTGAAAGAAGGGAAAAAATCAGTGATTGGCGGGGTGCCTCAATCACTTCCAGCTACCGTTAAAGCCATGCGGTTGCAGGAAAAAGCAAAGCAGGTTGGATTTGAATGGGATAATAAAGAGCAGGTTTGGGATAAAGTGGAGGAAGAAATGAGTGAGCTGAAAGAGGCAATTGCCAGCGGTAGCCAGGTTAAAACAGAGGAGGAGTTTGGTGACCTTGTGTTTTCATTGATCAATTATGCACGGTTTTTGCAGGTAGATGCCGAAAATGCACTGGAAAGGACTAATAAGAAATTTATCCACCGGTTTACACTGATGGAAGAACAGGCCCTGCAAAATGGTAAAGACCTCAACGAGATGACGCTGCAGGAAATGGATGCCATCTGGAATATCATCAAACAACAGCGGCCACAATAGTGAAGCCACCTTCAAAAAATATCTTATTCAGAAAGTACAGCCTGCTGGTGCTGGCAACATTACTTTTTATACTTTCTTTTGTTTTTAATAAACTCTATAGCAATCGTTCTTCAGTTACACAGGAAGTGCAACTGGCGGAGAAGTACCTTAATAATCAGCATGACGATTTTCAGTCTTTCTGTAGTGATACTTCTTTAATAAACAGGTTGCTTGCCCAGGGAGAAACGCTGAGTGAGTTCACTCATCTTACAACTAAGAAATATGGCATTTTCCTGTATTCAATTGATGAATTTGGTAATGCTGCCATGCGTTTCTGGAATGACCAACTGGTGGTACCACGAACTGAAATGCTGGCTAAGGATGATGGAGAGTATTTTTCCAAGGAGCCTAACGGATGGTATTACATTATTAAAAAAACTTTGACTCAGCCTGACAGGGCTGGCAAGCTGTTTTCATTTGCCATGGTACCCGTCCGGTCAGATTTTTTTATTACAACGGATTATTTGCCGCAACGGTTCTTTTATAGTAATTCGGCAGATAAAAGAGTAAGAATAAGTGAAACAGTTACAGATTTTCCGGTAAAAACGGCTTCCGGGAAAATCCTTTTTTACCTGGATAAGAAGGCTTCAGTTGCAGTTGCTTATAATGACCGCAGAACAATTTTACTGCGGTTTAGCGGGGTACTATTGCTTTTTTTGTTTATTCACTTATTGGTTGAGTCAGTTTCCAGAAAAAACAGAACATGGAAAGCCATTGGATTATTAACACTCATTCTGTTGTTACTGAGATTGTCGACGTATTATTTTCCCTCTATGCTGAACCTTCGTCAGTTTGAATTATTTAGTCCGCTGATATATGGTTCTAATCCGATTCAACGGTCTCTGGGTGACCTGATGATCAACTCCATTTTATTTTGCTGGGTGGTTTTATTTGCATGGTCAAAGCTGCGATATGTAGACAACCCAACATCTAATTTTTCTTCAAAATTGAAATGGGCGGCTGGTATACTTTCCTTATGCTTGCTGATATTGTCAACTTTCATATTGGCTACAGTTATCCGCAGTCTTGTTGCCGATTCAAAAATATCATTTGACGTAACTAATTTTTTCAGCCTGAACCGATACACTGTGGCTGGCTTTTTTGTGCTGGCCTGCCTTTCACTTTCGTATTATTATTTCTCACAGCTTTTGTTCCGTTTCATATTTCCTTTGTTCGCAGGAAGAAATTACCTTATTTATTTCGCAATTGGGTTTGCGGGGCTTGTTTACCTCACAACAAGGTCTGGAAACCCTGAAGTATTGTTTTACCTGCCGGTTTTGCTCTGGCTGCTGGCTTATACCTGGTTGGTAAACCGGAGGGGAGTGATATTTAATCGGATCCGTATTAATATCGCTGGCATACTTTCCTGGATATTCGTTTTCTCAGTTTCCATTACTGCAATAATGTTCTCTCAAAACAGGAAAGTGGAGTGGGAGAGAAGAAAACTGATTGCTGAGAAGCTGGCAGTACAAACCGATCCGTCAAGTGAAAGATTGATGAGCATTGCTATCAAGTATCTTGACAATGATTTTCTCGGCGAAAATTTTAGTCGTTTCGCTGATGAAGAGAAGAGTATAGGATTCAGGGATAGTATCATTACGGATAGTTATAGCGGTTACCTGAATAAATATGATACCCGTTTATATGTTTATGATTCAGCAAACAAGCCCCTCTTTAATGAAGATCCGCTAAGTTTTGATGCCCTGAACACCATTTTGACTGTTCAATCAAAGGCTACAGAAACAGAAGGGTTGTACTATTATGAAACTTCTTTCGATAAGTTCAACTATATCACCCGCCGGGATGTAACAGACACTGCCAATAGAAAACTGGGCTCCTTTTTTATTGTTTCTAATTTAAAGAATTACAGCCGGGATGCATTGTTCCCGGAACTGTTCAGACAGTTCAAAGAAACAGACCCTGAAAATTCACCAATCTACTCTAATGCAGTTTACGATAGCCTTAGATTGATATCACCTCCCGGGAATTACCCTTTCCCTATCTGGCTGACTGCTAATGAAATTCCGAAAGAGGAGTTTGAGCAACATACCAAAGGCGATTATGATGAATTATGGTATAAGGCAGGCAGCGAGAAAGTAGTTGTTGTGGTCCGTAAGAAAGAGGCAACGATCGAGACAATCACTTTGTTCTCTTACATTTTCTGTTCTTTTCTTTTCCTGGTGACATTTGTACAGCTGATATCTCTTATTCTGCGAACTGGATATAGCTGGGATGGCATCCGGAAATTGCTGCAATTGAATATCCGTTCACAGGTGCACAGCACCATTATTTTTATCAGCATTTTCTCTTTCCTTGTTATTGGTGCTGCCACTATTTCATTCTTTATAAGCAGAAATAAGCAAAGTAATAACGAGAAATTGAGCCGCACCATGAAGATTATGGTGAATGAAATGGAGAAAAAAATGTCTGATCATAACACTTTTGATGATGTGGTTAAGATTTATGACTCGGTTTCCAACGACGGGTTGCAAAAGCTGGTGGATGAGGTATCTGATATACATGGGGTGGATGTGAATGTATACGATCTTAAGGGTGATCTGCAGGTTTCATCGGAGGCTAATGTGTATACAAAGGGGGTGCTGAGTAAAAAAATGGACCCGACTGCCTTCTATCATCTTGACAGGATGCGGCAGGTACAGCATTCGCAGGAAGAAAAGATCGGTAATTTTTCTTACTTAAGTATCTACTCACCAGTAAGGGATGATTATGGGAAAGTCTATGCTTATATCAACATTCCTTATTTTACCTCGAAGCCGGAATTGCGGCAGGAAATATCAAACTTCCTTGTTACTGTGATTAATCTTAATGCTTTTATTTTCCTGATAGCCGGGTTGATTGCCTTGTTCATCACCAATCGTATCACTAATTCATTCTCTCTTATCAGCGATAAGATGAAGGAGGTGAACCTCGGAAAAATGAATGAGCAAATTATCTGGAATCGTAATGATGAGATAGGAGAACTGGTGCAGGAGTATAATAAAATGGTGGACAAGCTTGGCGAAAGTGCAACGGCTCTTGCTAAGAGTGAAAGAGAAGGTGCATGGAGGGAAATGGCAAGACAGGTGGCACATGAAATCAAGAATCCGCTGACACCAATGAAGCTTAGCATTCAGTACCTGCAGAAAGCGATTAATAACAATCAGCCGAATGTAAAAGAATTATCAAGCAGTGTTGCTAATACTTTGGTTGAACAGATCGATCACCTTTCAAAGATCGCAGCAGATTTTTCACAGTTCGCCAATATTGGCAATACTAACGTTACTACATTTGACCTGCATGAGGTCTTGGGATCACTAAAGGAATTGTATACATCTGATGATAATGTTCTGTTTGACTGGAGGCCTGTAAATGACCGGGTAATGGTAGATGCCGATAAAACACAAATGAACCGCCTGTTCACTAATCTTTTTGCCAACGCTGTAGAAGCCTGCCAGGGGAATGGCATCTGCAGAATTGAAGTACATGAAATTAGAAACGAAAACACCATTAGGGTGAGTATAAAAGATAATGGCGAGGGAATTGCCATGGAAATGCAGGAACGGATATTCATTCCCAACTTCACTACTAAATCATCAGGCACCGGGCTGGGACTGGCCATGTGCAAAGGAATTGTTGAACAGGCCAGGGGTAAGATATGGTTTGAAACTGAACAGGGCAGAGGTACTACATTTCATGTAGAATTACCGGTAGTAAGTTGATATAAACAGACATCCTGATTACTCTTTCTCCTTCTTATCTTTAAGAAACAAACATCAGCATATGAAACGAATTGTATTGTTACTTCTTATTTCAGTAACTACTATTACTGCGAATTCACAACAAACACAAAAACCACCATTGCATGGAAAAAACTGGATGGCTATCACTGGTAAGCCGTTGGCAGCAACAGCAGGTTCTATGATCTTTCAGAAAGGTGGTAATGCGGTTGATGCGGCCTGTGCGATGCTCGCAGCGACCTGTACGATGTGGGATGTGCTGAGTTGGGGCGGCGAAACACAAGCATTGATCTATAATCCGAAAACAAAAAAGGTAATTGCTATTAATGCACTTGGTGTAGCCCCAACTGGTGCAACTGCTGATTTTTTTAAGAGTAAAGGATATTCTTTTCCCCCGGAATATGGGCCGCTGGCAGCCGTAACTCCCGGTACTGTTGGTGGTTTGTGCTATATGCTTGCTGAATATGGTACTATGAGCCTTGAGCAAGTGCTTGCACCCGCAATGCAGTTAGCTGCGGGTTACCCCATCGAAGCACAAACAGCTAATTCAATGGAAAGGGGCAAAGAAAGGATTAAACAATGGCCTTACAGTAAAAATGTGTTCCTGCCTCATCTTGGTGAAAAGAGGGAGGCGCCTGAAGCAGGAGAAATTTTTATACAAAAAGATCTGCTGGGGACACTTACACGAATGATCGAGGCCGAAAGAACAGCATTAAAAAACAAAAAGACCCGTAAGCAGGCTATTATGGCAGCCAATGATCGTTTTTATAAAGGTGATATAGCTAAGGAATTTGTAAGAGGTTGCCAGGAACAGGGCGGGTTGATAACATTAGATGACTTAGCCAGGTGGAAACCAATAGAAGAACAACCCATGTCTGTAAACTATAAGGGCATTGAAGTATACAAACTTCAGCAATGGACACAGGGGCCAATGTTGCTGCAATCATTGAATATCCTGGAGAATTTCGATCTGCGAAAAATGGGATACAACAGTTCTCAATATATACATACGTTGTATCAAACAATGAATCTAACTTTTGCTGACCGGGATTTTTATTATGGAGATCCTTATTTCGCTCCGCAAGAACCGATTAACGGCTTATTAAGCAAGGAATATGCAAAACAAAGAGCTGTCCTCATCAGACCCGGTATGAACGATCCAACTATCAGTCCCGGTGATCCATATCCGTTTGAAGGTAAGACCAATCCTTATACAGACCTGCTAAAGAACTGGAACAAGTCTGGCGATGGTAACAGGAATTTTGTCCCGGCACATGATTCTGCCGGTTCAGCAATGACCGATCAATTATATATGGAGAGATTATGGATGGGAACCACTTCAGTGGAAGCAGCTGATAAGGATGGTTGGGTGGTTTCCATTACACCAAGTGGCGGGTGGTTGCCAGCCTGCATTGCTGGTAATACTGGTGTGGGCATGAGCCAGCGTTTACAAAGCTTTGTACTGGATGCATCTTTAAACCCCTATAATGTAATAGAACCTGGTAAAAGACCCCGTGTGACATTAACGCCAACAATGGCTTTAAAAGATGGCAAACCCTTTTTGTCGTTTGCAGTGCAGGGAGGTGATACACAAGATCAGAACCTTTTGCAGTTCTTTCTGAATATGGTAGAGTTTAACATGACCGTTCAGCAAGCCTGTGAAGCTGCAAATATTAATACCAACCAGCTCTGGCTTTCTTTAGGTGGTACAAAGATGGAAGACCGCAGACCAAGAGTAGGGGAGATACTGGTAAGTAACACTACAAAAGAAGAAGTAAAGACTGAGCTTACTAAAATGGGTTATAAGGTAACTACCGGCAACCGCACCAGTGGTCCAATCAATGCTATTTACTTTGACTGGAAGCATGGTAGCTTTTGGGGAGGCAGCAGTAACAACGGAGAAGATTATGGAATAGGATGGTAATTACTGAAGTCTTTTATATGCCGCTTCAAGATTTTGTGCCGCTTGCCGGGGAAAAGTAACATCATTGGCAAATACAAATATATCATCTGGCTGATGTTCTTTTTCAGCAGCCAATTGCTCCCATTTTTGTGACCATACGGTATAATGGGTGATTAAGGATTGGGCATCCTTCTGTAAATCCTCTGGCAATATTGATTTGTTTTCTGTCAGCAACATCAGTGTTTTGCTGTTGTAAAGTTTTAATTCCTTTGCATAGCGAAATTTTTTACCCCCATCAAGATACCTGTGGTAAGCGATTCCAGATTGGGTGAATAATTCCGTCAGCATATTAAGGAAGGCTGATATTCTCATGTTTTCTTTTGGGTTATTATAAACGCTTTGACAGTTGAGTTTTAGTTAACCATACTTCAAACTCTTTTAACCCAAAACTGCTCAGGTTATTCTCCTTCGCCATCCCGCCTTTCTGTCCTGCCAGTACCCCATATTTTACATCATCAAAACCATCCAGAGCATGGGCATCGGGATCAATAGAAAGTAAAACGCCTTTTTCAATGGCGTAATTAATCCATTTCCAGTCAATATCGAGGCGACGGGGGTGGGCATTAAGTTCAATCACCACATTATTAATCGCACAGGCTTCAATAATTTTCTTATGGTCAACCGGATAGCCATTGCGGCTGAGCAGCAGGCGGCCTGTCATGTGGCCAAGAATATTGGTAAATGGGTTTTCAATTGCCTTAATCAGCCGGCCCATAGCTTTGTCTTCATTCATTTTCAGGTTGCTGTGCACTGATGCTATAACGAGGTCAAAAGTCTTTAATATAGCATCAGGATAATCCAGGCTACCATCGTTAAGTATGTCACTTTCAATACTTTTAAAGATCTTAAAGGGTGCCAGCTGCATATTTAAGGCATCAATTTGCCGGTGTTGCTCCCGTATCCTGTCCTCTTTCAGGCCATTTGCATAAAAGGCCGTTTGGGAGTGATCGGAGATAACGAGATATTCAAACCCTCTTTTAATGCACTCGTTTGCCATTTCTTCAATCGTATTGCTGCCATCACTCCAGTTGCTATGACTATGGATGATGGAATGAATATCTGCTGTTTGGATGAGGGCTGGTAGTTTTTTCTTTTTTGCCTTTTCAATAATTGCAGCGGTCTCTCTCAAGCTGGGATGTATAAAAGGTATGTTAGCTTCCTTAAAAACCGATTCATCATTTTCACCAACTGTATATTTTATAGATGGGAATGCTTTTTGAAAAGCATCGGTAAATTCCTTGTTGCCTGTTGTAAGGAATTGCCTTTCGGTTATGTTTTGTTGACCAGTATATAAACGAAGCTTTAATCCGTTCTTCAACTTGTATAACAAGTTGTCATCGGTTTCTTCCAGCAACTCAGGCGGTTGTGCTGTTTGAAATTTTGGTTTTACTGTTTCATTTGTTTCAGCAACTACAAATTCTAATTCTTCAATTGTTAATGCCTGTCTTCTGTATGCACCGGTTACTCTTACTTTATCCGGCGAAAATATTTTTTTGAGATAGTTTTCGATTTGCGGGAACACTTCCTCCAGTTGAGCATACAAAAAATGACCCTGGTTTAAAAAATAGAATTCTATAGCCTCCTGGACGTTTTTCTGTGTTTTTTCGCCAAATCCTTTAAAAAGTGTCAATCGGTTTTCGTTGCAGGCATAAAGCAATTCGCCCAACGATTCTATCTCCATCTGCTTCCAGATAGTATTAATTTTTTTTGGACCAATACCTTTTATGTTCAGCATTTCAATTACACCGGGTGGTGTTTTGCTGATGTATTCACTCAGTACTTCAAGCTTGCCGGTGTCAAGCATCTCTAAGACTTTCCGGCCGACACTGTCTCCAATTCCTTTAATGCTGAAAAGTTTTTCCCGGGGAGTGTCTTTGAGTTGCATTGGCAGTTTCTCTATGTTGAAAGCCGCTACAGCAAAGGTTTTCGTCTTAAAGGAATTTTCGCCGTTGATGTCCATCAGCTTGGCGAGGAGGTCAAAATTATCGGCGATGGCGGAGTTATCCATGCCCCTAATTTAAGATTTATTAAAAGTGAATACATAAAAAAAGTCCCAACTGAGTCGGGACTTTCTGTCTTGTTTAAGTTTAGCTTAAACTTATTTCTTTTTCTTAGCAGCTTTCTTCTTAGGAGCAGCTTTTTTCTTTGCAGCTTTTTTCTTAGTAGCCATTTTGTTAGAATTTAATGTTAGTAAAAATGGGTTAACGATAGTAAAAATAACAATTATTTTATACTACCCAAATTTTTTTTCCACAAAATTCCAAACAGGTAAATGTGGCTTATGCTTCTGCTACTTCAACCGCAGCTACAGAAACATAAGTTCTGTTGTTTTTTTTCTTGCGAAATTCAACAACACCGTCAGTTAATGCAAACAATGTAAAGTCTCTTCCAACTCCAACATTTTTTCCAGGATGATATTCTGTGCCACGTTGACGAACGATAATGTTACCAGAAATCGCAGCCTGGCCACCAAAGATTTTTACACCAAGGCGTTTGCTTTGTGAGTCACGGTTGTTCTTTACACTACCTTCACCTTTCTTATGTGCCATATCTCGAAGTTTTAAAAATTAGTACTTGGGTTAGTCAATTTGCAATTAAGCAATGCTTGTTACTTTGATTTTTGTATAAGCTGTACGATGACCTTTCTTTTTATGAAACCCTTTTCTTCTTTTTTGTTTGTAGGCAATCACAGTATCACCTTTCACCTGGTCAACGATTTCAGCCTGTACTTTTGCTTTTACTGAAGAACCAACAGAAAGCTTACCATCGGCATCTGCCAGTAAAACTTCCAGGGCCACATTATCACCGGCCTTACCTTCCAGGTGCGGAACGTATAAAGTCTGGTCTTTTTCTACTTTAAACTGTTGTCCGGCTACTTTTATTACAGCTATCATACTCTTAAAATTAGGACGGCAAAGGTAAGGGGAAAAATTGTACCGGCAAACGGAAAATCAAAGATTTATGAACATAAAATGCCCTCCATTTTGGCAGGGTATCCGTTATATTTGTAGCCGCCTTCAGGCTCCCATTAGCATAAAGTATGAAAATCAAGTCTTTCTTAGCCAGGCCATTCGCTTCTTATATATATAAAGGTATCCGCAAAGGTATGGCCACTGCAGTGGCTGACCAGGAAAACATCCTGAAAACCCAGCTTAAAGTGGGCCGGACGACCGAAATTGGCAAGGAAGCGGGGCTGGACAAGGTGAATTCATATGATGAGTATCAGCAGGCTATCCCTATCCGGGATTATGAGGAGATGCGGCCTTGGGTAGATAAGATCAAAGAAGGCCGTCATAATGTGCTTTGGAAGGGCAAACCCATCTATTTTGCCAAAACATCGGGCACTACCAGTGGTACCAAGTACATTCCGATTACAAAGGACTCTATTCCCAACCATATTAATACTGCCAGGAATGCCCTGCTTTGTTACATGGCAGAAACAGGTAATACAAGATTTGCAGATGGTAAACTGATCTTCCTTTCCGGCTCACCAGAATTGGAAAGGGTTGGGGGCATTCCTACCGGACGGTTGAGTGGCATAGTAAACCATCATGTTCCAAAATATCTCCGCACCAATCAGATGCCATCCTATGAAACGAATTGCATCGAAGATTGGGAGGCCAAACTGAATAAGATCGTTGATGAGACCATTAATCAGAATATGACACTTATCAGCGGCATACCACCGTGGATGCAGATGTATTTTGATGAACTGATCAAAAGAAGTGGTAAAAAAGTCGGGGATTTGTTTCCAAATTTTAGTGTAATGGTTCAGGGCGGTGTAAACTTTGAGCCGTATAAGGCAAAACTTATAGAAAGTGTAGGCAGAAAGATAGATACGATAGAATTGTTTCCGGCCAGCGAAGGTTTCTTTGCATTCCAGGATTCGCAGGAAGCGGAAGGCCTTTTACTCAATACAAACAGCGGTATTTTCTTTGAGTTTGTTCCAGCCGGAGAAATATTTAATGAAAGCCCGACGAGACTCTCATTAAAAGATGTAAAAGTGGGAGTGAACTATGCTCTTATTATCAATAGCAATGCCGGTCTTTGGGGTTATAATTTAGGGGATACGATAAAGTTCATTTCAACGGAACCTTACCGCCTTGTTGTGACTGGCAGAACCAAGCATTTTATTTCTGCCTTTGGTGAACATGTGATTGGCGAAGAAGTGGAAGCCAGTATGTTGAAAGCAGCTGAAGAAGAAAATGTTCATATAACCGAGTTTACGGTGGCGCCATTTGTGAGTAGTGATGAAGGGAAATCATATCATGAATGGTTCGTGGAGTTTGAAGCAATGCCCAATAACCTTGCTGCCTTTGCTGTCAAACTCGACCAAAACCTCCGCCAGAAGAATGTGTATTATGATGATTTAATTGGAGGTAATATCCTCAGCCCCTTAAAGATCACTCCGGTCAGGAAAAATGGTTTTATTGATTACATGAAATCAATCGGTAAATTAGGCGGACAAAATAAAGTACCCCGGCTCAGCAATGACAGAAAGATTGCTGACGTATTAAACCAATGGACAGAAAAACTTCAGACTATTTAATTGAATGAGTTCAGATCAACCTATTAAGCGAATAGCCATTTTCGGTTCTACCGGTTCTATCGGCACCCAGGCTCTTGATGTTATAGCTGCTAACACGGATAAATTTTCTGCGGAAGTATTAACTGCACATCATAACGATGAACTTCTGATACAGCAGGCTTTGAAGTTTGACCCTAACGTGGTGGTCATTGGGGATGAAAAAAAATACGGGAAAGTAAAAGAGGCACTTGCTACAACCGATATCAAAGTTTTTTGTGGCGAAAAAGCATTGGAAGAAGCCGCTTCAATGGATTGTTATGATTTGATGGTTGCCGCTATCGTTGGATATGCCGGATTAAAACCTACTCTAAAAGCAATAGAGAATGGTAAAGCCATCGGTCTTGCCAACAAAGAAACACTGGTGGTGGCAGGTGATATTGTGATGAAGAAAGCCGTAGAGTACCGGGTGCCTATTATTCCGATAGATTCAGAACACTCAGCAATTTTTCAATGCCTGGTTGGTGAAACGAGAAACAGGATTGAAAAGGTGATTTTGACTGCATCAGGTGGGCCTTTCATTGGTCGTAAGCCAAACTACCTTGTTAATGTAAAAAGGGAACATGCCTTGCAGCACCCTAACTGGAGCATGGGTGCAAAAATTACCATTGACTCTGCCACCTTGATGAACAAAGGGCTGGAGATGATTGAAGCTAAATGGCTGTTCAATCTGAAACCAGAACAAGTTCAGGTGGTCATTCATCCTCAAAGCATCATCCACAGCATGGTACAATTTGAAGACGGAAGCATAAAGGCGCAAATGGGGCTGCCGGATATGAAATTACCCATCCAATATGCATTAGGGTTCCCAAAGCGGATAAAAAACGATTTCCCCCGTTATGATTTTAAAAAAGTAAGTAGCCTGACATTTGAAGAACCCGATGTTAAAACATTCAGAAATTTAGCCCTGGCGATAGATGCTTTATACAAAGGAGGTAATCTGCCCTGTGTAATGAATGCTGCTAATGAAATAGCGGTGTATGCCTTCCTGCGCAACCGTATCAACTTCCTGGACATGACCGATGTGATTGAGAAAACCATGCAGAACATCCCATTTATAGCCAATCCCACACTACAGGAATATTTTGACAGCGACGGTGAGGCCCGTAACTTCGCTGCCGATATAATTAAACTATAAAGTTCCCAACCATTGGTTGGGATGTTTTTTAATAATTATGAACAATTTGTTAGCTATCGACTGGAGTACTGTTGGTGTAAAAGCAGCACAGTTTATTCTGTCTTTTTCTATCCTTATCGTACTGCATGAGTTTGGCCATTACATCACAGCCAAATGGTTTAAGTGCCGGGTAGAAAAATTTTACCTGTTTTTCAATCCATGGTTTTCATTATGGAAAAAGAAAAAGGGAGAAACTGAGTATGGATTAGGTTGGATACCTCTTGGAGGGTATGTAAAAATATCCGGGATGATAGATGAAAGCATGGATAAAGAGCAAATGAAGTTGCCACCGCAACCCCATGAATTTCGAAGCAAACCAGCCTGGCAGCGATTGATAATAATGCTTGGTGGCATTATCGTTAATATTATTTTGGCTATACTTATTTTCATTGTGATCTTATGGGTATGGGGAAAAGAATATATGCCACCTGGGAATGCTAAATATGGAATTACTGTTGATAGTCTTGCGCAAACAATCGGGTTGAGGAATGGGGACTTTGTTTTAAAAGTAGGAGATAAGGAAATAAAGAACCTCTTAAAACTAAGGGGGGATATCGTTTATAATGAAGGGCCAAGTACCATTACAGTAAAAAGGGGAGACAGTATTATTAATCTCACTTATGATAATAAGATTGTAAGAAAACTTAACACAAGAGATGCGGGTAGTTTTATTTCTGTAAGGGCACCTTTTATTATAGATAAATTTGCCAGGCAGTCAAATGCCGAAAAAGCGGGTATGAAAGCCGGCGACAGAATTATCGGTGTTAACGGAATAAAGACCTTGTTTTATGATGAATTTGCCCAACAGGTAAAAGGAAAAGAAAATCAAAAAATAAACTTTACAGTACTAAGGGGAGCTGATACTGTGGCAATTACTGTGCAGCTTGATAAGAATGGAAAATTGGGAGTGAACGCAAAAAATCTTGAGGACATGGGTTTTCAGTTCGAAACCCAGAAGTATTCATTCTTTAAGGCAATACCTGCCGGCTTCAATGAATGCTGGAGTACATTGGGTAACTATATGAAAGGGTTGAAACAACTTTTCAATGGAAAAGCAAAAGCAAGTGAATCGGTTGGTAGCGTTTTCAGTATTGGTGGTATTTACCCGGGAGTATGGGATTGGCAGATTTTCTGGACTCTTACAGCCGTATTCAGCATCATACTCGCTTTTATGAATGTACTGCCAATACCAGGACTCGATGGGGGGCATGCACTATTTACATTGATAGAAATGATAACCGGCCGCAAGCCAAGTGATAAATTTCTGGAGTATGCACAAATGGTGGGGATGGTCTTATTGTTAGGCCTTATGGCCTATGCTCTTGGGCTTGATATATTCAGGATGTTTAAATAAGTTATAACTCAATTCCAATTTTTTTCATAAGAAGAGAGGCATTCATGCTACGGCAGATGCCTCTCTTTAGTTTATAGTCGA
The DNA here is from genome assembly GCA_037045605.1 of Chitinophagaceae bacterium. Lineage (GTDB taxonomy): Bacteria > Bacteroidota > Bacteroidia > Chitinophagales > Chitinophagaceae > JJ008. The sequence continues at coordinate 74,663 of JBAOHK010000008.1, read as the reverse complement.
AGTACAACTCGTCATCGGCAACCTGCACATCAAAATGGTAGTTATATATCCTGTCAGGAAATTCATCCGCCAGTTTTGCCAATTCGAGATCATGAGTAGCTATTAATCCTGCAGCCTGGTGATTTATCAGCTGTTTTATTAATGCTTTAGAGCCGGTATGCCTGTCCCCGGAATTGGTACCTCTAAGAATTTCGTCCAGCAATAAGAAGACTTTTTCGCCACTGTAAACCACATCGATTACTTCCTTTAATTTTTTTAATTCAGCATAAAAAGTAGAGGTGCTTTCTTCAAGGTTATCGCTTACCCGCATGCTGCTTAATACCATCATTGGAGAAAGGGTGAGTGATTTTGCAAATACTGATGAGCCCATCATGGCTAAAACAATATTCACTCCAACGCTTCTCAGGAAAGTACTCTTTCCAGCCATATTCGATCCGGTAATCAGATTCATTTGATTAACCCCCTCAGTTGAGAAGGAATTGCAGACAAGTTTTTCCTTTGGAATTAACGGATGCCCCATAGTATCTGCAATAAACACCCCTTTCTTTTCACTTAAAGCAGGGAAAGAGTTTTCAGGGTAATTGAAACTGAGGTTGGCTATTGAAGAAAGGGTTTCAATTTCAGCGAGGGCATCAAACCATTGGCTGATATTATCTTTGTTTCCGCTTTTCCACTTTTCAAGAGTAAAAATTTGCTGCAAGTCCCAAAAGAAGAATGTATTCAAAGGAATAAATACAAGCGGATTGAGACGAATATCCAGGAGGTCAAGCACTCTTTTCAACCTTCTAATTGATTGGGAAGAAGATGTTGATCCTTTTTTGTATGTTAGTTTTAATTGCTTAAGCAGTTTAGATTTGAAATCTTTTTTCTCAATCCAGTTTATACTTTCCGATAACGACTCTAATTCAGGGGCGATCTTATTCAACTGCAGGTAGGATGGCATCACCATTTTTGAGATAATAAAAGAGAGACTCAGCATCAGAAGAATTAGCGGGTAAAACACCTGGGAGGAGAGAATATCTGTTAAGTGAAGGGAGAGAAATACAAAACTGATTCCAGGCAACAAGTACTTTAAAATTGACCAACCAGTTTTGTTTAGGAACCTGTTTGGTTGTGCAAGCCATCTTTCAATTTTATTTTGTGTTGAAATTGTAACTTGGGTGGCTATGCCGTACGACTGGAGCTGCTGGCGCCATTCTGATTCCTGAGAAAGCTCTTTAACAGCTTCTTGTCGTTGAAGAACTTTGTCCGTTGGAGCAGGATGTAACAGCCAGTCTGCAAACAGTTTGTTGCCCTGCTCAGTATTTGTTCGGTTGATAAACTGGTACAGAGAAGCCCGGCCAAAAATATCAAGATCATTGGCATACTCATGTGTTTCTGGCTTGTAGTTAATTCCATCCGGCAAATGAGTGAAATGGTGAGTGAGAATTTTAATTTCCGACTCATTAATTTTTTGAAGCCGCTCCAGGTTCCTAATTGCAGAGTTGTTACTCAGGTCTTTTGAAAGTATAAAAAGAAAAAGACCTGTTAATAAAAAAAATACCGGCAGGGCAATCAATATGCCCAATGTCCATAGTTCCCATACCGCAAGGAGGGCAGCAATCAGGGTGACAAACCGCAGCCAGCCAAATACAGATTTTCGACTTTCCAGTATTGTTATTTTTTTGCTCAGCACCTGTAACTTCTGCCGATAGATATCCGATGGGTTTGTCATTCAATAAAGGTAAAATTCTTGTCCTTGTTTAAGGAAATATTTACTGCCTGACTAGATAAAGAATCTTAATTTTACAGGCACTTTAGTAATACTCAGTAAGAGTAAAGGGGGCGTTTGGTTTTGACAGCATAGATCTTTGAAAGTGTAAGCATGTACTGCGTTGCGTAATTAGCAGTTGAATCTGAATACGAGACCTATAAATGGCAATACTCAGTATGCCATGGCTGCCTAATCAGTGATTAAGTAGTCATTAGGGCCGCCGGGCCGGTTGTTCTGTTACCATGCCCCGCCGCCGACTTAAAAATAAAACGGAATGCTGCAATCAAAGGCTGTGCTGATTGCTTAAGACTATACAGCTAAGGAATTAATCGGTTGTCTGTTTCCAGTTGCTTCCCGACATAACAAAACAGGATAAACATGTAGAAAGCTTTCGACGAATATGTTTGGACACCGGTTCGACTCCGGTCGCCTCCACAAAAAAAGCTGCTATCGCCAGATAGCAGCTTTTTTTAGTTATACCTGTTCTGCTCAATTCTAGAGGTTGATTTGTTCCAGCTCAGTTATTTTGCCGGCATTTACTTCTACATCCCTGATTGTCATATTTTGGTATTTGGGATTATGCGAACGTATTCTTACATTATACCTTCCCTGGGGCAGATTTTCAAAAACTGCAAACCCGTTTTCGTCAGGGGATATTTCCTCAGAAGTATAAAAGTTATCATGAACCAGGATTGTCACTTTCGCTTCTGGCGGGTAGACATATAGCTGTATGCCACCTAAAAGCTCGGCATCTGCTAATTGCCTGCTGGTGTTTTGGGTAGCAGCTTCATTTTTTTGACTGGAATTTTTGCCTGGGTCAGATATTGCATCTTTTGAGCAGCTAAAAAGAAACAATGACAAGAATGCTGAGAATGTTGCTAAAAGCAACTGGTTCGGATTTTTCATAAGAGACGAATTTAAATTTTAAAAAAATAGTACTCAGCAAAATATTTATCCTTGCTGACCAATTATAATTGTTTTGACTTTTAATTCAGGAATTCTATGTATCCACTAAAATTATATTTGTAAATACCCTTAATCAATCGATTTTATATAGACAATTGTTATCTATATAATTTCTTTACTGCTGTTTTAATTGTCAACCCATATGGTGTCTAAGTGGTTTTACCTATTACCTGATTTTACCTTTGATAGTAACCAATAATATAGACGTCTTTTGCATTTAGTATAAGCCCTAGTACTTAATTTAATATCAGAAAAACCTTAACGAACTAAAACAAGCCACTATCCGTATGAACAAAATCACCATTCTTCTTGTGGATGACCACAAGCTTATCAGGGACTCGTGGGCCTATATTCTTAACAGCGATCCCCGCTTTTCTGTAATTGGAGAAACCAGTAATGCCGAAGAAGCGATTGATATGGCCAGGGAAAAGAATCCCCAAATTGTATTAATGGATATTAACATGAACCCCATGAACGGGTTTGATGCCACGAAGCTGGTACGTAAATACTCACCTGGATCAAAAGTTATAGGACTATCCATGCATTCAATGCCTGCTTATGCAAGGAGGATGCTACAGATGGGGGCAATGGGTTATGTTACCAAAAATTCGTCAAGAGATGAACTTCTGACATCAATTGTGGAAGTAAACGATGGAAGAAAGTATGTCTGTGAAGAAGTGAAGAATATCCTTGCTCAGCAGGAATTAGTTGACGAAGTGAGTGTTCCTGATCTCAATGTGTTATCCCGCCGAGAAATAGATATCGTAAAATTAATAAAAGAAGGGTCTTCCTCTAAGGAAATTGCTTTGCAGTTAAATATTTCGTTAAAGACAGTGGAGGTTCACCGCTACAATATTTTGAAAAAACTCAATCTGAAGAATACTGCCGCACTGGTCAATTTTACAAATGCACATGGTTTGTAAAATAGTAAGCAGAAGATGGATTTCTTTTGCATTGGCAAGAAATATATGGCTCTGTTACCGTACCACTTAAGATGAAACATCTGCACCTTTTTTCAACGGTCTCATTAGTCATCAACTTTCTTTAGTAATTGAAATTATGCCGATTTTCTTCTGAATTTGATTCTACCAATATCCTAGTTGAACATGAAAAGCCAATTTGAAAATATTTTTTCATTTTCAGAAAGTGAAGAAAGAATTGATAAGCTTGTTAATGGCTTACGTGTCGGTGTGCTATTGCAGGGGCCACAGGCAGAAATACTTTTCAGTAATAAGGCGGCATTGAACATGCTGGGTCTGACCGAAGATGAGCTTTATGGAAAGTCTTCATTTAATCCAGAATGGAATGTTATTCATGAAGATGGCTCTGTGTTTCCCGGCACAGAGCAGCCGGTTCCGATGGTTATTAAAACAAAAAAAACTGTGGCGAATGTTGTTATGGGTGTTTACAGGCCTTCTTCAATGGATAGAATTTGGTTGTTAGTAAATGCAGAGCCATTGTTTGATGAAAGAGGTGATGTAAAAGAGGTTATTTGTAGTTTCAGTGATATTACTGAACGTAAAGCTGTAGAAGAAAAACTGACATGGCTTTATCAAAGTCTCGAAATAAGGGCATTTGAATTAGCTACTTCCAATGCGGACCTTGAAAGATTCCTGTATATAGCCACTCATGATTTGCAAGAACCACTCCGGCTTGTAAGCAGTTTTACACAGTTATTGAAAAAGAAATACGAAAGGCAGCTGGATCCCCAGGCTATTGAATATATTAACTATGCTGTAGAGGGTGCCACCCGTATGAAGAAACTTATACTTGACCTTCTTGAATACTCAAAGTTCAGTACCAGTAATAAAGAGTTTTCTGATACCGATATGAACGTTGTCTTAGAAAACGTTTGCAAGTTATTCTCAAACGAACTTGAAAACTGCGGAGCACAACTGCTTATCCCGGATTTACCAGTCATTACGGCTAATGGGTCAATGATGACACAACTTTTTGAAAATTTTATCAGCAATGCTTTAAAATATCGTAGCGCCAAAAAACCAGTAATTAAAATAGAATGTAAAGAAGATGGGGATAATTTTCTTTTCGGCATAAGTGATAATGGGGTCGGGATCGCACCTGAGTATTCTGACAAAATATTTGCACTTTTTAAAAGACTGCATCGCAATAATGAAATTGAAGGTGGAACCGGGGTCGGCCTGGCAATTTGTAAAAAAATTGTTGAGCTTCATCGTGGAAATATTTGGGTAGTGTCCGAACAGGGTAAAGGCAGTAAATTTTATTTTACTGTTGCCCGTAAGCAAAACCAAACACATGAAAAAGTATAAAAAACAGATATACTTGTTTCTGTATGTTTCATTGTTTATAGTAATAAGCAGCTTTGCGGTATTATTTTTTAATTTCCGTAAGCAGGTGAAATTACAAAAGCAGATTTTGCTGATTGAGACTGACCTGATTCAGGCCGATTCTCTTACGAACAATTTACTGCAAATTGAATCAGACAAACGAGGTTTCCAGCTGACAAGTGATGTGGGCTATCTTAGGAATTTCTATAATATCAAGATAAATAGTGCAGGTAACATTAGCAGGTTGAAAAAGAACCATCCAACCGGTACTGATGCAGAACTCCTTTCAGAAATTGATTCTTTATTCAGACTTCGGATAGCGAATCTTGATAGCGGAGTTGTTGTTTTTACGACAAGGGGCGTTGAAGCTTCTATTGATTTAATGCAGCGAAAGGATAAGAAGTACATTAGAGAAATGCTGAACCGGAGGGTTGAGATGCTTAAGACCAGTCTTCTTAAAACATTGGATGATAACACAACATGGATTAATAACAGAAGTAATCATAACCTGACGGGACTACTCATTCTTCTTGTGATATTTATTTTGCTGATGCTTGTTGCGGCAAGAACTTTTAGGCGGGCGCAGCAGAAGATCATTAAAAATCATATTAAGTTTAAAGAGGCACAGCGGATTGCAAAAATCGGGAGTTGGGAATGGGATATTGCTGCTGATAAGATGACCTGGAGCCAGGAACAATTCAGGCTTTTTGGTGAAGAAAGAAAAACTTTCAATTTAAGTTATGAAGGATATTTAAGTCATTTGTCAGTAGAAGAGCAGCAAAATACCAGGAAATTGATTGGTGATGCATTGAATGGGAAATCAAATTTTGCTGTTGAACATGAAATTATTAGAAATGATGGTACCAGGATAACTGTTTTTGAGCAGGGTACGGTTTTATTGAATGATGATGGTAAACCTGCCGGCATGTTTGGAACTACCCAGGACATTACAGAGAGAAAGGTTGTTGAGAAAGAATTATTGCTAACACAAAAAAAATTTCAAACAATTTTTGATAATACAGCAGATGGTATTTACCAAAGTACAATTGACGGTAAGTTCATTATGGCTAACCCGGCCATGGCCAAAATATTTGGCTATAACAGTCCCGAAGAGCTTATCCGTACCATTAATGATATTGGTGCACAGATATATTCAAATCCTGAAGACCGCCAGCGGATGTCCGAATTGCTTGCTTGCCAGGATCACCTGGAAAATTTTGAAGTAGCACTTTTGACGAAGAATGGTGACAACATATGGGTAAGTGAAAGCACCAGGGCTGTCAGGAATGAAAAAGGAGCGATTAAATATTTCGAAGGAACGTTGAAGGATATTACTGAACGCAAAAGGGCCGAGGAGGAATTGAATAAGAGTAAGGAGCAATACAGGCAGATAGTTGAAACAGCACAGGAAGGTATTTGGGTGCTCGATGACAATAACAATACCATTTTTGTCAACAAGAAGATGTGTGAAATGCTAGAGTACTCAAAGGAAGAAATGATGGGCAAGCAAAATTATTATTTCAAAGATGAGGAGGGAATGGCGAAAGCAAGAGAGGATATTAAGAGGGGGGAAATGGGTTTCTCTGAACCTCAAACTTCTAAGTTTGTTACCAAAAGCGGAAAAGAAGTTTGGACCAGTGTATCAACTAATCCGATTTTTGATGATGAGGGGAAATACGTAGGGGCGTTAGGGATGTTTACTGATATTACTGAGAGGAAAAGAAAGGATGAGGAATTGATATTAGCGAAACAGAAATTCCAGGCCATATTTGATAACACGGCAGATGGTATTTACCAGAGTACAATTGATGGAAGATTTATCATGGCTAATCCTTCGATGGCAAGGATATTTGGTTACAATTCTCCCGAAGAGTTGATTAGCTCTGTTACGGATATAGGGACACAGATTTATGCTGATCCTGATGAAAGAAGGAAAATGTCGGAAATAATTTTAGAACAAGGTCATGTTAAAGATTTTGAATTGCAAGTGCTGACAAAAGGTAAAAATATTATATGGGTGAGTGCTAATATCCGGATTGTAAGAGATGACAAAGGCGAGATAAATTACTTCGAGGGGACATTAGAAGACATCACCGAACGAAAAAAGGCAGAGGAACAGCTTCTAAATTTATCTAATAGGTTGCAATTGGCTAACCGGGCCACCAGTATTGGTATCTGGGATTGGGATATCATTAATGACCATACAGTTTGGGATGATGAAATGTATCGTATTTACAATGCAAATCCGGATGATGAAAGACCTATATCTGAGATGTGGTCTGCTACTGTTCACCCGGATGATTTAGAACGGGTAAACGAAGAGTTGGCGATGGCAATAAAAGGAGAGAAAGACTATGATACCGAGTTCCGGGTAGTTTGGAAAGATAAAACTGTTCATTATGTTAACGGGCATGCCTTGGTACTTTATGACAGAGCTGGCAAAGCCATCAGGATGATAGGCACTAACATGGACATTACTGAACGAAAGGTAGCTGAAGAAGAGATATTACAGCTAAACAGGAATCTTGATCAGTTTGCCAACATCACTGCTCATGACTTGCAGGAACCTATACGAATGGTTAGCGGTTTTCTGGGTCTTCTTCATAAAAAATATGATGATTTACTGGATGAACAGGGGAAATCATATATATACAGGGCAAAAGATGGTGCAGACCGGATGAGTATATTAATAAAGGATTTGCTGGAATTTTCCCGTTCAGGTAATAAAGCTGCGAAGAAAGAATTGGTCGATCTTGGCTATGTAATGGACCTTGTTGACAGGGATCTAAGTATAGTGATGGCAGATACTGGTACAAAACTGCGCATACCATCGTCATTGCCTGTTGTAACCGGCACACAAAGTGCTTTATATAGGTTGTTTCTCAATCTTGTTAGCAATGGCATTAAATTCAGAAAAAAAGACACTGTGCCTGAGATTAATCTTACGGTTGAGGATTTGTCTGATTGCTGGCAATTCACATTGCAGGATAATGGAATAGGTGTTGCTGAAAAAGACCAACCCAAGCTATTTCAGGCATTTCAAAGACTCCACCGAAGGGATGAATACCCCGGAACCGGTCTGGGATTGGTAACCTGTAAGAAAATTGTAGAAACACATGGCGGAAGGATATGGATGACATCCGAGGTTGGAAAAGGAACTGCTTTTCACTTCACCATTAATAACCCAATCTGCAAAGGAGAAAACTAATGGAACCAGTAGTACAGATAAGAGCAGATAACGATTCTGCAGGCCTGATACAGGAACTGGAGAAATTGAAAAATGTGAATGAAACGCTTAGCGCTAATCTTAGCGAATTGCTAAAAGAATCAAACCAGTTTGCCTATATCGTTTCTCATGATTTGCAAGCTCCACTAAGGATGATAACAGGGTTTCTGGAGTTACTGGAAAAAAAATATGGCGACAAGCTGGATGCATCGGCAAAACAGTACATTGATTTTGCAGTGAAAGGAGCTGTTAAAATGAAAAGCCTCATTTTTGATCTGCTCGATTATTCCAGATTGAGTTCTCTTCCTAAGGAGTTTGTTGAGACTGATCTTAATGAGGTGATTAATGAAGTGAATTTGAAATTCTCTTCAGCGGCTGAAGAAACAAATACCCGGATAACAATAAGTAAACTGCCTGTTATAATCGCAGACAAAAAACAAATGTTTCAAATGTTTCATCACCTTATTGGTAATGCATTAAAATTCAGGTCTGAAACCGTCATCCCTGAAATAAATATTTCTGCCAGGGAAGAAAACGGCAAATGGTTGATTTTAGTAAAGGATAATGGTATTGGCATGGATCCGGCTTTTTCCGAAAAAATTTTTGCTGTTTTCAGGCGGCTGCACAGTGATGAGAGTAAATACAAGGGAACTGGTATTGGTTTGGCCATGTGTAAGAAAATTGCAGAATTACATGGGGGTGATATTGGAGTGGAATCAGAAGTTGGTAATGGAAGCTGCTTTTTTTTCACCTTGCCCTCTGACAATAACAATTTTTTGAAAAATAAAAACATACCACTATGAACGAAGTACACATTTTATTGGTAGAAGACAACGAAGGCGATATCATACTGACTACAGAAGCCTTCAAAGACATGAAGCTTGAGAATAAGATATCTGTTGTAAGGGACGGAGAGGAGGCGCTTCGGTTCCTGAAAAAGCAAGGTGAGCACATATGTGCTGTGACACCACAACTAGTCTTAATGGATATTAATCTGCCGGGTATAGACGGGAAGCAATTACTGGATATAATTAAAAAGGATGAAGAGCTAAAGGGAATACCTGTTGTCATGCTAACCTGTTCTGATAGAGATGCAGACATCAGTGAGTGCTATGATAAGCATGTTAACTGGTACATAACAAAGCCCTTGGATTATGATAAATACACAAAGGTTATGCATGAAATAGAAGCTTTCTATGTGTCATTTATTCCTTATCCCAAAGGAGGCAGTAAGTAAAAGCCAGTAATGTTAAACACTTATTATTTAATCTAATAAGCAGGTAAGTTTTAATACGGCCTGCTGTTTGTATATTTTACCTTTTTAAAACAATCCTATGAACGAAATACAGATATTATTGGTAGAAGATAATGAAGGAGATATACTGCTGACATTGGAGGCATTCAAAGAGATTAAAGTAAAAAATAGTATCGCTGTGGTAAAAGATGGGGTAGAAGCGATTGAATTCTTAAAAAAACAAGGATTGTATGCCAACAGGCCAACACCTAATTTGATTTTACTTGACATAAATATGCCCAAATTAAACGGCATTGAGGTACTTGATTTCATTAAAAAGGATGAGAAACTTAAAGCAATACCGGTTGTAATGCTAACAACATCTTCTTCGGAAACAGATATTTCAGCTTGTTATGATAAATTGGCTAATTGCTTCATAACCAAGCCACTTGATTTTGGTAAATTCCTAAACGTGGTTGAGGCCATTGAATCGTTCTGGTTTACAATTGCTCAGTTACCTAAGCCGGCTGTTTAAGCACTTTACTCGAACAGTTTTTAGCAAAAACTAGTACTGTGTAGCTCCAATCGTGGTGGCTTTCACCTAATTTAATTGTCATTTTTCAATGACAATTGCCAAATTTACTAAGTGGATTTACTTAATTCCTGATTTTACTTACACTGTTTATCAATAATCTAAGCGTTTTTTTCTGTCAGCATAAGATATATTACTTAATTTAATCCAGAGAAAGCCTTATCACTAAAACAAGCCCCATATCCACCATATGGACAAAATCAGCATCCTACTTGTGGACGACCATAAGCTTATCAGAGAATCCTGGTCTTTTATCCTCAACAGCGATTCCCGCTTCCAGGTAATAGGCGAAACAAGCAACGGTGAGGAAGCAATTGATATTGCAAAAGAAAAAAGGCCTAAGATTATATTAATGGATATTAATATGACCCCAATGAACGGATTTGAAGCCACCAAACTAATCAGGAAGTTTTCCCCAGGCTCAAAAATCATTGGAATTTCAATGCACTCTATGCCAGCTTATGCCAGGAAGATGTTACAGATAGGCGCTGTTGGCTACGTTACAAAAAACTCATCAAAAGACGAGTTAATGACTTGTATTATTGAAGTAAACAGCGGCAAGAAATACGTTTGCGAAGAAGTAAAAAATATTCTTGCCCAACAGGAATTAGTAGAGGATGGGGGACAGCCAGATATGAATGTATTATCCCGCCGGGAAATTGATATCGTTCAGTTAATAAAGGAAGGCCTATCATCCAAAGAAATTGCTATTAGATTGGATATTTCATTGAAAACAGTAGAGGTTCATCGCTACAATATCCTGAAAAAACTGAGCCTGAAAAATACTGCCGCTCTGGTTAATTTTATTAATGCCCAGGGCTTGTAACTTTTGAAAGAGCAGAATCGCTTTAATCCTCATTTTGACTAATCAAGGCACTTATGAGCCAGTTTTTTACCCGCCGTTATATTATCATTGGCCTGGTAATCTCACTTGCTTTTATTTCTTTTTTTGTTTGGTACAGCTATAGGAATATAAATAAAGTTGCCCTCGAGACCCAAAAAAGTAAATGCCACACTCGAATCATTAAGGGCATTAGAGGATGTGATGGATGATATGCAGGATATTGAAACAGGCCAAAGAGGTTATATTATATCTGGTAGCAGGGAATTTCTCATACCGTATCAATCGGCCTTAAAAAAACTACCGCAGGACACAATTGAAATTAAGGCGCTATATGGTCTGTATCCGAGCCGAAAAGAAACGTTCGGAATTTTACTCAGACTGGTAAAACACAAAACGGAGCTTGCTGAAGCATCTGTAAAAAGTATGGATGACTTTGGAGCAGATTCGGCTCACCAACGGATACAGTCTGGCAAGGGAAAGAGTGTAATGGATAGTATCCGGAACATAATTTCTTCAATTGAAACAGAAGATCGTTTCGTATTACAATCATCAAATGCGCAGTGGGGTATAGCCGCAAAAAATACTGCTAAGCTTTTTATAGTGTTGGTTGGCACATTCGTTGCCGGATTGTTTATTGTTTTTTGGCGCATATATACTGGTTTTAAACGCAAGGAGAAATATGAACAGCAAATTTCCTATCTGGCAGATCTTACCGAAAAAACAAGCGACGCTATTTTTTCTGTTGACAAACATGGAGTAATACTTAGTTGGAATAAGGGTGCTGAGGATATTTACGGTTATTCAAGGGAGGAGGTTATAGGAAAATATGCTCCGGATGTAACCGGTAGTAGATGGACAAGAGAGGAAACAGCCAAAATGGTAGAAAAAGTATTACAAAACGGGAGCCTCGCCTTAGAAACTCTTAATTATAACAAAAAGGGAGAGGCAATACAATGCCTTGGATCAGTTTCACCTTTAAAAAATGAACAAGGTGAGGCGACAGGTTATGTAGCTGTAGTAAGAGATATTACTGAACGAAAGAAGGCAGAGCAAATGCTCAAAGGGTTTAATGAAGAACTCAGCAGACAGGTAGAAGAGAAAACTCTATTAATTAAGAGTGTATTAGCGAGGATAAGTGATGGATTTTACTCACTGAATGAAGACTGGTGTCTTACATACATTAATAGTACAGCTGCCAGGATCATGAGTTGTGATGAGAATGAGATTATCGGAAAAAATATCTGGGAAGAATATCCAGAGGCAAAAGATCATAGTATATACAAGACATTCACGACAGCTTTTCAAAAGCAGGCTTATGAGCAGGTTGAGATTTTTTATCCCCCGTTCAATAAATGGTTCATGGTGCAGGTATATCCATCCCCAAGCGGATTATCTGTTTTTTTCAGAGATATCACTGAGATCAAAAAAACCGAAACTGATATCAGGCAAACTAACGAACGGTTTGAAATGATCAGCAAAACAACAAACGATGCTATATGGGAGTGGAATCTTGAAACCGGCCAAATGTGGGTTAACGAAACGCACCAGCAATTGTATGGATTGACTATGGCTGATCCTGTGCCGGATGTAAAACAGTGGCAGGAGAGGTTACATCCTGATGAAAGAGCATTCTTCATTAAGAAACAGGAAGAAGCTCTCGCATCTGATACGAATATTTTTATTACTGAATACAGGTTCCGAACGCAGACAGGAGACTATAAAAATATTTATGACCGTTGCTATATAGTAAGGAACACAGAAGGAAAAGCCACCCGGTTATTGGGAAGTATGATGGATGTAACTGAACGGAAAAAAGCCGAGATGTCCCTTAAAGAAAGTGAGTCGAAATTCAGGGCATTCTTTGAAAACAGTATGGATGGAATATTGCTGACCATTCCAGATGGCCGGATAATCTCAGCCAATCCCGCTGCATGTTTAATGTTCGGAATGGCAGAGGAGGAAATATGCAATGCAGGCAGGAACGGCCTCACTGATAGTAATGACTCAAGATTAAATCCTGCTCTTTCTGAACGTAAGGAAACAGGCAAGGCAAAGCGGGAGTTAACACTGGTACGAAAGGATGGGTCAAAGTTTCCTGCAGAGGTAAGTTCATCAATTTTTCTGGACATCCATGGCGAGGAGAGAACCAGTATGATCATTCGTGACATAACAGAGCGGAAAGAAACGGAGAAAAGATTGAGGCGAAGAGAAGCACAATTAGTGGCTTCAATTGAGAATACTCCGAATGTGGCAGTACAGTGGTATAATGATAACGGAGAAGTATTATTCTGGAACCATGCATCGGAATTAATATTTGGGTTTGGGGCATCAGAGACAATCGGTAAAAGATTAGATCAGCTTATTTTTATCAGCATCCCAACTGAGTTTGCTAGGTTTACTAGTGCTCTGAAACAAGTTGAACAAACTGGCAGAACGATTGGCCCGATAGAGTTTTGTTTCAATCGGAGGGATGGTTCTTTGGGGTATTGCATTTCAACAATATTTTCAATCCCTTCTATTGGTGGTGAGCCTTGTTTTGTTTGCATGGATGTTGATATTACGGAAAGCAAAAAAGCTCAGGAAAAAATTCTCAGGGAAAAAGAACTCTCCGATACACTTATTAATAGCCTGCCAGGGGTATTTTATATGATTGACGGGAATAGGAATTTTTTACGATGGAATAAGAATTTTGAAAAAGTAACAGGTTATAGTAGTTCCGAGATAAGTCAGATATTACCCGTTGATTTTTTTGCTGAGGAAGACAGGCCATTAGCAAGGCAAAAAGTAGAAGAAACATTCCGGACAGGTGCAGCAGAACTGGAAGCCCAATTTTTAACAAAGCAAGGGGATAAAATTCACTATTACTGTACTGGCTTAGCAATCAGTTATGAAGGGGTACCCTGCATGATAGGTACTGGAATTGATATTACCGCAAGGAAGATTGCTGAGGCTGCATTAAAGGAATCGAAAGAAAAACTAAGACATATATTGTCCAGTACGGCAGAAGATTTCTATGTTATTGACCGGGAATACAGGGTAATACTTATTAATGCTGTTGCCCGCCAAAATCTCTTAAAAGTATGGGGCCGGGAGGTTGCAACTGGAACCAATATTCTTAAAATTCTGCCTCCTGATAAAAGAGAAAGTATTAAGAGAAATTATGATCTTGTGTTCACAGGCGAAAGAATTGAATACGAAATTTCAAACAATATTGATAACAAACTTATATGGAAGCTTGTTAATTATATACCGGTTAGCGATGAAAAAGGTATCATTACCGGTGCTTACATAACGACTAAAGATATAACTGAACGAAAAAAGGCAGAAGAGGAGATCGTAAAAACGAATGCCCGGTTTCAAATAGTTACAAGAGCGACCAGCGATATAGTCTGGGATTGGAACATAAAGGATAATAGTTTATGGTGGAATGATAATTATTATGCCACTTTGGGATATAGAAAGCAAAAAGAAATTGTGAGTATAGAAGAGTGGTATGGAAGAATTCATCCCGATGATTTTAAAAGAATCAAAGATTATATCCACAGAACAATAGAAGGCGAAGCGTCTTTCTGGAGGGATGAATACCGATATAAGAAATCTGACGGATCGTACCTGCATATTCTTGACAGGGGCTACATAATCCGGGGTAATGAAGGAAAGGCTTATCGGATGATAGGTTCTATGGTGGATATGACTCCTATTTACAATGTTCAAAGAAAAATCACTGAAAGTGAAAACAGGTTGAGGACCATACTTGATACTGACCCTGAGTGTATTAAACTTATGGATGCAGAATGCAGACTACTTGATATAAATAAAGCCGGATTGGAAATGATTGAGGCGGATAGCCTTGAGGGCACCCTTGGTAAATCTCTTTTACCTGTTGTTGCAGAAGAACAAAAGGATGCGGCTGTTCAATTGATTAAGAATGTTTTTGAGGGAATGTCAGGGAGGTTGGAATTTGAAATGATCGCTTTGAAAGGAACTCATCGCTGGTGTGAGATAAGTGCTGTCCCATTCCGGGATACTGATGGTAAAATTATAAGTGCCCTGGGAGTAACAAGGGATATTACTCAAAAGAAAAAAGCGGAAATAGAATTACGCCAAAACGAGGAGAAGTACAGGACATTAATAGAACAGGCTGTTGATGCCATAGCATTGTATGATACCTCAGGAAAAGTACTTGATGTAAATACGGGTTCTGTAAATCTGCTTGGGTATTCAAAAGAAGAATTGGTGAACATGTCATTAAGGGAAATTCTGACAGAGGATGAGATTCGGGATAATCCAGTGAGGTACGATGTGCTGGAGCAGGGAAAATCAACTGTAAAGCAGAGGAAGATGCGCAGGAAAGACGGGACGGTAGTGGAAACAGAGGTTAGGTCCCAGCAATTACCGGATGGTCGTTTTCTTTCGGTAATCAGGGACCTCACAGAACGAATAAAAGCAGAGAAAGAACTGGCTGAATCGTATGAAGCGATCAGGAAGCTCACAAGCTATCTGCAGAATATCCGTGAGGAAGAACGAACAAATATTGCAAGGGAAATTCATGATGAACTTGGCCAGCAGCTTACAGTGCTTAAGATGGATGTTTCGTGGCTTAGAAAGAAGATATTGGTACAGGATGAACCTGTTAAATTAAAACTCAAGGAACTTACAACGATGCTTGATGAAACTGTAAAAACCGTAAGACGTATTTCTTCAGAGCTTCGCCCTAGTCTACTGGATGACCTTGGTCTTATAGCAGCAATGGAGTGGCAATTGAGTGAGTTTGAAAAACGTTCAGGTTTAATCACAAGCTTTATTCACTCCGGGGAAGATTTACAATTGCCAGATACAATTAAAACAGCATTATTTCGCATATTCCAGGAATCCCTGACAAATGTAGCCAGGCATTCTCATGCGAAAAGAGTAACAGTATCCATTGCGCAAAAAGATGATAATATACTTTTATCAATTGCTGATAATGGAAAAGGGTTTGATAAACAAAAAGTGGCAGACAAAAGAACCTTTGGTATATTAGGTATGAAGGAAAGGATTGTGATGATTGGGGGCAGGTATGAGATAAGAAGCCATCCTGGAAAAGGGACTGAAGTAATTGTGCAGGTGCCGTTAAACAAAGAGATATGATTAGAATTCTTATCGCAGATGATCATGCGGTTGTACGCAAGGGGTTAAAGCAAATATTGCTTGAACAGTATCCTTTTGCTGATATTGGAGAGGCTGCTGATGCTGAAAAACTTATAGTATTGACCATTAGTGAAAAGTGGGATGTTGTGATATGTGACATGAGTATGCCTGGCCGTAGCGGATTGGATGCATTGAGCCAGATAAAACAACTATCACCAAAACTACCTGTCCTCATCATGAGTATGTATCCGGAAGATCAATATGCATTAAGAGTACTCAAAGCAGGCGCATCAGGCTACCTGGGCAAAGAGACAATACATGATGACATTGTGAAGGCAATCGAAACGGTTCGAACAGGAAAAAAGTTTATCACACCTGCTATTGCGGAAAAACTGGCTAATGCTTTTGATGCAGGGGCATCTCATCAGCTTCATGAAAACCTGTCTGACAGAGAGTTTGATGTGTTTAAGTTATTGGCTTCAGGGAAATCTGTAACTGAAATAGGCGAACAGTTATCATTAAGTGCAACCACAGTTAGTACTTACCGTTCCAGGGTTATGGAAAAGATGAACATGCGATCAAATGCAGACCTGACCAGGTATGCGCTGGAGAACAGACTTATATAATACTTCCTGATTGCATGCTGTTATGTAGTGGATATTCTACACCTTTCAGATAGCTATTACTACACACCTTTTTTTACAGTTGTTGTAATTTTCCCGGGCTGCCTTAATAAAGATGACACCCGGATAAGTTTGTTAAAGTTGGTTTGCAATAATATGCAGCGCCTGAACACTTAATATGAATCAAGCAAACCTTTGCGTAGTTGTAGCTCCAGCTCTACTTATGAATTATAAAAACGTCTATTTCTCAACTTGAATAATACGACTTTCTTTGACCCGTCATTCTAACCCATGAAAAAAAAACTGATGCTGCTAATCGTTGATGATAACATGAATTTTGTTGATCGTATGATCGGGCTGCTTGAGGATGCAGATAATGTAACGCATATAAGTGTGGCATCAAACTATGATGATGCCCGCAGGTTACTTGCAAACGAAGACCCGGATGTCGTATTACTTGATATCAATCTACCGGGTAAAAATGGGATAGAATTACTTAAGCTTATAAGAGAAAATAAAAAGAAATGTGAAGTGATAATGATAACCAACCATGCTGATGATTATTACCGCCAGCAATGCCAGGAGCTTGGTGCGGAGCATTTTCTGGATAAGAGTAATGATTTTTCCCTTGTACCCGGAATTATAAAAAAATTGCTGAGTTAGATATATCAGACAAACTACGAACTCTAAGTGTTGTGTATGAAAAAGAAGTGGTCAAAACTGAAAGAATTGATAGGTGCTTATGAGCAGCAGGAGGGTATTTTTCTCTCATTGATTAATGAGGATGGAAAAATAATTTGTGCAAATGCAAATATGGTGAAAACACTTCATCTTCAAAATCCCAGGCGGGTTGATACAAAATTTCAGGATCTTCTCCATCCTGTTAATCTGAATGATTTTAAAACAGCGATAAGAACTTCGACGGAGAAAAAGAGTCCTTGTAGCTTGGAGCTTTACCTGAAGAACGGGTATTATCACCCTATGAAATGGGATATTAATTGTTTGAAAACCGGATCAAAGGGTGATAATAAGTTTCTTTGTATTGGCCATAAAATACTTGATGAAAAAAGAATTGAGCAATTCAACCAGTTAGGTGAAAAAAACTATCAACTGATTGTTGAAGGGCTGAATGCCGGGGTACTTTTTCAGGACAGCAAAGGAGAACTTATTGCTGCGAATCAAAAAGCGGCTGAGATGTTCAGTACAACACTCGAAAGATTGTATCAATTGACAGATATCGGCAGCCTCTGGAATTCAGCATGGGATATACGAACCGAAGAGGGTAAACCGGCCGATTTTGAATCAACGCCTTTTATGACAGCAGTTCACACAGGGCAATTACAGACAGAAGTACTTGTCTTTCGTCTTAAAAACGGGGAATGCAAGTCGTTGCAATTTAGCTCCCAGCCATTATTTGAGGAAAATAATCCCGTCCCATTTGCTGTTGTATCAAACATCGTTGATCTGACACATGAGAAGAAGCTATCCGGGCAACTGAAAGAAAGAGAAGCTTTGTTCAATGTGTTCATGAAGCAAACTCCTAATCTTGCCTGGGTAGTGGATGAAGATGCCAATCTTGTTTTTGCCAGTGAGTCATTTTACCAATATTTTGGACTTGATATAAATAAATCTGTCAATAAAAATATTGCCGATCTGATACCCTCTGTAGTGGCCGGTGCACTTTATGAAAAACACCACCAGGTTCTGCAAACAGGTATGCCTGTGGAATTAGTTGAAAAAGTAAAATGGGCCAATGGAACGAATTTTGTATTCCACATTAACATTTTTCCCATTGAAGGAGTGACCAGTAAGAAGATGCTGGGCGGGCATGCCGTGAACCTGTCTGATAAATTTGCTGCAGAAAAAAAACTCAAGGAAGTTAATGAAAAGACTTCTCTTGCTCAGTAGAACCACATCTGATGCAATATGGGAGTGGGACATGCAGTCCGGGCAAATTTTCAGGAATGATGCGTTAATGGATATGATTGGATATCAGCTTGAGCAAACAAAAGGACTGTCATGGTGGTTGCGCCGTATTCACCCGGAAGACAGAAACCGGGTGAGTGATAAGGTAAAAGATACAACGGAAAAGAATCTGCAATCATGGGAAGATGAATATCGGTTCAAATGTGCTGATGGTAATTATAAGCACATGCATGATAAAGGCTATGTGGTATATGAAAATGGATTGCCTGTGAAGATGATTGGCTCCTTGCAGGATGTTACAAATATAAAAGAACTGGAAAATCAATTGATGGAGGAAAAGCTACAGCGTCAAAAAGAAATTTCTGAAACAGTATTCCGGGTACAGGAAAAAGAAAGGACCAGGATAGGGGCATGAGCTTCATGATAATGTGAATCAAATTCTTTCTACAACCAAGCTGTTTGTTGATATGTTGACTCCGGAAAGCAAGGAAGAGAAACAAATAAAACAAAAGAGTATTGAGTATCTTATGATGGCAATTGACGAGATCAGGAAATTGTCGAAAGAGCTGGTTGTCCCGCAGCTTGGTCAGAAGGGATTGGTCGCTAGTATTAAAACATTGATTGATGATATACATTTATCAACTGAAATAAAAGTTAAATGTATTCATGATCATGAAAACGATCTGTTGTCGCAAGGAAAAAAGGTAACATTGTTCCGGATAGTACAGGAACAGTTAAAAAATATCATAAAGCATAGCAAAGCAAGCCAGGTTGATATATTTCTGCAGTGTAAAGAGAGTGATGTTCAGCTTTTGATTAAAGATAACGGCAACGGGTTTGATCCCAGGCAAACTCACCAGGGAATCGGGTTATCCAATATTTATGAAAGGACCCGGTTTTACAATGGCTCAGTAGATATCCAAACTGCTCCGGGTAAAGGCTGCACTCTTTGTGTGACTATCCCGATTTTATAGACTTACGTCTAAGTGATTCTTCTTAGGCGAATTAGTTATAACACCTATAAGAGTAATTTATCTATTCGTCATAAGGTTTTTGATTGATAGTATTGCGTTGTGAGAAAGTAAATGACGCTTCTTGCTATGATGCAATAGCGGCAGAACGATCCAATCCTTAAAAAAACCTGTGATGACCAAACCGTTTCCTACTAATTTCAGCATCTTTATCAGGCTGGATGAGCAAACAGTTCATGATTATTTTAATCATCATGACCCGGCGCCTTTATATAAACGCCAGTTAGGGCATGAGTTTGAGCAATACATTTATAATTCCTTATTAACATCAAAGCGGGATGCGGTAATCAAATACCAGGTTATTTGCATGGAAAACTCTGATAAGCGGTTTATCTCACCTGTTACACAGGCAATACGAAGCCACTTCGAACTTAAGCGGTCCTTAAAATTAGAAGAGTTTAAGAAATTTAAGAACAGAACCTTTAAACTACTCATAGCAAGCCTTACTATCGTATTGTCATTTCAGGCTCTGTTGCCTTATTTGATAGAAGGTATGGATGGCCGGATGGCCGGATCACTTCATAACGTTTTGGACGTTTTTAGCTGGGTTATCCTTTGGAAACCAATTGACAGGCTGATCTTTTACTGGAATCCTTTTAAAAAAGATATTCACCTGCTGGACAGGCTGGAAAATGCGGAAGTTGTTGTACTTGAAAAAAATAAATCAATTGAAAAACTACAACAGAAAGCTTCTTAGCCTCCTGGCCCTTCTTGGTGTTAATTGGACCACTGGTTTTGCTCAAGCTAAGAGTGGCCTTGAGAATTACAATATGCTGAACCAGCAGCAAGAATATTTGTGGATGCCTATACTACATTATCAGGCCAAAAATGGGGTGTATACTGAGATCCGGTATAATTATGAAGAGGTACAAACCCTTTCTTTTTATATGGGGAAAGTATTTTCAGGGGGCGAGAATTTCGAATTTAACCTTACACCGATGTTAGGGATCTCTACCGGAGAATTCAACGGTATATCCCTGGCAATTAATGCCGAAACAGAATGGAAGAATTTTTACCTGTCCTCACAAACTCAATATAGCATAGCGACGAAGGAGAATAATGATAATTTTTTCTTTAGCTGGTCCGAACTGGGATATAGCATAGCCGATAAGGTTTTTGCAGGAGTTGCAATTCAGTACACCCGACAGAGCGGGGTAAACAATTTAGAACCTGGTTTTGTGGGTGGGGTTGAATTTAAAAACATAACAATCCCTCTTTATGTGTTCAACCCATTTGGTAATGAGCGGTATTTTGTGTTGGGTATTAATTATGAATTTCATTTCAAAAAGAAACATCGCTAAAATCGTAACTATAGGATTACACTTATCATAAAATAAACAATATAATAAAAGAAGAATGAAAAAAGTAAATATAGTAAGCGGTTGAGATTATTTGTATTTACTTGAACCTGTAAAATCCAAACGTCTAAAAATCCAATCTATGAAAAAGCTACTAGCCGCTGTATTTCTGTTATCTGCTATTTATGTAAAAGCACAGGTAAAAATCGGCGACAACCCCGGAACTATCAATAGTAACTCATTGCTTGAGATGGAAAGCACTAATAAGGGCTTTCTTCCTCCCAGGTTAGCACTCAACAGCATCAGCTCAGATCTCTCCTTTATCGGGTACAGTTCCTGCAGGCATGCTTGTGTTTAGCACAGGGGGAACACTTCCTGATGGTTATTATTACTGGGATGGTACTCAGTGGAACTTACTGGCAACAGGCGCATTAAAGGCTGTAGTAAAAACTGCCAATGCTACTTTGACTAAAATTGAAACATTTGTATTGGCGAGCAATGATATCACTCTTACTCTGCCTACTGTTACGTCCGCAGATAATGGGCTGGCAATTACAATTAAAAATAATGGTACACATACCGACCTCATTACTGTTCAGGGTAATGGCGGGGCAACGATTGATGCTACTTTACTGGCAAAACTTACAAGATGGGCTGGACAAACCTTTGTAGTGTATGATGGTAACTGGGTGGCAAAAGAAAAGAAACCCAGTGCTGAAAACCTGCTGGATGTTAACACAAACAGCAGTTGGACAACTATTCAGGAGGCCATTGATTTTCTTGATCTGCATATGTCCGGTCCTATCTGTTATAAGGCTTGGTGAGGAAACGTATAACATAGATGAGACGGTTAATATCGATTTACCATATTCGCTAACATTCCAGGGAATGTCTTATGGAACAGCTACTATCGCTGCAGCGACAGGCCTTGCCGGAAAACCAATGTTTCGTTGTATTTCAGATTGTTACTTTAAAATGCTGAGTTTTGATGCGACTACTTTAACCAACTATGGAACAGCAGCAGGAGAGGATGCGATCCGCTTTCTTGGGAGTGGTACTTATAATGAAGTAAAGGATTGCTCTTTTGACAGGTTTTACAATACAATACTGGATTCAACCGATGCTGAAATCTGGGTTTTTGAAACTGATATATCAAACTCTCAGGGAAGTGGCATATTAGTGCATGGTGCTGTAGCTGGTGTAATAGTAAAGGTTGCTGAAACTGATTTTATCGGTTGTAATTATGGAATAAACCTAAGTAAAGGGTCTGGGGCAACAATACAATTAGCTTCCGGGGGATATTATAACACTAATAGCGGAGATACGGCCATTTTTTATCAACCGGCTAATTTCACTTCGTTTACAAGTATATCTATCACAGGGAATTCATGGAATAATACAGGTAAGTATATTGAAGGATTTGATTTTACCAGAACTGATGGAAGAGATGCCAACGCAATTGTGGAAAGTAATGCTGGTGTCGGGGATAAAAAAACCAAGCTGCTATCTTAACCTGTTGAACAGCAGTACAACCACTACACTGACCACGGCTAATTCATGGTACAAGGTAAACTGGGATTATACAAAAGTTACTTCCTCCACCTGTAAATGGACAATTACAAACACATCCGGAGGTGTCAGTAATGTTAACAGAATAACTTTTCAGCCTACCAATAAGAGAGATGGAGTCATTATTATTACCGGAAACTTATCTGTAAATAACTCAAGCAGGACCATATCCCTCGGCTTGGTAAAGAATGGCTCATCAGGAACAAGATATGGTGAAACGACACTCAGAACGAGTACAAGTGGAACTGCATCCCAGTTTTCAACGGTTATTTATTTATCAGATATATCAGCCACTGATTACTTTGAGGTATTCTGTTCATCAGCTAATAATAGTGATATTATTACAATGCTTGATTTGAACTGGCAGGTAATTACACAGTAATTAATTTAAACCTCAATCGGGTAATTATGAAACGAAAAATAGTTTTCCTGTGCTTAATTGCAATCAGCGGAAGTATCCGGGGGCAGGAAGGATTTAATAATACCGGGAACCTCAGGATTCATTCCGGTGCTTCTATCACCGGCTTTGGTAGTTTTTCTAATACTTCTTCCGGCATACTTATTAATAATGGAAGTTTCTATGTGAGGGGTACGCTAACCAATGACGAAAGCTCTATGAGTGCCGGTAGTGGTACATTGTATTTGAACGGAAGTGCTGCCCAAACTGTCAATGGCTCACAACCTTTTCGTACCAATAACCTGGTAACAGATAATAGTGCAGGTATAACATTGAACAATA
The DNA here is from genome assembly GCA_037045605.1 of Chitinophagaceae bacterium. Classification (GTDB taxonomy): domain Bacteria; phylum Bacteroidota; class Bacteroidia; order Chitinophagales; family Chitinophagaceae; genus JJ008. Next base: position 51,426 of record JBAOHK010000008.1, on the reverse strand, counting down.
ATTTGAATGTAGCTGGAATTCACACTCTCACAAATGGGTTAATAGCAACTTCGGCGACACCCAATTATATGGTATATGAGGCTGGTTCATCTCACACAGGCAGCAATGACAGCCGCCATGTAACAGGTTGGGTAAAAAAATTCGGCAATACTGATTTTACTTTCCCTGTTGGTGATGCCACTTATGAAAGAACTGCTGCTATATCAAATTTATCAGCCAGTTCAGAGATCAATTGTCATTACTATACTCCCACAAATAATATTTCGAATGTACTTACTCCTGTCGTACAGGTAAAGGCCAATGAATATTGGCAAATCGATAAAGTAACGGGAGGAACAGCACAAATAACGTTGAATTGGGATCATTCCAAAGTACCGATGGACAATATTCTGCTGTCAGATATCCTGGTAGCACATTATACTGGTGGTAACTGGACAGACGCCGGCGGTTCTCCCAGTGCAACCGGAAATGTGACAACAACGGGTTCAGTAACATCTTCGGCTGTAACCACCTTTAGTCCGTTTACACTTGGGTATAAGACATTCCCTGTTCCATTGAAACTAATATCATTTACTGCAGAAGAAGAACAGGTACGAGTTACCTGCAGTGGATAACGGATAATGAGCAAAATGTGGATCATTTTGATGTGCAACGTAGCTATGATGCAGTTACCTATACAACAATAGGCAATGTGGGTGCCCGGAACAGCGGGGTAAGAGAACAATACAACTTTGAAGATCATACCCCATTAAATGGGTTTGCCTGGTACCGGATTCGTAGTGTAGATGTAGATGGCCGTTTAAGTTACACTAGAATAGCCGTGGTATCTGAGACAGATGTGCAATCAGGTTCATTTATGGTGATGAATCCGGTTCGGAGTGCATTAACAATATTCAACAGAACGGGGAGAGTGGTGTATTTGAGTATCGTTTATTTAATTCGGGTGGTCAGTTAATACTAAAAAGTAATGTGAGTATTGAGCAGTAATGGTGGTACTGTATACTCTTCCATCACAGGTACGCATCGGGGGTTCCTATACTGGAGCTTCGTGAATGCGAAAACGCAATTCCGGCAAAAAATATTGGTAGAGAAATAAGTGTTTCCGCAATTGACTTTTCCCAGGTTTTACATAGGTTGATTTTCCGTCCCGCCATCAGGTGGGACGGTTTTATTTATAACCGTCAGCTATTATCTGCCTGCAGGTACAGAAAAAATGGTGATTATCTTGCTGTATTTTTAGTAGTAATCAGAAAAAAAACAGTCATAATTTGAATCCAACCATAATTTTGCTCTTGTTTCTGAATTAGTACTGTAATTTAAGGGCAAAATAAAACCAGACTAACTTCTGCATGGCTGAGGAAAAAGATAACAAGGTTGATGAACTTGGTTCTAATATGGGTGCATATGCAACCCGTTCAGCCGCACCATCTTTTGACCTGCTGCAACCCTGGAAGATCACTTCGCAGAATAATATATATATAATATACCTTTCTGTTCTTCTTTTTGCTTTTTATGCTTTTGCCCGTCATGGTTTTAACTGGATTACTTTATCTACCTCGCTGATAGTGAGTGTACCGATTGGTATTGCCATTTCTTTTTTTGAAACGCAATCCCAGGAGTTCCGGCGCAGACATCGGCGTACCAGTTTCTGGTTTTATCTTGTTTACCGCACATTCCGGGTGGTGGTATGGTTCATGGTGTTATTCTTTTTTATCATGGTGATCGTAAATTGGCTAAAGATCAATACCTACGAGACAATCTTTCCGCATAGTCTTCATGACTTTTTTGCTACACGAAAAGTTTTTGAGTTTCTTGGCATCGCCCTGATTATTTCACTGTTCTCCAATTTTCTGGATGAATTGCACAGGAAACTTGGCCGGGATGCCATCTTTAACCTGATCCTTGGTAAATACCACCAGGTGAAACAGGGAAGATCGCCTGTTTCTTTTTATTGACCTGAATAATTCCACCGATATAGCGGAAGAAATGGGAGAGATGGAATACAGTCATTTTCTCCAGGATTACTTTTATGACATCAGTGAACCAATTGCCAGGTATTTTGGAAGGGTTTATCAATATGTTGGTGATGAAGCGGTGGTTACATGGCCCGTAAAAAAGGGATTCCGCTTTGCCGTATGCGTCAGATGCTTTTTTGCTATTCAGAAGCAAATAAGAAGATACAAGAGCCATTATGAAAAGAGATATGGCCGTGTGCCTGAGTTTAAAGCCGCATTGCATGGAGGCACAGTCGTGGTATCAGAAGTAGGAAAGTATAAATCAGAAATTGCTTATCATGGAGATGTGCTAAACACCACGGCACGGATGCTGAGCCGCTGTCATGAGTTTGCTTCAGAATTTATCGTATCGGATTATGTTATGGAAAATGTAGAAATGCCAAAATACCTGAAGGCCGATCCTTTAGGTGGATTCAAATTAAAAGGTAAGCAGCAGGAGGTGGAATTACATGCCATTTACCTGTCCGTAGATAAGGGTGCTGTCGCCAGTCGGCGAAAAGGGTTATTCAGGCGGAAACAACAGAAAGCCTGATAAATTCCAACATTAAGTAACAAGTGTGATTAACTTCTGAATTTTGAACTAGCCTGGGGATTTCCGGGGCACCCATATTTCTGAGATGCACAAGATGTTACAACCATTACTATGGCAAGAAGTAATAAAGCAATAATAGATTTATTTTTCATATCGGTGGATATTTGACTGTTAAACGAAAAATACGAATGATTATTTTATCAAAACAAAGATAAGAAACCTGCATTATTTTACGCCAATGGGATTGGGAGTTTAGGAATAAAGGAACAATTTATCTAAACAACTGGTTATCTTTGTTTCATGCAGGTTTAAAGACCTCAAATTTGACTTTGATAAGTTCAGAAACAATTACCTTTATCACCCATTTATTTTAGAAACTAAGAGAAACTACTAACCCGATGTTGAAACTGAAGAAACCGCTTGCATTTATTGACCTGGAAACAACCGGTGTCAATTTAGGAACAGACCGTATTGTTGAGATTGCCATAGTTAAAATTCTGGCGGATGGTACCCGGAGTGTAAAGAGAAAACTTGTAAATCCGGAAATGCCCATACCAAAAGGTGCCAGCGATGTTCACGGCATCACAGATGAAATGGTAAAAGATGCCCCCCCCTTCAAACAAGTGGCGCAGGAGCTGAAGCAGATGCTGGACGGCTGTGATATTGCCGGCTACAATTCCAATCGTTTTGATATTCCTCTGCTTGATGGAAGAGTTTCTACGGGCACAGGTAGACTTTGACATGAAGAATCGCAAATTGCTTGACGTTCAGAACATCTTCCACAAAATGGAACCAAGAACCTTGGGGGCGGCTTATAAATTTTATTGCGGTAAAACGCTGGAAGGAGCTCATGGAGCTGAAGTGGATGCTTCAGCCACACATGAAATACTCGAAGCCCAGATTGAAAAATATCCTGACCTTGGAAGTAATATAGATTCTATATTGAAAGTAATCGGCGAAGACCAGATTGTCGATTTTGCCCGCCGCTTTGTAATGGAGAACGGAACAGAGGTTTTCAACTTTGGAAAGTTTAAAGGCCGGCCCGTTTCAGATGTGCTGAAAGCAGAACCTCAATATTATGACTGGATGATGAAGGGTGATTTTCCCCAGCATACCAAGCAGAAGCTCACCGAAATCTATACCAGGACGATGCTGAAGAAATATTAATCAGCGATTATTGCCTGTGAACAATTTTTAACACAGCTTCTCTGCTGTTTTCTGTAAATTCGGTACTTGCCACCATTGCATTAACGTGGAGAAATTAGTCGTCATACCAACTTTCAATGAGAAGGAGAATATCAGTAACATCCTTCATGCCATTTTTAGCATGGAGGCTGGCTTTCATGTGTTGGTTATTGATGATGGTTCGCCGGATGGGACAGCACAAATTCGTAAAAGACCTTCAGCCAAAATTTTCTGGCCAGCTGTTCATAGAAGAACGGAAAGGGAAGCTTGGATTAGGAACTGCCTACATACATGGGTTTAAATGGGCTATCAACAGAGGCTACGATTTTATCTTTGAAATGGACGCTGATTTTTCTCATAATCCCAACGATTTGTCCCGGCTTTATAATGCTTGCAAAAATGAAGGCGCAGACCTTGCTGTTGGTTCCAGGTATGTAAAAGATGGCGGTGTTGTAAATTGGCCAAAAAACAGGATTGCCCTTTCTAAAGGAGCCTCGCTGTACACAAGAATGATAACCTGGATGCCGGTAAAAGATCCGACTGCTGGGTTCATGTGTTACAAAAGAGAGGTGCTTGAAACCATTAACCTTGACCAGATACGCTTTGTGGGCTATGCCTTCCAGATTGAAATGAAATTTGCGGCATGGAAACTTTGTTTTAAGATAAAAGAAGTACCCATTATTTTCCAGGACAGGACCGTTGGCGTTTCAAAAATGAACAAGGGTATTGTAAAAGAAGGAATATTGGGTGTGCTGAAACTCCGCTGGCACAGCCTGTTCACTAATTACCGAAAAAGAGTAAAGAATACAGAGCCGGATATTATCGAACCGGTAAAAAACACTCTGGAGAGCAAAGAAAAAGAAATGGTGACTGAGAGTAAATGATGCGATGCAGACAAAAACTTCCCTGTAAATTCGTTCTATGGCAGATTCTGTTGCAGTAGCCCTGAAGAACTGGGTTCCTTATAAACTTTCTATTAACGATAATGAAGCACTTGCCAGGTGGCTTTTTCTCGGAGATATTAAAATAGACAGACCTTTTTTTACTGATACAATCAGTGAATGCCAAAAATTACCCTACAATTCTAAATTTTTAAAAGGACTAAGCTCAGTTGATTTGATGCCGGAATGGGCTACTCATTTGCAATCGGTAACACCATCAGCATTTATATTTCATATCTCAAGATGCGGCTCTACTTTGCTTTCGCAATTGCTGGCATTGGATGAGCAGCATATCGTTTTGTCAGAAGTTCCTTTTTTCGACCAGTTACTCAGGATGCAATACCAAATACCTGATACTTCTTTGACCAGTATTAATGAATATTTAAAATCAGCTATCAGTTTTTATGGACAAAAAAGGAATGGTATTGAAAAGCATCTTTTTATCAAAGCAGATAGCTGGCATATCTTTTTCTATGAACGTCTCCGGCAACTCTACCCGACTGTTCCATTCATACTCTTGTACCGATCACCTGATGAAGTGTTGCAATCGCAGCAAAAGCGGAGGGGAATGCAGGCTGTGCCGGGTGTGGTTGAATTTGAATTAATGGGTATCCAGGAGGGAGAGGATAATATTATTAACCTTGATCTGTACTTTTCTAAAGTAATGGAAAAGATACTGGTGAAGTTCACTGAAGTAGCAGAGAAAGACCCATTGTCGTTATTAGTCAACTATGATGAGGGAATGATACCAATTATTAAAAGGATTGCTGTTTTTTCAGGGATTGAACTAACTGACGAACTGACAAATAAAATGGAAATCCGCAACCAGTATCATGGCAAGTATCCCGAACAGGTTTTTTCGGCTGAAGAGAAAATGAAAGTAATGCCACCATTTCTTTCAGAAAGTATGCGGCTGTATACACAATTAGAAAAAAAGCGAAAAGAAAATCTATCGCTGTAAGATGGAAAGAATGAATTGATACAGCTTTTCTGCAGATTCAGCTGGCATTTCTGAGGTTGTACTCAGAACAAGGTCTGCACCTGCTGGTTCTTCAAAAGTATCATTGATGCCTGTCAGGTTGTGGATTTTGTCGGGGCTATTATCCGGTAGCAGGGCTTTTTTATAAAGTCCTTTCGTATCTCTTCTTATAAGCTCCTCCAGGCCGCAATTGACCCAAACTGTTTTGGCGCCGTATTCATCTCTCAACTCTTTCCGTATTTCTTCGAAAGGGTTGATTGCTGCAATTATGGCAATTATTCCTTTCTCTGTAAATGAAAAGGCGAGTTTTCCTAACCTTCTTATGTTTTCAAAACGGTCATCTTTTGAAAAACCAAGGTCCTTACAAAGTGTTTTCCGGTATTCATCTCCATCAATAACGACAGAGGGAAGGCCGGCTTCATCAAGCAAGTCTTTCACCTTACCGGCAATTGTACTTTTGCCGGCCCCCGAAAGCCCGGTGAGTTGTATCAATAACATGGGCTGTAAGATAATATCCCTTTCAATATCATCGCTGAAATAAATTATCTACTTTGCAAGGCAATGAAAAAAGCTTTTCTCCAGCTGCATATTGCTGTATTTCTTGCCGGGTTTACCGGAATACTTGGGAAGCTTATTACATTGAATGAAGGCATGATCGTCTGGTACAGACTGCTGCTTACCGCTGGTACCATGTGGATTTTGTTTGGCCTGATGAGGAAGCTAAAAAAAATCCCATTGATGGACATTTTGAAGATCACCGGGGTTGGGTTTATTGCGGCAATGCACTGGGTTACTTTTTATGGTTCTATTAAATACTCGAATGTATCAGTCGCCCTGGTTTGTTTTTCAGCAATTGGTTTCTTTACGGCTTTATTTGAACCACTGATACTCAGGAAAAAAATCAAGAAAGTGGAGTTGCTGCTTGGACTGGTAACCCTTAGCGGTATATATGTCATTTTTCATTTTGATACACAGTATAAGACCGGGATCATTATCGGCACCATTTCAGCTGTATTAGCTTCTTTATTCCCCATCTACAACAGGGAATTTTTAAAGAGAATAAATGTGGAAACCATGCTGACATGGCAGCAAACAGGAGGCTTGCTGGTCTTGTCAATCCTGCTGCCATTTTATTTAAAAAAATTTCCGGCTGAGAGTTTTATCCCAAGTCTCGAAAATCTTGGCTGGCTGCTTGTGCTTTCCTGGTTCTGTTCTGTAATTGCTTTTCAGCTTTCGGGAAATGCATTGAAGCGGTTATCTGCTTTTACAGTAAACCTTACCTATAACCTTGAACCCGTCTATGGGATCATCCTTGCATTTATGGTATATAAAGAAAACCAATTCCTCAGTAAGTGGTTTTTCGTGGGTTTTGGTATTATTGCTGTTGCATTAATAATTCATGTTTATATCCTGGTAAAAGTTGAACGAAAATTAACTGAGCATGCAGCCGACTGAATACCATGAAAAAATAATTCAGTATTATAAGGACACCGAGAATGCTTACAAAGATTCCTGGGATTTGGACAACAGCTTTGCTATTCATTATGGTTACTGGGACAGTGCTGTAAGGTCATTCCCCGAGTCTTTAATTCGGATGAATGAAGTAATGATGATTACAGCAGACATCAGGTCAACTGACAAAGTGCTGGATGCAGGTTGTGGTGTGGGAGGCAGCAGTATCTTTTTGGCATCAGCATTGGGTTGTAAAGTCACCGGCATTACATTAAGTGAAAGACAGGTTGAACAGGCTACAGCCAATGCGAAGCAAAAAGGAGTAAGTGACCTGGCTGATTTTAAAACAATGAACTATTGTGCTACTGATTTCCCGGATGCAAGCTTTGATGTGGTCTGGGGCTGTGAAAGTATTTGTTATGCAGACAGCAAGCAGCAATTCATCAAAGAAGCGTATCGGTTGCTGAAACCCGGCGGAAGGCTGGTAATAGCGGATGGTTTTGTTTCAGTATTTGAAAATAATGAGAACCCGGTAATCCGTCAATGGCTGGATGGCTGGCTGGTAAATTACCTGGAAACACCGGAACGATTTAGTTCATTCATGGATCAGGCAGGATTCCAAAATATTAATTATCGTAATATTTCAAAGGAGGCATCTCGTTCTTCCAGGCGGTTATATAAATTTTATTTTCTTGCCAGTTTATACCTTGTGTGGAAGAAGATCAATTTCTCCAAACCTGCCACGGAAATGCAAAAGAAAAATATCAGTGCCTGTAAGTTCCAGTACAAAGGCATGAAAAAAGGCTTGTGGCAATACGGGCTGATCACTGGTAAAAAGCCCTGATAGCTTTTGATAATTCCATTTATCTTTATTCCATACAAATTAAGTGCTATGAAGAGTCTTTTTCTTTCTTTATTCTTATTGCTTTTTGTTGGTGTATGTGTTGCACAAAAAAAACCGCTTGACCATACTGTATATGACAGCTGGCAGCATATAGGTGAACGGATGATCAGTAATGACGGTAAATGGGTTGTTTACACTATCGATCCGCAGGAAGGTGATAATGAACTGGTGATACAATCATCTGATGCCAGATACAAAAAGTCAGTGCCGAGGGGTTATAGTGCAGTTATTACTGAAGATAGCCGCTATGTTGTATTTAAAATAAAGCCTTTCTACAAAGACACAAGAGAAGCAAAGATCAAAAAGAAGAAGGCAGACGACATGCCCAAAGATTCGATCGCTATTGTAGAATTGGGTAAAGAAGAAATCTGGAAAACAGCGAAAGTAAAAAATTACAAAACACCGCAAAAGACCTATGGATGGGTGGCTTACCAGTTAGAGAAAATTGCGGAACCTCTTGCAAAACCAAAGTTGCCGGATGCTAATAACAAATCAAAGGTCACAGACAGCCTGAATCATATTATTGATTCTTTACAGAGCATCATCCAGGCCATACCCGAAAGAAAGAAAAGGGTGAGAGGAGACGGAACAGAAGAGTTTATTGAGCAGGATGCCGATGGCGATGAGCCAGCAGGGTCTGCTGCTGATGCTGGAAGTGACCTGGTGCTTCGCAAATTGGAAACTGGCGAAGAGAAGATTTTTACCAATGCATTGGAGTATTATTTCAGTAAGACAGGCGACAAACTGCTGATAGAACAGGCAAAGAATCCGAAGGATTCATTAAGTAAGGCGACAATATTACTTTATGATTTAAAGGAATCCACATCAACAGTATTAAGCAAGGGAGGCAATGATTTTAAGAATTTCACGATGACGGAGGACGGCTCCCAAATTGCTTACCTAGCTGAACGGGATGCCCGGCCAAAAGAGTTACAGAAATTTTACCGTATCTGGTACTATAAATCCGGCATGGACAGTGCCACTTTACTGGCAGATAAGAACTCGGTGGACATGCATCTTGGAATGGGCATCAGTGAATACGGCAACCTTAGTTTTAGTAAAAGCGGTAAACGTTTATTTTTTGGCACAGCGCCGATACAATCCCCCAAAGACACCAGCATTGTTGAAATGGACATGCCAAAACTGGATATCTGGCATTATAATGATGATTACCTGCAAACGGTACAAATCACTCCTGCAAGACTAAGGGCAGCACAGCAGGAAAACTTTCTTGCCATCTATGACCTGGAAAAGAAAACCATCAAACAGTTAGGGAGTAAAGAAATACCACAGGTAATACCAACTAATGAAGGGGATGGCGACACATTTGTCGGGGTAACAGATTTCGGGAAACGAATTGAAAGCCAGTGGAGAGGCAATACGCTGAAAGATATTTATGCAATTGATGTGAACAGTGGCAACAAGCAATTGGTGAAAAAGAACCTGTTTGGACAAGTATACCCTTCCTCAACAGGAAAATACATTATGTGGTACGACCGGAAGGCCCGGCATTATTTTGCCTGGGATGGCGACACTACAAGAAATATTACGGCGAAAATAAAAGTACCATTGTGGAATGAAGAAAATGATTCACCCGATGAGCCGAATAATTATGGAGTAATGGGATGGCATGAGGGGGATTCGGCGGTGTATGTGTATGACAAATATGATGTGTGGAGAGTTTTATTATCAGAGTTAAGTGTTTTAAATATTTCTAGAAATTTGGGACGCCAGGAAAAAATATCCTATAGGTATCAATCTAGTGATCCAGAGAAGAAATATTTCAAGTGGAATGATTTTATCCTTTGTAGGATTTTTAATACTACGAATAAAGAAGCGGGGTTATCATATATAACGCCGAATGGAGTTTATTTGGCAAAGATTAAATTGCAGGATAATAAATTTCAATTTGGCCAAATCTTAACTGCTAAAAAAGATAATCTCTCATGGACTCCAATGCTACTTTATACAAAGGAGAATTATCAAGTTTCACCAGATTTATATGTTAACGGCGTTTTACCAGATCACAGATATCTTCATAATGCAACCAAAATCTTTGGTTTGGACCCAGAGGAAGTTAAACTCTCCTCCATCAACCCCCAGCAAAAAGATTACAACTGGGGTACTGCTGAACTCTTCAAATGGAAGGCTTACAATGGTAAGGAAGCAACAGGTCTTGTGTACAAACCCGAAGACTTTGACCCAAAGAAGAAATACCCGATGATCGTTTACTTCTATGAAAAATTAAGTGATGGGTTATATGATTATAAGGAACCTGCGCCGATACGGAGTGCCATTAATGTCCCTTTTTTTGTCAGCCGCGGCTATATCATCTTCATGCCGGATATCAGTTATAAAACTGGTTATCCAGGTAAGAGTGCATACGATTATATTGTAAGTGGTGCAAGGGCATTGGTAAAGAAAGGTTGGGTGGATAGCACCAATATGGCTTTGCAGGGCCATAGCTGGGGCGGCTACCAGGCTGCACAGGTAGCAACGATGACCAAACTCTTCAAAGCTGTATGGGCCGGTGCCCCGGTTGCTAACATGACAAGTGCCTACGGTGGCATTCGTTGGGAGAGTGGCGTATCCCGCCAGTTCCAGTATGAGAAAACACAGAGCCGCATCGGCGGTACATTATGGGAGAAACTTCCCTTGTATTTAGAGAACTCTCCGTTGTTTCATTTGAATAAAGTAACATCACCCATGGTCATTATGGCGAATGATGCTGATGGGGCTGTTCCCTGGTATCAGGGCATTGAACTGTTTACCGGTCTCAGGAGATTAGGAAAGAAGGTCTGGATGTTTAATTACAATGGACAGGGTCACGGATTAACACAACGGCAAGACATGAGAGACTACCAAATAAGAATGCAGCAATTCTTTGATTATATGCTGAAAGGAGAGAAGCCGGCAAAATGGATAACCGATGGGTTACCAGCGGTAAAAAAAGGGAAAGAATGGGGACTGGAAGTTGAATGATGTATTTCGCAACTCGTCTAAGCCGCTGTCGAGATAAATTTCACCAACGTTCTTTTCGCCACTGGCAATAATGTTTCATCCACCGGGAACTTCAGGTCTGTCTCTATTGAATAAACAGCCGGGTTGGGCAGGTGTTTCCAATGCCGGATCAACTCTGATTTTATATGTTCATAAGTGCTGGAGATACTTCGCTGCCTGTTATCAATAAACAAAGTGCGGATGCTGCGGTATTTTTCATCATGCTTTTCAAAGATCGAAAGCCGGTAATGGTACACCCCGGTGCTTTTCTCCTGTCCGTTGCTTAGAAAGAAATAACCTTCCTGTGTGTCCAGCGGGATGATGCCAACAGGATTGATATTTATTTTTTCTTCCACAAATTCATATATCTCTTTTCCGCTGTGTATAGCGCCTTTTATTTTTCCGGCAGAATAATGAATAATATCCTCCAGTTCCTGCATCAGCTCGTCATCTTCTATCATTTGTTCATACAGCAGTTGTAGTTTTTCCATCTGGATGCCGGTCAGCTTTTTGGGAAAATGCTCCTGCAGATATTTCTTATTCTCCCTGAAGGCGATAATATTATTATAATGAAAAACAATGTCGGCAAGCTGGGGATAAAGCTTATTCTCGGTAAAGCATTTGCTTACTTCCTGCAGGTAAGCGAGGAGAGTATATTTTTTCAGCTCAAAATCAATACGGCCTTCGGCGAACCAGGTTTCGGATAAAAATTTCATAGCTGTAGGGGTTTTATTAAACTAATTTACAAAAAAGACGGAATGAATAAAAAGGAAGTTTAATTTAGATTGTTAAAACAACCAGCTATGAGGTTTCTTCCGTTGATATTTTCAATCTTTCTTTTTTCCTGCGGTAATACGATTTATATCGTCCGCCATGCCGAAAAATCCAAGCCGATAGCTGGTATGTCGGCAATGGAAGCCAACGACCCGCCACTGACTGATTCCGGTCAGTTAAGAGCCCTTGCCTTAAAAGATGAATTAAAAGGAAAGGACGTCCGGTATATTTTTTCAACTAATTATAAGCGTACAGCTTCTACTGCAAAGCCGCTTGATGAATACCTGCTGTCCGTTCAGACAGAATATTATAGTGCTAAGAAAGATTCTATGGATGCTTTTATAGAAAAGCTGAAATCGATCAAAAAAGGAAACGTACTGGTGGTTGGCCATTCGAACACCATTGATGACCTGGCCAATAAACTTGCAGGAAAAACAGCCGTACCAGGGGATTTGAAAGACAGTGAATATGACAACCTTTTTATTCTGAAAAGAAAAGGGGGAACGTACCTTTTTAAAAATGAAAAGTTCGGTGCCCCTTCCGCGAAATAGCTTAAGTACAGGTAAGCAAACAGGTATTCCCGCCAGCTGAAGCTTATTGTTTCTTTCTTCGTACGATCAATGTGGTGATAATGGCAGTCAGTATTATTGCCACAACAATAGCGCCGGCAAAAAGCACTATGGATATTCCTGTATTTGCGGTTTGCTCCATGAGGGCATTTTAGGTAATAAAAATAATCAGTATTCCCTGTCGCCATTAAAATTCTCCAGTTCCTTCGCCACCGCTGTCAGGAAAGTAGCTCCAAGGCTTCCATCCACAATACGATGGTCATAGCTCATACTCAGGTACATCATGTGGCGGATGGCAATGCTGTCCCCTGCAGGGGTTTCGATTACCATAGGTCGTTTTTTAATGGCCCCTACAGCCATAATGGCTACCTGCGGCTGATTAATGATCGGTGTGCCCATCAGGCTGCCAAATGTTCCTACATTGGTCAAAGTAAATGTTCCACCGGCAGTATCGTCTGCTTTCAGCTTTCCGTTACGGGCTGCATCAGCAAGGTTGTTTACCTGTTTAGTCAGGCCAACAAGGTTTAACTGGTCAGCATTTTTAATAACAGGAACAATAAGATTACCACTTGGCAGGGCAGTAGCCATTCCAATATTAATATCTTTTTTTACAATGATATTATTCCCATCCAATGAGCAATTGATCAATGGAAATTTTTTAATGCAACGAACAATTGCTTCGATAAAGAGTGGGGTGAAAGTGATCTTGGTTCCTTCTCTTTTTTCAAATTCTTTTTTCACCTTATCTCTCCATTGTACCAGGTTGGTAACATCGGCCTCCGTAAAACTTGTAACATGCGGACTGGTCTGTTTGCTTCTCACCATGTGATCAGCGATCAGTTTCCGCATCCGGTCCATTTCTATTATCTCAACATTACCGGTATAAGTAGTTAACTGTTGATTGCTGCTTGTTTGTTGCTGCTGTTCAACTTTAGTGACAGGAATCACCATCTCGGTTGTTCTTGCTGCTGACTCCCGGTTATCACTTCCCGATTTCCGTCCGCTTACATACTGTAAAATATCTTTCTTGGTCACCCTTCCTTCATTACCTGTTCCTGGTATAGCTTCCAGTTCAGTCATGCTTACACCTTCGCTGGCGGCAATATTTAAAACAAGAGGGGAGTAGAACCGGTTCGAAGAACCATTTGAAGATTGTGTTTGAACCACTGAGGGTCGTTGTATTGTTTCAACCACCACGGCTTCCTGTGCAGGTTGCGAAACTGTTTCTTTCGGCGGCGTTGATATAACAGGCGCAGGAGACCCAGCTTCAGTTGCACTGGTCCTTATCCTTGCGATCACCGTTCCGATAGGCACAACGTCGTTCACCTTAAAAAGGATTTCTTCAATCACACCGGCGGCTGTGCTGGGTACTTCACTATCCACTTTATCGGTGGCAATCTCCAGAACGGTTTCATCCATTTTTACAGTATCACCAGCCTGCTTGTGCCATTTCAGCACGGTAGCTTCCATGATACTTTCACCCAGTTTCGGCATTATTAAATCAACAACAGCCATAATTATTTTTTTGTTACAGGCAATAGTAATTCTGATCATCGTCCCTTGCGTCGCACTCTTGTACTTTAGGAACACAAATGGACAGTAAAGACAGGTATTTATTAACCGGCCAAAGGTAATGATTTGACAATTATCAGGCTATCAACTGTTAGCAAGAATAAATTTTCGCAGAAAATTGAGGGCATTATTTGCCGTAATGATAATATTTCTTTGCCGGTCAAACCCAAGGTTAAGCTTTAATGTTTCTGTTTTTTCGTTGTTACCCACTGCAATCCAAACAGTGCCAACCGGCTTTTCATCAGTACCGCCATCAGGCCCCATAATACCTGAAACAGCCAGTGCATAATCTACCTGCAGAGTCTTTATTACACCAGCCAGCATTTCTTTTACGGTTTCCCCGCTTACTGCTCCGGTTTTTGTGAGTGTTTCATGTTTTACACCCAATATGGTTTCTTTAGCTTCATAGGAATAACTTACCACGGTTCCCTGATAATAGGCAGAAGAGCCGGCAACGCTGGTAACAAGATGGGCAATATAACCACCGGTGCAACTTTCTGCAGTAGCCATTGTTTTCCCTTTTGCCTTCAGGATTTTGCCGATCACTACTTCCAATCCCTCGTCTTCGTTGGTAACGAGAAATTCTTTTACCAGTTCCTGCAATTTTTCGAAATATGGCATCAATTCTTTTTCTACTGTTTCCTTATCATCTCCCTGCGAAGTCAGCCTTAGTTTAACCATGCCATAATTTGGCAGGTAGGCCAGTTTGATATGCGGTGGCAGCGAAGGTTCAAAATCTTTCAGTAGCTCAGCCAGCATGGACTCACCTTGCCCGGCAGTAAAAGCAGTACGATGAACAATGGCCGGCATTTTAAATGCGGATAACAACCTTGGAATTACTTCATCAATCATCAATCCCTTCATTTCATGGGGTACACCCGGAAGTGAAATGAAAACCTTTCCCCCCTTTTTGAATAGCATACCCGGAGCAGTCCCCCTTGCATTATGTAATATCGTACACACATCGGGCACTTCGGCCTGTTTCAGGTTTCTTTCAAGCATTGGTCCGGGACGACGGAAAACCACCTCAAATAAATACTTCACATGTTTCAGCACTTTTTCATTTACAACCAGTTTCCCGCCAAAATATTTACAGAGCAGTGGCTTGGTAATATCGTCAGTAGTTGGTCCGAGGCCACCGGTGATGATTATAATATCAGATTGCCGGCCTTCTTCATCCAACGCCTGCCAGATATCATCGAATACATCACCAACTGCCAGCCTGCGTTTTACCCATATGCCGATCTTATTCAATTCCTGTGCAATAAAAGCAGAATTGGTATCAATGGTCTGCCCGATCAACAATTCGTCACCGATGGTGATGATAGAGGCATTAACAGAATTCGAACTCATTTAAGATATGATTAGAACGAAATGAAGTAATTTGACTGCAAAGTTATAACCACTGAATTATGAAAAAAGTTTTCCTTTTTGTTGTTTGTATAGGAATCGCTTCCGGTTCTTTTGCACAAACTGTTTCTCAAAAACTGCAAAAGGCATTTCAGCAATTTGAAAGTGACAGTCAGTTGCGCCATGCCATCAGTTCGCTGTATGTGATTGATGCAAAGACAGGACAGGTAGTGTTTGATAGAAACTCACAGGTGGGTCTGGCACCTGCTTCTACACAAAAGATAGTTACAAGTGTAACGGCTTTTGAATTGTTGGGGAAGGATTATCGGTATAAAACCGAATTTGGATATCAAGGCTCTATTAAAGGCCAGAAGCTGAATGGGAGAGTATATGTTTTAGGAAGCGGGGATCCTACGTTGGGTAGCTGGAGATATGAGAATACAAAAGAACAGGAGTTAATCAAAAGAATTATCAGAGCCATCAGGAGTTTAAGGATAGATACTGCAGATTATATAATGTTTGTCGAGGATAGGAAGTTTGAAGTAAGTAATATACCTGATGGGTGGATATGGCAGGATATTGGTAATTATTACGGTGCAGGTGCCGGTGCACTTAACTGGAGAGAAAATCAGTACGATATTATACTAAAGTCGGGCAGCAATATTGGCGATAAAGTTGAGATAACGGACATTAAGCCTTACAACTATTTTTTACATGAAGTTGAATCGAAAGCAATTGCAGCAACAAAAGGCAGTGGTGATAATGCATATATCTATATGCCGTTAGGTAACAGGGCATCATTTCTAAAAGGTACAATTCCTGTAAACGAAAGCAGGTTTATTATTTCAGGTGCTATTCCTGACCCTGCTTATGAATTTCAAAACAGGATGATGGATACTGTAAAAAAGGCAGGTATCAAAATAGTTTTCGATGGATTTCCTATGTTCAATATTGCAGACGATTTTCCGACCGCATATTCAGATAAAGGAAACGTTTTTCATACAGAATATTCCCCCTCCCTCGACTCCATCATCTACTGGTTCAACAAAAAAAGCATCAATCTTTACGGAGAGGCTTTGATAAAAACCTTTGCCTACGAAAAGCAGGGCTTTGGTTCAACAGACAGCGGTGTTGCTATTGTAAAGAAATTCTGGAAAGACAAAGGATTGGATGAAGATGAACTGAATATCTATGACGGCTCCGGTCTTTCGCCTCTCAACCGGGTTACAACCCATGCACAGGTGGAGATTTTAAAGTATGCCAAAACAAAAGACTGGTTTCCTTATTTCTTAAAATCATTACCAGACTATAACGGAATGGCAATGAAAAGCGGAACCATCAGCGATGTAAAAGGGTTTTGTGGTTACCACAAGGCCAAAGACGGGAAAGAGTATATTTTTTCTTTTTTGGTGAATAATTACAGTGGTAAAACTTCGGGAGTGGTAGGCAAAATGTACAAAGTGCTGGACGAGCTGAAGTAGGGTGTGGTGAGAAAATTATCTTACTTTCAGGTTCTCAAATAGAAACAATAAACCATAAACTAATTATTATGTCTGAACAGAATTTTAAGAATCACATAAGAATGGTTCCCCTGTATCATTATGTAGCCGGAATGTTGGTTATTTTAGGCTTCGGCGGCAGCATTGTAAACCTGTTTCATGCAGATGCACATACGCATTATTCTGCCGCTTTGCTTGTAGTTGCTTTCTTCGTTTTAATACTTATTTTCTGGTATGCCAGGGTGTTTGCATTACGGGCACAGGATAGGGCTATCCGTGCAGAAGAAAATTTCCGGCATTTTATTCTGACAGGTAAACCGTTTGACAGTAAGTTAAAAATGGGACAAATCATTGCCCTTCGTTTTGCAAGCGATGAAGAGTTTCCCGCATTGGCAAAAAAAGCCGTGGAAGAAAATCTTTCTCAGAAACAAATCAAACAGGCTGTTCAAAACTGGCGGGCTGATTATCACCGGGTTTAAAACCGGAACCGGTCAAAGAAAGACATATCCATGTTAATCAGCCAGGGAGAGGCGAGAGCCGCTGCCCAAATAAGGAAAATGAATATTTTCCCGGCTATTGACATGTCCTGTATAAGGTGACGATGTAACATGTTTTGTATTGTCGTCATGACTCTTTCTTCCCTTGCATCATATTCATAGGGTGGGGAAGGTTGCATATCTTTAAATGTGGGATGTTCCTCAATAAGGATGTTGCGGATTTTCCAGTAATCTTTATCCGGCAGGTCCGCATATTCAATATCAGTATTGATGCCTTCTGCCTCAATTCTTTTCTCTATTGTATTTATTTTCTTTTCACCAGCCATTCGTAACAACATCATGGCCGGAAAAAGAAGTAGTGGGTAAAATGGCATTTGTATCGCAAACCAACACATCAATCCAACAGAAATAAAAATAAAAGCCTTGCTGATGATGCTCTCTTCATCTAAAAAGACCCTGTTCAGCAGTTGACCGCCATCGAGCGGATAAATAGGGAAAAGATTAATAAGGTTCAGGATGATGAACAGCAATGCTATTCTCGAGAGGGGTATATCAAAAAGATAATGACCGGAACCGGATTGGTCAATAAGATGGATTATTATGCCGATTATAATTCCTGGCAGCGGCCCTGCCAGAAGGATGACGGCTGATTGTTTTTGTGATACTTCTCTTTTTGTTCCCGATACATAAGCCCCCAGCAAGGGGATGAAAAAAATGCCGAGGTCATTGTACCTGTAGTACTTC
Organism: Chitinophagaceae bacterium; assembly: GCA_037045605.1. Lineage (GTDB taxonomy): Bacteria > Bacteroidota > Bacteroidia > Chitinophagales > Chitinophagaceae > JJ008. Next base: position 33,413 of record JBAOHK010000008.1, on the reverse strand, counting down.
ATAGCAAAAAAATGCCCCAGTTCATGAATCATCACAATGGCTGTGATAAGCAAAAGGATCTCCCATCTCTTAAAAATATAATAACCCAATGCAAGATAAAGTGCCAGGCTTACGATTGATTTCACCCAGATATTAGTGACCTGGTCTTGTTTCCTGTATTTAGGAGGATAGATAACTGCTTGTTCAGCAGAAACGTCGGTTTCTTCATTATTCATCTCCGGCAATGATGCATCAAAATTCTCCATCGGGTAAAATTAACCAAAATACGGTTGCAGTTTTTCCAGCAATTGAGCTGGCATGGTGGTACGTTTCATTCCAGTTGATTCCATGAAGTATAATATGATCTTAGCCACGGCAAGCAATTCATCTTTTTCATTGAAAACTTCATGATGAAATTCTATTTTATGGTGCACCGGCAGTTCCTTAAGCATCGTTTTTACCGTCAGCAGGTCATCGTACCTGGCAGGTCGCAGGTAGCGGCAATGCACATCAATTACAGGCATTATCACACCCATCTTCTCCATATCAGCATAGGTAAAGCCCAACTCACGGATAGATTCCGCCCGGGCTGATTCAAAATACGGGAAGAAATTACTGTGATAAACAACACCCATCTGGTCGGTTTCAGCATAGCGGACTCTTACTTGTGTTTCTGTGATAAACATCTCCGAAGCTAATTATTATTTCCCTATCAGCCTGTCCATGCTGATCTTACCCGCCCCGGTAAAAAATAAAGCAGCATAACCAAACAGGTACAACGCCGCATATTCACCACTTCCGAACACCTGGCCGTGATGGGAATAAAATACAGAGACAGACGTTGAGATTATCAACGGGATGCAGGCAAATCTTGTCATTAATCCTAAAAGAATAAACGTGGCGCAAAAGAATTCCGCAAAAATTGTTAAACTCATAGCTGCAGGCCCGCCAATGTGAAACGGATCCGCAAACCCCCGTGATTTTACAGCAAAGTTCATCAGCTTTTCATAGCCATTCGGGATCATTAAACCGCCAAGAGAGAGGCGCAGCAGCAATAATGCGAATGAAACGGACCGGTCAGAATACTTTGTACTGAATAGTTTTTTCATAGGTATTAATCTTAGTAGAGTGCAATGTTACCAAAAGATTTTTTATCAAGAAATAAGCAACAAGAATGAATGAAATGTTAAAACATTACTCACCCTTGCACTTATCCACACCTGTTTGGAATGATGTTTGGTCTTAGCTGAAATAATTTGAATATTCGCAACGTTTAACCACCAATCGGTTTAAAGGACAAATTCAATGAAGAATCTTAGTTTAGCAAGCATAGCCATCTTTTTCAGCATTGCCTCATTTTCCCAGCAGACTCGTTTTTATTCAGACCCGGAGTCAATCTTCAAAGAAGCAAAAGAATATTTTCAAAAAGAGCAATATAGTCTTGCTTATCCATTGTTCAAGGAATTAAAACAGGCAGTACGGGAAACCGGTAAGGCCAATACAGCCATCACTGTTCAGGAAATAAACTATTACACAACTGTCTGTGCATTAAAACAGGGAGAGGGCAGGGCAGAAGATGAAGCAAAAGAATACATCGACATTGAAAAAAACACTGCACGGACCCAGATGATGAGTTATCACCTGGGTGAATATTATTTCAGGCAACAAAAATTTACTGATGCAGTTCAGTTGTATGAACAGGCCAACATTGCTAACCTGAGCAACCGTGAAATCGCCGACATGAAATTTCACCAGGGTTATTCTTATTTCACCCTGCAGCGGTTTAATGAGGCCAAACCATTATTTAACAGCATCCGCACTATTAAGGACGATCCCAATTACATAGATGCAAATTATTACTACGGTTTCCTGGCTTTCAGGGACAGGCAGTACAGCGATGCACTGGAGGCTTTTAAAATTGTTGAGAACGAAAAAAATTATGAAACAGTAGTGCCTTACTATATTGCCCAGATATATTACATACAAGGGAAGAAAGACGAGGCGATCACTTATATCCAGAATAAACTGCAATCTGGCAGCAGTTCCCAGTATTATGACCTTGAGTTAAAACAACTGATTGGTCATGCCTATTTCGAAAAGAAAGAGTATGGAAAGGCATTACCTTACCTGGAGGATTATGTAAGCCGTTCAAAAAAAGTCCGCCGTGAAGACCTGTATGAACTGTCTTATTGCTATTATCATGGCAATAAACTCGCAAAGGCTATTGATGGATTTAAGCAATTAAGCGGAAAAGATGACTCTTTGAGCCAGCATGCCATGTACCTGCTGGGTGATGCCTATCTTAAGACAGGGCAAAAATCCAATGCAAGAAATGCATTCCTCTTTTGTTCATCAAACAGCAGCAATGCAGAGCAAAAGGAAATCTCCAAATACCAGTATGCCAAACTCTCTTATGAGTTGGGCTACCAGGACGAGGCGTTGAATAGCCTGAGTGCTTTCCTGGCTGATTATCCGGGCTCAGCTTATAATGCTGAAGCAAAAGAACTGATGATTGATGTATTGGCGAATACAAACAACTTATAGAGATGCACAAGCCCTGCTGGAAGGGTTGGAGAAACCATCTGAGAATGCAAAACGCCTTTACCCGAGGATTTTATATGGCAGGGCCACAGAGTTAATTAATGATGGTCGTTTGGCCGAAGCTGATGCCTTACTTGATAAAGCTCTGAAAGATCCGAAGAATGGTTCTGTGCTTCCGTTGCTGAATTTTTGGAAAGGTGAATTGGCCTATCGTAATAATAAACTCGATGATGCTATTAAATACTATCATGAGTATGTGAACGGCGGTGCCCCCGCCAGTGGCGAAGCCAATCCGGCCAATGTTCGTTATAATCTTGGTTATTCTTACCTGCGGAAAGAGAACTATCCTGTAGCGGTAACTTATTTTGAACCATTGGGAAGAAATCCATCATTAAGTTCTAATTCCTTTACCCAGGATGCCTATATCCGCACGGCTGACTGCTATTATATGCAGAAGGATTATGCGAAGGCCAAAACGATGTATGATAATGTTATTAAATTCTCATGGCCTGCTGAAGACTATGCCACATTTCAGAATGCGATGCTGGCAGGTGTAAGAAGTCCGAAGGATAAGATCAGCCTGATGAATACGATGATCAGGAAGTTCCCCGAATCATCGCTGGTAACGGATGCGAACATGGAGATCGCTAACACATATATGAGTGACGAAAAATTTAGCGAGGCTATTCCTTATTTAAGTGTTGTTTCTAAAACTAGTGGTAATGCGAGCCTTGTTCCCCAGGCTTACCTGAAAATGGGTACGGCGTATTATAATCTTAATAATAATACCGAGGCATTAAAACAGTTTAAAGCCCTTATTGACAAATACCCAAGTTCTCCGGAAGCAGAGGATGCATTGGACAATGTAAAAACAATTTACATTGAAGATGGCAAGCCGGATGAATATGCAGCATTTATGCGGGATGCCGGCCGTCCGTTAAGTGTAAGCACCGAAGATTCGCTGACTTATGCTGCTGCTGAAAAGCAATATGACGACCAGAACATCAATGCTGCATTGACAGGATTCAATAACTACATCCAGAAATTTCCGAGCGGTGTTTATGCATTGGATGCCAATTTCAACAGGGCTGAAATATATAATTCAAAAAAAGACTGGAACAATGCTTTGACAGGCTACGATGCAGTTGCAGCAGAAGCTCCCAACAAATATGCTGAAAGGGCAGTGCTGACAGCAGCAAGAATTAATTTCTTTGAATTAAAAAATTATCAGACAGCCGAGAAATATTATATACAATTAAAGCAAATTACTGTTAGCCAGGAGAATAAATTGGAAGCAATGCGGGGACTACTTCGTTGTCAATACCAGCAGCAGAAATGGACCGAAGCAGTAGAGAATGCAAAAGAACTGACAGAAGCGAAAGGCAGCAGTGCAGATGATAAGACACTGGCGAATATGGCTATTGCTAAATCTTACCAGGCAGGTGGCCAGTATGATATGGCAATCACAAATTTCAAATCAGTAGTACAATTAAACAAGGCAGCATTAGCGGCTGAAGCAAGGTATGAGATCGCCAACTGCTGGTTCCAGGTAAATAAACTGAACGAATCAGAAAAAGCAGCATTTGAAACGATTAATAAATCCGGGTCGTATGATTATTGGATAACGAAAGCCTACATATTGCTTGGCGATATTTATTTCAAACAAAAGGATTATTTCAATGCCAAGGCCACTTTCCAGAGTATCGTTGATAACACTATTAATGCTGAACTGAAAGGGGAGGCCCAGGCTAAACTAAATGCGGTAACTGAAGAAGAAGGTAAATCAAGTAAGGTTAATAATTGATAAATGAAATTTGAAATGATCAGACAAACGATATATAAAACACTTTTTTTTGGGTTCGGAATCCTTTCTTTCGGAGTTTCATTCAGCCAAAAAGATACTACGAAGAAGGGCGGGATTGATATTATATCCAGCTTTAAACCGGTATTAAGGGAAGCGGCCAAGATCAATTTCAATGCCTCACCTCCCGAAGCTGATACAACCAAAGCAAAATTGAATTACGAAATCCCCAATCAGAATTTATTATTTGCTTATCAGCCTGGTTCTTTAAAACCGCTGGCAATGGATATTGATTCTGTGGCAAAGTTTAATAACAGCAGTTATGTAAAAGCCGGGTTTGGCAGCCTGAGAACACCTTTTATACAGGTTGGTATTTCATTTGGTGATGGTAAAACTGCCGGGTTGAATATTTTTGCCAAACATGTTGGTTCGGATGGAAAAAGAGAGAATCAAAAATTTACCAATACGGATATTAAACTGGCCGGGTTCTTTAAATCGGGCAATAACCTGGAATGGGATGCCAGTATCGGCATGAAGCAACATAAGACTTATAAATACGGATACGAACCACAAACGTTGTTATTTACCCCTGATTCATTGAAACAAAATTTTCAGACCGTTGGTGGCAGGGTAGCGGTTCACAATATCAATAAAACAGAATTTGGCCTGACCTATTGGCCTGAAGTGAAGATTGATGTATTCAGCGATAATCTGAAAAATTCGGAAAGCAACACAGTGCTGAACCTTCCTTTACAAAAAACAATCGGGAAAGAGTTTGCTGTCAATCTGGGTATCACATTTGATCTGACCCGGTTATCTCCCAATAACAAATCGGCCTTCAACAATACGATGTATTATATATCACCGTCGGTATTATATAAAACATCAAAACTTAATTTGCAGGCAGGTATCCGCCCGTCATGGGATAATAAGACCTTTAAAATGTTCCCGAATGTATTGGCAGATATCACTACTTCTGACAAGCGGTTTACTTTCCAGGCAGGCTGGACTGGTTATATTCGTAAAACAACGTATCAATATTTAGCATCACAAAATCAATGGTTGTGGTTGCCCTCTGATTTTAAAAATACATTGGTTGAGGAACGTTTTGCCGGTTTCAAAGGCTCTGTCGGTGACCACTTCAGTTATTCAGCTAAAGTCGGGTTTAATAAACTCAATAACCAGCCTTTGTTTGTAAATGATACAACAACTGGTTTGGGCGGTAAGTCATTCAGGGTAGTAAATGAAAGTGAAATAAAAGTTGTGAATTTTGGAGGCGAACTGGGCTTTAATATTCATGAAAAGTTCTCTTTGATAACAGGACTGACCTTTAACCAGTATTCCGGGTTGAAAGATAATGCCGAAGCCTGGGGAATGATACCACTTGAATTAAAAACTGCGATGCGGATACAGGTCATCAAAGATTTATGGCTGAAAACAGACCTGTTTGCATGGACCGGCCCTCAATACATGAAGAAAGATGGTTCTGCCGGAAAACTGGCTGGGGCCACCGACCTGAATGCAGGACTTGAATTTAAGATCACCAAGAACATCAATCTCTGGTCACAGTTCAATAATATTTTCAATAAAGAATACCAACGCTGGAACCAATACCCGGTGTATGGGTTCAACTTTGTCGGCGGAATCGTATTTTCGTTCGATCAAAAGAACTGATGATGTATTCCAGCTTGTATCAATATCTCATTCTGCATAAAGAATTACCAGTGCCGGGCATTGGCACTTTTTTATTGGAAAGAAAATCAGCAGAGGTTGATTTTCCTAACCGAAAGGTCAATCCTCCATCTTATGCTGTTGCTTTACAGGCGGGCAGCTATATCCCTGGAAAGAATTTCTTCAGCTGGCTGGCTCATGCACTCGGCATTTCTGACCGGGAGGCCATTTTTCGTTTTAATGACTTCGCATTTGACATAAAAAAGCAGATCAGTGAAGGAGCTGTTATCAACTGGAATGCCGTGGGTGTACTGAATAAAGGGTTAGCCGGTGAAATACGATTTACCCCATCGGCCACATCAATAGTTTTTGAAGAACCCGTTACTGCTGAAAAAGTAATCAGGGAGAAATCAGAACACATGGTAAGGGTAGGGGAAGATGAAAAGACATCTGCTGAGATGACAGAAATGTTAACTCAGGAGGAAGAAACTAAATCTTACTGGTGGGCTTATGCATTGGCTGTGGCATTGCTGGCCATCATTTTTATCGGGTGGTACCTGTCTGAAAATGGGGTTGATATTAGTTCAACTGCAAATCGCAGCAAGTTAGTGCCGCTGGAAGGAAGTTCCACTTACCAGGTACTTCCTTAAATTCTCAAATACATTTAATCATTTTCAATTTACTTTGCCTGTCCCCGGTTAATATGGGATGTGTTCCTGATGAGTCAACTTGTTCATTATACTAATTGCCCTGTGTGTGGTTCTGCTGATATCAAAAACGTTTTGTCAGCAAAAGACTATACAGTTAGCAATGAGACTTTTTCTATTTTCGGATGTAATGCCTGTTCATTTCGTTTTACACAGGACGTACCGGATGCGGCTTCTGTTTCTCCTTACTATAAGTCAGAAAATTATATTTCTCATACCAATACTTCAAAGGGATTTATAAACCGCTTGTACCAATCTGTCCGCAAGAGGACATTAAAAAAGAAAAGAAAACTGATTGAAAAGGTTACGGGTATTCAAAAAGGGAGTTTGCTGGATGTTGGCAGTGGTACCGGGGCTTTTGTCAGTGAAATGAAGCAGGCAGGATGGCAGGTTACAGGGCTTGAGCCGGATGCAGATGCCAGAACAGTCGGGAAGCAGTCTTACAATATTGAGCTTGGGGATATCAGCCAGTTTTATCAGCTTCAGGAATCGGCCTATGATGCGATAACCATGTGGCATGTGCTGGAACATGTGCATGATCTGCAAGGCTATGTTGCAAAACTTAAATTGCTGTTGAAAGAAGGCGGCAAACTGTTTATTGCTGTCCCGAATTATACTTCAAAAGATGCTGCCGCTTACAAAGAGTATTGGGCCGCTTATGATGTGCCGCGGCACTTGTACCATTTTTCGCCGGCGTCTATGCAGGCGCTGATGGAAAAACATGGATTGAAAATATTACAACATAAGCCAATGTGGTATGACAGTTTTTATGTTTCAATGTTAAGCAGTCAATACAAACATGGAAAGACGAACCTCTTCGGAGCCTTCTTCAACGGTCTTGGCTCCAATTTGAAGGCCATGGGTAATGTGAGACGCTGCAGTTCGGTGATATACATTATTGGAAAGTAATTTTGAGAGGCCATTACTGGCTAAACTGAACTTCATACAACTCCGGCCACCATTTTCCGGTGATATACATTTTTTTGGAGGCAGTATCATAAGCAATTCCATTTGGAACATCAGCATCATGATCTATCTTTTTAATGCGTTCCCACATGGTGGTCAGGTCAGCTTTTGCAACGATTTGCCCTGTTGCCGGATCAATTTTAAAGATATAGGGGAACTGGTATTGATTAGCATATATAAAGCCATCAATATATTCCAGTTCATTCAGGTTGAAAGAAGGACTGCCTGAATCGGTTACAGTTTGTGCTTTGAGTAATTTGAATGTAGCAGGATCGTAATAAAACAAATCGCTGCTGCCCGTACTTACGATAAGGTTCTTGCCGTCAGTAGTCAATCCCCATCCTTCGATATCAACATCAAACTCTTTTACTTTCTTAAGATCTTTCAGGGTATAAACAAAGACTTTCTTTTCTTTCCAGGTAAGCTGGTAAAGGGTATCATTCAGAATAGTAACACCTTCGCCAAAGAATTTTTTATCCAAGGATATTTCCTGCAAAGTCTTGCCGGTTGTTACATCCACTTTCTTTAGTTTGGAGAAACCATAGTTGCCGGTTCCTTCATACATAGCACCTTTGTAGATAAGTAACCCCTGCGTATAAGAAGATGTATCATGCGGATAAGTGCTGATGATGGAATAGCTCATTAATTTTGGGGCATTCGGGTCAGGCTTATTCGGGTCTTCCTTGTCTTTATTCTTGCAGGCAATAAATCCGGAAAGAGCAGCGATGAACAATAACTTCTTCATGTATTGGAATTGATTTAACGCAAAAATAAGTGCCGCAATCCTTTGTGGCTGTTAAAGCTTCTGCAAGGAAAAGGCAGTATCGGAAAAATACGATACAAAAACTTCCTGCCCAATTACTTGCATGACAAATTAAAAGAATTATATTTATGGCAGATTCAATCTTGTTCGAAGAATTCCACCCCCGAAATCGTATCCCTGAGACGCCTTTATTAATTCCCCAATCTCCTTCTATTATTTCCAATTTCTCATGATCAGCTCATGGCGGTAATATAGTTGCCATGCCTAACGTACAAACAACTGGAAACTATGAGGGCGGGATTTATCATTACTCTTTTTGCACTGGCGTTCAATACTCAGCTATCGGCGCAGCAGCGTTGTTCATCTTCTTTCTATCAACAGGAAGAACTGAAGAACGACCCTTTATTAGCTGAACGTATCAATGCAATTGAAACTTTTACCAAACAGCAACTTGAAAATAAGATTCCCGGCAGAACAGACGGGATTATAATAAAAATACCGGTAGTGGTGCATATTCTGTATCACACACCTGCTGAGAAAATCACAGATGCACAAGTGGCCAGCCAGATCGAGGCACTTAATAAATATTTTCGCCGTCGCAATGCGGACACGACGAATACACCAGCTTACTTCCGGCAGCTTGCTGCTGATTGTGAAATCGAATTTCAGTTAGCAATATCTGATCCGCGGAGACGGTCAACAAACGGTATCGTTCGCAAATACACCCCGATAACAAAATGGAAGGCTGACGATATGATGAAGTTCTCTTCTTCCATGGGTGACGATGCCTGGGATACAAAAAGCTACCTAAACATTTGGGTTTGTAACCTCGATAAATTTGCCGGTTATGCTACAATGCCCGGAGGAGATGATAAAAAAGACGGGCTGGTGATTTCTTATACCGCCTTTGGAACAGGAACCGGTGCTGCAGGTTATGATATGGGAAAAACCGCTGTGCATGAAACAGGCCATTGGCTGAATTTAAAACATTTGTGGGGTGATGAGTATTGCGGCGATGATGCTGTAGGTGATACACCGAAACAAGCCAGCTATACTGTTGGTTGCCCAACCTCTGTCCGTATTACATGCGGCAACGGGCCCCATGGTGATATGTATATGAATTATATGGATTTCACCAACGATGCCTGCATCAATATGTTTACAGAAGGGCAAAAGGCAAGAATGAGATCATTGTTTGCCACAGGCGGAGCCAGGGCTTCAATTCTCTTATCAAAAGGATTGAGTCAGCCGCTTATTTTTGAATCGCCATTACCTGAAGATGATCCTAAATGGCTGCACCCTCAGTTGTACCCCAACCCCGCCAATAATGAAATTAACCTTGATTTGGCTTACGATGTTCGCTGGATCGGTAAAACTATTTTTGTGACTAACCTGCAAGGGCAAAATGTTATGAATGTGGTGATTACGTCTAAAAATATAAAGATAAACATCAGCAGGTTGCAGGCGGGCATGTATTTCATTGCAGCGAAAAAGGACGACGGAGAGTCTATAAAGCAGAGATTTATTAAGTTATAAGTGTCGCAACCAAATTTATACTAACGGCAAGCAAGGCCCCGGAGAAATCCGGGGCTTTTATATTATCAAAGTCTTAAAATGTACTCACTAAAAAAGGATTACAAGTTCCCCTATAATCCTTTCAATTCTATTAATCGTAGTTCTAAAGATGTATCGCCTCACCATACGCCACTTCAATCGCATCTTTCACACTTTCGCTAATGGTCGGGTGGGGGTGTATGCTGTTCAGCACTTCATGATAAGTGGTTTCTAATTTTCTTCCCAATACAGTTTCAACGATGATCTCTGTTACGTTATAACCAATCATATGGGTGCCCAGCCATTCGCCGTATTTTGCATCAAACACCACTTTCACAAAACCTTCAGGGTGCCCTGCAGCAGATGCTTTACCGCTTGCACTTAACGGGAACTTGCCAACTTTTACTTCGTACCCTGCTTCTTTCGCTTGCTTCTCAGTATAACCGACAGACGCAATTTCAGGGTAGCAATAAGTACAACCCGGTACATTATTATAGTCCAGTGCTTCAGGCTGGTGATTGTATTTCTTTTCGTTGTAACCAATATTCTCTACAGTAATAATGGCTTCCTTGCTTGCAACGTGGGCAAGAGCCTGGCCGGGGGCACAGTCACCAATAGCATAGACACCCGGTACATTTGTCTGGCCATATTTATCAACCATGATGCGGCCTTTATCTGTTTTAATACCAAGTTCTTCCAGCCCTATGCCTTCGATATTAGCAGCCACACCAACAGCACTCAGCAGCACATCGGCTTCAAGTGTCACTTCACCAGTCGCTGTTTTTACTTTCGCTTTTACACCGGCACCTGACGTGTCTACCGAAGTTACTTCACTGTTCACCATGATATCAATACCATTCTTTTTGAAATTCTTTTCCAGTTCTTTTGAAATTTCTTCATCTTCTACCGGAACGATGCGTGGCAGAAACTCAACGATGGTCACTTTTGTTCCCATGCAATTATAGAAATAGCCAAATTCAACACCTATCGCACCGCTTCCAACCACAATAATAGATTTTGGTTGTGAAGGAAGATTCATGGCTTCCCTGTAACCGATAATTTTTTTGCCGTCCTGTTTCAGAGCAGGCAGCTCACGGCTGCGGCCACCTGTTGCGATAATGATATGTTTTCCTTCCACTATTTTCTTGCTGCCATCTGCTGCAGTCACTTCTATTTGTCCCTTCGCTTTCAGTTTACCAAAACCCATCACCACATCAATTTTGTTCTTCTTCATCAGGAACTGAACACCTTTGCTCATTTTTTCAGCCACACCCCGGCTTCTTTTTATCACAGCTTCAAAATTGGCGGTGCCGGTTGCTTCAATACCGTACCCGCTGGCATGTTTGATGTCTTCCATTACCTGGGCACTTTTCAATAAGGCTTTGGTAGGGATACAGCCCCAGTTCAGGCAGATGCCGCCAAGACTTTCCTTTTCAATAATTGCTGTTTTAAAACCGAGCTGGGAAGCACGGATAGCTGCCACATAACCTCCGGGGCCGCTACCGAGAACCACTACATCGTATGCCATTTTTAGTTGATTAGTTGTAAGTAAATAGAATGCGGTTAACGAGCAGCGAAGTTATCTGAAAAGGGGGAATTGGGCAAAAAGCCGGTGCCCGGCTACCCATCTGTTTATATAGCCGCTAAAACAATAATCAGGGACAACACTTTTTATTGAGATATTTTAGCAGCTTGTTGTAAATATGAAAGCATCTGTTACTTTGCTGCTGTTTATTTTTTGCAGGCTTTGTTGCCTGGCGCAACCCTCGCCTGGCAGTGAGATCCGCATTACTGTACAGAATGACAGCCGGATAGTCATGCATAGTGCTACCGTAATTCTTATGAAACCTGATTCATCAGTACTGCGGATGGCAACAACTGATAAGTCAGGGATAGCAGAATTTAAAGGAATTGCAGCCGGTAAATACATGCTCAGGGTCAGTCACACTGGGTATCAAACAGTTTACATATCATCTGTCAACCTGGAAAAGGAACCGGCGTTTGCCACCACAGTTTATTTAAACCCGGATGCTGAAATTTTAAACGATGTGACTGTTACAACAAAGAAACCGTTTGTGCAGTTTCAGCCGGATAAAACGGTGATCAATGTGGAGGCCGGCATCAGCAATGCAGGGTCAACTATCATGGATGTATTGGAAAAATCGCCGGGCATCACCGTTGGCAGGGATGGGAATATAAGTATGAAAGGCAAGCCGCAGGTAATGGTTTTGATTGATGGAAAACAAACACAACTTACCGGAGCAGATCTGCAAGCCTACCTTTCCGGGATTAATGCCTCACAGGTTGATGTGATTGAATTAATTGATAATCCCGGCGCAAAATATGATGCGGCGGGAAATGCGGGAATAATTAACATCAAAACAAAAAAAAATAAGCAAAAAGGGTTTAACGGGTCGTTGAGTATCAGTCTCGGGCAGGGGGTTTATTTCAAAAATAATAATAGCCTGTCTGTTAATTACCGCACCGGGAAATTCAACCTGTTCCTTAATTATGGCACCCGGTTTGGCTACGAAAAGATGAATATGGATGTGCTGCGGAAATATTTTGATACAAATGGGAATGATTCACTTTTGTTGCAGCAGCCAAATTTTACCAAAACAAAAATCAGTTCGCATAATATAAAGACAGGGGTAGATTTTTTTGCATCAAACAAGACGACTTTTGGTGTGGTATTTACCGGCAATATAACGGAGAGAAACGTCAGCAGCTTCAGTACAATTGACTGGATGTCTCCGTCATACATCATTGACTCCACTATTAATACATGGGGAACAAGATTCACAAAATTCCAAAGAGCAGGCCTCAACTTTAATGCGAAGCACAGTTTTAGTGCCACCAGTGAATTGTCAGCAGATATAGACTTTGTAAAATTTGATATTGATGGCGGACAACATTTTCAAACACAATTGGAGGTACCCGGCAGCCCTGTGCAGGCCACAAAGGGAGATATCCCTTCCATGCTGGATATTTTTACCGTCAAGCTTGATTTTTCCAAAAGGTTTAAAAAACTGCTTTGGGAAACCGGGTTGAAAACGGCGAGCACTAATACAGATAACCTTGCTCAATATTACTATAACAATGGCAGCACATGGCAGGATGATCTGAGCCGCAGCAACCATTTTTTGTATGATGAAAAGATACATTCTGCTTATAGCAGCATTGATGCACAGCAGGGTAAATGGCATTGGCAGGCAGGGCTGCGCTATGAGATGACAAGGTATAAAGCAAATCAACTTGGCAATTCGGTGGTAAAAGATTCTTCATTCAGTAAAAATTACGGAAGCCTTTTCCCTTCTGCCTTCGTTTCTTTTGATGCGGATTCCAGTAATACTTTTACATTTCGTTTTGGCAGAAGAATAGACAGGCCACAGTTTCAAAATCTGAATCCATTCCTGATAACGATCAATAAGTACACTTTTGAAGGGGGCAATCCATTCATAAGGCCTCAGTACACCTGGAACACCGAACTGGTACATACCTGGAAACAAATGCTTTCGACCGGCGTTTCTTACAGTTATTTAAAGGATTATTTTTCCCAGATATTTATAATAGACTCTAATAGCAGCAACATCAATAAAAATATTATTATTTATACACGGGGTAATGTAGGGACGTTTCATAATATTGGAATTACAGTAAGTCTGCAATGGCCCGTTACTAAATGGTGGAACTTAACATCGGTTGCTGTATTTAACCATAAGATAATTGAAGGGTTTGTGTGGGCGCCTTTCAAAGCAACAATCAACCAGCTGAATTTTAGTTTGAACAACCAGTTTCAGTTTAAAAAAGGCTGGGCTGCTGAAATAACCGGTTATTACTTGTCAAAAAGCCAGATAGACCTGCAGGAAGTATTAACTCCGCAGGGAGAGATGGGGGCCGGTGTTTCCAAACAGGTTCTAAAGAATAAAGGAACCATACGGCTTGCCATCAGGGATATTTTTTACACCCAGAATTATTCCGGCTATTCCCGGTTTGAAAACTCTGACGAGCCTTTTAAGGTTAAATGGGATTCCCGTGTAGCCAGGATAACCTTTAGCTGGCGGTTTGGAAAAGCCATGAAAGCGATAAAGCGGTCAGGCGGGGGCGCAACAGATGAAACAGACAGGGTGGGAACAGGAAATTAAACGACTGTACAAGGACGATTGTCGTTGAAAATCAATAAGGCCGGGTATTCGGGTACTTTTCAACAGGTGGGCAAAAAAAACTCAAATACCAGTCTAAAATCTCCATTGTTTCCCCTACCTTTGCCGTCCAAAAATTCAGAACAATCATGGCAAGAGTATGTCAGGTTACAGGTAAAGTTCCGATTCGTGGGAACAAGGTTTCTCACTCTAATATCAAGACCAAGCGTCGTTTTCTGCCCAACCTGCAGAAAAAAAGATTTTACCTGGCTGAAGAAGACAAATGGATAACATTGAAAGTATCTACTGACTGCTATCCGTACCATCAACAAGAAAGGTCTCTTCAGCAGTAGTGAAAGAACTGAGAGCTAAAGGAGAAAAAATCTAACCGAATTAAAGTTTAATAATCATGGCAAAGAAAGGAAACCGTGTACAGGTAATTCTGGAATGCACTGAGCACAAAACAAGTGGCAAGCCAGGCACCAGCCGTTACATCACGGTAAAAAACAAAAAGAACAATCCCGAAACGATCTGGAGTTGAAAAAGTTCAACCCCATTCTGAAAAAAGTAACTGTTCATAAAGAAATCAAGTAATCATGGCAAAAGCAGCAAAAACGGCGATCAAAACCAAAGATCCGAAAGCAGCCGCCGAAGCAAAAAACTGGACAAAAGTGATCAAGGCTGTACGCAGCCCAAAGACTGGTGCTTACACCTTCAAAGAGCAGATCGTTCACAAAGACAAGATCAAAGACTTTTTAGCTCAGAAGTAATTCTTGAGTTAGTAAGAAATATCCAAAAGCTATTCGTGGAAAACGGATGGCTTTTGTTGTTTAAATGCCCCCATCTCCTGAAGGGGGGTATTCAATTTTCATAAAAGACTTCGTTCAGGGGGAGTCAGATAAATTCTCCTTTAGGGGGCTAGGGGTATGGGATTCTTTAATAAATTATTCGGCAAAAAAGAAAAGGAAAGCCTTGACGAGGGTTTGCAAAAAACCAAGGAAGGTTTCTTCTCCAAAATAACCAAGGCTATAGCCGGTAAAAGCACGGTGGATGAAGAAGTGCTGGATAACCTGGAAGAAGCATTGGTGGGAGCCGATGTGGGCATTGAAACGACTGTCAAGATCATCGAACAGGATAGAAAAAAGGGTAGCGAAGGACAAGTATATGGACTCTTCGGAGCTCAATAAAATGCTGCAGGAAGAAATTGAACATTTACTGGTAGATGCTCCTGAATCAAACAGTTATGCATTTGATTCTGATTTACCAACCAGGCCTATATGTCATCTTGGTGGTAGGGTGTGAACGGTGTGGGAAAGACTACCACAATTGGTAAGCTGGCCTATAATTTTAAGAAGGCAGGCAAGAGTGTTTTGCTAGGTGCAGCAGATACTTTCCGGGCCGCCGCTGTTGACCAGCTAACCATCTGGAGTGAAAGGGTGGGTGTACCGATTGTAAAACAGGATATGGGCAGTGACCCTGCCGCGTGTGGCTTTTGATACTGTACAAAGTGCTGTGGCCAGGCAATGCTGATGTGGTCTTGATTGATACGGCAGGCCGTTTGCATAATAAAGCTCACCTGATGGAAGAGCTGAGCAAGATTAAACGGGTGATACAAAAAACAATCCCGGATGCTCCGCATGAAGTCTTGTTAGTACTTGGATGGCAGCACCGGGCAGAATGCATTGGAGCAGGCCAAACATTTTACAGCAGCCACCGATGTAACAGCACTTGGCTATCACCAAACTGGATGGAACAGCAAAAGGTGGTGTGGTATTGGCGATTGCCGACCAGTTCAAGATACCGGTGAAGTTTATTGGTGTTGGGGAAAAAATGGAAGACCTGCTGGTGTTTGACAAGCATGAGTTTGTGGACAGTCTCTTTAATATGGAGAAAACCAATTAAATACTCCTTCAGGGTTGGATATGAAGACTAAGAAATTACATAAAGACAAAGTCAACATCATCACCCTCGGGTGCAGCAAGAACATGGTGGACAGTGAAGTGCTGAGTGGTCAGTTACTGGCTAATGATATTGAGGTGGTGCATGAAAACAAAAAATTGGATCACAATATCGTAGTAGTGAATACCTGTGGCTTTATTGAAAAAGCAAAAGAAGAAAGTATCAATACCATCCTTGACCAGGTGGAATTGAAAAGAAGAGGAAAGCTTGATAAAGTATATGTGACCGGTTGCCTCAGCGAACGGTATAAGAACAATCTGGAAGCAGAGATACCTGAAGTGGATGCTTATTTCGGCACGATGGAACTGCCGCTGATCTTAAAACAGTTTGAAGCAGATTATAAAACAGAACTGGTAGGTGAACGATTACTTGCAACACCACAGCATTATGCTTACATGAAAATTTCAGAAGGCTGCAACCGTACCTGTTCTTTCTGTGCCATTCCGTTGATGCGGGGTCAGCATGTAAGCAAACCCATCGAAGAACTGGTAAAAGAAGCTAGAAGGCCTGGTGAAGAAAGGGGTTAAAGGAAGTAATGCTCATTGCGCAGGAGCTTACCTATTACGGACTTGATATTTACAAAAAAAGGATGTTGGGTGATTTGATGCACCGCCTTGGCTGATGTACAAGGGCTGGAGTGGATCCGTCTGCATTATGCTTATCCCTCCAAATTTCCGTTGGAGATACTGGATGTGATGAAGGAGAGAGAGAATATCTGCAACTATCTCGATATGCCTTTGCAGCATGCCGCTAATAACATGCTGAAAGCGATGAAGCGGCAGATAACACGGGAAGAGATGGAAGAACTCACCATTGCCATCAGAGAGAAAGTACCGGGTATTTGTTTACGTACCACATTGATCGCAGGCTTTCCCGGGCGAAACAGAAGATGATGTGGAAGAACTGAAAGGATTTTTACAACGACAGCGCTTTGACCGGGTCGGCATCTTCACTTATTCGCATGAAGAAGGAACCTCTGCTCATGACCTGGTGGATGATGTTCCGGCAGAAGAAAAAGAAAGAAGGGCGCAGGAGATCATGGAAGTGCAGCAGGAAATTTCTCTTGAACTGAACCAGGAAAAAGTCGGTAAGGTCTTCAAAACACTCATCGATAAAAAAGAAGCAGGCCGTTACTTGGGCCGCACGGAATTTGATTCTGTGGAAGTGGATAACGAAGTGGTGATTCACTCCGCTAAGAAACTCCCTATCGGTGAATTTGTGAATGTAAAGATCACCAAAGCATATGACTACGATCTCGAAGGGCAAGTGCTGGATTAATTTTCTTTCTCCACCTTTCAATATTCCGGCACAGCATCGCTGGAAGCTTCAACGCTGGTTTTTATCATACCGGAATATTAAATTTACCAATATAAATTTTACATGGTAAGCATTGAAACAGTGCGGCAGTTCGCTTTATCCTTCCCGGAAACGGATGAACATCCGCATTTCGAACGAAAGGCTTTTCGGGTAAAGAAGAAAATATTTGCTACACTGTCAGAAAAGGATATGACCCTGAGTTTGAAATTAACCTTGCATGACCAGTCAGTATTTTGCTCATTTGATAAATCAGTTATTTATCCTGTACCCGGTGGCTGGGGCAGAATGGGTTTTACCTTTGTCAATCTTAAGAAAGTAAAAAAGGCCATGTTTAAAGATGCATTAACTGTTGCCTATTGCAATTCAGCACCATCTAAGCTGGCAGAAAACTATATTCTCAAATAAAAAGAGGGCCGGGGCCCTCTTTTTATCAATCATCATCATCTTCCTTTACCTCGTCATGCACTTGTTTTTTTAATTGCACACTATCAGTTGCCGGTTGCTGAACGGTAGTTGAAGTGGGCTTCTTTTCTCCATCTTCCTCTTTTTCTTCGTTTTCCTTATTTTCATTTCCTTCTGCATTGGCTGACGTACCATTTTGTATTTCACTGTGACGGATAAGGCCACCCAGGTGCGCCGTTTGGGCCATAGTGCCGAAGGAGGCTAATGAAAGTATCAGGGCAGCAACAAAGATGATCTTTGTAATGCCGGCATTCTTACGGAAGAATATACCTGACAGCGCAATGACTCCGGTTATGATAATAACAATAAGGGATATTTTCGCCATTTCCTCATGCTTTTCGATAGTACCTTCATTTACGCCGGGCATATGTTCAACCAGCTCTTCCGTTCCTTCACCGGTAAGGAATACCGGCACCGTTAGTAGCGCTGATAGTACCAGCAGGTATAAGGAAAGTGTTTTGTATGATTCGTTTTTCCTGATCATTCCAAGGATCAATATACCGCCGCCGATAATTGACAGCAGTAATGGCGCATGGTTCAGCGCCAGGTGAATTTGTGCATGGTTCATAATTACTTTTTTTTTATGATGCATTAATTTGGATAGTCAACGATAACTATCCGGTTTTCATTTGTAAGCAGAATATATCAGGCCATGCAGGGAGGGTGGAAAATTGAAAAGGATCTGTCACAAGGGGTACCTTCAGAATGACGGGTGTTTTTACCCGGCTGATTAGGAATCAGAGCAGGCGCCGGAACTTCCTTTTTAACAGCAACAGGAATATCTGTGTGGGTGATATCACCGGCTGATTTGAAGGGGAGATTATTGTCTTCATTGTCGTCATTGTCGTTTGGGTGTTCCATAGCCGAGTAATGGAGTTTAAGAAACTCAAATAATGACAGGGAGGGGTCTTCCCTATGATGTTGTTGATAGTGTTTTGCAAGCAGCGGGAGTTTCCACAACTGGTGCAGTTCAGTTGCACTGTTAAGTAATAACAGCGAAAGTACAATGGCTACAATCTTGTTCATAATTCTGCCAGGTGGTCGCAAACTAATATTTGCAGGGCTAATCGGAACTGATTTTTGTCAGGTGTTGGTTGAATTACCTGTTTTATAACAATATGTCTTTAATACCCTGCTTTTAATAGGAAAGGGGCAAAAAGCCAATACACTGTTTTTTGCAGAATGAAGGACTAAGATTTAGCGGTAATCCATTATCTTAGTCCATAAACCTTTTCGTTCTATGGCAGAAGATAACAAGTATATTTTCCTCAACCGTGACCTTAGCTGGCTTAGTTTCAACCACCGGGTATTGATGGAAGCGGCAGATAAGAATGTGCCGCTCTACAGCCGCATTTCTTTCCTGTCTATTTTTTCTTCCAACCTCGATGAGTTTTTCAGGGTGCGGATGCCTTCTATCTTTGCTTTTACAAGCATTGGGTCCAAGAAAATATCCATTGAAGAGGAATACCCCAAAGACCTGGTGCAGCAGGTGCAGTCCGTTGTATTGCAGCAACAGGAAGAATTTGGCAGCATCCTCCGCCGGCAGATATTACCGGAATTGCAGCAAAACCATATCTGTCTTTACTACGGCGACCCCATCCGTGCCGAGCATACAGAAACGGTGATGGAATATTTTCTGTCCAAAGTCTTATCCTTCTTACAGCCAATTATTTTAAGAAAAGAAAATCAGTCCGCTGTTTTCCTCGAAAACAATGCCCTTTATTTTATTGTAGATATTGAAACAGCAGACCAGCCTGATGTACACCAGTACGCAGTACTCAACATACCATCCGGCAACCTGCCCCGTTTTTCTGAATTGCCCATGCTGGGCGACGATCATTACATCCTCTTTCTGGATGATGTGATACGGGAGAACCTGCAGGAAGTATTTCCCGGCTACACCATACACGGCGCCTGGAGTGTAAAACTCACCAGGGATGCGGAGATGAGCATCGGCGACGAATTCATCGGCGACATTGCAGAGAAAATTGAAAAGCAGCTGGAGAAAAGGGAAGTGGGCCATGCCACCCGCCTGCTCTACGACAAGGCCATGCCGGAACCTGTTAAGGATTTTGTACAGAAATACCTGCTGCTCCGCAATGAGGAAATGGTGGAAGGCGGCCGCTATCACAACCTGAAAGACCTCGGCAGTTTGCCCAACCCGCAAAAAGGCAAACTCACCCATGCCTCATGGCACTCCGTTTCTCATCCCGGGTTCGACAATCACCGGTCCGTCTTTCAGAGCATTGCAGAGCAGGAGAAACTCCTGCACCTGCCGTATCATTCATACAATTACATCCTTCGCTTCTTTAACGAAGCAGCCATCGATCCCGGTGTAAAAGAAATATACGTTACCCTGTACCGGGTGGCTGCCGATTCGCATATCGTCAATGCACTCATCAGTGCGGCAAAGAACGGCAAAAAGGTAACTGTGTTTGTGGAACTCAAAGCAAGGTTCGATGAGGCCAACAACCTTAAGTGGAGCAAGAAGATGAAAGCCGCCGGCATTAAGATCATCAACAGCATACCCGGGTTAAAAGTGCATGCAAAAGTGGCGTTGGTAAAGCGGCAGGAAGGCAAAGAGTGGAAGAACTATTCCTTTATGGCCACCGGCAACTTTAACGAGGCCACCGGCCGTTTCTATACCGACCATGTGTTCTTTACTTCCAATAAAGAGATGGGGGTGGAGCTGGAATGGCTCTTCGATTACCTGCAAAGCCGCAAACAACCGGCGGAGTATATGAAGATACCTTTTGAACACCTGCTGGTATCGCAGTTCAATATGATCAAACGGTTTGAAAAACTGATTGACCGGGAAATAAAAAATGCAAAAAAGGGAAATCCCGCCGGCATCATCATCAAACTGAACAACCTGCAGGAACGGGCCATGATAGAAAAACTATACGAGGCCAGCCGGGCCGGGGTAAAAGTGCAGCTCATCGTCCGCAGCATCTGTGCTTTGGCACCGGGGGTAAAGGGGCAGAGTGAGAACATCACCGTTCACCGCATTGTAGACCGCTACCTGGAGCATGCAAGGGTGTTTGCCTTTCACAACAATGGCGAACCGCAATACTATATGGGCAGTGCCGACTGGATGAACCGCAACCTGCACAGCCGGATAGAAGTGGTGTTCCCCGTTTATGATAAAGCCTTTGGCGAGGAACTGAATCATATACTGCAGCTGCAACTGAATGATAATACAAAAGCCGTGTATGTTACCACCGCATTGGATAACCAGCGGGTCACCAACGACAAACCGCCGCTGGCAGCACAGCAGGCTATTTATGATTTTGTGAAGGAGAAATAAAGTATACCCGGTTTCATGTGGTTGATAGAAGGTAAACACAGTTACCACTTAAGAGTAACCTTATAAGAGAAGAACTCATAGAAATTGCTTCGAAGAAGCAAAGGAGTACATAGTAACCAAAAAATTTTGAAGAGGAAAGAAGCAGCCAACGAGCAGGGCTTTATACAGGTTGGGAATCAGATATTCCGTCTGCCCATAACCGCTGCTGATTGAAAATATTTTGTTCAAGTTAAAAACTAAAGTTGAGAGTTGATCGTCCAGCCCGAACTGAAATTGATTAGCGATATACCGCCGATTGTACTTCCGTCCAGCCACACTTGCGTTCAAACCCACTGTTGGCTGCAGGCAGTTCATCGCTTATCAATGATTGCTACGGTAAATCGACTAATACAAACAATTTTGTCTTGGTCGTTATAAAGCCGAATGTCCCAAACATGGGTCTTTTTACCTGAGGTGAATAGGGCAACATACTCCTCTAACTTCTCCTGAGCTTACTGGTCTAAGGTGATTTGCATTTATGTCCAAACCAACGCAGACAAACTCATTAGTGTCAATAACTAAACTGCTAGCAAAAGTTCCTATAGTCTCAGCAAAGTACTACAGATGCTCCACCATGCAAAATTCCGAATGGCTGTCGAGTCTTTTCGTTTACGGGCATCGTCGCAGTAAGAGAATTTTCGCTCCAGTCAGTGAACTTTATACCCCAAAAACTACCTAGGTATTCTGGATAACTATTTAAGCCGTCCAAATTAATTTCAGATTTCCAAATCATTTTGAAGGTTGTTTGTTTATGCTTGCAGCCAACGTTAGGGCTTGCTGCTGTGCTGGAATTTATAATGTCCAGCCCGGAACTGAAGCCCAATAGAATTACTGATGATGAAGATAAGAACAAAAGCTCGAATAGAATTACGTCTGACCGAACCGATGCTGATAGCGAACAAAAAGATGAGGATTTATTCGTCTGCCAGCATAGCAGCAAACCCCATGTAAGGCGTTCGTGCTTCTCTGTCCACCAAATTATGGCTACAAGAAATATTTTAATGTTACTTATAGTCTTTGATTTATAGTCTACATAGTACGGACTTTTGCATTCTGTGGATGTAAAACTTAAAATAGGTCAACGTATAAAAGAACTTAGGGAACAAATGAATATGTCCCAAAAGGACTTAGCATATACAGCCGACTTAGATAGGAGCTACATTGCAAGTGTTGAAAATGGTCAACGGAATGTATCAATTGTCAATATTGAAAAGATTGCGACTGCCCTAAATGTAACCATAAAAGAATTTTTTAACGATGCCGAATTTAATAAGCATTCAAGAGGCGGTAAATAATTTCAAAGCTCTTATTGATGGTTCAATTTTGCAAGGCGGAATTGAAGCAAAAGAAGCAATGATAAGGTCATCTAAACCTATAAATTGTATTCACGAAGCTGTAAAGTCAGCATTGATAAATGCTGGTGTTGAACGACATCGTGTTTATCCTCCTCTTGGTGCAAGTTCTCCCGAAATGAAACTTGCTGGATTTCTAAAACATAAACATCAAGATGTTTGTGTTGCACCTCATGGACACACACCAGAAAATGAAATAATGACTGAAGGGTTGTTACAAGAGGCTGCGGATTACTATGGAAAAGCATACACGGAAAGAGTTATTTCAATAAATGTCAGAAGCCAAATGAGCAGTTTGGCAAAAAATTTTGATACCCTTTACGAACGAACAATTGCAGAAGCTCAGAACCTGCATGTAAGATGTTCGAAAATGGTTTTGGGTGAAGTATATATGATTGCTGTTAAGGAATATAATCCCGTTTCTATGAAAAGCAATAAAGTTGAATTCATTGATAAAGTTGGAGCAGTTCAAAAATATATCAGGTCGTTTCAAGCAATTAACGGAAGAATTGATTTCACAAAAGAAGATTACAAGTATGAAAAAGTTTGCTTGCTGATTGTTGATTTTGGACAAACACCTGCAAAAATTTATAACACGAACGAAGAATTAATTGCGGATGGTTTGATGCCAGCCGATTCACAAGCGAATATTGTTGAATTAAATTGGGAGTCGTTTGTTCCCTCTATTTTAAAAACTTATGAATCCAGGTTCGGTAAATAAAATTTTAAGATGCCGAATATAATAAATAATCATACTGGAATTCCTTTTCCTCAAATTACCATTCAAGCTGCGGTTAACCAAATTAAACTGGATTATGAAACTGCAATACTAAACGGGACAAAAGCAAGCACTATCAGAACAAGCACATTGATAAAATGTGTTCATAATGCTTTAAAGACGTCTTTTGCTAATAACAATATCCACCCAAGTTTAATTAATCCGTCAAAGGAACATCTGCAAAGAGTTATCAATCCACCTGCAAGGCAGTATAACCGTCCAAGAAGGCTTGTTGACAGGGAACTGAAACTTGCAGGATTTCTAAAAACCAAAAATCAAGATGTTTCTATCATCACAAACAACATTCAAATTGCACCGCAAATATTGAATTTGAATTCAATGATGAACGGTTACAATGATGTTTATGGCGATGCTTTTACAGGTTCTGTTTTAAGTGTGAATGTTCGGAGCCAGTTAAGCAGTATTTGGAAAAATTTTGATACGCTTTATGAAAGAACTTTTGCCGAATCTTTGAATTTACATTTAAGATGTCCTAACATGGTTTTAGGTGAAGTGTATTTAATTCCAATCAAAGAGTATGATGATGATGCTTCAAAACTTAGAAATGTTGCTTTTAATACCATTGATGTAGCGAAATATATTGAGGCGTTTCAAGCAATAAATAGTAGAGCAAATCAAATTGATGAGAAGTATAAATATGAAAGATGTTGTTTGCTGGTTGTAGATTTTGATAGAGCAGTTCCTAAAATTTACAACACAAGTAACGAATTAAAGCAAGATGGTTTTTTGCCTCAAAATTCTACTGCTTCAATGGTTGGATTAGACTACACAAATTTTGTAACAGACATTTTGCAAATTTATACAGCAAGATTTCCTGCCAATACTTTTATCTGATATTTCTCAATCAAAAAATCATCAATCTCTTGTGGGTCATTTAGACTTCTGATAATTTCAATTTCGCTTTCTGTCAGTTCGGGAATTGTAAATTTTTCAATAAAGTTTTTTTGATAACAGGGATAGCCGCCTTCAATCGCAACACTTGTCTTGGTTACATAATAATCCATGATGTATGAGTTCAAAATTTTCTGCACTACATCAATGTTTTCTTCTTTGGTTATTGGGTTGATTAAGTCGTTAAATATTCCGTTACTTTCTTGCTCACGGAAATAAAGTCCATAACCGTTTGTAAAAAACCCTTCTTCTTCAACTAAGCAAAAATCTCGGATGCTGACTGAAATGTTGGGTTTAAAATTTTCTTTCCTGTTCTTGTCAGTCCTTGTGTTCTGCCCCAAACAAAGAAGGGTTCAAAGGTTACTTTGCCTTTGTCTCTTGCTAAAAGATTTTCTTTTTCAGAAAGAAAATAATCGTAACACTTTGGGATATTTATTTTTGAAATCGCTTTCAGGAATTGCGGTAAGCAATTCCGTTTTTGATATTGTAAGGGAAAATTATTTTTCTTGTATTGTGTTCAACTTCCTCTTGTGTTCTGAAATCGGAAATTTTATAAACTGGTTTTACAACTTCCTTTTCAATTTCAAAAGTTCCATTGTCGGTTGTTTTGATGTAGCAACCGTTTTTCTTGTTGCTGCCGTCAATAAAAAATATTTCGTCTTTAAGGGTGGCAATGCCAACACAAATATCAAACAGTTTACCGATTGGCTTGCCAATCGTTTCTATTATTTTGATATTTTGTTGTTCGTCTGTTTTTAGCAAACGCCATTTTTTCACATTTAAATTTTTAAGGTAATTCGGTGAACCGTTTGCATTTGGCAAAAAAGTCTCTGGGTCTGTATCCATCTTTAATTCTGTCATATGTAATTGCTTCGTTTTCTTGCTTGTTCAAAAAAGTAATTGCTGTGTAAGTCTGTGCGTCAAAAACTTTTTTGTGGCTAAAATCTATAATTCGTGTTACACATTTTTGATGTTGAAAATATTTACGCAATGCTTCTCCTGCTAAGTGAAGTGAAATAATTGTTTGGTGTTATGTAGCCAAGTTTACCTGTTGGTTTTAATAACTTGTAACCCAAGTTCAAAAAAAGCAAAGTATAAATTGAAAGTGCCGCCTTCAACTGTTGTCCAATGCTTTGGCTAAATAGTTTCTGTTTTCGTCTGTAAGGTCTTGAAATTTTACATAAGGTGGATTGCCAACAATGTTGTCAAAATTCATTTTCCAATTTGTTCTCAAACTGTCTTGATGATATAAATTAAAATCGCTGTCTTTTAAGTTGCTCCCCGTTTTGTAAAGCGTAAATTGTCAAGATAAGTTTGGCTCTGTGAATATTGTATTCAAGTATGTCCGAGCCGAAAATATTTTCCTTGATGATTTTTTTAATTGGTTTATTAAAAGTCCTTTTGTAATAGTCTGTCAAGCCAACTAAAAACGCACCACAACCGCAACTTGGGTCAAGGTTAGTGTCGTTTTCTTTTGGTTGAATTTCGTTTATGATAAAGTCAATAATGTAGTCGGGTGTGAAAAATGCTCCGTTAAATTTTCTGTCGCCAACTGGAATGATTAGCTCCAAATAATTTTCAAGTTCCTTGATGTTCGAAATATTAAGTGAAGAAGTGTCAAAGTAAAGCTGTGGCGTTTGCTCAAAGTCCTTGAAATAGCTTGTCAGTATTGGGCTTTTAGCAGAAATCTGATTTTGTTGTTTGTCAAGTAGGAATAAATCAAATGCTGCTCAAGACTTGTCAAGTCGTGAGTTTGTATAAGTTGATTTAATATTCCTTTTTTAATCATTTGTAGTGTTGACTTTGAGTAACAAATGTAACTATGTTTTTTATCCCAGCAAAGAGTTTTTTCCGTCAAAAAAAGGATGAAATGTTGAAATTCGGTGTCTAACTTTTGAAATTTAGTACTGTCGCCATAGCATGACGCCTTACGGGCAGGGCTTGGCGTTGTTGGGGGATTTGAAAAACGTCCGCCCGGAACCGCTGCCTGATTGAAATACTGATGTACGAAGATAACAACTAAAATGCTCACCGATGATTTGTCCAGCCCGAACAAAAGATGCCATGTTGCTGAAGATGAAGATAACAAGGTCATGCCCCAATAACGCCAAACCCAATGTTGTAGGCAGCCTTCTAGTTGAAATCGCAATCTCTTAAGGCCAAAAGTTTGTCTGTGGTCCGGAGTATCGAGTTAACAAGATTGTTGTACAATGTTTGTGTATAGCACTTAGCACGTCGTAGGCTGCTGATCAGCGCCATGAGTGAGCCTGCGTCCTGTGCAGTGTTTCCAATGGTCTAGGCTGATGCTGCAGAAGCTTGCAGTCTTGAAATGAACTCCCTGCGGCTGCTTGATTGTTGAAGTCAACCTCAGCCGTCTAGGCAAGAGTACTGTTGCTTTTCAAAACCGTGCGGATGCTGACGGCTATGAGCAGGGGCATTTGCGAATTTTCGGATTTAATGTGTTGCCAGAGCCTCCACGTTTTTCTAAAAGAGATTCTAATATTCTTGCACCGTCAAATAAATGGTCTAAAAAAAAGTTGTATTGAGCCGCCTGTGTCGCTTCGTAGGCTGATATGTTTTTCTTTTTCTTGATATTCCAACAAAAAGGTTATAGAGTGCTGTTAATAACGACCGTTCCTTTGGCCCTGAATACAGCAAGTCAATAACAAACCTGTTACGAAAATCGTCAACTGAAATTGTTCCCCACCATTTGTTTTATAAACTTGAAGGGTTTTTTCAACTATATTTCGAAGCTCGTAAATGTGTAGCGAGGCCGGTTAGAGGACCCGGGGGTAGAGTTCAGATAAAAAGAAATCCGATGCAGGTCTACTCGATGTTTTGTTCTGAACTTCAGGAAACTTTAAGTCTTCGCTTACTGCCCAGCGTCCATATAGAATATGGCTTTAGCAAGGTCACGATACTGATAGGTTGTCCAACCGATGAAATAGTATGGTGTTCCTTTATGAATTTTCTGATATTGAACTGTATCTAAAGATTTCAAAATTTGTAACAACAATTCATACGCAAGTTGTCTTTCAAATGGATTATGAACTCCCGCCGTGGCGTTACCAACACCATATTTAGCAAAGAAAATATCTGCTTCATATGCATTAGTAATTTTATTGTAATCATCAATCAATTGAGCGCTTCCTGGGTAAGCCTGTATAGGGAATGTTCCTTGATTTACACCATTAAATAAAATCTCATAGAAATTCAAAAGTTGTTGTGTCGAACTTGGAAAATGGTAGCCATGTTATCTTCAGATAAGGGTTGTTGAAAAAGGTTGCCTGCAACGGACAGGGCTTGCCGAAGTACGGGAATTAGTATTCCGTCCGCCCGGTACCGATGATGATTGAAAAACTGAAGATGAAGATAACAACAAAAAGCTAAATAGATAATGTCCAGCCCGATATGAAGCACAATAGAATTACAAAAAGCCGAAGATAACTTCCGTCAGCCCGTATTTTGGCAAACCCCCTGTTGTACGTTCGCCCTTCTCCTCGGTCATCTATAATGTGGGTCTGTGTCCAACCGTAGAGTGTTGCCTGTGCGTTGGCACAAGGCAGGCTCTTTTGCAAGGTTGGCTTTTGTGTGTCGGCTTTGTGTGCCTTGCAAATGTGCCTGACTTGGTGCGTTGGCTACTTATACATCAACTGAAATTTCTTTGATTAAGTCAACTATTTTATTGTTACTGAATTGTGTCTTAAACTCTATTTTCACTTTGTCACCAAAGAACTCTTCAGCGTGTTTGATTTTGAATTTTTCTTCGTCACGAAGTACCGTCTTTGCTGTTTACGTCCTTTGTCTCAACGATAAAGTTTAGTTTTTGCTCACCGTCTTTGAATTTCAAAACATAAGCAAAGTCAGGCGAATATGACTTACCACCTGCAACTGGAATTTTAATTGAGTTCTTTTGGAATCTTTGTAAATACAATTACTTCCTTAATCTCGGTTTTGATGTTTGTTTTTTCTAATTCTGAATCGTAATACAATTCATCAAAGAAGTATGTTTTTGCAACATCTTCGTCTGAAAACAAAACACCAACATCTGATGCTGAAATCTCTTTTAGCACATTCCCTTTGTCGTCTGTCAGTTTGGTTGGGTGAATACTGTTTGAAACTTTTTTATACTCGATTGAATATTTGTCAAAGGCTTGTGACATTAGATAAAAGTCAAAATTCTGCTTAATTATCCGAAGTGTCGTTTGGTTAAGATACTTGTTAATTTCTGTTCCTGCGTCAATGATTGATTGATGAAGTGTCGAGATATTTATATTCAGAATTTTTGAAAGCTCTTTCAAAAATTCGCTGTATTTCATTATTGAAATGTTTGCTGTCTTTCGGTTGTAAACCGATTCAGGTTCATTAGCAACTGCTCTGTTGTCTTTAATTTCAATTTTTGAAATTCTTTCGTTGATTCCGTCTGATGTGAAATTGTCTTTTTGCGCTTTTAAAAATTCTGTGAATAAGGTTTTAAAACCTGCTTCGTTGTCAAACTTATATTCTAAGTATTACTTTTTCATTCAGTTTTTCCCAAAGGTCTTTTAGTTCCTGATACTTTTCCGTTCTAACTACAACTTTCTTTTTCGGGTCGGTTGCTTTGCGAACCTTGTTAGAATTAACGCCTTCAAAAATTCGTGGATAGTTTTGTTTAATGAAGTCGAAACCGCCTTGTAAAAATTTTCTTGAGAAGTCAATTACCTTGTCTTCCATTATTAGTTTTTGCAGTAAACTGTTTTCATCTGCAAATTCATATTTTTCAATGATTTGCTTAATCATATTTTCAGTAAGTGAAACTGGAGTTTCATCAATTGATACTGCTCCAGATTTCTGATTGATTTCATTAACTAACTTATCTACAAAGTCGCTTTCTGTGAAGTCCACAAAGTAGTTAAGATAAAACTGTTCGTCTTTTACACGATTGCCGTATTCATTAACTGGCAAACGCAAGCCACGACCAACTTCCTGCAATTTTGAAATTTCACTACCACTGCTTCGGAGTTTACAAATCTGAAATACATTCGGGTTGTCCCAACCTTCACGCAAAGTCCATTTAGAAAAAATAAAACGTCTTGGGTTTTCCAAATCAAGCATTGCTTGTTTGTCGTGCAAAATTTCGTTTATCTCTTTTTCAATGGCTTCGTCTTTTTCTGTATTGTCTTTTGAGAAATATCCTGCGTGTGTAGCCGAAAGGTCAATTAATGTTTTTTCAAGATATGCTTTATAGAAAGTGTCCTTTTCTGTTTTTAGTAGTATCTTCAATTTCGGCTTTGATGTATTGTTCAACCGTTTTGCGGATATAACCTTCTTTGTTTCGGTATTCGTCTATATTATCAATGAAGAAAAGCGTTAAAGGTTTAATCTTTACTTCTCTTGTTAATAGTTCCTTTTCGATTTCAAAGTGGTGCTTTATTGCTTTTTGAATCATTGTTTCCTGCAATTTTTCAGCATACGAATAAGGGTTGATTTTGTCGCCCTTTTTCATTTCCAAACCGTTGCTTAAAACAACTGTGCTTTTATTCAAATTCTCAATTCCTAAGTCGGTCATTTCAGGATGAACCTTTTTTAGACTTTCTTTTTTGGAAACGGTTACCGTTTTGCGTTTGTCGTTTTCAATCAATTCAAAACTTGCTTCTGTTCCATCTGAATCAATAAATTTTACAATTGCATTTTTGCCACTGTCAAATTCTGTGATGTGTCCGATAACACCTTTAACTAAATTTCTGTTGAATGAGTCAACGGCTGTTAAAGTGTAAATCAGATTTTCATATCCTTGAAATGTTGCACCATAACGTAAAATAAACTGGGGTTTCATTTTCTGAATGTTCTCCCAAGTCTTATTGCCTTGCCCAAATTTGTGTGGCTCGTCAATAATCATAAAAGGTTTTGTCGCTCCAATAGCATCAAACGGCACAGTGTATTTGTCAAAAAGTCCTTTATCAAAACTCTTTTGCATTGTTTCAGAGTTAATCATACCAGCATTGATAATCATAACCTGAATGCTGTTCTTTTCAAAGTTTCCGGCATTTACAAAACTGGTAACTGCCGGTGGTATGAATGACTTTTTGCTTTTGTTGTTTTTCTGACTTTCTACTATGTGTAGGTGAAGCGTTTTGCCATATTGTTCTTTGAAATGCTCACGACTGCTGTCTGATTTTAAAAAGTCGATGGTTCCTGCTTTAATAGATAAGTGTTGGCACAACTACAATGAACTTGAAAATGCCAAAATTCTTATTGAGTTCAAAAATGGTTTTGGTGTAAGTGTAAGTTTTTCCAGTGCCAGTCTCCATCATTATATCAATGATGTTGCTGTTTGCGTTTTATCTTTTCATTTATGCCATTATCTTCTTGAACTGCTCTTATGTTTTCAGGATAAGTTCTTTCAGTTGTGTAGATCAAAGGCAGGATTGATATAGTTTTTATCGGCTTCTGTTGGCTGAACAAGGCTAATATTATCAAACACAGCAATAGTGCTATCTACTGCATGTGATTGGTGGCTCAGGTTCTTTTCGAAATTAAATCCCTTCATATTAATACCTTGTTATAAAGTCAATATCGCTTTTCTTTTTGTTGTTGTAAGTTTTTACGTTTTCAGAAATCTCTCGTAAACTCTTACTCTCCAAATGATAGCCAAAGGCGATGATGCTTTTGGGTTCAAAATGTTTGTCTGTATCTATCTTTTCCAAGAGTGTCTTTAAGACTGTCCGTAGTAAAACCTTTGTTCATTAAATACAATCTGCCGTTGCCATAATAAGCGGTGTAACCGCTTAAATCAACACTTTCCAAATCTTGTGTTAATGCAATACCGTCATAGGTTTTCCAAGTGGTCAATAATGCCTTGATGTCGTCTTCGGTAAGTTTACCCACATCAAAAAGCGTTTGAGAACTGTCAAACTGTTCTGCTTCAAAATTGTAATCTTCCCAAATAGGAGTTGTTTCAAAAACTTTGAAACCCAGGTCTTGATGCTTAAGCGATTTTATTTCTGTTTTGAGCTGATTAATTTTTTCTTCTTTTCCTTCTAAGTCTAATTTTCCTTCAAGCTCCTTTACTTCAGCTTCTTTTTCATTGATTTTGTTTGGAATTAAAACATCTTTAGTCTTTTTAGATGCTCTAATTATTCGTTCTTTTGTTATATCAAAAATTGTTGGAGTGTCAATTCTTAATTCCTTTTTCACAAAATTATAACCAACCTTATTTTGTTTTTGGTCAATCAATTCAGGAATTTGAACCAAGATAAATCTTCTATTTCCGCCATCTTCGCTATTAATCTGAAATAAGGAATCACCAGTTGTTCCGCTACCTGCGAAAAAATCTAAAACAATGGAATCTTTATCTGTTGCAACTTTGATTAAGTTATTAAGTAGTTCAATTGGCTTAGGAATATGAAAATACTTTTCTGCCAAATATTTTTTCAACTTCTGCGGTTCCCCTTCTACTTGACAAATTCTTTGTCAGATAAAATTGAACGAATTCAATTTTTCAGACGTTCGCATTTTTTGAACTATTCTAGATTCTTCGTCTTCTGTTAAATAGCCGACAATTTCCTTATTTAGTTCACCTAGTGATTTTGGTTTTCTCCCAACGCCAAACAAACTGAACACCATCTTTTACAAATTTTGGCGGATAAATTTCAATATGTACTTTCATTTTTCGTCAAACTTATTTCATAGAACTCTTCACCTAATTCTGATAATTGCTTTTCAGGATTAAGATAAAATGGGTAATACAAATTTTCACGATTCTCAGGTGTAATAAGCTACATTACTATTGTAAAGAGGATGCACATTAAAACCACCCTTTTCATCTTTAAATGTAAATCTCTTGTTCTTATCTTCTCAATAGAATTAGTCTCTGTTTTGTTTAGTTTGTTTGCATAGACAAATACAGTATTCGTGCATTTTTCCGACATGAACCATAATCTCATTGCTGTTTGGAGTAGAATTGATTAATGAAGGTTGCCAACGAAATTTTCTTCACCAAAAACTTCGTCCATTAGCAATCGAAGTTGAGCTACTTCATTATCATCAATGGAAACAAAAATTACTCCTTCATCTTTAAGTAGTTGTTTGGCAATGTATAGACGAGGGTATAAGAATGTCAAGCCAAGCAGAATGACTGTTGCTCTTTGCCTTGTGTAAAATCTAAAATTCGTTTTGCTTTTTCGGCATCAACTCCAATTAAGATTTTGCAATTCTTTTACGGTAAACTTTCTATCGTCTTCATACACAAACCCATCACTTCCTGTGTTGTAAGGTGGGTCTATGTAAATCATTTTTACTTGTTCGTAGTATGCATTGGCAAGGTGTTTCAGCACTTCCAAGTTGTCGCCTTTTATGAGCAAGTTTTCAGAGTTGGCGTTTTCGGGTTTGCTGTTGTGAGTTTCGTCTGCTTTCAGCAAAGTAGTTGCTGGGTCGCTTGCCAAAAGTCTTGCATACGATTTTCCAAGCCAGTCTAAACCGTAACTCTCGGTAGAAAAGTTGATTTCCTTTTCAGTCAGGTTGGCTTTAAACTTTTCCAATTGAAAATTTCCGTCTTTGTCAAAGCAATGCGGAAAGTTTAATCTCAATGCTTCCAAATCTTTGTTTGGCACTTTTATGTCATTCGTTATTTTTTGTTCCTTGCTCATTTCTTGTCCTTTTTAATATCGTTGTCAATCAAGAGGTCTTTCACGTTTACGTCCAATATTTTGGCTATGTCGTAAAGCACTTCTATTCGTGGTTGTTGTCTGTTTTGCACATAAGCATTTACCATATTGTAGCTTTTGCCTAATTGCTCGGCAAGCCAAGTCTGCTTAATGCCTTTTTCGTCCAACACTTCTTTTATTCTGTTCATTTGTTCAAATGATTCAAGTCGCAAATATAGTTTTAAAATATTTCGTATCTCATTTTGCAAGATAAAAAGTAATCAAAATATTTTCACTCATGGGGTGGTGGGTGGGCTTTGGTGTCCAGTAAAGATATTTTGCTGAAGTGTCGAACAAATGATGATAGATATTCGTCAGCCGGGGTGGGTGGGCTGTGCGTTGGCATTTTTAGCTCTTTGCAAGGTTGGCTTTGTGTCGGGGTTTTGTGTGCCTTGCAATGTGCTAAAAATAGCGTTGGGTCGTGTCGGCAAAGTCATGGATGTTTGAATATGTGTAGGATGTTGTTATAGGGTGACATA
>JBAOHK010000007.1:0-175798 GCA_037045605.1 Chitinophagaceae bacterium | reverse complement strand
AGCACTCACCCGCTGTTCTTGTTACTCGGCATCCAGTTCTTTCAGCAGGTCAATGCTGTCAACTACCCGCTGAAGAACGGTGCATTCAATGCACTCAGCCTCGTAAAAGTAAGCGGTGTGTAATAACGCAACGTTATTCCGGCCAACTGAACGGGTTGTCATTCCGGCCTTGAGCCGGAATCTTTCGGAGCAGTATCATCACCGGAACATTTCATTTCCAAAAGACCCCGGCTCGGGGGCCGGGGTGACAGTATAGTTGCCGGAGGCCCCGCATTACTTAAATATCGTAACCAACCGAACGGTTTGTCATTCCGGGCCTTGAGCCGGAATCTTTCGGAGCGAGTATCATCACCGGAACATTTCATTTCCAAAAGACCCCGGCTCGGGGGCCGGGGTGACAACAGGATTGAGATGGCGGAATCTTTCGGAGGAGTATCATCACCGGAACAGTTCGTTTTCAAAAGACCCCGGATCAGGTCCGGGGTGACGCAGTGTAGTTACCGGAGACCCCGTATTACTTCAAATAATCGTTAACCAACCGAACGAGTATGTCATTCCGGCCTTGAGCCGGAATCTTTCGAGAGCGAGTATCATCACCGGAACATTTCATTTCCAAAAGACCCCGGCTCGGGGGCCGGGGTGACAACAGGATAGAGATGCCGGAATCTTTCGGAGCAGTATCATCACCGGAGCAGATCGTTTTCAAAAGACCCCGGATCAGGTCCGGGGTGACAATTCGTTACGCCGGGATCGACAGTCCGGGGTGACAGCGCAGTTGCCGGTGATGCCCCGTTCATTATTTGCCAGAAAAAAAAACGCCACATGGGGCTGCTTGCATAGCAGCCCCTCTTTATTCATTCAAAAAAAACAATTATGCTGCAGGCAATAACAAACACACCGACCCGCAAGGGTTATGTCATCAATACCCGGCCCTTTGAGCTCGGACATCATTGGTGTACGGAGCAGCAATGCAAAACCCAACCGCTTCGATGCATGCTATCCATGTGTTTTATAAACGGGAAGATGGTGAATGGATACATCAATCATTTCCGTGCCACCACCGACCCCGGTAACTACTGGTTGAAAACATTTATGAACCGTAACGGTACGGCCATACTGAAGCCGGGGCAATACAAACACTCCCACCGCATCGGGGTACACCGCGGAAAATACCAGGCACTGGTACAGCAAAACCCGGTTACGGTACTCCGTGATGATAATGCCAATGACCAGTGCTTGATTTTGATTACAGCAGAAAACAGGAGACCGGCATTTTTGGTATCAATATTCACCGGGCATCGGTGAATGGTATAACAAGAGCCGTGGACAAACATTCCGCCAGGTTGCCAGGTGCTGGCCGATGTGAATGATTTCAACCTGCTGATGCAACTCGCCGGACGGCATAAGAAGTTATACGGTAACAATTTTACGTATACGCTGGTGGAGGAGAGGGAGATTGGTCAATAAAGATTCACACCAACCGAATGGTTTGTCATTCCGGCCCTGAGCCGGAATCTTTCGGAGCAGTATTATCACCGGAACATATCGTTTTCAAAAGACCCCGGCTCGGGGGCCGGGGTGACAGTGTAGTTGCCGGTAGGCCTCACATTATTTAAATATCGTTACAGGTTTGTTGAATGCTTAATTCAAAAACGTCACCAACCGAACGGTTTGTCATTCCGGCCTTGAGCCGGAATCTTTCGGAGCAGTATCATCACTTGAACATATCGTTTTCAAAAGACCCCGGATCGGGGTCCGGGGTGACAGTGTAGTTGCCGGTGGCCTCACATTATTTAAATATCGTTACAGGTTTGTTGAATGCTTAATTCAAAAACGTCACCAACCGAACGTTTTGTCATTCCGGCCCTGAGCCGGAATCTTTCGGAGCAATATCATCATTTGAACAGATCGTTTTCAAAAGACCCCGGATCAGGTCCGGGGTGACATTGTTATCGCCGGGCCTCACATTATCGGAATATCATTCCGGTCAACCGAATGTTTTGTCATTCCGGCCCTGAGCCGGAATCTTTCGGAGCAGTATTATCACCGGAACATATCGTTTTCAAAAGACCCCGGATCAAGTCCGGGGTGACAACAGGATTGAGATGCCGAAATCATTCGAAACAATAATCAATTATAACAACCATCATGGACAACAACAATAACAACGACTGCCTGAAGCAGCTCTTCAAAGACAAGAACAACTGTTACAGCTTGCGGGAGATCGCCACAGCGCTATTGCTGCTGGCACTGCTCGCCAGCTGGATCGCCAAACAATTCTTTCATAAAGACATACCGGAGTTCATGTTCTACTCCTTCGCCACTCTTGTCGGCGCAGGCTGCTTCGGTTATTCTATCGAAAAGAAAACATTTACGGATAACAACTAAACAACCATGAAGAAACAAAACATCATCCTTGCCCTGCTGCTCAGCTGGCTCTGCGGTCTTGCCTGCTGCCAGTTACTCACCGGCAATAAAAAAGAACAACGCATACCGGCCACTGATGCAGCCACCATTCAACAACAGGTACTGCAAACGGAGGCGGTGTTCCAGGAACAAACAGCCTCCTTGCAGCATCTCAACAGCGAACTGAACCAGGCATTGCAAAGAACAACTGTCTCATTAAAGAACACCCAACAGGAAAACCGGCAGCTGCAGGCAGCCATTGAGCAAACCATCCGCAGCCGGCAACACTACAATGAAGAGCAAGACACCGCACAACAGCTTGCTTACTGTGATTCTCTTGATAAACAGGCAACAGCCTTTATACAGTTGACCCGGCAGCAGGACAGTTTGCAGCAATCTGCTCATACCAACCTGCTGGCACAACTGCATAACCGTGATACAATGCTGGTAGTAAAAGAAGATCGGTACCATTACCTGCGGCAACAGTTTGACAGGAGCCTGCTGCAACAACAATTGCTGGAAGAAAATATAGCTGCCTGCCAGCGAAAGATCAAACGGCAGCAGCGGGGGAGTAAACTGAAAAGTATTGGCATCATTGTTCTTTCCGGTATTGCAGCAAAACAGTTATTACGACAATAGCAACACTTATGATAAAAGGGAAAAGATGCTTAAATTTGATTAATACATTCAATCATGAGTATCACGGAACAACTGGTATTGAATAAAAAAGGGAAGGCTGTTGCTGTTCAGATACCACTGAACCAGTATAAAAAAATACTGGAGCTGGCAGAAGAAATGGAGGACATCAAAGCGTATGACAGGGCTATGAAAAGAAAGCACCAATTCCTGCCTTTCAGCGAAGCTGTAAAACAGTTAAAGGCGAAACGTAAAAGCAAATAACAATGTACCAGGTTGTTATTGACCGCTATGCTCAGAAGCAGCTGGACAAAATATCTGCTCCTCATTTCAACCGGATCATAAAAGCTATTCATGACCTTGCTGCTAGTCCACGTCCGCCGGGTTATAAAAAATTGACAGGCCGGCCGGGTTACAGGATCCGGATTGGTGATTACAGGGTTATCTATAAAATAGAAGATAAAGTATTAACGGTTTTTGTCATTGATATCGGACACCGGAAAAACATCTACGAATAACCGACGGTACAAGACTTTCTTCTATTTCCCTGTCTTTCAATCTCAAAACGCTGTGGAAAAAGAATGGTCCGGGAAGGCTTCCGGGTGCTAAATAATTTAGTTAAGTTTATCCTCCCCTTTCAGTTAATGAAGGGGAGGATAATTCCGTTAATCAACATACGCAAATGAGTTATGAGCACTACGAACGAAACCACCGTAAAGGTCAGTACGGTGAAGGAACTGGCCTCCCTGTACGGTGTAAGCACCAAGACCTTCCGCACCTGGTTACAACCCCACCAGAAAAAAATAGGCGA
Organism: Chitinophagaceae bacterium; assembly: GCA_037045605.1. Classification (GTDB taxonomy): domain Bacteria; phylum Bacteroidota; class Bacteroidia; order Chitinophagales; family Chitinophagaceae; genus JJ008. Next base: position 171,945 of record JBAOHK010000007.1, on the reverse strand, counting down.
ACGAAGAAGCCGGTATTATACAGCGAGGCAGGTACGCATCATCCTTGAGATTCTGGGAGAACCGTAATGCCGGGCTCCCATTGTTTGCAGCACGGTACCCGGTATCACACCTGTTTTGTACTAAGTTTCTCTAACTTCCTGTCATGAAAAGGATCTTTTGTTGCTTTCTTCTTTTTCTGTCGTTGTCAGTTGCAGCCCAGCAACCGTATAAAATCATCGCCTACTACACCGGTAACGGTGAAACCATTCAGCAATACCCTGTCAATAAACTGACGCATATCATTTACAGTTTTCTGAAAATGCAGAACGACACCCTGACCTTTCATAATGACGAACAACGGAAGACATTGCAGCAACTGGTGCAATTGAAAAAGACAAACCCGCAATTAAAGATCATGGTGTCCATTGGCGGATGGGGTGGTTGTGCTGCCTGTTCCGATCTCTTCAGTTCAGCCGCACAGCGCAGCCGCTTTGCACAAACCACGGTGGCTTTTTTCAAACAATACAATGTAGACGGTATTGACCTGGACTGGGAATACCCGGCCATTGAAGGTTATCCCGGTCATAAATATGATACGGCTGATAAAACAAACTTCACTTCATTAGTGAAAAGCCTGCGGGAAGAAATGGGTAACAACTACCTGCTGAGTTTTGCCGCAGGAGGTTTTGTAAAATACCTTGAGGAATCCATTGACTGGGATGCTGTGATGCCGCTGCTGGATTTTGTAAACCTGATGACCTATGACCTGGTGGGTGGTTATGCTACGGTAACCGGTCATCACACACCACTGTCGGGTTACCGGCCGGGGCAGGAGTCAACCGAAAAATGTGTGAACTGGTTACTGGATAAAAATGTTGCACCGGGTAAACTCATCATCGGCGCTGCTTTTTATGCAAGAGTGTGGGAACAGGTTCCTGACAGCAATCATGGTTTGTATCAACCGGGAATATTCAAACAGGGAGTGGGGTATAATAATTTTGCCACTTACTTCAGCGACAGTTCCGGCTTTACATATTACCGGGATAAAAAAGCAAAAGCACCGTATCAATACAATGCAGCAAAGAAACTGTTCGCCACTTTTGATGATAAACGTTCGGTAAGTGACAAATCGAAATTCATCCGCCGTAAAAAACTGGGTGGTATCATGTTCTGGGAACTAAGTAACGATCTGCCGGCTAACGGCCTGGTGGATGAAATATATAAGCGGTTATCGAAATGATCTTGTCCTGCCTGCTGTAATCAGGATTCCGGGTCCGCTTCAATAAATTCATTTGTATAGATCTTGAACAGCAGGATGATGTAGTTGACGAGCAGCGGCCCGAAGATGAGGCCGATAAATCCGAACAAACTCAGGCCGGCTATCACACCCAGTACGGTCACCAGCGGATGTATATTCCCCATTTTCTTTAACAGGGTAATGCGGGCCAGGTAATCCACATTACCGGTTACAATAAAGCTGAAGAGGAAAAGCCCGGTGGCATTCCAGGTATCACCGGCAGCATACATAAAGATGACTATCGGTACCCAGATGATCATAGTGCCGACAATCGGAAAGAAAGCAAACACACCGGTAAGAAAACCCCAGAGCACAAATTCATCCACTCCAAAAATGATATAACCAACCGTGCCCACCACACCCTGTATGATGGAGATAAGCGGAATGCCCAATGCACTTACTTTTACGATGCGTTTGGTCTCTGCTGCCAGCATATCAATGTTCGCTTTCTTTAACGGCAGTATCTTACCCATGTAAGCTTCCATCTCCTTGCCATGCACCAGCATATAGTACAATACAAAAAGCATGATGCCAAGATTGGCCAGCAGGTTCGCTGTATCATTGAGCAGGGAAGGGATCAGGGAGGATATCTTCTGCTGCATATTGTTCATCGTTTCTTCTGTGATCAGTGTGAAACCGGTTCGTTGCTGCATATCATCAACGGCAGCTTTTGCTTTGTCAAGGGTGGTGCCGGGATCATTCAAAAAAGGATGTACCTGTTTTTCCAGCAAAGTGATCGTAAAATATACAAGCAATGCCAGCAACAGGAAATACGAGAAAAGATATAAACCTGCGGTCCATCCCTTTCTCCATTTGTGGTAATACACCAGCTGAAAATAACTGGCCCGGCTGAGTATGTAAAGCGTCAATGCCCCGAGCAATCCCGGTAAAAAGATATAGAGCTCCTTCACCACTAAAAAGATAAGCAGCAGCAACACCAATAGTGTCATCACCTGTTTGATCTGGTTGTTGAAGCTGGGCATATCCGTTCTATAAAAATTCCGGAACGAAAGGTATTATAAAACCTGCTCTTTTCACAGGGTAGTGAGGATAATCAAAGCGCCGGGTGATGGCTATCACATTTTACGGCGCTATAATAGCCTAGATTTCCTGTCTAAATAATTTGTTATGAACCCTATTGTAACCCCGGAAATACAGGAAGTGATGAAAGCCGTGCATTACAGGCCCGCTGTATCTGTCATTATGCCGTTTGAGGCGAAAGCAAACCTGAAAACCGAATTGGCACATTCGCTGAAATTTGCTGCTGATAAAGTAGAAAAGGAACTGCAGGAAAACTACCCGGCTGAGATCACTTCACTGATGATGCACAAGCTGCGGAATATAATCAGTAACCTGGAACCTGATGTACAAAAGAAAAGTGTGGCGATCTATGTATCGCCTGTGTTTGAAAAAGTATTGTATCTCGGCATTGCTGTTGAAGAAAAGATCATTGTAGATGAGTCATTTGAGATCAGGGACCTTGTGTATTGCAAAAAACAAATGCACAAATACCTGGCGCTGTTGCTGAGTGGCAAAGAAAGCCGTTTGTATCTCTGCAATTCGGAGCGGTTCGTCAAACTGGTACTGGATACACCTGAGTCCATTGAAGCATACAAGAATGATACGCCGGAAAGGGTGGCGAATTTTACTGATATGTCAGAGCAAAAGGAGATCGTAATGGAAAAGTTCCTGCATCATATTGATAAGGCATTGGACAGGGTCCTCCGCTTTTATCACCTGCCATTGATTGTGCTGGGTACAGACAGGACACTCGGGCATTTTAAAAAACTTACCCGCCATGGAGAAGCGGTCAGTACATATGTACCCGGCAATTATGAAGAAGCAACATTTCCCGAACTCAGGCAAATTACAGAGCCGCATGTTATCAGCTGGAAAAGGGAGAGGCAAAATGAATTACTGAACCGGCTGGAAGAAGCGGCAAACAAAAAAGAACTGGCTGTTGGTATTACTGATGTATGGCGGGAAGCAATGCATCAGAAAGGCCGGTTGCTGGTGGTAGAAAAAAATTATATGCATGCGGCACAGCACGGAAGCAGCGAAGATGAGATCTATAAAATAAATGAACCGGCTGCTCAGTCCCTTTATATAAAAGATGCAGTGGATGATGTGATAGAGAAAGTGCTTGAGAACGGCGGTGATGTGGAGTTTGTTGAGGAAGGGTTCCTGAAAGACTTTCAACATATTGCATTGATACAATATTATCAATGAGAGAAAGGCAGGTATAACCGGCACATTTTACCAGGAGGCAGCATTATGCCTTTGTGAGTCATTACTTCAGCAGCGGGTGGTTCTGCTAATGCTTCATACCAGTCTGCCGAATAATGAGATAACCGGTGCTATGCAGAAAATCAGCTAAAAAAATTATCTTTAAGAAGATAAGATCCAATCGCCTTACTTGTCAGGCATGTTGGAGACATATTTAATATCCTTTATGAATAAACAATTACTCTTTGTTTTCTCTTTCTTACCATTTTACACTGCCGCACAGGTAAGCTGGCAAAAAGCTCCCGGTCCTAATGAGGGTATCAGTTCTGTTACGGTCAGCAGCAGTAATACAGTATACGCAGGAACTTCCACTTACGGCGTATTCCAGTCTGCAGACGATGGTACCAGCTGGTCCAATATCAGTTCCGGGTTACCGGATTCACTCATCAGGAGCTTACAGGTTTCTTCCAACGATAAATTATTTGCCGGTACAGGTGCCCACGGAGTGTATCAATATTTCGCCGGAAGCTGGGCAGCAATCAACAACGGCCTTCCGGTTACAAATATCCTTGTAACAGGATTCGCAACCGGCACAGGCGGTAACATGTACATGATGGCCACCACCGGTAAAATATACTCCTGGGATGGAAGTATATGGACGGATATCACCTTCAACTTTCCTTCACTTGGCAGGGCGGTAGCCACAGGCCCGGGCGGCATATTATATGCAGGAGCATTTGCAAGCGGCGTCTATAAATTCGATGGTATCGGCAACTGGACCATAGTGGGTGCTGCCATGCCTAATAATTTTGTTTCCAAAATGACGGTTGCTGCAAATGACACTATCTATGTTGCCTGCAACAGTAATAATGTTTATAAATGCCATGCAGCTGGTGGTGGTTGGGCTTCAATTAATACAGGGTTACCTGCAACGGATGCCACTTTTATTTTTGCTGATGCACAAAACAGGTTGTTCATTGGTAATAACACATCACCCGGTGTCCTTTATCGTTCGGTTAACAATGGCGATAACTGGTCGCTGGTTTCTTCAGGAATATATACAAGCCTTTTTACCAGCATGGCTGTTTCACCGTCCGGAAAAATATATGCCGGAGCATCTGGTGTATTTAAATCTGCTGATGGCGGCAACAGCTGGAATGATATGAATCCCGGTATGGATGCACGGAAGGTTGTACTTGCTTATACCTGTACATCAAACGGAACCATGTTTGTCGGTACAAGGTCAGGTCCGTGGAGATCATTGGATAATGGTATTACCTGGCAATTACGTAACACCGGTATCAGCCATCTTTCCACGTTGCAGATAATGAGTAATGCAGCCGGCGATATTCTTTGTCATGGCATCAACAATACACCGAAAGGCGCTATTTACCGTTCCACCAACAACGGCGACAACTGGACACAGGTGGCTGCTAATGGTTGTGATATGTACACCAAGATCAAACAACATAAATCAGATACTATCTGGGCCACTTCCCGTTTTTCCGGAACCACTACTTTATCGTATTCTATCAACAATGGTGCAAGCTGGCTGAACAATCCACTGACAATCTCTGCTATCTGGGATATTGATTTTAGTAAAGAGTCAACCATATTTGTCGGCAGCGAAAGCGAAGGAGTGTCCCGCTCTGATAACGGAGGACAAACATTTATACTGGGCGTGGGCAACACCATTCCCTGGTATGGTAACGTTATCGAAATAGAAACAGATGTGAATGGTATAATATTCGCCGGTGGCGACTGGTGGACACATATACTCTGGTATTCATCACCGGAAGACAATGGAAATGTGTGGACACAATTTACCGACCCTGACCTGGTTATACAGGGAGTGCAGGACCTGGTGTTTGATCAGCGCAACAATGCTTATATCGCCGGGGAGAACAGTGGCGTACGGATGGCTTATTATACCAATAACTGGAATCCTTCTTCCGACTGGATCGTCAGTTCTGCAGGTTTGCCTTCTTCCGCATCCAATGTTACACAACTGGGTTTTGATACGTTTGGGTATATCTATGCAGTTTGTCATACTGCAGATGGCCATAATGCAGGGCTATTTAAAAGTACTATGCCGGTGAACCCGCCTGCATCCGCCACCTACACTTTTACCGGTAATGGCAACTGGGACGTTGCATCTAACTGGTCAAATAGTATTGTTCCGCCTGCAGTATTACCTGGCAATGCCATGATCATTATTGACCCGGCAGGAAGCGGTGAATGTATTTTAAACATCAATCAGCAGATTAGCAATAATGCTATTTTCAAAGTACTGCCCAATAAAAAAATGACCGTAGCCGGCAGCCTGACCCTATTGCAATAGCAGTGGCTGCTCATTTATCAGCTCAATCCAGTGATCACACCGGCTGCATCAATATCAATTCCCTCAGCTGCGGGTATCATTGGTAATCCCGGCATCCGCATCATTTCACCTAATATCGGGATAACGAAACCGGCACCGGCCGCAAATTCAAATTCCCGTACCGTTACAATAAAGTTGGAAGGTCTCCCCACTTTTTTTTCATCATCTGATAAACTCTTGGGTGTTTTGGCCATGCAAACCGGCATGTGTTCAAAGCCCAGTTCTTTCAGGTGCTTTATTTGTGTCCTTGCTTTTACAGAATACTCCACAGCGTTGGCGCCATAGATCTTTGTGGCGATGGTATGAATTTTTTCTTCAATGGGCATGTCCCGGTTGTACAGGGGTTTGAAATGGCTCCCGTTTTTTTCGATCAGCGCAGTTACAGCATGGGCCAGTGCTGTCATTCCTTTTCCGCCTTCGGTGAATCCTTTGCAGACGATGGCTTCGGTATCATAGTTTTTACAGAAGGAATTGATAGCGGCTATCTCCTCATCGGTATCACCGGGAAAATGATTGATGGCCACCACGGCCTTCATGCCAAAGAGCTGCATATTCTCCAGGTGTTTACCAAGATTGGGTAATCCTCTCTCCACCCTTTCCACCGACGGAACAGTAAGTTCATCTTTTTTTGCACCGCCGTGATGCCGTAATGCCCTTACTGTTGCCACAACGACGACTGCTTTTGGTTTTAACCCGGCCTGCACACATTTAATGTCGAAGAATTTCTCTGCGCCGAGGTCAGCTGCAAAACCTGCTTCGGTAATTACATATTCACTCAGCGATAAACCCATTTGTGTGGCAAGAATGGAATTGGTGCCCTGTGCAATACTGGCAAAGGGGCCGCCATGTAACAATGCAGGGTTACCCTCCAGTGTTTGCACCAGGTTGGGCTTGATAGCATCTTTTAATAAGATGGCCATGGCGCCAACAGCATTCAGGTCTCTTGCAAAAACCGGCTCACCGCCGAATGTGGTGCCGATATAAATATTGCCGAGCCGTTTCTTTAAATCTTCCATCCCGGAACTCATGCACAGTATCGCCATGACCTCCGATGCCGGTGTAATGTTGAACCCATCTTCACGGGTAATGCCATTGGCAGTGCCGCCCAGCCCGATAACGATATGCCGGAGTGCCCGGTCGTTCATGTCCATTACCCTTTTCCATACAATGGTTCTCGGGTCTATCTGCAAACTTCTTTTCTTGTTTTGCAGGTTGTGATCAATCAATGCAGCGAGGAGGTTGTTTGCTTTTTCAATCGCTGCAAAATCGCCGGTGAAGTGCAGGTTGATATCTTCCATCGGTATGATCTGTGAATAACCGCCACCAGCTGCGCCGCCTTTCAAACCAAAGACGGGACCCAGAGATGGCTCTCTTAATACGGCCATTGCTTTTTTCCCGATGTGATTTAACCCGTCTGTTAACCCAACGGAGATAGTGGTCTTGCCTTCACCTGCGGGAGTGGGGGTGATGGCGGTCACTAAAACAAGATGATGTTGTTTTATCTTTTCTTCATTGATCAGGTGCAGGGGTAATTTGGCTTTATGCTTGCCATAATACTCCAAGTCGTTATTACTGATACCAAGGGCGGCAGCGATCTCTTTGATGTGCCGGATAGAGGCGGATTGGGAAATAGCAATATCTGATAGCATAACAATGCCGGTTTAGCAGCATTGCAACTTAGCTGGTACCACCATGCTATGGTATGACATATGTCAATACCACACCTGATAAAAAAGCGACTGCCGGGCTGACAAAATCAATCATTCTCCTCAAAGTGCAGGTGCTGGTGATGGGCTCCGGCTGCTATATGCAGCGCAAAGCACATGATCGCAGTGTCTTTGAGAATATTTATCAGGGCCATCTGCCGCATTTCTTTGTCCCCTGCATTATTATAATTCGGTACATGGATGGTCAGGATAAAAATGATCAGCATGACCACCAGCAGGTAGCTGGTAACTTTTACAAACTGGTTAGTGATGAACGATAATCCCACCAGGATGAATGCAGCACCGACGATGTAGGCCCATGTAATACCGCCTACCAATGACAGTGGTACATAGACCAGCAGGTCCCTGGGGTATAAGAAATGAAAAACACCAAAGATGATGAGTACCACCGACAGCAGGTAAATGGCCAGCCGTGAGATGATGTGATAATGTTTCATAACAAAACAGTTTGGTTATGTAAAAGGTAATCATTACGCTGCAGGTAAAACATGATTTTGGCTTTTTATTACTATGATTTGACACGGAAAGTAACCGGGGAGATTGTACAACAGCCTGTATCAGAAACTATTTCTTTCTCTATCTTTCCGGTATAACGGATAAGAAAATGACCGTCCCCCGGCAACTTATAGAAAAGTATTTTCTCCGGCCACATCCTGAAGGCGGCTGGTATAAACAGTCCTATAAAAGCAATGAATCCATTGCTGCATCGGCTTTACCGGAACGCTTTGGCGGCGACAGGCCTTTCTCCACGGCTATTTATTTTTTATTGGAACAGGGAAACTTCTCTGCCTTTCACCGCATCAAGAGCGATGAGTGCTGGCATTTTTATGCCGGCGATACATTGCAGGTGTATGTGATACATCCGGATGCTGTAATGGAAATTATTTCCCTGGGACCTGCTATTGAAGAAGGGGAACAGTTCCAGTATGTGGTACCGGCGAATTGCTGGTTTGCCAGCCGGCCGGCACCCGGCAGTTCATTTTCCTTTGTTGGTTGCACCGTGGCTCCCGGTTTTGATTTTGCCGATTTTGAACTGGCAGATGCGGATATATTATCAAAAGAGTATCCGCAGCATGCAGCCATCATCCGGGAACTTTGCAGGTAAGGAATATAAGGGGCTTTTACAATACCATAATAGCAGTGACATAAAAAAAACACCATCATGATGGCGTTTTTAAATATTACAGAAGCATTTTATTGGATCACCATGTCTGTCAAATGCATGACGCCATTTGATATCTTAGCCTCCCGGGGTGATATATTAACATCACCAATACTGATACCGCCATTCTTTTCCTGTACTACTAGTTGTTTTCCATTGACAGTGGTCAGCTTATCACCGTCTTTCAAATCTTTGAAAGCTATCTTTCCGCTTACAATATGATTATTGAGCAGGTCGGCCAGCTGTGCCCTGTTCTGTGGTTCCAGCAATTTTTCAATCTTTCCTTTCTCCAGCTTTTCAAAGGCAAGATCACTTGGTGCAAAGAAAGTATAAGGGCCGGTGCTGCTCAGTAGCTGGTCGAGGTCGGATGCATGCACCGTTTTTTTCAATGTTCTCATTGATTTATCTACGTTGACTACTTGTGTAATATTTGACATTTGATTGATTTACCTGCGGGCAATATTGCCCGCAACGGCAGGAAGGTAGTCTTTACCGGTCAGCTTTGCTGTTAATGTTTCCATGCTGCATTGAGGAGGGGCATTAAAAAAGGGCATCGTATGATGCCCTTTTACTTTCGTAATACCTTTCTTATTTCAGATTTTTAGCAAGGTGTTTTGCCATGTCAAACATAGACACCTGACCTTTGCCACCGAAAACTGGTTTCAGTTTTGCGTCAGCATTGATCATACGTCTGTTGGCTTTGTCCTGTAGTTTGTTAGCTTTGATATACACCCAGATTTTTTTCACCACTTCAGTACGGGGTATTGGTTTGCTTCCTACTACTGCTGCTAATGCAGCACTGGGAGTAAGAGCTTTCATGAAAGCTGCTGATGGTTTACGGGCAGATTTTTTCTTCGCAACTTTCTTTGCTGCTTTTTTTACCGCTTTCTTTGGAGCTGGTTTCTTTGCTGCTTTCTTAGCAGCTTTCTTTTTTGTTGCCATTGTTTTTAGTTTAGAATTTTAATGGGTATTAGTATTTACCGAGACAAATATAGATTATTTCCATACTAACAATGAAATTTTGCCCGGGTGTTTATCAACCGTCAAAACAGGGATAATTGTCTTTCGTCTGTCCGTTTCCGGCTTTTCGTCCGTGTCACCACCAGGTTGGCATTGCCTTCAATACAAAATACCGGTGATGCGTTGTAGCGGGAAGCCACAACAATCTCCGTATTACCTGCCTGTTTTTTGAAGAGGGATTCCACCAGTTCCGGCCTGTTATTATTTTTAGATAAGTGGGACAAGATCAGCAACCGAAGGTCTGTTCCCCTGTAGTTTGTAAATAATTCAAGAGCCTGTGCATTGGACAAATGCCCTTCATCCCCGCTGATACGTTGTTGTAAATACCAGGGATAGCTTCCATTAGCCAGCATATCTGCACAATAGTTGGATTCGAGGAAGGCTGCATGGCACTGCCTGAAATATTTTATAACCTGTCTGCAGGCGTAGCCAATATCTGTGATGATGCCAATATTGACACCATGTCCTGATATGAGGAAACTATGCGGATCTGCTGCATCATGGTTTTTACGAAAGGGGGTGACAGACAAACTGCCAATCTTTACCGGTTTGTTTTTCTTAAAATCATTGATCAGTTGTGGCTCAATGGGAATATTGCTGTTGGCCAATGTGGCTTCTGTGATATAAACAGGCAGCTGGTATTTTTTTGAAATGCCGGGTACTCCTGTAATGTGGTCGCTGTGTTCATGTGATACAAAAATGGCTTTCACTATATCCATCGAAAGACCAAGATGTTTCATCCTCTTCTCTGTTTCCCTGCAACTGAGCCCCGCATCAATCAACACAGCCTCACTGCTGTTGCCAACATAGTAGCAATTGGCATTACTGCCGGAATTAAGGGAGGAAATGAATAATGACATGGGGAGTAAAAATAACGATTGATTTATTCTTACACTATTTCTCTATCTTTCATTGATAAAAAAACCGTTATGAAATTCACTTTTGCTGCTGCCTGTTTTTTATTGGTACTTGCCTCCTGCAATTCCAGCAAATCAAAAGATGACGCAAAGCCTGAAATTAAAGACACTGCTGTAAATGTTGCTGATTCATTGTCCGGCCATTCACCTAAAGATTCTGCTGCAGGTGAAGCAGATCTGGGTGGCGCAGGAGATATTACATTAGGATTGAGTGCTGCAAAAATCACAGAACTGCTTGGTCAGCCGGAATCAAAATCTAAAGCCATAGAATGGGGAGCAGACGGCTTAATGCACCAGGACTGGATGTATAAATCCAAAGGTATTGCTCTAAATATGAGTAGTGATAAAGCTGATGCCGGGCAAACTGTTTTTTCCATTACTATCAGCAGCCCCTGCACCCTTAAAACTAAAATGAATATGGGTATCGGCAGTTCTTACAAAGAAGTGATGGCCGCTTACGAAAAAAGTATTGACCGGGAAGCGACCGATAACAAAACTATTACGGTGGGTTCTGTTTACGGGGGCATCATCTTCACCTTTAGTAAAGAAGGTAAGGCGGATACAGTTTTTATAGGGGCAGCAGCTGAATAAAACAAAGCCAGAAGATTTATCTGTAATTATTGCTTATAGCAGGAATACTGAATTTAGTCAGCAATGCTCTTCCAGTTGTTTTAAAGGATTGCCTGAGTAGCCAACATAATAAAGCTTTGAACTTTCAGAATAGAGAATGTAGATATAATATATAATAAAAAAAGGTTCTGCTTTCACAAAACCTTTTTGCTCCTGCTGCTGGACTTGAACCAGCGACCCTCTGATTAACAGTCAGATGCTCTAACCAACTGAGCTAAGCAGGAATACCTTTCCTTTTGGGGCAGCAAAAATAGGGATTTTAGCTTTTCAACAAGGTATTCACAATCAATTTTTACCGGAAAATATTCCAAAGGCCACCCGATTCTTCCATACCCACAAACACCCCGTTTTCCCGCAACTCCACCGGCCAGTGTTTCAGGTAGTATCCTTCACCGCTTACATTACGGCCGTTCTCCATATTGTATTTATACCGATGGAGGGGACAAACAATATTTCCAAGGGCATCTATATATCCATCGGCCATAATACCGCCTGCATGAGGGCATTTGTAAGCAAAGGCAAATGCAGCGTCATTATGCTTACCAATGCAGATCTTTTTGCTCTTTACTTCTGCTACAGCAATATTATTCGGAGCAAAATTCAGTTCGTTAATGTGGTCCGCTATTTTGTGCCAGGTATATTTTTTTTCAGTCATCAGTACAGAAATTCTGTTTTGTATGGATACCTGATCCTGTAGATCTCTCTTACTTTTTCCAGTATTGTATTACGCAATACGTCAATATTTCTTTTTTCAATGGCGGAAACAAATACTGCATTGCCGTTTGTTTCATTGTTCCACCGGTCTCTCAGGTCTTGCAGTATCTCCTGCCTGGTACTTTCTTCAAGCCATTCATCGAATGTATTGGCCTCATACAGGTCCATCTTATTGAAAATAGTAAGCGTTGGTTTGTCGAAAGCATTCAGTTCCTGTAAGGTTTTATTGACGACTCCCAGCTGATCTTCATAAGCCGGATGAGAAATGTCCACCACATGCAGTAATATGTCGGCTTCCCTTACTTCATCCAAGGTGCTTTTAAAGCTTTCCACCAAATGGTGCGGCAACTTTCGGATGAAACCTACTGTATCACTCAGCAGGAAAGGAGTGTTTTCAAATACCACTTTGCTGGTAGTAGTATCAAGTGTAGCGAACAGTTTGTTTTCTGCGAATACTTCTCTTTTGCTCAGCAGGTTCATGATGGTGGACTTGCCAACATTCGTATAACCTACCAATGCCACCCGGATGAATTCGCCCCTGTCTTTTCGTTGTGTAAAGGCTTGTTTATCTATTTCTGCCAATCTTTTTCTCAGCAACGAAATCTTATCTCTTACAATACGCCGGTCTGTTTCAATTTCACTTTCACCCGGACCTCTTGTGCCGATACCACCACCCAAACGTTCAAGGTGCTTCCACATACCACGGAGGCGGGGAAGTATATACTGGTATTGTGCCAGTTCCACCTGGGCTTTTGCCTGTGCGGTTTTAGCCCTTCTTGCAAAAATGTCAAGGATCAGGTCACTGCGGTCAATCACTTTTACTTCGATCGCCTTTTCAATATTGTTGATTTGTGCGCCGGTAAGTTCATCATCAAAAATGACAACACGGATATCTTTTCCTTTTACATAGTTGCTTATTTCTTCCAGCTTTCCTTTGCCGACAAAAGTGCGGCTGTCAGGATGTTGAAGTTTTTGAGTAAATCGTTTTAGCGTAACAGCCCCTGCTGTCTCGGCAAGAAATGACAGCTCGTCCAGGTACTCCTGTACCTGCTGCTCGGTCTGGTCTTTATGCACTAACCCTACCAGCACTGCCTTTTCTTCCTGCTGAATACTTTTTGATTTATCAATCATGCTTAAAAAATAATTGCCGAAAGCCGGAGACGAAGACTGTTCGTCTTACCGTCTTAACGGCAGTCAAAAGTAAAAAATAAAGCGACCTGTTTCCAGATCGCTTTTTAATATCTTTTATCAAATGACTTAGAGTCCGCTTAGTGTTATACCAATTGAATAGGGTCTTACTTCCGGACCAAGGCCATCTTTTATTAAAGGGGTGAATTGGTAACTACCATACAAAGTAAAATGTCCCATACCAACCCTTCCCATAGCCGAGAGTCGGTTCTTATTAAAGAATCTTTTGCTTGACTCTTTCATCACATAATCATTAATTACTGTATTGCTCTTGTTCTGAAACTTTACATTGCGGGTATGTGCTGTTAATAGAGTTCCTATTTTCACTCCCACTGCAAACTTCAACCCTTTGCCAGTTAGTGGCTCGGCTGAATAGCGGAACTCAACAGGAGCCTCCAGGTAAACAGTTGCCAGTTTGGTTTTCTTGAAGTTATTAGTATCGGATTGATTGATAAAATATAAGGTGGGTGTATTATCCTTGATGCCGACATGTGTTTTCGAAAAAAGAATATGATCAGAAGCAATACCCGGGCCAAATGCCATGCTTAGTTTGGGATTGGTTTTGAACGGGAAATCAAACATGAAGTAAACATTTATACTCTTTGATAAACCGCTAGTATTGATGGTATCGGGAATACTAGCCCAGCTTGTGTAGCCAAGCTGCAACATGAAGTGATCATTTGGTCTGTTGCTCATATCAGGAATGTCCTTCTTCTTTTTTATTGTATTATCCTGCGCCAGTAATGAGGTTGCAAACAGGGCACAGATAAATAGCGATATACTTTTCTTCATATAATTTCTAGTAGTGGACAAATGTATTTTCATCCCGGTTAACAAAAGGTTAAAGAACCTGTTGATTTTTAATATAAATGCCCCGAAACCGGGGCATTGGTGGACCCTGCAGGGCACGATCCTGCGACCCCCTGATTATGAGTCAGGTGCTCTAACCAACTGAGCTAAGGGTCCTGAGGTGCCGATAATTTCGGCATTCTCCGAGGCGCAAAAGTAAAAAAATATTACAGACAGAAAGAAGTTATTTCACTTCTTCAAATTCAATGTAATCCCCGGTTTTGGTTTTGGGCTCCGGTTTAGAGGCGGAAGGCTGTGGTGTATAGCCTTGTTGCTGCTGCATATGCTCTTGCATACGGCTCTGCATTTCCTTAAAACCCTTTTTGATCTTGCGGCTGGCCAGGTAAACCGGAATTACCAGTTTAAAAATGAACTGATAGATAATATAGGCCAGTATGGCATATAAAACATATTTCATGGTGTAAAGATAGGATGGCCGGGTTTGCTGTTGCCGGTATTTTGCAGCTGTTTACCGAATTATTAACCTTCGGCATTTGCCCCTTTGTATTTGGCAGATACCTCCTCTTTCCCGTATATTTGCACCGGAAATAGCAGTAAGAAGGGAACGAGGCCGTTCCCTTCTTCTTTTATACAGCATGAACGGAGAAGCCCAAATACAGATGTTGGAACATAAAGTGGAAGCGTTAATTGCCGCCGAGCCGGAATTGTTCCTGGTGGAAGTGAGGATCAAACCCACCAATAACATCAAAGTGTTCATTGATGGTGATCAGGGTATTAGTATCGAAAAACTGGTTCAATATAACCGCCGCCTGTACAAGCAACTGGAGGAAGAGAACATGTTCCCGAATGGTGACTTCTCTCTGGAGGTTTCATCACCGGGGTTGGATGAACCACTGAAAATGCACCGTCAATACCTTAAAAATATCGGCCGTTTTGTGGAAGTGATTGATAAAGAAGGAAACAAAAAAGAAGGAAAACTGACCGGAGCTACCGAAACAGATATTACGATGGAGGAAATAAAAGGCAAAGGCAAGAAAATGGAAACAGTGCAACACACTATTTCTTTTGAGAATATAAAAACAACAAAAATTCAAATTAAATTTTAAACATTCGACCCCTTTCCCGGTGAAGACCGGGATCGGATTTCAAAATTTTGTGTTATGGCAAGTATCAACCTGATAGAGGCGTTCCAGGATTTTAAAGAGGCCGAAAACATTGACCGTCCCACCATGATGAAAGTGGTGGAGGATGTTTTTAAAACATTGCTGCGTAAAAAATATACCAGCGATGAAAACTTTGATGTAATTGTTAATGCGGAAAAAGGTGACCTTGAGATCATCCGCCGCCGTATGATCGTTGAAGATGGCCAGGTAGAAGACCCGTTGGCGCAGGTAGCATATTCCGATGCAGTAAAGATTGAACCTGACTTTGAAGTAGGGGAAGAATTATATGAAGAAATTGATCTGCTTGATTTTGGCCGCCGTGCAATTCTGGCTGCCAAGCAAACCCTGGCCAGCCGTATCAGCGATTTAAAGAAGAACGTACTGGCCAAGAAATATGGTGACAGGATTGGCGAAATAATCAGCGCTGAGGTTTACCAGGTATGGAAGAAAGAGATCTTGTTGTTAGATGAAGAAGGTAATGAACTGATACTCCCCAAGAGTGAGCAGATACCACAGGATTATTTCAAAAAAGGAGAGAGTATCCGTGCCGTGGTGAAAAAAGTGGATATGAAGAATAATAACCCGGTGATCATCCTTTCAAGAACCGCCCCCGAGTTCCTCGCCAAACTACTGGAAATAGAGGTACCGGAGATTTTTGATGGCCTGATTGTGGTTAAGAAAATTGTGAGGGATCCCGGAGAAAGAGCTAAAGTTGCCGTAGAATCTTATGATGACAGGATTGACCCAGTTGGTGCCTGTGTGGGTATGAAAGGAAGCCGGATTCATGGTATCGTCCGGGAACTGAAGAATGAAAACATTGATGTCATCAACTGGACAAGTAATATCCAGTTATTGATACAACGGTCATTAACACCGGCCAAGATCACCAGTATGGAACTGGATAATGAGGCTAAACATGCTAATGTTTACCTGAAACCAGACCAGGTTTCACTGGCTATCGGACGCCGTGGTGTAAATATTAAACTGGCTTGTGAACTTACCGGCTATGAGTTGGATGTGTATCGTGACAATGAAGGCGAGGTGGAAGAATTTGATATAGACCTTGAAGAATTCAGCGATGAAATTGAAACATGGGTCATTGATGAACTGAAACGGGTTGGTTGTGACACCGGAAGAAGTGTATTGAACCTGACACCGGAAGAGCTGGAGAGAAGAACTGACCTGGAAAAAGAAACGATTGCTGATGTGAGAAGAATATTGAAAGAAGAATTTGAAAAAGAATAAGAAGGTGAATGGTGAATAGGGGATGGTAAATAAAAGCCATTTTGTATTCACAATTGACTATTCACAATTGACAATTAAACAACCTGAATGGCAGAATTAAAACTTCCGAGATTATTAGCAGCGGCCAAGGAATTTAACGTTGGTCAGGATACCATTATTGATTTCCTGATAGGGAAAGGATTTCCTAAAGATGAGCTGAAGCCTACGTCAAAACTGACGGAGGACATGTACCGTTCATTGCAACAGGAGTTTTCAAGCGACAAGGCCGCTAAAATGAAAAGTGACCAGCTTGAGTTACCCAAGGGTTCGCAGGCTGAAGCCAAAAAGAAAAAAGAAGACGAAGAGATAAGTTTCAAGAAAGAGGAAAAGGCGACTCCTAAAATTGTGAAGAAAGAAGAAGAAGCTAAACCGGCTGAAGAAGAAAAACCAGCGAAAGCCAAGGCAAAAAAGGAGGAAGAAAAGAAGGAAGAAGAAGTGATTAAAGTAGAAGCACCGGAAATCGAAGGGCCGAAAGTGGTAAAGAAAATAGATCTTTCTACTATTGATTCTTCAACCCGGCCAAAGAAAAGCGCCAAAGCAAAGAAAGAGGAAGAAAAGCCTGTTGAAGAAGAGAAACCGGTAAAAGGTAAAGGCAAAAAAACAAAGAAAGAAGAAGCGAAGCCGGTTGTTGAAGAGGTAATAGCTAAAGAAGAACCGGTTGCAGAGGAACAGGCAACTGTCATCGAGAATATTGAAGTTGAAAAACTTACAGGTCCAAAGATTCTTGGCAAGATTGACTTGCCGGTTGACAGCGATACAAGACCTGTTAAAGATGAGAAGAAGAAAAGAAAACGTATCCCGATTGAAAAGAAGGATAACAAGAGAGAAATATTCATCAATAAAGACACTGATGCCGACAGAAGACAAGGTGGAACAGGTGGTGGTAATTTCAACCGGGGCCGAGGTGGTGCGGGAGCGGGTGGCAATCGCAGACATACAGGTGGAACAGGTGGCCGCAGAGAAGATAAATTGATAGATGAAAAAGAGATTCAGGAAAAAATAAGAGAAACACAGGCTAAACTGGCCGGAGCCGGCGGCCGGGGTAAAAGCCTGAAAGCAAAACTGCGCCGTGAAAAAAGACAAGAGGCGGCAGATGCCCAGGGCGAAATGGCAGATGACAACAAACTACAGCTGACCGAATTTATCAGCGTAAGTGAATTAGCCAACCTGATGGATGTAAGTTTTGCGGAAGTTATCAGTAAGTGTATGAGCTTAGGTATCATGGTGTCTATCAACCAGCGGCTAGATGCGGAGGTGATAGAACTGGTGGCCAGTGAGTTTGGATATGATGTTGAGTTTATCGATATGGAGAAGCAGATGGAAATGGAGGAGGAAGATGAAGAGGATAGTGAAGAAGATCTGCAACATCGGTCACCCATTGTAACCATCATGGGCCACGTTGACCATGGTAAAACATCATTGCTTGACTATATCCGTAGCGCCAATGTGGTAGCTGGAGAGGCAGGTGGTATCACGCAGCACATCGGGGCTTACCAGGTTGAATTAGCCAACGGAAAAGAAATTACTTTCTTGGACACACCTGGTCACGAAGCATTTACTGCTATGAGGGCAAGGGGTGCCAAGGTTACCGATATCGCCGTTATTGTAATTGCTGCAGATGATGCAGTGATGCCACAGACCCGGGAGGCTATCAGCCATGCCCAGGCAGCCGGGGTACCGATGATTTTTGCCATCAACAAGATCGATAAGGACGGAGCCAATCCTCAAAAAATATATGAACAGCTTTCACAAATGAATTTGCTGGTGGAAGAATGGGGTGGTAAGTACCAAAGCCAGGAGCTAGCAGCGAAGAAAGGATTGAACGTTGATAAATTATTAGAGAAGATATTGCTGGAAGCTGAGTTGCTGGATCTGAAAGCGAACCCTAACCGTGAGGCAACAGGAACTATTATTGAAGCATCACTTGACAAAGGTCGTGGTTATGTAGCCACTTTGCTTGTTGAGAACGGAACATTGCATCCCGGCGACCTGGTGGTGAGTGGTCAATATTATGGCCGTGTAAAAGCCATGTTCAATGAAAGAAATAAGAAAGAAGAGAAAGCTGGTCCATCGGCACCTGCAGTAATATTAGGATTGAACGGGGCCCCCCAGGCCGGTGAAAAATTCAAAGTGTATGCTGATGAAGCAGAAGCAAAAGAAATTGCCAATCGCCGTGCACAGATATTAAGAGAACAGGGAATAAGGACCAAAAAGCACATCACATTGGATGAGATTGGTCGTCGCCTGGCACTCGGAAGTTTCAAAGAACTGAAAGTTATCATCAAAGGTGACGTGGATGGTTCGGTGGAAGCATTGAGCGACTCATTACAAAAACTATCTACTCAGGAGATACTGGTAAGTGTGATCCATAAAGGAGTGGGTCAAATCAATGAAAGTGATATCGTATTGGCAGAAGCTTCTGATGCTATCGTTATTGCCTTTAACGTTCGCCCATCATTACAGGCATCCAGGCTGGCTGATAATGCCGGTATTGAGATAAAAATGTACTCTATCATCTATAACGCCATTGAAGAAGTGAAGAGTGCCATGGAAGGAATGCTGGAACCGAAAGTACAGGAGAAGATCGTTGCGAATGTGGAAATCAAAGAAGTGTTCAAATTTGATAAAGCAACAGTTGCAGGATGCCAGGTACTGGATGGAAAGATCAAAAGGGATTCTAAGATACGGTTGATACGGGATGGTATCGTTATCTATCCTACCGGTGATACAAATGCTGAGCTGGCTTCGTTGAAAAGATTTAAGGATGATGCGAAAGAAGTGCTGTCAGGTATGGAATGCGGCTTAACCATTAAAAATTTCAGTGATATTAAAGTGGGAGATGTGGTGGAAGCATATGAGATTGAGGAAGTGAAACGGACACTTTAATCACAATTCGCAGCCCCCGGTCAAACTTTTGTTAAATACTCTCAAATCTGCCCGTTAATTTTCCCGGGCAGACTACTTTTGATTTTATGCATTATATGAAAAGAATACTAACTGTTTGTTTCCTGGTCCTGGGTTTTACAGTTGCGGCTCAATCGCAGGGAAAGAAGGTTGTGGCCGATAAGATTGCTGCTATAGTAGGTGACCGCATCATTCTTCAATCAGATATCACCAATTCCATTTTAGATATTGCCCGCCAGGGCGGTACAATTCCTGAAAATGCAGAATGTTTGCTGATGGAGCAGGCAATCGTTTCCAAGGTGCTCATGCTTCAGGCAGAAAAGGATTCAATACCTGTTACTGATGAAGAAGTGGAAGCCGAGCTTGACCAAAAAATACGTTATTACATTAATAAATTAGGTAGTGCTGCAGCATTGGAAGAAATGGCCGGAAAAAGTGTGTACCAGATAAAAGATGATGCAAGAGAATCGGTAAAAGAGCAAAAACTGTCCGGCGCTATGCAGCGGAAGATTATTGATAACGTAAGAATCACTCCTAACGAAGTAAAAGCCTTCTTTGATAAAATCCCCACTGACAGTTTGCCTTTTTACGAATCAGAACTGGAGATATGCCAGATTATCAGTTATCCAAAAGCATCAAGGGAGCTGGAACAGTATATTGTTGGAGAGATGAATAACTATAAGAAACAGCTTGAAAATAAGATTACTGATTTCTGCAAGCTTGCCAAAGAGGTTTCTGAAGATCCGGGAAGTAAAGACAGGTGTGGCCAGTATGAGATTAACAGAAATGAAAAAAACTGGGACCCTATTTTTATGTCGACAGCTTTCCGTTTAAAAGAAGGAGAAATTTCGACACCTGTAAAATCGAAATTTGGTTACCACATCATTCAGATGGTGCAGCGTAACGGAGATGATGCAGTTGTTCGCCATATCCTCCGCATACCACCTGTAACAGATGATGAAATAAAGCAAGCCATCAAAAAACTGGATTCAGTTCGTTCAAATATTATTGCCGGAAAACTCAGCTTTAACGCCGCTGCCTCCAAATACAGTGATGATGAGTCTGCAAAATTTGCCGGCCCCTGCATCACCAACCAGGATGGTTCCACTTATGTTCCAATTGATGCGCTGGATAAAGACATGGTTGGAATGTTATCAAAAATGAAAGTAGGAGATATTGCCCCACCTGTTGCTTATACTGATGAACAACAAAAAAAAGGTGTAAGGATCGTTTTTCTGAAATCCCGTTCAGAGCCGCACCGGATGAATCTGCATGATGATTACAGTAAGATTTCTCAATATGCACTGGAAGAGAAGAAAGGCGAAGGCGATGGAAAAATGGCTTGCTACAAAACTTCCTACTTACTATGTCAGTGTAGATCCGCAGACAGAAAATGAATGCCCCAAATTAAAGAAGTTCGCCGCCGATATGAAATCGTTTTAATTTGTTTTTCTATACTAGGAGAAAGCCGTTACAAACGTAGCGGCTTTCTCTTGAGTTTAATATAGGATTCTATAGCCACCATTTCAGTGAAGAATATTTGCCTGATAACCTGAAACTGAGATCTTCTTATATCAGCCGGGCGGGCCTGTTTAACGGGAAAGTGAAGATAGAAACCGCTCCAGACAGAGATTGTATTATACCCATCGAAGCGACCGGCAAAGGATATGAATTAATATAACCATATAGTTTTATGGCCTAACTTTGCCGCTTCTCATGAGCGACCCCATCAAACATGAATGCGGATTAGCATTCATCCGGCTTAGAAAACCTTTCTCTTATTACCAGCAGCAGTATGGCACGGTGCTGTGGGGCCTTAACAAGCTGTACCTGCTGATGGAAAAGCAGCACAACCGCGGACAAGACGGGGCCGGAGTGGCAGCTGTTAAATTAAATGTGGAGCCGGGCTATCCTTTCTTACATCGTATACGCAGCGGAGCTCACCAGCCTATTGCGGATGTTTTCAAAAAAATAGGTGCTGAAGTGGACGACCTTGCAAAGTTCAATCCGGATATTAAGAATCACCCGGGCCTTGATGAAAGGTCACATTTCATTTATGGGGGAATTACTTCTCGGGCATCTTCGGTACGGCACACAAGGAAAGAACAATGCAGAATTCTGTCACCCATTTCTTAAAGAGGGATACCATACCGGCAAGAAATCTTGCACTGGCCGGAAACTTCAACCTAGTCAATACAGAAGAGCTCTTTTCACTCGTCAATATCGATCCCGGAGAGTTTCAACGGCAGAGCGACCTGGCTGCCATGATGGAGGTGATCCATCATTTCCTGCTAAAAGCAGATGAAGTATCACCTCACCACATGGATATTAAATCAGTGCTGAAAAAGGCACTGCCATTATTTGATGGTGGCTTTCATGTGGGCGGAATGACAGGTAACGGAATAGGATTTGTGTTCCGGGATGCTAATGGCATCCGCCCTTCCTATTATTATATGAATGATGAAGTGATTGTAGCTGCATCAGAAAGAGCTGCTATCCGAACCGCATTGAATGTGGGTGAAAATGAAGTGCAGGAACTGATGCCGGGGCAGGCACTGATTGTAAATGAAAAAGGTGATGTTGAGATAACACAGATATTGGAACCCGGAGAAAGAAAGGCCTGCAGCTTTGAACGTATTTATTTTTCAAGAGGAAGCGATGAGAAAATTTACAGGGAACGACTTGCATTAGGATACAACCTGAGTGAACAGGTGCTGAATGCCATTGACCATGATCTGAAGAACACCATTTTTTCTTTCATACCCAATACGGCAGAAACAGCTTTTTATGGTATGCTGAAAGGCATGGAGGACTATTTGAATAAAGTGAAGATCGAGAGGATACTCAGCTGGGGCAAAGAGTATGATGAAGAGAAGCTGAGTGAAATGGTGAACCGGCGGATCCGCATTGAGAAGATAGCCATCAAAGATGTAAAGATGAGGACCTTCATCACCGAAGATGTGAACCGGAATGAAATGGTGCAACACGTCTATGATATTACTTATGGTACTGTCCGCCCCGGACAGGATACCCTGGTGGTGATTGACGATTCGATCGTAAGAGGGACTACCCTGAAGGAAAGCATCATCCGTATGCTGGGAAGGCTGAAGCCGAAACGTATTGTTGTGGTTTCTTCCTCACCACAGATACGTTATCCTGATTGTTATGGTATTGACATGAGTAAAATGGGGGATTTCATCGCTTTCAACGCAACTGTAGAGTTAATGAAAGAAAGGGGCAAGCTGGATTGCCTGAAAGATCTGCTGGAAAAATGCAAAGACCTGTTACGTAATAACCAATTGCATACAGAGAATATAGTGAAGCAATTGTATAAACAATTTACTACGGAAGAGATTTCAGCGAAGATCGCACAGCTGATAACTCCTCCCGGCCTTGATATCCCCGTAGATGTTATTTTCCAGAGTATAGAAGACCTGCATAAATCCTGTCCCAACAATCTTGGTGACTGGTATTTTACCGGCAATTACCCAACTCCCGGTGGTAATAAGGTTGTCAACAAAGCTTTCATCAATTACATGGAAGGAAAGAATGTGAGGGGCTACTAAGCAGGGTGCCGCAAATGTTTTAATTTACAATAAACTTTACGGGATGAAAACATTAATACTGGTTCGTCATGCCAAAAGCGACTGGGGTAATCCTGGCCTGGATGATTTTGACAGGCCATTAAATGAAAGGGGCAAGAAAGATGCTCCAGCAATGGCGCAAAGACTGTTGGACAAGAAAATTAAGATTGATGCATTCATTGCAAGCCCGGCAAAGAGAGCTGCAAAAACAGCAAAGTTTTTTGCGGAAGTATACAAACAAAAAAAAGACAACATAGAATTTAATGAGAAACTCTACCTGGCAGAGCCGGCTGTTTTTTTCTCTGTTATTGCCAATGCAAATGACAAGCATGACAGCATCGCCATTTTTTCTCACAACTACGGCATCACCGATTTTGCCAATATGCTGACAACTACAAGAATAGATAATATTCCTACTGCTGGTGTTTTCGCCATAAAGATTGATTGCGATAAATGGACTGACTTCAAGGAGGCGCCAAAAGAATTCTGGTTCTTTGATTATCCCAAGGCTGGGGTAAAAGACTGAGATAAAAATCTTTGAATGTTTTTTGCGAGCACAGGATCATTCGCAGCATCCGGTATTTTATAATTGAATCCTGCGGCTGTAACCAGTGCTTTTTCCAATGAAAACCCTTTTTGTTCCAGGCAAACAGCGATTTGTTTTTCCATTAAAGATCTGCCAAGATATTCCTGTTCAGTTTGTCCCGGTGTTGGAATAAGGATACTTTTCTTTTGGAGGGCCATTATATCCATTACAGTGCTATATCCACTTCTGCTGATAATATAAGCTGCTTCCTGCATGGCGGCATTTAGTTCAGCGGAAGGAAGATGATTGTAAAATTGTATCATGCCGGTTGAGGGAATCAATGATGCTGAACCAGGAAGCCCTCTTACAATGGTTGCTGTATGATCATAATGGACAATGTCTTTAATGATCTTTTCTTCGAAAATACTTCTCTGTGGCTCGGGGCCGGAGAGTATCACCAGTAAATGATGTTTTTTTTCTGTGAGTTTGTCGAAGGATTCTTTTTTCACAAACCTGGAAAGCAGGCCGATGTAGTGAACCGGAACAACAGGTTTTAATGACGGATGCGATAATTCTCCGGCCAAGTTGTTTTCGTCTTTGTTGTCAGGTACCCAGCATTCAGTAAACCGGTTGATGTATTTGTAATTTCTTTTCTGCAATATTTTCTCTGTCCATTTGCCTGCCGAACTTTTTATAAGCAGCTGGTGAGTAATGAAGATGGAGGGAACAGCAGAATGGTATAAGCCATAGCGATTATCACTTATAACAGCATCAATGTGATGCTGCGCCACCATTTTTTTCAACCATTGATGTTCATATAAAATAGCTCTTCTCATTTTTGGGCCTTGTTGTATCATTTTCCAGATCAGGCCTCTCGCCGTTTTTGCGTAATGTATCCTGTAGCCTGGTAATTCAAGAAATGGCAGTTCCGGGAATTCTGTTTTCAATAATTGCTCTTGTGCCCCTTCCCCGGCCAGCCAGACATAGCAACCCTGTGCCAGCAACTCCCTGATAATGGGGATGCAGCGGGTGGCATGGCCCAGTCCCCAGTCCAGCGGGGCCACCAGGATGCGGGCCTGCCTGCCGGACAGGCAGGGTTTTCCCACGGATTTCTCCTTCAAAGGCTGATTCATGTTAATTTTTTGACCCTTTTGGCTAAACGGGATACTAATTTGTTTGTAAAATAGTTTTAATTTAGAACTTCCAATTTATGAAGAGAATCAACAATATAGTAGTCGCCTTGTTATTAATGCTGTTCCTGGCGGCCTGTAGCAAGAATTATTATTCCGGCAGCGGGAAGGGTGGCAAGAATTGCGGCTGCCCCAGCCATAAGGGAATGAGCGGCTACTAAACCAGCATATTCATGATGAATTTCAACCGAAACCTGTTTGTACTTTTCAATACCGGGTTACTGGATGAAGGATCTATTGAAAAGGAAGTACAGTATCTGCGGTCAGTTTTACGTTCTATTGAAACCCCCGAACAGTTTTGCATTGCTACCGAGCTGGTTGACCGTAACAGGATCACAGCTAACTACAAAAAGATAGTAAAAGAATCGAATCATTTCCGGCTGCGGCCATTCCGGTTTTTGATCAATAAGAATTAAAAACGAGAGCTTTGATTCTGTTTTTTGTTCAGAGATTCTGTCAGGATAATTTCTTCAATGCCTCTTTTAACTTTCCCGTCATCTCTTCAATCTCTTCTTTTTTGCAGGTGCCAACACTAAGCCTGTACCAGGCAGAGCTTCTATCAGCACCGAAGGCATAGAAAGGAACAACAGCCAGCCCGGCATTATTGAGTACATAGGCTGTTACTTCGCTTTGATCGGCCAATATTTTTCCGTCCGGTGTTTTCTTTCCAACGAGGTCAATCTTTATGGTAAGATAAATGGCTGCTTCGGGTGCAATGGCATCAACAGCCAGACCTTCATTTTTCAATTGTGTAAAGCCATCGTAAATGCGGCGCAATCTTTCTTCCACTTCAGCTTTAAAGTGGGTTAAATATTTTTTGATACCCTCCCTGTTGCCAAGATAATAGGCCACTGCTTTTTGTTCGGCCATGGGAGCCCATGCACCAATATGTGTAAGGATGGCCTTCATTTTATTAATAACTGTGGCGGGGCCCATTCCCCAGCCAACACGAACCCCTGTTGCAGCAAAGACCTTGCTTATAGCATCAATAAAAATTGTGTACTCTCTCATTGCCGGGCGAAGGGAAACAGGATTATAATGTTTAATATCTCCATAAGTAAGATGCCAATACATCTGGTCATACATCACATACAATTTCTTTTCGCCATCCCCCCGTCTTTTATTTTCCTCGATTACCATGTCGCAAATAGCTTCGAGTTCTTCTTTTTTGAAAGTAGTGCCGGTAGGGTTTTGCGGTGAGCAAAGGGAGATCAGCGTTGCTTCTTTTACATAGGGACGGATATCATCAGCTGTCGGCATAAAGTTATTAGCAGCTGTTGCTTCCACAACGATATGCTCACCACTTACAAAATGGGTATAGTGGTTGTTGTTCCAGCTTGGTACAGCATAAATAATCTTGTCACCTTTATCACACACAGCTCTGAAGACTGCATAGATCAACGGCCGGCCGCCGGATGCCACCAGTATTTCATTGGTGCCATAATCCAGCCCTTCTTCATCTTTTATAAACGAATGAATTGCTTCTCTTAAGTCGAGGTTGCCTTCTGCTGCCGGATAATTGGTAAAATGTTTTCGATAAGCTTCTACTATTGCATCTTCCAGTTCTTTGGGAATGGGAAAAATAGAAGGGTCAAAGTCGCCGACGGTGAAGTTATAGATACGTTCCCCCTGGCGGATCTTTTCCCTGATCTCGCCACCGAGTTTTACTATTTCAGAGCCAATTAATGTTTCGGATAAATGCGACAGTTTCATAAGCCCATCCTTTGGGCAAAAATAACGGAAATGGGGGAGATGGGCGGATTACGAATGCTCCACCACCACCTTGCTATTATCATACAAATCATACTTAACAAACACCGTACACCCAGGCTGATATTTAGATAAGGCAGCTTCGCCGATAACCCCTTTTGCTTTACCGGGGAAAGAAGGATAATTATCAGGTAATACTTCCAGCTCTAGTTCAACATACGGATTATTACCATTTACATTTACACCCAACAGCGTAACTTTTTTAATGATGGCCCTGGCTGGTTTGCCGGATATAAGAATGGCTTCATTGTCTTTTTGCATTTGCTCCAACTCTGCTTTCATGGCTTCCGGGTTGGGATGGTTGGGAATAGCGGAAGCAGATTGATTACCGCCACTAAAATCAATCACCACATTCATTTCATTCTTCGGGTCGATCTTTACTGGTAGTTCCATACCGGGCATGTAAGCACCGGGGTTTATCCTTGATACCAAAACACGGCACTGCGTTGTGTATTTTTGACCAAGAGAATTTTTTACTTCCAGTATCAGTTTTACCTGCGGATTATTATTGATGGTGACACCGGTGTCTTTTACTTCCAGAATCCTTGCTTTGCCTGGTAAGCCTGTCTTTTGCAAACGGTTTGCATTGATCAATGGTTTGAAAAAAAGCCGGTAGAACAAATAGAACATACCACCAAACAGAAGCAGCATACCAATTCCCATATATAGGCCCATTGAACCGGCTGTGGCGATAACTGCGATAACGCCTGCCAACAGGCCGATAATGCCGCCGATAAGTCCGATCCACACACCTGCATTCATTTTCATCATAGCAAAAGATTTTGGAACAGTAAATTAAATAAAAAGGGCTGCTCATGAGCAACCCTTTTGAAAACATCTTTTATTCAATCGGTTTATAGTCTTTAAATAAATTAAGCTTTGTGTCTTCCACCTGCCGGCGATATGCCGTCCATTTGCCGGCAATGAAATCATTGATCTTTTGCAATGCCTGACCAATGGCTGTTTCTGCATTTGCTACCAATTTTTCCTCCTGTGCACCCGGGGCCACATTTTTAGAACCGATATACTGTGCAGCCAGTTGGTAAACCCTTATCACTGTATTACCCTGGTCCCGGTTGATGCCCTGCTTGTCAGACGCTTTGCCGCTGATAAACTCACGGATGGTTTTGATACTATCCTGCATAGCTTTTGTTGATTTTCGCAATGAGTCGGCTTCTTTTCCATCCAGGTCTTTTAATTGTGCTGTTATCTTTGTACATACATCATCCGCTTCAGTAAGGCGATCGGTTCCTTCTGTTAATTTATTTCCACTTTTTTGTAGTCTTTCATACATTCTTCGTTGTGCCAGTTTTATATCATTACGGTTCCCTAACCGGGGATCATCATTTACATTAACATAAGTGGAGTCCGATTCTTTATTTAAAGTGATCACTACTTTATACGTTCCGGGTAATACGATGAAGCTGGCAGGTTCGGGAGAGCCGGGTCTTGGTTTGGGTGAACCGGGCTGACGGAAGCCTTTTTGTTCCATACCCCAATACTGACGGTTAAAGCCTGTATCGGTTTTCCATTTCAGGTTGCGGATATTTTCATTTTGCTCATTGTAAATTTTTACCTGCACACTATCCGGCTTTACTTTCCTGGCTGCTGTGTCAGAAGCGTTGTTTACAAACCAGGATACCGCAGCTCCACGACTTCTGTTGGGTGCATCCCAAAGCCCCATTGTGCTCCACTCGTAGCCCGGCGCTGCCCGGTATTGTGCCTGGTAAGCATCAGGAGCAGGGAACACAGTAAGTTTTTTAGTAATGTTTCCGTTAGCAGCTGCCATTTTTCTCAGAGGCCGGATGTCATCTAGTATCCATAATGCCCTTCCAAATGTCGCAATGGCTAAGTCCGCTTCTCTCTCCTGTATAGCAAGGTCATAAGTGGAAACAGAAGGATAACCATTTTTCCATTGCTGGAAATTATTGCCGTTATCAAAACTTACCCAAAGGCCCTGCTCGGTTCCAACGAATAGCAGGTTAGGTTCTGCCGGATCTTGTATCATACACAAAGCATAACCTGTCACTTTTCTTTCATCCACTAATCTTGTCCATGTTTTTCCAAAATCTGTTGTTTTGAAAATATAAGGTTTGAAATCACCGCGGCGATAATCGTTGGCAACAACAAATGCTTCGCCTGCATTAAATCTTGATGCTCTTATTTGTGGTATCCAGCATCCAACGGGTAATCCGGGAATTTTTCCACGGAAACTGGTCCATGTTTTTCCATCATCTGTTGTTAGTTGCACATTTCCATCATCCGTGCCCACCCATATCAAACCTTTTTGTTTGGTGGATGGTTCGATAGCAAGGATAGTGCAGTGGTTTTCTGCGCCGGTAATATCTAATGTTAAACCTCCGGTTGTGCTCTGGTCAATTTTTGCCGAATCATTTGTTGTAAGATCAGGAGAAATCGTTTCCCAGCTGGCGCCTTTATTATTGCTTTTGTGAACATGCTGACTGCCATAATAGATAGTGTTTTTATCAAAGGGATCTTGTGCAATAGCGGCATTCCAGTTGAAACGGTAAACATTTTTTTCGTTTGTACCAAGGTAAGGAGGACGGATATTCCAACGTTCGCCGGTTTTATAATTCAGTCGTCCCACGGCACCGCCCTGGCTCATACTGTATACCCAGCCATTACCATCCGGATCAGGCATGGCATCAAATCCATCGCCGCCACCGATATTACTCCAGTAGTAATTACGAATGCCGCCGTTTGTCCAGGAGTAGGCAGGCCCGAGCCAGCTTCCGTTATCCTGCATGCCACCCATTACGTTATAAGGAATTTCATTGTCCACATTGATATGATAGAATTGACCGGCGGGTAATTTTTCATCAAAGACCCAAGTTTTACCCCGGTCTCTTGAAATACCGATACCGCCATCGTTACCTTCGATAATTAAATTGGCATCTTCAGGATGTATCCACCAGGCATGATGATCAGGATGAATACCAAAATAGGGCAGCATCGTACTAAACGATTTTCCTGCATCTTCACTATAGGTAACAGTAGAGTGAATATCGTAGATACGATTTTCATTTTTTGGGTCCACATATATTTCCTGGTAGTAAAACGGCCGGTCTGTTACCTGAGCAGGGTCACTGTTTACTAATGTCCATTTAAAACCACCGTCATCACTCCGATATAAACCATTTTTGGTGGCTTCTACTTTTGCATACACTCTTGATGGCATGCTGCGGGCAAAGGCAATGCCTATCCTTCCGATCTGTCCATCAGGCAGCCCATCTTCTTTAGTTAACTTTTTCCAGTTTTTACCACCATCAATTGTAATATACATGCCACTGCCCGGGCCACCACTTTTCATTCTCCATGGTAAACGATAATGCTGCCACATGGATGCAATAAGTTTGTTTGGGTTAGAAGGATCCATTACCAGGTCAGCACAACCTGTAGTATCATTTGTATACAGGATGCGGGTCCATGTCTCACCACCATCCGTTGTTTTGTAAACACCTCTTTCAGGATGTTGAGCATAAGGATTTCCGATTGCCGCTACATATACTGTATTTGGATTAGCAGGGTCAATAATAACACGGTGAATGTTTCTTGTTTTTTCCAATCCCATCCGTTTCCAGGTTTTACCGGCATCTAAACTTTTATAAATGCCTTCACCAATGTTCAATGAGTTTCTTGGGTTGCCCTCGCCGGTTCCTGCCCATACTACCGAAGGGTTTGATTGCTGAATAGCTAATGAGCCAATATTCTGCAGCGGCTGATCATCAAAAGTTGGTTTCCAGTCGGCACCGGCATTCTCAGTTTTCCAGATGCCACCAGATGCAGCGCCTACATATATTATGGAAGGATTACTGTGTACCGCATCAATAGCGACGATACGGCCACTCATACCGGACGGACCGATATTGCGGGGTTTCAGGTTTTTAAACTGGTCCAAGGAAACTTTCTGCGCAGCAACAAAAAAACAAGGAATAAAGAAGAATGCAAGTAATGACGGCTTTTTCATGTCGTTAATTTTGGAATACTAAACTTACTGATAAACCAATGGGCAACAAAAAAGTTTATATGAATGGCTTTATGTGATAACCAGCCGCCATTAATGCCTTTACTTTAAAGAATCAGAATTATTCAGCTCAATCATTGTTTTCATGGCTTTTAATCCATCTTCAAAATCTTTTCCCATTTGTTTGTCCAAACTATAAAAGAGGTTAAAAATGTTCCAGGGCCTTGGTGTGGCCATATTAAAAATCCAGGTAACAGTAGTAGAGGCCTTGTTGGTTTCATTTAATGTAAAGGCAGATTCAGCATTCCCTTTTTTAGGTTTGGTAAAATGAAGCTGGTGTACCACTTTCCTGTTTGGCTCCAGTGCTTTGATCTCAATCTTTCCTTCACCTGAAATTTCAGGGCTGCCTTTCCATGAAGTGGAGGCACCAATAGTTCCGTCTGTACCTGAAAGTGTATAAACAGCCGTTGAATCCTGCTGGCTCCAGACGGAAAACTTATTGAAGTTTTCGAGCCTTACCAGTTGTTCATAAATAGCGGCAGCAGGTGTGTTGACAGTTATTGAACGTTCTATCTTTTGGCTGGTAGGCATCATAAAAGATAAAATGGCCGTAGTGACAATGACTGCCAAAAGAAAAAATAGCAGGAGCCTTCCAAATTTCATGTGTGTAATTTTGTAACAGCGCTGAGCCAGATAAAATTAAAATCCTTTCAATGGTTTTTCTCCATCCTTATCAGGTTTTAATGTTGCCCGGATATAATTATTGAAGTTGATGTATTTTTTTGCCACATCCTGTATCATTTTGGAAGTAAGTCCATCCACCTGCTTTTGCCTGTTCAAAATATCTGAAGGGTTGTTGCCGAGATAATAGGCGTCATACAACACACTCATCCAAAACTGATTTTGTTTCAGGTCGGTTTCCAGTTTTCTTTTCTGCTGCTCCTTTACTTTAGCTATATCTTCCGGAGAAACACCGGTTTTGATTATCTTCCTCAACTCATCCAATGCTGCTTTACTCAGGGTGTCAGCATTATCGGGTGCACAGGGGAATGTAATAGTAAATGATGAATAGGACCATGGAATCTTATTCATACTTCCCTGGGTATTTACGCCGTATACACCTCCCTTTTCTTCTCTTAGCTGTTCAATGAGTTTTATATCCATTACTTCTCCTAAGCTGCGGAGTGCATAGGCCTCTTTCGGGTTATATGCAGCAGGCCCGGTAAAAACAAGGTAGACCAAACTTTTCGGATCGGCACCTTTGGTTACGACTTTATCAATTTTTCCAGACGGAGGACGGATTCCAAGGTCTTTGAATGTTTCTTTTTGTGCATTTCCCGGCAGGCTTCCAATATATTTTTCCAGCAACGGTTTAATAGTGTCTTCATCAAAAGAGCCTACGAAGAGAAAAGTAAAATCACCTGCATTGGCAAAACGTTCTTTGTAAATCTGTATACTCCGGTCAAGATTGATCTTGTCAAAATCTTCCGGTTTTGGAAAACCAACGGAACGGGGGTGATTTTGTGTCATCGTCTTTTGAAACTCTGAACTGAAATATAACTGCGGATTCGCCAGAAGGTTTGTATACAGTTGCTTCTGTCTTGTTTTGAAAGATTCAAATGCATCTTTGTCCTTTCTTGGTGCGGTAAAATAAAGGTGCACCAATTGAAGCAAGGTTTCTGTTTCTTTCGGAATTGTATTTCCATTTAATCCTTCACTATACGAAGTAATGTTGGGAGACATGCTGGTGTTCTTTCCTTTCAGCATATTGCCAAGGTCAATAGCAGAGAAATTGCCTACGCCACTTTGTGATACGATCGCTGCAGCATTACTGGCAGAATAGAAATCAGCATCTTTCACAAGAGAATGCCCGCCTTTGCTGAAAGCCCGGAAAACAATTTCATCATTTTTGAAGTTGGTGGATTTTAAAATTACTGTAGCACCATTCGACAATTTAATAGTGGTCGTTTGTAAATCATCATCTGTTTTAGAGCTGACTATCTTTCCCGGTTTCAATTTACCTGCATCCATCAATGCAGTGGCCAGTATTTTTTCTTTGTACGGCTCAATGGAAGCCATATCAACAGCACCTAAAACAGCATTTACTTCTTCGGCTGAGGGGATCTTTACATTGGGTTTATCCGGGGCATTCAGTGTAACCACCATATTGTCTTTGGTGATCCATTGCTTTGCAAGTTTATTTACATCTTCAAGTTTTACGGAGGAGAGATATTGTTTTACAAAATCATATTCCCATTCTATGCCTGGTATTGGTTCGCTGATCAAAAAGTTGTTGATGTACTCGTTCACATACTTGTAAGACTCTTCTTTTTCCCTTTCATTAAAAATACGGTCGTAGAAACTCTGCATTTGTTTTTTCTGTAACTCAAATTCTGAAGGAGTGAAGCCATGCAGCAAAACCCTCCTGTTTTCCTGCATAAGGGCAAATAATGAATGAGACATACCCGTATCACTGGTGTTAGCATAAACCTGGTATGCATCTTTTGTTCTGGCGAGGCTGTTGCCATAATAAGAGCCGGCAGCAACAAATGGCGGATTGGATTTCAGTGTCAGTTCCCGGAAACGATTATTCAGCATACCAGTAAAGAGACGGCGGTTCATATACCGACAATAATCGCCGATGGTTGTTTCCGGCTGCGGGTCCTTTTTAAATAATATCTCTATGGAAGACAAAGCAGTTTCTTTATCTTTTGCAACGACTGTCAACGGTTCAGTATGATCCGGCACATTGAATAACTCTTTTTTACGGGGCGATGTTGCTGCGGGTATATCTCCAAACGTTTCCTTTATCTTTTGCTCTATATCATTCACATCAATATCTCCTACAACTATTATCGCCTGCATATCCGGACGATACCAATCTTTATAAAATCTTTTCAGGGACTCATGAGAAAAATTTTCCAACGATGCCTTGGTGCCAATGGGCAAACGGTCTGCATATTTTGACCCCCTATACTGTACAGGTAATGTTTGCTTCATCATCCTTTCATCAGCACCACGGCTTAGCCGCCACTCTTCTATCACCACACCTCTTTCTTTTTCTATTTCGAGTGAATCAAGTAAGGCATTGTGTGCCCAGTCTTCCAATATCTGTAATCCTTTATCGACTAGCCCGGGTTTGTCAGTTGGTACAGGCAGAATGTAAACGGTTTCATCGAAACCTGTATAAGCATTCAGATCAGCGCCAAATTCAACCCCGATGCTTTGCAGGTAACTTACCAGTTCATTTTTGGGAAAACGTTTGGTGCCATTAAAATTCATGTGTTCCATAAAATGGGCAAGGCCCAGTTGGTCATCATCTTCCATTACGGAACCAGTATTAACCACCAGGCGCAACTCCACTCTTTTTTCAGGAAGCTTGTTCTGGCGGATATAATAGGTAAGACCGTTTGACAACCGGCCAATCTTAACCTTGGGGTCTACAGGCATTACCTGAGCCACATCAATCTGCGACAAGGCAGGCGGGGTTAGTGCTGCTGTTGCCAGCAGAATGAACCAAAGCTTTTTAACCACTTGCATACAGTTTCTTTTGGGAACGTAAATTTATCTGAATGGCGTTGCTTTGAAAAATAAAAAACCTCCTTTTGGATGAAAGGAGGTTTTGTACCGGCAGGAGTATAAATACCTACTGCTGAGGTTTTTCTTTATAGTTCTTTTCAGCCTCTTTGGCCTTTTCAAAATCAAGCACTACGCCGTTGATGCAATAGCGGAGGCCGGTAGGAGGAGGTCCGTCGTCAAATACATGGCCGAGATGGGCTTTACAGCGGCCACATTGCACCTCCGTTCTCTGCATACCATGTGTATTATCAGGAGTATAGATGATACTTCCTTTGCTGATGGGTTCATAAAAACTAGGCCAACCACAGCCGCTTTCAAACTTGGTATCGCTTTTAAACAGAGCATTGCCACAGGCAGCACAATAGTAAGTACCCACTTCCTGGAAACTTTCAAACTTGCTGGTCCAGGGCTTTTCGGTGCCTTTTTGGCGGGCAATATAAAAAACATCGGCAGGTAATATTTTTTTCCACTCCTCTTCGGTCAGCGCCACTTTACTGGTATCTGAGGTGGAATAAACAGGGTTGCTCTTTTTGATAGTATCCATTTTTGGTGAATTATTGTTAGGGGGATTGTTTTGAGAAAAACTGCATTGCTGAAACAAGCCGGTAAAAAACAGTATTATAATTATTCTGGACATAGTCGTTTTAATTAATAACAAATTTACGAGAACAAGGCCAGAGGGGTTTGTCTGCCGGCTGACAGGCAGCTATTCTTAACATTTTACCTGACTTTTTGAATTCTTCTAAAACTTAGGCCGGTTATGTATTATCTAAGCCCGGTATATTATATTTGTCAGCTCACCAAGATCAGTAACTGCGTATGTTCAATTTGATATTATTTGGACCTCCCGGAAGCGGAAAAGGCACACAATCTGATAAATTAGTGGCAAAATACGGGTTGGTACACCTTTCTACCGGTAACCTGCTGCGGGAAGAAATTGCACAAAAAACACCTCTTGGGGTTGAAGCCAGGAGTTTTATGGATAAAGGGCAACTGGTACCCGATGAGGTGGTGATAGGTATGGTGGATTCTTACTTTGATAAGCATAAGGATGCCAGGGGTTTTCTGTTTGATGGCTTTCCCCGAACGGTAGCTCAAGCTAAAGCACTGGATAATTTGCTGGAACTGAAAAAAACTGAAATAGCAGTTGTGCTGGCACTGGAGGTCGGGGAAGATGAGTTGGTAAAAAGACTGCTGAACAGAGGCAAGACATCCGGCCGCAGTGATGATACGAATGAAGAAGTGATACGGAAACGTTTTTCTGTTTATATCAATGAAACCACACCGGTGGCCGAACATTATAAGAGAGTAAAAAAATTTCAGTCTGTAAAAGGAGAAGGGAATGTTGATAAAATATTTAATGCTATTAGTGATGCCATAGACAAGAAGATGAAGTAATAATAAGTTTGTAAAAGATAGCAAGCATATGACGGCTAGAAAAGCCGTCATTTTTATTTATGATACCCGGTTTTCGTAATTTGCCCTATTCAAAGCATGCTATATGAGCCTTGAGAAAGAGAATTTCCTTCGTACAAAACTGGTTTCATACCTGCAGCGGTTAGATCCTGCTACGCCGGCGAAATGGGGCAAGATGAATGTACAGCAAATGATAGAGCATTATGCCGGGGATGCTGTTCGCAATGCCAGCGGCCGGTTGAAAATTGACACAATATTGACATCTCCGGAGAATCTTGAAAGGATGAAGGAGTTTATGATGAGTGAAAAACCTTTTAAAGAGAATACCATCAATCCTTTAATGGGCGAATATCCGGCACCACTCCGGTATAAAACAATGCAGGCCGCTATCGGCAGCCTGCAACAAGAACTGATCTATTTTTTTGAGGTGTATGAAAAGAACCCGAATATGGTTATCCGTAATCCTTTTTTTGGCGACCTGAACTTTGAACAGAACGTTCAGCTATTATATAAACATGCCCTGCATCATCTCCGGCAGTTTGGCGTGGAGCCGCTTACTACTTAAAGTTTTACTTTTAATAATGAGTCTGCTTTCTGCAGGCTGGTGAGTATGGCACTCGTTACTTTATCCACTTTCACCTTTTCATCATTCAGATAATTGAGATGCTGTGCTTCATTATTAATCGCAGAGTCCTCGTTGTACTCCATCATCCATTTCTCCATTGCAAAATCTGCATACTCCATATCTTTTACCAGGGTCTTGAGGCTTTCGACATAAGCAGCAGCAGACTTCTGCGCAGCAACAGGAAGTTTACCTATTGAATCAATAACCCGCTGTATTTCCTTTTGGGTATTGTGCAGTTTTCCCATTTTCGACATACCAACAATGTGGCCATCATCAATGTACTTAACAAGGCTGTCGGCAGCGGTTTTTGGGGCATCACCCGAATGAGAGTGACCATCATGCTCATCATGTTTTTTATCGTTGTTACCACAAGCTGTTAACAGGAGTATTGCTACAAGGGGAAGAAAAATTCTTTTCATTATTAAAGTTGATTTACAAAATAATTTTATCAATGCTCACATTTTTCAACAATCTCATGAAAAACGGTGTGAAGTTCTGTCAATTGTTCTTTTAAATCAGCATCAGAAGCATTTTTTTGTACAAGTTTATTTACTTTTTTTGCCCCTTTTACCAATTTGCTTAAGTTTTTTGTTACGGCAGATTTATCATAGCCTGCCGGAGCTGTGGAATTTTTCCAGGCAATAGCTTTTTCCAGCATTTCAGCACTGCGGGTTTTAATGGGTTCCATTTTACCCTCTTCTGCAGGATGAAAAGTTTTGCTCATCACTTCATGAAAGGCTTCCATTTCATTCCACTTTGCTTTTTCCTGTGCTTGTACTTTTGGTGCTGCAACTAATGCCAGCATTACTAATGCGATTGATACAATTTTTTTCATATTATTTTTTTAAAGGGCAAATATAGCCACCTTTACGGGTAAGCCTGCTGATAAAAATCATTGAAAATTGGTTTTTAAAATGGGGGTAATTTTGTAACAGAATCAAGTAACTGCTATATGAATAAACTTGGAAACTATATAAGGGGCAACTGGGTAAACGGCGATGGTGATGGGCAATTATTATTTAATGCGGTAACCGGAGAAGCGGTTGCTGCTGCAACAACGAAGGGCCTGGACTTTAAAAGCATACTTGAATACGGTCGTAATATCGGTGGCCCCGGGCTACGGAGAATGACATTTCATCAGCGGGGCAATATGCTGAAAGCGTTGGCGCTCCATTTACGGCTGCACTTGGCCAGGTATTATGAAATAAGTTACCAGACCGGCGCCACCAAAGCTGATAGTTGGGTGGATATAGAAGGTGGTATCGGCAACCTGTTTGCTAATGCATCCCTTCGCAGAAAATTTCCTGACGATGTAATTTGTATTGACGGTGAAAGCCACAACCTGGGTAAGAATAATACTTTCATGGGTACACATATACTGGTGCCTAAAGAAGGGGTGGCTCTGCATATCAACGCATTTAATTTTCCGGTTTGGGGAATGCTGGAAAAAATTGCAGTAAACCTGCTGGCGGGAGTTCCTGCTGTTGTAAAACCGGCTACTGTTACTTCGTTCCTGACAGAGGCGGTAGTAAAGGATATTATTACATCGGGCATTCTTCCCGAAGGAAGCCTGCAGCTGATCTGCGGTGCCGCCGGCGATATACTAGATCATGTTACATCACAGGATGTGGTAACATTTACCGGCAGTGCATCAACAGGGTTACTGCTGAAAAAAAATCCGGCTATACTCGAAAACAATGTGCCTTTTAATATGGAGGCTGACAGTCTAAACTGTATTGTGCTGGGAAAAGAGGTAACACCTGATAAGCCGGAGTGGGACATCTTTATTAAAGAGATCAGAAAAGAGATGACACTAAAAGCGGGGCAGCGTTGTACTGGTGTCCGGAGAATTTTTGTGCCGGAAGATAAACTGGAAGATGTTACAAAAGCAATTGCTGTTTCCTTGTCGCAAACTGTTATTGGGAGCCCATTGAATGAAAAAGTAAGAATGGGAAGCCTGGCAGGGCAAACACAACGCAGGGAAGTAAAAGAACAGGTACAGAAATTATTAGCTACTTCACAAATTGTGTATGGCTCTTTAGATAGTGTGGGAGTGATTGATGCTGATGCAGACAAAGGAGCATTTATGTCACCGGTATTACTGATGAATGAAAATCCGTTTGCTGCAAAAGAAGCACATGAGGTGGAAGCATTTGGTCCGGTCAGTACGATCATGCCATATAAGAACTTAGATGAGGCCATAGTATTAAGTAAGCTTGGCAAAGGAAGCCTTTGTTCTACTATCGTTACTGCAGATTATAAGCAGGCAAGACAATATGTTGTTGGAGCCGCGTCACACCACGGCAGGATTTTAGTACTGAATAACGAATGTGCCAAAGAAAGTACTGGTCATGGTTCGCCATTACCATTGCTGGTGCATGGTGGTCCCGGACGGGCGGGCGGTGGAGAAGAAATGGGCGGACTGCGGGGAGTAAAACATTATTTACAAAGAACTGCTTTGCAGGGATCTCCAACAACTATCACAGAGATCGTCAACGTTTATCAGCCAAATGCAAAGGGAAAAGATCCCGGCAAACATCCTTTCAAAAAATACTTTGAAGAATTGGTGATTGGCGACCAGATCATCACAGGGAAACGGGTTGTTACTTCAGAAGATATTGACCGGTTTGCTGATTTAAGTGGCGATCACTTTTATGCTCATATTAAAACAACTGATTTTACCGGAACCATGTTTGAGCAACAAGTTGCACACGGTTATTTTATTATGAGTATTGCTGCAGGATTATTTGTTGGCAGTTATGAAAAGAACCCGGTGTTACTGAATTATGGTATTGACGAATTACGTTTCACCAAACCGGTTTATCCTGGTGCTGAAGTATATATCCGGTTTACCTGCAAGGAAAAATTACCAAACGATAAACGGGTGATCGAAAAACCGGAAGACTTTAAGAGAGGTGACGATATTGATAAAGGGATTGTAAAATGGCTGGTGGAGTTTTTTGATGAGACAAACGAAATAACCGGCATAGCAACAATACTAACGATGGTGGCAAAAAAGATTCAATAACAGATTAAATTAATGGTTATGACACAGGCGTATGTTAAAAGCGAATTTCATCACGGCATTACTTCAATAGAATTTTCTCATCCGCAAAGCAACTCATTGCCGGGGAAAATATTGGAAGAACTGGCACAACTGATTCATGGTGCAGGCAATGATGATGAGACCAAAGTAATTGTTCTTCGCAGTGCAGGAGAAAGGGCTTTTTGTGCAGGGGCCAGTTTTGATGAACTGGTGTCCATTCAAAATAAAGAACAGGGGCTGGAGTTTTTCAGCGGCTTTGCCCATGTTATCAATGCTATCCGCATCTGTCCTAAAATGGTGATAGGCCGTATCCAGGGTAAATGTGTTGGAGGCGGTGTTGGTCTTGCTGCAGCAGTGGATTATGCAATTGCAACACAAGCGGCAGAGGTAAAACTCAGCGAACTGGCGATAGGTATCGGCCCGTTTGTAGTTGGACCTGCAGTAGAAAGAAAGATCGGCATCTCAGCTTTTTCACAATTGGCTATTGATGCTACATCCTGGCGTAGTGCTGAATGGGCAAGAAAAAGAGGATTGTTCGCTGAATTGTATGAAACATCGGAACAAATGGATGAGGCTATTCGCCGCCTGACAGGCACATTGGTTCATTCAAGCCCTGAAGCGATGGCTGAAATGAAAAAAATATTCTGGAAAGGAACAGAACATTGGGACAAACTGCTACCGGAAAGAGCAGCTATCAGCGGCCGGCTCGTATTAAGCGATTTTACAAAACATGCTATTGAGAAATTCAAGGCAAAACACTAGCCGATTATTCTCCTTCATAGTAAGCCACCTCAAAGGAGACCACTTTTTTATTGACAAGATAAAAAATGATAGTATTCTCGTTATTGTCTGTTGAAACATTAATGATGGATTTTGTTTTACTCCTTTTGGTGTAAGTGTCATCCTCAAAATCCGGCCAGATATACAGCATGTCGTTCTCATGTACATTGATGATCTTCATTTTATCATCACCAATAGCAATTCCTGATTTGGTCTTGCATAATGGACTGCTGGAACGGATGCTATGCAGTACGATCTCTTCGGTATTCTCATCAATATACTGCCTGCCAATGTAGAGGATAACATCTATGCTTTTGTACTTTGTTTTAATGGTATCAGCATATCCATTCTCTTTATCCAACAGGGTTTTTAAAGTAATTTTTTTGCCCAGCACTTTTTCCAGGGCGGCCTTGGTCATACCCAGTTTTAACGGACCTATGCCGTTCATGGTAACAGTATAATCAGTATTTTGAGCAGCAGCGTTTACGGAAACGACCACCAGCAACAGGAAAAGAATTTTTTTCATAACAATAGTTTAATAGTGCTATTGAAGTTATATTAAATATTTGTAATGGCGAACAGGATCAGTTCATTCAGCGAGAGGAATTTCAGGAGTATTTGCAAGAGGCTGGCCGGAATTGACAACCACCTGGCAGGTATTATCAGGCAGCATGGCTTTCCGCCAATGTGGGTAAGACCCAATACATTCCAGACGATGGTGCTTTTTATCCTGGAGCAACAGGTTTCTCTTGCTTCTGCATATGCGGCGTTTAAAAAACTTAAAGAAAAGGTTGGTTATGTAACTCCGGCCAGGATTTTGGCTTTAACAGATGATGAACTAAGAGCATGTTATTTCAGCCGGCAAAAAATTATTTATGCAAGGGAGCTGGCCAATGCTGTTCAGGCAAAACGGATAAGTTTGAGACGGTTATCCTCGCTGCCAGATGAAGAAATAAGAACACAAATGATCCTGTTAAAAGGCATCGGCCACTGGACGATTGATGTTTACCTGATGCATGCCCTGCAACGGGCAGATCTATTTCCGCTGGGAGATATAGCCTTAGTGAATAGTTTGAAGGAAATAAAAAAATTACCAAAAGATATTAGCAAAGAAAAAATGCTGAAGATCGCCGAACCTTGGCGGCCGTACAGAACGATTGCTGCGATGATCTTATGGCATGCTTATATAAAAAAGAGAAATATTAAACTCCAGGGATAACCAATCATATGTTCAATCCACCACAGACACTCAGCGTCTGCCCGGTTATATAAGAAGACATGTCAGAAGCTAGGAACAATGTAGCATTTGCAATATCTTCCGGCGAAGCAAACTTTCCTAAGGGGATACCAGCTTTGTACTTATCAGCCCCCTCTCCGTCTTTTAAATAACTGGTCATATCTGTTTCTACAAACCCCGGGGCAATTGCATTGCAGCGGATATTACGACTGCCTAATTCTTTGGCAACAGATTTTGTAAAACCGATGATACCGGCTTTGCTGGCAGCATAACTGCTTTGTCCGGCATTGCCTATTTCACCAATGATAGAACTCATATTGATGATAGAACCTGATTTGGCTTTCATCATCGGACGAATAACCTGCTTGGTCATATAGAATACACTATTCAGGTTTACCTGTATCACATCATTCCATTGCTCGGGTGTCATGCGGAGCAGAAGATTGTCTTTAGAGATGCCGGCATTATTTACGCATATATCAACGGTTCCGAATTCTTTCAGCACATCTGTTACAAATGCTTCACACTGGGCAAAATCACCGGCATTACTTTTATAGGCTTTGGTTTTTACCCCAAGAGCTGTAAGTTTTGCCTCAAGTACAGCAGCTTTTTCTGCACTGCTGTCACTAACGTAAGTAAACGCTACATTAGCTCCATGCTCAGCAAATTTTATGGCTATACCTTCTCCGATGCCACGGGCGGCGCCTGTTACTATGGCAACTTTTCCTTCAAGTAATTTCATTTTATCAGTATTGGTTAATTAACAAATGTAGTTTTTCTCCATCAACAGAATGTCTTCCACAAATGTTCTTTCATTACTCAGACGGGGTACCTTATGCTGTCCACCCAGCTTTCCTTTGCTGCGCAGCCACCCTTCAAATGTTCCTCTCCTCAATGAATGGATGACAGGCAGCCTGAGTGCAATACTTTTATGCCGCTTGGCCTCGTAGTCACTGTTGATGCTTTTTAAAGCTGTGTCCAACTCATTAGTAAAGGCTTCTAGGCTTCCGGGTTCCTTGTCAAATTCTATCAGCCATTCATGGGCACCATTGGAAGCGTCAGAAAAATAAACGGGAGCCGCAGTGTAGTCATTTACAATTGCACCGGTTATTTCTGCAGCCATTGCAATGGCCTTATCCGCATTGTCAACAATTACTTCCTCTCCAAAAGCATTCATATAGTGTTTCAGACGACCAGATACTTTAATACGGAATGGCTTTAAAGCCGTGAACTGAATGGTATCGCCCAATAAATATCTCCATAGCCCTCCGTTAGTACTAATGACAGGTGCATAATTTCTCCCGGTCTCTACATCCTGCAAACCGATCGTTTGGGGATCTTTTTTTCCATATTCACTTACAGGCATAAATTCGTAGAAGACACCGTGGTCCGGGAACAACAGCATGCCTTCAGTACCCGGAACATCCTGTGCAGCAAAAAAACCTTCGCTGGCATTGTACATTTCAAGGTAATTAATGTCTTTACCAATTGTTTTCTGAAACTGTTCTTTATAAGGAGTAAAAGAAACACCTCCGTGCAAGTACAATTCCAATGAAGGCCATACTTCACCAATAGTTTTTTTCCCTGTTATTTCAAGGATGCGTTTGAAGAGAACCAATGTCCAGGTGGGAACACCTGATACGGATGTAACATTTTCTTTAATGGTAGCTTCTGCAATTTTTTCAATCTTGCTTTCCCATTCGTCCATCAATGCTATACTAAGATCGGGGGTCCTTAGCCAATGTGCCCAGAAGGGAGAGTTTTGAAACAAGACGGCACTCAGGTCGCCATACTGTGCTTCTTTATTCACCGGGTTGATGCTGTGGCTGCCACCAATCAATAAACCTTTACCGGTTAATAATTCCGAATCCGGTTTGAACTGGTAGTACATGGACAGCACATCTTTTGATGCTTTGAAGTGGCCATCCTCCAGGCTTTCATCACTGATGGGAATGAACTTGCTTTTATCGCTGGTGGTGCCGCTGCTTTTCGCAAACCAGTAGATAGGGGTATTCCACAGAATATTTTGCTCCCCATTCATAATGCGTTCGATATAAGGTTTCAGGTCATTGTACTCATGAACGGGAACTGCAGCTTTAAAATCCCGGACAGTAAAAAGATTTGAGAAGCTGTACTTTCTTCCAAACTCGGTGTACTGTGCTGAGGTAACAAGATCCTGCAATACTTCCCGTTGTGCATCTACCGGGTTGTTTTTCCAGGCATCAATGCGCCAGAGCCGCATACGGGCAAGAGATGATATGGCGGGGGAAAGCAGTTTCATGCTAAAGGCAAAATAGAGAAATTAAAGCAATAGGTAAAACTTAGTCTTCTTTGGATGCTTCATGAGCTTTTAGGGCCTCATCATGCAGGTAATCCTTCCTTCTGAGCTCAAAATTCCGACCAAGATAAAGCCGACGTACATCATCATCCTCAGCCAGTTCTTCGGCAGTACCATGTTTAAATATTTTCCCTTCGATCAGCAGGTAGGCCCTGTCGCAAATAGAGAGGGTCTCTGTTACATTGTGGTCGGTGATGAGGATGCCGATATTCTTATGTTTCAGTTTGGCAACAATGGCCTGAATATCTTCCACTGCTATCGGATCAATACCGGCGAAGGGCTCGTCCAGTAAAATAAATTTTGGGTCCACTGATAATGCCCTTGCAATCTCTGTTCTTCTTCTTTCTCCACCACTTAATACATCGCCATTACTTTTGCGGACATGCTGCAAACGGAATTCACTCAGCAGTGACTCAAGCCGGTCTTTTTGTTGCTGTTTGGTCAGCTTTGTCATTTCCAGTACGGCTGCAATATTATCTTCCACACTCAGCTTACGGAACACAGATGCTTCCTGCGGCAGGTAACCAATTCCCATTTGTGCCCTTTTATACATTGGCAGTGATGTAATATCAACATCGTTCAAAAAAACTTTTCCTTCGTCCGGCTTCACCAATCCCACTACCTGGTAAAAAGAAGTGGTTTTGCCTGCACCATTAGGCCCCAGCAGGCCGACGATCTCTCCCTGTTTCACTTCAAATGAAACATGATTGACAACAACCCGGCTGCCATA
This sequence comes from Chitinophagaceae bacterium, assembly GCA_037045605.1. GTDB lineage: Bacteria > Bacteroidota > Bacteroidia > Chitinophagales > Chitinophagaceae > JJ008. The sequence goes on along the minus strand of JBAOHK010000007.1, from coordinate 127,737 downwards.
TTTTTTTACAAGCCCGTTTGTGCGGATGGTAACTGACATAGGAGGCAAAAGTAAGCCATGAAGGCTAATGAAAGTCTTTCAGGCCTCATTTAACGTCGTTTTGACTAATGCCTCCGCATTGTTAGCTTTGCACACTTATGAAGGTTATCGATCATATCAACCAGGCGAAGGACACACTGATTTCTTTTGAAGTATTACCACCGCTGAAGGGGAAAGGAATTGGTGCATTATACAGACATCTTGATCCGTTGATGGAATTCAAACCATCTTTTATCAACGTTACTTATCACCGCAGTGAACATGTATTCAAGAAAAAAGCAGATGGAAGCTTTGAAAAAGTGGTGGTGCGGAAACGTCCGGGAACGGAAAGCATTTGTGCAGCCATTATGAATAGGTATAATGTTGATACGGTTCCCCATCTTATCTGTGGCGGTTTTGGAATCAATGAAACAGAAGATGCCCTCATTAACCTTCATTATCTTGGTATTGATAATGTACTGGTGTTGCGGGGTGATGCTGCCAAAAATGAAACAACGTTTGAGCCAGAACCCGGTGGCCATAAGTATGCTGTTGACCTGTTGAAACAGGTGGTGAACCTGAATTCCGGCATTTACCTGGAAGAGGACCTGAAAGATTCTCACAAAACAAAATTCTGTATCGGGGTGGCCGGCTACCCCGAAAAGCATTTTGAAGCACCGAACATGGATACCGACCTTCAATACCTGAAGCAAAAAGTAGAAGCCGGTGCTGATTATATCATTACCCAGATGTTTTTTGATAATGCCAAATTCTTTGCATTTGAAAAAGCCTGCCGGGAAATCGGTATTACTGTTCCCATTATACCGGGACTAAAACCAATCTATAGCAAGAAGCAACTGACCGTATTACCCAAAACATTCTCCATTGAGCTTCCAACGGACCTTAGTAATGAAGTGTTGAAATGCAGGACAGATGAGGATGTAGAGAAGTTAGGAACAGAGTGGTTGCTGACTCAATCCAAAGAATTAAAAAAAGCCGGCGTTCCGGTGTTGCATTATTACACACTGGGTAAGCCGCATGTGGTAGCCAATGTTGTAAAAGAGTTGTAGAACCTGCTTTCGATAACATAAAAAGAAGCCATCCTGTAATCAGGATGGCTTCTTTTTATTGAAAGCGGTAAAACTATTTGGAAATATCTGCTAACACTTTTTGATCTATCACTACCGGGTATTTCTTTTTCAACTTCTCTGTCCATTGTTTTTCAAGAATGGTCTGGTAGTCATTTATCACCATCCCTTTTGCTTCATTGAAAGTTCGCTGCAGGGGCTGGTTGTGTGCTTCAATGATGTATGCAAAAGAAGCAGTGTTATCATTTGTGTTTACTAACGGTGTAGTTATCATACCGGCCCTGGGAATCATTTTAAAAAGATTGGGTATCTGGCTCCACTCATACCTGGAAGAATCGGCTACTACTTTCTCCGTATAGTTGTCAGCAGCTTTTCTCCAGCCGGCAGGATTCTTTTTCACCTCATCATACAGTTTTTTTGCAGTATTCTCATCAGAACAAAAGAAAAGTACCGCATCGGCGCACTGATTCCAGACATAGCTTTTTTTATTTGTCTCGTACAAAGATTTAAGTGCAGCGGTATCTGTCTGTGCTTTGTTCCATATTTCCTGTTGCATGATCTCAAAGAAGATGTTGCCGTCTTTGAACTCGTTCATCTGGCTGCGAAACTCTTCATTAAAATCTTCAAGGTGGTCACGGTAATAATTATACAAGGCAAATTGTAGGAACTCTTCTTTTACCTGCTGCATAAGGCTTGGCACCAGTGCCATCTTGCTTGTAGCGATAAGTATTGGCATAATTGACCCAGGTAGTGGCATTATAAACAGAATCACCAATTTTAAACATTGGCGTGGTGGCAATGATGGTTCTTCCCAGTTCTGTCATAGGCTTCAGGTCAAGCACACTGTCGGACATCTGCCGCATGGCTGCATCATCATAAGGATATTTTGTCAACCCTGCTTTTTCAATCACTCTCCTGTAAATAAAATCTTTGGAAGATTTCCACCTGGAATCAGCCATGATTTTTTGATTGCAGTTCCTGCAGGTAACTTTTGTTATTTATATCGGTAACAACAGTTTTTAACGAATTCCTTTTTACAATATGCCAGCCATAAGAAGTAAGGAATGGTTTGCTTACAGCGCCGTCTTTCGGTAAAGACCATGATCATTTTCTCAAAGGCCGGGTCATACTGGCCAACACCGATGTCAGGCATAGTACCGCCGCTGGCCGCAGTAACATAGTCATTACTAAAAGCAGCAGCAAGATGATTGAAATTATCACCTGCGATGATACGTTTGTACAAAGAATCAGCAAGAGAAGCCAGTTGTTTTTTTGCCGCATCATCAGCACCGGGAGGAATGGCCAATAATATCTGCTGGGCTTTTATTTTGCCGGCAGCTTTCCGTTCTCCAAGATTTTTAAAAATATGATAACCGATCTTGGATAATACAACAGGGGTGATATTTCCCAACTGCTGTATTATAGATAGCAGATTCAAATTCATAAGGAAGGGTGAAGACGGTTATATAACCCAATTCTCCTTGGGTGACTTTAGCCTGAGGGTCGTCAGACAGCTGTTGCGCCACGGTTAAAAAATCGTCTCCCTTTTGTAACCTTCGTAGTACCTCATCCTTTTTTATGCGGGCAGCTGCAGTGTCAAAAGCACCGCTGGCATTGCGGGAAGAAATGAAGATCTGTGCCACATGGATATCCTTTTGGCTACGGTCAAATGCCTCTTTCTGCAACCGGGTTATCATCTCCGGGTCGTTCATATAGCTTTCTGCGATCTGTGATTCGAAGATTCTCCACTTCAGTTTTTATCTGTGGCAGGGTATCGTATTTTCTGTCATAAGCTTCCCTGATCTTTAATCTTGAATTGATGTAAAGGTCCAGGTAATCACTGATCGCCTTTGCTTTGTTGACCACAGGCTGGGTGTTGTTTTTATTATAGGCCCTGAGGAACTCTTTTGCATCAACAGAATGCTTTCCGTAAGTAAAAAGAGTTTGCGCCGATCCGCTTCAGGATACTGAAGCAGGTAATAATGACAATGAAATACTTTTTATTCATAGTGATTCAATTTGTTCTGACGGGTTACTTACTATCAGACAGGTTTGTACTACCTTACTGACCTTTCATTTTTAACTGCAGCACTTCATCAATTTGTTCGTAGGTTAGTTTTTTTGCAATGATGCGTTTGTCTTTGTCCAGCAAATATAATGTAGGGAATGTCAGTACATCATAAAGCTGGGAGTAGCCGGGAATGCCGGCATCAATCCTTGCGTTATCATCAGCTTTGGAATAATAGACATGTGTCCAGCCGGTCAGTTGCTGTTCGCTGATAAAATTCAACCAGTCTTTTTTTGTGCCATCCGTTTCTTTGGCAACAGCATATATTTTTAAGCCGTTCTGCTTTCCATTTGGCCTGTGTAAAAAGAATCCAGTTTGGGCAACACTTCTTTGCAATGACCACAGGTAGGATCCCAAAATGCGACGATGGTATAAGCTGCAGCAGTTGGCATACAGGGACGTTTGCAGTACCTGTGCTATCTGGTAATTCAATATCTGCTGCCGGAGTGCCCATGATATTGGCCATTAAGCTGTAAGCCCGGTCAGTAATGGTTTTGCGACCTTGCGGCAGTTAAGCCAGGTATATTGTTTTTGAGCAAAATATTTTTCAAACAGATGAACAAAGACAGCATCTTCCCACATGTATTTCTGGTTCAGGTAGCGGTTTACAAATTTTACCAGCAGGAAACTGGTTCATCTCTTCGTTAATAGATGCATAGCGCCAGCATCCAGTCAATTTCTTTAATAACCGAATCGGGATTGTGGCACCACCAACTGTGTCAAAATATTTGTCGATCTTATTCTTCGAAAAAAGGTAGTGTAAGCCAAGACGCCCATCCCAGAAATTCACACCATCCCAAAAATGAGTCTTTATAATAATTATAGGCATGCTAATGAATCTTGTTTTGTTGTCGGATTCTTTTAATGTTCCCGTCAGTTGCAGGCTCCTGCATGGATTATCAAGTAAGGCGCTCAGGATATTGTCAGGATTTTTTTTGATAATATCTTCCCTGTAGTTCCGTTACATGCTTATCCAGTTTTCTCAATTCGTCATTTAGTTTGGGTTGAATCTGCTTTGAGTTGGTGGCTGTTTTCAGCTGTTGTTGCAGATGCTGTAATTTTTTTTCCTTCTGCATTACATGTATTGCTGGTAATTAACAAACAGGACATTATCGGGAGAATTTACAAACTTTGCCCCTTTGCTGATGGTAGCTGTATCAGCAATTACTGAAAAACTGCTGGTTGTTTATCAACCAGTATTTCAAAAAAACCTGCTTTATTGGGGTAGCCCACCAGGTAAATACCACCCGGAAGCGTTTTAGTGCCTTTAAAAACTGCCTCACTTTTTTCATTCAGCATGGCAGAATCAATAATGGGGTATGTTTTTCCAAAATAATGACCCAGGTAGATATATTGATTTTTAAATGGCTTAAAAGTTACTTTAATCTCGTAGCCGGTTTGTGCAAAAGCACGAAAATGCCAGTAATAAACTAAAAACAGTAAAATGTAAGTCTTTTCATAAGTCAGAATGAATCGGGTAAAGATATTTAAAAAACCTCCAGCCGATTAAAGCGAAGACAGAATAAACTCTGTTAAAGAAGGTGTTGTTATCTGAAATTCGTTGCTTTACACTAAAGGGCTAGCTAGGATACATCCGTCATTTTAGTCTCCTCCTTTAGGGGTTAGGGGTATATTTGCGCCGTGAGAAAAAAGAAGAAAAACATAATACTGGAGAAAATACTGGTGGAAGACTATGCTGCAGAAGGCAAATCCCTGGCCAGGGTGGAGGGCAAAGTGATTTTTATCGAAAATGCAGTACCGGGTGATGTTGTGGATGTGCGGCTGCTTAAAAATAAAAAAGACTGGGCCGAAGGAGTGCCGTTGCATTTACCATTCATTATTCTGCCGACCGGGTTGAACCTATTCTGCTCCCATTTTGGTGTTTGCGGTGGCTGCCAGTGGCAGATGCTGCCGTATGAAAAGCAATTGCAATATAAACACCAGGCAGGTAGAAGAAACGTTGAAACGGATTGGTAAAAGTGATCCTTGCCCGCCATTTCAACCAATACATTGGCGGCAGCAGAAACAAAATACTACCGCAATAAGATCGAGTACACTTTTGGTAACAAGCGATTTTTACTGAAAGAAGCAGATGAGCTTGACGAAACCATTAACGGGCGAGCAGGATGTGGCCGGTTTTCATGCCAAAGGTTTTTTTGATAAAGTGGTGGATATAGAACAATGTTATCTGCAGGCAGAACCTACCAATGAAATACGGCTGGCCGTTAAAAGAGTTTGCCAAAAGCAAATGACTGGCCTTTTTATGATATCCGGAATCATGTTGGCTTTTTAAGAACCATGCAGGTGAGGCTTTGCACCACCGGTGAACTGATGGTGAATATTGTAGTGGGAGAAAATGATGAAGAAAAGATCAAAATGCTGATGGACATATGTCAATGCAGCAATTTCCTGCTATCACTACTTTGCTTTATACACTATCAATACAAAATGGAACGACAGCCTGCATGACCTGGAGCCGGTTAGCTTATCATGGCAAAGGATATGCGATAGAAAAGCTTGGAAGATTTTCAGTTCAAGATCGGCCCGAAATCTTTTTTTCAGACAAATACCAAACAGGCAGAGCAACTGTACCGGGTAACCAGGGATTTTGCAGAACTGACCGGAACAGGAAACCGTATACGACCTGTATTGCGGCACCGGCAGCATTGGCATATTTGTAAGCGACAAAGCAAAAAAGATCATTGGTGTGGAAATGGTGGCAGCAGCTATTGAAGATGCCAAAGAAAATGCAGCATTGAATAAGTCTTGCACTCGGCTGAGTTTTTCGCCGGCGATGTGATTGATATTTGCAACGATGATTTTTTTGCTGCACATGGCACGACCTGATGTCATCATTACCGACCCGCCACGGGCAGGTATGCATGAAAAACTAGTAAAAAAGATCCTGGAGATGGCCGCACCAATAGTAGTATATGTTAGTTGCAACCCTGCCACACAGGCAAGGGACCTGAATCTGCTGGATGAAAATATATGAAGTAACCAAAGTGCAGCCGGTGGATATGTTTCCGCATACCCATCATATTGAGAATGTGGTGCAGCTGAAATTGAAGAATCGTTAAAGCTGTTATTTTGAATAATCCCGGAAACTATTTACAGTTAATTTTGCCCAATGAGTAATTTTCGATTTACCCGGCCAGACCGGTTTCCCCCTATTGTTAAGAATATCATCATCATAAATGTGCTGGCATGGATTGCACAATTAACACTGGATAGTCAATATCAAATAACCTGGAAGGGTGGCCTTATGGCCGGTTGAGTACCCCTGGAATTTAAGCCCGTACCAGATATTCACTCAACATGTTTTTACATGCCCCCAGTCTTTGATATGTTCTATCATATCCTTTTCAATATGTTCGCTGTTTTATATGTTTGGAAGGATACTCGAGAATCTGTGGGGGCCAAAACGATTTTTATTTTTTTACCTGATCTGCGGAGCTGGGGCATGCGGTTGCACACCTAATTATGCAGCAACTGATGGGTGCGGTTCCTATTCCGGCTGTAGGTGCTTCCGGCGCTAGTAATGGGTAGTTATGGTGGCTTTTGGCTTACCTGTTTCCCCAATACAGAATTAATGATAATCCCTATTCCAATCCCTGTAAAAGCAAAATGGGTGGTGATAGCTTATGTCCTATTGGACCTTGTTTGGTGGTTTTGGAAAAATAGCTGGTGACAATATTGCCCATTTTGCTCACCTTGGCGGGGCGTTAACAGGCTTTATTATTGTGTTGATCTGGAACAAAACCAATCGCCGGACGTTATATTAAAACAAAGAAAATTTCGACCTTTGATTAGCTACTGTACAAACCAGATGAACTTATACTGAAACAACAATACCGGCAAAAGATTACTCTCGGCCAAAGCGGCAATGCGTTGATAATGCTGATTGCCATCTGCCTTATAATGTTTGTCGGGCTTGCTTTTATGAAAGCTGTATGGTATTTCAGGTTTCCAAAAGAAATAGCCCCTGCTTTATTTGAGTAAAAACGTACTGGGCTGGTTTACCATGCCGGCAGACGGAACCGGTAGTATGCTCAGCAAAGCCATGGACGGTACTCACCCATATGTTTGTGCATGATAACATCTGGAAAGTGTTTGCCAACATGCTGTGGCTTTGGTGCTTTGGATATATTATGCAGGACCTTACCGGTAACCGGAAGATCGTCCCCTATTTTTATTTATGGAGGATTAGGCAGGCGCAATTGCATTTATGCTGGCTTATAATTTTGTTCCATCCTTGCAGGCACAGTTGTCTTATGCTTCAGCAGTTGGTGCCTCTGCAGGTGTGATGGCAGTAGCAGTTGCCACAACCCTGGTATCGCCGAAGTATAAAATATTTCCGCATGATCGGAGGTGGTATTCCTTTGTGGGCATTAACAGCTTTGTACATAATCTCTGACCTCGCCACTGTTTCTATCAGCGATACGGGCAATTTGATAGCTCATCTGGGCGGTGCCCTGGCCGGATTTTTATTTGTAGTCTTTTTGCGGATGGGCTACGACTTGAGTAACTGGATGAGTAATTTTTTTGATTGGGTAAACAACTTGTTCAATCCTGATAAGCCGAAAAAGGGAAAAAGTATCAAGGATGAATTGTTTTACAAAGCATCTTCTGCACCTTATACAAAGACTTCCAATGTTACCCAGCAGCGGATTGATGAGATACTGGATAAGATAAGTCAAAAGGGGTATAATCTTCTTACCGATGAAGAAAAAGATCTGCTGAAGAAGGGCCGGCGAAGAAGACCTGTAAAAGTATCAACGCATCATTGTGTCTTTACAGGAAGTTGTAAATTGCATCAATGGCTTCCAGGTTCCGACTCTTCACCAAGCGGTTTTTCATCTATTCCAACATTGTTGTGGTATTCTTTTTCCTGTTAGCCTGCCTGGTACCTTACCTTAACCCGCAGCGTTGGTGGTTTATTTCTTTTCTCGGCCTTGGTTTTCCTTTCCTGCTCCTGGTGGTGATATTTTTTGCGATTGGTTGGTTAATCATATTGCGGCCCCGGTATGCACTGATCTCTGCCGGGGCATTGCTGCTGAGTTTAAAAAGTATCAGTGTTTTTTTTGCTTTCCATACCACTAAAAAATTCAATTATACCAAAGAGCCGCAGACGATCCGTATTGTCAGCTGGAATGTGGCACGGTTTGTAGAACTGAGAAGGAATTCCAACAAGGGCAGCAGCATCAGGCTTAAAATGTTTGACCTTATCAAACAGCAAAATGCAGATGTGCTTTGCCTGCAGGAATTTCACACTTCCACTGATTCAGCTTTTTACGATAATATAAAGCCAATACAAGAGGAGTTGGGCTATCCATATTATTATTTCTCTTTTGATAACGATGGGGATAAGCATTATTACAGTTCCATCATTTTTTCAAGATATCCTATTGTTGATACCGGCAGGTTCAGGTATCCACGGCCAACACTTCCGGATGTGTTGCTGCATACGGACCTTAAAATAAATAACGATACTGTCAGAGTTTTCACTACTCACCTTCAGTCGTTACAGTTTGGCAGGAAGGATTATGACAGGCTCGATAAGATCGCCAATGCCAGGGATAGTTTGCTTGCCAATTCGAGAAACATTTTGTCGAAGCTAAAAAAAGGTTTTTCTTACCGGAGCATACAGGCAGACCTTGCACATGAAATAATAGGCGACAGCCCACACCCGGTATTAATATGCGCCGATCTGAACGATGTGCCCAATTCTTACACTTATTTCACTGTCAGGGGAAAAATGCAGGATGCTTTTTTGAAAAAAGGCTTTGGAATAGGGAGAACATTTACTTCCCTTTCACCGACCCTTAGGATCGATTACATCTTTGCTGATAAACATTTCAGGATAAAACAGTTTAACCGGGTCGTTAAAAACTACTCTGACCATTATATGCTGGTAGCGGATGTTGAATTGAAAAAATAAGCCAGAACGCCTATCTTTGAGATACATGAAAGAGCAAAATCCCCCTACTTGCTGTTGTCCCGTTTTGGAAGCATAAGCATTACTTTTGCCATACCGGCACTATTTCACCCCTATTTTATTTTCAACAAGCCGCCTTCATTATGAGTGAACTGAAAGTTTATAATTCCTACAGCAGGCAAAAAGAAGTTTTCACCCCGATCACACCGGGCCATGTTGGCATGTATGTTTGCGGACCCACCGTAAGCGGCGAAAGCCATTTGGGTCATTCCAGACCCTATATCACTTTTGATGTTATTCATCGCTACCTGCGGCATCTTGGTTATAAGGTTCGCTATGTCAGGAATATTACCGATGCCGGGCATTTTGAAGAAGAAGGAAGAGAAGCGGAAGATAAGATATCCAAAAAAGCTGTATTGGAAAAGCTGGAGCCGATGGAGCTGGTACAGAAATACACCAATCTCTTTCATTGGGCAATGAATGAATTCAATACAATTCCCCCAACAATTGAACCAACGGCAACAGGGCATATCGTGGAGCAAATAGAAATGATAAAAAAGATCATCAAAGCTGGTTATGCCTACGAAGCGAACGGCTCTGTTTATTTTGATGTAAAAAAATACGCAGCGTCGCATGACTATGGCAAGCTAAGCGGAAGGGTAATAGAAGATCTGCTGGAAACTACCCGTGAACTGGAAGGGCAGGAAGAAAAAGGGACACAGCTGATTTTGCCTTATGGAAAAATGCAGCGCCGGAGCATATAATGCGGTGGCAAAGCCCCTGGGGCGTTGGTTTTCCCGGATGGCATATCGAATGCTCAGCAATGGCAACAAAATATCTGGGAGCACAGTTTGATATTCATGGTGGCGGTATGGACCTGCTATTTCCGCATCATGAAAGTGAGATAGCACAAAGCACAATCTGCAATCATACTGCACCGGTCCGTTACTGGATACACAATAATATGATCACCATCAACGGCCGGAAGATGGGGAAGAGCTATAATAATGTGATCAAACTGACCGAATTGTTAAGCGGAGATCATCCATTACTGGAGAAAGCGTTTCATCCGATGGTCATCCGTTTTTTTATTTTGCAGACACATTATCGCAGCACACTTGATTTCAGTAATGATGCATTAATAGCTTCAGAGAAAGGATTAAAGAGGTTGTGGGAGGGATATGAGAATCTTCAAAAGATACAAGGCACAGGAGACAAGGCACAAGACGAAGAGCTTGAAAAGAAAGTTAAAAAATTACTGTCTGAGTTCGATGAATTTATGAACGATGACTTTAGTACAGCGAAAGTGATGGCTAATATGTTCGAGATAGTTCCCGTTATCAATTCCATGAGAGATAAAACCATTGCTGTATCAGCCCTGTCAAAAGAAACGTTTGAACTTTTACAATCCAAATTCAAGACATGGGTAGAAGATATTTTTGGTTTGAAGAGTGTGAACGAGGCTGACAATGGCAGGTTACAGGGAGTAATGCAGTTACTGATCGATATTCGCAAGGAAGCAAAAAGTAAAAAAGATTTTGCAACCTCTGACAAAATAAGAAACCAACTGGCTCAGCTAGGCATTACACTGAAAGATGAGAAAGGTGGTGAAATGAGCTGGAACATTGAATAACTGTCCTTATAAATAGTAGTCGGGCCCATGCATTATATTCCCCATCTGTCAAAAGATAAAAAGCTGAAGAAGCTGGTTGAGGCTGGCCAGCCACACAGGCTGGTGAAGCGGAAAAACATCTGCACTTATCTCTGTGCTTCTATCATGAGCCAGCAACTGAGTACCAAAGTGGCTGATGTTATTTACAAGAGGTTTATCAATTTATATGGCGGGAAGGAACCTTCTCCGCAGCAAATAATGGATACCTCATTTGAAACACTTCGGGGCATTGGACTGAGTAATGCTAAAGTGAATTATGTAAAAAATGTGGCGCAGTTCGAAATAGAATCCGGCTTGGCCGCAAAGAAGTTAAACAAAATGACGAATGAGGAAGTAATCGAATACCTGATTGTCATTAAAGGAGTGGGGAGATGGACGATAGAAATGTTGCTGATGTTTGCCCTCGGCAGGGAAGATGTGTTTGCCGTGGATGATCTGGGCATTCAGAACGCTATGATAAAATTGTATAAATTGGACAATAGCGACAAGAAGAAATTGAAAGAAAATATGCTCAGGCTTTCTTCCAAATGGAGTCCATACCGTACTTATGCCTGCGTTCATTTGTGGCGATGGAAAGATAATACACCGATCGTAAAAGAAAAGAGACCTAAAGAGAAGATAAAGTAATTTTAGTCCCAAAACACATTATCATGTATAAGCTGATAGCCACTGCTGGAATTGTTGCCTTGTTTTCCTTTAGTTCTGTAAAAGAACAAAACAATGCAGGCTGGGTTTCTTTGTTTGACGGGAAAACATTTACCGGCTGGAAGGTTGGTGCAAATAAAGAAAGTTTCTCGATAGAGAATGGTGCTATTGCTGTAAACGGGGATGTGGCCCACCTGTTTTATGACGGCCCGGTGCAGGGGCATTCGTTTAAGAACTTTGAGTTGAAAGCAGATGTGATGACGACACCCGGCTCCAACTCAGGAATATATTTCCATACTCAATACCAGGAAAGTTCATGGCCGCAAAAAGGATACGAGGTGCAGGTAAATAATTCACATACAGATTGGCGCCGCACCGGCAGCCTTTGGGCTATACAGGATATAAAAGAAGTGTATGCCAAAGATGACGAATGGTTCACAATGCACATTAAAGTAAAGAATAAAAGAGTAACTGTAAAGATCAACGGTAAGCAGGTAGCGGATTACACAGAGCCGGATAATGTACAAAGGGATAAAGGCTTCGAAGGCCGTATACTTTCGTCAGGAACTTTTGCCCTGCAGGGCCATGACCCCAAAAGCAAAGTATATTATAAAAACATTAAAGTGAAAGTACTGGGGGACTAAGTTTTATATTACAACTTTCTCCATTTTATTCAACCAGTTTTCATCAATTGTTGCCCCAAGCCCAATTGCATCAGGCACTTTTACCACTCCATTATTTTCATACACAATACCGCCGGTAACCGGGTCTTCACTGAACATAAGGGCAGTGTCAAAATCAAAATGTTCGATCAATGGACTGCAAAGGGAAAAATGGGCAAAGGCTGTCATCGCCAATCTGGATTCTATCATGGCACCCACCTGCAGGTGGATGCCTGCCGCTTCAGCCAGCCTCACTATTTTCAGGGCTTTAAAAATACCACCCGATTTTCCGAGTTTGATATTGAAATAATCACAAGCTTTTAATTCAATCAATCGTTCTGCATCATGATCATCGCCGCAGCTTTCATCTGCCATGATGGGGATGGGGCTGTTATTTTTTACTTTTCTCAGCTTCATGAATTTCCAACGGGCAATAGGTTCTTCGCAATGCTGAATATCAAATACTGCTAAAGCATTTAAAGTTTCAATAGCTTCTTTTACTTTCCATCCCTGGTTGGCATCTATGCGTAATGGAATTTCATTACCGACAGCTTCTCTTATCGCCTTTATTCTTTTTACATCTGTCTTGCCATCTTTTCCCAGCTTGATCTTTATTGCGGGGTAGCCCTGATTTTTTATTTTCACGGCATCAGCAGCCATAGTTGAAGGCTCACCAATGCTGACTGTGTAATCTGTAATGATGGTCTTATTATTCTCTCCGCCCAAAAATTTGTACAAAGGCACTTTTGCATATTGCGAAGCAATATCATACAGGGCAATATCAAATGCACTTTTGATACTGCTGTTACCATAAATGATCTTATCCATCAGGTTGATACAGTCTTCAATCTGTAAGGGATCTTTTCCTTTCAGGGCTTTGGCAAAATACTGACCTACGATGAAACAGGTATCCTGACTTTCACCATTAATGGGCATATAAGGGCTGCATTCTCCGAAACCAGTAATTCCTTTATCCGTAATAATTTTTACCAGCACATTTTCTGCAGCGATATCTGTACCGAGAGAAGTGATAAAAGGTTCTTTAAGCGGAATAGAAAGTTTATACAACTCAATTTGCTGTATGGTTAGCTTGTTGCTCATAAGTATTCTAAATCAGGCTAATAAAGATACTGACTGGTTCAGGAATCGTTTCATTTTGTAAGTCTGGCCTTGTTTTTGCCTTCTGGTGATAACTTTGATATACCAAAGCCACCAAAAAAACGTTTTATGAACCGAATCAAGTCTATGAAAAAAGTCCTTACCGCCTGCCTGGCAATCGTTTTTTTTGCTGCCTGTAATAAAGAAGTAGACGAATTACCACCTGCCACCCAAACAGGTGCCAATACATTTGGGGCAAAAGTGGATGGAGAACTTTGGGCGCCAAAGGGGTTTGGTCCTTTTCCCGCAAACGATATTCTGCAGGCAAGAATGACGGGAACATCCTTCCTGACGATTGACGCAAAAAATTTCGCTTCATCTCCCAATGAAACGCAGTTTCAGATATTAGTGGCAGGAGTTACTGGCCCCGGTACTTACCAACTGAATAATGATGTTGTACTTCCTTCTTCATCCAGCTACGGGTATTATGTGAAAAGGAACATCACTCCGCTGAACGAATGGGTGACATCTGCAAGCATTGGTGGATCTGTTACTATCACCCGTCTTGATACGGTGAACAAAGTTGTGTCAGGCACTTTCCAGTTTAATGCAATGAACCTGTACAACACCCCCCAACAGCTTACTGTAACAGAGGGCAGATTTGATATTAAACTTCAATAAGGATTAGAAAATAATCCGGATACCTGTGCAGAGCATCGCAACAAAAGGAGCATTATCGTTTACAAAAAGGTAGTCGCTGGGATAGTCTGTAGTCGGTATCCATACCCGCCCTTCAGTATAGAAATAAAAATCGCCCCCGATAGGAGCTTCCCAACCCAATCCAAGATCCACGGTAAGCCGTTTAAAATTGGCCTTGCCGCTGCGAACAGGGAGTGTATAGGCGGCAGTATCAATTGTAAGAGAATGTACATTATCTATCCGACCAAGTAGCAGGCCAAACCCCGCATATCCATAGACATTCCATTTGCTTTCTGCATCGGGGGTTCCTTTCAGGTATTTTCTCCAGCCCACTGAAAACTGCTTGAGCCTCATTTTGCCAGAGTTGGTGTAATGTATTTGCTGGGGTAAAGTGAGGGCCGATTTGGCTGTGGCATTCAGGCTGTTTTGAAATCGTCCGTTGGAATAATAGGCAAACCAAACGTAGATGCCATTTTTTGGGGTGAGATGAAATACTGCATGGGTGGTATGACCAACAGCCCAGTATTGCTGTTCTTTTTTAAAATTCCGCTGTATGCTGACATCTGATGCAATACTGAACCGCTCCTGGGAAAAAGCAGATGTGAAAAGCAGTGCAAAGAAAAATGTTATGGTAATTTGTTTTTTCAAGAATAATTCTATCTGCAATGTTACATAAATAATAGTGCAGTTAAAATAAGAAAGCCATCCAAACCTGTTTGTTGGATGGCTTTCTTAAAAGATGGGAGTTTTATTTCATCAACTTCAGCTCTTTAATAATATTAGTTCCTCCGCCCAGCTTATCAATACACCATAATACATAGCGGATGTCAACACAAATAGTACGGTTCAGGTCTTTATCAAAAGCCAGTTTGTGGCTAAGGGCCTCGTAGTTGCCATCGAAGGCCAGGCCAATCAGTTCGCCCCTGTTATTAATAACGGGAGAGCCGGAATTGCCTCCTGTTATATCATTGGTAGTAATAAAACCAATTACAAGGTCTTTACGGGTTGGGTCCATATACTGGCCGAAATCTTTTTTCTTAAGCAGTTCGATTTGGTTAGCTGGTAAGTCAAATTCATAATCGCCTGCCTTATACTTTTCAAGTAATCCTTTTGAAGTGGTAACATAATCATAGAATACAGCATCCCGTGGGCGGTATGATTTTACATTGCCATAGCTTACTCTCATGGTGAAGGTGGCATCAGGATACATCATCTTTGCTTTCACCGGGTCCATTTCCATAATGCCTTTCAGGTACAATCTTCCAAATTCCGCATTCTTGGTATTGAACTGCTGGAAATAAGGAGCATACTTACTGGTATAGTTGGTGAAGAAAGTGCTTGCATGTGCAAAAGCCGGGTCGCTTTGCAATGTTATTGCATCAGGCTTTGCTACGAAAGCCTTCCATTTAGCATCATCAAAAATCATGGTCTTGCTGAAGATATCCGCAGCATATTTTTTATAGGTGTTATCATCATCCAGCGGACCATAAGTGTTTTTGAGTGTGCCATAAAAGCTTACAGGGTGCTGCTCTTTTGTTACATCTTCATAAAACATCCGTGTAACGGCCGCAACAATGTTTTGGTCAGACACTTTGTTTTCATCTTCCAGGAATGCTGTACGCTGTTTATCGGCTGCGTCTGCTGCCTTTTTTACATCGGCCTGAGTTGTGCCGGTCTTTACAAGTGCGGCTTCCAGTTGCAGTAAAGAGCCTGCAAAGGAAATCAGCGGCGAGCCTGCAATACCCTCATTGATATATTGACGGTGCTCAGCATATGGCCTCCAGGCCTCATAAGCCCTGCCCCATTCTGTAAAAATATTTTCATACTCAGGCTTACCTTTTGCCCAGGCATTAAATTTTTGTTCAAATACCTGCTTTTGCCCAAACACATCGTATTTGAGCAATTGTTTTGTTTCTCCGTCAAAAAACTTCCAATAGTTGGCAATGCTTGCATAAGAAGATGCCAGTTGTAATTTTATAGCCGGGTCTTTTTTCATCTCTTCAAACATGTACTTCAATCTTGCATCACGAAGTTTTACCAAAGTTGGATTATTGATATCAGTCGCCAGTTTGATGCCATAAGAACTTTCATAACGGTTAGTACCGCCGGGATAACCCCAAATCATAGCGAAGTCGCCATCCTTCAAAGGCTTTAAAGAAACGGGCAAATACCACTTTGGTTTCATTGGTATATTGCCTTCTATCGATTCCCCTCTTTTTGCAGGGGTTCCATCAGGCTTTGTATAAACCCTGAATACTGAAAAATCACCGGTATGGCGTGGCCATTCCCAGTTGTCAGTGTCACCTCCAAATTTTCCTACACTTTCAGGTGGAGCACCTACCAGCCTGATATCATAATACCGCTGATAGACAAATGCGAGGTATTGATTGCCTTTGAATAAAGAACTGACCCGGGTTTCAATATTTTTACCTTCATCACTCATTCTTTTATTAATAGCAGCCAGAACAGCACTTTGTTTTTGTACTCTTTCAGTACCACTTAATCCTTTTAGAGAATCCATTACTTCTTTGGTGACATCATCAATGCGTAATAAAAATTGTACGGAAAGTGTTGAAGGAATTTCTTCTCCTTTACTTTTTGCATAAAAACCATTTTGCAGGTAGTTATGGTCAACTGTACTGGCTGATGCGATAGCATCATAACCGCAGTGATGGTTGGTAAATATCAAACCTTCAGCACTTACAATTTCGCCGGTGCAGCCACCGCCAAAAATGATGATTGCATCCTTTAGCGATGCTTTGTTGATATTATATAGCTGGTCTTTGGTAAGCTTCAGTCCTTTTTTCACCATATCATTATACACTTGCTGACCAAGTAAAAGAGGCAGCCACATGCCTTCGTCAGCAAAGGACTTAAAGAAAAAACTGACCGATAAAACAATCGTTAAAACAAACTTCTTCATACTTGAAATTTTAGGCGACAAACCTACGCAAAAAGGGGTATCAAAAAGCTGAATTTCGACCAAAACCAGTAATTTGAATCCTTAACCACTTGCTTATGAGTAACAGGCACGGCTTTATTTTTTTTCTGGGCATAGCCCTGATTATTAACTCCTGCAGTAAGAAAGGAGGAACCAATCCGCCTCCGCCAGTGGTAGTGACACCTCCGGGTTGTTCAGGAAATACTGGTCCGCTGCCAGGCAGTTTTATCACCAGCACTTCTGTTACCCTTTCATGGAGTGCTGTAACGGGAGCTACCGGGTATGATGTGTACCTCGGCACTACTAATAATCCGACTACAGCTATTGCCACCAATGTTACAGGAACCAGTATGAATTATACAGTTCCGGCCACGCCTAACGTCACTTATTATTGGTATGTGCAACCCAAAAACTCCGGCGGCAATGCTTCAGGTTGTGCAAGTACTGTCAGCTCATTTACTTATATCGTTATTCAATCGCCTCCGGCGTTTGGATATTATGTGGTAGGATATCTGCCCTCATACAGAACGATTACTGACATTCCAGATGTAAAATTCAGGATGACGAATGTAGTGGTCTATGCTTTTTTTGGTGTGAACAGCTCCGGAACTCTTTCAGCCCCCTCTTCTCCTGCTACTACAATTGATGCACTCATTACAAAAGCAAGGGCCAATAATTCGAAAGTATTTATAGGAATTAATGATGGCAGTGGTGATGGCAGAACGAATTTCAAGAACATGGCGGCAACAGCAACCGGCAGAACCAACTTTATAAAGGATGTAATGAATAAAGTACGGCAGTATAATTTAGACGGTGTGGATATGGATTGGGAGTTTCCTACCACTTCTGACGGAACAGATGCAACGTTTACATTATTGATGAAAGAATTGTCTGATTCATTGCACCGGGATGCAAGGTATTATTTGTCATCTGCCATCACAGCCGGGAAATATGCCGGTGGCATCAGGGATGCTATCCGCAATGAAATATTTCCCTATGTTGACTTCTTCAACATCATGGCGTATGATGATTTCAATACCACTGTTCCTTATCGCCATCATAGTGATTATGCACTGGCTCAAACCTGTTTGAACTACTGGCTGACAACAAGGGGAATGCCGGCGGCAAAATGTGTGCTGGGTTTACCTGCTTATGGGAGGCCGTCCGGCATAACACAAACAGGAACAGTGCTTACTTATAAGTATATTCTATCAGTGGGTGGTAATCCACAGTATGACTCGGCAGTGGTGACAGCAGGCGGATTTACTAACTATACTATTTATTATAATGGCCAGTACACGGTAAAGCGAAAAGCAAAATTGGCTAAAGACATTGCCAACGGCGTAATGCTTTGGGAAAAATGGCAGGATGCGCCAGATGGGAATTCATTATTGAAAGCGGCTTGTGATACGGTCGGAAGGAGTTACTGATTCATTGGCTTTCGTTAATTGATCGCTTTGTGAAATGCTATTACTATTTAATAATTGATTCGTTTCACAATTATCTCCATCACAGCAGGGAAGAATATTGGTATGGCAAACGGGACATTGGTAATGCCCATGAACATGAACAGGCTCAGTTGTCTGGTTGCAAAATATACAATGATGAATCATAAAAAGTAGTTAGCTGGCAGGCTCGTTCAGTATCTTCCACAGCAAGTCTTTTAACTCTACCAATCCTTTATTAGTTACTGACGAAATGAAGAGGTGAGGGATATTTGCCGGCAACTCTTTTGCAATGGCCGTTCTCAATTCATCATCCAGCATATCACTTTTGCTGATAGCGATAACAAATTGTTTGTTCAATAATTCAGGGTTGTATTCCTGTAACTCATTAACCAATATGTCAAATTCTTTTTTGTGGTCATTACTGTCAGCAGGAATCAAAAACAGCAGCACGGAGTTTCTTTCAATATGCCGGAGGAAACGATGACCCAACCCTTTACCTTCTGCGGCTCCTTCAATAATACCGGGAAGATCTGCGATGCAAAAGCTTTTTCCATCCCTGTATTCTACCATTCCAAGATTTGGGGTAATGGTGGTAAATGCATAAGAAGCAATCTTTGGCTTGGCAGCAGTAATTACAGATAACAAAGTTGATTTACCTGCATTCGGAAAACCAACCAGACCAACATCGGCGAGTACTTTTAATTCTAATACTTTCCAGCCTTCCACTCCATCTTCACCGGGTTGTGCATGTTCAGGTGCCTGGTTAGTAGGTGTGGCAAAATGAGAGTTTCCTAAACCGCCCCGTCCACCCGACATCCAGATCACTTCTTGTCCATCCTCTAAAATTTCTACTTCCTGTTTGCCTGTTTCTTCGTCCCGGGCAATGGTGCCCAACGGTACTTCGATAATGATGTCTTTTCCATCCCGGCCATGACAATTGTTGGCTCCACCTTTCTCACCATCTTCTGCCAATACGTTTTTATAATAACGGAGATGCAGTAATGTCCAGAGGTTAGAATTTCCTTTTAAAATAATGTGGGCACCCCGGCCGCCATCACCACCATCGGGTCCGCCCATCGCTGTGAATTTATCCCGTCTGAAATGTTTATTACCAGCACCACCGTGGCCGCTGCGGCAGAATATGCGTATCTGATCAACAAAGTTACTTTTCTCCAAAACTGTATTTTTACAATGTGCTGCAAATATACCTTAACAATCACCAAACCTTGTTTAAATGAAATACCTGTTCATTCTGCTTGTGTTTCCTTTCTTATCTGCCAGCGATTGCAGCAAAAAGAAAGATGCAATGCCAACCTGCCTGGCAGAAATGATTACTGAGAGAACTAAGGAAATACCACCCAGCCCGCCGGAGCAAATAGACGAGTATTTATATAATGATAAGACAGTGTATCTGGTTACAGCCCCTTGTTGCGACCAGTTTGATGTAGTGTATGATGAAAATTGTAAAGAGATCTGTTCACCCTCAGGCGGAATTACAGGGAAAGGTGATGGGAAATGCGAAGATTTTTTCAAAACAGCGAAACAAATAAAAGTTCTCTGGAAAAAAGAAAAGAAATAAAAAAAGCCCTGCATCTGCGGGGCTTTTAGTAAAGAGTTTATTCTGTTATTGAACCACCACTTTGGTGCTATAAACAGCTTTGCTGTTTTGGTCAGTTACTTTCACCAAATAAATACCTTTTGTAACAGCAGGATTAAGTTGTATGGTTTGTACCTGGTTGTCGCCGGATACGGTCACTAATTGCTGGGCTACCTGGCGACCGGCCACATCTGTTACCTGCACCGTGTACTTGCCTGCTTCTAATTGATTGAACTGAATAGCAAATTTGTTTTCCGTTACCGGGTTAGGGAAGATGTTTATTTTTCCATCACCACTGTTCGGTGTATTGTTGCGATTCACCAACTCAATGGTTGTTCCTTTAGGTCTTGTGCCGGAAACAAGTAGGTTACCATTTGCCAGGTCGGAGCTTTGCCAAACCGTTCCTGAAACTGTGTAAGGTGTTGCTACTAGTGTTTTGGCATCAACCGTAAATAATGTACCGCCTTGAACAGCACTGGCAACAATAATCTTGTTATCCTCGTTGACTGCTGCCCCGTTCACCGTAAAGCCATTTGGTAAGCCGGATATAGCGCCAAGGTGAGTAGCGACTTTTGACTCTATATTTATTTTAAAAATATGATTGCGGGCCGAAAGAACATACAGGTTGCCATTATCGTCGGCAATTATATCACCACCATAACTGCTGCAGGAATTATGAATTGAAATTCCTTTGTTTGCCTGATCATCAACAAGAGAGCCGAGGTCAGTTACTTGCATTTTTTTATTGGTACTGAACCGGATGAGTTGTGTGCCGTCATTCGTCATGGCATACCCATTACCATCAGATGCAATTACCATCCGGGTAACGATGTTTCCCTGGTCAGATGATTTCTGCGGCTTACCGGTAAAAACCTGGTCTGTTACATAAAATACTTTCATTGTCTTCAGGTCAATGTAACGGAGCTGATCAATGAACATTGGTGTATAATAAAGGCGGTTGTTCCTTTTATCATACGCCATCGCTGCAACGCCTGTGGCGAAGGCTGCGTTAACAGTTGTACCAAAACGCTGATCATTTAATGGCGCAGAAAATTGTTTTCGGGTAGCAGCATCATTAGCAAGAAAAGATGCATCGTTACCGCTAAGCAACACCTGGCCATATTCGCCGGTTTGCAGATCTAATTTTCTTAAAAATTGCCAGTTGGGGCCCTGTGGTTGGGCATCTGTAATTGCATAAGCAAAACGGTCAGCCTGCTGTGCAAAAGCCTGGCCTGCCAATAAAACTGTTCCAAGGAGTAAGGGTAAACTTTTTTTCATAACCAGATTTTTAATTTACAATTCAAATTAAAGCAACTTTAAATTACAACTATTTGGCATTTAGTAGAAGAAATTTTTATAAAAGGTCAGGCCGGACAGGGGAGGGGTCAGGAAAAAGAAACCCCTCCGCTTTGGGCTGGAGGGGTTTAGGGCTAAACCCTGAGCATTTATTTTTAATATGTTATCTGATGATGGTGAATTTTACAGTATTCACTTCTTCACCATTTGACATTTGCAATAAATAAATGCCTGATTGTAATTTATCCAGGTTGTTAAGAGTAATGCTATTAGTTCCTTCCGTAACTTTTGTTTGCTGTTGCATCATCATTCTTCCTGACATATCAACTATTTTCAGGTCCACATTTCCATTGGAAACAGCAGTTATCCTTACGGTAGCATTATCAGATTTGATAACAGGGTTTGGACTGATGGTAATTCCAATAATGGCCTTCTGCTCTTTACGTATCATGATAACGTTACTGTATTTGAACTGACCATCCAGATCAACCATTTTCAAACGGTAGTAAAATACTTTAGCAGTTGTGCCAGACAGATCATCCGTATACTGATATTGTTCTCTTGTACCGCCTGATTGTTGTGCAGCTTTAATAGTGATGCTGCCGAAATCAGTACCGTTCTCGCTACGTTCTACTTCGTAATATGAGAAGTTCACTTGGTTTTCTGCTGTCCAATAAAGCTGTGTCGCATTGTTTTTATAGGCACCGCTAAAACTCAGCAATTTTGTGGGTAAAGTGATATTAGGGCAGAAGCTGACAAGTGTCGGGTCGTCTGGTGTAATAGTTGTAGGATCATTAGACAGATCACTTGAACCGATGATAGCGGGCAACCCGGATATTACTGATTGCAATGGAACAGGGCTATAAGTTCCACCAATGGTAACTAGTTTTAGTTTCAGCGTAAAACTCACTGTAGAGTTAACTCCGCCGGTACGGAAGGATGTAACTACTATCTTGTTCTTGATTGTTCCTGATGCGGGAGATACTGTTGAAATAGTTACAAGGGCAGGATTATTTGCCGGAATAAGTCCCGCTGTAAATAATCTGGCGGCAATTACTGCAGGTGTTTCAATAATTGAAAATCTGTCGCTTGGTATTTCCAATGTATAAGTAAGACCTGATTGCTGAGTGCTGGTCTGGTTGGTTACAGCTACAGTAATATCCCATTCCGGATTTGGGTTTGGAACAGTTGGACAAATACCTTTTTGAGAGGTCAGATCATGGAAAACACGGCCAAAACTGCAACTGCAGCCATCCGCATATGTATATGCAGTGCCAGATCCTGCTGCGGTAAGTCCGGCGTTGGTTTTGTCTATCAAAAAGAAACTGCCATCCTGGCGATAACCGAACAGGTTGCCAATTTCATCAAAGAACATTGAAGCAATATAATCACTACCAGTATGTGTGCCTATAAAAGTAGCGACACCAGTTGTGGCATTGATTGTATGAAGCCTCTGGTTAAAAGTAACGCCGTACATAATACCTGTTACGGGATTGATAGCTATATCTACAAAGAAATTGCTACCCGAACCACCACCTGAAGGGGCACCAATATAGGTTACAGTGGTGCTGGTGGCGGGATAGTTATTACCAGTGATCTTAAACATTTCATTATTATCCGTAATGAAATAGAATACACCGGCCGCATCAAAACATCCTGCATAAGCAACATCCTCATCAGCTAAATTGCCACCGCCATTTGAAACTTCCCCCAGGTCAACAATATTACCCGGAGTGCCGTCTCCTACTCTTACTAACCGTACCCTGTTGTTGGTTGTAGGGTATCTTAATCCATACATGTATCCATCCAAAGGATTGATACCAATGGCATTGAATCCTACCGAAGTCGGATCGACAGCAAAAACATTTGGGGTAATAGTTAATCCCGAAAACGTCAATTTTTTTACAGATGTTGTGGAAGTAGCACTGTTGCTGCTACCATGCGTTACAAAAAACTGCCCATTACAACCAATAGGTGCATTTTGTGATTTTCCTGCAAATGCAATAAATAACGGGATGACGAAGACGATAGCCTTCTTTAAAAAGATAAACTTTTTCATGCTCAAGGTTTTATGTTAAAAATCGAATTACTCCAAAACGGGGGCTTCAGGGGACATGGCGAATGGTCATCCGCAGGATCAATAATTGGAGGTTTTGCTAAAAAAAGGAGAGTTGGATAGGGTACTTAAACCTGAGCGGTCTTTGGCGGGTATTGAATTACTCTTTGAACTGTAAAACTACATACAGAATTTGTGGTATGCAAGCTTAAATAAAAATATTTTTACTATAAGTGTTAAATAATTCTTTTTAAGGCATTTATTTCGGTTGTTTCCATGATGTATAAGATTTATCTTGCATATTAACAGCTTCGGTTTTATCATGCAAAGGCTCACATGGCATGCAATTGTCATACATATCGCCGGGTAATTGCTGGTATAGTTTTGTACCCTCTGTTTTCCAGGCTATCATTTCGTCACTCACTTGCTTAACAATTTTACCAGGATTTCCCACTACCAGGCTTCTGGCAGGTATTATTTCTCCTTCTTTAATAAAGGTCAGGGCGCCAACAATACTTTCATCACCGAGTTGTACATTATCCATGATAACAGCATTCATACCCACTAAGCAATTTTTTCCAATGGTTGCACCATGAATGATAGCACCATGACCAATATGTGCCCCTTCTTTTAATATTACAGTGACCCCGGGAAACATGTGAATTGTACAGTTCTCCTGTACATTACAACCGGCCTCAATGATGATTTGCCCCCAATCGCCACGCAGCGCTGCGCCGGGGCCGATATAACAATCCTTACCGATGATAACATTACCGGTAACAGCTGCCTGTGGATGAACGAATGACGTTTCATGCACCACTGGTTTTACTCCTTTGAATTCATAAAACATATAGAGCTAAGATTAACATGGTTAGAATCCATTATCGGGAAATGAGTGACTTGTCTGTTCTGTAGCACAGCCCTTTGAACTGAGCTATGAGATGTTCTTTCTGATTAGTGATATTAATATGATACAATCCGGTTGATTTACCGTTGTGCAGTTCTTTTGCTTCAGCCGTCAATACATCATCCACATGTACTGGTTTGATGAAGTTGATTGAAGTATCTAAAGCAACAGATAACACATTCCTGTTATTGCAGGCAAAGGCAAAAGCACTGTCAGCTAAAGAGAATGCAATGCCGCCATGCACAATACCAAATCCATTGATCATTTCTTTCCGTACTGTCATTTTTATTTTGCTGTAGCCCTCTTTGATCTCCAGTACTTCAATACCCAGCCATTGGCTGAAGAGATCATGCTCCATCATGTGAGCTACGACAGAGTTGGCCAGCTTATCTTTTTCGGTTGACATAATTTATTCGCCTTTAAAGGTTGGTTGTCTTTTTTCAAGAAAAGCTTGTATCCCTTCTTTGTAGTCGGCAGTTTCTGCGGCCCGCTGCTGAAAGATGTCTTCATCCTGCAATTGTTCCTCCATGGTCGAGTGAAAAGAGAGACCCAGCAGTTGTTTAGTATAGGCTAATCCCTTTGTAGGCATCTGCGAAAGGGTTGCAGCTATTTTTTTACTTTCACCTGAAAACGTTTCATCAGGAAAAACTTTATACAGCATTCCGATCCTTTCAGCTTCCTGTGCCGGCACTTTATCACCCAGCATGGCTAAAGCACTGGCTTTTTGCCAGCCAATCAATCTTGGCAAAAAATAGGTACCACCGCTATCTGGTATCAAACCGATTTTTGAAAAGGCCTGAATGAAAGAAGCAGAAGCTGCAGCAACAACAATGTCACAGCAAAGTGCAATATTAGCACCTGCACCTGCTGCCACTCCGTTCACGGCGGCTATCACAGGTTTCTCCAGTTTACGGATACGGGTTATGATCGGGTTATAATGTTCAGACAGAATTTGTTTTATTTCAATTTTCTGCTCACCCACCAGTTCGCTGATATCCTGGCCGGCACTGAAAGTGCTTTACCACAGCCGGTAATATACATACCGCGCTCACGGCAGTCACTCTTACACTCGTCTAATTTTTCCTGCATCAGCAATGCCATTTCCCGGTTGAAGGAGTTGAATTTATCAGGCCGGTTGAGGGTGATGTATGCAACAGTATCCTTTATTTCAAACAATACAGAAGACATGACAATAGTTTAATCAGCAAACTTACAAAACAAACACCGACTGCTTCCACCCTCACTTTTTTGCGAAGCTATTCGTTGATGGTAATAAAAGAGGCCACTGTTCATTTCAGCGGCCTCTTCTTTTTTATCAGCGAACAATTTTTACTGAAGCACTTTTATAGAAAAAGAAGAAGCGGGCAGGTCGATGGCTGCGCCACTCATATTACCAAAGGCCACTTCCACCTGGTTGATAATGGAGACCCTGGTCCAGGCAATAAAATAACCGGAGGGCAATGCTGCAGCCGGCGCTACCGTAACCGTGTTGCCAATCGCAGCACCTGTTACCGGGTACGTAACAGTAATGGTGGCGCCACTGGCAAGGTTGGGTGGATCAAGTGTGGCTGTAACAGGTATGGAAGGGTTTAAGGCTAACCAGCCTGAAGGAGTATAGGCCTCCGGACTGGCAATATCTGAGTTATAGCGTAGCATACCAGCTAGTGGTGCGCCGGGCCGTTGTGCTGTTGTGCCTACCGGAATGATCATTGATGAAGTTGTATTTACATCCAGCACTGCCCGGGCTTTGAAAGCCCCGCCATCCGTTATCACTGTTGAATCGCCCAGGTGATTATGTCCTTTATTGGTATAGAGTGGCAAAATTGTTATTGGAGGAAGAAGCCCTTACGCTGGTGATGTTGATTCCATAGGCAACCCCATCCACTTTATTCTGCAAGGCCGAACTGATATTGATGAAATGGCCATATAGGTTTCCCAAGATGCGGCGGGTGCTGGTGGCAGGCGTAACATAAGAAAGACTGGTATAGTTGCCATACATCTCCCCGACATTAGCACTGTTGGAGCCTCCGGCACTTAAGAAGTTTGCATTGCCCATCATTACTTCCGTATAGCTGTTGCCCCTTGTATAGGTGTTGCCGATAATCCCGTACATGCTTAATACAGTATCCTGAGATGCATTGCCAGTGGCATAGTTGAGCCCGATAATATCAACGATCTTTTGCGTGGCAGAAGGATTGGTGAACGCTGCTGCTGCCAGACCGGTATAGGAGGCCCCGAAAGGGGTGTTCAATGCTGCCGTGTCATTATCTATTTCATAAACAGCATAAATGTTGGAACTGTTGAGGTTGGACGGGCTGCGGGGAAAACGGGAAGCGGTTACTTTAAACACATGTTTATCACTGTTGCCATCATCAAGGTTAAAAAAAGAACCCGTGGTGCCGATGAAGTAGCGGGAGTCGCCGAAAAAGAACTTCCGGGTATTGGCCTGGTAATAAATTGAATCGGTATTATTCAAGGCCCTTCGCAGGTACAGCCGGCCTGAACCGGGATCAAATATCCACTCGCTGCTGTCGGCAAGGATGGGCCGCCATTCTCCGACACCCTGTTTGTACTGGTAAATACTGCTGGCGGTATTATTAAAAATGAGCAACCCGTCAGGAGGAGTTACAATATTATTCATCTGGGTTTGTGTCATACGGGGCAGTAAGAAACCACGGGCAGTATCCTGCAACTGTAAGATAGCTTTGGGATCCGGAACACCGGTGGTATCTCCAATTCTTACTACCTGGCTGAAACAAACTGTAGAAAATAATACAAAAATGGACAGAAGGGAAAAGCGGTTTAATACAAGGTTCATGGTTGAGTTTTTAGTAAATATCCGAAACAAAAAGGGGATTGGGAGCAAAAACCTAATGACATTTAAAATAGTCAAACGGCTCTTTGCAGTCATTGCATTGGTACAATGCTTTACAGGCAGTGCTGCCAAATTCACTGATTAATCTGGTGTTTGCTGAATGACACAAAGGGCATTCAATTCCATCCTGCGGAATTGAGAAACGTTTATCCGGGGGGGCAATTCCGTATTCCTGTAATTTTCGTTTTCCTTCCTCTGTTATCCAGTCGGTGGTCCAGGCGGGGCTTATAGCAGTGGTTATTTTTATTTTTTTGAAACCCAATGTGGTCAGCTCAATACGGATAGCAGCTGCAATCATATCCATGGCCGGGCAACCAGTGTATGTAGAGGTGATGATGACTTCCAATTCATCATCATTCATTTTTATATCACGGATAATTCCAAGATCAATGATGCTTAATACGGGGATTTCCGGGTCTTTTATTTCTTCCAGGTAGGCGTAAGAGGGCTTTCTTATCAATCTCGGTGGTTTTCATTTTACCATTCACAGCCGGGGTAGGCTCTTTGTACATATTGTAATTCTGTAAGAATATAACCAAGGTGTTCCGTATGAGTTCCTGTTTTACCGCCACTTTGCATAAAAACGTTTTCAGGAATGGATAATGATGCTTCAGCGAAAATCGGTTTCACTTTTTCCATCCAGTCATTTTTTAAAGTAGCAACCTCAACACCTGCTTCTTTTTCATATGCTACTGGTATGAACATCTCGCCGGTATAACTCCATAACTTATCTATCGCTTTCAGCATGCGGTTATGACTTTCTTCTGTGCCATCACCCAGTCTTATTACCCATTCGCTACTCCAGCGAAGATGATAGCTCACTTCTTTCAAGGATTTTTCGGCAATTGCTGCCAGTGTTTCATCTGCTGATTTTTGTAAAGACTGGTATAAAAAATACTGGTAACTGCTGAATAAAAACTGGCGGAGAATGGTTTGCGCCCAATCTCCATTAGGTTGTTCAACTAATAAGGAGTTTTTAAAGTCCCTTTCAGTTCTTAAGTAAGCCAATGAATCTTCCGTAGAGCCGTCTGCTTTAAGTTGTGCGGCATATTGATAAAAACTTCTGGCTTGTCCGATGAGATCAAGAGAAATATTGGTGATGGCTATATCCTGTTCCAGAATAGGCCCATGTCCGCACCATTCAGCATTTCGCTGACCAAGTATTAGAGAATTATCTGCCAGGTGTAATGAGTAATCAATAAGAGAATTTTGTTTCATTTCAATCATTTAGCAATGATTACATGTGGTTTACTTCTTCCGGTAATTGATAAAATGTGGGATGGCGGTATATTTTATCAACCGCAGGTTCATACAACTCTCCGGCTTCTTCCGGGTTAGAAGCAGTGATGTGTTTACTTTCCACTACCCAGATGCTGACACCCTCCATTCTCCTTGTATAAACATCCCTTGCATTTTCAATCGCCATTTGTGCATCAGCAGCATGCAGGCTGCCGGCATGTTTGTGATCAAGACCCTGCTTGCTTCGGATGAATACTTCCCAAAGCGGCCATGTTGCAGAGTCGTTTTTAGCCTGGTAATTACTGCCGCCGCCTTTTTCTTCCGGAATGTCTCCGTAAAAAAATCGTTTGATAAATGAATTATTCATGGTTGATCAGTTTTGTACTTCAATTTTATAAGTAGTGAACCTTGTTGAGTCTTCCGGCTTTACATCTCTTTCCCAAAATTTATACAGTTTGACAGAGGTTGAGCCTGTTTTAAGAGGAACTAATATCAAATCTTTATTAATGCTTCCTCCGTCCACATCCGGCGGGTTGTTGTCAGTAGTTACTACATCCAGCAGTTTTATTATTTGCAGACTATCTTCTATTTCAAAATGAGTTGATTCTTCATAAGCACATCCCCGGCAGGTGCTTTCGTTTATTACTAAAGTGTCAAATAGTTTTACAACATTTATTGTATCTGCCCTTAACATCACTTTTGTATCTTTTTTACCCGTCATTTCTTTCCTGGAATTATTGCAACTCAAAAAAAGAATAATGACCGGAACGAACAGGAGTAATTTTTTCATCAGGCTGCCTTTGTTTTTCCCTGTTTCTTTTTTTCAGCATAGGCTATTGCTGCTTCTCTAACCCATTGTCCTTCTTCATGTGCTTTTCGTCTTGCATCTAATCTTTGTTTATTGCAGGGGCCATTCCCTTTTACAACATTCCAGAATTCATTCCAGTCAATTTCGCCAAAGTCATAATGCCTTCTTTCTTCATTCCATTTTAATTTATCGTCTGGCAGCTTCATGCCCAGATACTTTTATTTGTTCGGCAATCATATCTACAAAATTTTGCCGTAACTCATCGTTTGTTTTTCTTTTGATCTTCCACTGCATGCTCTGGTCGCTGTTGGTACTTTCAGCTATCACGGGGTCCAAACATCATCAATGAAGGCCACCACCAACGATTAATGGCATCCTGGCACATTTCCTTTTGCTCCTTCGTTCCTCTTGACAGAACTAATAATGCTTCAAAACCTTGTCGCTGATGAAAACTTTCTTCTTTGCAAATTCTTACCATAGCTCTTGCATACGGGCCATAGGAAGTTCTTGTCAGCATCACCTGGTTCATAATAGCAGCACCATCCACCAACCAGCCAATAGCGCCAATATCAGCCCATGTTAATGTCGGGTAATTGAAGATAGAAGAGTATTTGGCTTTACCACTATGCAGATCATTGATCATTTCTTCACGGCTCATGCCAAGCGTTTCGGCAGCAGAATAGAGGTATAAGCCGTGCCCGCCTTCGTCCTGTACTTTGGCTAAAAGAATAACTTTCCGTTTTAATGAAGGGGCTCTGCTTATCCAATTGCCTTCGGGTAACATTCCCACCACTTCGCTATGGGCATGCTGGCTGATCTGACGGATGTTGGTTTTGCGGTACGCATCCGGCATCCAGTCTTTCGGCTCAATTTTTATTTCGTCGTCAATCTTTTGCTGGAAGATCTTTTCAAAATCCTTTAACTCCATGTACTGTTTGTTTTGGCTTCAAATTTAGTCAAAACTAACAGCTGTATGCCTAAATTTCAGATGAGTTTACTCAGTTTGAGAATGTTTCTTCAACAAAAAAGCAAATCCGAAAATTGATCTGGCTGGTGAATATAGTCCGGGAAAAGGTTACCTCGCATATACTCCGTTCGGGCTGACAACACTGGTCGGTCCGCCACTGATGCCTGCAGGAGGGATGATGATGCTGATAGCCTGTCCGTTTACTTTAAGGGTAGCTTTTTTGGCATGTATCTCTACACCCTGTTGGTGGAAAGGCGGCATAGCTGCGGGTGCCCGGTTAATGAGATATGGTTCGCTGAAATCACTCATCTCCACTTCAAAACTATAGCCGCCCACTTCTACATTTAGAAACAGCTTTAGCGGCTGAGATATGAATATCAATTTTTGCATCCAGCACCGGAGCTTGTTCAAAAGGAGTTCCAGCAAAAATATTTGGGCCGAAATATTTTCCTACTTCCGCATTGGTACTTACAAACCCCATTATCGCAGGCATAGCATTAGGGTCGGGTTGCCAGAAAACCATTCCGCTTGGAGCATTGCCCACAGGTGTATTTACCATACGGCCAAGGTGTACAATTACATTAGGCATTTGAGAATCGGGAGAAAGAACGGCTGTTAAATCTATACCGCCTTCCCAGCTCATCCATTTTGAAACGTTTGTCATAATAATTTTTTTTAATTTGTTTTGTAAAAATATGATATTGTGTTTGATAACTTTATTCCCTTTAAGGGATAAAAAAAGCAAGAAGTAGCATAGCTTATTTTTCAGCTGATTTTAATTTTTTAAACAGAATTAATGAAAAAAATTGTATTCGTTTATTTGAGTTTGCTTAGTTGTTATATCACTTATTCACAGCCCCTGGACAGTGATGGCGATGGGGTAGTGGACAGTGAAGATGTTTGTCCATTTGAAAAAGGGGTAAAAGAAAATAAGGGCTGTCCTTTACAAAGCGGTAATCAAAATAAATTAGCTCAAACAACTGAATTCTTAAAAGCAGAAAACCTGAACCAGGTTATTGAAGTATTATGTAATGATAATCTGGAGAGCTTTAAGTACCCGGGCTATAAAAATGAACCGAGAGAAGTGATATTAACAACCTTACCAAAAAACGGCCTGGCAAACAACCTGGATGTTTATTATAAAACAAATGGCAAGGGAGGCTACCAGGTTTTTTTACCATTGTCTGAAAAAGAAACAGATTTTAATGCAGTGCTGAAACAGGTATCAGCACTGTCAGAAAAAAGTAAAAATACTTTCTGTAGTTTTTATGGATTTACATTTAATATCAACAGAACCAATGATACCGCTTTTGCTGTTGTGGCAGTAATGGACAAAGAAACAACCTGGCAAATGGGGCTTTATAAACACCTGTCGGCACCCGGAAAAAAAATAGTGTTGCTGAGTATTGTGAAATTTAAATCGGAATCTTCAAAAAATGAAAATGGCAAAAACGAAGGTTATATAAACTCTAATGAGTTTTTAAATGGAAACTTTTCAATATCAAGCAACAACGTCGCCCCTGTTCAGAATAATGGCGTTGTTAGAAAAAGCATCGGCGTAATTTTTGATTCAATGCCGGCTAACAGGATATTAATCGTTGCAAAAGGGGGACCTGCTGATAAAGCAGGTTTTAAACCTGGGGATGAGGTTGTTAAAATCAATGGTACTGCCGTACAGGTTAATAAGGAGTTTATAAATTATGTAAGGAACCTGGATGATCAGGAACATGTATTTGAAGTTAAGAGAGGTAAAGAAGTAAAAACATTAAAAATAAAAAAGGCCGATATATCTTCTTTCACCCAAAAATGTTTAAGCGGAGATTGTAAAAATGGGCAAGGGGCTTTTGTATATAGTAATTTTGAGTATTACGAAGGAGGATTTAAGAATAGCAAAAAAAATGGTAAAGGTTTATTCCTGCTAAATGATGGAGGAAAATACAAAGGCGGATTTAAGAATGATTACTATTTTGGCGAAGGGGTATTAAGCACTCCTGATGGGAGTTCATTTACCGGAACATTCGATACTGTTCCTGTAAATGGCAGCGGGATGCTGAATTTTAAAAATGGAAACCGATATTATGGCCGGATAGAAAATAAGAAGCTGATCGGCGAAGGTGAATACTGGTATAACAATGGCAGTCATTATGCCGGTGATTTTAGTAACAGCCAGCGAAATGGAAGGGGAACAATGATTTGGGTCAGCGGAGATAAATATTCCGGGGATTTTTCTAATGATAAGATTACAGGTAAAGGTGAGTACTTATTTAAAGATGGTCGTTTTTATTCTGGTGACTTTGTTGATGGAAAAAAGCAGGGTAAAGGAGAGTTTACCTGGCCCGGTGGTGCTAAGTATACCGGCGATTTTAGCAACGATAAGCTGAATGGTGATGGTGAATATAAAGAAGCTAATGGAAATCAATATTTTGGCAAGTTTAAGGATGGAAAGAAACATGGTGATGGCAAATATTATGACAGGTCTGTGCCCGGCGATTGGAAAGTGATTTACGGCACCTGGGAAAATGGAGAATTGGTGGCTCAGGATGGAGTGGCAATAAATAAAAACAATGGCAGCAACAATGCTGGAAATAATAACCAACAAAATAACAGTTCGCAGCAATATACGAGAATGACAGAGGATGCAACCACTGCCAGAATTAAACTATACGACTGGTTAAAGGCCAACCACAGTGCAAGGGAAGCTGACATTATTCAGTGCAGAAAAGATAGAGGTTACGGAGCATCTATTGCCAGGATGAGTGGTCATTGCCAAAGGGCTGAGAAGTATATTAAAGAATTAAATGACAAGTGCTATACCTATCTTAAAGAATATGAAAAGTATACTCCCGCCAGTCATATTAGCGATATAAAGACTATTATGAAAGAAGCCTCAGACGGATTAAATGCCATACGTTAAAATAAAACAGTATTGCTAACCATATAATTTTTTTACACTGATTTATTTACAGCCTTGTGAAGAAATTTGTATTTTTTTAGCAGCTACATGCTCTTTAGAAACAAATCCTGGTATTTTAAGGCATCCGCTTTTATGGCTACAGGTTTTGGTTTGAATTCTTTATAATCGGCATCCAGGAAATCTTTAGCAGTAAGTTCCAGTTCGTTTGCCTTTACACTGCTTTTAAACATTACTCCTTTGTTGTTAAAATATAAACGGGTCTCCACCATGGCTCCTTCTTCAATTTGGCTGGAGAAGTAAAATAATAATTTACCATTTTTGAATAAATACTCTTCCCCGGAACTGAATGCTGCGGCTTTTCTCGAAACAGTTACTTTCAGTAAAACATTCTTTGGATTTCTTTCCGTTGCCGGAAGATGATTGGGATCATCATCATACCAGAAATCAGTTGTCTCTGAATAATTTCCCACTGCCGGCCAGCTTTTTCCATTTTTATTAGTCTCCCAGTGATTGTTATACAACGAGCCTTCAAAGCCTTGTTCAATAGATTCTGTAATTTTTTTATTGACTTCGGTGTAGTGACTGCGGATTTGTGTTTCTGTTTGTGCTGTACATAAAAGGGAAGTCAAAAGCAGGGCGAAGAAGAAAAGTAATTTCATGGTTCAGGGTTTTATTACTGTAAATGTAAACATGGTAAAACAGTTTACAGCTATTTCAGATCAACCCTTTTTCATAGGCCAGGGCCAATGCCTGTGCTTTACTGTTTACATGTAATTTACTGTAGATGTTCAATACATGTTTTTTTGCGGTGTTTGGACTTATCTCAAGTTGATGACCAATTTCTTTGTATTGCATGCCCTAGTACCAACAGCTTTAATATTTCCTGCTCTCTCTCTGTCAGGTTAAAAGGTGTTTTTCCTTTTTCAGCAGTTGGTTTTTGAAGAAGTGATACGGTATTGTTTTGTACCAACTGGAGTATTTTGTGTGCAATGCCCGGGGATATTGGTCCCACACCATTTTCATGCATCTGGGTAAGTACTTCCGCAATGTTTTCAGAACTCTCATCTTTTAATAAATATCCAAATGCCCCGGCTTTAATGGCCTTAAATATTTTTTCTTCATCATCAAAAATGGTAAGCATAACATATTTTACGGACGGATATAAATAAGAGCCGGCAGCTACCGCATCCACTCCATCCATTTCCGGCATCTCCAGATCCATCAGCACCACTGCAGGCAAGTTTATCAATTTGCAGCGATTTCATTTTTTCCAAAAAGTCTTTTCCATTTTCTGCTGTAAGAGATAACTTCAAAATCTTTATGCCGCCGTAGTTTATCTTTTATAATGCTTGCGGTTGCTGGCATTATCATCTACTATGGCGATTTTTAGTGGCATTGGTTTAAACAATAATGGTGATTACAGTACCTTTTTTTTCTTCGGTTTGTATGCTTAAGAGCAAAGCCGGATTCGGCAGCCCGGTGTTCAATATTATTCAGCCCATTGCCCCGTTCCTGTTCTTTCATGCTGTGATAATCAAACCCTTTTCCATCATCAGCAATAGTTA
Source organism: Chitinophagaceae bacterium (assembly GCA_037045605.1). Lineage (GTDB taxonomy): Bacteria > Bacteroidota > Bacteroidia > Chitinophagales > Chitinophagaceae > JJ008. Next base: position 93,236 of record JBAOHK010000007.1, on the reverse strand, counting down.
ATTTCCATTTGTCTGTCATCAGAAAACTGGACACGGTAATGTTTTCCGGGTTTGCATGTTTGATGCTGTTCGAAATAGCCTCTTGCATAATTCGAACTAAGTTTAGTGCTTTTGTATAATGCAGTTCCATACCGGCGGGGGTTTCTCCTTCCACCCGAAAATGAATGTGGCTGTAATATTTTGCAAATGGCTGTATAAAATTTCTTATCCGTACCAGACAGTCTTCGGCTGTATATGTTTCTTTTTTCAAAGCCCACACTGTTTCCCGCAAAGAAGTGATGATGTCTTTGGATGCAAATTTCAGATCACCAATCAGCTCTTTCTTTTTTTCCTCTTCTTTTTCTTTTTCCAGCAGTTCAGTATTATACAAAACGGCATTTGCATAAGCTCCTAGGCTGTCGTGCAGGTCTTTGGAAATGCGTTCCCGTTCCTCTTTTAATTGCCGTTCATTTTCTAATTGCTGTAATTTTTTGGCGTACTTTCTTTTATTATTCTGATTAATGAAGTAGGCAAGCATACAAATAAATAGTACAGCGGCTAGCAGAAAGGAACCACCATGCTTTTCCAGAACGGCGGACTTATGATTATTCGTATTTCTTTCATCGGTTTTGCATCCTTATCAAAGGAACGGGAAGCATAAATTTTAAACGTATATTTTCCGGGCGGCAGGCTGTAGCGAACAGTCTGCAAATTGCTGTTTTGTATCCATTCCTTATCCACTCCATCCATCCGGTACTGGTATATATACTGATCAGGGTTGTTATTACCCATGGCAAGAAAATCAAAAGACAATGCATTCCTGTTATAAGGAAGTATGATTTTAGAAATGTTCCAGGCGGCCGAATCACTCACTATATCTTTATTGTTTGCCTTAACTCTTGTAAACAGGAGACTTAGATTCTCTTTAATACTCCTGAAATAGCAGCAGGATAAAAACTGCTGACTCCGTTTACCCCGCCAAAAAAAATTTCTCCATCATCTGATTTTGCAACCGCATTGGTATTGAATTCGTTTTCCTGCAGCCCATCTTCTTTGTTCAGTTGCAGTATACTGTTGTCATTATTTATTTTTAAAAGTCCTTTATTGGTGCTGCACCACAAAAAACCTTCATCATCAAAAACCATGGCATAAATACATTCATCCGGCAATCCGGTTTCTTTATTAAACTGCTTTAATACTTTACCGGTACTGTCAATAATAAAAATGCCTTTATTGCTGCCCACATAAATAGTATTGGCAGCATCCTTGCCTTTCAACGGGGCAGGTATTGCAAAACACCTGACAAATCCCGTATTTTTAAACGGTACCTTTTTTATTTCTTTGAAAGTGGCAGCATCTAAGTAAATAAGCTCATCGTTGGCATGGGTAATAATCATGTCATTATAAAATATACCGCTCATGGTGTAGGAGCTGTTTACTTCATGCTCCGTAACCGTATTGGCATCAAAATTTGTTTTATATAATTTGCTTTGCGACTGAAAGACCGCTTCCCGTTCATTTTGAAATAAAAAATTACCAAAATAATCTATCCCGGTTTTATCTGCCGGCAACGAAGTGGTAATTGGAATGCTGACCAATTTTGATAAATCATTACTTAACTGCCATACCAGTTTTTCTCCTCCGGCAAACAACAGGTAATTACCTGTTGGAGTTTTTATTATGGTGTTAGGGGCAGCGGGAAACTTTCTGCCCGGGAATGTTTTGATATGTTTTATCAGCCGTTGCAGGGTATCAAATACCAGCAGGCCGTTATTGGCAGTACCTGCCAGTATCCTGTTGTTCTTTTTATCAGGTAAAATGCTGATTACGAAATTATCTTCTTTTTTATCTGTGCCGTAATATCTGACAGGATAGTTGTTGCGTATTATTTTTCTTATACCATTCAAAACAGTTTGTATAAAAAGGTTGCCAAAATTATCTTCCTTTATCCCTGCAATGCTGGCATTACCCCCTACCGGTTGGTTTTGAAAATTTACTAATTCTGTTTTCAGCGACTGCCATGTTTCGTCCGTTTCATATACCCGGTTATCAAATGAAATCAAAGTTTTGTTTTGCCAGGGAAGAATAATGCAGCGGCCTATTTGTTTATCATCTTTTCCTTTCACCACCAGTGTGCGATGGGTATTTGTTGCAAAGTTGTAAAGATGAAGCGCATTATTGGTTTTATAGTTGTAGTAAAAAACTTCGTTTTCTGTTTTTAATTTCAGCAGAAAGCGGGACATACCGGGAACAGGTGCGGATTGATAAAGTAGCTTTTTGTTTTTTAAGTCCCACAGGTAAAGCGAGGAGTTTATATTTATTGCTGCTTTATGACTAATGATATTGTCGCTGAAAACCGGCCTGTTGGCGCTACTGGAAGAATAATACGGGAAGCCGGTTTTTGTGCTTGAAATTACTTTAAATGTGCGGTAATCTATGCCTGTAATATTTCCTGATTCTGAATAGAAATAAATAATGTTGTCATCTTCGCCGATAAAATCGGACCGGCTACTTTCACCAGAATGATTCGTATAAACCTGTAAAAACCGGTTGCTGTTAATTTCATATTTGCTGATGCCTTTTGAATGGCTGAGGAGTAAATCTCCATTGCTGCACTTGAAAAAAGCGACAAACTTATCATCGGGCAGACCGGGTTGCACCGGGACGGTAATAAAATTTTTTCCATCAAATTTTTGTATGCCGTTGGGGAAACTGATCCAGCAGAAATTGTTTTTATCAATTTCAATATCGCCAATAGTGCTTTGCAGCAGGCCCTCGTTTACATTATAACTGAAAGAGTTATACCGGCTGACGGATTGGGATAGCAATACGCCGCTGTTGACCGCAAATGCTGCCAGGAGTAATATTAAGCGGAGTCTTACCAATTATTAATAATTTAGTTAGTCAAATTACGGAATAGGTTTTTAATTCCTTTCTAATCCAAATGGATTATTGGCAGTTGCGGGCATTAAAAATAAATTCGGTTTCAATTTCTGAACCAACTAACTGGTATGAAAAAGTTTTGCCTATCCATATTTGTCATCTTTACCCAATTAATTTCTTTTGGGCAATCCACCGAGGTGGAACCCAATAACAGTTTTGGAACAGCAGATGAATTATTGATTAACGACCCGACCGATGCCAGTTTAGGCGCAGGGGATACAGTTGATTATCACGGGCTGCACTTTAATTATAATGCAAATTTTTATTTAGTCCTTACAGCTACCAATACAGCCCCAAGCGGACCGCCCAGTACGTTGAATTTGACGATGTATAATACTTTACTTATGAGCGGACAGTACGTAGGAAATTTTTATTCAGCTGGATTTGTTTTGAATGCCGGAGCTACTTTTTCTGATACCATATTTGTTTGTGGACTGGCGATAGACAGTTTTTACCTGAAATTTAAAACCACAGGGGAATTTGACTATACCATGGAATGGTTCCCGGCAAATGCTTTTGCAGCTGACGATCTTTATTATGGTTACAATAATACTTTTGCCACAGCTTCACCATTTACCTATAATATACAAAAAGAGGGTTCTGTCAAATATGAGTTTTGGGGACCTTACTGGGATACGGTTGATTACTTCAGATCTATCTTACCGGCAGCAAATTATGATAGTGTGAGGCTGAACATAAGGGCACAAAGCAACAGTTGTTCCGGCAACAATTGGGTCAAATATTTTTGTTATAAAGGCAACAGCACGGTGCCATTTGCTTCCGGATTTGTGGGCAACGACTCCACGGTTACTACTTACCAGGAAGTGAATTCCCATATTCCATTAAATAATATGCTACAAGGGGATACGCTGTTTGTAAAATATATTGCCAGCGGGCCATTTGGTTACAGGTTTAATTATAAGTACATAGATCCTTATGATGACGATGAAGATAATTGCTGTGCGTACAATGCCATACCGATGGATGAAGGGGTAGCCGTTAGCGGGAATGTGGGTGAATATGATTTTGGTTCAAGTCAGTTCATTGACCAGTTTGATACCTACCGGATTATCCTGCCGCATGCAGGATCGGTGAAAGTTTTTGTTACTGCAAAGAATGACGAGTGTTCCGGCCTTTATTATATTCTATCCACGGATATTTTAGATAAATACGGCAATGATCTTTCTTTTTCCCGGGAACTTTTGTTTTGGGACAATCCTGTCTGTAATCAATTAATGTCTGACACAGTTAAGATCAGGGGTTTTTCTGCGGATACATTTTACTTACGCCTCCGCACAGACGGGGGCAGTGGGGGAAAAGTAAGTTATAATATTAAGTATGAGTTGGTGGACAGTACCGGAAATGTTGATCCGGAACCCAATGGCACAACGGCGACAGCAATTCCTATTGTACCGGGCCAGGTTAAAACAGGGAATGTCAGTTTTATAAAAGATGCTCTTTCGATTGATACCAGGGATTATTACAAAACAGTATTTCCTGCAGACGGTAGTTTAAAGGTTTATTTAAAAACCACTTACAGGGGTGAACTTTGTTGTGCTGCCTTACAATTCATAAGCGAGGGATTCAACGGTGCCACCGCCATTCCGCCTAATTTTTTTATTGCTGATTCTGTTTATTATGATACGCTTACTATTTGCGGTACGGCAGGTGGTGATGTTTACTTTCAATTAAAGTCATTGGATGCGCCAATCGAGTACGAATTCAGGTTTGAAATAACCGATACCAGCAGCACAGATAATGATATAGAACCCAATAACAGTTTTGCGCAATCATGGCTTACCGGTGGGGGTATTACAAAGAAGGGGCATATAAAATATGTTGGTAGTACCGGAACAGATGATTATGACTATTACAAATTTGTTTACCACGCTACAGACAGTTTAAAAATATACCTGCAGGCAACGAATACCAGTTGTTTGCCCAACCGCACCGTCACCTTTCGGTTATATAATAAAACCCAGGCTAATACAGTAACAAGAAGTAAAACCAATGTAGCCGCGGGGCAAACAGTTACCGATTCAATCAAGATAAATGTACCGATCACCAGCAATCCGGATAGTATGTACCTGCGGGTGGAAGCCAATGAAGCATTCAAGTACCAGTTTACAACAAACCTGCGACTGCCCAGTTCTACTTTCTCTATTACAGGTGATACGGCAGTTTGCATCAGCACAGAAATCTATAAAGCCATCAGAGTAGCCGATGAACCGGTAAGTTACAACTGGAGTCTGCCTCTTGGCGGTGGGTCCATTTCATTTGTTGACAGCATTGCAACCGTTGTATGGAATACCAACGGTAACAGATCTGTACAATTATTTCTGTCAAATGCCAAGGGTAATTCGCAAACTAAAATACGTAATGTAGTGGTCAATGGTATAGCTCCCACACAGGTACCCGTTGCATTAAATTTTGCCCGTACACTCAGCACCAGTTCATTGCCGCCCGGCGCAACCTGTCAGTGGTATAAAAATGATACACTTATTGCCGGCGCAACTGCTACATCTTACTATGCAGCCGATAGCGGCAGTTACACCGTGAAGTTTGTGAATGATTGCGGCCCCGGCCCGGTTTCCAATGCATTCACTTTTGCTGCCGCTGCACAAGCTCAAACCATCACTTTTCCGCATGTGCCTACTATAACCATGTCGCCAACGGCAAGAGATACTTTGCAGGCTACAGCCAGCTCTGCACTTCCTGTTTTCTTCCAGAAAATAAGTGGCCCGGGTAATATCTTAAATGATACATTATTTGTTACCGGCGTGGGAACCATCATTGTAAAAGCACAGCAACCAGGTGATGATATATATAGCGCTGCACCTGATAAATATGATACCATTACTGTTATAAAAGGAAACCAGGTTATCACATTTGACAGCATTCCAAACCATATTTTTGATGCCAATAAAATCACCCTCATTGCTTCTTCTTCCATGGAGCAAGGTATCAGCTATTCCATTATTGCAGGCAGTACCTATGCATCTGTCAGTAGTAATAAGATAACCAAGAAAGGCGCAGGCACTGTTACTGTAAGAGCTTCGCAAACGGGAAATGCAAACTACAATGCTGCCACACCTGTTGACAGGACTTTCTGTATTGGTGTAAGGACACTGACTCCAATAACTGGTGACGCAAACCCTTGCCTGAATACTTACAGATATAACACACAAAAAATACCCGGGGCCATTTTTGTATGGACACTCAGCGGTGGCGGCATACTTACTACTAATAATGATACTGCCTGGGTGCAATGGCAAACACCAGGTACCTATGCAATAACAGTAAAAGCCAATAGCCCTTGCGATACTGTATATACATACACACAGTCCTATACTATCACAACATCCAATAATCAACCCGGAGCAGTTAGTAATATGCTGCCGGCTAATAATGCCATTGATCAGCAATTGCCACTTACTTTATCATGGATACCCGACAACAATACTGTGAACTATGATTTGTATTTGTGGGATTCTGCCGCTGCCGTTCCTGTGACGCCTTATGTTGCCAATATCAGCGATATCCAATACATAATTCCTAAAAATTCCGGGCTGCCTTATAACAGGCCCTACAAATGGAAAGTGGTTGCTAAAAACCCATGTTCACAAACAACCGGGCCGGTACAACAATTCAGGTTGATACCATTGCCCGACCTGGTAGTAAGTGATGTGCAGGCGCCTGCCACCGCCACTTCAGGGCAAACAATAACCATAAGCTGGAAAGTGACGAACATCGGACCTGGCAAAACATTTTCCAATGCCACCTGGTATGACGGAGTATATTTTGCATTGGACACTGTGCCGAATGTGAGTTTTGCAGGCTCGCCCAATTGGAATCCATCTTCCTGGAGTTCGCTTACAGCAAATGGAAGACCATTATTACTTGGCAAAAAAATAAGACCAGTTTCTTTGGACAGCGGACAGTTTTATACCAATTCACTAAATTTTACATTACCACTCCAATTATAGTTTCCCTGTTTATATATATGTAATTACTGACAATGAACATCCCAACTGGAAGATATTACAGGTAAGTGTTGCCAACGATACAGCCAGGAAGCAGACACCTGATGGTAATCAACCTTGCGCCTGCACCCGACTTTAGAGTTGATTCTGTATTTGCACCGGCTTCCACTTTCTCCGGCAGCACGGTTAATCTTACGTACAAAGTAAAAAACTATGGAGTGGTAACGCCGGCCTACTCCAGTTGGACAGACTCTGTTTTCATGTCACAAAGTCCGTTGTTTGATCGCAGTAATGCCATTCCGCTTTATAGCCCAAAGACTAACGGCTCTTATTACCCCAATGCAAAAGAAGCAACTGTATTTAATGATTCATTACAAGTGTTGCCGGACAGTTATGTACTCAAGGAGTTTACCTGTCGTGATACCCAATCATATTTTTGGCACCTGGTTTATTTATGTAAAAGCCAATGCAAAAGAAACGGCTCCACTGGTGTATGAAGGGGCATTGAATAATAATAATCTTAATAAAGTACAGGTACAAGTGTATCTTACCCCTACACCAAAACTTACAGTAAGCACATTAACGGTGCCTGTTACCGCCGCAAGTACTACACAACCAATCGGATTAAACTGGAATATTAAGAACGATGGATTTACAGACAATTTTGAAAAAAACAAAGGGCATTATTTTGTTATACCGGCTGGCCGCTGTCCCTGTTTTAGTTACAATTGCATAGGCCCGCCTAAATATCTTGATAGTTTAGCCCAGGGCTCCAGTTATTGGTTAGACAGGGTTTACCTGAGTACAGACTCATCGGCTCTGAATGTAAATAGTGCAGTGCTTTTATCCGAACTTAAACATGGCGTTCAGCAATTTGCCGGGGCGCTATATCCGGATAATATGTCTACCTGCGCCAGCACCGCACCGGTAAATGTTGCCCATGCCCTTTACCCGGGATCAAATTTTCCGAAAGTTCTCAATTTCAATGTGCCCTCTGACCTGCAACCCGGCAATTACTATGTGTATGTTTATACCAATCCAACCAAAACAGTATTTGAATATCCCGGCACAGCACAAATAAAACGAAGTACATTACCAATAACTGTACAACGGCCTGATGTTGTTGTTTCATCTATTGCCGTTCCTTCTAATACTATTGGGGGAACGACAGTTGCTGTTAATTATAGTGTGTTGAACAATGGCCTCGGTGCAGTATTTAATCATATAAGAAGGGATAAAATTTACATCAGTAACTTCTCCAGTTTTGATGGCAGCGCCCAATTGGTAGGAACAAATACATTTACAGAAGACCTGCCGGTGGGTACAGCAGTGCCGCATACATTTAGCTATTATATTCCCCCGGCTACTACTGGTAATAAATATTTCTATGTATTAACGAACTACGATAGCAGTTTCAGGGAAACCAATTCAGCCAACAATTTAAGTGCAGCCGCTTTGACTAATGTGTCAGCAGCCATACCAGCCGACCTGGTGGTTTCAAACATAATAATGCCGGATACGACGTTTACCATTTTTACCAAATACCTCACCTATACTGTAACAAACAATGGAACAGGAACAACCGCAGGCACCTGGACAGACAGTGTATATTTTAGCTGCAGTCCCACATTCAATTTTACAACCAACTATTATGTGGCGAAAAAAAGTCAAACAAGAGCAGTGCCTCCGGGCGGCAATTATACCGATACCATACATATCACGATACCGCAGATGTCGTATGAGTTCAACGCTTGTTTTCCGCAAACCGCTAATCAGTCTGCTTATTTCTTCATAAAAACAAATGCGAACCTTGGCGTTTATGAAGGATCCAATATTAATAATAATGTAACCGGAACCGGTAGCAGGATATTAACTAATCCATTGGTTGACCAGATTGTTACTACCGTTTCAGGTCCGGATACAGCAACTGTAGGATATGTTTATCCTGCAAGCTGGCGGGTAAAGAATATTGGTTATCATCCTAATAAGTTCCAGTATTATTATTCATGGGTTGATGCCATTTATTTTTCTGCAGACTCTATCGCTGATGCAACAGATGTACTGGCCGGGGATTACCTGAAATACCTGCAGCTGAACAGAAACCAGGATAGCGCAGACAGTAAGTCGCCATACACACCTGTTTTGCTTACCGGAGATTATTATGTGTATGTAATAACAAACTCCAGGAACAGCATTCGGAGTGAAAAAGTGTTATCTAATAACGTAAATTTTATACGCAATGGTTCCGGCGCTGCAAAGAAGATTCATGTGATAAGACCTTTACTGGCAGACCTTACCGATTCAATATTATCGGCTCCGGCATCAGTGGCAACAGGTCAGCCTATCACTGTTATTTACAGAGTGAAGAATGATGGAACAGGAACCACTTATCCCGGAACAAATTTGCAGAATAGAGTGCAGCTCTCTGATGATTTCCTTGCCAATCCCAATGATGGTGACAGGGTGCTGGCTACCCGTAACAGGATAGGAATTTTGACGCCGGGGCAATTTTATTACGACACAGTTACTGCAACAATACCTGCCAGTACTGTACCGGGCAACTATATATTGATCGGCAAAGCAAATTCAAACAATGTGGTGGTAGAATCAAATACCAATAACAACCTTGGCTTTAGTTTGCTAAATGTGTATAATCCGCCTTTGACTGACCTGGTAGTGAGCAATGTTCTTAAACCGGATACGGTTTATCTCGGTTATACCATTGATACTGCCAAATGGGTTATTACAAACACATCGGGTGAGCAGGCAAGGGGTTATTCAACGGACGGTATCTATCTGTCTGCCGGTAATTTATTCGATTCCACGGCAGTACTGATCGGTATTAAAAATAAGAATATCCTTATGTCGCCGCTGCAATCAGATACCGTGAAGATGGCCCCATTGGTAACCGGTGTGGTGGAAGGCAATTATAATGTATTTGTAAAAACAGATCTGCTGAACCAGATCATGGAATCTGACAAGGATAATAATACAGGCATGTCACCCACACCTATTTATGTAAAAGTAAAAGAACTGCCGCTGAATGTAAATGAAACGAACACATTGCATAATATCAGCCGCTATTATAAACTCAGGATCCCGGATTCACTGATTGGTTCTACAATCCTTGTCACTTTGAAAAGCGATGATTCACTGACGATGAAGAATGAAATGTTTATCGGTGGTGGTTATGTTCCTACTGCAGCAAATTACGAATACAAGTTTGAAATTCCCAATTATGGCAACCAGCAGATCGTAATGACATCTGTAACCGATTCGGTGTACTATATCATGTACCGCTGTGTATCATTAAACCCATTGTTGCAAAATGTAACGCTGAAAGCAGTCAAATTACCTTTCGCCATTCTGAATGTGCATACCAATACCGGCGGAAATATTGGTAATGTAACAGTTCGGATAAGAGGTTCACTTTACAGGGATAGCATGATAGCTAAACTGAGTAATGGCGCAACTACTATCTATGCTTCGGCAGTTTACTTTACGAACAGCACACAGGTATATGCAACATTCAATTTGCAGGGAAGGCCGCTGGGCATATATGATGTAACACTGATGAAACCCGATTCTTCAACAGCCGTTTTACCCAATGGATTCTCTGTTGTGCCGGCAAATAATGGCGGATTGATAACTGGTGGAGGTGTAAACACTGGTCCGGGTAATGGCAATGAACCCGGTTGTGACCCTGGTGCAGCCAGCGGATTGAATTCACAATTGGTAGTTGAGTTAGTAGTACCATCCAGGGTTTTAATAAAACGGCCGGTTGTAATACTCATCAACTATAATAACCCGACCAACTTCGACATACCGGCACAATCAAGGATTTTGTACAGCGAAGCAGGCATAAAAATGGCATTTACTAAGGAAGGTGTGCCAACCGGAACAACATCATTATACTTAGAATTGGTTGAACCAGGAGGTCCACCGGGCATCATCAGGGCAGGAGGAAGCGGAACCATTATTGTTCATTGCAAGGCACCCGATCAGCAGCCGCAACCAAACCATTTTGTTTTGTTTAAGCTGAAATAATAAGAGTAAAAGAAAAAGACATGTACTGGCTATCAAATAAAAATATCATGAATTCAAAGTCAGCAATTGGGAAATGGTTGCTGCTGTTGTTGATCATTTCCTCAACTGTTACTGTCAATGCACAAAACCTCAACAACCCTAACAAACGGGGGCCATTGGGCACACAGGTCAATACATTAACTGGTAATTTATACATAGCGACGAACAGATATTTATATTCCGGCAAGAGTATTTGACATGAACATTAGCTTTTCTTATAACAGTTTTTTATTTATGGAGGAATATGGTTATGGGAAGGGCTGGACCTTTGCCTACAATATAAAATACAGCATCGATACCACACCTGGTGCAAGATTGATTCTATGGGGCAATGGACGAGAAGACAAATACGATTCACTGCCAGGCGGCGCATACAAATCACCAAGAGGCTTTTATACAAGATTGATTCAGCATCAACCGGGACAATACTTACTGATAGGACCGGACAGTGTAAAAGTGTTTTTTAATAATGCTGTGCATAAACGTGTAACAAGGATGGAAGACCCCAATGGGAACTATATCACTTTTAGCTATACGGATACATTGCTTACAGCAATGACCAATGGGGCGGGGCAAAGCATTACATTTACTTATAACCCACAAGGCCGTTTAGCTACTGTTACTGATGCCGTTGCCATTCCTTCCAGGACTTATACCTACACTTATGATGTCGTTGGTAATTTAAAAGAAGTAAAAGACCCGCTTAACGGAAAATATCAATATACTTATTTAGTGAATGGCCCAATGAAGTCTATTTCAGATAAGAACAATAACAAGGTGGACATCATTTATTTCCCTGACTTGAGTATCAGTGAACTTGTAGGCTGCAATAAGCGATTGAGTTTTTCCTATGATACTGCATCGAAAATGACCGTTGTTACGGATCATTTAACAGCGGGAAACCAGGTGACTAAATATACCTACCAGACAGAAGGATGATTTTTCCTGGATCACTTCCATGTCGGGTAATTGTTGCGGGTTTAATATGAGTTATGAATATGATGACGAGGGTAACAGAACAAAAATGACGGATGCGAACGGGCAGGTATACAAATATACATATGACAACAAAGGTAATATGCTTACTGCCACCGATCCATTGAGACCAGGTCAGCACGTATACATATTCTGCCAATTTTAATAAGATAACAAGTTACACCGATCCCAAAGGGAATTTATACACGATAGGCTATGACGGGGATGGGAATATGACCCAGCTGACCGCACCCGGTAATAATGTTTATACCGCTACTTATAACAGCACTGGCGATATTACCAGCAGTACTGATCCGAAAGGAAATGTTTTTACTTATAATTATGATGCATACGGCTACCCTACTAATGTAACCGGTCCTATTGGCTATACGGCCACTTTCTCATTTGATTCAAGAGGCCGTTTGCTGACTTATACTGATGCAAGGGGTAATAACTTAACTGCCGAGTATGATATACTGAACAAGCTTAAAAAAATAACCGACCCGGTAAACAACTTTTCACAGTTTAATTATGATGCGCAGGGCAACATCACTTCTTATATCAATAAAAATAACGAAACAAGCACTATAAACTATGATGCGAGCAGCAGGATAGTAAAAGTGACCGGGCCGACCGGTAATCAGGCCAGTCTTACTTATGACGGTATGGATAACCTGACAAGTGTAAAAAATGCGCTGGGGAATGAAACAAAGATAAGCTACGACAACCGTAACCGGGTGAAAGGCACCAAAGACCCGGAGAATAACAATGCAGTATATGGTTATGATGGCAATGGCAATGTTACCAGCATTAATTTACCCAATGGCCGTTCTCTAAATTATATATATGATCAGCTAAATCGGGTAACGTCTGTCAGCGATGCCAACGGCACCATTGCCACACTTACATATGATAAGAATAACAATATCACCAGTTACACCAATGGTACAGGATCCACAACATCTGCGAGCTACGATAGTCTTGACAGGATAAAACAAATAACAGATCCCCTGGGTAACAGTTCATCTTATACTTATGATAAGAACAGCAATATCATAACTGCCAACGACCGGGAAGGAAGAACCAGTCATTATACTTACGATAGCCTCGACAGGGTAAAAACCTATACAGATAAAAATGGTTTTGTAATAACAGTGGGTTATGATGCAGAAAATAATATTACTTTCCTCACTGACCAGAATAACAATACCACTACTTATACATACGACAGCCTGAACCGGAGAAAAACATTGACCTACCCGGACGGCAAGTATAAGGCTTATACTTATGATAAAAAGAGCAATGTAACCAGTATAAGGCTTACAGATGCAACCATCATCACCTATCAGTATGATACACTGACCCGGCTAACCAGCCGCACATTACCTGGCGGTGAAGTGTATAGCTATACTTATGATAAATTGAACAGGGTATTAACAGCTACCAATAACAGCGGCACTGTAACATTTGCCTATGATAACCTGAACAGGGTAATCTCCGAATCTTTTGATGGGAGAACGACAAGATACAATTACAGTATCGCCGGTCGTACACAAACATCGATCTATCCTGACAGTACGACGATAATAAAAGAGTTTGATACAAGAAACAGGCTAACCAAAATTTTAAAGGGCAGTGCAACTGTGGTGGAATATGCTTACAACAATGCCAACCAGCTTACGAATAAAAGCTTTGCCAATGGTATAAGTAGCACGATGCAGTATGATTTTGCTAACCGGTTAAGCAATATCACTACTTCCAACGGCACGATACAGAATACCAGCTTTACTTACGATAAAAAGAGGAACAAAACAGCCATCAACCGACTGAACAACCCGTCCCTATCCGAACAGTTTACTTATGATAATGGCTACCGGCTTACCAATTATAAAAGAGGCCCGGTGGGAAGCCCGGTTATTCAAAATACTTACACTTACGATGCTGTGGGCAACCGCACAGCAGCCAACCTGAACGGGGCAACCACAACGTACACAATAAATAATCTGAACCAGCTCACAGGAGTAAACACCACCAGCTTTAATTTTGATGACAGGGGCAATATCACTTTTGACGGAACGTTTTATAAAACCTATGATTCGGAGAACCGGTTAAAAAAAGATTCTGCATCACCTACCAGCGTGATCACATATGGGTATGATGCACTGGGCCGCCGGATCACTAAAACCATAAACGGTGTCACATTAAAATACACGTACAGTGGTGCAGCACAAATAGAAGAAAGAAATATCAGCAATACATTATTGAATCGCACAGTGTTTACAGGGTTCCTTACCCCAGTCCTTATCGAGAAAGACGGGAATAGCTATTATTATCATCAAAACGAACTAAACTCCGTAGAAGCGATCACCAACAGCAACGGAAGATTGATTGAAAGCTATCGTTATGATGTATATGGAAAATTGTCAAGATATGATAGCTTGAATAGCCCGCTTGCATCATCTATTGCAGGCAACCGTTTTGGTTTCACAGGACAAGAGTATGATAGTGCTACTAACAGTTATCGTTTTTTCTATCGCAATTACTCTCCTGAAACAGGGGTATTTAATCAAAGGGATCTGATAGAATATGACGATGGAATGGGTATGTATCAATATATCGGAAACAATCCTGCGAATGGTCTGGATGTTTGGGGGTTGGAGGGAGAAGCGGAAATGATCGAGTTGTGGAGAAATAATCCCGAGATATTCAAAGGTTGTAAAAATGTGGATGAGAGGAATGCTGTGGTACAAAAAATGAGATTTGAGAAATTACGTATAGATGAAATAGATAGAGAAAAACGCAGGCAAGGTGAATTACGGGTAGAGGCACAAGAGAAAGCGTTTACGGAATGGGCAGATGTGACAGATGGTGCTTTGGATTATAAGAATGCGGCTGAACCTCTATTAATGCTTAAAGGTGTAAAAATACCAGGTCCTCTTGATGCGGTTACTACCGTGCTTGGCGTACCTATTAACTCGGCAAAAGCTTCGAGAAGTTGGTCTCAGGTTAGCTCAGACAAATCAATGACGGAGAACTATATGAATTTAGCAGACGGAGCTAAATATTATGTTTCCGGACTTGCGGATGGAGTTGCAATTGGAGCATTGGCTGTAGGTGAATTACCAGCTGCAGGTATTGCAAAAGGAACAAGCTGGGGAATATGGGCAGTCGATAAGGGTACTTATGAGTATAGCAAATTTATTGTGGGGCCAGGTGATGGGGATCAGGCAAATCAAATTGATGCGATGAGAACCAGCTACTCTGTGCTTGGCACAAAACATGAGGCTAGATATTTTGGTCAAAAGTTCTATGCCACTCCTGAAGAGTTGGCATATATCGCAAAAAGAGAAGCCATATTTGATGAGTACTTCCGTATGATGGATAAAGCAGAAAACATGCAAGATTGTGAGAATGCTGATGGCACCCGCAAAAAAATTCGTGTTCGTTGGGATCCTGTTGCACAAATGTGGGTTCTCGTCCCCATTGACCCCAACCTCATCATCGGCCCCGATGGACAACCGGATAAAAAATGGGTAAGTGTAAAAGACAGGATGCCTTATACTATTTTATTTGAAAATGATTCTACAGCAACAGCCCGTACAAGGTATATAAAAATAACAACGCCGATAGAACCTAAGCAGGATGCTGCTACATTAGAATTGGGCAGCGTTGGTTTCAATAATCAATCATTTGAAATACCGCAGGGATTGTCTTCTTACTACCAGCGTTTAGATGCAAGAGATTCTACCGGTGTATATGTTGACCTTACTGCAGGCTATGATGTAATCAATAACCAAATATTCTGGGAATTCCAGGCAATAGATCCTATTACACTACTTCCACCTGAAGACCCATTAGCCGGTTTCCTTTTCTTACAGGATAGCACACAGGAAGCATACGGCAATGGTTTTGTCAACTTCAGTATCAAACCAATAACATCAGCACAAACACTGGATACCATTGGAGCAAGGGCTTTTATTGTATTCGATGAAAATGAAGTGATACAAACAAATATTCATACCAATACCATTGATGCTGTGGCACCCACCAGCAGCATCAATGCCCTTCCGGATCTTACACCGGATACTGAAATACAGTTAACCTATACCGGCACGGATGACCCGAACGGTTCCGGGGTGAAATCGTATTCCATTTATGTGGCAGACGATAACGGACCGCCGGAACTGTATTTATCAAATATCAATGTAACAGATACTGCGTTTAATGGAATAGCAGAACACACTTACAAGTTTTACATTACTGCTACAGATACAGCTGGTAATGTGGAAGTGCTTCACCTGCTGGATAGTGTAAAAATTACCGAAGGGCAATATATTATTTGTCCCGGTGCCAATGTAAGCTTTGATTCGAAAATGACAGGCACCTCATTCCAGTGGCAGGTGGATAATGGAACCGGCTATACCAATGTTACAAACGGAGGTATTTACAGCGGGGCAACTACAGCCATACTGAACCTTACCAATCCGCCTACATCCATGTATGGCTACCGCTACAGGTGCCTGGTAAATGGAACAGATTACAGTCTTGAGTTTATATTAAAATTCGGCATGACATGGGAAGGTACAGTAAGTACTGCCTGGGAAAATCCGGCTAACTGGAGTTGTAATGTGTTGCCGGATATGAATACCGATGTAATTATTAATGGCGGCAAAGCCAATTACCCGGTGGTCAACTCAAACCCAACTGTAAGAACACTGAGGCTGAATTCCGGCGCAACAGGAACTGTGAATACAGGATTTACACTGACAGTTGTGAAATAAATCAAAGTAGCTGTTGCAAAAGTGCAACAGCTACCTTTTTAATATGTTGAAATGATCAAAGTTTATATTCCAACTAATAAAGGTGTAAAAGAGGTGATGACAGACAACATCATCCGTGTGGAAGCTAACAGCAACTATTCAAAGATTTATTTTAATAATGCCTATCCGCTGACAGTGGCCAAAGTGCTGCAATGGTTCGAAGATAAATTACCCGACAATTCATTTTGCCGAATACACCGGGGGCATATAGTGAACAGGCGGTTTATCGAATCATTGTCAGATGATAATAAGTTATTGCTGGCTAATGGAGAGCAACTGCAAGTCAGTAAAAGAAAGAAAAAGGCCTTCAGGAAACTGGTGGCATAAACTGCTTTTTATTTTATATCAAAATCCACCACCACTTTTTCTGTTTTTGGATGTGACTGGCAGGTGAGGATATATCCCTGTTCGATTTCCTCTTCTTCCAGTCCCCAGTGTACATCCATACTTACTTCACCTTCGAGCAGTTTGGCTTTACAGGTACAGCACATACCACCCTTGCAGGCAAAAGGAAGATCGGCTCCTTGTTTTAAAGCAGCATCCAGTATAGTGGTTTCACTGGCCAGTGAAAGATCAAAATCAAAAGAACGGCCATCCAGTTTTACAGATATTTTGCTTTTAGGTCCGTTATCAGTTTTTGCCTCTTTTTTAACGGCCTGAGATTTTTTCTGCCCCGGTACTGTAAAAAACTCAAAGTGTATTTTCTTTTTATCAATCCCCCTTACTTCCAAAAAATCCTTTACACAAAAGATCATCTCTTCGGGGCCACATAAAAACGCTTCGTCGAAAGAGGAATAATCAACCAGTTTTTCCAGATCGTTTAATTTTTCTGTGTTGATCCTTCCAAAATTAATGGCGGCATCGGTTCTTTCCCGGCTCAGTATATTGACAAGGTTAAACCGCTCAAGATATTTATTCTTTAATCCTTCCAGTTCTTCAAAGAAGATGATTGAGCCACGGTTCTTATTACCATATACTAATGTGAAACTACTGTTGGGTTCTGTATGCAGAGTTGTTTTAATGATTGAAAGCAAAGGTGTAATGCCACTGCCTGCCGCAAAGCCAAGGTAGTTTTTGGTATTTGCCGGATTTAGCTCAACATAAAACTTGCCAACCGGCTGCATTACTTCCAGCACATCCCCTTTTTTCAATACAGAGTTGGCAAAAGAAGAGAATATCCCCCCTTCCACTTTTTTGATAGCGACTTTCCATTCATTCTCCAATGGCGAGCTGCAGATAGAATAGGTTCTGCGGACTTCTTCATTGTTGATGTTTGCCCGCATGGTCAGGCTTTGTCCCTGGTGGAAAATAAAATCCTTCTTTAGTTGTTCAGGAATTTCAAATGACACAGAAACACAATCTTCGGTTTCTTTTTTTACCTCTTTTACTTTGAGAGGGTGAAAGTGAATTGACATAAATCAGGCATGTTTTCGTAAACCATCAATCATAATCATTACCATATTGTCTTCCAGTTCCTGTGCATTTATTTTAGCCCGGCTGCGGTGCCAGCTCTCTATACCACTGATGGCATGGAGTATGATCAATACAGCGGTGGGGGCATCAATTTTCCGGATTTCATTTTTGGCAATGCCTTCTTCAATAATGGCGGCAAATTTTTTTCTATAGTTGCGTCGCTGAGTTTGAAAGTTGGAAAGATAAGGCTCTTCAAGATGTTTCCATTCACGGTCGCTTACATACACTTCTTCATAATTTTCTATCATCTGCCGGATATGAAAACGAAGCAGGCTATCAATTTTCGTAATTGCTTTTTGATTACCGGCTTCTGTTGCTTCAATATTTGTGTTGAAAATATTGGCTACATCAAAACAAATAGCTTCGAGTATTTCATTTTTTGAGCGGATATGATTGTACAGGCTTGCAGCTTCTATGCCTACCATTTCAGCCAGGTCTCTCATAGATGTTGCAGCAAATCCTTTTTCACGGAACATTACAGCAGCCCGTCTCAATATTAATTCTTTCTTGGAAGCTTTTTTTCGCTGTGCTTTGGCCATGTCCAAAGATAATAAACGATGTGTATGCAATTGCTGACAATTACCCGGGACTCATTGTTTTGCCGGGTTTGGCAAGCGGTTCTTTTGTTTCCTCTCTTGTGGGGATGATAAGTTGTTCGTTGAGGTCGGGTTTAATGAGTTTTGCAGCATTTGCATCTCCCTGCGAATCAAAAAAGGTCCAGAACATTCCGCCATTCCATGACTCACCGATAAGGTGCGAAGTTGTAGTAATGCGGCTGCCCTGCCATTCTATAATGGTCTTAAGTTCAATGATGGCCTGGTAATCACCCCCTGTTTTTATTACTTGAAGTACTTTTCCCGGCTCATACAATTTCCATGCAGAATCAGGCACCTGGCTGAACATTTGAGCAATGTAAGTGCCGAATTCTTTTGCCCCTCCGAATGAACCAACCATGGCCGGGTAACTGTACCGGGTGAAAATGTCCCAATTCTTTGTCCTGAAACCGTAAGTAAGGCTATCGGCACAATGGCGGATATTCGTTTTGATAAAACTGGTATCAAACTGTGCCTGTGAAGAGCAAAGGACAAATACCAAACTTGTGGCAAGTAAAAGCCGTTTGATCATGTTACGGATGATTGTCTTTCAAAGGTATTGAAAAGGGCCGGATTGGGTTTTTCCCGTACCCAAAATTCATGTAGGTTTGCACGCCTTTTAACAGTCAGGAGGCGATGGTCGTTGGCCGGAAGCCTTTCCGGGCTTATGGCTGGCGGATCCGGCTAATTAACTAAACTTCAATTTCAGAAAATATGTCTCTTATCACAGTCGGCACAATGGCCTTTGATGCAATTGAAACTCCTTTTGGTAAAATGGATAAAATTGTAGGCGGCTCTGCTACTTATGTGGCGTACGCAGCCAGCAATTTTGTAAAACCAGTTCAGCAAATATCTATTGTAGGATATGATTTTCCCAAGGAAGAGATGGATGAACTCAGAAAAAGAGGTGTTCACCTGGATGGAGTTGAGATCGTTCCTGATAAAAAATCTTTTTTCTGGAGTGGCCGCTATCATGAAGATATGAACAGCCGTGATACGCTGATCACCGATTTGAATGTACTTGCTGATTTTGATCCTAAGGTACCGGACAGTTACCAGGGCGCAGAATTTTTGATGTTGGGCAACCTTGCACCAAAAATTCAGTTGAATGTGATACAGGAACTGAAACAACGCCCAAAGTTAATTGCAATGGACACCATGAATTTCTGGATGGAGTCTGCAATGCCGGAATTAAAAATAGTGCTGAAGTATGTGGATATGCTGATTGTAAATGATGCTGAGGCAAGACAGCTGACAGGTCTTTTCTCATTAGTGAAGGCAGCAAAAGCCATCATGCAAATGGGTCCCAAATATCTTATTATAAAGAAAGGTGAACATGGAGCCTTGTTGTTTCATGGTGATGATGTGTTCTTTGCACCAGCATTGCCACTGGAAGATGTATTTGACCCAACTGGTGCCGGCGATACATTTGCAGGTGGTTTCATCGGCCATTTGGCAAAGACAGGAGACATTTCTTTTGAGAATATGAAAAGGGGAATAATTGTTGGTTCGGCGATGGCAAGTTTTTGCGTGGAGAAATTTGGCCCGATAAGATTAAAAGAAGTAACAAAAGATGATATTGATGCAAGAGTGCAACAGTTCAAAGACCTGGTGAGTTTTGAGATTGAACTTGTTTAACCAGCTATAAAAAATCAAAATCCCCGCAATGTGCGGGGTTTTTTTTATGGCAAAAGAGTTTGTTCTTCCTGAACTGGCGGAACTGTTGGTTGTTCATCCGTAAAAGTGAGTTCGATTGTTTCATTCACCTTTAGTTGATTGCAAAGAGGCACCAGCAAAGTGGCTGCAAGGTCAATTACTAAAGAAGCAACAAGGAGTTTGAGGGCTGACTGATTAGCTCCAAGTGTATACAAGCTTGGTAACGGCTCAAAAATTTTAGTAATAAGAATAAAGCTGAATATTGAAATAGCGATGGTAGCGGTCATCCGGGCATACAGCGCATATTTGTTTTGCAGGTTGAAATAATGCAACAGGCAAATGTGAGCCAGGGCAATTGATAATATCATCATGGCAAAAGCCAATTGAAGAATTGAGGACTCTCCGATTTCAACCAATACCATTATTGAAAAAATAAAGAAGGTAATAACAGAAACCACCATGCCGGCAGTTCCTAATCCTTTATACTCTGGCTTGCGGGTCACTATCATTGAAATAGTAGCAGTGATGCCAAAAAAGATCAGGTTGAAACAGATGGTAAAAAGTTTAGCTCCGGCCTCGCCAATACCTCCGGCCAAAATAGACAATGCGCCAAATGCGCCGGCAATGATAACGGCAATAATTGCCCCCCTGATAAATTGCTGATTTTTTAAATTCATAATTTAAATGATGTTGGTTATTGTAATTTCCTTGCAAGAACAACGGTAGTTTTAAATGTTGATTTTTTCCCTTGCAGGTTAAAGATTTCGGTGAAGATAATATATGAACCGACAGGTAGTTTATTTCCCTTGTCATCGAGGCCATCCCAGTTCCAATAACCTTTTAAACCAAGAGTGCCATTGCGGACGAGGTTACGAACCGGTCTTCCTGCTGCATCAAAAATGGTAATGTTACTGATGTAACCTGGCTCGGTTACTTCATATTGTACAGTAGTGATATCGTCTCTGCCATCATTATCGGGAGAAAATACTTTAGGGCTTGCTTCTACAGTTGCATTGATAGCATAGAGCAATTTATACTGTGAGTTTTTATAGGTTGGTGTTCCGTACCCGGCAGTAGATGCAGCACTGTGCCAGTTAGTCTCATTTTGTGAAACACCTGCAGGATCTATTCTTTCCAGCGAAACACCCTCAGCGTCATCAATTAATTTGAAATGCCAGTCATCTTTATATTTTACTTCATCCACCACATTGCCCTGAAAATTTAAAGCAACAACAGTTCCCTCATCATCAGAAAAAGATGGAGGGGATGAAATAACTAAAACATTATCCTGGTTTTTTACCAGGTATTGACCTGCAAGGTTATCGGCATCTTCCGTCTCTGCAATGTAATCTCCCGGGAATACATAGAACGGTGTTGTGCTGAGTGCTTTTATTGAACTGATAATACCTGTACTGTTGCGGTTGGCGACATATAATTTGGATGCATCGAATATCTTATTGCTGTTATTGTAAAATTCAACATAATCAAAAGCATTAGACCTGGGATTGAATAAAATTTCATTGATGACCCATTCGCCGGTTGCTGCATCCACTGGTAAACCAACCCTTGCTTTATTGGCGGCGCCAATATTATTACTCTTACAATCTTTTACATTACTTGCAGTAATAGTGTAAACAGTATTAGCGGCTAAAGAAGTAGCTGTTTTAAGCTGTACCTGGTTGAACAGTGGCGCAATAGCTGTTGCACTCAGCAATGTTAACCCGCCATCAATAGAATAGTTGGCCAGGGTTGCGCCGGATAAGCTGTCAACCGGTTCATCATACACAAGAATGATTGTTACATTATCCAATGTGTAAGCTCTTTTTAGTTGCGGGGATGTTG
Source organism: Chitinophagaceae bacterium (assembly GCA_037045605.1). Taxonomy (GTDB): domain Bacteria; phylum Bacteroidota; class Bacteroidia; order Chitinophagales; family Chitinophagaceae; genus JJ008. The sequence continues at coordinate 70,886 of JBAOHK010000007.1, read as the reverse complement.
CATCATTATTTACTGCGTCAATCGAATTTTTCTTTCCCGGTGTACCACCAGTGATGCTGATACCAGCTTTCCAGTTACTGCTGCCTGCACAGGGGCTTTTGGTATCGATCATTTCCAATGTCCAACCGCCATCTTTTTTTACTTCATTTTGATACCAGCCAGATGTATAACTAACGGCATGGATAGTTCTTCCGTTAGCGGCTCTCAGAAATAGCTGGTCACCATCATTATCAAGAGAAGGAAAACTTGTAACAGAGATCGTTGTACCAAAAGCAGACATGGCGGCAACAGCACTGCCGGTACAAACAATCACAAAGCTATCTGGCTGTAAAGTAAAATTGGGCATTGGTCCGCTTTGCCCGGTCGCATCACCAATTCTCCAGTTCTGTAAATTGATGGGAGTAACTGTTGTATTTTTTAATTCAAGCCACTCATTATTCGGTAAACCGATTTGTGGGGTGGGGTCGGCCATTATCTCATCAATCACTACATCATACCTGTTTTGTGCAACAAGACATGCCGGGAAAATCAGTAGTGAAAGCAGTAATAGTTTGAGAAATTTCATTCGTACCAAGTTAATCCAAACGTTTGTAATAATGAGGGGTAGAGATAAAAATTATTCCTGAATATTTGGGGCGAAACCGCCGCCAGCCTATTTTTGCGCCAACATGATAATAGCGAAACATACAAAACGCACCAAGAAACATTCCTGAGGGAAGGTTTGCAGCGTTATGTGTGTATCAGCATAAAAGTTTAGCAGGCCTTCCTTAACCGGAAGGCTTTTTTATTAACTATAAAAATCAGTAAATGAAAGTTGCAGTCGTAGGTGCTACAGGGTTGGTGGGCACTAAAATGCTCCAGGTGTTGGCAGAAAGAAATTTCCCGGTTACAGAATTAGTTCCCGTTGCATCAGAAAAATCAGTGGGTAAGGAAGTAGATTTTAAAGGGAAAAAGTATAAGGTGGTGAGCATGACAGATGCGATTGCAATTAAACCGGTTGTAGCCATATTTTCTGCAGGGGGTAATACTTCGCTGGAGTGGGCGCCAAAATTTGCTGAAGCCGGAATTACAGTGATAGACAATTCCTCTGCATGGAGAATGGATCCTGCAAAGCCACTGATAGTTCCGGAGATCAACGCAGATATCCTGACAACAGGAGATAAGATAATAGCGAACCCCAACTGTTCTACTATCCAGATGGTGGTGGCATTAAACCCACTACATAAAAAATACGGTATTAAAAGAGTTGTTGTTTCAACTTACCAGAGTGTGACCGGAACTGGTGTAAAAGCAGTGGAACAATTAAGAGGGGAGAGGGTAAAAGAAGTAAAAGGCGAAAGCACTGATTACCCGATGGCGTACAAATACCAGATCGATCTGAATGTAATTCCACAAATAGATGTGTTCCTTGAGAATGGTTACACCAAAGAAGAAATGAAAATGGTGAAAGAGACCTGTAAGATCATGAGAGATGATTCTATTCGTGTAACCGCTACAACTGTTCGCATCCCGGTAATGGGCGGGCACAGCGAAGCGATAAATGTTGAGTTTGAAAAGGAGTATGATTTAGCTGAAGTAAAGTCAATCTTACAGTCAGCGCCGGGAGTTGTGGTGGTAGATGATATGGCGAATCAACAATACCCGATGCCGATGGATGCTCATGAGAAGGACGAAGTATTTGTAGGAAGACTTCGCCGGGATGAATCACAACCTAATACATTAAATATGTGGGTGGTGTCTGATAATCTCAGAAAAGGGGCCGCTACGAATGCAGTGCAGATAGCTGAATATTTACTTTCTAAAAACCTGTTTTGATATTATTGCATGCTATTATTGATAAACCCAATCAACGGTTGCAGTGCTTCAAACGCCGCAACCGTTTTCTTTACCAGATCTTTTGAAGTCAGATCTGCATCGCTGAAGAAAGATATCGCTACAAAACTTTTCAATTTCAGGTAATCAGCTGCAGGATTATCCGGCTCATATCCTTTGGGCACACGGCTGAGTAAAAATTCAGCACTTCTGTCCAGGTCGCCATATACCGATTTGAACTTCTTATTACTGATTATCTTTTTGAAATCGCTATAATTATAATCGATCTCTTGCCGTACTTTTTTCAATTCATTTGGTTCGGGCATCCAGATACCGCCACCGGCAAAATTTCTGTTTGGTTGAACCTGAAAATAATACCCTGCTGAATTCATTGCTTTTCTTCCGCCTTTATTGATGCTGGCGCCAAAATTTGATTTGTAAGGCGATTTATCTTTTGAAAAACGGACATCCCGGTTAATGCGGAACATACAATCTTTTGCTACCAGGGTTTTTATTGAGGCATCCTTTTTTCCATGCTGATCAATCACTTTTTGAATAAACCCGGCAAAATCTGCTTTAGCTGTTTCATATACACTTCTGTTTTTATCAAACCAGGGCTTGTTGTTGTTTTTCTTTACGTCTTTCAGGAATTTAATAGTAGATGATTGCAGCATGGACGAACTAAGATTTAGTGATGTTGATTAAAGGAAATAAAATTAGCAAAGCTTTCCTCATAATCCGTCTAAATCTCAAAAAGGCTAGTTCTATATCCTCCCCCAGTTCTCCCCGCTTTTGATGCGGTACATGGTCATTTCACTAACGCCGTAGTTTTTGGCGAGTTGTTTAATAGTAATGTTCCGGTTTTTGCTGTTTAATATACTTTTGATCTTTCTGACCTGTGCAGCGGTTAGTTTTAGCCCTTCAGTTTTGTTGGCCTGTTTTTCTTTGTAAGCAATTTTAGCGGGGCTCCCTTGTTGATGGCTGATCATTTGCTCCAATGTAGCCCAGCGGAGATTTTTAAGGTTGTTATCAAGTTTATTATGATTACGATGGATCACATATTTATGACTGGCAGCTGATTTTTTCAGGAAAATCTTTGCCATTTCCCGATGTATGTATAATGTGCCTTTGTTGTTGGGGCGATGAAGGTTGAGGGTTCTGTACCCGGTGGTTAATGAACCACTTAGTATTTTTCCATCGTTCAGAACATCTTGTTTGTAACTGGCTATGCGTCCAAGGTTGGATACAGCGTAACGATTGCGAAGATGCCTCCATCCGGAAAACGTCAATGGCTTCCAGATTTCACCGGCTAATTTTTTAATCATATAAATTATTTTAGCCAGGGACAGGACACCGCCTTAATAACGATGGTACGATAAGGTTATGTAAGCAGAGATAAGCTTAGTTCTAAGTTAGACTATTTACCCTCACCACCAATATTATTTTTTACCAATGAGTTGCAGAAATTCAGCTTCAGAAATGATTTTTACTGTATTGATCTTTTTTGCTTTTTCCAGTTTGCTGCCGGCATCCTCACCTACTACCAGGTAGTTCAACTTCGCACTAACACCGCTGAGTATTTGCCCGCCGTTTTCCTCGGCCATTGCTTCCGCCTCACTTCTTTTTAAGGTTGGTAATGTACCTGTAAACAGAAAAGTAACTCCTTTCAGGTTACTGCCTGATGTTAGCTCCTTCTTCTGGTTTTTTAATTGAAGACCCAGCTTTTGTAGTTGCTCAAGCATTTCAATATTGCTCTTATTGCTGAAAAAATGATGAATACTGCCGGCTACTTTGGGGCCTACATCTTCCAGATTTTGCAAATCCTCAAGGGTGAATTTTTTGAAATCAAGTAAATGGGTAACAGCCTGTGCAAGTGTTTTTGCAGTGGTCTCACCGACAAAGCGGATACCGAGAGCATAGATTAAACGATGAAGCGGCTGTTTCTTTGAGCCGGCAATCGCTGTTTGTAAATTATCAATCGATTTTTGTCCATAACCTTCGATGCCGCTGATCTTGGTGAAGTCAAGCTTGTAGATACCAGGAATATCTTTCAATAAACCCAGTTCATAAAACTTTCTGACATTGGCATCTCCAAATCCGCGGATGTCCATTGCATCTTTACTTACAAAATGTATAATGCGTTCTACCACCTGTGCAGGGCATTCAATATTAATGCAGCGCCAAACCGCTTCTTCCTCTTCTTTGGATAATTTGCTTTGACAAACAGGGCATATTTTAGGGAAGATTATTTTCTTTTCTTTTCCGGTTCTTGTATCTGGCAGCGATTTTACAATTTGTGGAATCACATCACCAGCTCTTTCTATCAGCACCGCATCACCGATGCGCAAATCTTTTTCCCTGATGTATTCTTCATTGTGAACAGAAATACTGCTAACGGTAACGCCTCCCACAGCAACAGGTTCCAGTTTCGCTACCGGGGTAACGGCCCCGGTCCTGCCTACCTGGAATTCAACATTCAATAGTTTGCTGGTTGCCTGTCTTGCTTTGAATTTATACGCAATAGCCCAGCGGGGATGATGAGATGTCATGCCCAGCCTTTCCTGCAGGGCAATATCATTCACTTTTATGACCATGCCATCTATTTCATATGGCAGATCATCTCTCCCTCCTTCAAAATCACTACAATATTTTATTACAGCTTCAATGCCTTTAAAAATTCGTTTCTCCTTTTCAGGACTGCGGAAACCAAGCTCCCATAACAAAGACAATGAACCTGAATGGGTGGTTAGTTCAACTGGAGTTTTTCTTCCCTTTGTTAATAAAAAATAGCTGACATGATAGACAAAAGCTTCGAGGTTTCTTTTAGCCGCTTCGTTTGGATCTTTGATGCGGAGAGTTCCGGCGGCAGCATTGCGGGGATTTGCCAATGGGGCTAAACCCTGCTCCATTAGTTGTTCATTATATTTAGCGAAATTCTTTTTGTTGATGAGTACTTCACCTCTTATTTCAACCTGTTGCAACCCATAACCAGAAAATTTGGCTGATAAGGGAACAGAGCGGATTTGTTTAATATTTGCTGTTACTTCATCGCCTTCTACACCATCGCCCCGGGTGGCTCCACGAACCAACATATCATTTTCATATATTATAGAAATGCTGCCTCCATCAAATTTTGGCTCCACACAGTATTCTATTTTATCAACTTTGCTAAGCTCCCTTGCTTTTCTGTCAAAATCAATCAGATCATCACTGTTATAAGAATTGTCAAGGGATAACATTGGAACGAGATGCTGAACAGTTGGAAAATCCCTGGTGAGTCCTTTCGCCACCCGTTGAGTAGGAGAATCGGCTGTTTTTAATGAAGGATTTTCCTTTTCAATTTTTTCTAAAGCTTTATAGAGCTGGTCATATTCGTAGTCGGAAATCAATGGGTCATTCAATATATAATACCGGTGTTCATGAAAACGTAAAACATCTCTCAACGCTTCTGTATCTTTTTTTGAAATAGCCTCAAATGATTGTTTTTTAATCAATTCATTTGTAAGCTTTTGCAACTCCCGGATGGTTTCCTTTGAATACATAAAATGATGTTGGAAAGTAAAGTTAGCTTCTCTGTTAAAGGAATAAGATGAAAATTTCAGTTTAAAATTAATGTGTCATCAGTACATATTTATTATCTTCGAAATCTCTTTTGTTGAACAAGGTGTGTGGCATCTTTAGTTAATAACGATTTTAAAGTTCTAAAATAGCTTGCTATGAAGAAATTTTTTACACTGATTTTTACGGTGGCAAGTTTTTCTTTCGCCGTCCATTCTCAGTTGCTTACCTGGACACCCAATTTTGCAAAAGACAATGATAACATTGTTATCACAGTAGATGCTGCCAAGGGTAACCTGGGACTGAATAATTACTCTCCAACTAACGACGTATACGTTCATACGGGTGTTATTACAAACCAGAGTGCTAATGCAACAGACTGGAGGTATTCAAAATTTACATGGGCCACAACGCCTGTTGCAGCTCAGGCTACATACCTGGGAGGTAATAAATGGCAATATACTATCACTAATATCCGCAGCTTTTATGGAGTTCCGGCAGGTGAGACCATTCAAAAGATCGCAATACTATTTCGTAATGGTGCCGGCACAACTGTACAGCGTAACGCAGATGCAAGCGATATGTATATACCTGTGTATGATAATACAATAGCAACAAGATTTTCTGTTCCTTTTTTTCAACCAACCTATACACCTATACCAGAGCCCATTTCCAAACAAGTGGGTGACAATATCGCATTAACGGCAATTGCAAATAATTCATCCACGATGAAATTATTTTTAAATGGAACCGAAATACAATCTGCCAGTAACGCAACAACAATTTCAGCTAATCCCACATTAACTACTGCAGGTAGCCAAACAATCAGGGTAGACGCAACTGAAGGGGTTACAACAAGATCACAATCCTTTCAGGTTTTTGTCGCTGCCGCACCAAATGTGTTACCATTACCAGCCGGAGTCAGGGATGGGATCAATTATCTGCCGGGTAATACTTCTGTAGTGCTTGTTTTATATGCACCGGGCAAAAGCCGTGTATCTGTTATTGGAGAATTTCCTGGAAGCAACTGGACTGAACAGACCTCCTATGTAATGAATAAGACTCCGGACGGAAACTACTGGTGGCTGCAAATAAACGGCTTGACTGCCGGCGCAGAATATGCATTTCAATATTTAGTTGATGGCTCATTAAAAATAGGAGAGCCCTATGCGGAAAAAGTTCTCGATCCTTCAAATGACGGATCTATAACTTCAACTACTTACCCTTCTTTAAAACCATACCCAACCGGTTTAACTACGGGAATTGTAAGTGTTTTGCAGACCAATGCACCTGGTTATACATGGACTGTCAATAGTTTTTCAAGGCCGGATAAAAGAAACCTGGTCGTGTACGAATTGTTACTTCGGGATTTTGTAGCTGCACATGACTGGAAGACATTAAAAGATACATTAAGCTATCTGAAAACGATGGGTGTTAATACCATTGAAATTATGCCTTTCAATGAATTTGAAGGAAATGAAAGCTGGGGGTATAATCCTGATTATTTTCTGGCACCGGATAAGTATTATGGTCCAAAAAACAGGCTGAAAGAATTTGTAGATTCTTGTCATAGCAAAGGAATATCAGTAATTATGGACATTGCACTGAACCATACTACAGGTTTGAATCCGTTGGCAGCCTTATATTGGAACAGTGCTACTAATCAGCCCGCCGCAAATAATCCATGGCTGAATGTGTCGGCGACCCATCCTTACAATGTTTTCAACGATTTTAATCATGAAAGCCTGCAAACAAGATATTTTACAAGCAGAGTAATTGAGCACTGGCTGCAGGAATATAAACTGGATGGCTTTAGATGGGATCTGTCAAAAGGGTTTACCCAAAATACGCAATGCGGAGGCAGCACATCAAACGAAGCATGTATATCAGAGTATCATGCAGACCGAGTAGCTATCTGGAAGAGATATTATGATACAATGCAATTAAAGTCTCCGGGTTCTTATTGCATATTAGAGCATTTTGCAGCTAATTCTGAGGAAATAGAACTTGCAGATTACGGAATGATGCTTTGGGGAAATACAAATTATAATTTTAATGAGGCTTCAATGGGATGGGTGGCCACATCCAATTTTGAGTCATTCCTGCATACAGCAAGGGGTTGGAGTAAACCACACCTTGTAGGATATATGGAAAGTCATGACGAGGAAAGATTAATGTATAAGAACCTGCAGTTTGGAAACAACTCCAATGCTTCACATAATGTAAGGGATTTAAATACTGCACTAAGAAGAAATGAGTTGTGTGCCGGTTTCTTCCTGACGGCACCCGGGCCCAAAATGATATGGCAGTTTGGAGAACTGGGGTATGATTTTTCCATTAACCGATGTGTGGATGGCAGTATCAATAACAATTGCAGGCTGGATAATAAACCCATCCGCTGGGATTATAAAGATGTTATACAACGTAAGAGATTATATGATATATACAGCAGCCTGAATAAGCTTCGGTTTCATCCATGGTATAAGGATGTCTTTATCGCTAATAATATTAACCTTGCCAGAAACCTCGGCGGCGCATTTAAAACTATGACCATTCGCAGCGCTACCGATTCATCAATGTTGTGTGTGGTTGGAAATTTTGATGTTACCGCTCAGACGGGGACTTTCACCTTTCCGTCTGCGGGTACCTGGTATGATTACCTGAACGGAGGAACTTTCACCTCCACAGGTGCGGGTCAAAGCATGACATTGCAACCCGGAGAGTTTCATGTTTATTTAAACAGAAATCTTGTCAACGCTGTAGTAACTTCTGTTAGTAATAATAATACTCCGGGTGTTGATTTACTGGCAAATGTTTATCCCAATCCAGTTCAGACTAATTCGGTTCTTGATATTGATGTGCCTCAAACCGGAAAGTTACAGGTAGATCTTTTGAACAATCTTGGTCAAAAAGTAACAACGATATTTTCAGGAAATCTCAGTCGTGGAAAACACAGGCTGACTCTTTCTGATAAAATTAATACTTTGCCCGCCGGAACATATTTATTGAATGTTCAATCAGTAAATAAAACAAAACCGGTAAAGCTGGTGATTCAATAATTTCAAAAGCCACTTGACTATGACAGAAAAAGAGTTGCGGTTGAAAACCGCCGAGATAGAAAAGATAAGCCACCTTGATTATTTTAATATTGCGATTTCGGTCGACTGTGTGATTTTTGGCTATGAAGACAAGGAGTTGAAAGTACTGCTTATAAAATCTGATCTTGAAGAGTTCGCAGATCTCTATTCACTTCTTGGAGACCTGATAAGACCTGATGAAGATCTTGAAACAGCTTCTTACCGGATATTAAAAGAAAGAACGGGCCTTGATGATGTTTACCTGGAACAGGTACAGGCTTTTGGCAGTATTGAACGGCATCCCTCTGGTCGTGTAATAACGATTGCCTATTATTCGCTTATTGATATCAAACATCACAAATTAAAGCTCAGCCATAATGAATTAAACTGGCACCCGGTAAATGAGATCAGGGGAATGGCATTTGATCACAAGCTGATCCTGGACACCTGTCTTGCACGGCTTCAGCAGCAAGTAATGGAACACCCGGTAATTTTTAATCTTTTGCCTGAAAAATTCTCACTTCGGGAGTTACAGGAACTTTACGAGGCCATTCTCGGAGTAGAGCTTGATCGCAGGAATTTCAGAAAGAAAATATCTATCAAGGACTGGCTTGAGGATATAGATGAAATGGAAAATGATGTACCGCACCGCCCCGGTAAGCTTTACAAGCTGAAGCCGGAGTTTAAGAAAAAGGCAATCAGGAAAAAGGGGACACCGGCCTTACAAAGCTCCTAAGCCAATCATAAGCAGGTATTTGAAAATATTTCAAAAATTATTTTTCCTGATATTGAAAAATAATTATAATTGTGTAAACGATTGCACATTTGAGTTATAAAGCTACCATAGCTGATATTGCCCGGGAATTGAATACAACCGCCGCAACAGTGTCAAGGGCATTAAGCAATCATCCACGTATCAGCGATGAAACAAAAAAATCGGTTCAGCTTACTGCCTCAAAACTCAATTATAAAAGAAACAGGGTTGCCTCTTCACTTCGATTGGGTAAGACACATTTAATAGGTGTAATTATTCCGAGTGCAGAAATTAATTTTTTTGGTTCCGTAGTGCATGGTATTGAGAGCATAGCCAACCTTCATGGTTACAATGTATTGCTTTACCAGTCTAACGAGTCAAGAGAGTATGAGGAAAAAGGAGTTGAAAGTTTTTTTTCCACAAGGGTTGATGGAATTCTTGTTTCCCTGGCAAAGGGCACATTTGATTATGCTCACTTTGAGCAGGTAAAAAAAAGGAGTGTTCCATTGGTTTTCTTCGACAGGACGAATGATGGATTGGATGTCGATTCAGTTGTGATTGATGATTACAAAGGAGCTTATATGGCCACAGAGCACCTTATCAGCAGGGGGTATAAAAGAGTGGCACATATTGCAGGCCCCCGGCATCTTAAAAACTTTTCTGAAAGAATCAAGGGTTACGGGGATGCTTTGCTGGCAAATCATATACATATTGATGAGTCATTAATATACGATGGAAATGTATCGATAGAATCTGGCCGTGAGGGTGCCAGACATTTTCTATCATTGCCAAACCCGCCTGATGCAGTTTTTGCAACAGAGGATTTTACAGCTCTCGGAGTAATGAAAGAATTAAAAGAGCGGAATATTAAAGTGCCCGGTGAGTTTGGTATTATTGGATTTGCCAACGAACAATTCGGTGAGCATATTACCCCTACGCTATCAACGGTGGATCAGCGAACAATTCAGATGGGAAAATCAGCACTTATTATGCTGATTGAAATAATTAATGGAAAAGAGAATGGACAAACAAAGAGGCAAAAAACCATTCTTGAACCGGTTCTTATTTGCCGGGAGTCAACAATGAAAGGAAGTTCTTGAAAAGCCATTGTTTTATGCTTTCCGTTGATTGTTAACGGATTGCTTAGACAACCGAAAACTATTTGATCAAAATGGAAAAAATAGCACCAATAAGGCAAAATAAAATTTGTTAAAAGTTAAAAAAGTTTTAACATTGTGTGTTTAATACACATTTAAATGTGTCTTTTATACATAATGTGTATTTGAAATTGATTGCTTAAAAATTTAATGATTGCTTATGTCCTTCCAAAAATTAATTAAGGCCGCCGGCTTCATCATGCTGGCACTTGTAGCACAAATCTCTTTCGCCCAAACCAAAGTAATTACAGGAAAGGTTACCGATTCAAAAGATGGATCAGCAGTTTCAGGAGCTACAGTAGCTGCTAAAGGCAGCCGCGGTGGTACACAAACCGGGGCTGATGGTACATTTAGCTTATCGGTAGATAATACTGTAACCACTCTCGTAATTTCTTATGTTGGATTCACCTCACAAGAAGTTTCGATTGATGGGAGATCATCAATTGAAGTTTCGTTGGTGTTGAATAACCAGACACTGGGCGAAGTAGTGGTGACCGGTTATGGTACTGCCAGAAGAAAAGACCTGACAGGCTCTATTGCCACTATTAGTACAAAAGACTTTGTAAAAGGTCCGCTTACTTCACCTGAACAACTGATCAATGGTAAAGTGGCCGGTGTTCAGATCACTACTGGTGGTGGTGCACCCGGTACAGGTAGCCGTATCCGTGTAAGGGGTACATCTTCTCTTTCCGGAAGTAATGATCCGCTTATTATTATTGATGGGGTTCCTCTGGATCAGCAAAGTGGTATTTCTGGTGCAGCCAACCCATTGGCATTGATTAACCCTAATGATATTGAAACTTTTACCATTCTGAAAGATGCCTCAGCCACTGCTATTTTTGGTAACAGGGCTACTAATGGGGTTATTATCATTACTACCAAGAAAGGCAAGTCAGGAAAATTAAAGATCAGCTTCAGTACATTAAACTCTCTTTCTGTAGTTGGCGACAAAGTGGATGTACTGAGTGCGGAGGAGTTCAAAAATGTTGTGAACGGAAAAGGAAATACCACACAGCAGGGGTTATTGGGTACTTCTAATACAAACTGGCAGGACCTTATTTACCAGACTGCTTTCATGACTGATAATAATATTGCACTGACCGGCGGAATCGAGAAACTTCCTTATCGCTTATCCCTCGGTTATCTTAACCAGGATGGTATTTTGAAAACTGGTAACCTGAGCAGGGTTTCGACTGCATTGAACCTGAACCCAAGACTGTTGAAAAATGCTCTGAAGGTTGACCTTAATTTTAAAGCAGTATTTACCAAAAATACATTTGCAAATGAAGGAGCAATTGGCGGTGCTGCATTCTTCGATCCTACACAGACAGTAAAACGTAATGATAACCGTTTTGGTGGTTATTGGGAATGGCTGGCCAATAACAACCAGCCGGATGGGTTGGCACCAAAGAACCCTGTTGGAATGCTTAACCTGAGAGATGATAAAAGTAATGTTACAAGGATCATTACAAACCTGCAATTAGATTATACCTTTCCATTCCTTAAAGCGTTAAGGGCCAATCTTAATGTAGGATATGATTATTCAAAAGGTGAAGGAACAGTTTACATTCCTGATTCTGCAGCAATGACCTATATCCGTGGCGGAGTAAATAATCAATATGAACAGACTAAAAAGAACAAACTTTTTGAATTCTATCTGAATTATGTAAAAGACATCAAATCTATAAAAAGCCGTTTGGATGTAACGGCTGGTTACGGATACCAGGATTTTATGCGCCAAAGCCCGAACTATCCTGATAACCGAGCCAATGGAACTGTATTTGCACCGGCTGCTCCCTTTCCGTTCGAAACACAGAATACATTAGTTTCTTTTTTCGGAAGGATGAATTTCTCAATTAATAATAAATACCTGTTTACTGCAAGCTATCGTCGCGACGGTTCATCCCGTTTCAGTCCCGATAATCGTTGGGGAGGATTCCCTTCTGGTGCATTTGCCTGGAATATCGCTGAAGAGCCTTTCCTGAAAGGAAGCAAAATACTATCTTCTCTAAAACTCAGAGTTGGCTACGGGGAAACCGGTCAGCAGGAAATAGGTAATGATTACGCCTATATCGCTAACTACACATTGGGAACGCAAACAGCCCAATACCAGTTTGGCAGTAATTTTTACCAGGTAAACCGTCCTGTAGGATATGATGCAAATATTAAGTGGGAAACAACAAGTACTACTAATGCCGGTATTGATTTTGGATTTCTGAATGGTAAGATCAGCGGTAGTATTGATTATTATAACAAAGAAACTGAAGACCTGCTTAGCTTTATTGATGTGCCTGCCGGTACAAACTTCACTAACAGGATTTTCACCAATGTTGGTGATATGAATAACAAAGGGGTTGAGTTTGTATTAAACACCAACATCCTGAAGAAAAAGAAATTAACATGGGATCTTGGTTTCAACGTTACCTATAACAAAAATGAGATCACAAGGCTTACTAAAATCGATGACCCAACATTTATTGGTGTAGCTACTGGCGGTATTTCTGGCGGTGTTGGTAATACTATCCAGATCCACTCAGTAGGTTACCAGCCTAATTCATTCTTCGTATTACAACAGGTATATGATAATGCAGGTAAACCGATTGAAGGTCTTTATGTAGATCAAAATGGTGATGGTATAGTTAATAACCTGGATTACTACCGTTACAAATCACCTGAACCACTGTGGATGGTAGGTTTCACTACATCAGTTGGTTATGGCAACTGGAACTTCTCGACTGTTTTGCGCAGCAACCTTGGACAGTACATGTATAATAATGTGTTCTCGTCTCACGGTACGTTCCAGCCAAGCTCTGTTTTGTTTCTCGGAAACCTGCATCGTAATTATTTAGAGACTGGTTTTGCCAACAGCCAGTATTTCACTGATTATTATATGGAAAATGCTTCTTTCCTGAAGATGGACAACTTTACCGTTTCCTACGACTTCGGAAAAGTATTTAACAACAAAGCCAACCTGAGAGCAACTGCAAACGTTCAGAATGTATTCACTGTAACTAAATACAAAGGATTAGATCCTGAAATTGCCGGTGGTATTGACAATAATTTCTACCCCCGCCCAAGGGTGTTCTCTTTAGGTTTCAATCTTGACTTATAATAATAACGTATCTGTAAAAAATAAAAGCTTGCAAAATGAGAAACAAAATCTTTAATCAACTCGGAATAATGGCCCTGGTGGCCTTGTTGCTGGCGTCTTGCACAAAGAATCTTGACAGGCAGCCCAAATATGGCAACACCGCCGCATCATTATATGTAAATGTTGCTGGTTACAAATCAGTATTGGCAAAAACTTATGCCGGTCTTACTTTAACGGGTAACAGCGGCCCTGACGGACAGGGAGACATCGCTGGTATCGATGAAGGATTCTCCAGCTATATCCGTCAATATTGGTCTGCACAGGAATTATCAACTGATGAGGCCTTAATTGGCTGGAACGATGCTACCATCAAGGATTTTCATAACCTTTCATGGAGTTCTGCTGATGTATTCATCAGGGCATTATACAGCCGCATTTATTTTCAGATCACTCTTTGTAATGAATTTGTTCGGGAAAGTGCACCTTCAAAACTCAGCGAAAGAGGTATTTCCGGTGCTGATGCAACAGAGATCGGTTATATGAGAGCTGAAGCCCGTTTCCTGAGAGCTTTAAGTTACTATCATGCATTAGATTTATTCGGCAATGTTCCATTTGTTACCGAAGCAGATAATGTTGGTGCATTTCTTCCTTCCCAGATCAGCCGTGGTAATCTTTTCAATTATATCGAAACTGAATTGAAAGCTATCGAAACTGAATTGAAAGATGCAAGAACCAATGAATATGGCCGTGCAGATAAAGCAGCTGCCTGGGCTTTGCTTTCAAGATTATACCTGAATGCTGAAGTGTATACAGGAGCTGCCCGTTATACTGATTGCATTACTTATTGCAATAAGATCACTGCAATTGCGGGATATTCCTTAGTTAACAATTACAGGCATTTATTCCTGGCAGATAATAACACTACATCTACAAACGAATTTATTTTTGCTGTAAACTTCGATGGTAATAATGCAAGAACATGGGGAGGCACTACTTTCCTTGTACATGCACCAATCGGAGGTTCTATGAGTGCGGCTTCACATGGTGTTGACTTTGGCTGGGGCGGTATTCGCACCACAAAGCAATTTGTTCAAAAATTCGCAGGCCCGGCAGGTGATAGCAGGGAAAACTTCTATACCAGCGGCCAGAATCTTGATATTAATGATGTAGCTTCTTTCACTGACGGATATGCAATTGTAAAATTCAGAAATGTAACCTCAACTGGTGCCAATGGTTCTAACCCAACCTGGGTAGATACCGATTTCCCATTCTTCCGGTTAGCTGAAATTTACCTGAACTATGCAGAAGCCGTATTGCGTGGTGGAACAGGAGGAAGCAGCGCAACAGCACTGACTTATATTAACAACCTGCGCCAGAGAGCTTATGGTAATGCAAGCGGTAATATTCTTGCCGGACAGCTTACAGTTCCTTTCCTTATTGACGAAAGAGCTAAAGAGCTGCATTGGGAAGGTGTTCGTCGTACAGACCTTATCCGGTACGGACAGTTTACAGAAGGTACTTACCTGTGGGCATGGAAAGGTGGTGTGGCTGGCGGACAAGGTGTTAGCAGCAACCGTAAATTATATCCTATCCCTTCTGCTGACCTGGTAGCAAATCCTAATCTGGTTCAAAACCCGGGATATTAATATTCAACCAAAACAGAACTCAACTTATTACTATAAAATTTTAAATTATGAAAGCAACATTTAAAAGTTCTCTCTTGCTTTTGATTGCTTCAGCCGTCTTTTTTACGTCATGCAAAAAAGATGAAGTACAGGCGGTATTGAATCCAAGCGGTGCCGTTGCATTATCAAGTACAGCTACAACTCTCGTACTTCTACAGGCAAGTGCTGCTACAACTGCAGTAACATTCACATGGGATAAAGCAAATTTTGGCTATCCTGCAGGTATTACTTACACTTTACAGTTTTGCAAAGGGGGAACAAATTTTGCTACAGCAACCAGCACCAGTATAAATATGGAAACTGCGCTGACAAAAACTTTTACAGTTGGAGACCTCAATGCGAAGATGCAGGATATCATCCCTTACGGTTCTGCACAGCAGGTGCAGGCAAGGGTAAAAGCAGATGTAGGGTCCGGAGTTACTCCGATCTATTCAAATGTTTTGACACTGACTATTACATCTTACAGGGATATTGTTAACTACGGGTTTCCCCAGGCTCTTTGGATCGCAGGAAACTACCAGGGCTGGTCTCCTTCAACAGCACCAAAAATCGTTGACAAATTTGCCAGCGGAACTACAGGAAGTAATTATGACGGATATATAAACTTTACTAATCCTTCTCCTGAATTCAAAATGGTAAAAGGAAATGACTGGCCTTTCGGCGATTTTGGTGGAAGTGCTGGTGTATTGACAAACGGTGGAAGTAACCTGACTTTGCCTAGTGCCGGAGTATACCGTTTAAGAGCAAATACAGCTGCTATGACATGGAGTGCAACTAAAATTAATAGTTGGGCTGCAACAGGAAGTGCAACACCTCTTGGCTGGCCAGCCGGCCCAGGTGGTACACCTGGACAAGACCACGACCTCACTTTTAATGCAGTTGACGGCACCTGGACAGTTACAATGAACCTGTCAGTTGGAGAACTCAAGTTCAGGGCCAATGATGACTGGGGAATAAACTTTGGAGATAACTCTCCGGTTGACAATAAGCCTGACTATGACGGATCTAACATTCAGGTTACAGTTGCAGGTAATTACACTATTACCTTAGATATCGGAATCGGAGGTAATTACAGTTACACTCTTAGAAGAAACTAAAAGCAGAGGTTATCATAATAGAGAAAACCAGGCGGCTGTCAATAAAATGATAGCCGTTTTTTTGTTTAAGTTTAAATAAAGCACAATGAAATATATGCTGGGTTTTCTTTTTTGCTGTCTACTTGCCTGCAATAAATCAAACTCTGATGATGGCGGAGGCGGTGGTGGCCCTGTAACACCGACGGTACAGTTTGCTAAAGGGGCTGATGTGAGTTGGTTAACTCAAATGGAATCTGCCGGCAGAATTTTTTACAACAGTAGCGGTACTGCACAAGAATGTACGCAGATACTAAAGAACCTTGACATGAACTCGATTCGCCTGAGGGTATGGGTAGATCCTGTCGGAGGTTGGAACAACACAGCAGATGTATTGGCAAAGGCACTAAGGGCAAAAGCTCTTAGTATGCGGATCATGATCGATTTTCATTATAGTGATTCATGGGCCGACCCCGGACAGCAAAATAAACCAGCAGCATGGGTCGCACAGGATTTTGCAACCTTACAAACCTCTGTTTACAATCATACTTTTAATGTACTCACTACTTTAAAAACAAATGGTATAGTACCAGAGTGGGTGCAGGTTGGAAACGAAACCAATGACGGCATGTTATGGCCAACTGGTAAAGCTTCTTTGAATATGGCCAACTTTGCCACGTTAGTAAATAAAGGTTATGATGCTGTAAAAGCAGTTGATAATACCATTAAAGTGATTGTTCATATTTCAAACGGACATGATAACAGCCTGTTCCGCTGGATATTTGATGGCCTGAAAAACAATGGAGGTAAATGGGATGTTATCGGGATGTCATTATATCCAGACCCGGCTAATTGGTCAACGATGAACACTCAGTGTTTAGCAAATATGAATGATATGGTATCTAGGTATGATAAGCCGGTAATGGTTTGTGAGGTCGGTATGAGTTGGGACCAGGCGGCTGCCGCTAATTCATTTTTGAGTGATCTTATCACTAAAGTGAAATCTGTTTCCGGCAACAAAGGACTTGGTGTTTTCTACTGGGAGCCACAGAGCTATAGCAACTGGCAGGGATACACCAAGGGAGCTTTTGATAACAGTGGTAAACCTACTGCTGCATTGAATGCTTTCAATTAAAGCTTACAAAAACATATTGTTTACTTCAATATCTTGCTTGTATGAAACTAACCAGCTTTTTAGCGGCGATATTACTTTGCCTGCCGATTCTTACTTCTGCACAAAGACAAAGAATAAACTTTGATAATGACTGGAAGTTTCACTTCGGTCATGCCGCCAATGCAGAGAAAGATTTTAATTACACTATTGCTAATATTTTTTCTAAATCTGGTGCAGCTGCTAAAACTGCAATAGACCCAAAATTTGATGACAGTAAGTGGAGAAAGTTAGATGTACCGCATGACTGGGCTGTTGAACTTCCTTTTGTTTATAAGGACAATTTTGATGTAATGACGCATGGTTATAAGCCAGTAGGTGGGTTGTTCCCTGAAACAAGCATTGGTTGGTACCGGAAACACTTTACAATTGCCAGAGCAGATTCCGGTCAGCGATTTCAATTGCAGTTCGATGGCATTTTTCGTGATGCTAATATCTGGGTCAATGGGTTCTTTCTAGGGAATAATAAAAGTGGTTATATAGGCGAAAGTTATGATATTACTGATTATATAAATTTTGACAGGGACAATGTGGTGGTGATACGAGCAGATGCTTCTCAGTATGAAGGATGGTTTTATGAAGGGGCTGGTATCTACCGGCATGTATGGCTGAATAAATATGAGAATCTCCATATTGCGCAGGATGGTGTGTTTGCCTGGTCGGCGATCAACAGTAATAAAGCGGCGATCAATGTGGAGACGACAGTACAGAACCAATCAACTGCATCATCATCCGTTGTTGTATCTGCTTATATGACCGATAGAGATGGGAAGATAGTAGCCAAAGCAAAGGATCAAACAATTTCTGTTGGTATCAACAAGAATGTAACGACCGTCAATAATCTTACACTGGTCAATTTCAGGAATTGGACATTGGATGACCCTTATTTATATAGGGTGATCGTTGAACTAAGATTTAATGGAAAATTAATTGATCAGCAAAAGATCCGCTATGGTCTTCGCCATATTGATATAAAGCCCAACGGTGTTTTTCTCAATGGCAAACATGTAAAACTGCTTGGTGTTAACAATCACCAGGATCATGCGGGAGTAGGCTCTGCCTTGCCGGATTACCTACAATACTATCGTATCCGCTTATTGAAAAATATGGGAGTGAATGCTTACCGCACCAGTCATAATGCGCCGACACCTGAACTACTGGATGCCTGCGACAGTTTGGGAATGCTGGTTATGGATGAACAACGTTTGTTGAACAGCAGTCCTGAATACATGAGCCAGTTTGAACGGTTGATTAAAAGAGACCGTAACAGACCTTCTGTGTTCATCTGGTCGATCGGGAATGAAGAAGGATGGATACATACCAATAGCACGGGAAAAAGGATTGCACAAACTTTTATCGCCAAACAAAAACAACTTGACCCTACAAGAACTTGTACTTATGCTGCTGACGTTCCCAATGTTTTTAACGGTATCAATGAGGTAATTCCGGTTAGAAGCTTTAATTACCGGCAATATGCAGTAGCGGATTATCACCGGGATCATCCTACTCAGCCAATCATTGGAACAGAAATGGGAAGTACTGTTACCACAAGAGGCATTTATACAAAAGATACGATAAGAGGATATGTGCCCGACCAGGACATCACCGCTCCATGGTGGGCCAGCACAGCTGAAGCATGGTGGACACTGGCTGCGCCAAATGATTACTGGCTCGGCGGGTTTGTGTGGACAGGTTTGGATTACCGCGGAGAGCCGACACCATACGAATGGCCAAATATCAATTCACATTTCGGTATCATGGATATGTGTGGCTTCCCCAAAAATATTTATTACTACTATCAAAGCTGGTGGACAGACAAGGATGTGCTCCACATTTCCCCTCATTGGAATTTCAGGGAGAAGGGCCCTGGATGGAATAAACCTGTCGGCGACTCCATAGATGTTTGGGTAAATACGAATGCTGATAATGTTGAATTGTTCCTGAACGGAAAAAGCAAGGGCAAAAAAGACATGCCCCGCTACAGCCATTTAAAATGGACAATAAACTATGAACCGGGAACAATAGAAGCGGTGGCATATAAGAAAGGAAAGCAGCTGATTGAAAAAGTACAAACAACAGGATTGCCTGTTGAAGTGGTTGTTACTCCTTACAAGACCACCATATTAGCGGATGGAAAAGACGCCACAGTAATTAATATATCCGTAGTAGATAGGGAAGGCCGTGAAGTACCCGATGCAGATAATTTAATTCAGTTTAAAATTGAAGGCGATGGGAAAATTATTGGTGTAGGTAATGGGGATCCCAGCAGTCATGAACCGGATAAATGTACCGATGGAGCATGGCAAAGAACTTTATTCAACGGGAAATGCCAGGTCATCATCCAATCTGGTATAAAGCCCGGGATGATAAAATTTGAAGCAAAAGCAACAGGGCTTTGGACTGGGGGCACAGATATTCAAACTATCTCCCCGGAAAGTGTTGCGAAAGTTAGCATTGATAAAAACTATCAACTGCCATTGTCAATAACTAAAAAAGAAGTTGATAAAATGCTGGGAGCAGATATTTCATTCCTGCCCGAACTGGAAGCAGGCGGCATGAAGTTTTCTGATAATGGCGTTGAAAAGGATGCAATACAGATACTGAAGGATCATGGTTTCAATTATGTGCGGCTGAGAATTTTTAACGATCCGGCAAGGGACAGCGGCTATTCTCCAAAGAAAGGTTTTTGTGATCTGGCAAATACAAAGAAAATGGCAAAGAGGGTGAAAGATGCAGGAATGAAACTGTTGCTCGATTTTCATTACAGTGATTACTGGGCCGATCCGGGCAAGCAGTATAAGCCGGTTGCATGGAGAGGGTTGTCATTTGAAGAACTGAAGAAGCAGGTATATGATTATACAAAAGACGTTATTCAGCAATTAAAAGATCAGGGAACGACGCCTGATATGGTACAGGTTGGAAATGAGATCAATCATGGCATTATCTGGCCGGAAGGGAACGTAAGTAACTTTGACGGGCTTGCACAGTTAGTTAACGCAGGCACTGCTGCCGTTAAATCAGTTGATCCATCAATCACTATGATGCTGCATGTGGCATTAGGAGGGCAGAATGATGAGTCGGTTTTCTTTATTGATAATATGATAGCAAGAGGTGTTTATTTTGATGTGATCGGGGAATCGTATTATCCTAAGTGGCATGGCACACTGGATGATCTGCGGGATAATCTGAACGACCTAGTAAGAAGATATGGTAAAGATGTGATCGTAGTTGAATACTCTCATCTCAAAGAGCAGGTAAATAAAATCGCTTTTGAATTACCTGGTGGAAAAGGGAAGGGTACTTGTATCTGGGAACCACTAAGTACCTGGGAGAAATTTTTTGATAATAGCGGGAAATCGAATGATTTTATAAAGCTGTATGATGAGTTAAAGAAAAAATATTTGGATAAATAATGATGAATGTAAAACGATACAGTATTCCCGAACAGCTAAAGCAATATACTGGCACGGATACGATTATTGTAAGATCGCCTGGGCGGATAAATCTGATTGGTGAGCATACTGATTATAACAATGGGTTTGTGCTACCAGCAGCAATAGATAAAGCTGTTTATGTAGCCATTGAAAAGAGAGAAGATGGTATGATATTTCTTTATTCGGTTGACTTCAATGAATCAGTAGATGTTGAACTTGCAGCGATAAAACCAATGCCGGGACACTGGGCCACTTATATTTTAGGAGTTGTTGATCAACTCGTAAAAAGAGGACATGAAATATCGGGATTCAAAATGACTATTTATGGTGATGTTCCGTTGGGTGCTGGTCTTTCCTCATCCGCAGCAGTAGAATGTGCTGCAGCATTTGCCCTGAATGAATTACTTGCCCTGAACATTGAAAGGGCTGAGTTGGCTAAAATTGCCCAGTTAGCCGAGCATGAATTTGCCGGGGTAAAATGCGGCATCATGGATCAGTTTGCAAGTTTGTTTGGGAAAAAAGACAGGGTGATACGATTAGACTGCCGGTCGCTTGAGTATGAATATTTCCCGGTCAATCTTGATGGATACAAAATTGTTTTACTGGATTCACAGGTTAAGCATTCGCTGGCTTCTTCAGAATACAATGTACGGAGAGGTCAGTGCGAGGAGGGTGTGGCAATGATTAAGAAAAGATACCCGGAAGTTGAAAGCCTTAGGGATGTTAAATTGAATATGATTGAAGAGTGCTTGCATAGTAACGAAGTTGTTTACAATCGGTGCAGGTATGTGGTGGAAGAAAATACCCGTTTACAATCAGGATGTATTGATCTGCTCAACGGAAACATCGGTGAGTTTGGTAAAAAAATGTTTGCAACACATAAAGGACTGAGTGAACAGTATGAAGTAAGTTGCAGGGAACTGGATATTTTAGTTGAATCTGTAAAAAATATTCCGGAAGTGATTGGCGCAAGAATGATGGGGGGTGGCTTTGGAGGATGCACAATCAATATCATTAGAGAGGAAGCTGTAAGTAGCCTTATCAGCAATATCACCGACAAATATAAAAAAGTAGTTCAGAAGGATCTGAAAGCTTATATCGTACAGATAGAGGATGGAACATCCGTCATTGACTAAATAGTTATATGTAAATGCAAAAGCCGCCTCAATAAAGAGACGGCTTTTTGTGTGTTAGCCCTGACGTAAGAAAGAGTTAACTACTGTTTTATAAATAGGGCACTTGCCAGCTGATTAGGCGATTGAATTACGAATGAATAAACACCAGGTATTAAAGCTGCCAGGTCGAAATCCCAGTTGTTGGCCCCAACATTTGCATTGCGAACATATGTTCTGACCACAGTGCCAAATCCATTTAGTATTTTAATTGTTACCTGCTCAGTATGTGTTGAGAAGAACTGTGCATGCAGTAAGGTTACTACCGGATTGGGAGTGAGTACTAAAGCAGGTTGATTATTGCCTGGCACTCTAACTGTCTTACATATAACTGTCTCGCAGCCAAGCCTTGTTTTAATATTCAGGCAAACTCTGTAGTCGCCGCCCTGGCTATATGTATGTGTCACTTCACGGCCAAGGGAACTGCTGCCATCACCAAAGGTCCAGCGATAGAAGAGCACTTCGTCATTTGGATTATTAATACTGAATCCTTTGAACCGGAATGTTCTCGGGCCGGCGAGTGAATCAGTCATATAGCCACCGCATACATTTGTGGCAGGGCGAATGATCACCTCACGGCAATCCTCTGCAATACAACCACCTTGGAACCTGATTTTTACACAAGCCCTGTAAACACCGGGTGCAGGATAAGTATGACGGATAAACAGATTTGGCAATGGTTGTTGCGGGTCTATCATAATACAAGTATCCTCACCATCTCCAAAATACCAGCAGATCCGTTCAGGTCTTCTGTTTGGTTCCGTATGTGGAACAGCGAGGAACCCACGAACCAAACTGGTGATTGACGGAGTGATTTCAAATAAACGTACTGAACAGTTAACCTGTGGAGGAGGTACTACTATTCCATGACACTTTCTTGCTTCACAACCGCCGAAGTATTGAATCTTTACACATACTTCATACTGACCAGGCTGATTGTAACGATGTGCTACAACATACTGGCCGGTGTATGATGCTGTATAATTAATACAGGTATCAGTACCATCACCAAACTGCCAGCATATTCTTGTGGGTTTTTTATCATTGTTGTGCCATGGCAAGGCTTTGAAACCGACCGTTAGTGGTGTGCTGGCAGTTAATGGTAGTCTCTCAAAATCTGCACGACAACTATCTGGACGGATAATATTAATTGGTTTACATTTTCTTGCTTCACAACCACCGAAGTATTGGATCTTCACACATACTTCATATTGACCTGGCTGGTTATAAGTATGACCTGCAACATAAAGCCCGGTATAATTTTCAGCATAATTAATACAAGTATCCTGGCCATCACCAAACTGCCAGCAAACTCTTGAAGGTTTCCGGTTATTATTATGTTGCGGTAATGCTTTGAAATAAGCCTGTAACGGGTTGTTAATTGAAATGACGGGTAGCCTTTCAAAATCTGCATGGCAGGTATCAGGTCTTCCAACTTGTACGGCATCACATTTTCTGGCCTCACATCCGCCGTAATATTGAATTTTCACACATACCTGGTATAAACCCGGATGATTGTAAGTGTGAGGGACAGTGTATTGGCCATTGTAAATGTTCAGGTAGTTGATACATGTATCTCTGCCATCGCCAAATGTCCAGCAGATACGGGAGGGTTTCTTGTTATTATTATGCGAGGGCAATGCTTTGTAAATAACTGTGAGTGGATTGGCTGAAGGGCTTACCGGTAGCCGTGTAAAATCTGCACGGCAACTATCGGGTCTTCCGATAATTATATTATCACATTTTCTTGCTTCGCAACCACCCTGGTAAAGGATCTTCACACATACCTGGTATACACCAGAGTTAGTGTATGTATGATTTACAGTATATGGGCCCGGATATGTATTTGAATATTGGATACAGGTATCCCTGCCATCGCCAAACTCCCAGCAGATACGAACAGGTTTCTTGTTATTATTATGCCATGGCAAAGCTTTAAAGGTTGCGTTAAGAGGGTTGGTGCCGGTGGTTATTGGTAATCTTTCAAAATCTGCACGACAACTGTCAGGATTGCCTATTTGTACTGCACGACAATTTTGCGCCTGGCAACCTCCATCATACAGAATGTTCACACATACATTATAATTACCAGGTTGGGCATACGTATGATATACACCATATGGCCCCGTATAAGTATTGGGATATTGAATGCAGGTATCTCTGCCGTCACCAAAAGTCCAGCAGATCCGAACAGGTTTTTTATTCTGGCTATGTGATGGCTGGGCAACAAAATATTTTCCCAGCGGTGTTGATGCAACATTTACTGTTTCAAAGTTTGCACCGCAGATGGCAGTATTTTGTAAAACTATTGTCTGACATATTTGTGATGTCAGTACAGAGTCGTTCGCATTAGTGAAATACCGGTATATCTTAAGGCACACATTGTAGGTTCCCGCAGATTGATACTGGTGTTGGGTATTGGCAAGTGGCGGTAACAACTGCGTTGCACCATCGCCAAAACTCCAGAACGCCTTTCGGATACCGGGTTCATTTCCCAGCACCGTGGTATTGGTAAAAAAAACGGTGTTGCCTGGAGCAGAAATAGAAAAAGTAAATCCGGCAACATCGGGAGTGTCAGGGGTAGCATTGGAGGGAACGGCCAGCAAGGTCATACATATGCCCGCAAGCAAAGCGTAGAGCTTTCTCATATAATTCGTTTTTTGGTGACTAAATGTTCTTACGATAAGGCTTGGACACACACTTGGGCAAGCTTTGTGACCTTTGTTACACAGCAGGGTTTAAAGAAATATTAAAATTATTTTCACTACGGAAAATTACGGTGCACTCTTTTGGTGATGAATAATGAATTGAATCAAATCTTCAAGAGAAACATCAATCCTTGACAGAGCATCAGTTATATCTTCCCTGCTTACCTGGGCTGCAAATGATGGAGTTTTTAATCTCTTCAACACACTCTTTACTTCCAGACCTTCATATAAGGTAGGGCGGATAAGGGCGGCGGCATGAATGAAACCTGAGAGTTCGTCAATAGCATAGATCATTTTGTCCATCTTATTAACCGGCTCTACGCCGAACACCTTCGGGCCATGAGAAGCAATGCATTGAATTACTTCGGGGTCAATATTTCGTTTTTCCAATTCTTCTATAATGACACGGCAGTGGTTATCAGGATATTTTTCCCAGTCAGCATCGTGCAGCAAACCGGCCAGTTCCCATTTCAGGGCAGTTGTTTCATCGGCACCTTCCTTTTCGATGGCCCAGGCTTTCATATTGGCGGCCACTTGTTTCATATGCAGCCTTAACCGTTCATTCGGCACCCAGTCGTTTAATAATGAATGTGCTTCTTCTATTGTCATTAAGTTGCCGGAATTCTTCGGGTCACCAAAGGTGGAACGGCCAAGATGATGTGTTGCCATACAAAAGATTTATAGACTAAATATAAGCAGCGAATACTGTATCTACCCGGCTGATTATTTAAAAACTCTATTACGGCGCTACAGCATAAATTTGCACAACAAGTATTTATGGAACAGCAGGTATATAAAGGAAAAATATCGTTTATCAATTATGAAAAGCAGTTCGCTACTATTGAATACCTGCATAATAACAAACATAAATCGGTCAATTGTAAAATCAATGCTGAAGGCAGCGGGAAAAAGCCGCACCAGTTCAGGCTGGGGGATGGAGTAATCTTTCAATTGAGATTATCTGACAGGGGAGATAAAATGACCGCCTGTAATGTAAAGTTTACTCACAATACTGATATTGATTTACTGATTCAAAAAGCAGCGATTGAAAACCGGTTTTCCGGGTACCTTAAAATTGTCGACGGCAAATATTTTGTAAAAGAATGGAACAGTTATATCCTTTTTCCACTTCAGCTTTCACCATGGGAAGTGCCGCCTGTGGAATCTGCCGCTAATGAAGCTATAAGTTTTAAATTGCTGAACCTTGATAAGCCGAACGCAATTGTCGCCGAACTTTTCTCTCACAATTATATTCCGGAATACAGGAAGGCATTGCAGCATTTTAATAACAAAATCGATATTGACGCAACAGTTTACAAGATTTCTCCGCACGGGGTTTATCTCAATTTGTTTGAAGATAAAATCCAGGCTAAACTTGTTTTAGCACCTGCTGAAAAAGAACTAGTAAAAGAGGGAGATATAATCCCGGTAATAATTACACATTTCAGTCCTAACCGGGTTGTGGTGAAAAAGTCAGGACAGTAGTGTTTTCACAGCCTGAAATTGTTCGTTCGCCGAAATAGGTTCTGCTTGAATTTTACAGTGAGGTAATTTGCAGTCCGAAACAAAACCGATCAATGTCATTTAAGATAACCGGAAAACTTCCATCAGGCAAACACCTGGAACGATTAAAGCAGTCCGCCAATTATAAGAAAGGGGCTTTTCAAAATCTTTCACCAACGCCAATGAAGCCGGAGGGTGTTTCTTACTGGAAAATGATGAGAGAGTTTTTTAAAAAACATCCTGAAACGGTACCACAGGCCCAACTCCCTTTTATAAAAACAGACCTGGCGAAACTTGATACAGCAGAACCAGTAGTTGTATGGTTTGGCCATTCCTCTTATTTTATCAGGATAGAAGGCAGAAACTTTCTTATTGACCCGGTTTTCAGCGGCAATGCCGCTCCGGTATCATTTATGGTAAAAGCATTTCCCGGAAGTAATGAGTATAAAGCGGATGATATGCCCGGGATTGACTACCTTATTCTTACACATGATCACTACGATCATCTTGATTTTAACACCATCCGTAAACTAAGAAACAAAGCCAACAAAATATATTGTTCACTTGGCATCAGTTCTCACCTGAAGCATTGGGGAATTGAAGCAGGTAGGATTACTGAAACAGATTGGTGGGAATCGCATCAACTGGAAGACAATATCCAGTTAACGGCGGCACCTGCTCGCCATTTTTCTGGCAGGGGAATTAAAAGGGGGCAGACATTATGGTCATCTTTTATTTTAAAAACAGCAGCACACAATTTATATCTCGGCGGTGACTCCGGTTATGACTCACATTTTAAAGAAATAGGAGAAAAGCATGGCCCGTTTGATCTTGCCATTCTCGAAGCAGGACAGTACAATAATATGTGGCCGCTGATTCACATGATGCCCGAGGAAACAGTACAGGCGGCAATTGATTTAAAAGCAAAAGCTCTGATGCCGGTTCACTGGGGCAAATTCAGACTGGGTATGCATCCCTGGAATGAACCCATCAAAAGAGTGGTGGCAAAAGCCGCAGAGTTGAATGTTCCGGTTAAAACACCAAAGATTGGTGAGTTGTATACTATTACCAGCCAATTTTCCGGAGAAGCATGGTGGAATTTTTAGCCACGGTTCAGGCTATTAAAAATTTAGGGCAAAAATTTTATTGAAAATCAGCTCATTACGAAGGTTCAATAAAAATTACTTCTCCAATCCTTAGGTTTGAAAACCTCTCAGACCTATCTTTGCACCCCATTTAAAAAACAGCTGCCGGGATAGCGGCAGCACAAATAAAATCAAATGAGCAAATTACATTTCACTACCAAACATGCGAACGAGGCTACCGTAAAACGCAACTGGTATGTTGTGGACGGTACTAATCAAACCGTTGGTCGTATGTGTGCTAAAATTGCTGCGGTACTTCGTGGTAAGAACAAAGCATGCTACACCCCCCATGTTGACACAGGCGACTATATCGTTGTGATCAACGCAGAGAAAGCCGTATTAACAGGTAAAAAAATGGATCAGAAACTTTATGACCACTTCACTGGTTACCCTGGTGGATTGAAAGAAGAGACTGCTTCTAACCTGCAAAAGCGTCGCCCTGAAGTTCTTATTGAAAGAGCTGTAAAAGGGATGCTTCCTAAAAATCGCCTGGGCCGCAAGATGTACAAAAAACTATTTGTATATGCCGGTGCAGAACATCCGCATGGAGCACAACAACCCAAAGAATTAAAATTCTAATTAAAAAACTGCCAAACAATATATAATGGAAAAGCAAAAAAATGGTGTTGGTCGTCGTAAAGAAGCTGTGACAAGAGTATTCCTTTCAAAAGGAGATGGAAAAATCACAGTGAACGATAAAGACTACAAAACTTATTTTCCGCTGGTGTATTTACAAAACCAGGTGGAACGTCCGCTGAAAACAGTTGATGTAATAAACAAATTTGATGTTAAGATCAACGCATCTGGCGGTGGTGTTAAAGGTCAGGCAGAGGCAGCAATGCTTGGTATCGCCAGGGTATTACTGGAGATCAATCCTGAGTTTCGTCCTGCATTAAAAGCAGCCGGGTTACTGAAAAGGGATCCGAGGTCTGTTGAACGTAAGAAATTCGGTCATAAGAAAGCCCGTCGCAGCTACCAGTTCTCTAAACGTTAATCGCAGCAAACAATTTTTAAAAAACGATCATTCAAATACAATGGAAAATAATACATCCTTACAACAGCAACTTCTGGAAGCAGGTGTTCATTTCGGTCACCTGAAAAAGAAGTGGAACCCCAAGATGTTGCCTTACATCTTTGCTGAAAAGAAAGGTATTCACATCATTGACCTGAACAAAACTGTGGAATGCCTGCAGGAAACTGCCGCCGCACTGAAGCAAATTGCCCGCAGCGGTAAGAAAATCTTGTTTGTTGGAACCAAGAAGCAGGCAAAAGACATCGTAAATGAGTCTGCAAAAAGAGTGAACATGCCATTCGTTACTGAACGCTGGCTTGGTGGTATGCTGACCAACTTCAACACCGTTCGTAAGAGTGTGAAGAAAATGCAGAGCATTGAAAAAATGCTTGGCGATGGTTCTTTTGACAGCATTACAAAGAAAGAAAGGCTGACACTTTCAAGAGACAGGGATAAAATGGATAAAGTATTAGGTGGTATTGCCCAGCTGGGTCGTGTGCCTGCTGCATTGTTCATTATTGATATCGGTCATGAGCATATTGCACTTGCAGAAGCAAAACGTTTGGGCATCCAGACATTTGGTATGGTTGATACCAACTGCGATCCTAATAAAGTTGACTTCGCTGTGCCTGCGAACGATGATGCGACCAAATCAATTGCTATCATCGTTAATTATATCACTGCTGCTATCGCAGAAGGTCTTGCCGAAAGACAAGCTGCAAAAGATGAAGAAGTAGATGATATAACAGATGATGAAAAAGAAAGAAAAGCGGCTAAGCTGCTTGCAGAAGCAGAAGCAGAAGGCGGCCGTGGCGGCAGGGGCCGTGGTGCTGGTGGAGCCGGTGGTGGGCAAAGACGCCGTACAACAGGTGGTCCTGGTGGTGGCAGCAGAGGTCCCGGTGGCGCAAGAAGATAACAGCAATGTGAAAATGTAACAATGGCATAATAGCTCAATGTTGTGCCGGAGTTTAATTTTGGAATTGAGCAATTACAAATTCAAATTATGAGTACTGTAACTATAAGTGCACAAGACATAAACAAACTGCGCCAGGCTACTGGCGCCGGTATGATGGATTGCCGCAAGGCTTTGACTGAAACAAATGGTGATTTTGAAGCCGCTATTGACTGGTTGCGTAAGCAAGGCCAGAAAGTAGCTGCTAAAAGAAGTGACCGTGAAGCAAAAGAAGGTGTGGTAATTGCACAAACAACAAGTGATAACAAAACGGGTATCGTTGTATGTGTAAGCTGCGAAACCGATTTCGTTTCCAAGAACACCGATTTCGTCGCTTTCGTTCAGACAATTGCTGATGCAGCTATTGCAAATAATGTAAGATCGGCTGATGAACTGAACGGTGTGTCAGTAGGCGGCGCTAAAGTAGCTGACCTGGTAAATGATAAATTAGCCGCTATCGGTGAGAAAATCGCTATTACCAAATTTGAAAGGGTAGATGCTCCTTATGTTGCGTCTTATATCCACGGTGCTTACCGCATTGGTGTACTGGTTGGTTTGGATAAAGCTGCTGCAGAGGCTGGTAAGGACGTAGCAATGCAGATTGCAGCATTGAACCCGGTAGCAGTAGATGCGGCCAGTGTTCCGGCTGAAGTAGTGGCAAGAGAAAAAGCCATCATTATGGATGTAATGAAAGAAGATCCCAAAATGGCAGGTAAACCAGAAGAAATGCTTGCAAAAATTGCTGAAGGAAAAATGGGAGCTTTCTTTAAAGAGCAAACACTGACGGCACAGGCTTTTGTAAAAGATGCTGGTAAAACAGTTGCTGACTACCTGAAAGAAAGCGGTGGTGTGAAAGTGATAGAGTTTAAGAGGGTGGCATTAGGATAACCAAACTAAACTTTTGTATATAAAAACAGGGCTCCTTGGAGCCCTGTTTTATTTTATGAGCAATAAACGACTGTTCAGTCATTCGGGCATATTTTACTCCGGTTGCTGAATGAGTTAATATAGTTAATGGCGTCCTGGTCCTGTCGTACATATATGCCATAGGAAAGAATAACTAACCTCGTTACCGGAACGCCTTCTACGTAGCCAATATTTACCCTGTCAACAGTAAATAATGTATTGCAGTTGTCCACTACGCTTCTGATGGTAATATCCTTTCTTGTATCACTATTGCCCCACCGCTCCACTTTATACGGAGGTACTGCACAATACAGTTCTTTGTATTTCACTTTATTGTTGTATACAGCCGTTATTACATCAGCAAGATTTCTTTCTTCTGTTGGCATAAGCTGAACTTTGCTGCCCTCCACAAAAAAGCCCGGCGCCAGCACCTGCAGCATCACAGCTCGCAATTTATCAGGATTTCCATTTCTCAATACATCATGCAGGAAGCGAAGCATTTCGTCAGCATTATTGAATTCAGGTACCGTGATAGTTTTTGCAAGGTCGGCAACCTGTTGTTTGCCCTTTTGCTCAGCTATCGTAAACTGCAACGTCTGCTTTTCAAAATCGGCTAACTGCTGTGGCGTATATGCTTTAAAATCCAGCACCTGGTTTTCAGTGCCATCTTCGCTGCGGGTGGCAAACATACTTTTCCAGGGGCCTTTGGGTTCGTCGCGGTACAGATGGACATTCCAGATACTTTCCAGCGTTTCAATACCTTTTGAACCAACGATGTAGTCAAACTTCATTTTCATCCTGAACTCAACCGCTTTTGGGCTGGACCAGATGAACCGTGGTGTATCTGCCAATTGCGGTTGATGCCAGAGTTTTGTGATCAGCGAATAATAATAGCCATAAAATTTTTCCGGGTCCTTGTTTATCAGGCCGGTAATGTCAGACTGCGAAGGGTTGGGGATGCCTTCATATTCATTACTCACCACCCGTACCTTCCAGAAACTATAACCGCCACCACCAGTATACTGATACACCACATCTTCATACACTACTAAGTTGATACCGGGATACTCACTTTTGCGTTTCACCACTACACCTCTTACATATTCCCAGTTGCCGGTGCTGCGGTTCCACTGGCGGGTACCGGTGCTTTTGGTGAATTTAAAACTCAGCACTCCGCTTCCATTTCCGATTGCATCTTTTTTAACGATTGCATCAGATGGCTGAGCTTGTGCCAGACTGTAAAAAAGAGAAATGAGTAAAGCAGTGAGAAAAGACTTCATATTTGGCTGTTTATCTAAAGTTAATCTTTTCTTGCTATCACAAAAACGGTGTACGATTCTGGTTTCTTGGCGCAATCACCATTCGGTAGTTGCCTGCTGTGTTGTTAACGAATCATTTCCATATATTTTAGGATATAAAATTCAACTAAACGTTGGTTGATTGCTCACCCGGTAGTGGTTTTACTCCTTCATTGCTATCACCATCCAGCGGTTATCGGCAGCACTGTATTGAAGCGTAACAGAACCATTGTTAGTGGTGCTGATAGCCACTCCGCCCTCCAGCGTATTGATCCTGTTGGCCGGGGCCGAAGCACTGCCTGTTTGGTCCACAATGGTCATATTCGTTCCGGTAAGATTAAATAGCGTCAGTACTTTTCCATCCACCCCGCCCTGTATGCCATCGATAGAGAAATTGATGGCAGGGCCGGTAATTTTTACAAAGCTGTACCTGCCGGCATTTATATCCGAGTTTAATCCGCCGGCAAGTGTTAATACATTTTGACGGCAGGCCAGGTCTGCATTAATATCCATGCCCGCTGCCGGCACGGTGGTATTTACTCCGGTGTTCCCATTTTGAAGAATAGTAAACGCATTATTCCGGAGTACATTGGAAATACCATTGCCTACTTCAAACAACCTGTTATTGCCATCAATGCTATTGGCACTGCCTGCTGCACCTGCATCATTATAAATACCAATTGTGAATCCGGCATTTGATTTTGCATAGGTAAAGAGTCCGTTTGCGCCGGAATAACTCCCTGATGCGGTGGTGTTTTGTCCTGTTGCAAATGAAGTACCTCCTGATGCGGTTGTAAGGGCACCAAGTGCCACAGCCGATATACCTGATGCATTGTTGAAATAACCAATTGAGAGGGAGTAATCAGCCAGCGCATTGCAGAATATTCCACGGGCTGTACTCTGTGCCCCGCTGGCCAATGTGCTGTTGCCAGAAGCAAAAGAGTAATTACCTGCAGCGATATTATCAAATCCCTGGGCCCAGCTGCCCTCACCTGTTGCCTGTGAGCGGTAACCAACTGCAGAACTGTAAAGCCCGGATGCAGTGTTTTCAAGCCCTTGCGACACACTGTATTGGCCGGAAGACAGGTTGCTTTCTCCCTGTGCAAAGGCGGCCCAGGCTGTCGCTTTATTTTTAAAGCCCAGTGCCACAGACATATTGCCTGAAGCAGTATCTGTATTGCCTATACTTACTGCATATGCCGCGGTGGCCGCACTGTTGATACCCATGGAAAAAGAATAATTCCCTGAAGCGCTGTTGGCAAGTCCGAACGCCGTTGAATATTCGCCGGAAGCTATATTACCAGTGCCAGCAGCAAACGAATAATCACCACTGTTATTATTGAAGGCCCCAAATGAACCGGAAGCAACCCCTTTGGCTATATTACTATGACCGGCTGCAAAAGAGTACAACCCGATGCTGTCTTTGTTCCATTGCGTGCCATTCACATACCCGGTACGGAAGGCAGCTTTGCCTGCGTACCACATCGTTCTTCTTCCCGCACCAGAAGCAGGGGGATTGCTGGTGCCCGGAGGAACACCATCTGCCGAAAACAACACACTGCTGTCAGTAACATGGAGCCTTGCCTGCGGACTGGTAGTTCCAATACCCACATTCTGCGCATTGATTTGGTAAAATGAGAACAGTATTGCAACAAGGAAAAGCAGTTTTTTCATACCCATTTATTTTAGGATATAAAAATTCAACTAAACATTGGTTGATTGCTCACCCGGTTGGGTGATTATTTCAAAATCAGTTCCCTGAGTTTTTGAATTACCTGGAGGCGGGAATTGGCATCTAATTTCAGGTAAATGTTTTTAAGATGGGTTTTTACTGTATTTACAGAAATGTAAAGCTTTTCAGCAATTTGTGTGTTGGTAATGCCATCGTATAATAACTGGGCCAGCTCAAATTCCCTGTCGCTGAAGGGGTTCAGTAAATGTTTATTTAACTTTTCAGAACTCAGTTTTGGCAGGTCATGATTTTTCTCAGCAGCATGGTTGCTGATAGCAATCTCCAGCGAGGCAAGTAATGTTCTTTCATTAAATGGTTTTACGATGTAGCCGCTTGGTTTTACTTTCTTGGCCCTGTCCAATGTGTTTTTATCAGAATACGAAGTGAGAAATAAAAAAGGGAGCTGGTATTTTGTATTAATGTATAATGCAATGTCAATCCCGTCTTTTTCACTGCTGAGGTTAATATCCATTATTACCGCATCAGGGGTGTTCTCCTTTAACTGCATCAGCGCATCATCACTGTCGTAAGCTATACCGCTTACTTCAAAATCGTTATTATCTAAGTATAAAGAAATATTTTCGGCAATAACCGGTTCATCTTCTACTATCAGTACTTTAATCTTGCTCATGCCATCTTAAATTTTGCAATTTCCATCTCTACCACCGCCCCGTTATTGTTATAGATGTCAAGCTTTGCTTTCAGCTTTTGTGCAAAAGCCCTTATCATTCTCAGTCCAAACGATTTTGTGTTTTTTGTATCCAGGCCTGCCGGGAAACCACTGCCATTATCCTTTACCAGTAAACTAAGTTTATCAGCATTTTCTTTCAGGGTTATTTCCAGCTCGCCGGCCTGTTTTTCTTTGAATGCATATTTGAACGCATTACTTACCAGTTCATTTATTACAAGGCCCAGTGGTATCATCGTATCCACATCTAAGTTCAGGTCATCAATGCTGGCTTTGATTTTTACTTTGTCGTTGGTAATGTTGTACGAATCACAAAGCGTTTGCAGTAAGTTACTTACGTATTCTCTCACCTTTATTCCTTTGATATTGCCTTCTGAATATAAATTCTGATGTATCAGCGCCATGCTTTGCACCCTGTTCTTTCCTTCTTTTACTGCTTCATGCGCCTGCATATCTGTAATAGTGTGGCTCTGTAAATCCAACAGGCTGCTTACTACCTGTAGGTTATTTTTTACCCGGTGGTGTATTTCTTTCATCAGCACTTCCAGGTCGGCGGCCTGTTTTTGTATAATACTGTTTTTTCTTTTTTGTTTTCTGTATAATGCCAGAATGGAAACACCTGAGAGCAGTAATAATGCGGCGCCACCGGCCAGCACCCATTTGGTTTGCCGTTCTTTCTTTACTTTTCTGGCCTGTAAAATATTTTCTCTTGTCAGGGCTTGCATCAGTTCCTTTTCCTTGTTCAGTTTTGCTTCTTTAAAGTCATTCTCGGTGGCCAGTAAAGCATTGTAAGCTTTTTCGCTTTTGACTATAGAGTCCATCAGCAGGTTTTCCCTTGCCAATGCCCCTTGCTGCATTATTTGCTGCTGCAAAAGCAACGCACCCATTTTTTTATCCGCAACCAAAAGGGCAATTTCTTTTTCCTTCAGTTTATTGCTGGAACTAAGCAAGGCTATTTCTTTTTGTTTTTTTTCCGTTTCAAACTTTGTTTCCCACTCGAACAATTGTTCCCTTTTTTCAAGGGCCAGTATGCTGTCCTTCAACCCAAACAAAGTGTCCGCCATTGTATTTGCCTGCTTGTGTTCCCCCATTTTTTCCAACAGGCCATATTTAATTTTCTTTGTTTCGTAAACGGAATAAATATTGCCTGTTTTTTCGGACAGGCTTTCACTTTCTGTTGCCAGCTTCATGGCATCCGCATAATTTTTTTTCTTTTCCAGATTTTTAATAAGATAATTGTTGGCAATCAATGCCTGCCCTATCATGCCTGTGTTGATGCTGCTTTCCTTTACTGATTTCATAAACTCAATACTATTTGCCAATTTACTATTGGTAATCCCCATCAAAATATCCCGCAAAGGGTCAGTTATATTCTTTTTCTTCCTGTCTTCCACTAACAAATTGAACTCTTCAATCAGTGGCGCTGCATCCGCTGGTTTGTTTTTGGCGAGATAGAAATTTAAAAAAACGGTAAGCAGGTAAATGTGATCGGGTTTCCCTTCTTTGTTAACTGTAAGGTTATATGATTTACGAAGGTATTTTTCGGCTTCTCCAATATCACCGATTTGGTTATATAATTCGCCCAGCGACATATAAACCAGGTAATTCCGATATGGCATTTTTTCAGCATTATAGTTTTCGGCTATCCTGTAATAGTAAACAGCTGAATCTTTTTTTCCAGACACCATATACAGTGTGGCCTGGAGCATAAGGCCACTAATTTTCACTTCGTAATTGTCAGCTTTTTCAAGGTATGGGGCAGCTGTTTGAATATATTGCGAGGCCGTTTTATGCTTACCCTGCAGGTTGTGCATATTACCATAATCAACATAACAACGGGCAATAATGTTGTTGTTACCGCTTTGCAGGGCGAATCCCAGAGCTTTATCAAGATAATATTTTGCGCTGTCGTACTTTAGTTTAAACATTAACCTCCTTGAGGTTAAGTTAAGGGAGTCAGCAATCAAAGCATCCTTATTTGTAAGGCCAGATTGTGATGTATTATTTTGTGCAATGGCAAATACTACCTGTAAAACAGCAATTAATAATATTAACGTCCTGGTTCTCATTTAATAGACTTCTACTAAATTAACTTATTTATTTTGGTGTAAAATTACCAGCAGCCTTTAATCCATTTTCACCCGGCCGGGTGAATTAATACAGCAACGGAAATTTGTTTAAGTTTGAAATATGGGTACAGACGAGCAATATTTTGAGGCGAATAAAAACCTTTGGAACCAACGCACAGCAGTTCATAAAGACTCATCCTTTTATAACCTTGCAGGATTTAAAGCAGGTGAAACGGTTCTCACTCCAATTGAATTAAACGAGGTGGGTGATGTAAAAGGGAAGAAGATGCTGCACCTCCAATGTCATTTTGGAATGGATAGTTTAAACTGGGCAAGGCTTGGTGCCGAAGTGACCGGCGTTGATTTATCTGATGTAGCCATTGAGGAGGCAAATAAATTGAAAGATGAGCCTCTGATAAACTCAGGAGGAATGAATGCAAAATTCATTTGTTGCAACGTATATGATTTGAAGGAACACCTGGATGAAAAGTTTGATATTGTATTTACTTCCTATGGCACAATAGGCTGGCTGCCCAACTTGGATAAATGGGCCGAAATAATCAGTTTTTATCTGAAACCGGGTGGTTTGTTTTATATGGCCGATTTTCACCCGGTTGTATGGATGTTCGATGACGAGTTCACTCATATTCAATACTACTATGAAAACAGGGAATTGATCGTTACGGAGAACTATGGCACTTATACAGACAGAAAAGCTGATATAAAAGGAAAAGAATACAGCTGGAACCACAGCATCAGCGAAATACTGAATGCACTAATAAAGGCAGGCCTCAGGATTGAATTGTTCAATGAACATGCCTATTCGCCATACCCCAATTTTACGAACTCGGTGGAGGTTGAAAAAGGCAAATGGCAAATAAAAGGCATGGAAGGAAAGATACCAATAGTGTACAGCATCAGGGCCGTTAAATAATAATTCAAATCCCTACCTTCGCAGCGAAAATTTAGCTCCAATGTTACCTAAGTACAAAAGAATCCTCCTCAAACTTTCCGGCGAAGCATTAATGGGTGATAAAAGTTTTGGTTTTGATACCGATGTCATTGCCCAGTATGCCCAGGATATCAAATCTATTACCGAGTTAGGCGTACAGGTGGCTGTCGTTATTGGCGGGGGTAATATTTACCGGGGGATGAATGAGGCCGAAACAGGAATTGAAAGGGCACATGGAGATTATATGGGGATGTTGGCCACTGTTATCAATGGAATGGCAGTACAGGCTGGCCTGGAGAAAGTAGGTGTTTATACCCGTCTGCAGAGTGCTATCAAGATGGAGCAGATCGCAGAACCTTATATCCGTCGCCGGGCTATCCGTCACCTGGAAAAAGGCCGGGTAGTTATTTTTGGGGCCGGCACCGGTAACCCATATTTTACTACAGACACTGCCGGCTCACTCAGGGCCATTGAAATAAATGCTGATGTAATCCTGAAAGGTACCCGGGTGGATGGCATCTACACGGCTGACCCTGAAAAGGATGCCTCTGCTACCAAATACAACGTTATTACTTTCCAGGAATGCCTTACTAATAACCTCAGGGTGATGGACATGACCGCTTTCACACTTTGCATGGAGAACAATCTTCCAATCATTGTTTTCGATATGAACAAGGCCGGCAATCTTCGCCGGGTTGTTACAGGAGAAAAAGTTGGTACATTGGTGAGATGATACTTATAACTATTTTGCCCCAATAGTATATTTACTATTTGCCAGTTTCGCACAGCAGCTATCTTGCAGGCTTCTGCTATCCCCGCCTGTGAAAAACTATTAATAATATTTTGCTCACTTTTTAATAGTTTACGAACCTGACGTTACTGCTATGGCAAGCCTTTCACTTTCCATTGTTGAGATTATTGTGCTGATGCTGGGGGCCATTATCCTTGGTGTTACTATCCATTTTTTCATCGTCAGCCGCCGAAGCATGAAATCATCTCCGATGGAAACGGAGAAAATCTCCAAAACACTGGAAGAATGGAAGCTTCGTTACTTCAATGACACAGAGCTACGGGATAAAGAACTAACTCAATTAAGAAAAAGACTGGAGGAAACGGAAGAAAATAACAACATCAATGTTATTGAAGCAGAGGAAACCAGAAAGCTGAACAAAAAACTTCAGGCAGAATTAGAATCGCTGCGAAAAACAGCCCCTTCAGCAGAAAAAGAAAAGCCTGATTATATTGAGCAACTCCGGAAGGCTCAAAGCAGCCTGATGGAGCATAATGAAAAGATAAACCAGTTGCTGGGGCAAATTGATATTGTAAAAGAAACTGAAGAAAAGCAACAGGAGATACTAAAAATTAATGAGGAGCTGTCCGGACAGGTAGATGAGCTTAAATTCATGCTGTCGCAAAAGGAAAAGGAAATTAACAACACAAGACAGAAGGAGCACCTGACCAACGAGATGACCTCTATGATCGACAGTGCCTATAATGAATTCAATGTATTACAGGATAAGATACAGAAACTCGAAAGCCAGGTAAATACATCAAAAAGGCTAAACATCGAGTATGAAGACCTGAAAGAATCACATTACAGGATTTCGCAGGATTTTGAAGAACAAAAACGTAAATACAGCGCTGCTATTACCGAAAATAAACAACTGCTGGAAGAATTGACAGAAACAGAAGACAAGTTAAAGGAGGCAAATTTTCAGCGGCAGCAATTACAAAAACGGGTAGCATACCTGGAAGAACTAAATAATGATATGCAGGCTGTAGCTGATGCGAATAAAAAGCTGGAGCATCAGTTAAAACGGATTGGTGAACTGGAAAGTATGCTGAATATGATAGCCGGCGAAAGGGATGAACTGGCCAGGAAACAATTCAACGGATAGAAAAAAATATTTCAGGGATTATATTAATTCAGCCAGGCAATATAAAACCTGGCTTTTTTATTCTGTGAAATTTAACCAGCTAACTTTGCAGTATAAAAAAGACATATGGCCGGAAGTATTGCAGATATCAGGAAAAACTACACTCAGCAAAGTTTATCTGAAAACGATGCAGAAGTAAACCCGATCCAGCAGTTCTCAAAATGGTGGGATGAGGCCGTAGCTTCAGATATAGATGAGGTGAATGCGATGACACTGGCGACTGCCTCATCAGACGGCATGCCTTCGGCAAGGATTGTTTTATTGAAAGAGTACGATGTGAATGGGTTTACTTTTTTTACCAACTATAATAGTTTTAAAGGGCAACAACTAGCTGAAAACCCCAAGGCCTGTCTTGTTTTCTTTTGGAAAGAACTTGAAAGGCAGGTTCGCATCACGGGATTGATTGAAAAAATAAGCTCTGCGGCCAGCGATGAATATTTCAGTTCAAGGCCTCAAGGCAGCCAGGTAGGAGCTATAGCCTCACCACAAAGCCAGGTGATAGAGAGCAGGGAATGGCTGGATAGTCATTATAGCAAACTGGAAAAGGAATTGCACGACAAAAAATTACAAAGACCCCCGCACTGGGGTGGCTATATTGTAAAGCCCGTTATTGTTGAATTCTGGCAGGGACGCCCAAGCCGCCTGCATGACAGGCTGCAATACACAATGGAGGAAAATGGTAACTGGAAAATTGAGCGATTAGCTCCATAATAAAGCCCGGAGCATAAATCCTGATTGACTTACACCCCGGACCCGATGTTTAAAAAGTAGTTATGCTTATTTCTTAACTGCTGCTTTCTTGGCTGCTGCCCTTTTAGCAGGGCTTTTTGTAACAGGTCTGCTTTTACCAAATGAGCCTTTAAAACGTTTGCCTTTGGCAGTTTTTTTATCTCCTCTTCCCATAAAATTAATTTTTTAGTTAGTGTAAAATAGAATAAAAAGTATCTGTAAAAAAAACTCCGTCCCATTTGCAGCGGGATGGAGCTTTCTTAATTCGGTTTCAGTGCAGTTACAGTTTAGAAGAAAGTTCTTTACCAGCCTTAAATTTAGCAACTTTCCTTGCTTTGATTTTAATTACTTCACCGGTTTGAGGGTTACGGCCATTGCGGGCAGATCTTTTAGATACAGAGAAAGTACCAAAACCAACCAGAGTCACTTTACCACCACCTTTTAATGTTTTTGTAACTGCTTCTACGAAAGAATCTAAAGCAGCATTTGCTTGTGTTTTAGTAACGCCGGCATCGTCGGCAACCTTTGCGATTAATTCAGCTTTGTTCATGATTTGTAATTTTTTAATGTTTAGCTAGCGGCAACAAATTTAGAGGCTTTTTTAATCCGGCAAAATATTTTTATTCAACTTTCGGTTTTCACTAAATCAGCTAAAAACCGCATGGGACAAGGTTTTGAGAGGAAACTCGAGTAAAGAAAAAATATTTCTGCAGTATTGATTTTGCCAGAACCCTTGCCAGTATTGCGTTTTGGGACTATTGTTGGCAAATCCTTGCCAGCAGCGGGTTTGAGAAGAATATACAACTGTCCCGCCAAAGGCGGGATTAAATTTTTTCTTTTGCACACTCAATGCACAACCTGCATCAAGGTCCGGAATGCAATGAATTTATTGCCCCACTTATCCAGCACCCTTTTTTCTCATTTCTTCTGAAAACTGCTCAATATAGCGGTTGTATAAGGCTTTGCTTTCTGTATGATATTGTACAGCAAAAGTTACACCTTCAGTATCATCTGCTTCTATTAAACGAAGAATAACAGCATGTGTAAAGCACCCGGTACTAATTACATCTGTTAATATGTTCTTCTTTCAACCAGGTCAGCCATTGATCAGCAATGGAATGCTCCACTTTGATGGTCACATTATAAATGATCATTAATGTTTAAAGTTTAATGTCAAGGTACACAGGGCAATGGTCACTGTGTTTTATATCGGGATAAATCTCTGCATCCTTAAGGTTTTTTTTCAAAACTGAGGTAACAGTAATATAATCGATTCTCCATCCTTTATTATTCAATCTTACAGAGGGAAAGCGTTGACTCCACCAACTATAACGGTGCGGTTCCGGGTGAAATTCCCTGAAGGTGTCGATCCAGTCATTATCAAGAAATTTTGTCATCCATTCCCTTTCTTCCGGCAGAAACCCCGACGATTTTTTATTTCCTTTCGGGTCATGTATATCAATTTCTTTGTGAGCAATATTATAATCTCCACAAAGAATAAGTTTGGGATATTTCTTTTTCAGTTTATTCAGCCAGCCATTAAATTCATCCAGCCATTTGTATTTAAAATCCTGTCGTTCGTCTCCGCTGGTTCCGGAAGGGAAGTAGGCATTGATGAGTTTAATATCACCAAAATCAACTTGTATTACTCTGCCCTCATCATCACTTGGGCCGTGACCATTACCATATTCAACTTTATCTGGTTTTATTTTAGTAAACACAGCGACACCACTATATCCTTTTTTTTGTGCACTGAACCAGTAATCATGATAACCCAATGCATTTAATGTTTTGGTATCCACATCGCCTTTTACTGCTTTTGTTTCCTGCAGGCAAATGACATCAGCAGGATTTGTTTTTAACCAATCTAAAAACCCTTTTTTAATTGCGGCCCTGATGCCATTAACATTATAACTTATTATACGCATTGCATTATTGTTTAAATTGGACAGCAATTTACATTTTACTATGGAAGCATCCACAAAACTTAAGAGTAGTATTATCCCTTCAAAGGAACAGGTGTACCTGGACGGGCCTAAAAGCCGCAGTTATGAACTGGGGTTTGCATGGCGGGTTTTCTGGCAATTCATCAAGGGGTTTAGAAACATGCATTTCATTGGACCGAGTATTACTGTATTTGGTTCTGCAAGATATAAGGAGGATCATCCTTATTATATTAAAGCCAGGGAGTTTGGAAAACGTATTGCCGAATCAGGATTTACAACAATGACCGGTGGCGGGCCCGGAATTATGGAAGCTGCCAACCGGGGGGCTTTTGAGAATAATGGGAAATCAATTGGCTGTAATATTCAATTACCATTTGAACAAAAGGTGAATCCATATGTTCAGAAATCGGTGACGTTTGAGCATTTCTTTGTCCGTAAAGTATTGCTGGTAAAATACTCCTACGCATTCATTATCATGCCTGGTGGTTTTGGTACAATGGATGAATTGTTTGAGATTCTGACACTGGTACAAACAAAATCAGTCACCAATTTTCCAATTGTTTTATTTGGCAAAGAATATTATAAGCCTCTTACAGATAGCATAGAGTGGATGGCGCAGCAGGGCACTATTTCTAAGGAAGATACCAGCCTGGTGCTGGTTACCGATAGTATCGATGAGGCAATGGGCCATATCGGTAATTACATCAGTACCAATTACGAGATAAAGCCCCGAAAACGCTTTTGGTGGCTGTTTGAAAAGAGATAAACTACATTGTGTACTTTTTACACAAAAGTATTACCTTCATCAGTAAATTGCTTACCATGTTTTTGAAAAAAATCTTTATTATCCTGTTATTTACAGGATTAGTTAAGACGGCTGCTGCCGACCAGTCAATTACACTTAATTCTCCTGATGGTAATATACAGTTGGGCTTGTTGCATCGCACTGATGGCAGCCTTACATATCAGGGTTTTCTATAAAGGAAAAACTGTAATTGCTCCTTCTGGTTTAGGGATGAAGTTGACAACTCCTGATATCTCATTAGTG
This sequence comes from Chitinophagaceae bacterium, assembly GCA_037045605.1. Lineage (GTDB taxonomy): Bacteria > Bacteroidota > Bacteroidia > Chitinophagales > Chitinophagaceae > JJ008. The sequence continues at coordinate 28,277 of JBAOHK010000007.1, read as the reverse complement.
AAATTTGATCTGTCAGCACTTGATTCATCGGCAAAGGACGAGAACTGGAAACCGGTTTGGGGGGAGGTTAGTTCAATCCGTAATAATTATAAGCAAGTTGTTCTAAAACTGATGGATCGTTCCGGTTCCGGCATTCAGCTTCAGATTATTTTCCGTGTATTCAATGATGGAGTCGGGTTTAGGTATTTGTTTCCGCAACAGTCCAAACTAAACCATTTTATTATTGCCGAAGAGTTGACACAGTTTGCCATGAGCGGTGACCACAAAACATTCTGGATACCCGGAGACTATGACACCAATGAATATCCATATTACACAACTGCATTAAGTGCTGTAGATGCAACAGGAGGCGGAGCGGCACAGGAAATTCATGCAAAAACATTTTTCAGCAAGACGGCGGTACAAACTCCGTTAATGATGAAATCTGCTGATGGTTTATATATCAATATCCATGAGGCTGCACTGGTGAACTACCCGGCAATGAACCTGGTGGTTGATAAAGCAACATTTACATTAAATGCACACCTTGTTCCTGACGCTGTCGGGAACAAAGCGTATTTACAGGCACCTGCTATTTCTCCATGGAGAACAATTATTATTAGCGATAAAGCAACAGAAATTCTTTCTTCTAAACTGATATTAAACCTTAATGAGCCATCAAAAATTTCTGATGTATCATGGATAAAGCCGCAAAAAATGATAGGAGTTTGGTGGGAGCTGCATGTAGGAAAAAGCAGCTGGGATTATAGCGGTGAGCAGGTAGGATCACAGCAAGCTTCAAGAGTGCCTCATGGCGCTACTACGGCGAACGTAAAACGATACATAGACTTTGCTGCAAAAAATGGAATCGAGGGAGTATTGGTAGAAGGTTGGAATACCGGTTGGGAAGATTGGTTTGGGCAGTGGAAAGAAGATGTGTTTGATTTTGTAACACCTTACCCGGATTTCGATGTAAAAGAATTACAAAGCTATGCAGCATCAAAAGGAGTAAAGATCATTATGCATCATGAAACATCTGCGTCAGTTACAAACTATGAACGATGGATGGATACGGCATATCGCTTCATGAAAAGATATGGATACGATGCTGTGAAAACAGGTTATGTAGGCCGTATTATTCCCCGCGGCGAGCACCACGATGGACAATGGATGGTAAAACACTATGAAAGGGTGATGCAGAAAACAGCTTCTTATAAAATTATGATGGATGCTCATGAGCCGGTTCGTCCAACTGGTCTGCATAGAACTTATCCAAACTTTCTTGCTTGTGAAGCTGCGAGGGGAAACGAATTCAATGCATGGAGTATCGGTAACCAGCCGGAGCATGAAACAATTCTAGCATTTACAAGGCTGATAGGAGGGCCAATGGATTATACACCGGGTATCTTTAAAATAAAAATGAACACTTACAACCCGGATAAAAAAGAACAGGTACATACTACCCTTGCCAAGCAGCTTGCTTTATACGTAACAATGTTCAGCCCTTTACAAATGGCGGCTGACCTTCCTGAAAATTATGAAGCTAAAATGGATGCTTTCCAGTTTATAAAAGATGTGGCAGTTGATTGGGACGATACAAAAGTGCTGGATGCTGAACCAGGTGATTATGTAATAACAGCCCGGAAGGCAAAGGGAAAAGAAAGCTGGTTTCTGGGTGCTATGACAGATGAGAATGCAAGAAGTTTTACCACTTCGCTTTCTTTTTTGAATATGGATAAAAAATATATTGCTACCATTTACCGTGATGCTGATAATGCCGACTGGAAAAACAACCCGGAAGCATATACAATCGAAAAGTTCCTGGTGGATAGTAAAACAGCGTTACGTCTTAAGCTGGCTCCCGGAGGCGGAACCGCTATCAGCTTTATACCTGCTACAGTTGAAGAATCCAAACCGATTAAAAAATATAAATAATGAGTGGAGTTGATATCCTTGGCTATGCAGCCGGTGCCATAACATCGTTGACATTTTTGCCACAGGTTATCAAGACCTGGAGGGAAAAATCTGCGAAAGATATCTCGTTGCTGATGTTTCTTATCGCAGCTATCAATGAAGTAATGTGGATTGCCTACGGAGCATTGCTTAATAACTGGGTTATAATTCTGACCAATGCCATTGTGCTGGCAATGTCGTTAACGATGATTTATCTTAAATTCAGGTATAAGTAATGGCAGATATTAACACAATCATCTTCGATCTTGGTGGCGTACTGATAGATTGGAATCCCGGGTATGTATTTGATGAAAATTATTTTGAATCGAAAGAGCAAAGAGAATTTTTTTTCAATAATGTTTGTACTGCTGACTGGAATGAGAACCAGGATGCAGGTTATCCGATAGCAAAAGCAACAGAAGAAAAACTGGCTGAATTTCCGGAGTGGAAAAAACCTATCCGGGATTTTTATGGCCGCTGGGTGGACATGCTCGGAGGCCCTATCCAGGAAACGGTTGATATTTTCAAGGAACTTAAACAAAACAGCGACCTGAAATTTTATGCCCTGACCAACTGGAGTGCAGAAACTTTTCCTGTTGCACTGGAGCGGTTCGATTTTCTCCACTGGTTTGATGGCAGGGTTGTAAGTGGTGAAGAGAAAATGAGAAAACCCTTTCCAGAATTTTACCAGCTTCTGCTGAACAGGTATGATGTGAGGCCGGAGGAAGCCCTTTTTATTGATGATAATTTACGGAATGTGATAGCAGCAGAGTCTCTGGGGATTAAGAGTATATATTTTAAGCAGCATTCTCAACTAAAAGACGATTTAACTATCTTCGGATTAATCTAAATATTTTTTATGGAAGAGAACGTTAACCCGGAACAACAGACAGATTTATTTGATGATCATGTTGAGTTTACATTAGCTGGACAAGGCCAGCGATTTCTGAACTTCCTGATTGATGGATTATTTATGCGATTTGCATTAAGCCTTGCTACCGGCTATGTTTTTGGATATATTTTATTGGGAATCGCCCCGGACTTTCTTGCTGAGGTAGCTTATGAAATAGACGGTGGAGAAAAGACATGGCGATTCTGGGTCTTATCAATCACCTTAGGCTATTTCAACTACCTGATCTATTATACAATTTGCGAAAAAGCTTTTAAAGGCTTCACTCTTGGTAAATTACTTACAGGAACAAGGGCCATCCGTGAAGATGGGCAAGAGTTAACTTTTAAGGATGCAATTTTACGAACTCTTTCAAGAATAGTTCCTTTTGAGGTATTCAGCGGTTTTGCTGAAAGGCCATGGCATGATACCTGGACAAAGACAATGGTGGTAAAATCAAGATAGAGTTATTCCAGCACTGGTCTTAACCATTTCTCTGCTTCTTCAATGCTAAAACCTTTTCGTTTAGCATAGTCTTTCAATTGATCTTCCGCAATTTTACCTAAGCCAAAATAATGGCTTTGCGGATGAGCAATATACCAGCCGCAAACAGAGGCCGGGGGATTCATCGCAAGGCTTTCCGTTAATTCGATGCTGATATTCTCAGTTACATTAAGCAACCCGAACAGCTTCAACTTTTCCGTATGGTCTGGACAAGCCGGGTAACCGGGTGCGGGGCGAATACCTTTATATTCCTCCCGGATCAATTGTTCGTTGGATAAAGTTTCTCCTTTTTCATAACCCCAATATTCTTTTCTTACCTGCTGGTGTAAACATTCAGCAAAGGCTTCTACAAACCGGTCAGCTAATATTTGTACCAGTATTTTATTGTACTCATCATGATCGGCAGCAAATCGGTCAATGTGTTTTTTTGCACCATGAATAGTAACAGCAAATGAACCCATATAATCATCACCCAATTCTTTAGGCTTGATAAAATCTGCCAATGAATAGCTTGGCTGGCCAACAGCTTTCTTTAACTGTTGGCGCAATGATTCCAGTTTTACTTCGCCTTTGTTTGTTTGAAGTGTTACAGTGTCTGCATTGTTACTGGCGGCCGGCCAGAAGCCTATCACCCCGTCGGCAGCAAACCATTTTTCTGTTACGATCTTTTGCACCATTTTTTGTGCATCATTATAGAGGCGGGTTGCTTCTGTTCCGAAGATTTTATCGGATAAAACTTCGGGAAAATGGCCTGGCATTTCCCAGGCAATAAAAAATGGACCCCAGTCAATATATTTTGCAATTGTTCCGAGATCAAATTCTTTCAACACTTTTACCCCATCAACTGCAGGTTTAACCGGGATGTAATTTTTCCAGTCAAAATATTCTTTGGTAACAACTGCTTCACCATATGGGATCAGCGTTTTCTTATTCTTGTTTAAAAACTGGTTTCTCAACCCATCATATTCTTCCTGTGTTTTTAGCAGCAATACTTCTTTTTCTTTGCTTAATAAAGTGCTTACGGCGGTTACACTTCTGGATGCATCTAAAATGTGCAGTACACCATTGTCATATTGAGGTGCAATTTTTACCGCTGTATGCATTCTTGATGTAGTGGCGCCGCCGATCAGCAACGGTTGCTTCATATTACGGCGTTTCATTTCATGTGCCACATGCACCATTTCATCCAGCGATGGGGTAATCAAGCCGCTGAGGCCGATGATATCTGCTTTTTCTTTTTCTGCGGTGTCTAATATCTTATCAGCCGGCACCATCACGCCAAGGTCAATGATGTCATAACCATTACATCCGAGTACCACACCAACGATATTCTTTCCAATATCATGTACATCCCCTTTTACAGTCGCCAGTAATACTTTAGCAGCACCTGCTGCCTCTTCATTCACGGTTCCGGCGGCTAAATGGGCTTGTTTTCTTTCTTCTTTTTCAGCTTCTATAAAAGGAGTAAGAACAGCCACACTCTTTTTCATTACCCTTGCACTCTTTACTACCTGTGGCAAAAACATTTTTCCTGCCCCAAATAAATCACCCACTACATTCATTCCATCCATCAGGGGTCCTTCGATAACATCAAGCGGCCTGGGATATTTTTGTCTTGCTTCTTCGGTGTCGGCATCAATATAATCGGTGATGCCATTAACCAATGAGTGTTTCAGTCTTTCTTCCACAGATGTATTGCGCCAGCTTTCATCCTTTACAATTTCCTTGCCCTTGGCTTTAACAGTCTCAGCAAAAGCGATCAGCTTTTCAGTAGCTTCATTATTATCATTATTGCGGTTGAGGATTACATCTTCGCACAGCTCCCTTAAAGCCGGTTCAATTTCATCATATACTACCAACTGACCAGCATTTACAATGCCCATATCCATACCGGCTTTGATGGCATGGTATAGAAAAACAGAATGCATGGCTTCTCTTACATGATCATTGCCACGAAAAGAAAAAGAAAGATTACTGACACCACCGCTTACTTTGGTCAGTGGCATAAGTTGTTTTATCTCACGGGTGGCTTCAATGAAATCAACCCCGTAATTGTTATGTTCTTCCAAACCTGTGGCAACAGCAAATATATTAGGGTCGAAAATGATATCCTGCGGATCGTAGCCAACCTGTTCTGTCAATATTTTATAAGCCCGGTGGCAGATATCTACTTTGCGTTCTTTTGTATCCGCCTGTCCTTTTTCATCGAACGCCATAACAATAACTGATGCCCCATAACTCTGGCAGATAATAGCCTGTTCTATAAATTTTTCCACTCCTTCCTTCATAGAGATGGAGTTCACAATACATTTACCCTGCACACATTTCAATCCAGCTTCTATGATCTCAAACTTAGATGAGTCGATCATGATGGGGATCTTCGCAATATCGGGTTCGCTTTGTACGAGATTCAAAAAAGTCGTCATTGCCAGCACTCCGTCCAACAAGGCATCATCCATATTCACATCCAGCACCTGTGCTCCATTTTCCACCTGTTGTCTTGCCACACTTAATGCTTCTTCGTATTTGTTTTCCTTAATAAGACGGGCAAATTTCTTGGAGCCTGTTACGTTGGTTCTTTCACCCACATTTACAAAATTTGTTTCAGGACGGATAACAAGTGGCTCTAACCCCGATAATCTTAAATAAGGCCTGATAATGATATTGTCTTGCATCTATGAATTCTTTTTCAGGAACAACTTTTTTAAATATGAAAAATTGTTCACTATAAGTATGAGGATGGATAATATTAATAATAGCTGGGCAGTTGTCATGCTAATTCTTTTTCAACCACTGGTAATTGCCTTGGTTTAATATCTTTTACTTCCTGGGCAATATGCCTGATGTGATCAGGTGTGGTGCCACAACAGCCGCCAACGATATTTACAAAACCTTCTTTGGCCCAGTCTTCTAGATAGTGGGCGGTATCTTCCGGATGTTCATCGTATTCACCCATCGCATTAGGCAAACCTGCATTTGGATAAGCTGATACATAACAGTTAGCTATCTGGGACAACTCTTCAATATGCGGCCGCATTTCTTTAGCGCCTAAAGCACAGTTCAGGCCAATACTCAACGGTTTCGCATGCATTACTGAGGTATAGAAAGCTTCCAGTGTTTGTCCGCTTAATGTTCTCCCTGAAGCATCAGTAATAGTTCCGCTTATCATTACTGGCAGAGTCTCTTTTTTTGTATCCCTGAAATATTTCTTGATAGCAAAGATGGCTCCTTTGGCATTCAGTGTATCAAAGATGGTTTCAATCAATAAAACATCAACACCGCCATCAACCAGCCCTTTAACCTGTTCATAATAAGCATTAACGACTTCGTCGAATGTAACAGCACGGAAACCCGGGTTGTTTACATCAGGCGAAAGCGATAGAGTTTTATTCAGCGGACCGATAGCACCAGCCACCCAGGCTTGCTTACCGGATTGTTTAATGGCTTCCCGGGCACATTTGGCTGCTGCCACATTCAGTTCATAAGCCAGTGATTGCATTTCATAATCAGCCATGGCAATAGAAGTACTGCTGAACGTGTTGGTTTCAATAATATCTGCGCCTGCATCCAAATATTGTTTATGAATACTGGTGATGATATGTGGCTGGGTGATATTCAGCAAGTCGTTATTGCCTTTTACATCACAATGCCAGTTTTTGAACCGTTCGCCCCGGTAATCTGCTTCTGTCAATTTATGCCGCTGTATCATGGTGCCCATGGCGCCATCAATGATTAAAATACGTTCTTTCAAACAATCCTGAATTGTCTTCATATACTATTGTTTGCGAGCTATAAACGTTGGGAAACTATGCAAGGAGTTTCGTGGACGTTTATTAGTTCTTGTTAAAGCAGGCCGAACAATAAACAAATCTGCCTGTGAATGAGTGCAAATCTACAGTATATAGATTAAATAAGCAAGTTGTTGGGTCTTAGCGGTTAGATACATAACTCTCTACCGGAAGCCTGTTTTGAAGGCTTCTTGCAAGGGTCATTTCATCGGCATACTCCAGTTCGCCGCCGAAGGCAATTCCACGGGCAATGGTAGTAATGCGGACATTCACTGGTTGCAGTTTTTTTTGGATATAATAGATGGTTGTATCTCCCTGTATATTAGGGTTAAGGGCAAATATCAACTCTTCTGTCTTTTCTTTCTCAATGCGATGAATAAGGGATTCAATATTTAACTGGTCAGGGCCAATGCCATCCAGCGGTGATATGACACCATTTAATACATGATAAGTACCATTATATTGCTGTGTACTTTCAATTGCAATCACATCACGGATATTTTCTACAACGCAAATCACTTCCTGTTTCCTGATTGAATTGGAGCAGATAGAACAAATATCTCCATCGGCTACATTAAAGCAACGCTGGCAAAATTTTATTTCACTCCGCATCCGGGCTATTACTTCGCTGAACTGACCTACTTCTTTGGCATCCTGTTTTAATAAATGCAAAACAAGTCGTAAGGCCGTCTTCTTACCAATACCGGGCAGTTTGGCAAATTCATTAACGGCATTTTCCAAAAGAGAGGAGGAGAATTGCATAATTCAAAGGTACAAGAAACAAGGCACAGGGAACAAGCAGAGTCTGAAACTTGTCCCTTGAATTTTTATAATGCTATTTCAAACTCATTTTGCCAGGCCCATTTTACTGCTATCTTTCGTTCAACTGGTTTCACAAGTTCTGGTTGCTTATGCTTACCGAAAAACTGGCCCGGATCCCACACTCCATTTTTATTATCATCATATAAAATACGCAATTCATAATCGCCGGGAAGAAAAAGTGCCTGTGAAAATTCCGGACTTTTCAACTGAACCGATTTGACAATACTTTCGCCTGAAACAAAAAGCAGAACCGGGTTTTTGGCCATATCAAGATTGCGGAATTTTATCTGGAGAGAGCCATATTCAGCCAGCTTCTTTGTTTTGAATGTCAGGGTATCTGTTTTCAGCAATTTTTTTCCTGAGGAATCCTGGGCAAAATCCTTATCCATTATAATATGGTAAGTGGCATTTTCTTTCCAGGTGTGTACCAGTTGTACTTTTTTATTGCTGGTATCTTTTTGAAATGAGTAAGCCTGGGCCGGATTAAAGACAGAGTCAGTAAAGAGCCTGATCTTTACCGAATCAAAAGAACGAAGTGGTTGCTCAAATGTCATAATAAAACTGCTCAACAAATCCTGCTGGCCATTATTAAGATTGGTCTGATATTTCAACCTGCTTTCGGGAGTAATGCCACCCCCTTTATTCCTGTTTCCTCCAAGGCTGATGCCTGTTGCGGTTGGCGCAGTTGCCGCGACAGGAGGTTTTACTGCATAGGCATATAAAATAACAGGTGCGGTTTTTCCATCTAATACAATCGGTTTACCTGTAAAGGCAAATAGTTGTTTATCGCTTAAGTAGCGCCGGGTGCCACCTTCATCTTTCAACGCATACAAATAAAAAGTTTTGGGAGGCAGGTTCCTGAACGTAAAATTTCCTTTACCGTCCAGCTTTGTTATATAACGGGACCTATCTTTTACTACAGCAGAATCATCCCGGTTTGTATGTAATATTACAACCAGTGAGGAATCTATCTTTCCATTTTCAGCTAATACTACCTTGCCGGTTAATTCTAATGAATCAATATAGCGACCCGTTGAGAAGGTATATGTAAAATCTTTGATGGGGTTGCCCTCTGTATAATCTTTAATAGCATTGCCAAAGTTGATGGAGTAGGTAGTATTTGACTCCAATGTGTCTTTTAGTTTCACGGTCACCGTATTCAATCTGAAATCAACAATCGGGTTGTTATTGGGAGAAGGCGAAACATTCAGATTTTCCTGCAGGTTCTGAATATCAACAAACTCATCAAAAGTGAAAATGATCTTGTTGCCGGTAAAATTCCGTGTGGAATCGCCTGGGGTGGCTTTTAATAAAACAGGAGGAATGGAATCCCTGGGCCCGCCTTGCGGAGGTATAATGTTCGCACAACCCGGACCACTGATTACACTTATTGCAATAATTGAAGCAAGGACTACTGATGATATTAAACTCCTGTAATTCATTTGAGTTGCAAACTTAACCTGTTTCGGCTTATTGCTTGTAAAGGCTTTCTGTATAATCCCTAAAAATCATGTTAATCATGCTTCAGTTTCTTCATCTTCTATCTCATGAAGGGCAACCGCCAGGTTATTGGTTTTAACAAAGTTGCACCAATGACAATCTTCCTTGCCGCAACCGATGTAGAATTCCCTGTTTTGTATCTTCTCCCAGGTGGAAATTATTTGTTGAGTAACCGTAGTTATATCTGCCGGCGTAATCACCACTTTTTCTTTTCTGTAGTTTTTCTTTTTATCAGGTTCTATAAAATCAAATTCAGTACTCACCACTTTCCAGTCTTTCTGTTCGTAATTGTCAACAAGTATTTTGTAAAATACTGCCTGCCGCCAGTAGTCACCGCCGCCGGGGTCTTTTTCGGAGGGGCCTTTCGTTTTTGGAATGGCCTTATCCGGGTCGCCTGTTTTATAATCTACCACATTTACAGACTTGCCATCAAATTCCAGTTTATCAAGCTTTCCTTTCAGGGGCACATCTTTGATCACCACATTCCTGATATTACGTTCGATTGCGACAATTTTATTAAAACTGTTGATATACTTGTGATAGTAATTACTCAATACTTCCTGGCCGTATTCTAACCGGCGGGCAAACTGTTCTTTGGTAAAACTTTCCCGGTGTCGGTGCATATACCATTCAAAGTCTGCAATGAATTCTTCTTTCGGCTCAAACTTATCTTTCTTTTCATCCTGCATTTTTCGGAATAGTTTTTCCAATGCATAGTGAACAGCGGAGCCAAACTCAGTTGCTTCGTTTTTCGGCGACGGAATACGGATCAGGTTTTTGAAATAAAACTCCAGCGGACATTTCAAATAGTTGTTTAATGCAGTAACATTCATGACAAACTTGTCAAGGATACGGCCAATAAATTCTTCCTCTATTTTATCTATTTCCGGAGCTTCTGCTTCACCAAAACTCAGGGCTGTAAATTCGGAGAGAACTTCTGTATCAATAATTATTTTTTCTGTTTTGATCCTATGTTCATCCTGTATTTCCGCAATAAACATAGAAGGCTCCAGTTCTTTGCCATCGTTTTTAAATCTGCTGTAAGAGATGTAAAGGTGTTGTTCAGCTCTTGTCAGCGCTACATAAAATAATCTTCGCAATTCTTCTTCCTCACTTGCGATGGGTTGAGAAGAAAACATGGTATCGGGTAATTTATAACCTCCTCCGGGTTTTCTTTTCTTTTCCCAAAAAGAAGAATTGCAGCCGACAAGTAATACATATTCAAACTCCAGGCCTTTGGAGCCATGTGCAGTCATCAGGTTAATGCCTTTATCGCTGCCACTTACCTGCACCAGGGGTAAGGTAATATCCTCCTTCTCCATCAGTTCAATCAAATTCACCAGTTGTTGCAGGTCCAGGTATGGATTACGATGAGTTTCTTCTTTTACAAAATCAAACAGGCCGGTTAAAATTTGTAATTGCCAGTGCTTGTCATTACTCTGCATGATATGCTTTAACACACCTGCTTTTCGGATGATGTTTTCAAAAATCGTTTGCAGTGTGACATTGGGAACATCGGCGATTAATTCTTCAATTGCGACTGATGCTATTTTTAATCCATCATGCAGGTTGTTACTGAAAAGGTCTTTGGCCGGAGTATTTATTTTCTCAGTTAATAGCTGTCGAACAGATGTCTTGCTTTCAGAAAACCTCTTATCAGCCACTTCCATTGTCAGTTTTGCAATTTCGATAGGCGGAATACTGAACCAGTCAAAGTGTAAAATCTCAAACAGCATTTCATCACCGCTGTATGGAGTGTCATGCTCTGAGGCAAGATATTTCAACAACAGTGCTATTTTTTTTCCAAGAGGTAATTCAAGAATATTCAAATGCCGTTTACTATAAACAGGAATATTGAGCAATTTGAAATACCGGGCCAGTTCTTCGCCGTATTTATTTTCCTTATAAATAATCCCAATTTTCCCAGGCGGTACATTTTGCGCCACCAGGTCCTGCACTTGTTTGGCAATGCCAATCATTTCCTGGCGTAGTGTTTCATACTCCCGGATATGCGGAGGATGTTTCAGATGGCTGATCTCTTCTTTACTCGACAGCAGTTCTTTGCTTAATCCATCTATCTTTTTTACCAGCCTTTCTTCGTTACGATCGATTAGTGTTTTGGAAACATCCAGTATTGGCTGAGTGGAGCGATAATTATTGGTCAGCACTACTGTAAGCAGATCATTTTTATAGTTACCTGCAAAGTCCAGCATATTCTCCACATTGGCGCCCTGGAAGCGGTAGATACTTTGGTCATCATCACCGACAACAAACACATTTGGTTTTTCCCAATAACTGATGAGTAACTCAACCAGCCTGTTTTGTGTGCCGCTGGTATCCTGGTATTCATCCACCAATATGTATTGATATTTTTCCTGGTAATTGGTTAGCAGATTTTTATTTTCTTCAAATGCTTTGATGACCCAGTTGATCATATCATCAAAATCATAACGGTTCTTTTTTCGCATCATCTGCTGAAAATTATCAAACTCACCAACAGCAGACCGCAGTTTTTCCATTTTCTCCAACACATCATGATAAGCAGGCTTCAGGTCTCCTTTATTCCACTTACCCGCCCGGCTTGTCTTATAAACAAACTCTTCTCTTTCGGGTAAACTTTGTACATATTCATCAATTCGCTGGTTGATAAAAGCCGGGGTCCATCCTTCTTTTTTCATCGTACTGAAAAGAGACTGCAGGTTGTTGACTTCAAAGTACACATCGCCCCTGTATCTTTTTAAGGCATGGTTTTTAGGAAATGCATCGATCAGTTCTTTAAAAAGCTGAATTTTCTCTAACTCTGAGATGGGGTCAAGTGCAGTCTTTTCAAACAGGGATAAATTTTCCTGTATCACATCATTGCAAAAAGCATGGAAAGTGTAGATGTTTACTTTGTAAGCATCAGGGCCGATGAATTGTAATAGCCTTTTGCGCATGGCAACCACACCGGCATCGGTATAAGTAAGGCAGAGTATGTTTTCCGGAGTGGCATCGGTTTCCAGTAATATCTTGCCGATTCGACTGGCTAATATCTGCGTTTTACCGGTTCCGGGCCCGGCGATAACCATTACAGGCCCCTCAATAGTATTGACAGCGAGCCGCTGTTTTTCATTCAGCCTTTCATATTCTTCCAGGAACTTCTTTTCTAATCTTTCTTTATTAAAAGACATGTTTTCAGCGAACTTTTCAGTTTAAAAAAGGTTATTCAAACGAATTTAAACCAATAATCTGCATGGCGGCACATTCCATTAAAACTGTTCAGAAAATTCCTGTTTCATTAGAAAATGCCTGGGATTTTTTCTCCAATCCGGCTAACCTGCAGGCCATTACTCCGGATAATATGGGGTTTAAAGTAATCTCAAAATATCACGGACCAGTCATGTATGCCGGGCAGATCATTGAATACAAAGTCAGACCACTGTTAGGAATTCCTATTTACTGGATGACAGAAATAACACAAGTAAAGTACCATGAGTACTTTATTGATGAACAGCGGTTCGGACCATACAAACTATGGCATCACCAGCATCATTTCAAAGAAATACCCGGCGGCGTGGAGATGACAGACATAGTACATTATAAAAACCCACTTTGGTTTTTGGGTAAAATTGCAAATATCTTATTTGTAAAAAAGAAGATTGCCGGCATCTTTGAATACCGTTATAAGAAAGTAGAAGAGATGTTTGGCGCCTGGAAAGAAAAATAACATGTTATTTTATTCCGGCTCTTTTTTTCAACTCTGCAATTGATAGCACCATCAACCTTCCAATCGGTTCTTTATAACGGTATGTAATCAGTTTCATGAAGGAAGCATCTTTCGGAACTATCAGCGGCTCTTTATACGCAGGATAAAACTTATCAGGAAAAGAATTATCAAAACTATAGTGAATAGTTAATCCTTCTATTTCTGTTTCCAGTTTTACTATTACGGTTGCTGTATCTTTTTTTGTAACGCTAATGATAGGGTCGTAGATACTTGGGGCATATTTTATTTCAGCCATATCAAGTCTTTTGAAATGGCTTTCCACCCTTTTGCTAAAATAATCCCAGTTCCTTGTTTCTTTTGGACTCCACAATGCTTCAGCAATCGCAAAAGCCCTGGGCCAGGTCATATATTGCAGGTGCCGGGTATTGTAAACCTGTTCTGTCCACAAATTGGCTTGCCCGCCTTTTATAAACGATGCGTCAACTCCATCGGGCACCGGCTCAAACTGGTAAGCTTTCTTTAACCGGAGTGTAGCATATACCGGAGGTTCTATTGAAGCATCCCCCTGCATATAATCTATATAAGCAAAATCCGTAGGGCTCATCACCACTTCATGTCCTTGTTTGGCTGCTTCAATACCACCTTTCATTCCCCGCCAGCTCATAACAGCAGCATTAGGTGCCAGCCCTCCTTGCAATATCTCATCCCAGCCAATCATCTTTTTACCCTTGCTATTGATGATTTTTTCCACTCTTTTTACAAAATAGCTTTGTACCTCGTCAAGGTCTTTCAGGTTTTCTTTTTGCATCAGGGCTTTTATCTGTTCGTTTTTCTCCCAAAAGTTACGGGCAGTTTCATCACCACCCATATGGATGTATCCGAACGGAAACAATTCTGCTACTTCACTAAACACTTTGTCTAAAAATTCAAATGATTTTTCCAGTGCCGGACAAATGGTATTATCCAATATGCCATAAAAATGCTGACCACCACCCGGCCATATCATAAATCGGTCACCCGGGCTTACATAATATTCTCCGGGTGTGCAGGATAGTTCGGGATAAGAAGCAACGGCTGCAAGGCTATGGCCAGGCACATCAATTTCCGGCAGAATATTGACAAAACGGTCAGCTGCATATTTCACCAGTTCTTTAATGTCTTCATGAGTATAGAATCCGCCATAAGTAGCCGCCTCGCCAGGCTGTGGTTTTGATAAAGTCCCAAATGTCCCTGTTCTTTCTACCCGCCAGGCACCTATTTCTGTTAGTTTAGGTAAGCTTTTTATTTGCAGCCGCCAACCCTGGTCATCTGTTAAGTGTAAATGCAGCAGGTTAAATTTATATTTCACCATCTGATCGATATAATCTTTCACTTGTGGCACCGTAAAAAAATGGCGGGATACATCCAGCATCAAACCCCTCCAGCCAAAACGAGGATGATCTTCTATGGTAACAGCAGGAACATCCCATTCGTCATAATCCAATTCTGTTTTACTGGTGATTCCCGAAGGAAGTAACTGCAATAATGTTTGAACACCATAAAAAATACCGGCAGGCTTCCTGGCGACAAGTGTAATGCCGGTACGGGTAACTTTTAATTTATATCCTTCGTCATGAATTGTTTTGTCTGTGCTTAGAGAAAAGAGTATTGATTTTGGTAAAAGAGTGCTGCCTTCTTTAATATTGATTTTATATCCTGTGGAAGTTGCAATTTGTGTTGCAAATAAACCGGCTGATTTTTTTACTTCCTCATCCCCGGGAACGATTATATTAATAGTTGAAGGTAAAATGAACCCACCCAAATTATTGTTTTCAACTATTGAAACAGGTTGCGGTATCAAAGCAATTCTTCTTCTTTTTGCGCTGAGCACTGGAATCGATGAAAAGTACTACCAGTATGGCAACTATCAATATTTTTTTCATACAGCTAAATTTGATAAGACAAGTTACTTTTTAACAGCGGGTATATAAAAAAAGGCTGACAAGTTTCGCTGTCAGCCAATTAAATGATTAACCAACGAACTGCTTATCCAGGCATTCTCGAAATATATTTTTCAATCTGTTTTATCTGGTCAACGATCTGCGGCGTGGTTGGCTTTAATGCTTTACATTTTCTAA
The DNA here is from genome assembly GCA_037045605.1 of Chitinophagaceae bacterium. Taxonomy (GTDB): domain Bacteria; phylum Bacteroidota; class Bacteroidia; order Chitinophagales; family Chitinophagaceae; genus JJ008. Next base: position 13,019 of record JBAOHK010000007.1, on the reverse strand, counting down.
AAAAATCTTTCGCCGCCCGAAATTCCCTTTTATTCATCATAATGCTGCACATCTGTAAATAAGCAGCAGCTTCATTCTCTTTATCAGGCAGCCCTTTCCGAATGGCGGCACGGATATAGCTTTCTGCCTGTTTCAGGTCATTTTTCTGCATCATCAGCATTCCCATTTGCAGCATACTGGCACCTTCTGCTTCCTTCATCGGCATACCCAGGTCAAGGCCTTTCTTCATACTTTTTTCCGCCCCTTCAAAGTCCTGTTTCATCATGGAGATATTCCCCTTCAATGTGTAATACACGGAACGGATAGGCTTGTATAAAAGGTTGGGGAATTTAATTGATGCCAGCACTTTTTCAGCACCATCCATATCGCCTTCCTCCATGTAGGTTTGTATAAGCCGCAACGGGCCAAAGAAAAAATGACCCAATACCAGTATCACACCAACCAGGTATAAAGGGAATGCTGGCCAGAAACTGGCGGAATAATTCACATAAATACCTAGTGCGATCAGCACAATGCCAACCCAGAGGCGGTATTTTATGAGAAGATTGTAAAACTTCATTTTATGGTATTAAAAAATTTGTAGTCCCGACAGGAATCGAACCTGTATCAAAAGTTTAGGAAACTTCTATTCTATCCATTGAACTACGGGACCAATGGGGTGCAAATATAGGAAACACAGCATGTTTTCGTAAGTTACAGCCTCAAAACCCAAACCTCCCAACTGTTGAATGAATTTGAGCTGATACAGGGCCTTCGCAATGGTGATGAAACCGCTTTTAAGTATTTGGTGGATACCTACCAGGACAGAATTTATAACACCGCCATCGGCATAGTCCAGAACGCAGAAGACGCCGAGGATGTAACCCAGGAGGTCTTTATACAGGTGTATCGTTCCATCCATAGTTTTAAAGGAGAGTCAAAGCTTTCCACCTGGCTATACCGGATTGCTACTACCCGGGCATTGGACCTTCTGCGAAGCCGGAAGAGTAAAAAGCGGTTTGGCTTTATGCAAAAGCTTTTTGGTGATGGAAATGAGCCTCTGCATGAAATACCTGATCTTAATCATCCAGGGGTGGCAATGGACAGAAAGGAAAATGCCGCAAAGCTGTTCAGGGCTATCGCCCAACTACCTGATAACCAGAAAACAGCCTTTACGCTTCATAAACTGGAAGACCTTAGTTATCAGGAGATAAGTGAAATAATGCAGACCTCTGTTCCGGCAGTGGAATCACTGATGCACAGGGCAAAACAAAATCTTCGGAAAATATTGGAAAAAGAAACCGACTGAGTAATTTACCGGGACGAAGGTTTCTGGCCATCTTCCCGTCAAAAATGATGTATTATGAATAACGACAGAAACAAGAAAATTGAAGAGATTATGGGCAGCCTTGATGGTAGCAATAAGGCTATTGCCCCTGATTTCTTTTATACCCGCCTCAAAGCCAGAATGGAGAAGGGGCTGGAACCTGTTAAAAGGTCATGGATACTTCGTCCTGCTTTTGCCTTTACAGCCCTTGCAGTAGTATTATTGATCAATGCTGTTGTTATTTTGAGAGGGGATGCAAACAAAAAGAATGGTATTGCCACTTCTAATGAATCAGAAACGCTTCAATCTATTGCAGCAGAGTACAGTCTGAATGATAACAATAGTTTGGTGTATGACTTAAACCAGGATAAATAAGATGAAGAACACTAATAATAAGATACTGACTATTGCGGTTGTATTGCTGCTGATTGCCAATATTGCCCTTGTAGCCTTTATGGTACTGGGTAGGGGGAAGAAGGATGGCAGACCCAAAGGCAAGGGAGACCCGTCTGAAATGATGGCGAAAGAGTTAAACATGACAGAAGAACAAAAGAAGCAGCATAAACTATTAAAAGAAGAACATCTTAAAAATATAAAGCCATTATTTGATTCGGTAAGGGCTGCTAAAACTGCTTTCTATACTTTAATGAAAGATTCAGCGGTAAGTGACAGTGTACTTAATGTATACAGCCAGAAAATTTCTGAACAACAGACCGCTATTGATAAAATGACTTTTGCCCACTTTAAAAGAATAAGGAATTTATTTACTGAAGAACAACAGGCTAAGTTTGATACGTTTGTTCAAAAGATGATGCAGCGGGGTAAAAAAGATTCGGCCGGCAAAAAAGAATAACTCATTATTTCTTTTTCCAGATATTTCTTTTGAAAACGGCAGTCTGAAAAAAATTCTCACCATTACATTGGTTTACCTGGGGACCGCCAAACCCGCCCACTGTACACAGCTGGTTACAGTTTTCATCCTTTATAACTGTGGAGCCATCAGCAATTATATTACCATCGGGAGCAAAAGCATAAACAAGACGGTTTTGGAAAAAATATTCATCAACGCTTCCGGTTTCCCAGTTTTTCCCATGGCTGTTAATTTCCCTGCGAATACAACCGGGAGTATCTGCCGCAATATCCTTATTGCAGGATATCGAAGAAAGTATTATCACACATAAAGAGAATACGGAAAGGAATCGCATAATTAAGCTTTCTTTTCAGGCAATGAAAAATGCCCTGTCGCTGCATCAGGCATAAATTCTTTCTACAGCATCCCTGTATTTTTCTATTACCACTTTCCGTTTTAATGACATCTTAGGTGTTAATTCTCCGGTATCAACACTCCATTCATTGGGCAACAGTTCAAATTTCTTTACCTGTTCTACATGGTTGAAGTATTTATTAAAACTTTCTACGAGGTCTTTAAACATGTCAATGACTTTTTCATTACGGATAAGCTGGTCGTTGTGATCGTCCGTAATACCATTTTTTCGGCACCAATCCCGCAGATTGGGAAAAGAAGGAACTATTAATGCACTTACAAATTTTCTCTCAGCACCCACCAGCATCACCTGCTCTATGAATGGAGATTCTTTTAATTTGTTCTCTATCGGCAGCGGGGCCACATATTTACCACCACTGGTTTTGAACAGTTCTTTTTTACGGTCTGTTATTTTCAGGTAATTGTCTTCACTTAAAACACCGATATCTCCGGTGTGGTACCATCCATCTACAATATCCTGTGCTGTCAGATCCGGACGTTTGTAATATCCCATCATTACATTCGGTCCCTTGCAAAGTATTTCACCGTCTTCTGCTATTTTCACCTGCACTCCATCTATTAACGGTCCGACGGTACCAAACCTTCTGCCATCTTCCTGGTAGCGGTTAACTGAAATCACCGGGGAGGTTTCCGTTAATCCGTACCCTTCCATGATAGGAATTTTAGCAGCAGTGAAAATGCGGATCAATCTTACCTGGCAGGCGGCGCCACCCGTTACAACACATTTCAGGTTGTTGCCCAACCCTTCTCTCCATTTGCTGAAAATGAGTTTATTGGCGATACTGAGCTTAAAATTGTACCAGGCACCCATGTTTTTATTGATCTCAAATTTTTCTGCCAGGCTATGTGCCCAGAAGAATAATTTTTTCTTGGTGCCTGTCAGTTCGTTTCCCTTCTGCATAATTCGGTCATACACTTTTTCCAGCAGCCGGGGCACTGTAGTAAACATTTTCGGTTTTATCTCCTTTAGATTATCGGCAATGGTATCCAGGCTTTCTGCATAATAGATGGAAGTACCCCTGAACAGATACAAATAAGTAACCATCCTTTCAAAAATATGGTTTAATGGCAGGAAACTCAGCGAACGAAGGTCATCTCCCGGAGGAAAACATGGGATACAGGCTATAACATTCGAAAGAATATTTCTATGTGATAACATAACTCCTTTAGGTGTTCCTGTGGTGCCGGAAGTATAGATGATGGTTGCCAGGTCCTCATAGTCAATTTTATCACTGATAGATTTTATCTGTGCAATCAATTCGGGAGTGCTTAATGCTGTTACTTCTTTCCAATGTTTTGCATTGGCTACATGTTCAAAGGTGAAAATATCTTTCAGGCTGGGCACTTTTTCTTTCAGGCTCAGCATTTTTAAGAAGAGATCTTCATCATTTACGAAAGCGAATTTTACCTGTGCATCTTTCATCACAAATTCCAGTTCGTTCACATTGATGGTTGGATAAACCGGTACCAGTATTGCGCCAATTTGCTGAACAGCCAGGTCAAGCATTATCCATTCAGGACGGTTCTTGCAGAGAATAGCTATTTTATCTCTTCCTTCGGCTGTCATATCACCGCAACTGACACCGAGACTTAATAAACCGGCGCTGAGATTATCTACAATAGTCTTTACTTCGGCAGTACTGTATTTTTTCCATTGTCCGGCTTCTTTTCCTGCCAGCATATCTTCTAATGGCTTCCTTTCAAGGTGGAATTGAATACAGTCAAATAGTCTTTTAGGCTCTGTCATGGCAATCGCAGTTATGTTAGTGAATCAGAACTTTAACGGACAAACAATTTAGGCAAAAACCGATATATAAAAAAACAGCCCTTCTTATTTGAAAAAGGGCTGTCTATTAACGATTTTAGTTATCAAAATTCCTGGTAATATTGTCCGGGAGGCATCTTGAATACCCGGCTTTTCTGGAAAGTGCTGAAGTTATTATATTCTTCTGCATTGGTCTTTGTCCAGTTTTCGTAAGCAGCTAAATTTTCTGAGGTGCCGAATAACCATTGATTATAGGCGTTGAACATTCCTTCTGTTAAAAGCTGCCGCTGATAATCAAACAAACGAAAAGGATATTTAGTAGAGTAATTAGCATACCAATCAAGTATAAACCTTGTCCTGATCATTGTTAGTATTTCGGTGGTCAGGCCTTTATTGGCTAATGAAGAAAGATTTGCCATGCTTTTCAAAAAAGTTTTCGCAAACTCACTTTTGGTATTTTCTTCGCCCTTCATCAGGTCAGCATCGGCAAAGAGTTTTTCTTTATAGCCCTGCAACAGCAATTGTTTCATGGCAGCACCTCTTTCACTAAGGCTTTCCATATTCACAAAGATCTCTCCGTAAATAAGGCTCCATACTTTGTCTTTTGCATAGAAATAGTATAAAGCAGCATTATAATAATTGCCGCTATATCCGGGGTCAACTTTAATACCTTCTTCCCATTGTTTAATAGCAGAAAAATCTTTGGTTGCCCATAATAGCTCACCATATTCGCTGTATAAAGGGCCGCTTCTTGGAAATTTTTTAAGTCCTTTCTTATATAACTTGTCACAATCTTTTACCTCTTCCAGAGCTTTATAGATATTTCCGGCAATCTGGAATGTGACCACATCAGCATCCTCCCGGTCAATCATCGGCTTTACATTCTCCAAAGCTTTTGCATAATCTCTTTTGAGATAGTAACTCATGACAAGGTCCTTCTGCATTTCCAGGTTGTTTTTGTCGTTTTGCAATGCCCTGTTCAAGACGATAATGGCATTGTCAAAATCGCCTGACCGCATAAAGGTCTTTGCCGTTTCATGCAAAGCTTTAGGGTCTTCAGGTTGTGCAAGTGCTGCAAAACCAACGGATAAGGCAAGAAGAAAGGAGGATATTTTTTTCATACTGCAAATTAAAAAAGAAGAGACGCTATAAAGAACGTCTCTGTTGCAAAATAACAAATATTTCGGCAGGGTTGAACTAAATAAGGTGGGTAAGCAGCCCGTCCCTCAGTTTAGGCTCAAACCAGGTGCTTTTCGGTGGCATTACATTGCCGCTGTCAGCAATATCAAAAAGTTGCTCAATAGTAACCGGGTATAAGCTAAATGCCACTTTCATTTCACCACTGTTCACTCTTTTTTCTAATTCTTTCAATCCACGAATGCCGCCAACAAAATCAATTCTTTTATCTGTTCGCTGGTCTTTTATACCGAGCAGCTTGCTGAGAATATTGTTGGACAAAATTGTTATATCCAGTACACCAATCGGGTCATCAGTATAAGTTCCTTTGCGGGAGGTAAGAATATACCATTGGCCTTCAAGGTACATGCCAAACTCATGCAGTTGAGATGGTTTTACCGGTTCGGGGCTAAGTGTTATAAAAAAATCATCCTGTAAAAGACTGATAAGTTTTGCACCTGTTGATCCGTTCAGGTCTTTCACCACACGATTATAATCTAATATAGCTAACTGGCTTGCGGGGAAAATAGTAGTAAGAAAATACTTTGCATCCGTACTGTCCGGTAACAGCTTACTCACTTTTGCTGCAGAAGCTGCTCTGTGATGACCGTCGGCTATGTAAGTGGCAGGTACATTCGTATTAAATAACTGAGTAATAGAGTTAACTACCATGTCCCTGTCAACCATCCAAATGCTGTGCTGAATGCCATCGCCAGCTGTAAAATCATATACAGGTTTATTGGTGGCTTTCCAGCCATTGATCAATGCATTTACTTCCATCACATCCCGGTAGGCCAGGAATACATTGCCGGTTTGTGCTTCAATAGTACGCATATGGTCTATTCGGTCTTTTTCTTTTTCTGGCCGGGTAAACTCATGTTTCTTGATGACATCATTGAAATAATCATCAACGGATGAAACACAAACCAAACCGGTCTGGCTTCTTCCATTCATTATCAGCTGATAAATATAATAGCAGGGTTTTTCTTCTCTGAAGAGGATGTTTCCCTGGTTGATGAATCGCAGCAAATTTTCCTTTGCTTTTTTGTAAACATCAGGGCTGTGGGTATCGATATCAGCAGGCAGATCGATTTCTGATTTAGTGATATGCAAAAAAGAAACGGGGTTGTCTTTTGCTTCTGCCCTTGCCTCCTCACTATTTAATACATCATAAGGTCTTGATGCAACCTGTGCTGCTAATTCCGCCTTGGGCCTTAAAGCATTAAACGGTTTGATATTTGCCATTTATTTTATCCTTTTTTTATTGCGAATTCTTTCATTAGATCAGTCAGTGCTTTTACACTTTCAATAGTCAGCGCATTGTACATCGACACCCGGAAGCCACCAACGCTGCGATGCCCTTTTACACCTATCATGCCATTTGCTTTACAGGTATCGAGGAATTCTTTTTCAAGCTCAGCATCTTCCATTACAAACACCGCATTCATCTTGCTCCTGTCCTTTTTTGCAACGGGTGTTTTGAACAGAGACAAAGAGTCCAGGGCATCGTAAAATAATTTTGCTTTTGCATCATTTTCTTTTTCAATAACTGCAATGCCTCCTTTATTCTTCAACCAGCGAAGTGTAAGCATGGCCACATATACGGCAAAAACCGGCGGGGTATTCAGCATGCTGCCTTCTTTGATATGGTTGCGATAATCCAGAATGGTAGGAATTGTTCTGCTGACCTTGCCTAAAATGTTTTTGTTGACTACTACAAGATTAACTCCGGCAGCCCCCATATTTTTTTGTGCACCTGCGTAGATCAGATCAAACTTGTTGAATTCAAGCTGCCGGCTTAAGATGTCACTGCTCATGTCTGCTACCAGGGGTACGCCGCAATCGTATGGCATTGTATGCCATTGGGTGCCTGCAATGGTTTCATTCGTCGTAATGTGCAGATAAGATGCTGTGGGTGTAACAGTGATATTTTTGGGTATGCTGGTGTAATTGCCTTCTTTAGAGGAACCGACAATTTCTACATGACCAAATAGTTTTGCTTCTTTGATGGCTTTGCTGGCCCAAACACCTGTTTCGGTATAAGCGGCAACTTCGTTTTCATTCAGTAAATTCATCGGCACCTGCATAAACTGTGTGGTGGCGCCTCCGTGAAGGAATAATACTTCATGTTCATCATCTAAATCCATCAGCTCTTTAACCAGGGATCTTGCTTCGTCCATAACCGGCTGAAACAGGGGAGTACGGTGACCAATCTCTAATATGGATAAACCAGTGTTATTGAAATCAAGAACAGACCGGCTTGCTTCTTCAAAAACCTCTTTGGGAAGAACAGAGGGGCCGGCATTGAAATTGTGAATCATGGCGCAAAGGTATTGATTGAAAAATTTCCAATAAAAAATCCTGTTTTGATTTAATCAAAGCAGGATTTTTACATTTTATCTGCATTCATTAATGAACCAGTACCTTTCCTTCGCCTAGTTTATTACCTGCAGCATCACCAACCAATACATAATAAATTCCGCTTTGAGCTGGTTTTATATTTACACTAAGTAATGTATAGGGCCCTATTACCGGGAACTTAGCATTGTAAACTTTAGCCCCTTTCGAATCATATACTGTTACCGTTCTTGATGTGCTGGCACCACCATTATTATAATAGGATACAGTAAACTGGCCATCATTGGGGCTTGGGAAGATGAACAGCTTATTGCTTATTGCCGCATCTATTACAACTACAGGTGACTGATTAGAACATACAAGCCCTCCGGTAAATATTTCCTGTATGCTTACACGGTAACTTCCGGTGGTTTCAACATTTACAACATATGTGTTTCCGGTATTTGTAAATGCAGTACCATTCTTAAACCAGCTGGTTGTCAATGTGCCGCCTGTGGAAGCACTTGGTGTTGCTGTAAGGATGGTTGTCTGACCGGGCAATAAACTGGTTAACAGAGCAGCAGATAAACCAACGGTTGGCAGTTGACGAACAGTAAGTGTTGCAATACCCGAAGCTGATGGGGTTGTACATGTTGGATTAGATAGCTGGCAACGGTAGCGGTTCCCATTCATCGTTGTTGTTACTGAATTAAGCGATAATGTTGCTGAAGTTCCGCCGGGAATATTATTCCATGTTGCACCTGCATCAGTACTTACCTGCCATTGATAAATAATTCCTGTTCCGCTTCCAGTAACAGCAAAATTTACATTACTGCCAGAACATACTTCAGTATTCGATGGCTGGCCTGCTATGGTAACAGGACTGACAACCGTAAGCAAAGCAGCACTGGAAGTGACAGATGGTGTGCAGGTGCCGCTAATTACAGCAACGATAGCGGTTTCCATTCATGCCGGGGGTTGCGCCGGAAACTGCAAAGCTTGAATTCGTTGCACTTCCGATAGCGATATAAGTAGTTCCGCCATCAGTGCTCAGTTGCCATTGATAGTTTATACCTGTTCCATTGGCACTTACACTAAAAGCTGCATTGCCGCCAGTACAAACTGTTGCGCCTTGCGGATTGGCTGTTATGGCTGGTAGCGAATTAACTGTTAGTGCGGCCACATTAGACGTACCCGGTGTAGTACATGTTGCATTGGATAGCTGGCAACGATACTTGTTACCGTTCATCGGGGCTGTTACACCTGTGATAGTATAAGTAGCTGCATTGGCACCGCTGATATTAGTATAAGTTGCGCCACCGTCAGTACTCAGTTGCCATTGATAAATGATACCTGAACCACTTCCGGCAACAGTAAAACTGGCATTTGTACCAGCACAGGCAGTTACATCTGATGGATGAGTCGTTACTGTTACTGATGTGACTATTGTAAGTAAAGCACAGTTGGTAGTAACAGTTGAAGTGCATCCACCGGTACTTGTTACTTTACATCTGTAAGCAGTAGTGGTGGTTGCCCCGGTTACAATAAGACAGGAGGAAGTGGCACCTCCAATGTTTGTAAAGGGTCCGCCACAAACAGGTGAAGATTCCCATTGGTAAGTAAGGTTAGTCCCTGTTGCTATTACACAAAATGTGTTACTGCTTCCGGAGCAAAGGGTAACACTCTGCGGATGCGATGTAATGACCGGTACATCGTTAACAGTAAGTATTCCTGCATTTGATGTGGTGCTTCCGCAAAGCGAGGAAGCAATACAACGATAACGGTTATTATTCAATGATACAGGGGCACCAGTAATAGTGAGTGTGGCGGACAAAGCACCTGAATAAACACCGGCATTGGAAACGTTGGTATAAGTTATGCCACCATCAGTACTTACCTGCCATTGGAATGAAGAAGCAGCAGCTGTAATTGAGAAGGAGGTGTTTGTGCCTGCACAAATCGCCTGGTTGGATGGTTGCGCTGTTATTGCCGGCCCGGTTCCTCCATTAATAGTAAAGGTGATGTCTCTTGTTTGTGTAGTAGCCCCGGTAGCAGTACCTGTGATTGTAATTACATAGGAACCGGGTGCTAATGTGTTTGTATTATTCAGATTAACAACACTGCTGTTTCCCGGAGTGACAGGGTTTGTTCCGAAAGTAATATTAGTTCCGGCAGGTACACCTGCAGTGGCAGTAAGAGTAATTGGGTTTGTGAAACCTCCACTGGCAATCGTTCCAAGAGTAATATTCATTGTTGCCGGTGCAGGACATGCAGCGATAGCAGGAGCAGGTGTATTGAATGTAAAACCCGATGGAGGAGCCACGGTTGCAACAGGGCTTTCCCATACACCGCGGCCGTAAGTAGCCACTCTTATCTTCCCGTCATTTTTTTGAATCTCAAGCTCATTAATGGCAACAAGCGGAAGGTTGTCGGAATAATTAGTCCAGTTGGCATCTGGTTCTGTTTTATAATAAACACCAATATTCATTCCTACATAAATGCCACGGGGAGTGTTGTCATCTACAACAACGGCCCTTGCAACAATTGCAGGAAGATTAGAAGAAACGTTTGTAAAAGTGGCGCCTGCATCAATTGAAACCATTACACGGTTGGTAGTGCTGTTGCAGGCAATCCAGATTTTAGAAGGGTTAGTAGGGTCAACTGCAATATCGTTGATAGTTGCCGGAGCAGATCTTGTTGTCCAGGTAACCCCGTCATTTGTTGTTACATATAATGTTGACCCGGTTGAAGCATAAATATAATTAGGGTCTGATGGAGCCACTGCGAGATCAGCCAATGTTACGGTGATGACCCCGCTGGAAATATTTGTCCAGCTTGATCCGCTGTTGGTTGATTTATACACACCTGTCCAGCCGCCATACACGATTGTTTCATTAGTTGGATGTATGGCAAGTGGTGTTACCCATTGACCATTCGAAGGCTTTGGAAGACCACTATAACTATTACCGCCGTTTGTAGACCGGTAAATACTTCCATTTTGAGAAGTGCCCCAAATATTCAAATGATTGGTGGGGCTTACCAGGCCTTCCATTCCATCAGCCCCGAGCCAATCAGCCCAGGTTCCTGAAACCTGTCTTACCACAGAGCCATTATCCTGTGCGCCTCCGGTAATTACGGTAGCATTGGTTTGCGAATTAGCAATACGGTAAAATTGACGGATACCCAAACCAGTGGAAAGGTCTGTCCAATCGTCTCCGTTATTTATACTTTTATAAATACCGCCATCTGAAATAGAATAAATGGTTGAATTAACCCAAAATAAACCATGTACATCAGCATGATTGTAACCAACACCGTTGGGAAGCGACCATGCCGTAATAGCTGTAAATGAAGTTCCTTCGTTTACAGACTTCCAGCAGATGATGCCGGCTATATATACTTCAGCAGGGTTGGTGGGAGAAACATCCAACGCCATATCATAAGTGGCCTGTCCAGACGTACCAGTCCCATTTGTTTCATACCCAAAATAGTTCGTGCCGCTGGCCGGGCTGCCAACTACTGTTGTCGTAAATGTCAATCCTGCATCTGTTGATTTATACATTCTTCCAAATAAACTTCCGCTTGCCTGAACAGCATAAACGTAGTTTGGATTAGCAGGCGAAACTGCAACTAATGTTCGGCCGGTGTTGGTGATTCCCTGTGCGGCAGTAACCTGTGTCCAGGTAACACCATTATCAGTTGAACGGTACACATCATTACCGGCGGCATACATAATATTCAAATCACCTGGTTTAAATTCTAAATCTTCCTTACTGCCGGAATGTACCTGTGTCCAGGAAGTCCCTGCATTTGTTGAACGCCATATTCCATTAGTGCAGGCTGCAAAAACAATATTAGCATTAGAAGGATCAATCAGAATTTTTCTAACTGTTCCACCAGGACCGGCACCGGCGGCAGCTAAAGTTGTACCTCCGTTGGTGGATTTTAATATGCCTGAACCACTTGTACCTACATAAATAGTATTTGAATTAGTGGGATCAATAGTAATAGCAAAAATTGACATCCAGGTAGAATTGTTATCAGTAAGTGGCTGCCAGTTAGTACCGCCATTAATTGTTTTCCATAAACCACCGCCGGGAGAGCCGACATATATTACCTGTTCATTAGAGGGCAAAACAGCAACGGCTGATATTCTTCCTGTACCGGGGTTCCAGCCACTGGTACGGTTCCAGCCCCATGGCCCAAGCTCAGTCCAGCTACCTGCCTCGGGCAAATTGTTATTTGTTAATGATGGAAGGCTTTGCTGATAATTATCCCAATCGGTTTGTAAAGAAATGTAGTTGCCATTTTCATCTGTATGAAATTTTCTTTCATACAACCAGCGTTGAAATTGCTTATAGCCGGTTCCACGACCAGTGCCAGCACTGTCAAAATACCGGTTAGCTATTGTTTCCACTTCCCTGAGGGTAAGGTCGGTTCTTTCCATCAATTCCAGAACTTGCTGGGCCGAAGAGGTAAATGCAAACGAACACAATAAAAAAATTGAGAGAAATTTTTTCATAAAAATTGATTGTTTTCAGAGAAGTTTAGCCTGTAAAACTAAAAAAAATAAACGGCGAATTATAACCGTTAATAAAACAGGGCAACCGATTGATAAAGCAGGGTTTACTCATGTTCCCGGCCTTTGATGCCGCTGTTTTTCCAGGAATTGGTGAGGCTTTCAAATTCTTTCAGGTCTTCCGCGGAAAACTCTTTATTGAGGAGGTTTTTCAAATCAGGTTGTCCTGCATTTACCCAGGCAGTATACCAGAATGAAGCAACAGCATATATGGATTGGCGCATCCTTCTTTCAATCATGCCGTTCAGTTTTGCATCATAGGCTTTTGAAAAAGCCGATGAATACTGACGGATGGTGATGCCATTGCGGTCTTCAAAAGAATATTTCTGATCGCCGGGAAATTGTTGAGTCAATTCTTTTTCATATTTCAGGACTGAATCTGATGCGGCAGCACTTTCCAGTACCCTTTTCCAGATAAAGTCAGCTGGATTTTTAATGTATTCAGCTTTTCCAATAAAGAAATCCCATTCTTTTTCTGCTAGCAATTCAGGTACACGGCTTTCCCAAAAACCATGAATACCTTTTTGATCGGTATATTGCCCGTTATGGTTGGAACAGGCATGCAGCGGTA
>JBAOHK010000006.1:0-474605 GCA_037045605.1 Chitinophagaceae bacterium | reverse complement strand
CGGCGCCTGCGCGAGCTCATCACCTACTTCCGCAGCCAGATGGACCCGCAGGGGCTCGTCCACGCGCTGCAGGCGACGGCGGAGACGTTCTTCGACCGCACCGGCGTGGCGATGGAGTTCGTGAACCGCACGGCGGACTGCTGCGTCGCGCCCGAGCGCGAGGTCGAGGTCTTCCACATCGTCCAGGAGGCGCTGGCGAACGTCGGCCAGTCACGCCGAGGCGAAGCACGTCACGCGTCGATCGCTGGATCGGCGCCGGCCCGAGGGATTTCGCAGGTCAGTCGTCGAGGACGACGGCGGCGGTTTCGCCGATGCCGGCGGCGTCGAGGCGGCCGACGCCGCAGGGCACTTCGGCCTGTCCATCATGCGCGAGCGCGCCCAGCCGCACTCGGCGGCGCGCCTCGCAGATCCGACAGCCGCGCCGGGCGCGGGAACGCGGCGTCCGGCTTCGACTTTCCGGCGGTGGACTTCCAGGACGGGGGCAGAGAATGAGCGACACCCTTGCGCGTGGTGCTGATCGACGATCACGGGCTGTGCCGGCAGCGGCCTGGCGGAACTTCTCGAGGCGCGGTGCGGGGATCAAGGTCCTCGGGCACGACAGGGCGATCCGGACGAGGCGGTGAGGCATGCTGCGCGAGCAGCGAGCCCGCACCTCGCGATCATGGACCTGCGGATGGTCCGCCAGGTCGACGGGCTGTCGCTGCTCGTCCAGCGGCTGCGCGCCGAAGGACATCGACACGCCGGTGCGTGGTGCTGACGATGAGTGATTCGCAGGACGACCTGGCGCGCGCGTTTCGCGCCGGGGTGCGTGGCTACCTGCTGAAGGACATGGATCCGGACGACGTCATCGAAGCGATCCGCCGCACCGCCTCGGGGCGAGGTCGTGGTCGCCGCCGATGATGGCGGCCAAGCTCGTCGACCTGCTGCTGCCCGGCGAGCGCGGCACCACGCCGCGTCCGACTACATGAAGCAACTCACCGAGCGCGAGCGGGAAATTCTCGTCCAGTATCTGTCGCAGCGGCAAGAGCAACAAGGCGCATCGCGCAAGGCGCTCGTCGATCAGCCACGACACCGTCAAGCTGCACGTTCGCCACATCCTGTCCAAGCTCGGCCTCACCTCGCGGGTCGAGGCGGCGGTGTTCGCCGTCGAGCACCGGGCCGAGGCGGCCGGCCAGCGCGCGTCCGGCTAGGCGGCGTCCGGCGCGGAGCCGACCGGCGCGTCGGCGCCGGAGTCCGTGTCCGCGCCCCGGTACCAGTTGAGGCGCTCGCGCAGGCGCACCACGGTGCCGACGATCGTCAGCGTGGGGGGGCGCAGTTGCGCGGCCGCCGCGAGCGCGGGCAGCGTCGTCAGCGTGCCGGTGACGACCCGTTGCCGTACGGTGGTGCCCTGCTGGACCACGGCGATGGGGAGATCGGCCGGCGCGCCGTGGCGCACGAGCTCGGCGCACAGCGTCGACAGCCCGAGCAACCCCATGTAGATCGACCACCGTCTGCCGCGGCCGCGCCAGCGCGCTCCAGTCGAGGTCGCATCGTGCCGTCGCTTGCAGGTGGCCGGTGACGAACAGGCAGGCCTGGGCGTGGTCGCGGTGCGTCAGCGGGATGCCGGCGTACGCCGCGACGCCGAGCGCCGCGGTGATGCCCGGGACCACCTCGAACGGCACGCCCTCGCGCGGCCAGCGCTGTCGATCTCCTCGCCGCCGCGGCCGAAGATGAACGGGTCGCCGCCCTTGAGGCGCAGCACGCGCCTGCCGTCGCGCGCCAGCCGGACCAGCAGCGCGTTGATCTCTTCCTGCGGCAGCGTGTGGTTGTCGCGCTCCTTGCCGACGTAGATGCGCTCGGCGGTTGCGGCGGCAGCAGCGCGAGGACCGCCGTGCGACACCAGGTTGTCGTAGCACCACCACGTCGGCCTCCTGGAGCAGTCGGCAGGCGCGCAGCGTCAGGAGCTCGGGGTCGCCGGGGCCCGCGCCGACCAGGAACACGCGACCGCGCGCGGCGGCGTCGGGGGCGTCGGGTCGGGCGGGGTCGTGGCGGCGATCGGCGGTGGTCACGGCGGCTCGGTGGGCGGTCGGTCGCGGCGCGCGCGGGGCTCAGCCGCCGGCGCAGCCGCAGCCGCCGGTGCCGGTGCCGCAGCCCGCGGGCGGCGGCGCCGGAGCGTCGTTGGGGTTGATGAAGATGAAGCGGAAATCGCCGGCCTCGTATTCGACGTAGTCGAGCGTCATGCCGGTCAGCAGGTCGCGCTCTCCCGTGGCGACGACCAGGTCGATGCCCTCGGACGCGACGCGCAGGTCCTGCCCGCGGACCTCGTCGAAGCCCATCGCGTAGTGCAGCGAGCCGTCGGCATCGCGCCGTGCGGCGATGCGCAGCGCCAGCCCTTCGGCGTCGGAGGCGATCGCAGCGGCACGGATCTGCTGTGCGGCGGTAGGGGTGACGGTGATCATGACGGCCTCATTCTACGGGATTCGTGCACACCTTCTCAGTGCTCGCCCTTGGTGCGCAAGAGCCCGGCCAGGCGATTGCCCTGCTTCTGCGGCCCGCCGCGCGGGAACATCTCGTGCAACGCGTGGTTGGACCCGCGCTCCGGTCCCCAGAGGGCGCTGAAGTGGCGGATCATCACCCGCACCTGCGCCTGCACGCCGTTTTCGAAATAGAAGTCGCGCAGGAAGTGGATGACTTCCCAGTGTGCCGGCGTGAGTTCGAGCCCTTCCTGCCGGGCCAGCGCCTGCGCGAAGGCCTCGGACCACTGCTCGACGTGCAGCAGATACCCCTCGGTGTCGGTCTCCACCGCCTTGCCCTCGACCTCGAGGCGCCGCGTGCCGTGCCAGGATTTCGCGCTCACTCGTCGTACCTTGTCTTCAGAGGACCATCGCCTCGCGTCCGCGCTGCGATGGCAGCCAGACGACGTTGTCGCTGCGCTGGCGACGGTAGTCGGACGCACGGACGTGCGCGACGAAGCGGGCGGCCCAGTCGTTGCCGCCGGCGCTGCGCAGGTGCGCGTACGACCCGAGCACGCTGCCGGCGACGATGCCGTCGCGCTTGCCGTCGACGCCGTGTCCGCGCCTGACCGTGTAGGCGTAACGGGCATCGGCCGGCAGGTTCTCGAGGCTCGAGTAGTGGAACTCGTGGGCGCGGACGCTGGCGCCCGCGTCGCCCGTCGCCGGCCAGGGAAAGTCCGCGGTGCGCTCGAGTTCGACGTAGCCGCGGCCGACCGGGCGCTCGTGCATCACCACGTCGCCGGGAATCGCGCCGACCATCCGGTAGCTGCGTCCGCCGATGGCCAGCGACGCGTGCGAGATACATCGAGCCCGCCGCATTCGGCGTAGACGGGAAGGCCGGCGTCGATCGCCGCCTTGAGGCGGGTGCGCAGCGTGACGTTGGCCTCGAGTTCGGCCGCCAGCATTTCCGGGAAACCGCCGCCGATGAACAGGCCGTCGATGCCCGGCAAGCTGGGTGTCCTGCAGCGTGTCCAGCCGCACCAGCGTGGCGCCGGCGGCACGCGAGCGCGTCGAGATCGTCGGCGTAGTAGAAGCCGAAGGCGCGATCGCTGGGCGACGCCGATGCGCACCGTCGTCGGCCGGCGAGGGGAGCGCCGCGTCGATCGGGTCGCCGCCGGCACGGCGATCGGCGGCACGGCGGCGGCGATGCGCAGCAGCCGCGTCGACAGGTCGACCTGCGCCCGCGACGATCCGGCCCATCGTCTCGACCCGCCGCGCCGCGTCGTCGGCTTCGTTGCTCGGCATCAGCCCGAGGTGGCGCTCGGCGATCGACAGGCTGCGGATCGCACTGCACCGCGCCGACGCACCGGAACGTCGGTGTAGTGCTCGATCACCTGCGCGCAACTTCGCCTCGTGGCGGCTGCCGCCCAGCTGGTTGAGGATCGACGCCGGCGATGCGCACGTCGCGGTCGAAGGCCTGGTAGCCGAGGATCAGCGGCGCGATGCCGCGCGTCATGCCGCGCGCGTCGATGCACCAGCAGCACCGGCAGGCCCAGCGTCGTCGGCGAGCGCGGCGTTGCTGTTGCTGCCGTCGAGCGCCAGGCCGTCGTACAGGCCCTTGTTGCCTTCGACCAGCGCGAGGTCGGCGGCCGCCGCGTGCCGGCGGAAGCTGCCGCGGCAGCTCGGCCGGGTCGGCACAGCCAGGGATCGAGGTTGAAGCAGCGGCGACCGCCGGCGACGCGCAAGCCACATCGGGTCGATGTAGTCGGGCCCCTTCTTGAACGGCTGCACCTGCAGTCCGCGCGCGGCGCAGTGCGGCGCCGAGACCGACGGCGATCGTCGTCTTGCCGGACGACTTGTGGGCGGCGGAGACGAGCAGGCGGTGGGGGGAGGGCGTGCGCCGGGGCATCGTGGCTACTTGGCGGCGGCGGTGACGGCAGGCGTGGTGGTGGCGGGTTCGGCGTGGGGCAGGAAGGGCAGGACGCGGACGCCGACGAGGGTGACGAGGAAGGCGGCGCCGAGGCCGCCGAGGCCGAGCAGCAGTTCCGGCAGGCGGGGGGTGTAGGTGGCGATGGCGCCGTCGGCGAAGCTGCTGCGGACGGCGTAGCCGGGGAAGATGTCGAGCGGCCAGGCCTGGCCGCCGATGATGAAGGCGTACAGCCAGGCGAAGGCGCCGGCGAGGGTGAGCAGGGCGGCGGCGAGCAGCGCGCGCGGGCCGCCGGCGCGGGGATGGAAGAGCAGCAGCAGCGGCAGCAGGCCGCCGAGGGCGACGTAGCCGAGCCAGAACAGCAGCGGGTAGGGGCCGCCGTCCTGCAGCAGGAAGCGCTCCAGCGCCAGCTGGCGGGCGAAGTAGGCGCTGGTGAGGTGCTGCACGGCGGTGAGCAACAGGCCACCGGCGAGGAACAGGCCGAGCAGATGGCGCAGGCGGCGGCAGAGGTCCGGCGGCAGCGGGCGGTGGTTCCAGGCGTCCAGCGCCGCCTGCGCCAGCAGGAACACCGCCAGCCCCCAGGACAGCGACAGCACGATGAACAGCGGCGCCAGCAGCGCGGTGCCGTAGGCGCTGCGGGCGACCAGGAAGGCGAAGATCGAGCCGGTGCCGGTGGTGAGCACCAGCCGCCAGACGAACGCGGCCAGGCCGAGCGCGCCGGCATAGGGCTGCCACCGGCGCTCCAGCAGCGTCCACAGGTAGCCGGCGACCAGGGCGAACATGCCGGAGTAGAGCAGGACGTTCCAGGCGAACACCGAGGTGAAGTTGTAGTGCGTCGCCGCCACCACCAGCCGCTCCGGCCGGCCGAGGTCGAGCAGCAGCACCAGCAGCCCGCCCAGCAGCAGCGCCAGGCAGAGCAGGCCCGACAGCGGCGCCCAGGGCTTGTACGCCGCCTGCCCGAACACCGAGCCGATCGAGGCCACGTTGAGCACCCCGGAGGCGGCGACGATCAGGAAGATCGCGAACACGTGCGGCAGGCCCCAGACGATCTGGTTGTTCATGCCGGTGATGACGTGGCCCTCGACCTCCATCGCGTGCGCGGCCAGCAGGCCGACCAGCGTCAGCAGCGCGCCGGCGGCGACCAGCAGCCAGAACCAGGGGCTGTCGCGGCGGGCGTAGGCGCTGCGGTCCATGGTCAGAGTCCCTGGTAGCGCACGGCCGGAGCCAGCTGCAGGTCGGCGCGCAGCGGCGCCGAGGCCTCGCGGGCGACCCGCTGCGCCAGCGCGCTGGTCGGGTCGTTGAGGTCGCCGAACAGCAGCGCCTGGTGGCCGGCGGCGGCGCAGGCCTCGACGCAGGCCGGCGTGCCGCCGCGGTCGAGGCGGTGGACGCAGAGCGTGCAGGACTCGACGCAGCCGCGGCCGCGCGGCACCTCCGGCCGCTGGTCGCGCACCGGCTCGTGCACGAACGAGCGCGCCTTGTACGGACAGGCCATCATGCAGTAGCGGCAGCCGATGCAGGTGTGGCGATCGACCAGCACGATGCCGTCGGCGCGCTGGAACGAGGCCCCGGTGGGACAGACGTCGACGCAGGGCGGGTGGGCGCAGTGCTGGCACATCACCGGCGCCGCCAGCGTGCGCCCGGAGCGCCGGTCCTGCAGCTCGACCTTGCGGATCCACTGCGGCGCGGTCGGGCCGCGGCCGTCCGGCAGCCCGTTCTCCTTGGCGCAGGCGACCACGCAGGCGGTGCAGTCGGGCGCGCATTTCGTGGCGTCGACCAGCATCCCCCAGCGGACCTGCCCCGACGCCGGCTGCTCGGGCGCCCGGCCGTGGGCCAGCGTGAACAGCCGCACCCCCGGCGCCAGGGCGAGGCCGGCCATCCCCGCCGCCGCCCAGCCGAGCAGCTGCCGCCGCGCCGGATCGAGGTCGCCGGGCCGACCGGCGTCCTGCGCCCTCCGGCCTTCGCGCTCGGGGCGGCCCGTCGCGCTGACGGACTCGCCTGCGTGCTGCGCACTCCGGCATTCGCGCTCGGGGCGGCCCGTCGCGCTCATCGCCGCGCTCCCGCGGCGGCGACTCCCGCCGCCGGCTGCGTCGCGTGGCAGTCGAAACAGTCGAGCTGCACCGCCACGTAGCTGTGACAGCCGGCAGTTAGTACCACAATCAAAATTCAAGAGAGATACAACAAATCTTTTTCCGACAGCATTTGTAAGCTATAAATTGAATGACAATAACACTTTTACTATTAATTACGGCCGTCGTATCAACCGTCCCAATTACCAGGACTTGAATCCCTTTACCTATTTTCTCGATTCTTTATCGTACCGACAGGGCAATATTTACCTGCGGCCGCAATACACTCATAACATTGAACTTTCACATGCTTTCAAAGGAAAGTATATCACTTCAGTTAATTATAGTGCAACTGATGATGTGATCTCACAGGTAAATAAAGTAGATCCAAATAACCCCGACAGCAAGATCAGGTTTGTTACAGTAGATAATGTAGCCAAATTCCGCAATATCGGATTGTCCATTACCACACCGGTAACTGTGGCCAAATGGTGGACGGCTAACATCTTCACCAATATTTTCAATAACCAGTATAAAGGAACGTTTGACACAACAACAGTTGATCTGTCGTTTACTTCTTTCATGATAAATGTTACCAATAATTTCAATTTTGGAAAAGGATTAAGTGGAGAGATAAGCGGATTCTACCGGCATAAAGGGGTTAATGGTCTTTCTACCATGGAGCCCATCTACCAGGTTAGTTTTGGATTACAAAAACAAGTGATAAAGGGGAAAGGCACCCTTCGTTTAAATGTCCGTGACCCGTTCGCATGGCAAAAATTTGAAGGAGTAACTAAATACGGCCGTATCGATGGTAATTTCCTTTCCCGTCCCGACATCCGGCAGGTTACCGCCACATTTACGTATCGCTTTGGAAAAACATCGCAGCAGAATCAGCAACCCCGCCGCCGCAACAGCGCATCGCAAGATGAGCAGAACAGGGTAGGGCAGGGTGGCCAGTAAAATATTCAACGTACAGTTTTCTCATGTACAGGTAGTATGTGAGACGTCCCTCATGTCTATGGGGGACTTTTTTTATATTTATATTTGTCACTCAACCAAAACAAACTGTTATGCCTTCTTTTGATATCGTCAGCAAAGTAGACGCACAGGCACTTGACAATGCTGTGAATGTTGTTACCAAAGAGATCACCAACCGTTTTGATTTTAAAGGTTCTCATGTTGTCATCAACTTAGACAAGAAAGAGTTTTTGCTGAAGATCGAAACTGATGATGATATGAAGATGCGTCAGCTTATTGATGTACTCATCAGCCGGGCACATAAGCAGGGCATTGCACCAGAAGCATTTGATGCATCCAAAGAAGGGGCACAAAGCGGTAAGGTTTGGAAAAAAGAAGTGAAAGTAAGAAATGGCCTTATGCAGGAAGATGCCAAGAAGATCGTAAAGCTTATCAAAGACGCCGGTATGAAGGTGCAGGCTTCCATCAACGATGACCTGGTACGGGTAACCGGTAAAAAAATTGACGACCTGCAGGCCGTCATCCAGCTATGCCGCAACAACAACCTCGGCATTCCTTTACAATATGTCAATATGAGGGACTAATCGGCTTATCAACCTGCTTTTAAGCCATTTTTCTGTGCATAACAGGGTGCACAACAGGTGCATATCAAAAGCTGCAAAAATTTGGAAACCGGTAATTCGGTAAACTATATTTGATGTACAACTGCACAGAGTTTTAGCAATAAAATGAAGTGCTTGGAGAAACAGAAGCCCGTCAAAAGGCGGAAGTAACTCCCGGGGAAACGGAAACCCCTCAAAAGGTGGAAGTAACTCCAGAAAGCATCGGGTCAGCAGACAGAAGGCGCAAGCCGGAAAGAAAGCTTACTTGGTGCTTTCATCTTTTAGGCCCCTTCCAATCTATTTCTCCCTAATATTTGGCTAAAAGCCTTCCCCGGCCTATCTTTGCCGGCCTAAAATTATCTATTCATCTGTACGGCAAAATCCGTGCAGCCTTTAAAAATCATACAGTTATGAAAAAAGGAATCCATCCCGATAGCTATCGGTTAGTTGTTTTCAAAGACATGAGCAATGGCCACACCTTCCTAAGCCGCTCTACTGCAGCTTCAAAAGAAACATTAAAATGGGAAGATGGAAACGAGTATCCCCTGGTAAAACTGGAGATATCTAATACGTCTCACCCTTTCTTCACCGGTAAGAACATGCTGGTGGATACTGCAGGACGTATCGACAAATTCAAGAAGAAATACGCTAAGAAAGCAGAATAATATTAAATTGTGACACTACTCAAGGCGTAAGCCAAGAGTTTTGTTTTTCATGGCTATACTTTAAGACCCCCTGATTCTTCAGGGGGTCATTTTATTTTACAGCCTCCAGATCTTTGCGAAGTATATAGCCGGATGTTATCTCGCCTTTGCTGTTTTCAAAACTCACTTCAATAAAATTTTTAAAATGGCGGATGCCTGTTGCCAGGTTCCCTTTCAGCAGGTAAGCCTTGCGGGGTTTGCTGCCCAGCTTCGGGCTTTCGTAAAAAAAGGTTTTTACTGCCTTTACTTTCCATTTGCTTTCCTCATAGCCGGGGTCGGTATTAAATTTATCAATGGGCACTTCGCCCAGTTCCACCGCTTCTATCTCCACTGTTTTCATCGTGGTTTCCGGATCGCCAGACTGAAAGCTGCTCTGCGTTTCTTTGTACAGGAACCAGTTCTTCTTCACAGCATTCCAGCGAAACTCATAATTATAAGCCCATCGCCAGCTGCTGCCGCCATAGAAAGAAAGGCTGAAGCCTTTGTTAAACAACTGCACACCTTCATAAGGATCGCCGAACACACCACCACACTGGCGGCACATAATGGCATTATCATTTTTTACCACCTGTTTCAGTTTGCCATCGGGCTGGCGTAGTAAAATAAGAAAGGGGCGGGTTACATTATCATCAATAATACTGTCCTCCCCGGGATTTTTAAGGATGAGAATGGCATCCCGTTTTGCATCACCGTTCAGGTCGCCGGCCTTATAGTCCAGCACATCATACCCATCGGGAATAAAGGGCTGGGCTTCGGGTGGATAGGCGGGGGGTTGGGCCTTTGCGATGATGGTTGTAAGTAGTATTAAAGCAACAATGATTGATTTCCGCATCGTATATGATTTATCACCTAATATAGGAATAAATCTTTCTTTACTTTTACAACTACTCAATCATATGAACAAGCTAATCTTCTCCGAAGAGTTCTGCCAGCCTGAGAATCTGCATCCCTTTACACTTACCCGGCAGATACAGGACATCCGCATCGGCATTCTTACCATCCGGGAGAAATGGGAACGGATGATGGATCTGCCTTCCTTCGATAAAAAAGAAGATGACTACAAAGACCTGCAACGTTCTGTAAACATTGATGAGGCCGTAGGCGACGGCGCCTGTTTTATGATACACGGCAATGTGCTGCCGACAGCCAAACTGGTAAAATCCATTAAGCGGCTGAAGGATGGGGAGTTCCTGGCCACCGAAGGCGGCACAGGTATAGTGTACCGCTTTACCAAAAACGAAATTGCCGACCGCTACAAAATAAAAGTGGGCCACGCCGTGATGACGAAAGTGGCTGTACGTACCATACAATACCCCTGGGATATTTTTCAACTGAACGACTGGGCCATACGGGAAGACTTTGCCCTGCTGACAGCAAAGAGAAGATCGCAAAAAATATCAAAGACCAACAAAGTGATAGATCCTTCGCAAATATTCATTGAAAAAGGGGCGAAGGTGGAGCACAGCATTATTAATGCATCAACCGGACCTGTGTATATTGGCCGTGATGCGGAAGTGATGGAGGGCTGCATCATCCGTGGCCCATTCGCCATGGGTGAGGATGCCTGCCTGAAGATGGGAACGAAAGTGTACGGCGCCACTACGCTGGGGCCGGGTTGTGTGGTGGGTGGGGAAATAAAAAATTCAGTGTTGTTTGGTTACAGTAATAAAGCACATGATGGTTATCTTGGCGACTCGGTAGTAGGTGAGTGGTGCAATATAGGTGCGGGCACTACCAACAGCAACCTGAAGAACAATGCCAGCGAAGTGAAAGTGTGGACACTAAAAGGAGAAATGAACGCCGGAATAAAATGCGGGGTGCTGATGGGCGACTATTCCAGAACTGCTGTAAATACCGCCATCAATACCGGAACCGTGATAGGAGTAAGCTGCAATGTGTTTGGCGAAGGACTTACGCCGAAGTACATTCCCAACTTTAGCTGGGGCAGCGAAGGGGTGAAACGGTATGAGTTCGACAAAGCCCTGCTGGATATTGAAGACTGGAAACAACTGAAGGCAGAACATGTAACAGAGGATGAGAGAAGTATTTTGAAGTATATATTTGAGAAGTTTTAGAAGGTGAATGGTGAATTCCCGGGAGTGGTTTTTGTAAATAAATGTAAGAATGCCAAAGTTTGAATATAAGGTGCTTGATGTGCCTGCCTCGAAAGGCTGGTGGAGCAGCGGCGGCAAGGTAAATTTCCAGGAGCTGACAGATAAGCTGAATGAACTGGGCCGGGAAGGATGGGAAGTGGCGGTGAGCACAGATATGAACCGCTATCACGGCGAATCAAGAAACGTAATGATCATTTTAAAAAGACAATTAAACGATAACGAATAAAGTATGAGAAAACAAATAGCAGCAGCTAACTGGAAGATGAACCTTACGTTTCAGCAAGGCGAAAAATTATTAGATGATATTTTAGATGCAGATATAAAACTGTCGGATCATCAGTTAACCATCTTTGCTGTTCCCTATCCTTATTTGCTGATGACAAGAAGCGATGTAGAGGAAGAGAACAACTATCATGTGGCAGCCCAGAACTGCCATCATAAGAAAGCAGGCGCTTATACCGGCGAAGTGTCTGCAGAGATGCTGCATTCTATGAGTATCAACTATTGTGTTATCGGCCATAGTGAGAGAAGGGAATACAATGCTGAAACAAATGCAGTGCTGGCGGATAAGGTGAATCTTTGCTTTGAGAACTTTATCACTCCCATATTCTGCTGTGGCGAATCGTTGAACATCCGTGAGGCGGGTACACAAAATGATTTTGTGGCGGCGCAGCTGAAAGAATCTCTTTTCCATTTACCGGCAGACACTATGAAGAATATCATAATTGCTTACGAACCTATCTGGGCCATTGGTACCGGCAAAACGGCAACGACAGAGCAGGCACAAGAAATACACCGGTATTTACGTTCTGTAATAGTCGGCCAGTACGGTGATGCAGTGGCCAACGAAATTCCCATTCTCTACGGGGGCAGCGTAAAGGCGAACAATGCAAAAGAATTGTTCAGTTGCCCGGATGTGGATGGCGGACTGGTGGGTGGTGCTTCGCTGGTGGCGGCAGATTTTGTGGAGATCATCAAGGCGTTGAAGTGAGGAGGGTGAATAGTCAATAGCGAATGGGCCCAGGCAAGTGTGTTTGCAATATTTAATCCCTGATCAACTATATCAGCTCCCTTTCATATCGTTATTGCCCGGAAGAACCAGGTGTTGCTCAGTTTCCTGAAGATAAGGGCCATTGTAAATGGCAGGGAGATATATCCTTTACTCAATACAAAGCCGGTTGTTATCCCGGTAATGGAGAATAATCCCCGTATTGTTATCACTGATGGCTATCACATCACCGCACCGCTTAAGCTGGTGTATAAAGACCTGCATACGTATTGTTTTAAAGTAGCCTGTGCCATCAGCGACCGGCAATTGCTGCTCGGTTCAATTGTATTGGCTGCTTTGTATCTCTCCGGTTTATATACCGGGCTGCTGATACTGAAAGTATCAAGCTTTCTGCCTTTGATCTACCTGTTATTCTTTTATTATCTGAACAGGAAGGAATTCATTAAACTGGTGCCGGTGCTGAATTAGCTCGTTGCAGCTATGGCTGGTTCGGGCAAGGGAACATGATCAAAGACGTTCAGCTTGTCAATATCAAGCACCGTTTTGGATTTATCAGTACTGGGGTGATACATCATCCTGAATTTAGCACCCCAAACTATCTCGTCGCTTACATACGAGGTTCTTGTAACAACATTGTTGGAGAATACCTCATCAAAACCTTTTATAAAAACCATTATTTCAATATCTGTGGATGCAATATCTTCTTTGGTGAATCCATAGAGGGGGCTTGTTTCTGTAATAGGATGAACGATTGTCCAGCTGAGGGCCAGCCCGTTGATCTTCGAGATCTCCAGTGGCAGGTCGAAGAATTTATCGGACAGCTTACCATTGTCTTCACTGGTGATAGCCATTGTAAGTTTTACTTCCACTTCGGAAAGATTATTATTTTTATACGGCACTATGCGAAACATCAGGGCAGTACCTCCCTGGAAAGGGGCGATCAGTGCATTCTTACTGAATCTCAAAAATGCCCTTGGTCTTGAAAACCGGCCATAAAATAAACCGGTGGCGATAGCAAAACTCAACAGTCCCAGGAATGCTTCGAATGTGGAAACAGCACTGGCAGCAAAACCAACAGGGCTGATGCGGCCATAACCAACAGTAGTGAATGTTTGTGCACTGAAAAAGAAAACTTCCGTAAAATTCTTCCACGGTGAGCCGGTGTTAACTCCGGCGAGATGATCAATACCAATGAGATAGTAAATGCCTGCGAATAGGAGATTGACCGTGATATAAATAAGGAAGAGAAGAAGTAAAAACTTACCCCGCCGCATACCAAGCATAGTGTGGTACCAGCTGTAGCGGTTCAGGATACCGACACCCCGTTTTATCACATTGGCCCGGCCATCTTTGTTGATGAAGCGGCCACCGGTACTGTTCGTATTGGTGCCAAAGCCGGTAGTGTTATCGGTCCGGAGGTTTCGAAGCTTTTTCAGCAGTGCCATAGTCAAATGTATAATTAATTTGATTTATGCTTTGTTCACAGGGCAGAGAGGTTTATTTTTAATGCATCATGCCCCGTAAAAGAATATTGTGGCTCTGCAGTTGGTATCCTGATAAGATGGAACCGTTCAACGGGGATTTTGTGCAGCGACATGCAAATGCTGCAGCGTTGTACAATGATATTCATGTAATACATGTGGCGGGTGATGCAACAGGAACCAAAAACACAGAACAGGTTAACAGTAAGGAGGGATTGACTGAACATATCGTTTATTATAAGAAGGCTTCCGGTTTAATCGGAAAATTCATCAACTATAACCGCTGGAGGACTGCTTACCAACAAGCCATCGATCAATACCTGCAAAAGAATGGAAAACCTGACCTGCTGCATGTGCATGTGCCTATGCGGGCAGGATTGCTTGCGATGCGGCTGAAAAAGAAAATGGGTATTCCTTATGTTGTTACCGAGCACTGGACCATTTACCAGCCACAGAGTGATATCAAGTATGCGGAGCAAAAACCTTTGTTCCGGTCAGTTATACAGTGGGTGGTGAAGAACAGCAGCAGACTGTTGCCGGTAAGCAAAGACCTGGGTTTACGGATGAATGAACAGGTGGCAAAAAAAGAATTCACTGTAATTGAGAATGTGGTGAACGAACAGTATTTCTATTACACTGATACGGTAAAGCCCGGTTCTCCTTTCCGTTTCATTCATGTTTCGAATATGACGTACCAGAAAAATACGGAAGGTGTCATTGAATGTTTTGCAAACTTTCAGCAGCGATTTCCTGCTACAGAATTAGTAATAGCTGGAAATGTGCCATCGGCAATAAAACAACTTATCGAAGGAACAGGATTGCTGAATAGAAAAATATTCCTGCGGGGCGAGGTAAGCTATACCGAAGTGGCGAAGGAAATGCAACAGGCGGATGCACTGTTGATGTTCAGCCGGTTTGAGAACAGCCCCTGTTCTATCATCGAGGCTTTATGCTGTGGCTTGCCGGTGATTGCCACAAGGGTGGGAGGCATTCCTGAACTGATCAGTGCTACTAACGGAGTATTGGTTGAATCGCAGGATAAAGAGGGATTGATCACTGCGATGGAAAAAATGGTAACGAATTACGCAATATATGACAGGAAAAAAATAGCTGAAGATGCTACAGGCCGGTTCAGCTACCCGGTCATCGGGAAAAAGCTGGATGAAGTATATGCCACTTCGATCTAATTTCTCGTTCCGAATATCTTCCAGCCTGCGGGGGTTTTTCGTACGATCATCCAGAAAAGCCCACGGCCAATGTTTTTTGCCGGATCGCTGTTGTGAATGTTCCCAAATACGAGATAGTCGTTATCTGTATAATACCGGTGCATTTCCTGCAATATCTCATATACCATTCCATTATCTGTTCCTTCTGCCAATACCTGGTTTTCTACTTCTTTATTACCGGATGAACTAAATTCTTTCCGGTTCAGCACAATGATCTTAAAGTCTGCAATATATTTTTCGAAACTGCCCAGGCCTTCTGTGAATTCATCAAACTTTTCACAGGCCTTCCTGCTTTCAACCATACGGGCCGACGAAACTATGCTTTCCCGGTAGGGATTCACTATCGTGACGGAATCATTAAAGAGGGAATATAATTTGTCGCAGTCTTTGTCAAAATAGGTTTTAACAACGGACTTAAAAAAATCTTTTGCCCCTTCTTTGTCCTGTTGAGCTTCTGCACTAAAAGCAAACAGGAATATCAAAATAGCAGGCAAAAGGTTTTTCATTTGTTATCCTTTTAGTCTACTGACCAGTTCCACATATTCTGTCATGGCATCAGTGATGGATTTTCCTTTCAGGGCAGCCCATGCTTCATATTTGGCTTTGCCTACAAAATCAAATGGATTTGAAGGAGGATCGATGTTCACATCGCCAACGCTGCCTTGTTTGTACAGCGAATACAATTGTAATAATGTTTCGTTACTTGGTTTTTCAGAAAAATTCTTGCTATCTGCTGCTGCCTGTTCAAATTGCTCCTTTAATTCCATGCCGGGTTTTTGTTTTGTATGATAAAATTATTTTGTTCTGGCATTGTCAATGAAAATATTCTGTACTTGTCTTTTATCGTTGATAGTATCGTAGAATTCCTCAATATAGCTCACCAGCTCTTTTTTATTCCTCGCTTGCAAGTAAGAAAAGTTGTTTACGAGGGCAATAATATCATTTTTTTTATTCCTGAAAATATCAAAGCAGGCCTGTAATTCCGGCATAGTGCGGGGAAAGCCCCTGTACACCCTTTCTTTTACTGATTCCGTTCCCAGCAGTTCGTTCGGTACAGCATAACCTGCATTGACAAAACCCGAATGATCAAAATCATAAGGTATGGGATAAGGGGGGGATGCCGCATTGTTGTTATCATAGATCAATCTGATATTGTGATTGTTCGGAACAGACCAGTCTCCATTACTGATGAAATATTCAAAGACGGCTACTTTGGTCATCAGTTCCCTGTCAACAGCTTCTGTGGAAAATTGTGCCTTAGCTTTTTTATCACAATTATTTCGCACAGCCAGATCTTTATCATCTTCAATCAGGAAAGCATATTGGGAGAATGACCTTACTTTATTCCGGGTATCAACATAATTCACTTTTACTAAACGAACCCTGAAACTTTTATCTTCCAGCAGGTTATAAATCTTATAGGCTAAGAATTCTTTCAATAGCAATTGTTCATCATTGCCATTAGTACCGCAACCAATTACCAGTTTTAATTTGCCCAGCGGGGAAAGCCTGGGAGAACTTGCATTTTTGAAATCGACCATAATTGGCGGGATGTTGCAATATTCTCTGCGGAAGTGACCTCTCGGTGCAACTGTAATGGGTTCTTGTATAACTGTGCTGTCAGGGAAACGCAGACTGACAGTGGCTGGCTGAAACATATCTTCTCCTTTTTCTTTTTGCATTTGGGCAATGTCGGTTGTCAGCGTCATTTCAACAATCCCATCTTCTGCAAAGAATTTAACACTATCTATTTTCTGTGTTTGTGCTGATGCGGCAGCGGCGGCAAAACAAAAGAGTAAAAGCCATTTAATTTTTTTCATACCGATGGTGGTTGACTGGGTTAAAGAGTATAGAAAATTACAAAAGAAAAATTAATATCAGCTTTCTTGTTTGCCTTCTATTTAATCACTTCCGTTATTACATGGCCGATACTTCCATTTGGCACCTGGATACGCAGCATGGCAGCAATGGTTGGCGCAATATCAGTCATATATGTTTCCCGGTTGGTTTTCCCCTGTTTGATGCCCCATCCATACCAAAGCAACGGGATGTGTGAATCGTAAGGATTCCACAGGCCATGTGTGGTACCTGTATTGCTCCAGGCATCTATATAGTTCGGTTTTAGTATGAACTGGATGTCGCCGCTGCGTTTTTTATAGTATCCGTTATTCAGCATGTTCCTGACTGCTGCAGGAAGTGGTACTTCGTTCAATTCTTCCAGCGGAAATACTCTTGCAATGGCAGAGTCTTTTGACAGGTAACTTACTATCCAATCTGTTATTTCTTCAGTATTAACTTTGGCAGAATCAATTGCCGGATGATTGAGGCCGATCTGGTAATTATCATCATACACCACTATATTGCCGATCTTGTATTTTTCATTCAACAGCTTATTCATTTGCTTCGTCACATCATTCATAAATATCCTGCCACCGGGCATTTTATTTTCTTTCATGTATTCGGGAGTGTTCGCCACACCATGGTCGGCAGAAAGAAAAAGAGTGTATTGGCCTTTGCCAACTTTACTGTCAAGAAAATCCAGCAGGCTGCCTAATTCTTTATCAAGACGGAGAAAGCCGTCTTCTGCTTCCATTGAATTAGGACCGTAAGAATGGCCTATATAATCTGGTGAAGAGAAACTGACTGCAAGGAAATCGGTAATGTTATCTGCACCGAGTTGTTCCGCTAGTAAAGCAGCTTTGGCAAATTCAGCCGTCATAGTATTGCCCATCGGAGTTGTGGAAATCTTGCCATAATCCTTCCCGATATACTTATATAATGAATCGTAAGGGAATGTATTGCCACCCAGTGTTTTTGCTTCATGTGATTTTTCATCGGCAGTACTTTGCAGGTAAGTAGCAGAAGGGTACATTAAACTCCAGCCTTGCTGGTAGTACTTATCCACCAGTTTTTGCTTATTAAAATTATTGACCCATTTCGGTAACTCATTCATGTAATAGGTAGAAGTGATCCAATCGCCGGTTGTATTATCATACCAATATGCGGCATTAGCGCTTTGGCCTGCCGGCAAAATGCCGCCCCGGTCCTTTATGGAGATACCGACTACTTTGCTCTTGAAATTCGTCGCAATACGCAATTCATCGCAGATGGTGGTTGTCAGCATATTTCTGGGACTCTGTTTCCCGGCAGTTGAGTTACTGCCAACAGTATTCACCATTTTGTCCTCAGTACAGTAGACAGACCTCATTTGTTCCCTATCCCACCAGTAATTTCCTGTGATCCCATTTAAGGCGGGTACCGAGCCGGTATAGATAGAACTATGCCCGCAACCTGTATAAGTAGGGGTGTATGGAATTTGTGTGTTTTCGCAGGTGAAACCCTGGTTGAGCATTCTTTTGAAACCGCCATTGGAAGCGTACCTGTCATAATACCGATAAAGATAATCCCACCGCATCTGATCGATCACAATACCAACAACCAGTTTGGGACGCTGTATGGTTTGCTGCGCCTGTGCAGAAAAGCCAATTATCAAAATCAATACTATTGTTATGAGTCTTTGCATGAAAAACAGTTTGGGCAAAAGTAAGCTTTTGGAGGTTTCTTAATTGTTACCAAAGCCTGACGAAAGTTTTGAGAGAGAGGATGCTTTCAGTACTTTCATAGGATGAAAACAATCGGACTGGTCGGGGGATTGACCTGGCATTCAACCATTGATTACTACCGCTTCATAAACCAGCAGGTGAATGAGAGGATGGGAGGAGATACAGCGGCCAAAATCATCATTAATTCTGTTGATTATGGAGAAATAAAGATGCTGACAAAGGCGGGCAACTGGAAAAGTATAGCAACAATCGTTAGTGATGCGGCGAATAAGGCGGTAGCTGCCGGGGCTGAGTGTATTCTGCTTGGAGCAAACACCATGCATCATATTGCAGAGGAAGTAGCGGCTGCTATTACTGTTCCATTGATACATATAGCTGATGCAACTGCAAAAGCCATTAAAGCTAAAAATATAAGGGCAGTGGCTTTACTGGGCACCAAATACACTATGCAGTATGATTTTTATAAAAACAAACTTGCATCACATGGCATCAGGGCACTGATACCCGGTGCGGATGGAGTGGAAATTATTAATAATAGTATTTATGAGGAATTGGGTAAAGGCATTCTGCTGCCGGCAACACGAGAAAAATATCTTATTATCATTGATGAACTGATTCAGCAGGGTGCTGAAGGTGTGATATTGGGCTGTACGGAAATCCCTTTGCTGATAAAGCAGGAAGATAGTCCTGTTCCTGTCTTTGATACAACTTTATTGCATGCAACAGCGGCAGTTGATTTTGCGTTAAGCTGATCTTATTTCACCAAAGTGCAATGTTCTGAAAGTAGTTTAACCTCCCGGTTGTTTTTGATGATGGTAATACTGCATCGTTGTGTATCATTGAATGAGTTGCCAAAATAGCTGCCTTTACCAGTCCAGATGGTGTTTACTATGGCGGTGTTCCCTTCAATTTTTATATCCAGCAGTTTTCTTGTTACTGTGTCTAATTTATAATCAGCAGAGCCGGCTGTCTGCACCACATTCTTTCTGTCAAAAGTGCCGCCTGATTGGGTAAAGTAGACATAAGAGGGGGATAATACTGAATCGACAGTACCCAGGTTTTTATTTTTCCAGCCGGTATCAAATTTTTCAACGACAGCCACTATTTCTTCACGGGTCAGCGTTTCTTTTTGCCTGCAGGAAAGACAACCCCAAAGGACTATTGCAAGCAAGTGCATCTTTTTCATTGGTGGCAAAAGTACAACTGATAAGGAATTTATTAAAGTCATACGAGGGAGATCAACTATTTCTGTGCAATTTCCAGAATG
This sequence comes from Chitinophagaceae bacterium, assembly GCA_037045605.1. Lineage (GTDB taxonomy): Bacteria > Bacteroidota > Bacteroidia > Chitinophagales > Chitinophagaceae > JJ008. The sequence continues at coordinate 455,233 of JBAOHK010000006.1, read as the reverse complement.
AGAGTGAGGCAATAATGGATAGGCCACCAACCGTCCACCAGAGTACGTTGAAGCCTGCATGTTCTGCTAACTGTGCGCCGCCCATCGGCCCCAGCGTTTGTGCCGCAGACCATGCCATCGTATATAATGCGGCATATTGGCCCCGGTTAGATGGCTGGGTCCTTGCAATCCAGTAACTGTTCATAAACGGCATCGAAAGTATTTCTCCAAATGTGACAAGTATAATCATGCCAATGGCAACAGGTACAGCAGCTCCCGGAAGATTCAGCATCAAAAACGAAACTCCGACAAGAAAAACACCGAGGGTTATATAGATGATGCTCCTTCGCCTGCCCTCCAGTTTATAAATAAGTACCATTTCGACCAGGGCGATGATGATACCGTTTGCAGCCATGATTAGCCCGATAAAGGGTTTTGAAAAATGCAGATCTTTTTCAAAGTAAACCGGCAGGTTATTAAATAACTGGAAAAAACAACAGGCAAACAGCATGGTGATCAATGCAAAGGACAGGTACGTTTTATCCTTGTAAGCTGATTGTATTAACGGGTCATAGATCTTTTGTTTTGCGGGAGGTTTATAATTGACCGGTTTTAACACCAGCCACATTAACACGGCCGCTCCAATATTTGTAAAACCATCCACCCAGAACAATAAATGATAATCTATATCTGCCAGGAAACCACCCAGGGCACTTCCAACAGCCCAGCCAATATTTATTGCCAGGCGATTTAGTGCATAGGAACGGGTACGATTTTCCTCCTTACTGTAAAAGGCAATGGCTGTTGAATTAGCCGGACGGAAAGCTTCATTTACAAAACTGAGCAGAAAGGTGAAGGTGCAGATAAGCGGATAGGTCTTCATTTGCCCAAGCACCATAAACAGGATACCGCCAACAGTCAATGTAAATAGCTGTACCGGGTAAAAACCGATCTTATCGGTGAGTCTTCCGCCGAGCCAGGCACCGCAGAAGGCTCCGGCACCAAACATGCCAAACACAATACCGGCCTTGCCAACTGAATAGCCCATTTCGCTGCTGGTGAGGTAAAGCGTCATGAACGGAACCACCATGGTACCGCTGCGGTTGATCAGCATTATAAGTGACAGCAACCATGTTTCTTTTGATAACCCGGAGTAGGCATTACGATATGTTTTGGCTGTTGCATTGAGCATATAAGAACTGTAAAGTTACAAATGGCGGGAGAGGAAAGCAACTGTTATGCAGAATTCACCGTTTTATAACCGGTATTCAAGACTTGTTTTTTTTTCTTACTTTCCGTTTTCAATTTAACCAACATGAAGAAATATTTTATTTTATCAGGCGTAGCTATTGCTGCGATCGTCTTTTCTAATTGTAACCCGTCCAAGAAATCGACATCGGGTGGAAGCGATGTAAAGGAAGAAGTGAAAGTTCCCGCCACTACATATGCGAATGGTGTTTCCACAGTTATTATGAATAATTGTTCTCCCTGCCATATTCCTTCAAAAGGGGGTAAAAAGAAGGCCTATGATAATTTCGGTAATGTAAAAACTGATATTGATGAGATCATCCGGCGTATTGAACTGGAACCATCTGTAAGAGGTTTTATGCCGTTTAAAGGAACAGCGAAGATAAGTGACAGTACAATTGCCGTGTTTAAGAAATGGAAAGCAGACGGCCTCGCCGAAAATTAAAAAAAACAGTTAGCCGGTTTCCTGGGAAGGAAACCAGTTAATTTCCTTTCAGCATTTCATACATTTTTTTGTTCCAGTTAGTTCGCAGAATGGTATAGGTAAATTCCTTACTTTCTGCAGGTAACTCGATCATCAATCTGGCAGCGTATTTTGAGATGTACTGATTCTCATTGATCTTTTTCCATTGGTATTTCTTTACGTTGAGAACATCCTGGAGGTATTTATTATAGCAGGAGTCGCAGTTGGCTGTAATTTTCTCTGACTGGCATCTGCCGTTTTTATCAAATCCATAAACGAAATCAGCAGGCTGGGTTTTGCTGGCCTTTATGGAGTAAGTAATAACTGAATCATTGTCATTTATGGCAATGGTGAGGCTGTCATTTTTTTTTGCAAGCCCCTGCAATTCTTTTAACACCTGTGTTTTTTTCTTTCCGATAAAATTCTGAGAGAATCCGAGAAATGGGAGAAAAAGAAATATTAACAGGCCTGTGCGTTGCATATATTACATTTTGATTGAAGAAAAGAATACAAAAATAGCCGCTTGAAGCTGATTTGTTGCCTGCTTCAGAAAAATATAGCGGTTTTGGTTTTAATTAAAAAGCTGTGCTATTATCTTTGCGGCCTTGTTAGCTAAAAAGAATATAAACGGTATGGCGTTATTGGAAAAGAAAGTGAAAGTAAAAGAATCTGTTCTTCCTGGTGCCGGTAAAGGCTTGTTTACAAAAGAATTCATCCCGAAGGGTACCCGGATAGTTGAGTATAAAGGAAAGATCACTACATGGAAAGAAGTGGATGACAACGATGGCAATAATGGTTATATCTACTATGTAAAGCGGAATCATGTAATTGATGCCAGCCGTCATCCCAGTGCCCTTGCCCGGTACGCTAATGATGCCCGGGGGCTGAAGAGGGTTAAAGGTATTACCAATAATTCGGAATATGTAGAGGATGGAGTGAAAGTCTACATTGAATCAAGGAAAGATATTCCGGCCGGGACTGAAATACTGGTAGAGTATGGTAAAGAGTACTGGGATGTGATAAGGCATAATATAAAAGCGGAGGCACAACGGCAAAAGCTGAGGAAAAGAAAGGAACTGAACCCAGAAGGGTAGAGCAGCAAATCTTTTTAATTTCTTGTCATATTCTTTTCAGGGATGTCTTATTTTTATATGTTCAGATAACCCTTAATACCATTTTATGAAAATAGTCTCCGCCTTTCTTTTTATTGCTTTTGCCTTCTTTTTTCCGGGGTGTGATAAAGAAAAGGATTCAACACCGGCTGTGGATGCCAATTTCTCGATTTCAGGATATGAAACCCCCGTTCCTTGTACAATTACATTTATAAATACTTCCACTAATGCCACAAGTTACCTGTGGAATTTCGGGGATGGCAGCACATCAACTGTTTCCAATCCAACTCATACATATACACTTGTGGGTTCATATCTTCTCTCCTTAAAAGCAACTGGTCCAGACGGGGAGGAAACGGTTTGCAAACTGCTTACAGTAGAACCTCCGCCAGCTCCAAATAAATCTGCCTTCTCTTATTTTTTTGACAAATGCACTGGTTACCCTGTCGGGGCACTTTTTAAAACTGTTAACCCGGCATCTACTAATACTGTTTGGGATTTTGGTAACGGAGTAGTGAATGTTAATCGGGACCCTATTGTACAGTTTTTGGTGCCGGGAGACTATACTGTCACTTATAGTTCTCTGTTGAATGGCGTAAGAGATACCGTCATAAGGATAATCAGGATACAGTAACAATTGTTTTATTGAATGTTTTTACAAAGGAGTGAATTATTATTCAATTCCTGCATGGTGAATCCCATTACAGATAGAAATTTTCTATGTCGTTTATTGGCAACGGAAGTGTAGTAGATCGTTTTTACACCTTTTGAAAGAAGAAATTGTTTCTCTTTATCAAAAATGAAACGGCCAACTTTATAATCCCGGTATTTTGTAACCGTATAATTGATGATAACTTTTGCAGAGCCGTCATCCGCCAATGTGGCGCTGAAGATATTGGCGATCACCAGGTCTCTTAATACCACGAAGTTCAGGTTGCCATTCAATTGTTCTCTTTTAAAATCAGGGAAATGAGCTGCAATATCTTTTTGATAAAAAGAAAGGAACCTGTCGATCATAATACCACCGGAACTGAACTCCAGTAATTCAAAACGTTCTTTACGGTTATATATTTTATACAACCAGAACAGATTGATGACTAAAAGTATACTATTGGTAAGGATTATTGGAACGGCGCCTAACACCACGCCATATATAATGAAGGCAACATTACCTCCTGTATTCAGCCATCTGAATTTCAGATCGTTACTGACAAGTAAGCCAAGGGCCAGTAATAACGAAGCGAGATAACCAAAATAGGGTGCTATTTCCTGTAACATGCTGCAATGTTACAGATAGAAATGATAATGCTGAAGTAAGTTGTTTCTAATCCCATACAAATCTCCAGCTGCCATCTTTTTGTTTTTTCCAGACAGTGTGAAATATCCCTTTTGATTCACTGATCTTTCCGGTACTGTCTTTGAATTGCCAGGTGTATCCTCCGTATGTATATCCCAGATCACCGGATCCGGCAGCATCTACGAAATCCGGTGACCATTTTACTGTGGCTGTTTTATAACGATCGCCAGAAAATAAATTTCCGATACCATTTTTTCCCCGGATCAAAGAGTCGTTTCTTCCCCGGATAACAGCATTGGAATCGGCAAAGTGAGAGAAAGCCTCAGCTATGCCTTTTTCTGCCGCCATTTTTTCAAAATCCCTTTCTGTTTGTACGATTTCCTGTTTGGCTTTTTCCTGCTTGCTGCTTCTGTCTTCAGGCTGACATGAGCAAAGCAATACAGCAAAAAAAATAAAAATCACTGTACTACAATTCTTCTGCATGTTTATGTTTTTGATGAAATTGAACAATTTATTTCACTAATGGCCCTTCCCATAATACCTGGTCTATCGTCCATTGCTCATTCTGTTTGGATAATAGAATATAATCTATGCCCCACCAGGCAGTAACCTTTGCAGCAGCAATACTGTTCAGTACATCCAGGATTTCAACCTTTTTGGGAGCATCTGCGTTGGCAAAATTTTTCTTTTCCATTACTCTTTTGGCATAATCAATGGCTTGTCGGTAAGTCATCTGTCCATCTGGGTCATAGTGACCGGTTGTATTATTCTTCCAATAGCCAAATTTATACAAAGAGGGCTTCAGGCAGCGAATCAGTTTAGCAGTATCCCCTTCGTAAAAGCCTTCAATATAATCAAGGCAGGCTCTTTCTATTTTTCCTTTAGCCTCCTGTGCTGCAGCGGATTTTAGTACAAGACAAAACAGGAAGATGCTTATCGCTTTTTTCATGGCATAGTTTTCTGGCTTTAAATTAGTTTTTATCCGGCTAAAATAATGACCGCTTGTGTAAAACCAGTAAACATTACTAATGGGAGATCTGGTATTATTGTAATTGTTCCAGGCAATAAGCTGATGGCCGGGCATGCACACTTATAGAGTAAATATCGTTTAGCCGTTGCTTCAGATCAGCGATAGGTTCAATTGAACAAGCGATATCGTTTTTCCAGTGAAACCCTTTTTCGCCGGGATGGAGTTGGTTGTAGTAATGTATGGCGGCATGTATTAATTGCATACGGTTAATCAGTAATTCTCTTCCATAAATTTTTTCACCAAGCACTTGTGTGGCAGAAAGGAATTCAAAATAGATGACCCTCCGCAATTTATTTTTTTGCAGAGGTTCAGAACTATGAGCCAGCATCATATCATGTATAAGAATACCGCCGGCTTCCATCGGGATCTCGATAAATGGTTCCCGGCTCGATTCACAAACATCTTTACCCGAAAGGTGGCTGCCCGGAACAATACGTAACGCACCGTCACCTTCTTTTACATCGTCAAGATATACACCAACAGTGAAACAGTTGCCACTGCGCTGGTGTACCATGTCCTGGTGCCATAACACTGGTAACTTATCACCAAGGTTTTTAATGACTGCAAACTCCTGGATAAGAAAAAAATCAGTACCACAAATACACTCTGCTATTTCCAATAAGAAAGGGCTGCCGAGCAATTCAAGACAGGCGAGATCGCCTTTGATACAAAGTTGTTCAAGATTGGTAACATAGTCTTTCCCATTTTTTTGTAATATGGCTGAAGCTGTCGGGTCAGGCTGTTTGTACATTAGCTCGTCAAAAAGTGAACGGAGGCGGCCAAGTAATGATGGCGGTACTATAGCGGGTATTTTTATATACCCATTGGAAAAAAATGACTCTAATTGTGATTGAGTTAGTGCGGAATTCATTGTTGGAATCATTTGTACTTTTAGTTATTAATAAATGTATCCCATTGGTTACATCTTTTTTTCCATGATTGCGAACTCCAATGGCTGAGAGGGTGTGCCAAAACGGGCATCCACCACTACCGGTTTGGTTTCACCGGTTCTATAGTAGCCGAGCCGCTCATACCAGGCGATCAGTTCATGCCGGACAGAGATGACATTCATAAAAACACAGGGGCAGTTATTTTCCCGGGCATATTCCCCGGCAGCTTTCATTAATTGTTTTCCGACACCGGCAGCCTGATGCAAGGGCGACACTGATAACATACCAAGGTATAAACCCCGTTCCTGTTTTTCAAGAAATACAGAGCCGGTTATAATACCCTCATCATTGCTGTATTTGAGTATAGCAGCTTGTGGCCTTTTTATTATTTCTGAGAGTGAAGGTGCGTCAGTGCGCAAATCACCCTGGAGGAGGTCAGCTTCGGTGGTCCAGCCTTTTTTGGAGGCTTCTCCACGATAAGCACTGTTGATGAGCCTGACCAGTTCATCAACATCTTCTATTGCAGCTTTGGAAACAGGCATGGACTGAAGTTACAAATCCCGGTATTACCAACCCAACAGGTCAGCAAGGCCTTTGAGGGTAAATACTATGCCGATAGTGGTTAGACCGTACATGACAACCCTCATGCTTCCGCCATTGTTGAAAAGAAGAAGTGTGAGCATACAACTAACGACGAGAAGCACAACGCCGATGCCGCAATACACAAAACCAATTTTTCTTTTGCGGCTGATCCGCAGTTGTTTTAATTGCTGTATGATATCCTGCAGCAGTGATTCCGTTGCACCTTTTTCTTTCAGGTGCAGAAAAATCTCATCAAAGCTCAGTCCTTTTTTTTGGAGCGAACTGGCCATTTGTAAAAATTCGGCGGGTTGGGCTGAATTCATATTGCAAGCTTTGGAGTAAGATACAAATAATTATAAAAAAACCGCTCCGGGAGGAACGGTTTTTATTGTGAGGGATTGTTAGAACCTGTTGCCACGGTCGTTTCCATCCCGTCTGGCATGGTCCCTGTCGTTCCAGTCGTCATCCCGGTCGTTATCGCCGAAACGTCTGTAATTCTTCTTTTCACGGATGCTGATGTTGCCAAACCAATCGATGTTGATAACTACATCATTCCTGCTAACCATGAAAATGGATGAACTTACGAGTTTCTCCCTGCCCCCAAAGTAACCTCTTTTCATTTCAAATACTTTGATAGTGTGACGACCACCATTGAAGCGATCCAGGCTGATGGTGTTGTTGTTACCGAAGTAGGCTTTGCCATCAATCACTATTTTGTAATTCTTGCTGCTGTTAATTTTTACAACAGGCCTGCGGTCGGCGGCAAAAAGGGCTGCGGCGAATAACATTCCCGCAATGAGTGTAAAGATCTTTTTCATGTCTTCAAGTTTTAATAGGAGTACTGCAATGGCCGGGCTGCTTGCGGTACGAATTTGTTTTTATTGCCCGGTTACCCTTACTATTTCAAAGTGAATGCCAGTGTGGAAAAAAAGGATAAAGGAAATGTTAAGTAGTTGAGGTCAGGGAAACATACTATTGACCGGGAGAAAGTTGTTGTTTCCTGTAAAGCATCAGTGACAGCAGGCTAAACCACAGTAAGAAAATGAAAAAAGAAATTTTCTGAATGACCGGTAAGTAGTTTAGCAGATCCTGACTGTAATAAACATAGTTATTGACGCCGCATAACAGGAGGCACAAAATGCCAATACCGAAAAGCAGTAACATCCCGTACCGGAAAAGATTTACCAGCAATGCTATTATTGCAATACATCCGAGCAGGGCTGCTGTATTAATGACATAATCATGAAAGCCGGTTAACAGCAGGGGTGTTACGAGCATGGAGCCGATACCAGCATACCGGATGACCAGGCTTCCAGTTCTTTTGCCGGTAAAAAGACCGGGGATAGTGTACCAGAAAATGACCAGGCTAATGGCAAGAACTATCATTGCAACTATTGCAACAGGTCTTGCTGTATTGGGTTGTCCATTTTGTGCATGCGAAGCAAGTAACTCACACCAGTAATTATGCTGCCAGTTGAATCCTGTTGCGGAGCTGTTGAAATCGGAGCCGCCGGGGTATAGCAAAGCCGCTATAATGTACAGTATGATAAAAAGCAGCATTCCCCAAAAAGGGATAATAACCGGATTAATATTTGATTTTTTCTCGAACAATCAATAATTGTAATGGCTAAAGATACCTGCTAAAGAAAAATAAGAAGGTTAAAGACTTGTAAAGTATCAGGGTTTTAAAAGCTTAGCCAGTGATGTAATCATGTTACAGTTTTCAATATAGCTGCTGAGATTAATTTTTCCATAGGTGTCAGTTGGTTTATGATAATCTGCATGGTCTTCCACTCCAATATACAGAAATGGAATTTTCTTTTTATAAAAAGCAAAATGGTCACTTTGATATGTCCAGTCGTCATGCCCGTTTCCGGTATCATGCCCCATTAGTACTTTTGTATTCGTTTTATCCTGTACACCTTTAACGGCGTAGATAAGCGATGGGTTGTGATAAATGCCACAAACAAATATTTCATTCTCATCATTTCTTGCAATCATATCTATATTAATATTCAGCACAATATTCGAAAGAATGAGAGGCCTGGGAAGATTATTAACAAAATGATTTACTCCTTCTAATCCCGATTCTTCCATATCAAATGCTGCAAATATTAATGAGCATGGCATTGGATTATGCTTAAAATATTCAGCCATGGCCAATATGCAGGCGGTACCGCTTGCATTATCGGAAGCCCCGTAATAAACAGAGTCGCCAATTTTACCTAAGTGGTCATAATGTGCACTGATGATGATGTACTTCTCAGGGGAATGAGTTCCTTTTATCCACCCAACAATATTTTTGCCTGTCCTTGCTTTTGTATTTTTTCCCCTCTTTGTAAATTCCTGAACCAATGAATTGTTGAAGCTATCCAGTCCAGTGTCCCTCATGCGGGCAATAATCCTATCAACCGCTTTTTCATGCCCGGCCGAACCCGGCTTTCTTCCTTCACAAGTATCGGAAGCCAGGTATTTAAGGTCGTTAACAATGGATGTACTGTCAAGTATTCTTACAGGTTTTATAAGCGGTTTGTTGAAAGTTGCCGCCCTTTGTTTGTCTAAAGAGGGATAGGGATGTTTGGGTTTTTCAGGTAAGTTCTTTAGAATAATGTATCCGGCAAATGCCACAACTGTTATTATAGAAATTAGTATAACATGTTTGATTTTTATTCTCATAGGAGATAAAGTTATATCAAAGCCTTCGAAGAAGAATTTAGCTGATTAGAATTGCCGAACCCCGAACGGAGCGTCGCAACTGCAGCTCAATCAGGGCACAAAAGCCGGCCAAACAATCCCTTAAAAACCGCCTGAATCGCTTACCTTTGCCGCTCTTGAAAATGAGGCAATAAGCACATGAAGAACATCCGGAATTTTTGCATTATCGCACATATTGACCATGGCAAATCTACCTTGGCTGACCGCCTGCTGCAAAGCACCGGCACCATCAGCGACCGGGACATGATGGACCAGGTGCTGGACGATATGGACCTGGAAAGGGAGAAAGGCATTACTATTAAAAGCCATGCCATCCAGATCAATTATAAACATACCGACGGACAGGAATACATCCTGAACCTGATCGATACTCCCGGCCACGTTGACTTTAGCTATGAAGTGAGCAGGGCACTGGCTGCCTGCGAAGGTTGCTTGTTGCTGGTGGATGCAACACAGGGTATACAAGCACAGACTATCAGCAACTTATACCTTGCAATTGATAATGACCTTGAGATCATTCCTGTCATCAATAAAATTGATATGGCAGGGGCTATGATCGAGGAAGTGGAGGACCAGATCATCGAACTGATAGGATGCAAGAAGGAAGAAATTCTACATGCCAGCGGACGTACTGGTGTGGGTGTGGAGGCGATACTGGAAGCGATAGTGAAAAGGATTCCCGCACCTGTGGGAAAGCCGGATGCACCGTTGCAGGCATTGATATTTGACAGCATGTTCAACCCGTTCCGGGGTATCATCGTTTATTTCCGGGTAAGGAATGGTTCTATAAAGAAAGGCGACAAAGTAAAGTTTGTTTCAACCGACCAGGAATATGATGCTGATGAAGTGGGCATCCTGAAACTGAAGATGGCGGAGAAGAAGGAAGTGAATTGTGGTGATGTGGGTTATCTTATTACCGGCATCAAGAATGCGAAGGAAGTAAAAGTGGGTGATACCATTACCCTTGCTGCAAACCCTACGCAGGAGATCATCAAAGGTTTTCAGGAAGTAAAGCCAATGGTGTTTGCAGGTATCTTCCCGGTAAATACGGAAGACTTTGAAGAACTGCGGGACTGCATGGACAAACTGCAACTGAATGATGCATCGCTGACCTATGAATTAGAAACATCGCAGGCCCTTGGTTTCGGTTTCCGTTGCGGCTTCCTTGGGTTGCTGCACATGGAGATCATACAGGAACGGCTGGAGAGGGAGTTTAACCAAACGGTTATCACAACGGTTCCGAACGTAAGTTTTATTGCTTATACCACGAAGGGAGAGAAGATCATCGTTAATAACCCGACCGAGTTCCCCGACCCGGTAAAGACAGACCATATTGATGAGCCTTTTATCAAAGCACAGATCATTACCAAACCGGAATACATCGGTAACATTATGACCTTGTGTTTGGGTAAACGAGGCATCCTGATGAACCAGAGTTACCTGACGACAACAAGGGTGGAGCTGTTGTTTGAAATGCCATTGACGGAGATCGTTTTTGACTTCTACGATAAATTGAAATCACAGACGAGAGGGTATGCTTCTTTTGATTATCATCCTATCGGCTACCGTGAAGCTGATATTGTGCGGATGGATATATTACTGAACGGAGATAAAGTGGATGCCCTGAGTGCACTGATACACCGGAGCAGGGCACAGGAGTTTGGCAGAAAGCTGTGTGAGAAACTGAAAGAACTGTTGCCAAGACAACAATTCCAGATAGCGATACAGGCCGCTATTGGTGCGAAGGTGGTGGCGAGGGAGAATATCTCTGCCATGCGAAAAGATGTAACTGCCAAATGTTATGGTGGTGACATCAGCCGTAAACGTAAGCTGCTGGAGAAGCAAAAAGAAGGAAAGAAGCGGATGCGGCAGATAGGAAATGTGGAAGTGCCGCAGGAGGCTTTCCTCGCAGTACTGAAACTGGATGATTAAGTAGTGAATAGTCATTAGAGAATTCAGGCATCAGTGAGTGATGCCTTTTTTATTGATGGTATTAATTGTATTTTAGATTTCAACTTTTGTTTTGAAGCTTTCGCAGATCATAAATTACCCGTTGGGCCTTTTGGGGCTGAAGATCATCCGGAAATCAAGACTGGAACTGGTAAACCTTTCTGATATAGAACAGGATAAGAAATTCATGGAATTATATAAGAAGGTAAAGGACTATACACTGGTACCGGTGGAAAGATGCTTCACCCTGTACCAAACAGTAAAATATATTCTTAAGAATAATATTGAAGGTGATCTTGTGGAATGTGGTGTCTGGAAAGGCGGCAGCTCCATGCTGATGGCTTATATACTAAAGGATGCCGGGGAGACCAAACGAAAGATATACCTGTATGATACATTTGAAGGGATGACGAAACCCGGAGAGATGGACGGACAGGAAGAAAAGGAACAATGGGAACAGGGAAGGGTGACAGATACACTGAACAATATGTGTTATTCGCCCATTGAAGAAGTGAAAGCGAATATGGAAAGAACAGGTTATCCTGCAGAAAAAATAATTATGGTGAAGGGAAAAGTAGAAGACACTTTACCGGGAACCCTGCCATCAAAAATTTCTTTATTGCGGCTGGATACCGACTGGTATGAATCAACAAAACATGAGTTACAGCATTTATATCCTTTGCTGGTAAAGAATGGTGTGCTGATAGTGGATGACTACGGGGCATGGCAGGGGGCAAGAAAGGCGGTGGATGAATATTTTAAAGACATTCCCAATGTCTTTTTGGGACGCATTGATTATACAGGTCGCATTGTTATCAAGTAACAGTTTACAATTTTACATCTTCCAGCAACCAAAGAGCAAGGTACCGGGCAGGGGAGCCTTCCGGGTGATCGTCCATTTTATTTATGGGTGCTGGCAGGTTGAAAGGAGAAAGTTCAAGATTTACCGGCCGGAAATGTCCCGTGAGTATTTCAGTATTCTGCTGAACAGGATAGGTGCTTGCCAGCATGTATTTAATACCGCTTCGTTTAAAATTTCGAATTATTTCTGTTATTTCTTTTTTGCGGAGATGAATGAAACAATCACGGCAAAGCACCATGTCAGCTGCGGGGAGTTCATCGGAGACAATATCTGCCACAATGAATTTCTTTCCCGGGTATTTTATCTTATTTGCTTCAATGATATCAGGAACAATATCGGCGCCGGTATAGGAAATTTCAGTAAGGTCAACTGTGCTTATCCAGTTGCAATCACCACAAGGAGCATCCAATAATGTTTTTATTTTAAGCGAATGAAGCAACACCGGCAATTGTTGACGAATGCCTGCTGTATACTCCAGTGTAGAGCCGGGGCCGGAGATACTTTCTTCTGAACCCCAGGTATTCTTTTTATGAATGGAGGCGAATACCTTTTTTCTGTTGGCCGGGAAAAGCAATTTCAGTTTATTTAGTATACGGGATAACATGAAATTTACTGTTGATATTATTGAAAACTGCTGCTCCACAGCTCATAAATGTTTTCAGGGGAAAAGTTTTTTATGTTTTCAAATGCCTTTTGCCCCATGCTTCTCCTTCTTTCCCCGTCATTGATAAGTGAGGAAACAGCCTGAGCCAGTTTACCCGGATTTTCTTTTTCAACCAACAGCCCGTTTATACCATGAGAGATAATATCGGCAGGCCCGGTAGGGCAATCAAAGCTTATACAAGGCAGTCCAAACGACATTGCTTCTAACAAGACCATTGGAAATGCTTCGAAGCGGCTGCTTAAGTACGAACAAAGATGCCTGGAGATACTCAGCAGAAAGATCGGAACCGGCGGGTGGCTGCAGGATGAAGCGATCCTGTAAATTTTCTTTTTGAATAAAATCAAGCACCTGTTGCTGCATTTCTCCTTCACCTACCAGTTTCCAGGTCCAGCCGGGATAATTTTTCAGCACTTCTTTTGCAGCCATAAGCATCAGGTCAATTCCTTTGCGGGGGATAAGCCAGCCAACCGAGAGTACCTGTTTGTTTTGTAAGGTTGAATGCTGGCCGGTTTTATTTTCAATGAAATTCGGGATAACTGTTGTTTCAGCAAATTTCTCAAAATGGGCAGCTTCCGTTTCGTTCAGGCAGATGATCTTATTGAGTCTTTTATAAGCCATCTCAGCAAGAGTTGCCCAGAACCTGTTTTTCTGAATCCATGCAAAGTGATGATGCTCCCAGGAAAATAACCGGGAATATTTTTTTGCACCACTTAACACAGCCGCTACGGCAAAAGGATATTCTGTGGCAATAATAATATCGGCTTTTACATGTTTCAGCAGCTTACGAAGTTTCAATACATCGCTCAGCAGTTTTATTTTTCTTGATATGATATTTCCTTCCGGAGTTATACCAAACGAAAGTGGCTGCTGAATAACTTTTACAGAAGCATGAAGAGGGTAGTAGCTGTCGCCGGTCTCATCCAGCACTACAAGGGAAACCGGGTGTCCTTTTTCTGCAAAAAGATCAGCGGTATTTACAATGGCCCGTTCAATACCTCCCGGCAGATCAAGGCGGGAGCAAAGGAATACGATATGTTGCAGTGTTGCCAGTTGTTATAGTTTTTCAGCAATCTTGAAAAAGAAACGTTTTATCCTTGTCCGTAAGCGGAGCTGATGTTTTAATTTATAGGATGACGACTTATATTTTTGCGGGTCAAGATTGTCCAGATTTTCCAGTAAACTGAAACCTTCTTTTTGCAATGCTGCGATGTATTCATCAAGAAAAGGCTGCAGCAGCGCATCATTCCTGTTCAGGATATTGATGATGGTATCTTTTGTGAAATGAATAAACACCGGTTCAAATGTTTTATTGATAAGTAACTTACCATTAATAAACTCCCTTTTGCAGGTGTCAATATTCCAGGCGGCAAGGTTGCAGCCCTGGTGTTTAAGTATGTGTACATTTTCAAACTGAACAGGTACTATGTCAAGATATTTCTGGTCAACAAATAAACCTATATCCCTCAGTGCTTCGGTCTTGTAATGGCAAACACCGGCCCACCAGGTAATAACATCCATTGCATTTTTATTTACCGCAATGAAGCCTGCGTTATAAAGGCCATCCTTTAAAACTGCCAGCAGGCTATCTTCATTCCTAACAGGGTCTGTACTTCTCCAGTGTGGTGTCAGTAGTACATTATTTTTATCAAGTTCATCAAAAAGAAAATTAAAGTTGCTGACAAAGTACAGGTCCGGGTCGGAAAAAATTACTTTGTCAAATCCTTTTTCCAGCAGATAGCCGATGAACAATGGCTTTAGTGCCCAGCGAAAATAGTCGGCATTAGTATGAGCATATTTTTTTTCAATGTCTTTGAAGTAGGGTGAACCTGCCAATGTACCAAGTGAATGGATGGTAAAACTATTTTCAGACGAGAAATTATTTTCATCGACCACCAGCACCTGTAGTGAAGTGCCGGGCAAATGTCTTTGTAACGATGCATGCAGCACTTTTGCCAGTGGCAGGTAATCGGCTGTTATGATGGTACATGCTGTTTGCATAGTGATTCTTTACCTGTTAAAGAAGGCGTTCATAGGATTCACAGGCGGGTTTGACTTCCGGTGCTGAATCGCAAAAGCATAAGCATCGTTTCTGTCTGACAGGAATTGCTGTTTATTAAAACTTCTTTCAAGTCCTGTAAATGCATTTTCTCCTAATGAAGTGCAGAGGTCCTTATCCTCTTTTAGCCTGATCATTGCTTCCGCAACGGAGTTTGCATCAGTACTGTCTGCCAATAGTATTTCTTTACCTGGCTGTAAACAACGAAGAAACACCAGCCTGCTTTGTTATGATCATTGGTTTTCTGCGATTGGCCGCCTCCAAAGCAACATAGTTAAATGTCTCCCATACGGAAGGTATGATGATAACCCCGCTGTTATTGAGTGTTTCCAGTAATTCTTTTCTTGGTATTGCTTTTTTCCAGGTGAAATTCTTTTGCCAGACAGAAGGGAATTTTTTTTTTATATACTTCGAGACCATTGATCCTTTCGGGGCTGTGTAAGTATCTTCTCCTATCCATACGACATTAATGCCGGGGTGCTCTTTGTGCAATAGTTGAATTGCCTCTGCCATCACAAGGGCGCCTTTACAAACCTGCAGACGGCTTGCAATAAGAAAGTCATTTTTAATTTTAGCTGAAGTCTTCACGTCATCATTGATCCACGGGGCAGTGACATAAAAAGTTTTTGTGCTGAAGTTTTTAGCGATTTCCTCAGCGTTGCTGTGGCTATGGCAAATAACAGCATCTGCATTATTTATGGAATTGGTTTCAAGAAAACGGATGATAGAAAGATTTTCGTCATCGTTATAAAACTCATGCTGACTTAATTGTGTCAGCATGCTATGGCACATCATAACAACTGGCGGAAGAGTGGGATCAATTAAAAAAAGCCCAAAGCCTCCGTAATCAGAATATTCTATAATATCAAAATTGTATGTACTGCTATTTTCAAGCAGCCACTTCCGCATGGCCATGCCAAGGCTCATCCACACAACTGCTTCCCGGTTGCCGTTTTTTATAAAACGACTGAAGTGATCAAACTGTTTAGTATAACTTTTCTTTAATGTAATGATGGTAACACCGTTCTGCTGCTTTGTTGTATCCGGGCCCTTCCTGTTGTCAAAATCAACAGTAAGCACTACGATAGAGTGACCAGCTTCCTGTAAAAGCTTAACCAGGTAAGAATTGTGAGTCGCTATGCCTGAATTCTTCGGGGGAAATGAATCTGTAGCAATGCAGATGGTCATGAAGGCTAAAGTAACTATTTTTTTTGAGTAATGGTAGCCTTTAACTGTACTTACGGGCACAGGTTTTAGAAAATGACCTTGTGTTTTTTGCCTGTCAGTTTTTGCCAGATAAGGCTTCGGAATACTTTCTTTGAAAGTTGTTTGTTGACAGCGGCATATGAAGCGAAAAGATTTCTTCCATACCTGTAACCATCTTTCATCAAGCCGAATCCAAGGTATTGCAACGTAAAGAAATCAACTAATTCCTTTTTGGAAGTAATGAAATCCTGTTTGTATAAATAGTCAAGTATCCTGAAGCATTCCAGTTTGCTTTGTAATGTTTTGGTGTGTTTGAGAAAACTGTTCTCATGTATCCTGAAAGTGTTCAGGGGTTTTGCACTGTAATAAATACCGGTACCGGATGCTACAGCGATCTGAGCATACCAATCTCCATGGTAGATAAAAGTTTCAAGTTTGGCAAGTAGTTCCAGTAACAGGTCTTTCCGGAAGACGGCAGCGCTGGTGTTATTAATAGTGCAGAAAAATTTCAGGCAGTGATTTATTTCTTCTTCGCCATTTAGGAAATAGTCTGACGACCATTTATTTGTTTTAAAAAACCTGTTCTTTAGCTCCGCATATGTTTTATACCGGGGCATTGTATCTTCTTCGGGTTTGCAAACTGAATCGCAATAAAAAATACCGGTGCCCGGATTAAGCCGGATCGCAAGGTCTGCTGTTTCTAAAAACTGGCTATCAGCGACATCATCACTTTCAGCAATCCAGACCCAATCTTCCTCAGAAAGGAGGACCCCTTTTTTCCATTGTTTGAATGGAGAGCCACTGTTTTCTTCGTTGTATATGATCTGGCTGATGCCCGGATGGTTCCTGTAAGCTTCAATAATTTCCCGGCTATTATCGGAAGAGCAGTCATCCAGTATAATTACCTCAGCCGGAGAATGATTTTGTGCCAATACAGAATCTATCCGTTCCTTCAAAAAGGCAGCATGATTGTAATTGGGAATTATGACGGAAAATCTGATCATTCTGTCTTTACTTACTTTTTGAATAGTTTCCTAAGCAGTTTGGCGGGATAAAGGATCACATGTCCTAATTTGTAAGACAGTGTGTTTGTGACAACCTTTTCTTTTTGGGATACGGCTTCTGCAAAAACAGAACGGCCGTTGAAAAGACTGTTGTTGACTGAAGGCAACACTGCATCCGATGCAAGGGCAATACTGTAAAGCCGGTTTTCTGCATTATCATTTTGTATGTTGCTGTAATCACCTGTATACATTTTCAGCCCGGATGCTTTGTCTGCTGTAATTACAGATGATAAGGTAATTTGCTGGCTGAGTAGCTGTACATTCTTAAAATACCTGTGCAGCAATCCGGAGAATTCTTCAATGTATAATTCTTTTGTATGGAAAGGGTTTTTATAGCCTGTTTTATCGCTGTAGTTCTTTTTGTCCGGTGTTGAAATGATCAACAGCCCTTCTGGCTTTAAAACCCTTTTTATTTCACTGATCATTTTTTCATGGCCGGTTGTATGTTCAATTGTTTCAAAGCTTACAACTATATCAAACTGACCGTCAGCAGCCGGGATGTCTTCCACAGTGCCGGTAAGGAACTGCAGGTTCTTCGACTGGTATTTTTCTTTTGCGTCGTTTATTATGTCAGCATTTATATCAACACCAGTAACATGATCTGCGATCTTCGAAAGCAGTTTAGAGCCATATCCTTCTCCACAGGCAATATCAAGTACTTTTTTGCCAGCTGCAAATTCCATTGCGATAGCATACCGGTGCAAATGCTCGATTGATGTTTCAGTAAAAACACCCGGTTCTAATCTTTCTCCTGTCCAGTTATTATTTGTACTCATTATGTATCAGGATATTCTTTTTAAATAGCCATTTACGTTGAAGGTGGCATTGGGCCCAAAAAAGTCACACCATTTCCTGTCTGTAATAAAGTTGTTATTATTTTTTAGGAATTCGGCAATTGCTTTTTGCGGTCCGCCTTTAAACTCCTTTTCTCTTCCTAATTCCGATACGATTCCATCTTCCACAATGAAATACGAACCTTTGTTTATAAATGGTGAAAATTTAGTCAATGCTGCAAGGGTATCCTCATATTGGTGAGAGCCGTCTTCTATTACCAGGATCTTTTCATACTTTGAAAGACCGCCGGTTTCATAATTGCTGAACCCATTTTTAAAAACACGGATACGGGAATGAGACAAAAGCAAATTATCTTCTTTATTCCCTGGCAGGTCAATGGTATGGATTTCCCCCTTTGCGTTCAGCTCCAGCAGGTCAGCAAGGTATAAAGTTGAACCGCCTTTGTTAGTACCTATTTCTATAATGAGGTCAGGTTGTACTTCCGACAGTATCATTTGGTACAGCACATAATCAAACGGGCATTTGATTGCCGGAACACCTTTATAGGTTACATGAAAATGTCCAGCTTCAATATCTTTCAACTTAAAACCAGTATTTTTTGAAAACAGGGCCATGTGTTATTAACTTGTTTTTATTGCATCCCATTGGATCAGCGGACGTACAACACCCGGAAACTCATCTGCATAATTGCCTCTCGCCGATAGTTTGGAAAAATCTGTATAGGTTTCAAAACTCAGCACCTCATGTTCATGTATCAATACATCAACAGGATTAGGGAGAAACAAAGCAACACTGACAGAGAAGATTCCTTCAGGCAACAGATTCCCGGGAATCCATGCAGTTGCCTTATATTTCCCTTTTTTTCTCTTTTCAAGCCTGACCGAAGAAGTGACGTCATGTGAGTTAAAGATATTGGTGTTCTCCTGGTTGAAGACATTTATCCCATGTGTGAACACTGTGTCGTCTTTCACTACTTCATACTCGAGGGTGATACCGACCTTATCCGTTGTATCAAACCGGGAGAGGACAGCACCATTCTCATTATGAAGAAATGCCCGGTAGAGGATTACTTCTTTATTATAGGAGCTGATCCCATCTTTCCAGTTCATTTCCGCATTCGTTTGCAAATGCTTTGCTACATATTCATTAATTACCTTTTCTGTATTTCCCTTATTTATGACCGTTCCTCCATCAAGGAGGATAGTATTCGGACAAAACTTTCTTATACTATCCATATTGTGACTGACAAAGAGGATCGTTCTTCCCTCACTTTTGCTCACCTCTTCCATTTTCCCCAGGCATTTTTTCTGAAATTCCAGATCCCCCACTGCAAGCACTTCATCAATTAATAAGATTTCCGGGTCAAGATGGGCTGCTACGGAAAAGGCAAGGCGGAGTTGCATTCCACTGCTATAATGCTTGAGAGGAGTATTAATAAATTTTTCTACACCACTGAAATCAACGATGGCGTCGAACTGTTTATTGATCTCCGCTTTTTTTAAACCAAGGATAGAGCCGTTCAGATAAATATTTTCCCTTCCGGTAAGTTCGGGGTGAAAGCCGGTACCAACTTCGAGCAGGCTGCCGACTCTTCCACGAATAACGGCACTACCAGTGGTTGGAGGAGTAATGCGGCTGATGATTTTCAGGAGTGTGCTTTTGCCGGCACCATTACGACCGATAATGCCAATTCTTTCACCTTGTTCAATATCAAGGTTAATATCCTGTAATGCCCAAAACCGTTCTGTTTGTTTTTTATCTGAACGAAGCATGTTCCTGACAGAACCACTAATGATATCTCTCAAAGCCATATACGGCTGTGCTGCGGCCAGTTTGTATTGTTTACCCAGGTTCCGTATTTCAATAATGGGTGGCATCAGGCAAGGTCAGCAAAGTATGCTTCTGTTTTTCTGAAATAATACAAACCGGTCAATGAAATGATCATGGTACTGGCAACGCCAATACCTATTATAGTCATATCAACAGGCGAACCTGAAAATGGATGCCGGAATAATTCTATCGCAGTATTGACTGGATTAATTGCCAAAATATATTTTAGCCACGACTGTTGCACTAATTGCAAGGGATAAATCACCTGCGATGCAAAAAAAAGGAATTGAAGTAAGAACGGGATAGTATACCGGAAGTCACGGTACTTCACATTCAGCGCTGCTAAAAAAGTCCCTGTACCAAATGCAGCCATTAATGTTAAAAGAACGGCGGCAGGCGCATATAATATTGCTGACCAGCTAACAGGCTGTTTGTAGATTATACAAAACACAATAAAGATGAGTAATCCCATCATAAAGTCGAATAAAGCAACGAGTATAGAGGAACATGGTATAACTAACCTCGGGAAATAAATCTTGCTGATAATATTGGCGTTCCTGATCATGCTTTCACCGGCATGTGAGACGGATGCACTGAACAGGTTCCAGAGAATTAAACCGGCTAAAACAAAAATGGGGTAGTGAACCGGTGTGGTGTCAATCTTCCATGTTTTTGAGAAAAGGAAAGTGAAGATGAGCATCATGCCAAGCGGCTGCAACAGTGCCCACAATATGCCGAGATAGGTTTGTTTATATTTTACCTTAATATCCCTCCATGTAAAGAAATAAAATAGTTCACGGTATTGCCATAACTCTTTCAATCCCAATGAGAAGCCAGAAGGAGGATGAATATTTGTGATGAATTTCCCCATTGGCCATAAAGATAGCCAAAGCAGCTTGAAAGTGAAAGCGGCGGCGGGAATGCTTAGTTGTCGTAATTGACCGGTGTCTTTCCGTCTTTCTTTGTTTTGTTCTTATCTGTTTTTTCCTGGAGCTTCTTTTCGTCTTTATTACCTTTTGAATCAAGCAAAGGGTCGCCTACTGGTGCTTGCCCGTCTTCCAGTTTGTATGTAAACACTTTGTCAATATGTACCCACTTTCCGTTTTCCCATTTAAAACCTTCCTGGTCGCCATCGGGTACAAATGTCCAGGGCAATTCCGGCTGATCAGTTTCTGAGATCAGGTGATCTACCAGTATCATCCCGAGATCTTCAATATAGTTGACAAGAACCCGGGCTCCTTTTTTAAATTCCAGGCCTATCCTGTATTTAGGAGGTTTGGGAATGGAATCCTTTTCATACGTAAAAAAAGGTCCTCCAAATACCGGTTCGTTCTTTTCGTTGAATGTCAGCACATCGATCCACTTCATACTGCTTTGTGCTGTGTTATTATCAAAACCAAATAGAGTGTAATAATTTTTGCCTTTGTGCTGTGTCCTGATAATATTATAATACATAGCGCCTATCCAGTTGCTGCGGCCTCTTGCAGAATCTGCAGGCTTGTCTGTAAATTCAGAGACATCTCTTAACGGTAATAGTTTGAGAGAACCGTCAGCAGTACGGAATTGTATTGCACCCCGCTGCCTTGCATAATGGTCATCGTATGAGATATTCCAGGAAAAAATCCGGAATGAGGTATCCGGCGCATATAATTTTGAAACACCTAATACAGAATCAAAAGGATAGTAGAATGAGTTTTTTATTTGCAATGCCCTTACCAGTGTTTTGGTGAAAATACTGTCGGATATCATCCTGTCTTCGGGCAGGCTGTCTGTATTGAGATACATGGAGTAGTCTTTAAGAGTATCTTCTTTTGCCCTGAGTTTCTTCATGTCTGCTGAAGTGATCTTTTGTGAAAACACACTTGCAGAAAAACTAAGTAACAGGAAAAGCGATAAAGAGAATTTAACCAGTATTTTTTTCACCAGGATCATTTTGAATTTAAGGGCTAAGTTACGGCTAAGTACAGATGGTTACAACGCCAAAAGGGTTGTAAAATTTTGTATGGGCTTATAAAGCTTTGGCAAAATCCGGCAAAGAATTAAAACGGAGGTCTATATCAGGGTGGGGGAAGGCCGTTTCAGGATGAGTTGAGGCTACAAAAACAGTATGAATCCCGGCATTTCTGCCAAAAAGCATATCACTGGGTTTGTTACCGATGATGATTGATTTTGCGAAATCAATGAAAGGGAAATCGGCTTTTGCCTGCAGGGCCATCCCCGGGTTAGGTTTACGGTTGGGGTGATCATTATCCAGGCTGGTGCAGTAATAGATTTTATCTATCCGTCCTCCTGCATTTTCAATCTGTTTTTTCATGTGCTGATGGACGCTGCTTAATTCTGCTTCTGTCATCAGTCCTTTTCCAACACCCCGTTGATTGGTGACAACAATAATTTTTCCAAATTTTTCACTCAGTTTTTTAAATGCTTCCCTGACACCATCGTAGAATTTAAATTCCCGCCAATTCAAAATGTAATCTTCTTTCTTTTCGTGGTTGATGACTCCGTCCCGGTCAATAAAGAGTGTCCAGCTGTTGTCGATCTTTTTTAAGTCAAGATTTATTTTTTGAGACATGATGATTACTTGAAATAGTTTTCTTCGACTAACTGGCAGATGATATGACCAACCATAATATGGCTCTCCTGTATCCTTGGTGTGTCGGACGATGGAATGTTGATAAGATAATCGCTGATGGTCTTTATTTGCCCGCCTGTGACCCCCGTTAATGCCACTGAAACAAGACCGTTTTCTTTTGCCGCTTTAAATGCGTTAATGATGTTGGTTGAGTTGCCTGAAGTTGAAAGCCCGATAAGTACATCGCCATTTTGTCCAATACCTTCAATCATTCTGGAATAAACAATATCAAACCCGTAATCATTTGCAACAGAGGTCAGGTAAGATGTGTTGCAATGCAGGGCCTCGGCAGGCAGAGCTATCCTGTCTTTATAAAACCGGCCGGAGAATTCTGCGGCGAGGTGTTGTGCATCTGCAGCACTTCCTCCATTACCACATAAATAAACCTTTTTACCGTTTTTAAATGCCAGGGTGATAACCTCCGCCACCTGGCCAATAACTGTTAATAAAGCCTCATCCTTTAGCATTTGCTGCTTGGTATCAACCGATGCCCGGATAATGTCCTGAATTTGCTTATTCATTAGTGCTGTATCTCGTTTGCAAGTTGAAATATACTGTTGACCATGTTTGTCCAGCTATATTTTTCCTTTTCTGTACGAAGGTGAGGAATAAAATATTCTTCTCCTAATTGATAATACTTCAAAATAGCATCGGCGATAGCAGCAGGATTTGGTTCTGTAACCAACCCGGCTTTTTCATGGGGAACCAGGGCAGGCAGTCCGCCAACATTAGTGACGATCATTGGTTTTTCAAAATGGTAGGCGAGGGGGCTTACACCACTTTGTGTGGCACTGCGGTAAGGTTGTACTACTGCATCAGCAGCACAGAGATAGTTTTTCACTTCGCTGTCAGGTATAAAATCTGTTTTCAATATCAATTGCTCCCTGATCCCAAGTTTGTCAATTTGTTCCTGGTATTTTTTTTCATCATCATAGAATTCCCCGGCTATTAAAAGTTTTATACCAGATTTTTTCACCCGTTCATCGGCCATTGCTTCCAGCAGTATATCAAGCCCTTTATACTTTCTGATAAAACCAAAGAAAAGAAGGACCGGTTCATTGTTCTCTATTCCAAGTTTTTTTCTTGCTTCTTGCCTGGATATAATGGAACCAAAATTATCGTAAAGGGGATGGGGTACCAGTTTTGCCGGCTTTATTTTTTGAAATGAGCGGAGATCTGCCAGTACTTTCTCACTCATAGTAATGAATGCGTCACAACTTTTCAGAAAATACCGGGTAAAAGGTTTGTCGCCAAATCTCTTCTCATGTGGTATTACATTATCGGCAAGGCAAATGATCTTTGTGTGCCTGTTCTTTTTTACCCTTCTTAATATAGTTCCAAGTGAAGGACCCATTAATGGCAACCAGAAACGGACAATAATGATATCAGCTTTTTCCTTTTTTAAACGGTTGCCAATTTTTATCCAGTTAAACGGGTTTATTGAGTTGATCACCGGTTTAATAACAATCCCTTCAGGTGCAGGTTCATCGCTGTATTGTGTTTTGCCGGGAAAGAGAAACGACGGGTATTGAAGTGAAAAAGAATATATCTGGCAGTCATGCCCCTCTGCTGTAAATTCCCTGGACAGACGATGATTAAATGTAGTTAAACCACCGCCCCGTAACGGGTGTGCAGGCCCTATGATAGTTATTGCAGCCAACTTCTTTGTTTTCTGATATTCATTGATTCTTCGAACCAACTGAAAGGATATAGCTTATTGGCCACAAAGAAATCGAAATAAATCCATTGGGCTAAATGATAATCTTCAAACGGCCTGTAGCCGTATCTTTCCAGCACCCTTTCCCGAAATGCGATAAAACTGTTCACTATTGCCTCTTTTGTTACACTATCTGTAATTGATGAGAAGCGAGGCAAGAAATGAAAACTTTCAAACACCTCTTTCTTATAAAAACTGATCGTTAACCCACTCAGCTTTCTTTCCCTGGCATGGGTTATTTTTTTTTTAAATTCTTTCCGGGATGACAAAGGCAGGAGCAAGTCATCAAAGTTCGCTATGTCATCCGGGTAGATCTTAATACAGGAATCAGGATATATCTTTTCTATTATATGGATCCTTGGGGCATTCATAAGTGTCAGCAAGAAATAGGAACGGCCCTGTTTTTTTTTGATATCGACGACCCGGTAAGCATAAGGATTAGTAAGGGGATATGCTTTATCAAGTGATGAATAAATGAGTGAATCTTTTGTTACCAGCAGTTTAGAACTGTCGCCGGAATATATACCCGGTCCATACCATTCACCTGTAATAGCCTGAGCAAACAAAAAGGCGGGTGCAGAGAAGAAAATCCCCGGTAATATGAGCCATCTCATTCTCATTAAAGCCCGGTTTTCTTTTCAACCAGGTAAGCGTTGCGATTAGGAGAGTTGCGGGAGATGAGTTCGCCGATAAACCCCGCAAGAAATAACTGCATACCTAGTATAAGGGAAGTTAATGCCAGGTAAAACCCGGGACGGTTGGTCAGTGCAAAACTGTTGTCTATGAATTTGGAGACGATCAGGTAAATGGCAATACCGAGACCCAGCATGAAGAATAATGTTCCCCATAAACCAAAAAAGTGCATGGGCCTTTTTGAGAATTTACCTACAAAAGTGATGGATAACAGGTCAAGGAAACCATTCACAAATCTTCTCCAGCCAAATTTCGAAACACCGTATTTCCGGGCCCTGTGCTCTACCACCTTCTCACCAATCTTTTTAAAGCCAGACCATTTGGCCAACACAGGAATATAACGGTGCATTTCGCCATATACTTCCACACCCTTTACCACCCGGTGGCTATATGCTTTTAAACCACAGTTAAAATCATGCAGTTTGATACCAGATACTTTTCTTGTAACAGCGTTAAAGAATTTCGAAGGGATATTTTTTGTCAGTGTATTATCGTAACGTTTCTTTTTCCATCCGCTTACCATATCATACCCATCTTCAATGATCATTCTTCTCAGTTCAGGTATCTCGTCGGGACTGTCTTGCAGGTCTGCATCCATGGTTATCACCACATCACCTGAAGTAGCCCGGAAAGCTTCATTCAACCCGGCAGATTTGCCATAGTTACGTTGAAACTTGATGCCTTTGATATTTGGATTCTTCGACCGTAATTGTTCAATTACCTGCCATGAATTATCGCTGCTGCCATCATCTACAAAAATGACCTCGTAGGTGTAATGGTTCTCATCCATTACCTTTTCAATCCACGCCGTTAATTCGGGCAGCGATTCTTCTTCATCAATAAGTGGTATGACGATGGACAGATCCATTTTATCTTCTCCTGGTTATAATTAGTGAGGCAACTGCAGTAACAGCAGCGCCTATTAACAAATATCCGAAAATAGAACCATAAACTACTGCCATTGTATAGCCATTTTTGTAACGGCTCACATCTTCATCAATTTCGGCCGGCGTTTTGGAATTGTTCTTACTGCTTAATTGTTGTTCTTTGTATAGCCTGGCAGATTCTTCAGCAAATTCCGGGTGCAGTTTATTGAAAGTAAAAGTATAAGCCACCATCAGCAATGTGGCAATAATAAAACACCTGAAACCTGCATTAAAACTGTCGCCGAATTTTCCTGAGTATGCAGGCGAATTCCTGTATGCGGTCAATGTCCAGATAATACCTGCGGCGTATGCTGCAAATACAAGATAATGTAAGGGTGAATTAGCCGGCAGGCCATAATAAGCCGCAACAGAAATGCCAATCATTATAATGGCTGTAATAACCCCTTTAAGTAATGGAGATAGTTTCATTGTACTGATCAGGAGAGAATAATTTTATCTCCGTTTATAATGCCGACTACTTTGCCGGTCAGTTCTTTATTAATAAATGGTGAGTTCTTCGACTTTGAATGAATATCTTTTTCAGTGACGGTCCACTTTCTGCCCGGTTCAAATAAAGTAAGCGAAGCGTTGTTTCCTTCTTTTATAGTTGCCTGCTCTAATCCAAAAAGTTTACGGGGATTAACAGACAAAAGCTCCACCCATTTTTCTGCCGGTAATGATGGTACCGAAGTATTGAGAACAGCATAAGCTGTTTCCAGACCGATCATACCGAATTTTGCATATTCGAACTCCAGCACTTTGCTGTCATACTCATGCGGTAAATGATGCGAAGCAATACAATCAACAGTGCCATCAGCTACTGCTTTTCTTAAAACATCTCTTTCTTCTTTGCTTCGCAGCGGCGGATTTACTTTCAGGTTGGTATCATATGCCTGCAGATCCTCATCACAAAAGAAAAGATGATACGGTGTGATAGAACAACTAACTGCGGCGCCGCTTTCTTTTCCTCTTTTAATATACTCCAGCGACTTTTTAGTGCTTACCCCGGTGAAATGCAATTTTGATCCTGCATACCGGGCCAGTTTGATGTCTCTTGCTACAATCAGTTCCTCCGCCATCGCTGGTTTTCCCGGCAGGCCTAATTGGGTTGAAATAATTCCTTCGTTCATCAGCCCATGCGGGTTGATGCTTTTATCGTCCGGCATTTGTATCAAAATGCCATCAAATGCTTTTACATATTGCAAAGCTTTTACCAATAATCCTGCAGATTGAACACAGTTTATGCCATCACCAAAAGCAACAGCGCCGCTGGCTTTCATATCATACATTTCAGCCAGTTCTTTACCCTCAGTGTTTTTTGTAATGGCACCAATGGGATGAACATTGACCGGCAATGATCTGCTTTTTTGTGTTATGTATTCTACACCTGCTTTATTATGAATAACAGGATTGGTATTTGGAATCAGCATCACATCTGTATAACCACCTGCTGCTGCCGCTGCTGCTCCAGTTTCTAATGTTTCTTTGAATTCGTAACCGGGGTCGGCAAAGTTGGCGAATACATCCACCCATCCGGGTGATACATGGAGGCCCGGGATACTGATTTCTTTGTCTGCTTTTTCAGAAATTGAATTGCTGATTTTGACAATCATTCCGTTCTCAATAAAAATATCTGCTGATTGTCCGTTGAAAGGAGAGGAGGGGTCAACTATTGTGGCTTGCTTAATGAGTATTTTCATTAAGGGGCGAAGATAAAGGTTGTTTTCGGTACTGAAAAATGGCAAAATGCCTTACTTTTACTCCCCCAATAAGTACTATGTCAAGTACAAATGTTCGGGACGTAGCGCAGCCCGGTAGCGCACTTGCATGGGGTGCAAGGGGTCGCTAGTTCGAATCTAGTCGTCCCGACTGATTTAAAAGACTCTTGAATTTTCAAGGGTCTTTTTTAATTTTGTTTGAAAGTCTGGTTATTTCGGGATGTAGCGCAGCCCGGTAGCGCGCTTCGTTCGGGACGAAGAGGTCGCTGGTTCGAATCCAGTCATCCCGACTTTAAGCTCTGAGTTTTCAGGGCTTTTTATTTCAATTTAATTTTACCAGCTTCCCTTTCCG
The DNA here is from genome assembly GCA_037045605.1 of Chitinophagaceae bacterium. GTDB lineage: Bacteria > Bacteroidota > Bacteroidia > Chitinophagales > Chitinophagaceae > JJ008. Next base: position 427,452 of record JBAOHK010000006.1, on the reverse strand, counting down.
CTTTACGATATTCTTATAATCCCATTGGATGTTCCGGGCTTTTTTACACCAGCGTTTTAAAGCGGTTATGTTAACCTGGCCTGCCGAAGTATACCGTATTGATGCATCTTTAAACTTTCCTGTTCCGGGCTTAAGTTCTTCTTCTTCAAAATCTGCACCGCTCCAAAACATCAGCCGGATACAGTCTTTTTGTTTGCTGTAACCCACCACAGGATTGCCATCCAAAAACCAGACAGGATGTGCATGCCATATCTTGTTCTCTGCTTCGGGCAGATTGGCGCTGATCTCCGCGGCAAGCAGGTTGCAGATATTTTTGTCGCCGGTGGACTGGGAGTTGTTGTAGCTGCGGGTTTCTTTATTCATCTGATCGTTATTTAATGATCATTCAATAGCAGTTCTTGTTCTGCTGCTCCTTACTTTCGTAATATCTTTTCCATGGCTTTTCCTTTGGCCAGTTCATCGATCAGCTTATCCATATAACGGATCTTTTGCATCAGCGGGTCTTCGATGTCTTCAACCCGGTAGCCACAAATAACGCCGGTGATCTTTGAAGCATTGGGGTGCAGCTTTGCTTCAGCGAAAAAAGTTTCCAGGTCCACCTTTTTGTCTATCTGTTGCTGCAATTGTTTTTGTGTATAGCCGGTGAGCCAGCAAATGATGGTATCCAGTTCTTCTTTGGTGCGACCCTTGGTCTCTGTTTTTTTAAGATAATGCGGATAGACACCGGCGAATACCAGTTTATATGCTCTTTCAACTTTCATATTGGTAGTTGTTGTTTGACAAAGATAATTTTTTGGGTGGGAAGTGTTTAAACCGGAAGCTAACAAAAGAATCAGGTTGGTGACTTTCCGGAGACCCGTCTGGGAAAGGCTGTAGTAAAACAAAAACTGCCGCATCAACTAATGCCGCCATAATCTTATTACATGAATTATAAGAATAATAAAGAACAGGCTAAACGTAATATAAGTGCTGACATAAGCAAGCGGTATGCCTGCCAGGCTGAGCAGAATGCCGGCAATAATGGCCATGTTTTCCCTTTTTGTTGAAAGCTGCTGTTGTGCAGATTCGTCAATCATTTTCTTCTTTAATGCATATACCCAGATGGAGGAGAAGGCTATGTTCATCAGCAAATAGTTGATACCGACAAGGGAGACGGCAAAGGGGCTTTCAAAATTTCTTCCGGCCAGTGAGGTAGTAAAGGGTGTGGCCGACAGAAAAAGTATAAATAAAAAATTAAGGAACACTAATGGCGGGTCTGCTCTTTTCAGCACCCGGAACAGGTTATGATGATCCATCCATAATATCACAATGGTGGAGAATGAAATGAAGTAGCTGAAAATTGATGGCAGCAGGTGGTGCAGGAATGATCTGATACTTCCATCTGAATGAAAAGCTTCTTCAGGTACTTTGAATTCCAGTACCAGGATGGTCATGATAATGGCGAGGATGGCATCCACAAAGGTCTCAAAGCGGTTCTTTTCGGCTTCGTTGGAGAATTGTTTAAACATATAGTGATGTGGTGGTTTCTTAAACGTATATGCCTTTTTCAAATGTAATGAATGGCTGAAGAAATTATTTAACCGGAGACCGGGCTGCGTTTGCAAAGCTTAACGGAGTACCGGACTGAAAAGAAAACCCAACGCCCCGATGCGTGGTGACACGCATCGGGGCGCTTTTTACGGACACGAAGCAAGGCTGAGATGCTGAAAGCTTTTGCAAAGATGATCCGGAGATACAATCTCCGGATAACGATTGATCATTTTTTATTTTTTAGAACACTAAGGACAACGAGGATAGAATGCCAGACATCGGATCATTTTACCAGTACACCCAACTTGTATTTTACCGCTTTTGGTGGAAGGCCGGGTTTGTATAAAAATCCATCTCCATCACGACGGGTTCCTTTAAATCCCCCTTCATATGCTTCTTTTTTTGTAAGATCAATATCAATCGCTTTTGCCTGTTGTGCATCCAAAAAACGTCCATAATACATTCTTCCGTTTTTAAGGATTAATGTTCCGAAAGGCGGGGAGTTGTCATAAAGACCACTACTCCAACCAACAAATATGTTTCCATTGTTATATAGCCTGATACTCCCATGGTTAAAATAAATATCACCTGACTTTAGCTTTTTAAAAATAAAGCATCCCTTACATTGATATCTAAACGGAGGCTATTATAAATGAACACTACAAAGGTTTGGAGAAAAGCCAATGTTGCCTTCGGCATCTTTAGAAATAGTGCCACCGATTTTATAATAATCAGGATTGTTGTTGTCTATGTAGCATGTGGTAAATACCGCATCCCAGTTATCGTATCCTTTAAAAACTCCACATCCATTCGGCACCCAGGCATTTAAACTGTAATTGTAACCTGCCTGCCCCCAGAAACACTGTCCTTTAGAATTTTTAAAATAGCGGTACTTAACATTGAAGGTATCGGAAGCACTAATGGCTTCGGGTGCAGGAGTAAATTGTTTTATTTCCGAATTCCCATCAGGATAATAAATGACCCCTTTGCCCACCGGGGTTCCTTTTCTAAAAACGGCCAGTACCATTTTACCATCCGGGTAATAGCGGGTACCGGTTCCATCATAAAGTGAATCTTTAAATTGTCCATTGTACATTTCTCCATTTGCCTTTTGTTGCATTCCTGAAACTTTTTGCCCGTCAAAGGTGATTAAACCGTAAAAAAGGTCACCCGACCTGCCCCAGTAAGTACCCTGTGATGCTGTACCCCCCGGTGACTGAATGTTGAAGTAGTACATATCGCCATTCTGTTTTTTTATGATACGCTTCTTTTGGCGAAGCGTCGCCAAGCTTTCCGTAAAATCTTTTATTATCAGTATACTCCATTACGCCATAACCACCACCCCCCTTAAATACATTTCCGTTCTTATATTTTAGTATCCCTAATGTTCTGTCGTCTTTGTTACAAAAACCGGTAAACAAATTTTCACCAACATAAATATCGCCATAGAATTGAGTACTTTCATCACGGAGTTCAAGGGTCACTATAAAAAGAATGTTGTAATCTTGGTAGGTAGTTCCGTCAATTGACCTTGTTTCAGAAAAAAAATGAATCTTTTCTTTATAATCATTTTTAGTGTAAATAAGGGGTATGGCAGTGGAAGCAGTGGTAAATCCATCAGCTTTCATATTATCCAGAATACGACTTATCACCTTTAGGTCGGGAGTTCTATAGCCTAATGAGATGGATAGTAAGCCAGGATTTTTTACACTTGAGTAAACAAGATAGCTATAGACTTGTGTATTGCCAATATTAACAGCATCGGCGCCTTTGTATATGTATGAAGGAATGGATATGCCTTTGGCAAAAGCCTGTTTTTCAAACAAAAATTTTTTCTCGCCGGCAAATTTGGAGAAGCAATTTAGATCCCCGCAACCGTTACTTATTGCTTGCAGTTCATTAAAAGTGGGTTGAGCCCAGGCTGATATTCCTAGGAGAAATAAACCAGCGAAAAGAAATAATGTCTTCATAAAACCTAGGCTTAATATATGGGCTACTAACTTAAACTTTTACGGCATCATCTCCAAAATTATAACTGCTTGTATTGGTTGCCATTTATGTAATCTCATTACTTACGCTGCTTTGGTGTTTTCTTCTCACCAACAGCATGAATTAATGATACTTCTAAATGATAAAGTAAGCTCTCAAATTGCTCAGCAGAATTACCGAACGTACAAGAGTGCGACGCAAGAGACGATGATAGTAGCACTGCAGCTTGGCCAAAAATTATGTTGAATGTTAAATGATGAATATTGAATGAAAACAGCCATTTATCATACAACATTCAAAATTCAACATAACTCTCAATGATCATTCAACGGCAAACCTCTTTTCTGCCATTCAATCCAGTTAATATATTCAGGAGCCACCCGGTGTTCTTCCATGGTAATGCAATCATCCACCGGGCAAACCAGCTGGCAGAGATTGCAGCCCACACATTCTTCTTCTTTAATGGTGTAGGTATTGTAAGGTTTGCCGTAAGTAAGATTGATGGACTGGTGCGAAGTATCCTCGCAGGCAATATAGCAGAGGCCGCAATGGATGCACTTGTCCTGGTTTATTTTGGCAATATGATGATAGTTGATATCAAGGTCTTCCCAATGTGTAATGGTGGGCACCGATTTGCCGATAAAATCATCCAGTGTTTTAAATCCTTTTTCATCCATCCAGTTGTTAAGCCCTTCGCAGAGGTCATCAATAATGCGGAAACCATGTTTCATGGCCGCTGTGCATACCTGCACATTGCTTGCACCGAGCAGCATAAACTCGACCGCATCTTTCCAGGTGCTGATGCCACCAATGCCGGAGATGGGTACTTTTTTGGTGAGCTCATCCTGTGCAATGGTGGTGAGCATTTTTAAGGCAATGGGTTTTACGGCCGGGCCGCAATAACCACCAAACACAGATTTGCCCGCCACATAAGGATTGGGAACGAGGGTATCCAGGTCGATACCGGTAACCGATTGTATGGTGTTGATCAATGATAATGCCATTGGTTCCTGCTTTTACCACGGAACGGCCGGTGGGCACTACGGAGTGTACATTAGGCGTAAGCTTGGTGATAACGGGCAGGGTGGCGGCTTCCATTACCCATTCCACCACCATGCAGGCAATCTCGGGGTCTTGTCCCACGGCAGCACCCATGCCTCTTTCCGTCATGCCATGGGGGCAACCGAAGTTGAGCTCCAGTCCATGGGCACCGGTGTCTTCCACTTTTTTGATGAGTTCATGCCAGCTTTTTTTATCGTTGTCCGCCATCAGGGAAACGATCATGGCCCGGTCGGGGAATAAGCGGACACATTCGGCGATCTCTTTGAGATTTATATCAAGCGGACGATCGCTGATGAGTTCAATATTATTAAAGCCCATCACCCGTTGCCCGCCAAAATCAACGGCTGAATATCTTGACGAAACATTTTTTACCTGGCTGCCCAATGTTTTCCAGACCACACCGCCCCAGCCGGCTTCGAAGGCACGGAGTACATTGTATTTTTTATCGGTAGGCGGGGCACTGGCCAACCAGAAGGGGTTGGGGGATTTGATGCCGAGGAAGGTTGAAGATATGTCTGCCATAATGTTTGTTTTCACGCAAAGCCGAATTTCACGCAAAGGCGTCTAAAGGGGCAAAGATCTGCAGAGTTTCATAATTTATTAGCTATACGGTGGATTCCATCTTTTATTAACGCTACATTGAAATTTATTAATAAACCAAGTTTACAATTTGTCAGCTTTAGATAAGTCAGCACTTGTTTGTAATGAACAGGTGCTAATGCCTCAATAGATTTTAATTCTACCACTACTTTGTTATCGATAATTACATCTGCTCTGAAATCCAATATCCATTTTCACAGCTTCATGTATTAATGGGACAGGATGTTGTCTTAAAAAAGGGATTCCTGTTTTCTCCCACTCGTAACAAAATATCTCTTCATAAACTGATTCAAATAATCCCGGACCATATTGGGTATGAACTTTAAAACAAAGGTCAACAACCAATTTTGATATATCATTTTCGGAAATCATTCTTTGCGCCTTATTTACTTTGCGTCTTTGCGTGAAATATTCAGATAAATTCAAAATAGCTGCTGCTCCATCTTTCCCAGCCTGCACTGCATCCACTACTTCTTTACCACCATTCACTGCATCACCACCGGCGAAAACGCCTTTGATATTGGTGGCGCAGTTTTCATTGATAACAATCTTTCCATTCTTGTTATCCAGTCTTGATTTCTTTCACTAATTTTTCAAAAGGCACTTGTCCTGCTGCTTTGATGACCATGTCCACTTCGAGGGTGAAGGTTTCGCCAGTATCAACCGGGCTTCTTCTGCCGCTGGCATCAGGTTCGCCGAGTTTCATTTTACTGCAAACAAGCTGTTTCACTTTTCCCTGTGTGCCTTTAATTTTTTGGGGAGCAGCCAGCCAGATCACTTCGCAGCCATCCAGCCTGGCAATATCCAGTTCATGCTGTGTGCAGGGTTTTTCTGCTTCGGTTCTGCGGTACACCATCGTTACTTCTTTTGCTCCGAGGCGTTTTGCCTGTGTGGCGGCATCAATGGCCGTCATGCCCATTCCGATCACGGCCACTTTATCACCAACCGGCACGGAAGAATAACCTTTGCTACGTATATCATAAATAAAAGAAATTGCATCCACCACACCTTCTAATTTCTCACCCGGAATATCCAATTGCCTTGCCACACCCACACCAATGCCGAGATAAACGGCATCGTAATTCTTTTTTTAATTGGGATAAGGTAATGTCCTTCCCCAGTTCCTGGTTGTATTTCATTTCAATACCACCGATAGAAGTAATATAGTTTACCTCATCTTCACAAAACTGCGGAGTGACTTTGTATGCTGCAATGCCATAAGTCATCAGGCCACCGCCTTTGCTTTCTTTTTCGTAGATGGTTACATCAATACCTTCTCTTGATAATGAATGGGCGCAACTTAATCCTGCAGGGCCGGCGCCAACGATAGCCACCTTTTTGCCCGTTGAAGTTTTACGTTCAAACAATTGCCAGTTTTCTTTCATCGCCATTTCTGTGCTGTAACGCTGCAGGCGGGCAATGGGTATTGGTTCTTCTTCCAATAGATTATATACACAAGCGCCTTCGCATAAGTTTTTCTACCGGGCAAACTTTACTGCAACCAGCCCCCATGATATTAGATGAGAAGATGGTTTTGGCCGAACCTTTAATATTTTCTGTTGCTATCTGCTTAATGAATTTTGGCACATCAATACTGGTGGGGCAGCTTTTCATGCAGGGCGCATCATAGCAAAACAAACAACGGTTGGCATCCACTTTGGCCGCTGTTATATTTTCATACGGCGGGTGAATGTCGGCGAAGTTTTCGTCGTATTGTTTGGAAGAAAGCCTGTTATTGATTATCGGCATATATAGTTATTAATCAGTCTCAGTTAAAAAAACATCAAAAGCTTTAGAAGATATTCCATCAGCTAACTTGAATCCCTCAGTATTAGTTACATAGTTTTTCCATTCATCAATGCTGTCAAAATCAATTGACCATTTGTTTGCTGCCTCTATACTATCAAATTCTGCTCTGTCGAAATATAATATTAAATGAAGCTGGGAAAAACCATCACTCTCTTTACTTTCGACATCAGAATTGTCTTGTAATATCAATTGTAAAATTTTCTCCTTTTTTCCATCTTGCCAATCATATATTCCATATTCAAACAATAACATGTTCATTATCCGGGATGCTACTGTCTACATTTTTGATTTCATAATTAACGTAAAAATCGATAACAATTTCAAGTGCATTATTTACTGTTGCCGACCCAATTACTTTCTGTTTAAAAGTATCTGCTACATTATCTTTTGAAAGTTCAATTCGCATGATTATAGTTCGGTCAATTTTCCATAAGTTTCCGGTCTTCTGTCCCGGAAGAATTGCCAGGTGGCTCTTACTTCTTCGATCATATCGAGGTCAAAATCGGCAACCAGTAATTCATCATTGTCTTCTGATGCCTGTGCAAAGATTTGTCCTCGTGGATCAACGAAATAAGATGCTGCCATAAAACTTACCGAGGTTCCAGGGTTTTTCGTTACCCACCCGATTGATGCAACCCATAAAATAACCATTGGCTGCAGCATGAGCAGGTTGCTCCAGTTTCCATAAGTATTGCGATAGACCAGCAACTGTTGCAGAAGGATTGTAAACAATCTCTGCGCCATTCAATCCCAAACATCTTGCACCATCGGGGAAGTGACGATCATAACAGATATACACCCCAACCTTTGCATACTTCGTTTGAAAAACAGGATAACCGAGATTACCGGGCTTAAAGAAAAATTTTTCCCAGAAACCGCTTGTATGCGGAATATGATTTTTTCGATACTTACCTAAATATGTTCCATCAGCATCAATTACGGCTGCCGTATTGTATAACACACCGGCCTGTTCTTTTTCATACACCGGAACGATGATGACCATGTTATACTTCTTTGCATACTCCTGCATCCTTTCAATAGTAGGACCGGGAACGGTTTCTGCACTTTCATACCAGGCTTTATCCTGACCGGGACAGAAATACGGTGTATTGAATATTTCCTGGAAGCAAAGAATCTGCACCCCTTTCTTTCCCGCTTCTTCAATATAGGGGATGTGCTTTTGCACCATCGCTTCTTTAATTTCTGCAATGGTTCCTTCGCCTTCGGTCTTTGGGTAGACTGAGTTGAATCAGCCCGGATTTAATCATTCTTGCCATATAGTTAAGAGTTTAGAATTATGAGTTAAGAGTTTTGAATTTTAAATGATGGGCAAAGCTATTTAACATTTATAATTCACATTAATTTAAACATAATTTATATTATTTGCCATCCACTTTATTTCTTTTAATAAACTTACCGTAGCCTTTAGTCAATCTTGCACTGATTGTTTTCAATCACTACTTTACCTCTCAATAAAACGGTTTTCACTTTTCCTGTTACTTCCCAGCCTTCATAACCGCTGTAATCCACATTCATGTGATGTGTTTTAGCAGATAGCGTATGCTTTTCATTCGGATCAAAGATCACAATGTCGGCATCGCTGCCAACGGCAATTGTTCCTTTGCGGGGGAACATGCCAAATATTTTTGCAGGATTGGTACAAGCCACTTCCACATATTTATTCAACGTTATCTTTCCTTTGTTTACTCCTTCGCTGTATAATAATTCCATCCTGTTTTCAATAGCCGGATGTCCATTGGGGATTTTTGAGAAATCATCTTTGCCCATCAATTTCTGTTCCCATTTGAAAGGGCAATGATCGGTGGCAACCACTTGTACCAATCCTTGATTAATTCCAGCCCATAAAGTTTCCTGGTCTTTCTTTTCTCGCAGTGGTGGACTCATCACCCATTTAGCGCCTTCAAAATTCTGTTCATATAAACTTGCATCGAGTGATCAAATACTGAATACAGGTTTCTACAAATACTTTCTGGTTTCTTCTTGTTGCATTGCGAACGGCATTCAATGCCCCTTCGCAGGTAAGATGTACTATATAACCGGGACAGCCGGTATAGTTGGCCATATCTGCAAACCGTTCTGCTGGCTTCTGCTTCGGTTACTTCGGGTTGTGATAAATAATGATACAACGGAGACAGTTTTCCTTCGGCCCGGTGTTTGGCAATGAGGTAATCAATCATATCACCATTGGTAGCATGTACATTGATCAGGCCGCCATGTTTCTTCACTTCTTGCATCAGTCCAACCATTTGCCGGTCATCAATCATTAATGCGCCTTTATAAGCCATAAATGTTTTGAAAGAAGTGATACCCTTCTTTCTCAATCATCTCCTGAATTTCTTTTTTAGTATTGTCATTAAAATCTGTAACAGCCATGTGGAAACTGTAATCACCAACACAGTTGTTATCGCTTCTGCCTTTCCATTCTTCCAATGCAGAACTGAAGTGAATTGCCCTGTTTTTGTAAAATAAAATCAATCACCATCGTGGTGCCTCCGAACAAGGCCGCTCTTGTTCCTGTTTCATAATTATCAGCTAGAGAAGGTGCCCATGAACGGCATATCCAAATGCACATGCGGGTCTATACCACCGGGGAAGACCAATTTGCCCGCAGCATCAATTTCTTTATCCGCTTTAACCGCCTAAATTTTTGCCGATAGCTTTTACGGTTTCACCTTCAATGAAAATATCAGCTACATAATCATCGGTAGCTGTAATCACTCTTCCGTTCTTAATTAGTACAGACATATTTTTATTTTTTACCGCAGAGGCAGATGAGACGCAGATTTATATTCTTTGCGCCTCTGCATCTCAGCGGTTATTATTTTTCGTCAATATCCAATATACGAAACCACTTACAAAAAAACCAACGAACCAGGCATAATGATACATGCCGTAAAGCCAGTCTGGTATCCAATGCGGTAATTGCGAAACCGTACATAGTTTAGCTGTTGTTAAAAATCCCGGCACATTTGGCAGTATTCCTGCAACAAGGGCAATGTATTGCAATGATATTAAATCCGTTGCTGAACCTGTATCGTCCTTTGTGACTGTATAATTCATCCACTGCTAATTCTTTGCTTTACGTATGAAATAATAATCTGCGATCATAATACCGCCGATCGGACCCAGCAAAGCTTGAATAGGCAATCAGCCAGGTAAAAATATAGCCACTGGGGTCGGCAATTAATTTCCAGGGAAAGATCAATATGCCGATAATACCGGTGATATAACCACCGGTTTTGAAATTTATTTTCTTCGGAGAAAGGTTAGAAAAATCATTCGCAGGGCTTACAATATTTGCTGCAATATTGGTTGCCAATGTAGAAATTATCAACACCAAGCATGGCAAATGTTACCATCAACTTACTGCTCAAATTTTGCTGGCCAGTTCTACCGGATCCCAGATCAGGTGCTGCCGTAAATAATAGCTGATGGCGGAAGTAACAACGACACCGATAAATGCAAATAAGGTCATGGAAGGAGGCAGGCCGATTGCCTGTCCTTTAATCTGTGCTTTCTGACTTTTTGACATACCGGGTAAAGTCAGGAATATTTAAAGAGAGTGTTGCCCAAAAACCAACCATACCGCTGTTAACGCCGGAAAGAAAAATTTCCAGAAGGAAGCATTGTCGTGTGAATTTTGATGGTTGCATTTAGTATGGGACCCAGACCTTTTGCTGCAATAACTGCCCAGCAGAATAATGCTAATGGCTGCGATGGGTAGAAAAATTGCTTTAAATACTAATAGCTTTCTTGATGCTTTCCACTCCCTGATAAACGATGAACATATTGAGCAGCCAGAATAGCAACAAAGCATAACATAGGTACATGCTTGCGGGAAATAGTGAAGTAGTATTTATTTCTGCCAGTGAGGGATTCCATGGCTCTAATCAAATGATATAATGCATTCGCCGCCAATCCATGTTTGAATACCAAACCAGCCACAGGCAACGATTGCCCGCAACATTGCGGGGATGTTTGCACCTTTCGTTACCAAAACTTGCTCTTGCAAAAACAGGGAATGGTATCCCGTACTTAGCACCTGCATGTCCATTCAATATCATGGGAACGAGAACGATCGCGTTGCCGAGAAAAATGGTCAATACTGCCTGCCACCAGCTCATGCCATTATTTATCATGGAACTGGCCAGCAGTATAAGTTGGAATGCAAAGGCTCATACTGATCCACAAGGCTGCATAGTTCCAGGTGCCCCATGTTCGCCTTGGCTGGTGGCACAGGGGCGAGGTCCTCGTTTGTTAAGGAACTGTCATGTATTTGGGAGGTTTGCATTCTTAGAGTTTAGAGTTAAGAATTTAGAATTCAGAGTTGAATGAGAACCCAACTCATAATTCTAAATTCTAAATTCTCAATGGGTGTTCTCGTCTGCAATCTTTATCGCCTCACTGATAATCGCAAGCCCTTCATCAATTTGTTCTTTCGTAACACATAGCGGTGGCGCAATAAAAATATAACTCCAACGTACAAAAGTGTACATGCCCAGCTCTTTGATCTTCGCAGCCACTTTATTCATCACTGCCATTTCATCTGGCTTTGGCATTGAAAGGTGCCATTGGTTCTTTGGTGGTTCCTGTTCTTTACCAGTTCAATACAACCCAGTAAACCTGTATTTCTGAAATCACCAATGCTCGGATGTTTTTGTTTTAATTTTTCTACTTCGTTCGTTTACATACTTGCCCATCGCTGCACAGTTTTCAATCAGTCCTTCGTCTTCATAAATTTTTAATGTTTCCAGTGCAGCAGCGCAGCTTACCGGGTGGGCAGAGTAGGTGAGACCTAATGACAGAACAGTATCATCATATTTAGCAGCAATCTTATCGCTCACCATCAAACAGCCAAAAGGCAAGATAACCACAGGTCAGTCCTTTTGCCATTGCAATCATATCGGGAACGATACCATGATTTTCGAAACCAAACCATTTTCCCGTTCTGCCAAAACCACTCATCACTTCATCCGCAATTAATAAGATACCATGCTTATTGCAGATTTCTCTTACTGCTTTCAAATATCCCACAGGATATTTTAAACAACCAGATGATCCGGATTCGCCTTCTAATAAAATGGCAGCAATATTTGCCGGCGCCTTCATAAGCGATTACTCTTTCTAATGAAGCCACTGATTCTTTTAACAGATTTTCTTCACCATATTCCCAGCGGTATAAATAAGGCAGATCAAAATGTACAAAGTTGGGAGACTGCTGTGCATCCATTGGTAAACGACGTGGATCACCACTTGCAGACATTGCCCCGTACGATGCTCCATGATACGATTGATACCGGGTTAATATTTTATGACGGCCGGTATATAATCTCGCCAGCTTGATTCCGTTTTCAATAGATGTGGCACCGCATAACGTAAAGAAGGCTTTGTTCAGATCACCGGGACAAATTTCTGCCAGCTTCTTTCCCAGTTCTCCCCGCACTTTTGTTACACAACTCGGTGTTACATAAGCTACTTCCTGCATTTGTTTTACCACTGCATCCGTTATCCGTTGGTTGCCATGACCAATATTCACATTCATCAACCCGGATGAAAAATCAATATAGCGTTTGCCATCGTAGTCGTAGAGGTAAACTCCTTCCGCATGTTTTACAGCGATTGGTGCAATACCTTTTTGTTTGCTCCAGGAGAAGAGGGTGTAGTCCAGGTTGTCCTGGATGATGTCGTCGTGCTTCGGAGATTGCTTTAGTCTGTGACATTCTTTTATAGTTATGAGTTATGAATGTAAGAATGTATGAGTGTTAAAAGATATTCATTACTCATAATTCTAAACTCATGAATTATTAAGCTCATCCAATTCACTCCCGCTTCCGGGTTCCACTTCGTTGTGCTCTTTTTCAACTTTAGTCCAGAATTCAATGGAACTTTTGCCGGTGATATCACCTACACCAAATTTACTTTCATTCCATCCGCCAAAGGAGAAAGGCTCTCTTGGAACAGGCACACCTACATTCACACCGATCATTCCGGCGCTGGCACGGTCGATGATGTAGCGGGCCATGCCACCATTTTGTGTAAACACAGATGCAGCATTGCCATAAGGGTTGGCGTTTTCAATGGCCAATGCTTCATCAACAGTATTTGTTCGCATGATAGAAATCACAGGTCCAAAGATCTCTTCTTTTGCCACAGCTCATCGTCGGGTGTTACAAAATCAATCACCGTGGGGCCAACATAAGTACCGTTTTCTTTTCCTTTCACTTTAGCATTGCGGCCATCCACCAAAATTTTAGCGCCTTGTTTTTCTGCTTCGGTTATATAGCTTTCAATCCGTTCTTTGCTTTCTTTGCTGATCACAGCGCCGAGATTTTCTCCCGGAATAATCTTTCTGGCTTCTTCACAAATTTTATCAATGATGCTGATCCACATTGCCCACACCGATCATTGCTGAGGCGGCCATGCAACGTTGTCCCGCACAACCGCTCATACTGGCGGCTACATTCTGTGCCGTCATATCCCGGTATGGCATCAGGCAATACCATCAAATGATTTTTTGCGCCACCTAGTGCCAATGCTCTTTTATAATTCTGCAGTTGCTCTTTGATAAACAATTTTTGCAACTTTGGTGGAGCCAACAAATGAAACTGCTTCAATGCCCGGATGATCGCAGATGGCAGTTAACGATTTCACTATCACCATTTACAATATTCAACACACCATCAGGCAGACCTGCTTCTTTTAATAATTGGGCCAGTCTTGCAGTACTCAACGGTACTTTCTCAGATGGTTTTATGATCATACAATTTCCCAGTGCAATGGCATTGGGGATAGTCCAGTTGGGGACCATCGCCGGAAAATTAAATGGAACGATTGATGGCAACCACACCAAGCGGCACATGTTCTGTACGGCATTCAACACCTTTGCTTACTTCCAGTATTTCACCGGTCACTAATTGCGGAAGCGAGCAGGCAAACTCTGTCAGTTCAATACTCTTTTCTACTTCGGCCACTGCTTCGCTGTAGGTTTTCCCATTTTCCTCCTGCACCAGTTCAGACAATTCTTTCAGGTGTTTTTCCAATAAATATTTATACCGGAAGAAAACCTGCACTCTTTCTTTGATGGGTGTTTTGCTCCAGGCAGGAAAGGCTGCTTTGGCTGCTTTCACCGCTTCATCCAGGTCTTTGGCGGTTGACATGGGTACTGTGGATAAGCAGTGCTGCCATCAAGCGGGGAGATAACATGCAATGTTCGTTCTGAGGACGTGTATCAACAAATTTTCCATTGATATAATTCTGAACGGGGGAGTACTTCATATGACTTAGGTTTCTTTATGCGTTTGGTTTTTCAAATTCGCCAACTTATAAATATACTTAATTTAACGAAGTTTGCAAGCTAAAGCGCTTCAATTTCAATGACCCCGGAAAGACGAGACAAGCGACTAAACATCTGTATTAAATAAACGGCAGGGCTGACCTCACTGTCGTTCTGGAGAATGTTTTTGACCCGCATAATATTTCTGCTGTGATGCGGACCTGCCGATGCGGTGGGTGTCCAGGATAGTATTATATTCTAAATACAAAAATACCCAAGGCATAAGAAATGGGGAGCGAAAAGTTCATCCAGTGCTGCCAAATGGCTAACTGTTCACCAGTATGAAAATGCGGAGGAATGTTTTTCATCATTGAGAAACCGCTATTCAACCATTTTAACGACACATCTCAAGCAGCGATGCTAGTAGGTTTACATGAGATTGATCATGACAAAACGCATCGCGCTTGGTATTCGGCAACGAACACAGCGGGGTGAGTGATGAGATCAGGGCATTGGCTGATGGTAATTTTATTATTCCTCAGGTAGGAATCATACAATCACTCAACATCAGTGTAGCTTGTGCTGTTACATTGTATGAAGCATACCGGCAAAAAAGTATTGCAGGCCATTACAACCAGCCGGGTTTGGATACCGTCAGGTATAATGAGCTTTTCAAACTGTGGGAAAGCAATGGAAGGGAAGAAAATATTCAATAAAGATTTTTTAATGGGGAGATATTTACTGGTCATATTTACTTTATTCATTTCAAGCCTTGCTTTTGCACAGGAAGTAAAGAGTGTGAAAATAACTGATGTTGAAAAACTGATTGCCGAAAGCAAAACTCCTCTTATTATTAACATGTGGGCTACCTGGTGTGTGCCCTGCGTGGAGGAGTTGCCTTATTTCCAAAAAGAAATTGCCTTGCATAATGCGACAGCCGGACCCGGCGATAGCATACAGCTACTATTGGTCAGCCTTGATTTTAAAGAATCGTTCCCGGAAAAGATCAGGAAATTTGATGAAGAAGCGGAATGTGACAGCTGAAGTAGCCTGGCTGGATGAAACAAATGCTGATTATTTCTGCCCCAAAATAGATGCTAAATGGTCGGGAGCAATTCCGGCAACCCTTTTTATCAATAATAAAACTGGCTACCGGAATTTTATTGAGGAACAAATCTCCCATGAGAAGCTGAAAAAAGAAATCATGGCTATACTTGAATAACGCTAAGCAGCTTCTTCGGCTTCCATTTCTTCTTTGGCCTTCGCCAATATATACAGGAAATAAACAGCTGCGCCGAGAGCAACCAGGGCCAGTGTTATTCCCATAAAACTTTTGTGGTAAATGGCTTTGGCAAGGCTGAAGCCTACTAAAATCATGAACGAAATAATGATAATACGGTTGAGTGTGGGTCTGGAGATCATAAGCCGGTTTTTAGGTCCCGATGGGTTTCAGGACAGGTGAACAATCAAGTTACTTATTGCCTGAGATGCGTCCACAAATACATTCCATAAAGTTTTTATAAAAAAATCCCCGGAAGAACCGGGGACCTGAATCTTAATGACCTTATCTCTTTATTGTATTCTTTTAATAGTACAGCCGACTGACCTGGATTCTTTTACCGAAACCTCTTTACCTGCATTTATTTCATCTATTGCAGCAACCAGGTGCTTACGGCTTACCGCTGAGGCATCAGAAGGGTTATCATCAATAGCTCCGTGATAAACCAGTTTTCCTTCGCCGTCAAACAGGAAGCACTCGGGGGTGCGGTTGGCACCAAAAGCATCTGCCAGGACATGAGTTCTTGTCAACCAGGTAATACCATTGGTAACCCTGTTCTTTGGCATATGCTTTCATATCGTCAAATGAATCATCATCACCTCTTTTCGCTTCATTGGAGTTGAGAATAGCCACACCAATGCCATTGCCACTGTGCATACTTGCAGGCCTCATAGTGCCCGGGTCTGGTTTTTGATAACATAAGGGACAGGTATTGCAGCTGAACATCACCAGCAAGCCTTTACTTGTTTTGGCATCCTTCAATGATACTTCAGTTCCTGAGATATCAGTCATTTTTGTATCAGGATTGGGGATAGGAGAACCAAGTCGGCAACGGGTCGCCAATTGATTGCATAACCATCATTGCCGCTGCAGCAACAGGAAATGCAGCAAAAAATATTTTTTTCATGATTGTTGATTTAAAAGTAATAACCAAATTTCGGGAATTAAGTTGACCGTTCATCGCCGTCTGCGGGGTTATCTTTCCGTTCGTCTGCTATTTTTTTAAGTGAGGTGATGCTTACATTCAGTTCAAAACCAATCAACAAGACAAGGGAATTGATAAAGATAAGTATCATTAAAATCAGAACCGTTCCGATTGAGCCGTACAATTGATTATAATTTCCAAACCGGCCAACCCACCAGGAAAAAAGGAGGGTGGTTAGCAGCATAAGTACAGTGGCAAGTATTGAGCCGGGATTGATGAGCCGCCATTTTTTATGGACAGCGGGTGCATGACGATAGATATAGGAAATGCAGGCAAAGAACAGAAGTATAATAACCAGCCAACGGGCATTGGTAATAATATTCCTTACCATAGTATTTTCGATGCCCAGAAATTTTAAAACAGATTCACGGCCCATCAGCAAAAGAACGGAAACAAAAACCAGGATAAAAAGCACCATGGTGATCTTTAGTGCAACACCTCTTTTTTGCAATCCCTTTCTTTTTTTAAAACCGATATAATTTTTATCAAAAGACCGCATTATACCCATCATGGCATTGGAGGAGAAAAACATAGACAGGACAAAACCTAATGACAGCAAGCCATTCCTGGGATTATTAATGAAGTCCTTTAAGAAATTAATAAGCACCGGGCTTTCTTTTTCACCCGGTATCACATCCTGGATTAACCCAAAGATCTCTTCCTGAAATTTTTCAGTTATTGGCAGGAAAGGAATTAAAGTGAATAAAAAGATGATGGCAGGAGGAATGGCCATTACAAAATTAAAAGCAATGGAAGAGGCCCTTTCGGTCATTCCTACTGTTTTAACCTGACCGATAAAGAATTTGACCACATCATACAATGGAATACCCCTGAAACCCGGCAGTAAAGTTTCTTTGCTTTTGTCAATGATAATTCTTGCCGGTGGTGTTGCTGCAATCTTGTTTCCTATTTTATTGAAGATTGACATTACATTATCAATTTCTTTTTGATCTTACTGGCAGAATCCATCCGGCGGGTTAGTTCCTGCTGGTATAACCGTGCATACTTAAGATGGTCCTGGAGATTAGTGGTGAAAACACTGGTACCGTCAAATTTATGGCTGGCTACAAAATAGAGATATTCAGTTTTCGGTGCATCAAGTACTGCATCAATTGATTCAGGCGACGGGGTGCATATTGGCCCGGGAGGAATACCCGCATACATGTATGTATTATATGGCGAATCAGTTTTAAGGTGTGTGCCAGTCACTCTTTTTAAAGCAAAATCTTTCATCGAAAATTTCACAGTCGGGTCCGCCTGCAACTTCATTCCAATGCGAATACGGTTGAGATAGGTACTTGCGATATTGTATTTATCTGTTTTCTTATTAGTCTCTTCCTCCACAATTGAAGCAAGAGAAATAACCTCTAAAGGAGTGAGGTGAAGGCTGTCTGCTTTTATTTTTCGTTCATCGTTCCAGAATTTCTTGTATGCAGTGTAGAATTGCTGAAAGATTTTACCAGGAGTAGTGTTCCATTTCGAGTTATAAGTATAGGGCATCACTACCGACATGGCTGTGTTGCTGTCAACTCCGTATTTTTTAAGCGAGTCATTATTATTGAGGAAATTGATCATTTGCAGCGAGTCGAATTCAGTATCAAATTTTTTGCCTTTCCCAAACTTTCCGGAGAATAACTCTTTTGTTCTTTCCTTGATAATTACCAGTTTTACTTCTGTTTGGTTGCCGCTGCGAAGCATCTTTACCAGTTTATAAAGACTCATCCCATCGGTCAGTTTATACCTTCCGGGTTTTGCTTTTTTAAACCTGAGTAATTTACAAACAAGGTCAAAATTGCTGCCACCGATATACTGTTGGTAAACGAGGTTTTCTTTTACAGTTGCCAGGTCTTCCCCGGTTCTGATATAGAAATAAGTACCTTGTTTGTTATGAACTGCGGGTTTGAATAATTTATACCCGATAAACCCGGCTGCGGCAGCGATTACTACAAGAATTCCAAGGATGATTTTCTTTTTCATATACAGAGCCTAAAGTAAATAAAAAACCCCGACGCTTTCGCCGGGGTTAAAAGTATTATAATAAAGAATTATTTGACTGGAGTTGGTTGTGCCGGAGTTGGATTCAACGGAACAGTATTAGCCGGTGTAGTTGGGTTGGTTGAGGGCAGCGTTGCGTTCTTTGCATCACTGGCACCTGAAGAAGTGGTAGCGGCCGTTTTTGGAATAAAAAACACAGAAAACAGGCATAATGCAGCAATGACCCCGGCAAAGATCCAGGTACCTTTTTCCAGTACATCGGTAGTTTGTTTTACACCCATAAACTGGTTGCTGAAACCAGCCACATTACCGGCCAATCCGCCGCCTTTTGGATTCTGTACCAATACGATGAAACCAAGCACCACAGAGGCTAAAATGATCAATATGATAAATAAGGTCGTCATGTCAGTTTATTTTCTTTAAATCTTCAATTTTCGCTGCAAAATAAGGGCTTTTAGAGGGATCAAGCAAACTTAATTTGTTATAAACCTCAATGGCTTTGGCAGTATTTCCCTGCTTTTCCCACACTTCAGCCATGGCTTCAGTCACCACCTCCCGTTCTTCGAGGGAATGTTCAGCCAATTGTTCCACTTTCTGCTCTGAATTAACCTCGACTGTTTGGGTAATTTCAGAAACCGGTAATCTTTTCATCGTCTTCAGCCAGTCTGTAAAACTTTTCAACTGCTGGCCAAATTTGTCTTTGGGCTTTTCTTCTTCTTTGAATTTAATGCCCTGGGAGGCGAAATAATCAACGGTGTGAAAAGGCTCAAAAGTCAATTCTGCTGTTGCCGGATCAATCGCTTCAATTTTTAAGGCAGGAATATCTATTGACTGCTCTTCTTCTGCCGGAAGGATAGTTTCTGTAATGTGCCCTTCTACTTTTTCAACCGCTGGGTCAGGTTGAATTACTTCTGGTTCTTTCATTTCCACCGGGGCTGGTGCTGAAATTTCTGATTGCCCGATAATAGCAGGTTCCTGTTTCACTTCTGTAATTATCAGCGGTTCTTCCTTTTTTTCCGGAGCAATTATCTCAGCGTTACCTGTTTCGTTCAGCAGATGCTGCACCCAAAGCGGATTATGAAAAAAGAGAAATGTCTTTTGTAATTGCTCGTTGTACCTGTCCGATTTTTCTTCCTGTAATTTTTTTGTAAGTAATAACTGGGCTGCGCCAAAATAAGGGTGACGGTCTGCAAAAGACTCCAGTTCCTGCAGGCTGCACTGCTCAAGATTGTCTTTATCCAAAAGTGATTTTACCAGTTGATTGATCTGCAGATTCATCGTTACAAGATAAGGGGGAATTACCAGTTGGAAAATAGCTTATTAAAAATTTCATCAGTCAGTGTTCTGGTCATTTCATCAATCAATGTGGCTTCGGCTTGTTGAAAAGACTGGCTACCCTTGAATTCAAAACTCCGGCTTACATCATGGTCCTTTATTTCATCAGCTTTCCTGTTATTTAAAGTGATATGAACAGCAACAGTAAGCCTGTTGGTGGCCACCTGCTGTCCGGAAATAGCTGATGTGCTGAATGAATATTGTGAAATATAGCCGCTGATCTCCCAATCGGCATTATCGCTGTTTGTTTGCGAAAGCCTTGTTTGCCCGACAATCTTTTGCCGTATCTTATCGGTTAGCCTGGGGCTTAACTGCGGATTGATGTACTGAGCTTTATTTTCAATGAAATTTACTTTCACCGTTTTTATACTGTCAGGAATAGTTGCTTCATTGAACTTGTAAATATTGCAGCCTGTATTGCTGAACATTGCAGCGAAGACGAAAATACATAGCGCAACCAGAAGAGATATTTTCTTTATTACTTTCATTATTCTTCGATGTCGTATTCTTTTAATTTTCTGTACAAAGTTCGTTCACTTATACCAAGATCAAGGGCTGCATCTTTTCTTTTGCTTTTGTGTTTTTTCAAAGCTTTGATGATGAGTTCTTTTTCTTTATCAATGATATTCAGGCTTTCCTCCACTTCCACATGGTCATGAATATCGTTGTTCATAATAACGGGCTGTGAACTTTGAATCGCCGGCTGCATCCCGATAGTCATGGGTACTGGCTGCACCACTTCATTGCTTTTTAACTCTTTCAACTCATTGATGAAAGCCTGATTCTGTGCCACCATGTTCGGATTTTGCAACACATCCAGGAACATTCTTTTCAATTCTGTTACATCTTTCTTCATGTCGAAGAAAAGTTTGTAGAGAATTTCCCGTTCGTTTGCAAATTCCGGGCTGTGTCCGTTGGTTGAAGCAAGTACCGGCAACCTATTACTGGAATAAGGCTGAAGGAATTTGCCTAGTTCTTTTGCGGCAATATTCTTATCGGTTGAAAGAACTGAAATTTGTTCTGCAATATTCTTCAATTCCCGCACATTACCCGGCCAAGGATAGCTTATTAACAGTTGTTTTGCTTCATCATCCAGTTGCACTGGTGCAGTCTTGTACTTATTGGCAAAATCGGCAGCAAATTTCCTGAACAAGAGATGTATATCTTCAGGTCTGTCATGCAAAGCAGGTACCCGGATAGGAACGGTGCTGAGACGATAGTACAAGTCTTCTCTGAACCGTCCGGATTGCACCTGTTGCAGCAGATCTTTATTGGTAGCGGCAATTACCCGTACATCTGTTTTTTGTGTTTTGGATGAACCCACCCGGATGTATTCGCCGGTTTCTAAAACTCTCAGTAATCTTGCCTGTGTGCCAAGTGGCAATTCGCCAATTTCATCTAAGAAGATGGTTCCGCCATTCACTGTTTCAAAATACCCTTTCCTTGCATCTGCGGCTCCTGTAAAGGAACCTTTTTCATGCCCGAATAATTCGGAGTCAATTGTGCCTTCTGGAATAGCGCCGCAGTTAACGGCGATAAAAGGATTATGCTTTCTTGGCGAAAGCGAATGAATGATCTGGGAAAAAACTTCTTTTCCCACACCGCTTTCACCGTTTATTAAAACAGTGAGGTCTGTACTGGCCACCTGAGTTGCCACCTGCAATGCATAGTTAAGGGCAGGGGAGTTGCCGATGATGCCAAAACGATTTTTTATATTTTGAATGTCCATTTTTACTTCTTTATTATTCAATAATTTCCCCAAGGAGAGTTCCCTGTGTGCACTCATTTGCTTTTACCATTACATAATTACCCTTCTTCAAGTTGTAATTCTCTTTTGGAAAAACAAATACTTTTCCTTCAGAACTTCTTCCCATCCAGTCTTTGTCACTTTTCTTACTATCACCTTCTATCAGTATTTTAAATGTTTTACCTATATCTCTCAGGTTACTTTCTAATGATAGTCTGTTTTGCAGATTAACTACCTCCTGTAACCTTCTTTTCTTTACATCCAGTGGCACATCATCTTTGTATCTTTTCTGTGCCAGTGTTCCGGGCCTTTCAGAATAGAAGAACATATAGGAGTAATCATACTTTGCATATTCCATAATGCTCAATGTATCCTGGTGGTCTTTTTCTTCTTCGGTACAAAAGCCGGTTATAATATCTGCACTTATCCCACAACCGGGTATTATTTCTTTTATCCTGTCCACCTTCCCCATATACCATTCCCGGGTGTATGTGCGGTTCATCAGTTGTAATATTCTTGAAGAACCACTCTGCACCGGTAGGTGGATGTAGTTACAGATATTCTCATACTTTGCTATTGTATGGAGCACATCATCCGTAATATCTTTTGGATGTGAAGTAGAGAAACGTACACGCAGCAGCGGTGATATCAATGCCACTCTTTCCAGCAGCATCGCAAATGTTATTGTTTCATGAGTCTTTTCATCAGGGAAATAATAACTATCCACATTCTGACCAAGTAATGTCACTTCCCTGAATCCTTTTTCAAACAGGTCGGTGCATTCCGCAACAATACTCTCTGCACTGCGGCTTCTTTCTCTTCCTCTTGTAAAAGGAACCACACAGAAAGAACACATATTGTTACAACCCCGCATGATGCTTACAAAAGCACTCACCCCATTACTATCTAGCCTGACCGGCGAAATGTCAGCATATGTTTCATCCCGGCTTAATAAAACGTTCACAGCTTTTTGCCCCCCTTCGGCTTCATCAACCAGGGCGGGTAATGAACGATAGGCATCGGGCCCCACTACTATATCAACCAGTTTTTCTTCTTCGAGCAATTTTGACTTCAATCGTTCGGCCATACATCCGAGTACTCCGACCAACATCCCCTTTTTTTCTAGTTTAAGCTTTTTAAATTCGGTAAGCCGTTTGCGGACCGTCAATTCTGCTTTTTCCCGGATAGAGCAGGTGTTTATAAATATGAGGTCGGCTTCCTCTACATTGCGGGTAGCGCCAAAACCTTCTTTATTCAGGATAGAAGCTACAATTTCACTGTCGGCAAAGTTCATAGCACAGCCATAGCTCTCGATGTAGAACCTTTTTTTGTATTGGTTCGGGTCAACCGAAAAGGGGGAAAATGCCTCTCCTTGCCGTTTTTCATCATGTGCCTTATCTGTCACTAAGTCAAGCATATAAAGTTCAATTGGACTGCAAATATACTGCTAAGCAGGGGATTTATGACAGGATGGCAGCAAACTCATACCAAGCCTAAGCCCTCAAAAAAACCATTCAGCCAGTTCTTTGTCAACCTGTTAGCAAGGTTGGGGTATCTTTACGTCTTATATTCTGGCTTGAAAAAACTAATCCTTTTTATCATCCTGGTTGCCTTTGGCTTTCATTCCTTTTCTCAAGGCAACGACCCCGGTATTATCACCGGTGATGTACTTGATGAAAATAAGAAAGCCCTGGAAGGAGTAACCGTTATTCTTATTTCCCTGAAGGATACTACTATGCGGCGTTCGGCTCTTACAGATAAGAATGGCAATTTCCTTTTTGAAAAAATAAGCCTTGGTTATTATCG
This sequence comes from Chitinophagaceae bacterium, assembly GCA_037045605.1. Lineage (GTDB taxonomy): Bacteria > Bacteroidota > Bacteroidia > Chitinophagales > Chitinophagaceae > JJ008. Next base: position 404,021 of record JBAOHK010000006.1, on the reverse strand, counting down.
CCTTCGTTTTTCCAATATTGGTATGCAAAATCTTTTGATTGACAGTATCAATATCCGCCAGGGAAGATTTGACTTTAATTTGAACGACGTTGTAATGAAACCCAATGCGAACCAGCAGTTGGAAGAAGTGATCGTTTATGCTGAGAAACCATTGATTGAATCAAAGGATGGTAATATTACTTTTAATGCCGGGGAATCTGCATTGGCTGCAGGAAGTAATGCCAGTGATCTGCTGAATAATGTCCCATTGGTTTCAAAAGACCCGAACGGAAAGATTACAGTACGGGGTAAGGAGCCTAAGATTCTGATTGATGATAAACCGGTTGAATTGAATCTTCAGCAGTTGCAGGACCTGTTAGAATCATTACCCGGAAGTTCGATTGAAAAAATAGAAGTGATGACCAACCCGCCGCCACAATATGCAAATGAACAGGGGGGAGTAATAAATATTACCACCAAAAAAGGAAAAGTAGGCAGAAGTGGAAGGCTGAACATATCCTCCGGTACAAGGGGGGAAGTGAGTACCAGCGGTAACTTCAGTTATCGTAAACAGGGCTTGTCTCTGAGTATAAATGCAGGGATTGGGTATAATCGTTTGCGGGGTGATGGGTACTCCGTCCGTAATAATATTTATGCAGACTCCTCTAATTTTTTCAATACAAAAAATAATTATTTGAATAAGAACTGGCGGCCAAACTTCCGGATGAATATTGATTATGATCTGAACAAAACCGAGTCTGTCAATTTTGTATTGCAATACAATCAGAATAATTATAAAAATGATAATACCACGGAGTATACCAATATCAACAGGTTCGGGGATATATACACATTGAGCGAAAGAAACATATTAAATAACGGGGATAATTACAGCCCCAATATGAATTTTAGCTATACCAAAAAAGGGAAGATAGCCGGTGAGTCTTTGAAGATCATTACCGGCGCCAATCTTTCCATCAATAAATCAGACCGGGATTTCTTTCAGCAGTTTTTTAATCCTGATCACACAGCAAACGGTATTGATTCCACACAGGAGCAGTTGACAAATAACATGAGTAATGGGCATAATGTCAGGATTAATTACGACAAGCCGCTGAACAATAAAAAAACCTTTTTCTCTTTTGGTACTTTCTACAATAGAAGTAACAGTCATATTGATGTAAATGCGGCCTACCTGAAAAAACCGGAGATGACTTTTGTAAAAGCAGAACTGTTGAGCAATGAGTTTAAATTTCACCAGTCAATTACCAATTTCAGAGCATCTGTAAGACAAGTATTGAAGGAGAATTTCAGTCTTACCGCCGGCTCATCAGTTGAGCAGACTTCAATCTGGTTTGAGTTATTTAAGGAAAACAGGGATGTAAAAAATGATTACCGGACATGGTTGCCTTTTGCCAATATCAACCGTACATGGAAGGATAAACTTAATCTTACGATAGCCTATCGCCGCAGCATACGTCGCCCCGGAATCAATGAGTTGAATCCAACGATTGATTTTGGCGACCCTTATAATGTTCGTTTCGGGAATGAAAAACTGGAGGCTTCTACAGCACACAATTTTGATTTCGTGTTAGGGAGAACCAAGCAACTTTCTTACATAAATCTTGGTTTAGGATACAACATTGTAGAGAATATTTTCAGCCAGGTGAGAGCATTACTGGCAGATGGTAAGACACAAATTACCTGGGAGAATATCAGTGGCCGACGAGAATATGAAATAAGCACCTGGGGCGGAATAACCATCAACAAAAAATTGAAAGTAAATCTCAGTGCCAGTTATACCTATAATGTGTACAGTGATTTTGATAAAATAGTGAACCGTTATCGTAATGGCGGCTCATTCACTTCAAACATGAATTCAACCTATACTCCAAACGATGTGCTGAATTTTACCGGCAGTTTTACTTTCAGTCGTTTTGCCAATCCACAGGGCTTTGCCCGCTGGAACTGGAGTATGAACATGGGTATTCAAAGAAAATTTTTCGACAAAAAATTAATTGTAACATTTAATATCATTGACCCATTTCTGCAGGAAACAAGGAATTTTACGTACGGCCCCAATTTTACATTACAAAATTTCAGTACACTGCAGACAAGGAATTTCAGACTAAGTGCGGGATATAATTTTACGAAGACAGCAAAGAAGAAAACGACAACTTCTGTGAAAAAATAATCAGAGCGGAAGACGGGACTCGAACCCGCTACCTGCAGCTTGGGAAGCTGCCGCTCTACCAGGTGAGCTACTTCCGCTTTTCATTTTCTAATTTACGAAACTATTTTAGTAAATGAAACTCTGCTGTTCAGCCAGCTATTTTTTACCGGAATTATCCATTTGGTTTCCAGTTCTTGCTTTGTTTGTACCAGGTTATTAAAATACAATGTATCGGCATCTATAAACCCATTTTCGGCTGCATATTGCAATTGGGAGAGAGGCAATAACTGGACTTTATCTTTCACTACAAAAGAAAGTGTTGTCCGCTCAAACATATTTACAGAAAATCGCTGTTCAAAATCCTTTATTAGCCGTACAGAACTATCCGTACTGCATCCACTGACACCAGTTGCTGTTTCATCAGCCATTAAAACAATGAACTGACCGAAAAAAAGATAGGCTTCGCCTTTTACCGGTGTGCCATGACTTTTCCACTGTATCGTAAATTCTTTCAGCATTTCTTCGGCTTCTAATGCCTCACCCAATGAAAGCAGACGGCTGCACTGGTAAACCCAAACCCTTGAACCGGGGTGGAAATTATTATTGAGAAGATGTTTGTATTCAAAACTCATGTTGCGAATTTAATCCATATTGGAGGCTATGAGTTCAGCAATATCTAATACCTTGACACTGTCTTCTTTTTCTGCCAGCTTTACTCCATCTGTCATCATAGTATTGCAAAACGGACAGGCCGCTGCAATAATGGAAGCTCCTGTATCAATTGCCTCATGGCTGCGTTCAATATTTACCCTCGTAATACCTTTTTCCTCTTCTTTGAACATTTGTGCACCTCCGGCTCCGCAGCACAGCCCGTTGCTTTTACATCTTTTCATTTCCACCAATTCTGCATCCAGTGCTTCCAGTACTTTTCTCGGGGCTTCATAGATATTGTTGGAACGGCCAAGATAACAACTGTCGTGGTAAGTAATCTTTTTGCCTTTAAATGTGCCGCCTTCTTTCAGTTTTATTTTTCCCTCATCAAACAGGGTTTGTAAAAAAGTTGTATGATGGATGACTTCATAATTGCCACCCAACTCCGGATATTCATTTCTCAGGGTATTAAAACAATGCGGGCATGCTGTCACAATTTTTTTAATACCATAATTATTCAATAGCTGAATATTCTGGTAAGCCATCATCTGGAACATGAATTCATTGCCGGCTCTGCGAACAGGATCCCCGGTACACATTTCTTCTTTACCAAGTATGGCATAATTGATACCGATTTTATCAAGAATTGTGACAAAAGCTTTAGTTATTTTTTGTGCCCGTTGGTCAAAACTGCCTGCACAGCCCACCCAGAATAATACATCGGGACTTTGCCCATTCGCAAATTTTTCAGCAACAGTAGGAACCTGCATGTATTCAAATTTATTTCAAACGTACATAAAATTATCCAGCAGAAATATAAACCGTTAAGACAATTCATGGCGGTATGATTTTCTTTGCTTTATTTTGTTTCTATAAGAAGCATGAAGAAATTTTTTCAAAAGCTGACAAACTGGGAACTGTGGAATTTTTATGTTCTTTACTTCCCGATAGGCCCTGTATGGCTATGGTATTGTTTGCGGAGCTGGTCCTTCTGGTATTTCAGTTCATCCAACCCCACTATTACTTTTGGTGGCTTTGAAGGTGAAGGAAAAAAAGAAATGTACGACCAGCTGCCACCGCACCTGGTGCCTCGTACCATTTATATCATGCATGACTGGCCTTTTGAGGAAGTAAAAAAGAAGATTGCAGAAGCAGGGTTTACTTTCCCATTTATTGTAAAACCTGATGTGGGGATGAAAGGAATTTTATTCCGTAAAATTGATAATGAAGATCAGTTGGAAAAGTATCATGAAAGAATACCTGTTGAATATATTGTACAGGACCTTGTAGAACTGCCCGTCGAAGTGAGTGTTTTTTATTACCGCTTTCCTTGGGAAAAGAAAGGTGTTGTTAGTGGTTTTATAGACAAAGAACTGTTACAGGTAAAAGGTAATGGCTCTTCTACTTTAAAAGAACTGGTGCAGGCGCATCCAAGGGCAAAGTTCCGAATGGAAGAGATGGGGCATCGTCACGGACACCGGTTTGGCAGAGTTATTCCGGATGGAGAAACCTTCTATTTATCATATGCCGGAAACCATAACCGGGGGGCACATTTTACCAACCTTCATATGGAAATAGACCAGCCACTGCATAATGTCTTTGACGAACTAAGCCGTTACACCGATAAGTTTTACTATGGCCGGTACGATATAAAAACAACTTCAATTGAAGATCTAAAACAAGGAAAAAACTTTCTTATTCTTGAGTTTAACGGATGCGGGGCTGAACCGAATCATATTTACGATTGTAATATGAGTATCTGGAAAGCATATGGCATTTTGCTGCATCATTGGAAGGTATTATATAAGATCAGCCGCTATAATCACAAGAATGGAACTCCTTACTGGTCCTTTCGTCGTGGTTGGAAATATTTAAGCGATGCCAGGAAGCATTTTAAGATGCTGGAAAGGTATGACTAAGCTTCGCTACCTTTATTACTAACTGAAATCCTGCCGGTATGTCTGCTGATGAAAAATTTCTATTACTTCGTAATTATGATCTCTGGTGCCACCTGGATGATGTGGAGTATGATGAATTGAATGTGGCCCACCATTTTATAGAAGCGAAAAAAGGGGACTATATCTATTTTGACTCACATCATCTTAATAAACTCTATTTTGTAAAAGATGGCTATATCAAGATAGGATTTGTGGATGAAGAAGGAAATGAGATAATCAAAGAGATTATTAAGGAAGGAGAAATATTCGGACAATTTGCATTGGAAAAAACAAATCTGAACGGTGAGTTTGCCCGGGCTTATAAGGGCAATGTAAGTCTTTGCGCATTTACCATCGAAGATTTTGAAAAACTGCTGAGGAAGAAGCCAGAACTGGCCATTAAATACACCAAACAGGTAGGGGAGAAACTTCGCCGTGCAGAGTTCAGGTTGGTCAATATGCTGAACAAAGATGTTCGTTCCCGGTTGCTGGCCTTCTTTTATCATTTAATGATGATGGATGGTTATGACGGAACTTCTCCGTCATACAGGTTTAATAATTTCCTGACACATGATGATATTGCCAAACTCATTGGTAGTGCTCGTCAGACTGTAACAACAGCAATTAACCAGTTGGAAGAGGAGGGGTTGTTGAAAATAACCCGGAAGAAAATCGCTATACCTGATGTTAAACGTTTGCATCAACTGGTGATTGTTACTTAGTTATTCTTCTTATTTTCGTTTCATGCATCCACTACTGAAGATTTTTTTTACAGGTATGCTGGTAAGTTTCCTTGGTTCCTTGCCGTTAGGTACGCTGAATATTGCAGCCATGCAAATATCTGTTTCAGATGGCATAGCGGCTGCAATGTTATTTTCTGCAGGGTCGTTACTGGTCGAAATTATCTACGTTCGTATTTCACTGGTGGCAATGGACTGGATAAGGAAGCAGGAAAAGATTTTGAAAGCATTAGAGTGGGTTACGTTGATCATTGTGCTTGCTTTGGCGGCTTCAAGTTTTTATGCAGCCCTGCATCCTAAGATTCAAAAGAATGTTGTATTGGATAGCCCTCTTCCAAAGTTTATACTCGGATTGGTGATGAGTGCAGTTAACCCGGTGCAAATACCTTTTTGGTTTGGGTGGAGTACTGTTTTATTCAGTAAAAAAATTTTAAAACCAAGGCCTGATCATTACAATTCTTACATTCTTGGTATTGGTATTGGAACCTTCATCGGCAATTGTATTTTCATTTTTGGAGGACTATTAATAGCCAGTAAGATCAATAATAATCAGCATATACTTAATTGGGTAATTGGTGGAATTTTCGCTTTAACGGCCATTATTCAGGCATGGAAGATGTGGCGGCACAAAGGCGCTGTACATAAATTGGAACATCCTGAAGAAGTGACCCATCATATTGAAGAGCAAATCGAAAAGTTTGAAGAAGGGATAGAGAAAATTACCCATAAATAATTTTTCCCCTTTAAAACAAAAATCAAGGTGGCAGGATAAGCAAATCAGGGTCAGAAACGGTACCCGGCAGACAGTGATGGGATAAGCCGGCCTCCGTCATCTTCATTTAATGAATTATAGTCTTTGCTGATTTTTAAAGTATAGCCATACCCGATTGACGGAGCTGTGTAGATATGTTTTGAAAAAATGAAATGATAGCCTGCTTCAGCCCAGGGGGTAACAAATAAACTGTTCCGGTTCGTCTGACCTTCAAAATTTTCAAAAGAAAATAGCACCCTTGCTCCCGCAAAAATGCTGTTGGGTTTATTACTGAAGGAATAGCGGTATCCTAAATACAATCCAAAACCACTGGAAACAGAATAAGCTTTTTTGGAGGATAGCTGGTAGGTTATGCCGAAATTAAAACTGCTTTTGTTGTTGAATGACTCACCTCTTACGGCTACTTTGGCACTGTTATATCCTTTGCCTATGGCCCGCAAGTACTCGCCACCAAGTTCGAACGGACGTTGCGAATGACTGCTAAAACCGGCACATATTGCCATGAGCATAATAATAAAATGCTTGTTCATTGAATAGTAAACGTAAACTGTGTAATTATATTTTGCGATACGAATAGAGGTTAGTCAACAATAAATAATTTACAACCGGAAAGAGTGGTTGTCCTGTGTGCCTCGTTATTGTCTCCGACAAAATAGCACATGCCTTTGGTCAGTGTTATCACACGGCCATCATCCAGTTCAGAATCCATTTCTCCATCCAGGCAAAGAATAATATGCCCTTTGCTGCACCAGTGGTCGGCTTTGTAGCCGGGAGAGTATTCTACCATTCTTACCCGGATATCATTGACAGTTTGCACCTGCCAGTAAGCCATACCTGTTTCACCACTATGTTCTTCTTTAGGAACCGTTGACCAGTCGAGGGTTTGGAAAGGGAAAGAGGGCATCTTCATAACGATCTTTATTTTTTTGTTAATGAGCACTGATTGTTTCCACATCCGGGATACCTGACAAGTGCAGCCTGATATGTTTGTGATGGGCTTTTGCTTTAAACTCGTTAATAGCTTCTATAACATCATAATCAATGTAAACGCTGTCTTCGCCGTCAATATTAACTACTGAATGGTCCGGAATTTTTTCCAGTTCATCCTTTAGTTTTTTCTTATTGATGAAACTAACATTGATCGCAAGGCGGAAGTCATAGTGTTTGATATCGGCCTCAGAATGTGTATCCAGTGTGAATCCTGCTTTGTAAGTGTTTTTGAAGATGTAATATCCTGCATAGGCGATACCAATACCTACACCAATTAAGAGGTCGGTGAAAAGTATCGCAACCACAGTAACAATAAAAGGCATGAACTGCTCCCGGCCAAGTTTGTACACTGAACGTATCATGCGGGGTTTAGCAAGATTATAGCCTGTACGTATAAGAATAACTGCCAGCACACAATAAGGAATATAATTTAGTAAAGATGCAAGAAAGAATGCAAAGACAAAGAGCCAAATGCCATGAAAGAACCCAGAAAGTTTTGTTCTGGCCCCAGCTTCGGCATTGGCGGAGCTTCTTACTATTACAGCAGTGATAGGTAAGCCTCCCAGCAGTCCGCTAAGGAAATTTCCGCTTCCCTGTGCAATGAGTTCCCTGTTCTGGGGTGTAATGCGGTTATAAGGATCAAGCTTATCAACTGCTTCTATACTTAGCAGTGTTTCAAGAGAAGCCACAACGCAGATGATCACTGCATTTTTCCAGATGGCAGCGTTGCTGAACAATGCCTCATAGTCAGGAAATTTTATATCAGCAAAAAGGTTATGAGGAATGCTGACAAACTGTGATTCTTTAAGGGCAAGGGCCGGAACAAATTCTTTAAATAATAAAGCCATTACGATTCCGAAAGTGACGACAATGAAAGAAGTGGGAATGAAAGTTATTTTTTTTGCCAGTGTGTTTTTCCAGACAATCAGCAGACCTAAAGAGGATAACGCAATTATTATTGCACCTTTTGATGTGTGATGATAGATACTCTTTACATGTTCGAAAGTATTGTTGAAAGAAATCACATTGAACAATTCCTTTGTCCAGAAATCAGCTTTATCATATCCAAGTAACAATGGTATTTGCTTGGCGATAAGAATAATGCCGATAGCAGCCAACATTCCTTTAATTACAGTAGAGGGAATAAAATGGGTAAAGCCGCCCAGTCTGAAAACCCCGAGTAATATTTGAATAAGTCCTGCAACTGCAACAGACAAGAAAAAAATATCAATAGCACCCAGTTCTGTAATAGCTGCAGCACAGATGGCAGTAAGGCCAGCTGCCGGGCCACTGACACTAATGTGCGATTTACTGATAGCTCCAACAACAATACCACCAAGTATACCGGAAATAAGACCAGAAGATAAAGGCGTTCCGGAAGCTAAAGAGATGCCAAGGCAAAGCGGAAGGGCAACAAAGAAAACAGTGATACTGGCTTTAAAGTCATGTTTAAGAAAAGAGAGAAAATAAAATTTTGCCCGCCGGTTTATGATACTCATTTATGAGGGGATATGGTTATCTCTGTGGATATTCGAGCCATAAATTTACAATTCTATTGTTGAATTCCACTAAAGAACGGTAAAACAGAATGGTAAGAACTGAAAAACAAAGAATGTGTTTTAATAAAATGGCGGTTAGTGTTGTACAGGCATTGAAGAAATACTGCCCAGCCATAGAGTGATCAGGACAGAAAATACTAGCCCGGCCCAAAAGAGAGCATTCCTGCTTTTACTAAAATCTTTTTCAGATTTAAAATAATGCTTTGCACCAACTTCTATCAAAAAACCTAGGCAATAGAAAATATTAGCTACAGTTCCATAAACAATAATGCCGATAAAATCAATGATGGTAAGTTCCAGGCCTTCCGAAAAAAGTATATAGATACCGCTTGCACCCACGACAGCATTGTAAATGATCCTTTTCTTTTCCCACCAGGCAAATGCGGAAAGAAGTGATTTATTTTCCCGGGTTTCGAAAATATCTTTTTCTTCCATGTTATGCTTTCAATTCTTCCACCCACTTATCTCTTTCATCGGGACTGAACTTCCAGGGGGCAAAGTTATTCTCCACATTACTGAACATACCTGCCCATTCCTGCGGTGAATTACTTTCTTCCATAACCAGGTAGCGGCGCAGTTCAAGAATAATATCCAAAGGGCTTATACTTACAGGACATTCCTGCACACAGGCATTGCAGGTGGTGCAGGCCCGGAGTTCTTCTACAGAAATATAATCATGCAACAGACTTTTACCATCGTTTTTAAACTCCCCATTCCTGTTAATGTTCTTACTCACTTCCTCAATCCTGTCACGGGTATTCATCATTATTTTTCTTGGAGAAAGCAGTTTACCGGTTTGATTGGCGGGACAGGCAGCAGAGCATCTTCCACATTCCGTGCAACTATACGCATCCATCAGGTTTTTCCAGCTTAGGTCAGTTATATCTTTTGCGCCAAATTTTTGCGGGGCTGGTTGTTCTCCGGTTGGAATTGATTCCGGCTGCATAGCATACAACACCTCTTTCTGAATTGATTTCATGTTCTCCATCTTCCCCATAGGTTCCAGTCGTGCATACCAGGCATTTGGGAATGCCAGTACTATGTGAAGATGCTTGGAGTAGGGGAGATAATTGAGGAAAGCAAAAATGCCGGCAATGTGCAGCCACCAGCAACCTCTTTCTATCAGCTCAAGTCCGCTGTTGCTGATGCCATTGATCAATGGTTGTAAGTATTGTGAGATAATGAAATTACCGGTTGGGTGTGCAGCGTAATGTTCAACGCCTCTTGTTTGTAACAACGTGTCGCTGGCATTCAGGAAAAGGAACAGTGACATCAGCACTACTTCGGTAATCAAAATATAATTAGCATCACTTCTTGGCCAGCCGTTAAGATCCTTGCTGGCAAATCGTTTTAGTTTGATAATATTTCTCCTGATCAGGAAAATAAGACAGGCAACTAATACCGCCAGGGCCAGCACTTCAAAAGCATTGATAAGAAAAATGTAAAGCCCACCCAAAGGCGCAGCAAACAAACGGTGTTCGCCAAAGATGCCATCCAGCACAATCTCCAGCACTTCTATATTTATAATAATAAAACCAGCATACACAAAAAAGTGCATCACGGCTACAAGCGGATTACGGAACATTTTCTTTTGCCCGAAAGCCAGTAGCAGCAAATTTTTCCAGCGTTGAGCTTTATTACCGCTTATGTCTTCATTTCTACCGAGTTTGATATTGCGGATTATCTCTTTTACTTTTTTTGTGAAAAACCAGATTGAGACAGTGCTGAGAAGAATAAACAGGATTTGTTGGGCAAGTTGCATAGCAGTTAATTACGCTGCAATTTATGATTTGTAGCCTTAAAGCGAACGGTTTATCCATTATTGGGATAACGCCGGTATTTAATTCTCAAGGGTGACATCCACTTCTTTCGTCACTTCATTCGAATATTTGTCCCTTGCAATTACTTTTACTGTGGCGACAGTGGTAGTAGTTATGCCCGATATAGTCCAGTTCCAGAGAAACCGGTAAAAAGAAACAGCACCTGTATTTGAAGATTGCTGGAACAAAATAGCATTGGTCGTCTTGTTTCTTATTTCTACTCTTGCAATTGCCAGCCCATTATTATCTGTCATATCCCCCTCTACTTTAAGAACAGTGCCATTTAGGTAAATGGCTAATGAAGAAGGGGATGTTATATTAATAATTCCGGGAATATTTGCCGGGGGAGTACTATTATCAGCATCTTTCCCGCATGCAACAATAAGAAAGGTAAAAAGAGGAATAGCTATTATATTTTTCATTTCCTGATTTTATAATAAGCTAAAAGTACAAAAAATGCACTAACATTTTTCCATTTGATAATTCCAGCGCTGGGGTTGGGAATTTAAAGGCACTCAGTACAGTCAGAATAAAATTAACAGCTTTGCTTTTGGTTTTTATTTTGCTCAGGTCAACATCAGGAGCAAAGTACCACTGCCGATAGCGTTTTATATCCCTTCTGTCAAAATTGATGACTCCATTATTATCCCGTGCGATGTTTTCTTCGCCGCCAAACATTCCTTCTGCGCCATAGCCAAATGATACACATAACCACTCTGGAATTTTTGATTTAGGTAAAAAAGATTTAAGGTTGATACTTGCCCAATAGGTTTGTCCATTGTAGTCTTTTAAAAACCGTTCTGGTGAGCTTTTACCAAATAGTTCATCACTTCGATGGTTCAGGGCGACGTCGTTGTAATTTTTCTTGTGAAAAGACCATTTTAGTTTGATGCGTTGATCGTTCCAGGCAAGCTCTTGTGCAATGAAAGTACCAGTGCCGAGTATGTTAGCACCAAAATCTGCCCAGCTCCATCCCCATTCGGCACTTTTACCGTCAAGATATTCAATCGTTGTTTGAAAGGCAAAGGCTGTTAAACCACTTATCCAGATCCTTTTTTTTCTTTCGATACCGGTCCATTTCCATAACTCATTATTGGCTCTGCTTTCAATCCAGGTGCCGTAAAAATGCCCTAATTTATCAACCTGTTGCCATTCTTTGCTATCATCAAAAGAGTGGAGTTTTGTTTTTGTATAATCAGTATACCAGGCAGAAGCAAGGGCTGTCATTACTCCGCCATAGCCTGCTACATTAGCTCCTGTTATTATCCAGTTGCGCCTTTTCTTTTTTTGCGGTGATAAAAAGTAATAGTTAGTGTCAGAAGTTGGATTTTTTGCCAGGTATGTTTTCAGATTTTCAATGTTATCGATGTTTTCAATGCTGTCGGGTAATACCTTACCTAAACTGTCTATACTAGTTTGTGCATTGATATATAGGCAAAAAAAATGGCTTAGCAGGAAAATGCCGAGCGGTGAACGGAATGATGAAGAGTGTGACACAAGGGACGATGATTGTAGTACTGTCGGTGACCTCATAAACAACAAATTTACGTTTCCCCGGCAGAAACAGATTGAAAAGGTGAAATTCAATATCTTAGGCTTAAATTTTAAATATTATTATGGACGCAGCAATACAAGCAAAGATTGATATATGGCTTTCCGGTAATTTTGACAAGGACACAAAAGATGAGATTACCCGTTTGCAAAAAGTTAATGCCAATGAACTGGCAGATGCTTTTTACAAAAACCTTGAGTTTGGCACGGGTGGTCTGCGTGGCCTGATGGGTGTGGGTACCAACCGTATGAATAAATATACGGTGGGCATGGCCACGCAGGGCTATGCCAATTACCTGAAGCAATGTTTCCCGGAAGGAGTGAGTGTGGCGATTGCACATGACAGCCGTAACAACAGCCGCTTCTTTGCAGAAACAACGGCAAATGTATTTGCTGCCAATGGAGTAAAAGTTTATTTATTTGAGGCATTGCGGCCAACGCCTGAATTGTCATTTGCTATCCGTGAGCTGCAATGCCAGGGTGGTGTGGTCTGCACGGCATCACATAATCCAAAAGAATATAACGGGTATAAAGCCTATTGGAATGACGGATCACAATTAGTTCCGCCGCATGATAAAAATGTGATTAAAGAAGTGGACAAAATAGCATCAGTGGATGATGTAAAATGGAGTGGCGGCGAAGCGAACATTATGATCATTGGCAAAGAGATGGATGAAAAATACATGGAGATGGTGAAGGGGCTGAGTGTATATCCTGAGATTATCGAAAAACATAAGGATCTGAAAATCGTTTACACACCTATTCATGGTACAGGTATTACAATGGTGCCACAAGTGTTGAAAAAATTCGGGTTTGATAATGTACATATTGTTCAGGAGCAAAGTGAGCCGGACGGAAACTTTCCAACAGTAGCTTATCCCAACCCGGAAGAAAGTGAGGCAATGAGTTTGGGATTAAAACTGGCTGAAAAACTGGATGCAGATATTCTCAGTGGTACAGATCCGGATGCAGACCGCATTGCTATCGGCGTAAAAGATTCCAATGGTAAATGGGTGCTGATGAATGGCAACCAGACCGCTGTGCTGGCCTTTAACTACCTGATAGAAGCAAGAAAAACAAAAGGCATTTCAAAGCCAAATGACATGGTAGTAACAACGATCGTAACCACTCCAATGATAGATGCCATTGCTGCAAGAAATGGAGTGGCTTGTTACCGGGTGCTGACAGGGTTTAAATGGATAGCAGAACTGATACGCCAGAAAGAAGGGAAAGAAAATTATATTATCGGTGGTGAAGAAAGTTTTGGCCTTATGATCGGCGATAAGATACGGGATAAAGATGGTGTGAGTGCAGTGGCCTTGCTTTGCGAAATGGCTGCTTATGAAAAGGAAAAGGGCAGGAGCCTCTACGAGAAAATGATTGATCTGTATGTGGAATATGGATTTTATAAAGAACATTTAATTTCTATTACCAAAAAAGGAATGGATGGTCAGCAGCAGATCGCAGCAATGATGGACAGCTATCGTAACGATCCGCCAAAATCTATCAACGGTTTTGATGTGGTGATGCTCCGGGATTATGAATTACAGGTGGAGAAGAACCTGCTGACCGGCGAAGAATGGAAACTGGAGCTTCCCAAATCGAATGTATTGCAGTTTGTGTTGGATGATATGACTTCCATTTCAGCAAGACCAAGCGGAACAGAACCGAAGATCAAGTTTTATTTTAGTGTGAATACACAGTTGAACAATGCCGGAGAGTTTGAGCAGAAGAATAAGGAACTGGATAAAAAGATAAAGGCGGTGATTGCGGATATGAAATTGTAAGTGAAGGTTTATTTTTATAAAGCAGCATATTACAATGCTGCTTTACTATTTTCGCCCTGCTTATGAGACCAACCGACGACACTTACCGCCATAAAGGCCTGCGCAAAAAATTAGTACAGGGTATACAGTCTAAAGGAATCAGTGACGAGAGGGTGCTGGATGCAATACTGGAAGTACCCCGCCATTTTTTTCTCGATTCTGCTTTCGATGAAAAGGCTTATGAAGACAAAGCTTTCCCGATAGGGGAAGGGCAAACCATTTCACAACCATACACAGTTGCTTATCAAAGCCAGTTGCTGGAAGTAAAACCGTTTATGAAAGTGCTGGAGATCGGTACCGGCAGTGCTTACCAGGCTGTTGTGCTGGCAGAGATGGGCGCACAGGTTTATACCATCGAACGGCAAAAGAAGTTGTTTGATTCCAACAAGGCTTTTGAGTTTTTAAAAAAATATAAATCTATCAAATTCTTTTACGGCGATGGGTATGAAGGTCTCCCAACTTATGCCCCATTTGACCGGGTGCTTATTACAGCCGCCGCTCCGGAAGTGCCACAAAAATTAATTGAACAGTTGAAACCCGGCGGCATGATGGTGATTCCTCTTGGCGCAGGGCATACACAACAAATGATGCGGATAACAAAATTGGAAAATGACAGTTTAAAAGAGGAAGTGTTCGATTATTTTTCTTTTGTGCCGATGCTGGGGGGAAGAAAGACTAAACAAACTGTTCCAAAAGTTCAATCCGTTTCTCAATTGGTGGATGTGTGGCAAACATGTTATCCCAGGAAGCAGATTTGTGAACAGATGGCTTGGGATTGTCTATAAACAATTGTGCAACATCACGGCTTTCCACTGCTTCTATTAATGGGTCGCCGGAGATTTTTCGTAAGGCATTGGCAAGAGCATAGGGTTTTTTGGTTATTTCTGCTGCCCCGGCGTCTGCCAGGTATTCTCTTTTGCGGCTGATGCCAAAGCGAAGCAGGATTGAAATGAAATATGCTATAGCGGTAATGACTATTGCTATTAAAATGATGGCACCGCTTCCTTTGCTGTCTTTACTTTTCTTCCCACTTCCCACATGGCGGAGGCTGCGAAAGGCTACTTCTGCTAAAAACGCAAAAATGCCGACGAAGATGATAGAGACAATAAGCAAACGAACATCCCGGTTTTTGATATGAGTTATCTCATGTGCAATAACACCCTCCAGTTCATCATCGTCCAGTTTGTTAATGATACCTCTTGAAAGAGAAACGGAATAGCTGCTGGCATTGATTCCGCTGGCAAAAGCATTTAGGGAATCATCTTCGATGATATAAACTTTTGGCATTCGCATGCCTTGTGAAATACAGATATTTTCTACGAGATTATAAACCCTTTTGTTCTCCGTTCTGTCCAGCGGCTTGCTGCCGGTGGCCATCCGGATAAATGAGGCATGCCCTGCCCATGCTATCAGGAACCAGATACCAACTGCTGCCAGCACCACCGGCATAGCCTGCATGAAAAGTACATTAGGGTCTTCTTTATGTTCGCTTTGAAGAAAGTAAATCAAAGCATAAAGCATTCCCAGCAATAATGCCGGGAATGCTATTAATAAAAGAACAGAGTTGAAATTGTTTTTCCTGATCTGTTTGTCTAATCCAATATATTCCATCAGGAACTAGAATTGAATTTTCGGTGGTTCTTCCATTTGCTTGCGGGTATCAGTGCCCAGGTCAAACATAATCTCTTTTTGGAAACCAAAATTTCTTGCTACCAGGTTGCCGGGGAATGATTCCACTGCATTGTTATACTCTGCGGTGGCAGCATTGAAGAAACGCCTTGATGCGGCCAGTTTGTTTTCAATATCGCTGAGTTCTTCCTGCAGTTGCAGAAAATTCTGATTGGCTTTCAGATCGGGGTAGGCTTCCATTTGAACCTTCAATCCTGCCAGGGCTGATGAAAGTTGCTGCTCTGCTACTATCTTGCCATCAATAGTAGTGGCAGCCATTGCTGCACTACGGGCCTCCGTAATTTTTATCAATAATTCTTTTTCATGCACCGCATATCCCTTTACTGTATCCACCAGTTGGGGAACCAGGTCATGACGCTGCCGTAATTGAACATCAATGTCTGCAAAAGCATTCTGTCTTCTGTTTCGTAATCTGACCAAACCGTTGTAAAGGCTGATGAGCCAGATGATAATAAGGACCAGGATGCCAACCACAATTAATACTGCCATAGTTGTTTTATTTAATAGACATTGAAATTACTGAAAAACATCAAGCTATCTGAGAATTTACCTTAAAATTCCTGTTACATTTCTTCTTATCTTTCGCTATCATTTTTTGCCTATGCGTATCGTTCCTTTTGCCATTTCAACCGTAGTTACAGCAGGGTTGGTTTTTGCTCTTAATCGTCCACTTGGACCCTTACCGATGCCAGCCGGAAAATTTTTAAGCCCCCAGCATGGTTTCTGGCAGAATGCCGAGCCATCGGGTAAAAGTTTTGATGCTGATCTGTCTTTTCCTGAGTTAAAGGGGAAAGCAGAAGTATATTTTGATGACCGGTTAGTACCGCATGTATTTGCAGAGAACGACGAAGACCTGTATTTCATTCAGGGTTACCTGCATGCAAAATTCCGGTTGTTTCAGATGGATCTGCAAACCAAAGCAGCTGAAGGAAGAGCCAGTGAGATTGCAGGCAAGAAAGCTATCAATTTTGACAAAGAACAAAGAAGACTGGGAATGGTGTATGCGGCAGAAAATGCGATGAAGGAAGTAGATAAAGACCCTGCATCCAAAGCGATGTTTGATGCTTATACCAACGGGGTAAATGCTTATATCAGTTCGTTAAAGGCAGCAGAGATTCCTGTTGAGTATAAACTGCTCAACATTAAACCAGAGAAATGGACCAATCTCCGTACTGCTTTGTTATTAAAGATGATGGCGAAGATGTTGTCGTCCGGAACGGAGAGTGATTTGGCAAATACCAATGCAAAATCTGTTTTCATTCCTGACGAATTAAAAATGATCTATCCGCAGGTGCCCGATTCTCTAGAGCCGATAGTGCCGAAAGGAACAGTCTTTGATAAGCCGGGTATAGTTCCGATAAAACCTGTTTCGGCCGACTCATTATATTTTGGCAATAAGGAAACAGTGGCTGCACATGAGACTTCTAAGCCTGATATTAATAATGGCAGCAACAACTGGGTAGTGGCAGGCAGCAAAACACAAAGCGGTGTTCCGATTTTATGTAATGACCCGCATCTTGAATTGTCGCTGCCATCTATCTGGTACGAAATGCAATTGCAAACACCCACCAGCAATGTGTATGGTGTTTCATTGCCCGGCAGCCCATTTGTTATTATTGGTTTTAATGACAGCATCGCCTGGGGTGTAACGAATGCACAGCGGGATGTGAAAGATTACTATGAAATAAAATTCAAAGACAAAAGCAAATCGGAATATTGGTTTAACGGGAAGTGGGAGAAGACCGTGTTGAAAAAAGAAACCATAAAAGTAAAAGGCGGGAAAGATGTGATTGATACAGTGGCCTATACCGTTTTCGGTCCTGTAATGTTTGATGAGAGTTTTTCGAATGAATCATCTAACAAGAGAAACCTTGCTGTTCGTTGGGTGGCACATGATGCCAGCAACGAAGCGGTGACATTTTATAAATTGAACCGGGCAAAAAATTATGATGATTACGCTGCCGCCATTCAGACATTTGAATGTCCGGGGCAAAATTTTGTTTTTGCTTCCAAAGGCGGCGACATTGCCATCTGGCAACAGGGAAAATTCCCGGCACGGTGGGACAGGCAGGGATTGTATGTGATGCCCGGTGAAGACAGCAATTATATGTGGCAGGGCTTTATTCCACAAACAGAAAATCCGCATAGCAAGAACCCCGAAAGAGGATTTTTGGAAAGTGCTAACCAACGACCAGTTGATTCTACTTATCCGTACTTTATTCCCGGCAGCTATATCACACCAAGAGGCATTACAATTACTAACAGGTTAGCGGCCATGAATGGCATCACACCGGATGATATGATGAAGTTGCAGAATAATTACTTTAACACACTGGCGGAAGATGCAAGAAGTACTATGCTGAAGTTTGTGAAAGAGAATGAACTTAGTGTGACAGAAAAAAAATATCTCGACCTGTTTAAGAACTGGGATTTGATGGCATCGCCGGATTCAAAAGGACAAACTGTTTACCAATGCTGGTGGGATAGTTTGGAAATAGAAGTTTGGAAAGATGAGTTGTCAAAAGTAAAACCGGAAGCTCCCTGGCCGCAAAAACAAACCCTGATGGAGTTGCTTAAAAAAGATACCGCAGCAAAATTCATTGACAACGTAAATACGCCGCAGAAAGAAACGCTGTATGATGTTGTTACCAGTGCTTTGAAAAAAGCCAGTGTTTATTTGGCAAAGCAGGAAGCAGATGGTAAACTTGAATGGACCAAATTCAAAAATCCAACGGTATATCATTTAATAAAGGATTTGAAAGGCTTCGCAAGAACGGGTTTAAATGTTGGCGGAAACGGTGATATTATAAATGCCGTTACTCATAGTCACGGCCCAAGCTGGAGGATGATCGTTCAATTATCTGCACAAACAGAAGCTTATGGTGTTTACCCGGGCGGGCAAAGCGGTAACCCCGGCAGTAAGTATTATGATGATTATATTGACAATTGGGTAAATGGTAAATACAATAAACTTTGGTTTATGAGGGACGGTGACAGAACAGATAAAAATGTGAAATGGGTAATGAAATTCAATAAAGGATAAAACCTTGTTTATAAAAAAATATCAAACCTGAATTATGAAGTTTATTACGGCAACTATACTCACGGTATTATTAGCATTCATCAGCGGTTTATTCCTTCCCTGGTGGGGAATAGCTATAACATCATTACTTGTTGCAGTGCTGGTGCATCAGAAAGCAGGCAAGGCATTTCTTTCAGGATTGTTGGGTGTTTTTATTCTATGGGCAGGCCTTGCCTGGTGGATTGATATGAAGAATAATGGGGTGTTGTCAAAAAAGATCGCAACGGTTCTTCCATTAGGTGGTAATTCTATGTTGTTGATCTTAGTAACCGGTCTTATTGGCGGATTGGTAGCTGGATTCGCCGCCATGAGTGGGAGCTATCTCAGGGCATCACCCAAATGATGTTAAAAGTTTCCAAACAACAGGGCAACGTTTATAAAAATCATTCATACAGGTTATCTTGTTGTATGGCTGTATTATGAGAAAACTCATCCTCTTATTTGCCCTCTCTTTTTCTTTACAAGCAGTCTATTCTCAAAAGGTCAAAGGCATAGTTACAGATAATAGCGGAAAAGTGCTCCCATTCGCATCCGTTTTTATAAAGGAGAACAACAAAGGAACGAATGCCAATAGCGAAGGAAAGTATTCCCTGAAACTGGAGCCGGGACAGTACACCCTGGTTTGCCAGTACGTTGGATACAAAAAGGATGAACGAAAAATCACTCTTGCAAAGGACGAGGACCTTGAAATTAATTTCATACTTGTTTTACAAGAAATGACACTGTCAGAAGTGGTGGTGAAAAATGGTGAAGACCCCGCCTACCAGATCATCAAAAATACAATTAAGAAAAAAGAATATTACGAAAAGCAACAGGATAAGTTTGAGTGTGAGGTATATACCAAAGGCCAGATGCGGATAAGAAATCATCCGGATAAATTTTTTGGCCGCAAAGTAGATTTTGAGGATGGCGACACGAGTCGGCAAAAGATGTTGTACTTGTCAGAAACAGTTTCAAAATATTCAGTCGATAAACCAAACAAAGAAAAAATAGAAGTTATTTCTTCAAAGGTTAGTGGGCAGAGTGATGGGTTTGGACTAAGTGCTCCAAGAATTTTTTCAGTATATGCTAACAATGTTTTTATCGGGAACAATCTTAATCCAAGAGGTTTTGTTTCTCCGATAGCAGAAAATGCATTGAAATTCTATAAGTACAAATTAGAAGGGTCGTATTTTGAAGATGGGCGGGAGATATCACATATTAAGATTATTCCTAAACGAAGCTACGAACCGCTTTTCAGTGGTTACATTGATATCGTAGCAGATGAGTGGCGTATCCATTCTGTGCAGTTATTACTTACCAAGTCATCGCAAATGGAGTTGCTGGATACACTCAGGCTTGAACAATTGTACCGGCCATTGAGCAAGGATGTTTGGTATATAAGCAGTCAGGTTATTTACCCCGCTGTAAAAATGTTTGGTTTTGATGCCTACGGTAGTTTTATCAACATTTATTCAGGGTTTAATGCAGAACCGGTTTTTGAAAAAAAGAGTTTCGGAAATACTGTTTTAAAATATACTGACAGTGCTAATAAGAGAACGGAAGAGTATTGGGATAAAACGAGGCCTGTTCTGCTGATGACGGATGAGGTGAGAGATTATAAACGGAAGGACAGCCTTGCCCTGGCAAGAAAGGACCCTCATTACATGGACTCTTTGCAAAAGATCAGGAATAAAATAACAATGATGAATGTGCTTCTGCTTGGACAGAGTTTTCAATCTGAAAGAAAACGAAGCTCTGTGAACTTTTCATCACTTTTTGAAATGGTAAGTTTTAACCCTGCAGAAGGGTTGGTTGTAAACCCTGGGTTCACCTTGCTGAAAAGATTGGATACCACTTCTTCAGGAAGGAGAAGTATATCCATAGCACCTAATTTCCGGTACGGATTTACGAACAGGCATTTCAATCCTAATCTTACTATTGGGTACACATTTGGAAAGAAGTATGCTACTGTAATAACATTATCTGGTGGTAAAAGGGTTTTTCAATTTAATAATAACAGCCCGATCGGAGAAAGAGGAAATACATTATCCTGTCTGCAAAGCGAGGAGAACAGGATAAAAAGCTATGAAGCAACTTATTTCAGGGGCAGCGTAAGGCGGGGAGTCGGAGACGGCTTTTCTGTTGTTGCAGGGTTTCAATACCAGGACAGACGGCCGCTTGATAACAGGACAAATTATACATGGCGGAATAAAGCGGACAAAGAATACACTCCTAATTACCCTAACGAAATAATGACAGGTAATATCAGCCCTCACAAAGTTTTTACAGCCCTGGTGGGATTATCGTGGCAACCAGGTGCCCGGTATATTGAATTGCCGGATAGAAAGATCAATATTGGATCAAAGTACCCGGTCTTTTCATTTCGTTATATACAAGGGTTTAAAAACATCTTTGGCAGTGATGCTAGTTTCAGCAAATGGGGATTGGGAATCTACGATGATATAAATTTTCGCTTACAGGGAAAGCTTCGTTATCGCCTCGGTATAGGGGGCTTCATTGATACAGGAAGTAACCTGCAGGTGCCGGATTACAATCATTTTAACGGGAACATTTCTACATTGGCTACAGAATACCTGAACAGCTTTCAGTTGTTGCCAATTTATCAGTTTAGCAATACTTCAAGGTTTTATGCATTAGCACATATTGAGCATAACTTCAATGGTTTTCTAACCAACAAAATACCGGGCATTAAAAAACTAAACCTTTATTTAGTGGCCGGTGGAAATGGGTTTTACATCAATAGCAATAAGAATTACTACGAATTCTTTGTTGGGGTTGATAATATTTTCAAACAATTCCGGGTAGATTTTGTACAATCTTATCTTAATGGAAAGGCCTGGCAAAATGGTTTCCGCATCGGCTTTAGCCGATTGTCAGGAAGAAGGGGAGATGATTGGCCCTGATGATTAATATCATATTGACTTGCTTTCATTTTTTGATGTCTTCAATTACCTTTGCGGTGCTTTAAGAATTTTGCCCAACCTGCAATTGGGTCCGCCCGGCGGATAAAATTTAAACAATATGGCACTGTTACACAATCGTATCTCCCGGAAGGAGCTAAAGGAACGTATACTTAACGACCCCACTCCAAGAACCACTATTTCCTTTTATTGTTATTTCAAGATTGAAGAACCGCAGGTATTCAGGGATGAATTGTATAAGCATCTGAAAGAACTTGGCGTTATGGGGCGAATATACCTGGCGGGAGAGGGCATCAATGCACAGATCAGTGTGCCAACTGAAAATTTTGAAGCATTCAGGTCTTACCTGTATTCAATCGGGCCGTTAAATGGACTCCGGCTGAATATTGCGGTGGATGACGATGGTAAAAGCTTTTATGTGCTGGATGTAAAAGTCAGGAACAGAATTGTAGCCGATGGCATCAAAGATCCTGGTTTTGATATGGCAAACAAGGGGAAATATGTTAATGCAGAGCAGTTTAACCAACTTACAAATGATCCTGATACAGTGGTGATAGATATGAGGAATCATTATGAGTATGAAGTTGGACATTTTGAAAATGCGATTGAAGTGCCCAGCGATACTTTCAGAGAACAACTTCCGATGGCAGTAGATATGATGAAAGCGGATAAGGATAAAAATATTATCATGTATTGTACCGGTGGTATCCGATGTGAAAAAGCCTCCGCTTATATGCTACATAAGGGATTTAAAAACGTTTTTCACCTTGAAGGCGGGATAATTAACTATGTGAACCAGGCAAAAGAAAAACAGTTGCCTAACAAATTTCACGGCAAGAATTTCGTTTTTGATCAGCGGCTTGGGGAAAGGGTGACAGACGAAATTATTTCCGGGTGCCACCAATGCGGCAAACCTGCTGATACTCATGTTAACTGTGTTAATGATGCCTGCCACCTTCTTTTTATCCAGTGTGATGAGTGTAAAGAAAAAATGGAACGTACCTGTTGCCAGGACTGCCTTGACTTTATTCACCTCCCTGCAGACGAGCAAAAAAAGCGGCGGGCAGGAATTGATAAAGGCAGAAATGTATTTAATAAGGCAAGGATAAGATTGAAAAATCTGAAATAACTCTTACTGTATCCATTTAATACAAACAGGTTTGCCAACGGCAATTCTTTTACCTGAATCAGCAAGAAGGCCGGTAGTAGGGTTACGGTTAAAAATTACAATTTCATCGCTGTTCTGATTCTCGCATAACAAAAATTTACCTGAGGGATCAATGCTGAAGTTTCGGGGTGTTTTTCCAAGGGCGGATTGATGCCCCAATAATGTAAGTGTACCGTTCTTCCTATCAATCCTGAATATTGCAATGTTATTTGCATCGCCGCGGTTGGAGGCGTAGAGAAATCTCCCGCCCGGAGATACATGAATATCTGCACTGCCGGCAAAACTTGTATCATTAGCCGGCATTGTGCTTATTCTTTGCCTGAACTCTAATTTTCCCCTTTTGTACTTATAGACACTCACTGTTCCGCTAAGTTCTTCAATTACATAGGTAAGTTTCTTCCTCGGATGAAAAGTAAATAGTCTGGGCCCTGAACCTGGAACTGATTGAATAAAAGCCTGTTCTGCCGGAATAAGTTTTCCGGCTACAGCATCAAATGAATAGATCATTACTTTATCAATACCAAGATCGGTAACAAAAAGCTGCCTGTTATCGCCTGAAATGATGGCACCATGAACATGCGGCTCTTTTTGGCGTTGCGGATGTTTTCCCGAACCGCTATGTTGTATCGTATTAGCTTTGCCCAAACTGCCATCCGGGTTTACCGGAAGTATTGATAAAGTGCCGCTGCTGTAATTGGAGGCAAACAGCCAATTTCCTGTTTTATCCAGTTCCACATGACAAGGATGGTCACCACCTGAAAGTTGCCTGTTGATTAAAGTAAGTACCCCGGTTTCTTTATTAAATGCAAATGCGGCAATGTTTCCGCCTTTCCCATCCTGTGGTGCAGTTTCATGCACTGCATATACAAATTTTCCATCCGGCGAAACGGCCACAAACGATGGGTTCGAAGTTTTAACATGACTTATTTCCTTTGCTGAACCATCGGCACTGTTGAATTTGTAAACATATATTCCTTCACTTTTTGGAGAATCATAAGTGCCAACAATCATATAATGCTCCTGGGCAGCGCCGTGAATGAAAAACAAAGAGGATAACAAAGAAAAAAGAAACTTCATGCAAGCTGTTTTAGAAAGTGAATATCCCTTTTTCAAAGGATTTTAACAAAACCTGTATCAACGCTGGCACGGTCTGGCACAATCTTATCATTACTTGTATGACTAACAATAATTCTAAACCTTTTAAAACTTTTAGTCATGAAAAGAATATTTACTTTATCGGCTATTGTACTTTCTGTCACCCTTTTTCTCAGTAGCTGTGTAAAAAATTATCACCAGGGTAGTGATGAGAACTACTGGTTGTCAAAAGAACAGGGTGAAGTAGTTTATAGCGATACATACTGTAGTTATTATGTGATTGAAACCTACTATGGTTATACCATCGTCAGGGCTTATGGAAGCTACAAGCCTTATGAGGGAAGCATTGTGTATGGCAACTTCAGCAGCCCCGGCACAAGGGATATGTATAGCTATTCAAACGGAGTTGTTTTTACAGGGACGGTCACAGATTACTGGCTAAGTTATGTAGAGGCGCAGGATGCACTTGACTATTACTGCCCTTATGGCAAAACTGCTGATGGGAAAAGCATAAAGAGAGAGTTTAAAAAATCCACCCTGTTTAAGAAATAAAAAATTAAAGCCCTGATGAAGCTGTTCCGGAATATTCCGGGGCAGCTTTTTTTTTGGCGATCATAGTTTCCTCAACGAACCAATGATCCGGTTGAAAGTTTCTTCATTGCTTAATTTCCGGGGTACAAATTTTTCACCTATCACTTTTTCATACAGTTCAATATACCTTTTGGAAATCGTATCCACCCATTCATCACTCATTTGGGGAACGGATTGCCCCTCTTTACCCATAAAATTATTTGCTATCAGCCATTCCCTGACAAACTCTTTGCTCAACTGTTTTTGCCTTTCACCTTTATTTTGCCTTTCTTCAAATCCATCGGCATAGAAATATCTTGAACTGTCAGGTGTGTGAATCTCATCCATCAATACTATTTCTCCATCCAGTTTTCCAAATTCGTATTTAGTATCCACGAGGATCAATCCCTGTTTTGCGGCAATCTCTTTTCCTCTTGCAAAAAGTTTCAGCGCATAATCGCTTAAAACATTCCATTCATCAGCCGTAGCCAGCCCTGTTTTTATTATTTCAGCAGGAGAAATATCTTCATCATGCCCCTCCGAAGCTTTAGTACTTGGTGTGATAATGGGAGCCGGAAAATAATCGTTTTCTTTCATCCCATCGGGCATAGTTGCTCCGCATAACACTCTTTTACCGGAAGAATAGGTTCTCCATGCATGGCCGGTCAGGTTTCCCCTTACCACCATTTCAATCCTGAATGGTTCACAACGTTTTCCGATAGAAACATTGGGTGCGGGCACATCTACAAGCCAGTTGGGACAAATATCACGGGTGGCATTGAGCATATAAGCAGCGATCTGGTTCAGCACTTGTCCTTTAAAGGGTATAGGCCGGGGCAAAATAACGTCAAAGGCCGAGATACGGTCGGATGCAATCATCACCAGCCAGTCTGTTGCCGATTGAATAGACATCACGGACCTTTCCCCGGTAAAAAGCTGACTGGTTTGGGAAAGAAAAATCACTCATTTTCCGAAAGTAAGAAGGGCATAAAAATAAGTCATTTGAAGGGGCTTTAAGATTTCAACAATTTATCCTTTCCCCTTAAAAATTAAATTTTTAGATAAACTTTACAATGCTTATTTTTCCGTCAAATTCCAAAACTAAAATCTCCCTATTATGAGAAAAAGCTACCGCTATTTGGCTGCCTGGCTGATGGCTGTTTTGTTTTCGATTGCTGCTAATGCTCAAACAGTTACTATTTCCGGAACGGTACGAAATGCGACCAGTAAAGAAGGTATTGTCGCCGTAACTATTGCTGTAAAAGGAACAAGCCTTGGAACCTATACAGACCCCAATGGCGCATTCAGTATTAAAGTGGCAAAACTGCCTGTTGTGCTGGTGTTTACTTCAACTGGTGGATATGATGCCCAGGAAGTGACTGTTTCTGATGCTGCTCAACCTATCAATGTTGACTTGAAAGTCAACACAGTAATGGGTCAGGAAGTAGTTGTATCTGCTAACCGTGTTCCAACCAAGATATTAGAATCACCAGTTTCTATAGAACGTCTCAGCAGTTCTGCTCTTAAAAATGCAGCTGCCCCGAGTGCTTATGAGGCGATTGCCAACCTGAAAGGTGTGGATGTGCATACTGCTAGTTTAAGTTTTCGCACAGTTACTACCCGTGGTTTTGTAAGCAGTGGTAATACCCGTTTGATCCAACTGATTGATGGTATGGATAACCAGGCACCAGGTCTTAACTTTCCAGTGGGCAGTGTGATCGGTCTTACAGATCTTGATGTTGATAACATCGAAGTACTGGCAGGAGCTTCTTCAGCCCTGTATGGTTCAGGTGGTATGAACGGAACTGTTTTGATCAACAGCAAAAGCCCCTTTAAATACACTGGTCTCAGCTATAATATCAAGCAGGGTATTATGCATGTGGACGGCAGACAGCGTAATGCTGCACCATACTATAACTGGTCGTTCCGTTGGGCTAAACAATTTAGAAACAAGTTAGCCATCAAACTGGCCGCAGAGATAATAAAAGGTAACGACTGGCAGGCGGATGATTACAGAAATAAAAGACTTGATCCAACCGGATTGTTCGCTGTAGCCGGCGGCAACCGCTTCAATACCCCTGACTACAATGGCATTAATACTTATGGTGATGAAACAAGTGTGAATCTTTCTGCATTATCACAAGTGTTGCAGGCTACAATTGTTGGAGGTGTTCTTCAGGCCTCAGGGGGTGCTGTTAACTTGAACACTTCAGCTGCAGGTTACTTTGGACTTATCGGTAATCCAACCTATCCTACGAACGCCCAGGTAACCAGTTTCGTTGGACTATTCCCTGCATCCTTACAGCCAGCAGCACAGCTTTTTGTTCCTTTCTATCTTGCTAATACGAGGAATTACTTTGGTACAAATGCTACAGACAGGGCCAATAACAACGTAACGAGAACAGGATACGAAGAGAGATATCTTGTTGATTATGGAAACCTGAATGTAAAATTTGTTGGAGGCCTGCATTACAAGATCACTAATAATCTTGAAGCATCTTGGAATTCTTATATCGGCACAGGTACTACCGTTTACACAGGTGCTGACCGTTATTCGCTCCGTAATTTAAAAATGGCACAACATAAATTAGAGTTAAGATCCAAATCATGGTTTGCCAGAGTTTATACAACCCAGGAAAACGCCGGAGAATCATACAATGCATCTGCAGCTGGTGCTTTCTTAAATGAATCATGGAAACCAACTGCACCCGTTTCTTCTCTTGGATTGCCAGGAATTGCTTCTTCATGGATAGGTACATATATGCTTACCTATTCAGAAACACTTCGCCAATCAGGTGCTGCCGGTGCCCCATCAAGTATGGCTTCCCTGCACACTAATTCCCGTGCAGCGGCTGATGTTGGCCGTCTGTTGCCGGGTACTGCCGCTTATGATGCAGCTTTGAAAAAAGTAAGAACAACTCCAATCAAAAACGGGGGTGCTTTATTCCTTGACAAGACTGACCTGTGGGCTGGTGAAGCTCAGATCAATATTTCTGAAGCTGCAAAATTCACAGCTGTAGAAGTAATTGCCGGGGTTCAATGGAAACAATACATCCTTAACTCACAAGGAACATTATTTGCTGATAATACTGATACATTGATCGGGTATGCTAAAATTGCCAACCGTGGAAATATTAAAGTAAGCGAGACAGGCGGATACATTCAGTTAAGAAAAAAATTATTTAATGATGTATTGACACTTAGCGGATCAGTTCGTTATGACAAACAAACAAATTTTGATGGAAAATTCACGCCACGGGTTACGGCGTTGATCAAAGCTGCAAAAGATAATTTCGTCAGGTTGTCTTTCCAGTCAGCTTATCGTTTCCCTACCATGCAGAATCAGTATATAGCACTTTCTACCGGAACTGCCGTATTGATTGGGTGTCTTCCTGAATTCCAGGGCTATTATAAATTGAATACAACTCCATTCCAGGGATATACAGCTGCAAGCATCATTGCAGCCCGTTCTGGTGGTGGTACTGCCGCCCTTGTACCAGCAGTGTATAAAGAAGTGAAACCTGAGTCAGTTAATTCTTATGAGCTTGGTTATAAAGGTATCGTCATGAAAAAACTGATGATTGATGCCTATGTATATTACAGCCAGTACAAAGACTTCCTTGCTACCACTGTAGTAGGTCAGGCAAGAACAGGAGTCGCTACTGATCTGCTATCTCCATTCAGCACTACTAATCTTTCTTATACACAAAACTCACCTGACCAGGTAAAAGCAATTGGCTGGGGAATCGGCCTTGATTATAACGTATTTAAAAATTATTACCTGAGTACAAACGTATTCTCTGACCAGTTGAAAGACGCACCAGCTAACCTGGTAACTTTTTTCAATGCGCCTAAGTACAGGGTAAATGCAGGGTTGAGAAATGACAATGTTTACAAAGGAATAGGTTTTAATGTAATGGTAAAATGGCAGGATAATAACTATTATGAGGGCACTTTTGTAAAAGGGACATTGCCTTATTTTGCCTGGGTGGATGCTCAGGTTAGCTATCGTCCGGCCGGAACAAAGAGTGTTTTCCGTGTAGGTGGAACTAACCTTGGTAACAACTACTATCGTACTGGTTATGGCAGCCCTGCTGTTGGCGGTTTGTACTACATCAGCTACGGCTTCAATATCAACTAAGGACACTGGGTTATATAAGTATAAAGGCCTCCTTCAGGAGGCCTTATTTTTTTTTAAATAGTTGATGTCCTCTGTTGGCTCAACTAATAAAAGAAGGTTTTCAGGGATTAGGTTTGAGTCGTTAAATGCAGAATATAAAATAAGGACGAGAAAAACTGAAGATGAACACTATCAGAAAAAGATTCTTTTAATTCTTCCAGCAAAAATTGGGCATCCTTGCCCGCTAATCATTAAAACTTTTGCAACAAAAACCGTCAAACAAAGAAGATAATAAAATTATTAATTCAGCATCTTCATTGTCTGCCCGATCATGTACCCATTGTGATAGACCTGCATGGTGTAAGTTCCTTTCAGATATTGTTCAGCATTTAACGAGAAGATCAGTTGTTTGGATTCGCCTTTACGGTATTCAAACCGTACTTTACGGGTGTAGTTAATACGGCTGCCATTTTGCAGATTAATAGTAGTGGCATCCCAAACATCTTCATTCTTTAATATCCGGCCATCGGGTTGTGTAATCACAATAAACACATCCGCATTTTCGTAATCAGTAATATTGTTCTGTACCGAAAATGAGATAACCAGCTTGCTGGCTTTTTTGGCCTGGTTGGTTTCTTGTTCCTTATCGTTTTTCACCATTACAGGTGATAATTTCAACTCAGATATGACGAAAGCCGAAGCCAGGTTTACTTTTTCTGTAAGCACCCTGTTTTCTTGGGTCAGGTTCTGCACATTGCCTTCCAGGTTTTTTACCTGTACATTCACTTTGTCCAGCACATCTGTTATTTGCTTTTTCTCTTCCTCAATAGTTGTATTCTTGCTTTGCAGCTCTGCAACCAGTTGTTGCAACTCCACTGTTTTTCTCCGGGCCAGATCAAGATCTTCTTTTTTAAAATTATTTCGTTTAAGGATGGAGGCAATTTCTGCTCTTAGCCGGTTAATCTCAGCTAGTTTTGTACTTAACTCACCTTGCAGCTGGCCTGCGGTGCTTTTGGTTGAGTCTAATTGAGCATCGAGGTTGTTAATGGTGTTAGAATAAATTTTTTGTAAAGAATCCTGCACACCCTGCGCTACAGCCATTGAATCTTTGATGTAGACCTCGTTCTTGCGTTGTGTATATTGGGTTTTGTCGTAGAGATGATATATCCAGGTGCCAACAAGCCCCACCGATAACATACCCAGCAACAATGACTTAGTATCTTTCACACTGGCAAACTAACGATTTGAAATCTTTATAAGTGAAAAAAGAGTCCACATTGTGGAAAACCTTTTCTTACTATTTATCAATTGTCTGGTCAACATAAGCAGATACCCATCCTACCTGTCCGTTCTTAACCAGGTAAAACTGTTTGCTTGCAAATGCAGATTCGAACTGTCTCATGATCTTTAATAAAAGCCCGGTTCCAGCCATCAGGGCTTTTTGATCAAACACCTGGTGTACCCTTGTGAGTTCTTTCTGAGCCACTTTCTTTTCTTCCGGGAAATTAATATTGGTAGTAAGGAATTTTACAGACAGGGCATCAAAATTATTATAGAGCTTTTCATTGAATTTTACCAGTTCAGAATATGTCATGGGAATAACAGTCTGCTCTATTAATTCAGGATGGATCAAGGAGGCAACTGCCCATGCGATACCACCGCTTATCGCAATATTGTCACTCACAGGATAGGCTCCGCTGGAGTTAACCGCATAGATAATTTCTGAGTTTTCAGCTCCGGCCAGTACACGGTAAAGCTGCTTGTTATAGTTCAGCAGGCTTTTATCATCAAGACAATTTTTTTCTGCTGCATTACTGGTGCTTTTAGTACCCCAGTTTAATTGGAAAAGTTTAAAATCGTTGGTGTTGCCGTAGGGAAAAAACCCGCCTTTAGTATTACCACTTCCTATATCAATTAAGAAAGTGCTGTACCGTCTTGAATCAGGAACAATACCGAGATGGGAGAGGCGTCCTTCCGCCATGGCATCTACCACTTCCACTTTGCGGTTTGGCTCGTTTATTCTTACCCGGAAAGAATCCACCAGGTTATTTATCCAAGCCATTTTAGTGTCTTTCTCCGCCTGCATCTTTACACCACTGCTGATAACAGTGAAGATCCGTTTTGCCGGGATCTTGTAAACATCTTCAGCAGTACCATATAAGCCGCAAAGACCATTAAGGGTGGCTTGAAAGGTAGCATCGGTAAATGAGATAAAATCAGTATTGACAGAAGTGTCTTTCAGGATATTAAATGAACCATTAGTCTGGGCGTTTTTTCCAATTTCTATTACACTCATTTTTACTCCTTTGGATCCTACTTCAATACCTGTATATACTGAGGAGTTACTGTATTTGGACTTAGAACTATTTTGTGCAGTAGCAGAAAAAAAAGTGAAAAACAGCACAAATGGAAATAAACGCTGCAAGTATTTGTTGGACATGGGGTAGTAATTTGCTTAAAGTCAAAATTACTGTATTGAGTTGCAGTATTTACGGGTTGAAAATCCGTCTTGCGGATATGTGTAAAAAATGTGCTTAAGTAACATGTTCAGATAACAAAAAACCGCCTCATTTTATATGAGACGGCTTTTGTTGCAGGAGTTAACTGCTTTTAACCGAATAAACCACCTTTTTTCAGGCTTCTCACACCTTCACCAATTTTGAAGCCATTATGATAAATTTCAACCTTGTAATTACCTGTCTGAAAATCTTCCCTGCGAATTGGGAACTGAACAGGCTTGCGTTCACCTTGTACATACTCCACAGGAATTTTGGCTGTAAAATTTTTATCGCCATCTGTACGAGTATTTAATACAGCGCCACTTTCTGAAATTATTTTTCCATCGGGAGCTGTTACTATCAGGTACATATCAGCCGGGCCTGATTTGGCAATACGATTTTCTACATCAAATGAGACGACTAACTTATCAACTCTTTTAGTTTTATCAGTATTTTTCTCTTTACCACTTTTCTTTTCGTCCACGGGAATTACTTGGATATTCGAAGCGCTGAATGTAGATGCTACATCCACTGTTTTTTCCAGGGCTTCTTTTTCAGAGGTTTTCGTTGAAAGGTTTGTTTCCAGGTCAGCCTTTTCCTGTTTCAGTGTACTGTTAGCATTCGTAAGTTCCTGGTTTTCGCCGGTAAGCCTCGTTACTTCGGCTTCCAGACCAGTTATTTTTTCATTCAGCTCGGTTATCATGGCTCTAGCTTTGGCCAGTTGCGTCTGCGTTGCATTCTTATCGTTCAAAATTTTGCGGATCTCTGCTTTTTTTGCATCAATCTCTTTTTGCAGGGCGGTTTTCTCACCTTGTAAAGAATTATTGGCGCCGGTTATTGAGTCCAATCTTGCAAGTGATGCGTTGAAATCTGCCTGCAGACTACTGTAGTCGTCTGTTACCTTGGTGATCTTGGCATCTTTTTCAGTAATTGCTTTCTCAGACTTGTTTTTATCATAAAGCAGGTAACCCCAGGTACCCAGCAGACCAGCTGCCAGTAAACCTATTGCTATGTTTTTGGTGTTTTTGTTTTTTGCCGGCTGACTTGGAGGAGTTGGCGTTGCCGAAGGATAATTTGTGTTTGTCATAAAAAGGATTTGACGTTAAGTTAATAAATCTATCGTGGAATTTAAAACGGCCGCAAGTTAGGACGCCGGTTGCATCCTGTTTGGCTAAATCCTGTTAAAAATTCTGTCCGGGTCACAAAATTTCGAAAACCATGCCAGAAAGGGTTAAAGCATTTTCAACAGGGTGGATTTTTTTAGGTTATATCGAACCTGAAAGCCTGTATCTTAGCATTTTATGAGTGTGGAAAAGATAATCACAGACTGGAAAAAGAGAAGCTTTAAGCCGGTTTACTGGCTGGAAGGCGAGGAAGAGTATTTTATTGATAAGGCTGTTGAATATGCTGAACATCACATTTTGAATGAAAGCGAATCTTCTTTTAACCTTACTGTTTTTTATGGTAAGGATGCCAACTGGGCCGATGTAATTAATGCCTGCCGCCGCTACCCGATGTTTGCTGAACGACAGGTGGTGTTGCTAAAAGAAGCACAGCAAATGCGGGATGTGGAAAAACTGGAATCATATATTGAAAACCCACTTGGGTCAACTGTTTTTGTTGTTTCTTATAAGGAAAAGAAGCTTGATGCGAGGAAAAAATTTGCGAAGCTGGTTAAAGAGAAGGGTGTTCTTATCACTACAAAAAAAATGTACGATAAGGAATTGCCAGAATGGACACAACAACTGGTTCACTCAAAAGGATTGATCATAACGCCCAAAGGATTGGCGTTGTTGGTTGATCATATCGGCAATGACCTTGTAAGAATTGAAAACGAAGTAGATAAACTTTCTGTGAATCTTGGTAAGCGGACAAGCATTACTGAAGATGATATTGAACAATACATTGGGGTTAGCAAGGATTACAACGTTTTCGAACTACAGTCAGCTATGGCCGCAAAGGACCTGGCCCGCAGCATACGCATTATACAATACTTTGAAGCCAACCCTAAGGCCGGACCAATACAATTGGTCTTGCCATCATTGTATAGTTTTTTCAGTAAAGTGTTTATGGTGTTTGGTGCCGGAACAAGTGATGAAAAGACAATTGCAACAGCCATCGGAGTAAATCCCTATTTTATGAAAGACTATATGCAGGCTGCCCGGCTTTATACCTACCCGGGTATAGAGAAAGTATTGCTGCTGCTGCACCTGTATAACCTGAAAAGTGTAGGGGTGGGGAGCACAAATACCGAAGATGCCTCTCTTTTGAAGGAAATGGCGGTAAAAATGATGACCTGAAGAATAACAAACTAATTGCTCCTAATCCCTTTTCTTTGTGCAACTTTTCAAAAAAAGTATTCATCTTTTTGCCTAACAAACTTTTAATCATGCGAAAATTTATTTTATCTGTTCTCACGGCTTCCACGATATTCCTTACAGGTTGCCTGGAAACTACCCAGGAGATTACACTGAACGATGATGGCAGCGGCACATTAACCAATACCAATGACATGGGTCCTCTGCTAGAGATAGCCAAACAAATGGGCGGCGGTGCTGATATGGAAAAAATGCCACAGGAGGTGATTGATTCTACAGTGTCTATGAAAGAAGGTGCAGATAGTATACCAAATCTTTCTCCTGAAGAAAAAGAAATGGCAAGAACAGGAACATTGAGAATAAATATGGACCTAAAGGCCAATAAGTTTTTTACCAGTCTCGCATTTCCTTTTTCATCACCTTCGCAGATAACAGAGTATAATAAGCTTTCCGGGAAAATTATGGCTGAAACCATGAAAGAGCAAATGTCCGAAGGTTCACAAATGCCCGATGACCAGATGCCAGCCCCAAGTTCGTTTGATGATTATTATTCCTTTGAATTTTCTAATGGAGAACTTACCCGGAAGGTTAACAAAGATAAATATGCAGGTGTGGAAAGTGATGAATACCTGAAAGGTGTTAGACAGGCGTCAGCAATGGGTCTTTCTATGAAGGCTACTTATATTATTAACCTGCCCCGTCCTGCACAAAAAGCAGAAGGTAAGAATGTAAAATTGTCTGAAGACAAAAAGAAAGTAACGATAACAGCTGATGTTAACGACTTTTTTGAAGATCCTGCGTCCCTGGAATTCAAGATCAAATATTAACCTTCTGTAGATGGTTGACGATATTAAAAGCAAGCTTAAAGCTTGCTTTTTTATTTGATAATAAATTATCTAAAGAACTTCCAGGCTGTTTATTTTGTCCTGGTCAATTTGCTTTATAAGTGCTTCCAGCCCGTCAAATTTGATTTCTTCCCTTAAGTATTTTTTTACAAACACTTTTAATGTCTGATCATATATTTCTTTGTCGAAGTCAAATATATTCACCTCAATCACTCTCTTCTTCCCGTCAACAGTTGGCCTGAAGCCAATGCTCATCATCGCTTTCTGCCGTTCTGCCGAACCTTCAGGTTGTGCATACACAGCATAAATGCCATTCCCGGGAACGATTTTTTCCTGATCTGTAATTTTTAGATTTGCTGTAGGGTAGCCTAATTTTCTGCCAAGCTTATCTCCATGTACAACTACACCCGAAAAGAAAAATTCATAACCAAGCAGTTTGTCTGCCGTTGCAATATCGCTGTGCAGGATTGCTTCTCTGATATTGGTAGAGCTGATTGATATATTCTCCAGGATATGCTTTGGTATTTCTTGTAGCTGATAATTATACTTAACGGCCTCCTTTTCCAGCAAACGGTAATCGCCTTGCCGGTCACGGCCAAAGCGATGATCATAGCCAATGATGATTGTGCGGGGATGAAATTTATCAATCAGGAAGTTTTTTATATAATCCCCGGCCGGTTGATTGGCGAAGGCATCAGTAAAAGGTACCACCACCACATGGTCAATGTCTAATTGCCGCAACAGCTCAATTTTTTCATCCAGTGTATTGATCAATCGGATGCCAAGAATAGTAGAGGAAACCACTTTGCGGGGATGGGGATGAAAGGTGATGATGACCGTTTCACCATTTATTGATTTCGCTTCGCTTTTTAATTTGTCAATCACTTGCCTGTGCCCCATGTGAACACCGTCGAAAGTGCCGATTGTTATAACAGCATTTCTGAACAGTGGCAGATTGTCTATGTCGTAGTGTACTTGCATAAAGAGCTGCGAAGATAAATAGAAGATAAATATTAGTCGTTAGTCAGAAGTAGCCTGTCTTTAATCAGGAATAGTTAGTTTTGCGACTCAAATCTCATTATGAGCCTTTATTCAAAAAGAGGAGTGTCTGCCCAGAAAGAGGAAGTGCATGCTGCTACAAAAAACCTGGATAAGGGTCTTTATCCTAAATCGTTTTGTAAAATTTATCCTGATGTGCTGTGTGGTGATGATAATTGGGTAAATATAATGCATGCCGATGGGGCAGGTACCAAAAGTATCCTGGCTTATTTATATTGGAAGGAAACCGGAGATGTTTCGGTTTGGAAGGGAATAGCGCAGGATGCGATTGTGATGAATCTTGATGATTTGCTCTGTGTGGGGATCTATGACAATTTTCTTTTTTCCTCAACGATAGACAGAAATAAAAATGTAATTCCTGCTGAAGTGCTGGAAGCAGTAATTAACGGCACCCAGGAATTTTTTGACACAATGAAGGGATTCGGCATTAACATCACTTTCATGGGTGGGGAAACGGCTGATGTGGGAGATGTGGTTAGAACAATGGCGGTGAACGGAACGATGACTGCCCGGTGGCCAAAAACAAAATTGATCACTAATGATAAAATACAGCCTGGTGATGTGATTATCGGGTTAGCAGGTTTCGGACAAGCAAGTTATGAAACAATATACAATAGCAGCATTGCCAGTAACGGGCTGACCTCTGCCCGCCATGATATATTGCATAAGACCTACGGTGCAAGATTTCATGAATCCTATGATACCGCATTAGATGAACAGGTGGTGTATATCGGCCCGCACCGGATCACCGATGAAATTATCGATGGAGGCCGAACCACTACTATCGGCCAGCTTCTCTTAAGTCCGACAAGAACATTTGCTCCGGTAATGAAGGAGATATTGGAAAACCATTTTGATGCAGTTCATGGGCTGATACATTGCAGCGGGGGAGGACAAACCAAATGTTTGAAATATATACCGGAAAACATTTGTATCGTTAAGGATAATCTTTTTGAGCCTCCGGTAATTTTTAAACTTATACAGGAAGCCAGCAAGTCTGATGACCGTGAAATGTACCAGGTTTTTAATATGGGAACAAGGATGGAAATTTATACCAATGAAAAAGACGCTGATTCAATTATCGGCATCACAAAAGGATTTGGTGTGGATGCTCAGGTTATTGGAAGGGTAGAAGAAAGTAAAAGGAAAGAACTGCTGGTTAAGACCCCCACTGCGGAATTGTTTTATTGATTTTTTTGAAAGGGGAATAACTATCTCATTATTCATCTTTTTATATTGGTAAATAAAAGTTACAACTCGGTGATGATGAAGAAATAAATGCAATAAAATGGGTTTATCTACCGCTTCTTTCTTTATTTTGCATCAAACCATCCAGAATGTCTGAACCCATTATCGAAATACGTCATGCCAATATATACCAGGGCGGCAATCTTATTTTACAAGATATCAACCTCACTGTAAATAAGGGGGAATTTGTGTACCTCGTCGGAAAGACCGGCACAGGCAAGTCAAGTTTGCTCAAAACTTTGTATGGTGAACTCCCATTGACAGAAGGGGAAGCTACTGTTGCTGGTTATAATCTCCGTGATCTTGATTGGAAGAAAGTTCCTTATCTCCGCCGTAACCTGGGTGTAGTATTCCAGGACTTTCAATTGCTTACAGACAGAAACGTAAACGATAATCTGAAGTTCGTTTTAAGAGCTACCGGCTGGACTGACGAAAAGCTTATGAACGAGAAAATAACCGATGTGCTTGACAAAGTGGGACTGAAATCCAAAGGCTTTAAAATGCCATTTGAATTAAGTGGTGGCGAACAACAACGGATAGATGTGGCCAGGGCCTTGTTGAACTCGCCCAAATTAATATTGGCTGATGAGCCGACAGGAAACCTTGATCCGGAAACATCGGATGAAATAATGGCCTTACTCTTTCAAATATCAAGGGACTATAACACAGCAGTTGTTATGGCATCACATGACTATATTGTTGTTCAAAAATTTCCGGCCAGGATGATAAGAACAGAAAGGGGCAGGGTTAACGACAATGCCAGTATAAGTATTGAATAACCTGTGGGATTATCTATTCTCATACCAGTCTATAATTTTAATGTCACATCTTTAGTACAGGCATTAGCCGGTCAGCTTGCCAGGTTAGAAACCGGGGCCGAGATCATTTTACTCGATGATGGTTCTGATGCTTCCTTTCTTCCATTGAATAAACCGCTGCAAAGCGTTGCTTCAATTTCTTTTTTCCAAAATGAAAAGAACGAAGGGAGAATGGCAACCCGTTTAAAGTTGGCTACTCTTGCCCAATATGAGTATTTATTGTTTCTTGATTGCGACAGCATGATCATTAAAGACGATTTTCTTGCCGCATATTCTGATCTGATGACAAGGAATGTTGTCCTGGCTTCTGGGGGAAGAGTATATGCTGAGACATTTCCGGCCGACTGTGACCTGATGCTTCATTGGAAATATGGAACTATAAGAGAAAGCCGGAGAACCAAAAAAAAGGATAGTAAAGCCTTTATGTCCAATAATTTTTTAATTAAGAAGGAATTGTTTGGCCAAATAGGTAATAGCCTTGAGTTAACCGGGTACGGACATGAAGACAGTTGGTGGGGAATTCAGTTTGAACAACTGGGAATCAATTGTCATTTGATTGATAATCCTGTGTTGCATGCTGATATTGAAAAGGCAGTTGTTTTCCTGGATAAATCGGAGAATGCTTTGAAAAACATTCTATTACTGTCAAAAACAATCGACAACAACCTGTTGCGAAAGCATATTAAGATATTCAGATGGTATGCCCGGTTGAGAAATACCGGTTTTTCCGGAGTATACATTTTCTTTGAAAAACCTTTTCATAATTACTTCCGCAGGAATCTGTTGTCTTGTAAACCAAACCTGTTTTTTTTTGATTGTTACCGGCTTGCTGTGCTG
The DNA here is from genome assembly GCA_037045605.1 of Chitinophagaceae bacterium. Taxonomy (GTDB): domain Bacteria; phylum Bacteroidota; class Bacteroidia; order Chitinophagales; family Chitinophagaceae; genus JJ008. The sequence goes on along the minus strand of JBAOHK010000006.1, from coordinate 365,752 downwards.
GTGAGAATGGGGAGATCGAAATCAGGTGAATAACCACTGGGTTAATTTCGTTACAGCTTCCTCTTTATTAATCTGGCGAAATATTTTTTTTCGTAACTCAATTTCTTCTTGTTCAAATGGCTGGTGATACAGCTGCAGGATGATCGATTTGAAGGCACCGGCATTTTTCCCGATATGACAGGCACTTTCATAGATAGTTCCTTTTACCGCATTTTCGTTAACGATACAATGCCTTCCATGGGCTATTGCATGAATCAGTTTTAGCTCAGGTAGTTTGTAACTGAAAGAGGGAAGTACATGGATTTGGGCTTTGGTTACCAGGTCCTCTATTTCTCCCCGGGAGGGATTCGCAATAAGACAGGTGTGGGAATAGAACTTGCCTAATTTCTGTAATTGTTTTCCGGGATCATTGCCTGCTATTACAAGTGGCGTATTAATATCATTAAACACTTTCGTTAAGAGCCATAGTGCAGCTTTTTCATTACAAGGGTCAGCAAGATCCCCATGATACAGGCAAAAATTACCATGGCCTGTTTTACCCATGACTTCATGAAACGGAGAAAATACAGGCAGATACCGGGCATTTTTTAACTGATGATCATGCTCTGAAGAATGGGTTATCTCTGGTGTGGGAAAAGCATATATACAGTTTTTGGGGAGCATGTCTTCTTGCTTTTTCAGTTCGTTTGTACGCCGGTTAAGCCGGATCTTTTGGAAAAAGGAACCAGCGGATCTTGCAAGGTGATCATTTTGCCTGCATTTGTCGTCGTACATCCTTACCACTACTTTTCTGTGTGAACCTGAAATTTGTTTCAGCGTTTCTGTACAACTTATATCCTCAAATAAAACAGGATGATTATCGCAGCTTAGTGCAGTGATTATTTTGTTATAACCTTCACATAAACCCATTGAAGTATTTGTTCTCGGTTTTTCAGAAGGATAAGTATGAACAGATTCACAATATTTATTCAGTTCTGCAGGATGACAATTTTGACTAGGGCATAAATAGTGCAAATGAATTTTTATTCCCTGTTTATACAATGCTTCAATCTGGCAGAATGTATCAATGGATTTGCTATTGTTGACTGGCCAGGGTACGTTGTTGCAGATAATATGTAATTGGCGGTTCAATTTTTAAAAATGGATTGATAGATGCTTAGTAGTTTTTTTTCTTCCTGCTGCCAGTTAAAAAAACCTCTTGCCTTCAGGCAGTTCTCTTTCAGCTTTGTATATAGAACATTATCTGCCAGCAAATTGTTTATGGCTGCTGCTATTTTTTCAGGAGAAATATCTTCCAGCAGTACAGCTACCTCAAATTGGTTATTGATTTTCTGGTATTCGGGGTAGTTAACTGTTACTTGCGGAAGTCCGGCATGTATATAATCAAACAGTTTATTAGGAAGTGCCAGGTATTGATTTAGCCCTTCTTTCTCCGGAACTGCAACGCCTATATAAGCTCTTTGTGAAATTTCACTGAGTTTATCAGGAGATAACATTCCGGTAAGTTCAACTTTCTTTTCCAGCTTGTAATCACTGATTAATTTCTTCAGTTGCTGCATAAAATTACCATCGCCACAGATAACCAGTTTACAATTCACCCACTGCATAGCAGGGATAAGATATTCAAGACCTCTTGCTTCATTAACCGCACCCTGGTAAAGTATAAACTTATCTGCCTGCTTTATATCTTCCAGTGACTTGAGTAAGGGGACATTCCGGATCGTATCATAATTCACATTGTAACGGCGTTTGAATTCTTCAGCAATACTTTCGCTGACCGTATAACCCCGTTTGAATTGAGGTACCGCTTTTTTTTCGATCTTCATCCAGGCTTTTTGAACAGCGGGTCTTGTTATCACTTCTTTCAATTCTGTAAATAACTCATGGGCATCGTAAATGCGGGGAATCTTTTTCCACTTGGATATTTTCAGGCAGGGCAGAATAGTATCAAGGTCAATAGCACAGATGGCATCCATCTTTTTAAACAGCAGGAATAAGAACAACCGGATATTATATTCTGCGTAAAACCATTTTGTTTTGGTGAACCAACACCTGATTCTCTTTTGCCTGAATTTCTTATCATTTAATGGGAGAGAGGAGGCCAGTTTTCTGCCAACTAATGTAACTGTATAACCATTTTCAGCCAGTGAAGTGCAAATCCGGTGCATCCGCTGGTCATAGGTAAGGTCATTCGTAACTGTAAAATAGATGTGTTTCAAAATATTTGGATAAGCAAAAGAAAAAGGCTTTGCAAATATGCAAAACCTTCAACTTTTAAACTATTAAACTTTGGTCTTTTACTTATTGTCCCATATTCACATTCTCCATACCATCGTTGCCCTGGTTTTTATTGTTCTTACGTTTGAACAGGTTTGGATCGAATTTTCCGAACCTCCAGTTGAAGCTAAGCCTTACAACCTGTGGGTCACGACGGCGGAAAACATCCTGCGTAAAATAAGGTGATTCAGAGTGAACATCAGAACGGCGGGTTCTGAAAATATCGTTGATATTAAGAGAGACAGAAGCTTGTTTGTTTTTCATAAACTCATAACGGAAGCCGGCGTCTACAAAATAATTGGCTCTTACATATCCTTGTGATGAAGTTGCTTGCCCATACATTCCACCGCCACGGCCACCACCACCGCCACCTCCACTACCACTTCCGCCAGGAGGTAATATTGTCTTGGATTGGTATTCACCGGACAATTGCATGCTGAAGTTCTTAAACAACTTGAAAGTATTGTTCAGTTTACCAAACCAGCTGGCAAACTGATCTTGTTCCGGCTGACCTGCAATTCCAGTGTTGATCTTCGACGTAAACAGGTTCATATTAGTAGTCATATCCCACCATTTGGTCATCTTGGTTTTCAATGTTAACTCTAATCCTGTTACATAACTGGAAGATGCGTTAATATAAGTGTTGACTAAAATGTCTTTACCCGTAACAGCACTTGTTTCCTGTACCTGGAAACGGGTAATCAGGTCGTTAGTGTTCTTATAATAAATTGATCCAAGGAAACTATCTTTATTCTTCTTAAAAGTCTTTTGATAGGATAACTCAATCGAATTGGTAAATTCTGGTTTCAGATTTGGGTTTCCACGATTGATATTCAACGAGTCTGAATAATCAGTGAAAGGATACAACTGGAAGAAGTTTGGACGGTTGATCTTGCGGGTATAGTTTAACTGCAGTTCCTGATCATTTTTCAATTTGTTGCTGAGGAAAACACTTGGGAACAGGCTTACAGGGAATTCAATATTGAAAACCTGCCCTTTGTCCGGCAACCTTCCTTCGTAATCAGAACTTTCTAACCTTAATCCCACCTGGTATCCAAAGTTCTTAATCTGGTTAGTATAAGTGGTATAAGCTGCATAAACCTTGTCTGAGCTATTATAATTAACGGAGGAAAGGGGATTGTAAACTGCGGCGCCTGATGCATCAATTAAGAAGAAATCATTTTTATTATCCACCTTCCTGATACTTACTCTTGCACCCATTTCAAACTTTGACTTATCATTGATTGGATTGGTATAATCTGTCTGGAAAATAAAGTTCTCATTTGAGCCTTTTCCATCCTGTCTTTGCGAAGAGGTTTTTACAACATTCTTTGTCGAATAATCCAATGAATCAGTCTTGATAAGGTTGGTGTTCGAGTTTTTACTCTTGTTATATGTTATGTCAGCGGTCAGTTCATGACCGGCTTTTGGAAAATTCCTTTTATAACTCAGCATTGTGCCACTATTCTGAAATGTGTTTTTAGAATTGGATAAACGTTCTGCCAGCGAAGACACAACTGGCATGCTAAGGAAGTCAGTTTCCATGCTGCTGGATGTACTGGGTTTAAAACTACCCTTTGCCATGCTTCCTGAAAGAGAAATAGTATTGCGGTTATCAACAAAATAATCGAAGCCGGCACGACCAAAACCAAAATTTCCCAGCATGGTGCTTTTGTCAGTTTGAAAAAGTTGGCTGTTTGGGGTTCCATAAGTCAGGCGATCCGTTGTTCCTGTACTGATCGATTTACGTTGATTTAAACTGCCGCTTACAAAGAAATTTATTTTTTCCTGGCGGACATTTATATCTGTACCCAATCCAATTCTTCCTCTTGAGTCAACATTAGTTCGTATGCTTCCGTTATATCCTACTTTTTTATTCTTTTTCAACACCACATTGATAATGCCAGATGTGCCACCTGATGCATCAAACTTGGCTGAAGGGTTGGTAATTATTTCTACACTTTCAATCACATCAGCAGGTATCTGATCAAGACTCATGGTAGTAGGTCTGCCATCTACAAATACTTGAGGTGTATTGTTTCTCATCGTTACATTTCCATCAAGGTCAACGCTGACAGAGGGAACATTCTTCATAACATCCACGGCAGTGCCGCCGGCAGAAACAATATTCTTATCAACATTAAAAACTTTACGGTCAATTCCTAATCTCAAACCGGGATTAGATGAGGCAGTCACTGTCACATTTTCCAGGAGTTTTTCATCCAGCTCTACTTTTACATTGCCGAGGTCTTTATCTAATGCCCCCAGCATTGCACTCATATCGCCGTTGTTTCCTCCATTCATTTTTATATCAAATGAAACAGATTGTTCAAACGATTTATAACCAACTACTGTGATTCTTAATTTGGATTGACCTGCCACAGAAACGTTATCCAAGCTGAACTCTCCATTTGCTTTTGTAAGCATACCTGCAACTACGGTTTCTTTTCTTTTTTTTGTAACGGTGTCCATTTTGTTTTGAAGTAGCTGAACCGAAGCATATTCAATCGGTTTACCTGATTTAGCTTCTACTACTTTGCCGTAAAAACGACCTGTTGGCATTTGACCACCACCGGGCCTGTTCCCAACACCCGAAGGAACCTGAGAATATGTTATAAGTGACAGTAAAACAAGGGGTAAGGCCAAAATTGACTTTCTCATCTATAAGAATTTAATGTTTAGACGTGCAAAGGTGTTCCAACTTGCTGACAGTGTTGTGACAACTTGATGGCTGGTATAAGACAAGTATAAAGGGGAAAAGTTCGGTCAATTAATAGTCGTAAGAAAAATCAGGATGTTAGCTGGGTAATGATGACCTGAACAAGGCCTATGATAAAACCTATTACAGCTCCTATAATTTCTACAAACCTGAATTCCTTTGACATTATCTGGTAAAGCACTTCTTCCAGTTTATCAGATGAAAAACCGGCCACCTTAGTAATTACAATTTGCTCAAGGTCCAGTTCATTTTTCAGATTGCCGGCGTATTGTTTCATAACCTGTGGAAATAATAGCTCTATTTCCTTCATGAACGATGCCTTGAGTTTGTTGATGGTTTTATCTCCAATGAACATACTGATAACAGGCATTTCATTGCTTAGCCTGTTTCTCAGAAAATCATCTATATGATCCTCTATCATCGGCATGATTTTTTTCAGGTTTTCGGGGTTGCTGATCTTTTGTTCGATATCATCAAAAGAAAGAAATTCTGCACTGACCAGCTTTCCCAGTTTTTCAGCGAACTGTTGTTGGCGTTTTGGAAAAATTCCCTGGAAAGTGATGCCAAGAACCTTTTTAGGTTCACGGGGGTGAAACAGCATCTTTATCGCCACCCAATTAGTAACCCAACCAATAAAGGCAGAGATGACAGGGATAATTATTAACAACCAGTAATTCATTTCAGTTTGTATAAAATTAAACCCCGTCTCGTCAGAAACGGGGTCTTTCAGGGTGGCTAACCGGGTTCGAACCGGCGACCCTTAGAACCACAATCTAATGCTCTAACCAGCTGAGCTATAGCCACCATTTTCGGAGCAGCAAAAGTAAGCAAAAGGATTTTTTGTAAAAAATAAAAGACAGTGCATACTGTTTTTTATGGAATAAAAATTTGTCTGGCATCAACTCAATGATGGCCATTCATCAAAAACACTTGTTAAAAGCCTGTAAAGACAAGAAAAACAGCGTTTTTGCGTTATTTTTGGATTATGCCTAATGCAATTAAATACCTTTTGAATATGAAAAGACTTCCGATTGTGATTATGATGGTGGTGGCAGCTTCGTTTTTAGCCTTTAAAACAATGGGAACTGGTACCCGTAACAATTCCGCTAACCCTCCTTCCAAGTATGAGCAAATATTGAAATTAGTCGGATCAATGCTATCCGAAGCTCATTTTAGCCCCCAGGATATTAATGATGCTTTTTCAAAAAAGGTCTTCAAAAAATTCATTGCAGATATTGACCCTGACAAAAACATGTACCTGCAAAGCGACATGAATGCCCTGAAAAAATTTGAAACCAGGATTGATGATGAAATAAAAGGTTCGCCAGTAGAATTTTTTCTGGAAGCCGGTAAAATTTTTAATAAGCGGATGGAAGAGGTTTCGGTAATCTACAATTCCGTATTGGCCCAGCCCTTTGAATTTAATACAGACGAGGAAGCAACCCTTGATCCCGATAAACTGGCATATACAACCACAGATGCTGAAAGAAAAGACCGCTGGAGAAAAAAGCTTAAGTACATGACACTTGAGCGGTATGTTGATCTGCTGGATACAAGGGAGAAAAATAAGGGTAAAGAAGGGTTTGTTGTAAAGACAGATGAAGAATTAGAAAAAGATGCCCGTGAAAGGGTTAAAAAAATCATGGACAGAACCTTTGATCGGTTCCGTTTCAAATTTACAGACGATGATAAGTTCAATCTGTTTGTGAATGCTATCACCACCACAATGGATCCGCATACTGAATTTTTTCCTCCGATTGACAAGAGATACTTTGATGAGGAAATGAGTGGTACTTTCTTTGGTATCGGGGCATCACTTCAATATGATGACGGAAATATTAAAGTAAGCAGCGTATTGACAGGAAGCCCCGCTTCTAAATCAGGCGAAATACAACCCGGGGATGTAATAATGAAAGTGGCACAGGGAAAGGAGGAGCCGGTTGATCTGACAGGATATGTAGTGACAGATGCTGTAAAAGTGATTCGTGGAAAAAAAGGAACGGAAGTAAGGCTTACTATCAAGAAGTCTGACGGAACTATAAAAGTGGTGACACTTATCCGGGATAAAATAGTTCAGGATGAAACCTATGCACGGAGTGCTATTGTAAAAAAAGGAACATCAAAAATCGGTTACATTTACCTGCCTGAGTTCTATGCAAACTTTGAGGACCCCAATGGTGCCCGTAGTTTTGTTGATGTAGCGAATGAAGTGAAAAAACTGAAAGAAGAGAAAGTAGATGGTATTGTCATTGATCTTCGTAATAACGGCGGTGGTTCCTTATATGATGTAGTGCAGATGGCAGGCCTTTTTATCGAAGATGGCCCGATAGTACAGGTAAAAGACCGTGAAGACAAACCAACGGTGCTGAAAGATAAAGACCGCAATGTTTTATATACGGGTCCGTTGGCAGTAATGGTAAACGAGTTTAGTGCATCGGCGTCTGAAATATTTGCAGCAGCTATCCAGGATTATAACCGCGGTGTTATCATCGGCAGCACTTCCACTTATGGTAAAGGAACAGTACAGCGTAACATTGGATTGGATGAGAATGGTTTCTCTGCCAATGCTGAATTAGGAACTGTGAAGCTGACTCTTCAGAAGTTTTACCGTATTAATGGAGGTTCTACCCAGCTTAAAGGTGTTTACTCCGATATCGTATTGCCGGATAACCTGGAGCACCTGAAAGTAAGAGAGAAGGACGATCCTGATGCTTTGCCCTGGGATGAGATCAACAAGGCTACTTATTCTAACTGGACAGCCGGTTATGATCTGAAGGCAATTCAGCAACTGGCAAGTCAGCGGTTGGAGAATGAACCCACTTTCAAACTCATCAAAGAAAGTTCCGAGTGGTTGTCAAAGCAAAACGATAAACAATACTCTCTCCAGCTTGATAAGTATCGTGCAGAGCAAAAAGCCATCCGTAATACGATGAAGCAACTGGAAACATTGATGAAACTGAAAGACAAAGTTGATGTTACCGCTTTGCCTGCTGAAGAAAACAAATATGTGAATGATAAGAATAAGCAAGAACGTTTTACACAATGGATCAAAAGTTTACAGGAAGATATTTATCTTGACCAGGCCATTAAAGTGATGAATGATATGATAGGACAGCAAAACCTGGTGAAAGCAAAAACAGGTGAAGAACCGGCAAAGAAAGGGTTTTGAAACGTAGGATAATATTGAAGAAAAAGCCCCTTGTGATCACAAGGGGCTTTTTTATTACATGTATCTTTCCTTTAGCACCTTGACATGATGATTGATATGACCCACAATCGTAAAGCAAATTCCCAGCACATATACCGGGTTTCCGCTGGAGGTGCCATTAGTGTCCAATTGTTTTTTATCAAAAGAACCAATTAGTATCTCATTTGATCTCCGAACAGCTTTAAATTCTTCTACAAGATCATTCCAATCCCTTTTTGCAGCTTTTGAATTGTCTGCATATTCATTCTCATTAAAACCGGGGAAAGCTGTCTTGTCCTGGCGGGCAATACACAATGCCCTGTATGCAAATATTCTTTCAGTATCAATGATATGCTGCAGCATTTCTTTAATGGTCCATTTGCCTTTGGCATATCTGTAATTTCTTTTTTCAACAGGTATTTTCTTTAAGAACTTAATGAATGAAGCTGTTTGATCTTTCATCGCTTTCATCAGATTATTTTCCGGTACCTGGTTGATATAATTGTGATAGAACACCGGTACTCTGCTGAGATCTGGTCGGGCCATGGTATTAATGATTATTTAGATGTTGGTGAATCAATTCTCTTTTTTCGCTGGTGCCTGGGTTTGTATAACAGGTTTCTTTGCTTCGTTTGTTCCAGCAGGAACTACTGATGGAGTGCTTGCAGAGGCTGGTGCACTGTTGAGCGGAGCACCAACAGCAATATCACATCGATGCCCGGGTTGTCCATGGGCGGGGTTCATTCCCGGTGCAACGGCAGCGGCAGTTGCAGGTGCTGTCTTTGTAATAACAGGTGTAGTATTGGTGATTGAAGGCTTCAGATTTGTAGCTGCATTATTATTAGTAGTGGCAGGAGCACTGTTAAGCGGTGCGCCAACGGCTATATCGCAACGATGGCCGGGTTGTCCGTGTGCAGGATTCAGACCAGCTGCAGTTGTTGGTTTTGTAGCAGCGGGAACAGGTTGTGATTTATTAACGATTAGCGGAGCCTGGTTGTTAGTTGGAGCCGGGTTAGTTGTTACGGTTTGTGCAGCCGGTGCACTGTTAAGAGGCGCACCAACAGCGATATCACAACGGTGACCTGGCTGCCCATGTGCAGGATTTAATCCTGTTGTTGCTGATGTGGCTGGTACTATAGTGCCGGATGAGGCTGGTTGTGCTGTGTTTACTACCGGAACATTTGAAGCAGCCGGACTATTGCCCTGTGATGGCTGCTGCAGGTTGGTTACATTTATCGGTGTATTTGACGCAGGTAAATTAGTACTTGCTTCACCTGATCTGCTGCCACAACTTGTCGCTATCACTGCCGCAAAAGCTGATGCAAAAAAGAATAGCTTTCTCATATAGTCTGTTTATTGGTTTGGGAGAAATTGAAAAGTACTCAAGATTCCTGAGAATTGCACTGTTTTTTGATTACTGGCTACTGTCGGGATTCGCTTTTTTACGGGACCTGAACAGTCTTTTTCCAAATTTTGCCGGAAGCAGTGGATGAAGCATTTGCCCGATGTAGTGTTTAGGAAAGGATTCCTGTATACCGAATGCATCGGGTTCTTTTTTGGGACAGGTGTAAGTGCCGAAAATAATATCCATCAACGGGGAAATGTTGGCGTAGTTACCAGCTTTTCGGTCAAGGTCGTGGTGCCAGTGATGGAGTTCGGGAGCACCAATCAACATTCGTAACGGACCGATAGGCAACCGGACATTGGAGTGGATATAGATAGCCCACACACCCCGAAAGGCAATGAAGCCAGCCAGTGTTTCCAGGGGAAAACCAAGAATGAACGCCGGCAGATTAATAAGACCTACTGTAAAAATGGTATCCAACGGATGTTCCCGGTGGGCAGCAAGCCAATCAAGATGTTCTGCGCTATGATGTACTTTATGGAACCGCCAGAGGAAACCTGCTGAATGCTGGAGACGATGCCCCCAATAGATAATAAAATCACTTAACACAATTACTTCAATGGCCTGTAACCACCAGGGTTGAGCGGCTACTTTTTTTCGAAATGCCTGCGGCACAATATCATCTAACCAGAAACTGAAATAACTGAGTGCCCATAAGACCAATGCACCCCATAGCATGTACTGGCCAAGAAAGAAACAGAGGTCGACCCACCAGGAAGGGCGGAAGAACTTTTGCCCTTTTTTAGCCGGGAATATCTTCTCCATCGGAAAAAAAATGAGTACCAGCAGTAATAAGCTTAACCCGGTGGCCTGTGCTACATCATAAAATGTCATAGTGCAGAATTATTGCTGATGTTTGGCAGTGTCCGGTGTTGTTTTCCCAGGAGTTATCATCGGTCCTGATTTGGAACTGGGCATCATGACCGGTGGTGGTGGTTTTACTGTATCAGTTGCTGCTTTGTTCTTATTCTTCTTTTTCAATTTTCTTTTCAGCTTGCCGTCTTTTACGATGTACTCATACTCCACATCTGTCATGACCATCGACTTTGAGCTGGACATTATTCTTGGGAGGGTGGTTGTAGAATCAGGTTTAGGGAGGGTGTCATACTCATAACCGTTGATCGTATTGGCGGCTATAGTCTTGTTGTTGCTTTGCTTACCTGCCAGCATTTTATCGAAAGCACCGGAACTATAAGCTACAAAGCCGCTGATAAGCAGTATGAAGACCGTAACCACTATTACTTTGGTGAAAGGGGAGTTTGGTTTCATGACTGACGGGGTTAATGTGTTTCCAAATTTAACTAATAGGATGGAGATGTCATCATTACCGGGGTTTGTTTGCTTCCGGTTAACAGATGTTTTGCTTTTTTGCTGCCCCGAGACCGGTTTTGCATGGTGGAGTAGTGAGTTTTACAAGGCCGGAGGAGGTTTTTACAATACGGAGAGCCCGATTTTACATGCTGGAGTTATGGATCTTACAAGCCCGGAGGAGAGTTTTACATGGTGGAGTAATGAATTTTACATGGGCTGAGGAGTTGGTTACATTGTTTAGAAGAAGATTGACACGGTTAGAAACTGGAGTAACAGCATGGGTTTTAATGCTTTGAATATGTTTATATTAATAAGGGGTTAAAAGTACGGCGGTACTGGTGGCGGGAAAGAACTAACAGTAACAGAATCTCCTATATGTTGTGTTGTTGGTGGAGGAAAACACCAACAACAGCGTAATAAAAAGTGGCAGCAGTATTTATTAAGATATAAAAATAAACCCCGGACCATGCCGGGGTTCGCAAATTAGAATTCAGTTTATCTTAACCGTTCACTTTTGGTTTTACGGTAGATTTTGTTGGTTTTACCGGGGCTGTTTTTCTTTCGCCTTTAAGGGTAGAGGCCAGTTTGATAGCTTCGAAGGCATTTACCACACCACCGGCACGGCTCAGGTCGCTGAGCGGCACCATTTCATCATCACCCGGATTTTTTACTTTGTCAGCAGGTGCCTGTGATGATTTTTCGATGACCATCTTTACCTGCGCTGCACTGAGGTTTGGGTAATATTCCAGGATGAATGCAGCCAGGCCAGCAACCACAGGAGAAGCCATACTGGTTCCCTGCAGGTTCTGATACGTATTGCCGCCGGGAACGGTTGAATAAATCTTTACACCGGGTGCAAAAACATCCACTTCGTTCTTTCCATAGTTAGAGAAGCTGGCGGTAAGGCCGCCGGCTTTAGGGTCGCCACTGGCACCAACAGTGATCCAGTTAGTTGGACGGGTGCCATCAAGTAATTGTGGTGTTGGATAATTGAAGGTGGTATCAAGATTCTTTGCATCATTACCAGCTGCATGCACCATCAGCACACCTTTACTTTCTGCGTACTTCACAGCCTCATCGACCCATTTCTTTTCGGGAGAATAGCCTTTGCCAAAACTCATGTTGATGACCTGTGCCCCATTGTCAACCGCATAGCGGATGGCAAGGGCAATGTCCTTATCATGTTCATCACCATCAGGAACTGCACGGAGGCTCATGATCTTTACATTATCCGCCACGCCGTCCATTCCTTTTCCATTTGCCCTTGATGCGGCAATGATACCGGATACATGGGTGCCATGCAGGGCCGATTTGTTGCTGACCATAACATCATTGTTGCCATAAAACTTATCGTTGAAGTCATCGTAATTATCTTTTACAATATCTGCCCTGTAATTAGTGGGGGGATTGTTACCGGCATCTGCTTTTTTCTCTTCGCCGCTTACATATTCACCAAAACCCTCGAGAAATTCTTCGTTGGTGGTTTCCATAGCATCGTTGCCAGACATCAGGCTAAAGAGATTGTTCTTTGCTTTTTTTACAGGGTCAGGAGCCATATCATTTGCCATCAAGTTTGCGTTCTTGAAACTGCTCCGTCCGGTAGTTCTCATTCAGGTTCCTGCGTGTAGTGAGTTTTTGTCCTTATCATGGCTGCTCAATGAAACTTTCCATCGCAGCTTAAATCATGCCCATTGCTCGACTTCTTTCAGGCAATTGGTGTAAGCCCTTTTCAGGAATATGAGTTCGAGGCCGGCACTTTTGTCCCCAACTACTTCAGTTTCTGACCTCTTCCACATTTCGTATTGAAACCTCTCGTCTTTTGACAGTGTTGAAGGGTCGATTTCTTTTCCATCATACTTGCTTTTGAACTGGTGATACACCCGGGCAGCTTCATAAGAATCCTGCTCTACGCTTTTTCCATCACGGCCGCCAAGGAAATTCCATCCGTATACATCATCCACATAGCCATTCTTATCATCATCAATACCATTGCCGGGAATTTCTTTTGGATTTTTCCAGAGTACTGATTTGAGGTCTTCGTGTAAGGTATCAACACCTGAATCAATAACAGCTACGATAACTGTTTTGCTTTTCAGGTTTTTTGATTTGACAAATTCGTAGGCTTTGTCAACGCTGAGACCGTAGTAACCGGTGCTGGCTTTATCCATCATATGCCAGCCTTTGGGCACTTCATCCTTTTGAGCAAAAAGTACGGAAGATACTAACCCGCAGATGGCAAGCAGGGAAGTACGTTTCATTGAAATATTCATGTGTTGGGTTTTTATTTTTTGAGATTTGGCCACATGTTATTCGTCACAAAAATTATTATCGCCTGTTAAATAAATTGCTCAATAATTTTTGTGCCTCATTTCATGTGTTGGGTTTTATACTACAAAATTGGTGTAGGCGTAAAAATACAGATTACCATTCATACATTTTACACATACAAAGCCCTGTTTTAAAGGGCTTTTTAAGGTTTTTTTGACGGACGGTATGAATGAATGGTTGCCTGTTGATTGTTTGAAATCAATTTTTGTGGAATTATTACACATCAAACTTAATTCCCTGCGCCAATGGGAGAGAAGTGCTATAGTTGATGGTATTGGTCTGGCGGCGCATATAGGCTTTCCATGCATCGCTGCCACTTTCACGGCCACCCCCTGTTTCTTTTTCTCCACCAAATGCCCCGCCGATCTCTGCACCGGATGTGCCGATATTTACATTGGCAATACCACAATCGCTGCCGGCATGAGAAAGGAATTGTTCTGCTTCCCTAAGATTCAGTGTCATGATAGAGGAAGATAAACCCTGTGGCACTTCGTTCTGTATTGCAATGGCCTCGCCAATCGTTTTGTACTTTAATAAATAAAGGATGGGAGCAAAGGTTTCATGCTGAACGATCTTATACCCAGGCTGTGCTTCTGCAATACAAGGTTTTACATAGCAACCGCTTTCGTACCCTGCACCAGATAACTGACCACCTTCCACTACAAAGTTTCCGCCTTCGGCTTTACATTTCTCAATTGCATCCAGGTACATTTTAACTGCATCCTTATCGATCAACGGGCCAACATGATTGTTCTGGTCCAACGGGTCGCCAATGCGAAGTTGTTTGTAGGCCGCAACCAGTTTGTTTTTAACGGACTCGTAAATGTCTTCATGGATGATCAGCCTTCTTGTAGAAGTGCAACGCTGACCGGCAGTGCCAACAGCACCGAACAAAGAACCAAGTACAGCAATGTCAAGGTCTGCATCTTTTGAAATGATGATGGCATTGTTGCCACCTAATTCCAATAATGCCCTTCCCAATCTTGCACCAACAGCGGCACCTACGGCTTTGCCCATTCTTGTAGAACCGGTAGCAGAAACTAATGGTATGCGGGTGTCGGCAGCCATCCATTCACCCACCTCACGGCCGCCAATGATCAGTCCGCAAACACCTTCAGGAACATTATTCCTTTTGAATACGTCAGCAATGATATTCTGACAAGCCACACCACATAAAGGAGCTTTCTCCGAAGGTTTCCAAACACATACATCACCACATATCCATGCAAGCATGGTGTTCCAACTCCAAACTGCTACCGGAAAATTGAATGCTGAAATGATACCTGTAATTCCTAACGGGTGATACTGTTCATACATTCTATGACCGGGGCGTTCGCTGTGCATGGTAAAACCATGTAGTTGTCTTGACAAGCCAACTGCAAAATCGCAGATATCGATCATCTCCTGTACTTCACCATAACCTTCCTGCAGGCTTTTTCCCATTTCGTAGGAAACCAATTTGCCAAGCGGTTCTTTATATTTTCTTAATGCTTCACCAACCTGTCTTACAATTTCACCTCTCTTGGGCGCCGGCATTAACCGCCATGTTATAAAAGCTTCTTCAGCTTTTTTGATGACGGTTTCATAGCTGTTTTTATCAGCAGCAATGACAGTTCCGATCTTTTTTCCGTCAACAGGGGAGAAGGAGTCAATCGTTTCGCCAGTCGAATTGATCCATTGGGTGCCAGTACTCACACCTTTATTCGTAGATTCTATTCCGAGGGTTTTGAGAAAATCCATATAGCATATAATTGAGGTCGCAAAGGTAAAACAAAAACCCCGACGGGAGGGTCGGGGTTGCTTGTTTAGTATTGTTCGCTTTCGTTGGGAAAGTCTTTTGCCTTCACATCTTTTATATACCGCTGAACGGCTGTTGTGGCCTGTTCATGTATATCCAGGTATTGTCTGAGAAAACGGGGCTTAAATTCTGTATTTATACCAAGCATATCATGCATTACCAGTACCTGTCCATCGCAATCACCACCGGCGCCTATGCCAATAGTTGGTATAGAGAGGCTGTCAGAAACTTCTTTGGCCAGTGCAGCAGGAATTTTTTCCAGTACGATAGCAAAGCAACCGGATTCTTCAAGCAACTTTGCATCTTTTCTAAGCTTATTGGCTTCGTCTTCCTCTTTTGCCCTTACTGTATACGTTCCGAATTTATAAATTGATTGGGGTGTGAGACCTAAATGACCCATAACGGGTATGCCGGCTGAAACAATTTTTTTAATGCTGTCCAGTACTTCTTCACCGCCTTCTAATTTAATGGAGTGGCCGCCGGTTTCTTTCATAATGCGGATGGCTGATGCCAATGCGATGTCAGAATTGGATTGATAAGAGCCGAAGGGCAGATCAACCACAACTAAGCATCGGTCAATACCACGAATAACAGAGGAGGCATGATAGATCATCTGGTCCAGGGTAATAGGCAATGTAGTTTCATGCCCAGCCATCACATTGGATGCAGAATCGCCAACAAGTATCACATCAATGCCGGCGCCATCAATGATCTTTGCAAAAGAATAATCGTAGGCGGTAAGCATGGTGATCTTTTCACCAGCTACTTTCATTTTGTGCAGGGTGTTGGTGGTAACTTTCTTGATTTCTTTATTGATACTCATGCTACCTGTTTAATGTAAAGTTGAAACTATTTTCTAATTAAATCTCAATCTCCTTTAGTTTGACCTCTTCAAATAAGGTATGGATCAATCCGTCTGCAAGGCCGATCTTAGGAACAAATATCTCTTCTGCATCAGCCCATCGCATTGCATTGATATAAATAAGCAGTGCAGGAACTATCACATCGGCCCTGTCTTCTCTTAATTTATGGAGACTTATACGTTGCGCCAATGAAAGGTTACTGAATTCTTTATAATAATCCCTGAGCAGGTCAAGTGTAAGCGGTTTACCTTCCTTTCTTTTTGAAATGGAGAATATCTTGTTGATGTTACCGCCAGAACCGATAGCCGTAACATGGTGATAACCTTTTGTCTTGCTGCGAATGAATTCCTTCATCTCGTCCCAGGTGGCCTCATCAACCTGGTTTTTCAACAACCGTATAGTTCCGATGTTAAAGGATTTTTTGAAGATCATTTTGCCATCGCTGAAGAAAGTAAGTTCGGTACTGCCGCCACCAACATCTATATACAAATATGATTCGGCAGTATTCATGTTTTCGGCAATGTGATTCTCGTAGATAAACGAGGCTTCCTGGTCGCCGCTGATGATCTGTATCTCAATCCCGGTTTCAGCTTTTACCTTCTTTATGATATCTGCTGCATTGGCGGCATCCCGCATTGCAGAAGTGGCGCAGGCTTTCAGGTGCTTTACTTCATACACATCAAGTAATAGTTTATAGGACTTGATCGTCTTGATGATCTTTTCAACTTTGGCAGGAGAGATTTCACCTTTATCAAATACATCAAACCCCAAACGCAGCGGCACCCGGACAAGGACTGTTTTTATAAATTCACTTACTCCCTGCGGGCCTGAGATCACATCAGTTATTAATAATCTTGCTGCGTTGCTTCCAATGTCAATGGCTGCCAGTCTCACGGTTTATCTGTGTTTTTTTGTACAGGTAATTATAAGTCTCTACCTGCGATCGGATTTTCTTTTTCGTTGTCCTTACATATTCATTGCTCAGTTCGTTATCCAGCCACCTTGCTTTCACATTATCCTGTAACTGTATGTCAAGAATATCTTTTAACTCTTGTTTTAATTGTTCATTCCAGATGGGGCAGGTGGCTTCCACACGGTGTTCAAGATTTCTAACCATCCAGTCCGCCGAAGATATATAAACTTTCTCTTTGCCCCTGTTGTGAAATACCCACACTCTTGCATGTTCGAGGTATTCATCAACAATACTGATGGCACGGACAGGCTTCTCATATTTTTTATTCTCTGTCAGCATACAGAAGACCCCCCGGATGATGAGTTTGATCTGCACACCGGCACGGGCAGCATCATATAATTTTTGAATCATCTCTTCATCGCTGAGTGAATTCATTTTTAAGGTGATGGCGGCATATTTCTTTTTCCTGGCCTGCTTTATTTCCTGGTCTATCAGTTTTATCATTTCATTTTTCACAAATCCGGGACTGGGAATGATAACCCTGCAATCCCGTAAGAAGTTCATACCGGTTTTTGGTTGTTCGAGAAAATTAAAAATCCGGTTAACATCAGACATTATTTTTTGGTTCGATGTAAGCAGGCAATGGTCGGCATACACTTTCGATGTTCTTTCATTTAAATTACCTGTGCTTACGAAGCCATACATTAAGAAATTATTATCCTTAGTTCTTTTTTTGATAACGCAGATCTTTGAATGCACTTTCATGTTTGGAATTTCAATCAGCACTTTAGCGCCTTCTTCCTCCAGCCTGTTTTTCCACTCTATGTTGGCTTCTTCTTCAAACCTTGCCCGCAACTCCAGCATTACGACAACTTCCTTCCCATTCCGTACAGCATTGATGAGGGCATTAATGATCTTTGAATTTTGTGCCAGGCGGTAACAGGTAATTTTGATAGTGGTGACATCCGGGTCAAAAGCTGCTTCTCGTATAAGATCGATCAATGGTAAGAACGAATGGTAAGGAAAGTGCAGCATTACATCTTTTTGGAGTATTACATCAGTAACACGGCTGACTGTTAATAGTGGATGATCGAATGGTTTTTTACGCTGGCGTTTTTCTTTAAAAACCTGTTCAGGGAAATCCATGAAGTGCCGAAAGTTATGAATACGGCCCCCGGGAATCAGGTTATCTCTTTTTGAAAGATTGAGGCGACGAACTAAATATTCCAAAAGGCCCGGATCCATCTCCCTGTCGTAAACAAAACGAACGGGCTTGCCCTTTCTGCGGTTCTTAATTCCCTTTTCAATTTTCTGAATGATGTTGGTGGAAACATCTTCATCAATATCTATCTCAGCATCTCTCGTTACTTTGAAAATATGGGATTGATATTGGTCATAACCAAAATAAGAAAAAATGTCCGGCAGGTTGAAACGTATCACATCTTCCAGCAGTATGATGTGGCTTTCGTCAGGTTTAGGGGAGGGCAGAATAGTGAAGCGTCCTAATGCCCGGCTTGGTATCTCAATCAAGGCATATTTTCTTTTTAATGCACTTTCTTTCTTCCACATTACCACGGCGAGGTAGATGGACTTATCCCGCAGCATCGGAAATTCAGGGATGCTTTCGATCATCAGCGGAATTACATCAGAACTTACTTCTTCTTCAAAGTAATTACGGACAAAGTTTTGTTGTTCTGCATTCAATTCTTTTTCTGTACGCAGGAATATCTTCTGCTGATTTAGTTCTTTCAGTACTTCTTCCCATATCCGGTTAAATTCTCCCTGCTGATTCAGTACCGTCATTTGTATCTCATCAATGATCTGCTGGGGATTATTTTCCAGGTGCATATTGGCCTTGTTGCCGAACTGGATCATTCTTTTCAATGTTGCTACCCGTACCCTGAAGAACTCATCCATGTTATTGGAAAAAATTCCGAGAAACCGGATGCGTTCACGAAGTGGAACGGTTTGGTCGGCTGCCTCCTGCAGCACTCTTGCATTAAATGAAAGCCAGCTGATGTCCCGGGCAATCGTTTTTCGTTTGTCGTGGTGAGCCATGAGATAAATTTTCAGAGATAGATAAAGTTAACAAACAGGGGTAAAGAAAGGTATTAAGTTTTTAACAAACCATATCAGCCCTTCCTTGCCTGTTCTATGATCGAGGTAGTGGAAAACCCTTCGAGCATCGGGTTGATGACAACCCGGCCGCCGTTTGCAATGACTTCTTTTGCGCCGGCAACCTGCTCAACTGTGTAATCACCTCCTTTTATTATTACATCCGGCATGATGGCTTTGATCAATTCAAGCGGAGTGTCTTCTTCAAATAATACCACAGCATCTACCATTAGTAAGGATGCAAGCACCAGGGCTCTTGATTCCTGGTCATTGACAGGCCTGTTTTCTCCTTTCAATCTTTTTACAGAAGCATCAGCATTTAACCCGACAATCAGAAAATCTGCTTCCTTAGCGGCTTGTGATAAAGAATGAATATGTCCCTGGTGAAGAATATCAAAAACGCCGTTTGTGAAGGCGATTGTTTTGTTCATCATTTTCAATTGCACAGTTTTCTGCAACATCAAATGCAGGGGAAATATTTTTTGTGGTATCAGGTCAGCTCTTTTCAACCAGTCTTTTTTTATTGTAGTAAGGAATAGATACAAAGCTAATTAAACCACCGATGAGAATAACAGCTGTTTGTGCCAGCCAGAGTATCCAGCCGAATGCTAAAGCAATGCCTTCATTCAGTCCATATACATGCATTGTCTTTTGAAGCAGGTACGCATAAGCCCCGATACCCCCCGGAGTAGCAATCATTCCTATGCTTCCCGCAGTCAGTACAGTGAAGGCTTCGTTTATGCCATACTGCTGAGTCTCTTTTAGTGCCATGAACCCCATGTACCCGCCAGTCAGGTATAATATCCACATACTTATTGTAAGAAAGATAAAGAGCCATCTTTTTTTCAGATGTTGTATGGCACTGAGCCCCTGCCAGATACTTTTACCGATTCTTTTAAATAATAATCCCAGATCACTGAAATTCTTTTTTTTCTTTATCATCCAAACTACGATAGCAATAATAACTATCCCGCCCAGTATCATCAGCACCAGCGAAGATGAAATGGTTTTGTGTCCGGTATCCTCTTTTTTTGAATCAAAGATGGTGTCAATTAGTTGCGAATAAATATCCGGTTGAATTGCTAAGGTGATAATAAAGACCAGTAATAAGGTAACTGCATCAATTACTCTTTCCAATATGATGGTGCCAATAAGTTTATCGGCAGGTATTTTTTCGTACCGGGACAGCACAGTGCATTTCAAAACTTCGCCTAACCGGGGAACGGCCTGGTTGGCTAGGTAGCCTATAAAAACCGCAAACACCGTATTGGTTGTGGAAGGTTTGTATCCTAACGGCTCCATTAGCAACTTCCAGCGTATGGCCCTGATAAAATGGCTTAGAAATAAGATGCCAAATACCGGAATGATTAACCAATATCTGGCCGTTTTTAGTGCCTCTTTTATCTGCGATTTATCATCCGAAGTAAGATCCTTTACTGACCACCATACCAAAAAGATACCAAGCCCCAGGAAAAAAAGATATTGAAGTATGGTGCGGAGCCGTTTATTCATTGGTTTCGAAAATAGACTGAACTTCTCAAATCATCAAATCGTCAAAAGCATTAATTAATCAGCATATTATCTATCAATCTTACCTCGTTCATAAATGCAGCTACCAATGCAACTAATTTTTGTTTTCCATCATAGTTGCTGACAAGGAACAGGTTCGAGGCATCGGCTATCTCAACATAGTCAACCCTGAAACCGGCTTCTTCTAAAGCCAAACCGGCTTTTTGTTTCAATGCGAAAGATCTCCCGGTTGTAGGTTAGCATTAATCATGTTCAGGTTCTTGTAAATGGCCACAGCGGTTATTCTTTCTTCTTTAGTCAGCCGCATATTCCGGCTGCTCATGGCCAGTCCGTCTGCCTCCCGAAGGGTAGGGCAAATGTTTACTTGTATTTCTTTAGACAGGTGAATTAATTCAACCAGCTTTGTAATCACCATACATTGCTGATAGTCTTTTTGGCCGAGGTATAAGATTATCTGGATGTACAATTTCCAGCAAACAGTGAACTACCATACAAACTCCCTGAAAATGTCCTTGGCGAGATTTACCTTCTAATACAGTTTCAAGATAACCGAGATCGTAGTGCCGGTTTGTTTTTTGGCCGTTTGGATACATTTCCTCTACTGATGGCAGGAATAACACATCACAACCAGCGGCTTCCAGCATAGCAATATCTTTCTCGAGGGTGATCGGGTATTTCTCAAAATCCTTCGGATCATTAAACTGAGTAGGATTCACAAATATGCTGCTGGCAGTAATTGGATTGTCTTTTTTTGAGATTTCAATTAAGGAAATATGACCTGTATGTAATGCTCCCATGGTGGGCACAAAACCGATGTGCTTTCCCTTTTCCTGTTGAGCATCAAGCCATTTGCGGAGGTCTGTTGCTTTTTTAAATAAGACCATACTAGTAACTGATTAAAGACTAAGTTCCTTATAAACATCCTAATTCGGTGCAAAATAACTACCTTTGCCCGCCTTTACCAAAGCGCATGTAAACTAAACAGGACACCCATGTCAGCAAAGAAAAGAGTTTTATTTATCGCCAACGAAATGTCACCCTACCTGGAGCTGACAGAATTTTCAGAAATAGTGAACAAGCTGGCTATAAAAGCCAATGATAACAATTTTGAGGTTCGCTGCATCATGCCCCGTTTTGGCAGTATCAACGAACGCCGCCACAGGTTGCATGAAGTGGTAAGGCTGTCAGGTATTAATGTTTCAGTGGACAATGAAGACATGCCACTTCAAATCAAAGTGGCTTCACTTCCCAGCGCAAGACTGCAGGTTTATTTTCTCGATAATGAAGACCTGTTCAAACGGAAGTTCATTTTTCAAGATGAAAATGATAAATGGTTCGATGATAATGGGCTAAGAACGATTTTTTATTGCAAAGGCGCACTGGAAACGGTGAAAAAATTTGGCTGGCCTCCTGATATCATTCATTGCAGTGGCTGGATGACAGGGCTTATCCCTGCATATTTGAAAACTGTTTACAAGAAAGAACCTGTATTTGCGCATAGCAAGATCGTATACACCATCGGGCAGAATACATTTAAAGAAAAGTTGGGAAGTGATTTTGTAAAGAAAGCACTGATACATGCGTCACTAAAAGAAAAAGATCTAGAAGTATATAAAGACGCTACCAACACAGCCCTGTTCCGTGGTGGTGCCACTTTTGCTGATGCCATTACATTTGGCGCAGAAAAAATAGAAAAGAAATTAGTGGAAGAGTTTTCTAAAGTGCGGGGAAAGAAAACGTTGTTGTATAATCCTGATGGAGATTTAACAGACTATTTACAACTGTATAGCGACCTTGCAGGCAAATAAAAATCAACTAACCCGGACATAAATCTACTTTGTGAAGAACAGACAAATCGCTTTATTGTTTATAGCAATCGTTGCCACGGTTGCTATTCTATTTACAGCCTGTAGAAAGATAAATGAATCAACTGAACTGGGCGGCGACCTGATTCCGCCGGTTGATAACATCACTACGTTTGATACTTCTCTTACTGTTCAGGCTTTTAATGACACTTTCGGATTGGCCAATGACTCGCAGTATCTTGCCAAAACTGAGGAGTATTTCCTGGGCAAGATTAACAATGACCCTTTTTTTGGGCAAACTGATGCAAGATTGTTTCTGGAGTTAAAGCCTCCTTTTTTCAAGTATTATTTTTTAAATAAGCCAGATAGCCTGTATATTGATTCTGTAGTTCTCGTACTGAATTATCTGGAAACATATGGGGATACCAACACAGCACAAACCATCAATGTGTATGAATTGGATCAGACAAATAATTTCAGAAGCGATACCTCTTATCTTATAAGAAAGAGTGACCTTACCTATTCCACTTTATTGGGTTCAAGAACAGTTATTCCAAGAACATTGGATGATTCTGTAAAAGCATTCCGGGATACAACAACAAGTCAATTAAGGATACGTCTTGACAATTCTTTTGGTACCCGGTTATTGCAGTATGACTCAACCGGAAATGGGGCTTATGGAGGCGATTCTACTCTTTAGAACTAGGTTTAAAGGATTTGCAATACAATCAATGAGTTCCGGCAATGCTGTCATGGGTTTTGATCTGACTGGGGTAAACACAAAACTGGCTATTTATTATAAGTATGAAAAAAGAGTAGTAAGTACCGTTCAAAAGCTTGATACAACGGTGGCGTATTTTAATTTTAGCGGTAACTGTGCTTCTGCTAATTACATAAAAAGGGATTACAGCGGAACTCCGGCATTGGCATCACTTAATAACGGCACAACGTCTGATCCGATCATTTACCTGCAAAATTCACCGGGGACGTTTGCAAATATTAAAATACCGGCACTGGCAGGTTTGAGTAACCGTGTTATTCACCGTGCAGAACTGATAGTGGAACAATTGTATGATATCAGTGACAGCACTTATCGGGCACCTGAATACTTATACCTGGATGCTGCTGACCCTTCCATTACATCTAACAACTATAAATTCAGAACGATACCTTACGACCTTTCATATACTTCTTCCGGCTCATTAAATCTTGGTGCTTTTGGCTGTATACCAATAATGGGTATAGACGGATTTGGAAACCCGGTCAGAACATGGAAGTTCAATATTTCAAGGTATGTACAGCATGTGCTGACAGGAACGCAGAGTTTGTATGATCTCCGTTTATCCGCGCCATTCTCTTTAAATGAGCAGTATGGCATACCACCCGGTACGGATGCTACTGTTGGTATAGTAGTGAACCCTTCGATTGTGAAAGGACGTCTGAGAGCTGTAGGAAATACAGGCCCGGCAGATACGAATCCGCATCGTATCCGGTTACGATTGGTTTACTCTAAACTTTAGAAGACCCGATACTTATCAAGATATGTTCAAAAGTCCGCCAATTCACATAGGGGGGCTTTTTTCGTTATGCTTACACCCTTATCTTTGCGACCTAAAATTTTTATTTCATGCCTTATTTATTTACATCGGAGTCTGTAAGTGAAGGACATCCTGATAAAGTCGCTGACCAGATTTCAGATGCGTTGATTGATAATTTTCTTGCTTTTGATCCGCAATCAAAAGTGGCCTGCGAAACATTGGTAACTACCGGACAGGTGGTGCTTGGCCGGCGAAGTAAAATCTAAAGCTTATTTAGATGTACAGGAAATTGCCCGTGGCGTTATCCGTAAAATAGGATACACCAAGAGTGAATATATGTTTGAAGCCAAGTCAGTTGCGGTGTTTTGTCTGCCATTCATGAGCAATCTTCCGATATTAACCAGGGTGTTGAACGTAAGAAAAAAGAAGAACAAGGCGCCGGCGACCAGGGTATGATGTTTGGCTATGCTACCAACGAAACAGAGCATTATATGCCGCTGGCACTTAGACCTGGCGCATAATCTCTTCATTGAACTGGCTGCTATCCGCAGAGAAAAGAATTCAAAAATGCCTTACCTGCGTCCCGATGCAAAAAGTCAGGTGACTTTAGAGTATGATGATAATAACCAGCCTGTTCGTATTGATGCTATTGTAATATCAACTCAGCATGATGATTTTGACAGCGAAGCTAAAATGCTGGCTAAGATTAAAAGCGATGTCATTAATATTCTTATCCCAAGAATAAAGGCGAAGTATAAGAAATATGCAAAACTGTTTAATAACGATATTAAATACCATGTTAACCCAACCGGTAAGTTTGTGATTGGCGGGCCGCATGGTGATACAGGTTTGACTGGCCGTAAAGATCATTGTTGATACCTATGGTGGTAAAGGTGCTCACGGCGGTGGTGCTTTCAGCGGAAAAGACCCTTCCAAGGTTGACCGTTCAGCTGCTTATGCCACCAGGCATATTGCCAAAAATCTGGTAGCGGCAGGTTTATGCAGTGAAGTACTGGTGCAGGTTTCTTATGCTATTGGCGTGGCACAGCCAACCAGTATCAATGTAAATACTTATGGTACTGCCAAAGTTGAATTTGAATGACGGAGAGATCAGTAAAATCGTAGAAAGTGTATTTGATATGCGTCCTTATTTTATTGAGCAGCGGTTCAAACTCCGTAATCCTATTTACAGCGAAACTGCTGCCTATGGTCATATGGGCCGTAGTGCCGCAGGTAGTTGAAAAAACATTTACTTCTCCTGATGGAAAAACAGTGACTAAGAAAGTGGAATTGTTTACCTGGGAGAAATTAGATTATGTAGGGAAAGTGAAGAAGGCATTTGGGTTGAAATAGACCTCCCCTAACCACTTCGCAAAGGAGGGGCTTTCAGGACCCCGAAGGATTGGAAAATCGTTGCGGGGTATTTTAGTTTAGCCTACATTTGCAAAGTGAAAAATTTCAGACAACAACAACAGACCAAAAAAAAGTACTCTGGTAATTGGCCGGAAATGCGGTGATAGCAGCATTACAGTCGGGTCAGCAATTGGACAGGATCTATCTGGATGCAAAAGCAGTGGGCCAGGACATCAGTGAAATAAAAAGGCTTGCTTCTAAATAATGGGTGTACCGGTAAACTATGTGCCTGTTGCCAAGATTGAATGGTTTTAATATTACAGACCATGAAGGCTGTGTGGCACAGATAGCCAAAGTGCAATACCAAAACCTGCAGGATGTTATTTCATTACTGATAGAAAATGGGGAAGTGCCTCTTATTCTTAATACTTGATGGCATTACTGATATACGAAATATCGGCGGTATTGCCCGGACTGCTTATTGCACAGGTGTTCATGCCATCATTATCCCGGATAAAGGAGTGGGGGCTTTGAATGAAGATGCGATTCTTACGTCCGCCGGGGCATTGGAAAAAATTGCAGTATGCCGGGTTAATAGTTTGATGAAAGCGGTGGATGAATTGCACCTGAATGGCATCAAAGTTTTTGCCAGCGAAATGACAGCAGCAAAAAATATTGCATGAAGCTGATTTCAGAGAACCCTGTGCCATTGTAATGGGCAGTGAGGAAAAAGGTATCTATCCTGCATTGATGAAAATATGCGATGAAAAAATAAAAATCCCCATGAAAGGGGATTTTGAAAGTTTGAATGTAAGTGTGGCTACGGGAATTATTTTGTATGAAGTGATGAAACAGAGAATGTAATGAATTTTGTAAACAATATAAAACTTATCGAATGCCCCCGTGATGCTATGCAGGGCTGGAAAAAATTTATTCCAACGGACAAAAAGATTGAGTATATCAACTCTTTACTGAAAGTAGGTTTTGATACAATTGACTTTGGGAGTTTTGTTTCCCCTAAAGCAATTCCACAAATGGCTGATACGAGGGATGTAGTTAAGAGTCTTAATCTAAGTGTAGGGAGTACGAAGTTGCTTGCAATTGTAGCAAACTGGCGGGGAGCAGAAGAGGCAAGTGTATTTGATGAAATCACTTACCTGGGTTTTCCTTTCTCAGTTTCTGAAACTTTTCAACAACGTAATACCAATTCATCTATTGAAGAATCGCTGGGTCGGGTAGAGGATATTCAAAATCTTTGTGTAAAAACGGGAAAAGAATTGGTTGTTTATATTTCAATGGGCTTTGGCAACCCTTATGGCGACCAGTATTCAGAAGAAATTGTTTTTGAATGGGTGAACAGATTGGTGGCAATGGATATCGGAATTATTTCACTGGCGGATACAGTTGGTATGGCCACACCCGAACAAGTGTATGATATGACCAGGTATCTTGTTGATTCATTGCCTGCAACGGAGATTGGTGTTCATCTTCACTCAACACCACAAAACTGGAAAGAAAAACTGGAAGCGGCATTAAAAGCCGGATGTAAACGATTTGATGGAGCTTTAAAAGGTATTGGTGGCTGCCCGATGGCGGATGATGAGTTAGTAGGGAATATGAACAGTGAACTGATGATAACTTATTTTGAAGGTCAAAGAATGCTTGAGGGATTAAGCAGGGTGGCTTTGGCGGAAAGCCTTCGTATTGCAGGAGAAATATTTATTTAGAAGTATGGATTTGATGCTGAATATTGACTTGAAGAAACTGGTGCCACCAATTTCTTACCAGGATAAAACCATGCTGGTTGGCTCCTGTTTTACAGAACATATTGGTAATGCCCTCGGGGATTTGAAATTTTCTGTACTGCAAAATCCTAACGGGATTCTTTTCGGACCTGATGCAGTTTGCAAAAGCCTGATTTCTTACATTGAAAACAAAAAATATACTGTTGACGATCTGTTTCAACTAAATGAAGTGTGGAACAGTTGGCAACATCACAGCCGTTTTTCCAATATCAACTCAGCACAAGCTATTCGGATTATTAATGAATTGCAACAAGTGGCTCATGATTTTTTAAAGCAGGCTGACTGGCTGATTATTACACTCGGATCTTCGTTTACCTATCAATTAACCCGGCTTGCAGAGACTGCTTCGCATGTAATTGGGGATACTGTTGCCAATTGTCACCGGGCACCGGCTAACTGGTTCACCAAAGAAATGCTCAATATAGATGCTATAAAGGAAATGCTGGAAGATTGCCTTAAAAAGCTAAAGGAGTTCAATCCAAAATTGAGATTCATTTTTACTGTAAGCCCTGTCCGGCATATAAGAGATGGGATAGTAGAGAATAATCGTAGTAAAGCGAGGCTGATTGAATCAGTTCATTATATTGATGCAAAGTTTGAATCAGCTTACTATTTTCCTGCTTATGAACTGGTAATTGATGTACTAAGGGATTACCGCTTTTATGATGTTGACCTGGTTCATCCTAACTATCCGGCTACTGAGTTTGTGTTGGAAAAATTTGCGGCGACTTGTATCGATGACGAAGCACAACAACTGATGGAGGAAGTCAGAAAGATAGTTATCGCAAGAAGGCATAAGCCTTTTCAGCCGGAGACAAAAGCTCACCAGCAATTTTTGGCTGCCCATTTTGAAAAAGTAAAACTGTTACAGGGGAAATATCCATTTCTTGATTTTAAAGAAGAGTTGGTTTATTTCTCCCAAACCTGATCAATATGTGGCTTGTTACAATCATATACTGGCTTCAGGCATTTGTTGCGCCAGTGATTCTTTTTGGATTAATTGGATTTGCAATTGGGAATGAAACCCTGCTCTTAGTTTTGCTGGGCTTTGGAGTTATTGCAGGTGTCATCCTTGCAGAATATATCCGCAGAAAATTTGGACTCGATGTCTTCTTTTCCCGCATTTATGGACCGAATAAGATGGATGAGAAGCTGAAAGAGAAAAAAGGCTAGGTGAGTATTTTGTATATCGTCTTGTGCTGATAGATTTCTCCCAGTCTCAAAACTGTGTCAGGAAAATTTGGAATGTTAACCGCATTTGGATGCTTGTGGGTTTCCAGGCAAAAACCGGAAAGCGGTCCATAAGTAGTGCCATTCTTGCCTTTAACCTCCGGTATCCATTTCCCGGAATAAAAATGAACGATTGGTTCAGTGGAATATATTTTCATATGAATTCCGGATTGCAAAGATCTTGCTTCTGCCACTAACATATCTTTTCTTTTGTCGGCGACATAACTTTTATCAAACTCATCAACTTTCTTCAGACCATCTCCAATCCTTGCAAATTCATTCAGGTCAAAAGGAGAGCCTTTGACTGATGAAATAGAACCATTGGCAACGAGATGCTCATCTTGGTCAAGTACAGACGATCCGTAGATCTTTATTTCATGATCCTCAATAGTCCCTTTTCCATTATTCAGATTAAAATATCCGTGATGGGTGAGGTTGACCACAGTCGCTTTATCACAGGTGGCAGTAAACTCATAGCTTAATTCGTTTTTATGACTCAGCTCAAAACGTATCATTACTTCCAGGTTTCCGGGAAATCCTTCTTCACCATCCGCACTTTTATATCTTAATTCAAGCCAGGGTTGTGGTGTTTCTCCTTGTGCTATAAATTGCCATACTTTTTTGTCAAAACCGGTTTTCCCTCCATGTAACTGGTCGTTGTTCATGTTTTTTGAAAGCAGATATTTTTTTCCATCAATTTCAATTTCGGCATTTTTAATCCTGTTTGCATGCCTGCCTACTGCACAACCAAACCAGGGGTATTGTTTCAGATAGTCCTCACCAAAGATAGTCCTCAACCTTATCAAAGCCCAGTACTATGTCATTTACCAGGCCTTTAGCTGTTTTTAATTTGAATGAAGTAATAATTGCGCCGTAATTGGTGATGAGTACTTCTGTACCTTTTGAATTCCGAAGGGTGAACAGGTAAACATCCTCACCGGTAGTATGAGTGAAACAATATTGACCGGAAATTTTAATCATGCCTGAAATTATAATGTTTGTGCAAAAACTCCTCCAATTTTTGCAATAATATCAGTTGATTTTTTGCCCTGATGAAATTGTGGCTAGCATATCTGGTTTGATAATATATGTCCCCATTAAGAAAATCAGTCAAGAATCGTAAAGCCTGCATATAGATCATCAATAAACCAGAATAGTGGATATGTTTTTTTTCCGATAGGGTTAGCTGGTTGGCGATAACATCAAGATAGCCTGCAACTATGTTATCATAAAATTCTTTTCGGACACAAATGTTGTTAAAGTTATCGCTGTCTTCATTTTCACAACAGACCATGGAGCGGATCATATCGCCGAGATCTGAAAAAAAATAACCTGGCATCACTGTATCAAAATCTATAAGACAAATAACTTCATTAGTTACTTTGTTGAAGAGTACGTTGGAAATTTTTGCATCATGGTGCATTACCCTTTGCTGAAATTCACCGGAATCAACAATCGTGTCATAGAATTTTTTATACTCTTTCCGCAGCATTAACTCTTCAACAATGGGAGAGGCAATTTTCATTCGTTCACGCAGCCCACCATTAATGGCTTCTTCAAACTGCATAAACCGCAGGCTGAGATCATGGAATCCGGGAATTACCTCATTCAACTGCCGGGTATCGAAATTTTTGAATGCAGATGTGAATCCGGCAAATGCCTTTGCAGTAAAGTTTGCCTGTTCCGGTGTTTCGGCTACCGGATGCATGCAACTATTTTCAATATATTCAAAAGCTCTCCAGTAGTTCCCATTATCATCCATAAAAAGGGTATTCTCTTCACCACAACGGATCGGGGAAGGCAATCTTAGATCTTTTAACCCGGATGTACAATGGTTCCAGATGTCAATATAATTATCCTGTACCTGTGATGGATCAGAAAATACTTTTTTATTGATTTGTTGTAAGAGGATCCCCGGTTGCTGTTCATAATTTACTTTGTAAGTATGATTAATCAGCCCGCCATTAACCGGCTCCGCTTTTATTTCTCCTGCAGAGTGATTCTTGTCAGTATTTGCATTTGACATGAATGCTTCTAAAACTTTTCGGGGTATTTCTTTTATCATAGCAGCAGATAAGAGATACGAGTACTGTTGACTGTATGATGAAAGTATAGTTATTTGATGATTGAAAAAGCTTCAATCGTTTGCGGAAGATTTAGCTGGCGGTTAATGTATCCTGTCACCCCTCACTTCTAAATTTTGAATTACTCCTGCTTCATAATCCAGCCATTCTTTCCATCGGTTTCGGACTTTTTCCTTATCAATATAAGTTTCGGCGAGTTCTATAAATAATGTGTAGTGGCCTGCTTCACTCTCCATAAAACGACGATAGAATTTTTGCATGTATTCGTCATTTAATCCTTCGCTTAACCGTTTGAACCGTTCGCAGCTTCTTGCTTCGATCAATGCCATCGTTAGCATTTGATCAAGAAACCGGTCGTTGATATGACCGCCTTTTCGTTGAAAGAGTAACAATGCGTTTACATAATCATCCTTCCGTTGTTTGCCAAGCTTTAGTTTTCTTTTTTGAAGTTCAGCTAATACTAACCTGAAATGGCCCCATTCCTCCGTCACAATAGGAGAGAGTTCGGCAACCATTTTCTCTTTATCGCTGTATCGCTGAATGAGTGAGATACAGGTGGTGGCAGCTTTTTGTTCACAATAGGCATGGTCAGTCAGAATTTCGGCCAGCGATTTTTCGGCCAGGTTAACCCACCTGGGGTCGGTGGGTAGCTGAAGTCCCAGGATATTCTTTGTGTCTTGTGAGAGTTCCATAGCTCAAAAGTAAGTTATGCCTTGAAAATCAGGGCAAACGATGCAAAATTGGCTTAAAAAAAGCATTCTGAAGCTTTTGCTGTTAGCCTGATTCGCCTTACCTTTGCCGTCTTAAAAATAAGATGACAAAAATCGGATGACATTCTAAAAATTTAAAAGATGCCTCTAACAAAAGAAAAAAAAGCTTCAGTTTTAAAAACCTATGCCGGTTCTGAGAAAAATACCGGTTCAATCGAAGGTCAGATTGCCCTGCTGACTGAAAGAATCAGCCAGATCAGCGGCCACCTGCAACAAAACAAAAAAGATTTCTCTACTCATCGCGGACTGATGCAATTGGTTGGTAAACGTAAGCGTTTACTGAACTATATGCAAAAGCATAACCTGACTGGTTATCGCCAGTTGATCGAGAAACTCGGAATCAGAAAGTAAGACCTCCAGTCCCTCAAGGGAGTAATTTGGGAGAGTTTTTATATCCGAAGTTTAATCACAAATTGAATTTCATATAAGCTATTCCCAATGTCTTCCGGATGTTGGGAATAACTGTTTTTAGACTATCAGTTTTTTTAAAGCCTTTCCTGCATTTTGCAAATGTTCAGCGGGCCTGCCGAAAGTACAAGAGTGCGACGCAACGAAAAATGATAGTAGTAATACAGTTGAGCCAGGAACTTTCTTATTTCACATTATTTCATTTCTAATTTGAATTTTATGCTATCACAACCCTTACAATCTAAATTTACAATACGGGATGGCCATGAGGTCATCATTGAGACAGGCCGTTTGGCCCGCCAGGCTGATGGTTCAGTAACCGTTCGGCAAGGCAATTGCATGATACTAGCAACCGTTGTTGCTAATAAAGAGCCTAAAGAAGGCCAGAGTTTTTTCCCCTTGTCAGTTGACTACCAGGAAAAATTTGCTTCGGCCGGACGTATCCCCGGTTCATTCTTTAAAAGAGAAGCCCGGTTAAATGACTATGAGATACTTACTTCCCGTTTGATAGACAGGGCTCTCCGTCCTTTGTTCCCGGAAGATTACTTCTGCGAAGTACAAGTGCTGGTCACTCTTATTTCCAGCGACCCGGAAATTATGCCTGATGCACTGGCTTGCCTGGCTGCATCTGCCGCATTAGCTGTTTCTGATATTCCTATTCAGGAAATTATTTCTGAAGTAAGGGTAGCCCGGGTTGACGGTCAATATATAGTAAACCCACTGCGTAGCGAATTAGCAAAAGCAGACTTTGAGTTTATCATTGCTGCTACCGATAAGAACATTATGATGGTGGAAGGTGAGGCTAAAGAATGCCAGGAAGAAGACCTTATCAAGGCTATCGAAGTGGCGCATGATGCAATCAGAGTACAGGTAAAGGCGCAGGAAGAGCTAAGGAGTCTAAAAGGAATTACAACAAAGAGAGAATATGCTAAACCATTGCATAATGAAGACCTTAGAGAAAAAGTGAATGCTTTTGCAAAAGAAAAAGTTTATGAAGTAGCCAAGGGGGCTTTGGCTAAACATGATCGTTCAGACAAGTTTGCTGCCATCCAGGAAGAACTGATGGAATACCTGAGAAAGGAATACATAAAAGAAGAAGGTGACAGCTTGCCTGAGGATATTAAAAAATGGGCTAAGACTTATTACGCCGACCTGCAATATTATGTGGTTCGGGATATGATTCTGAACGATAAAGTTCGTTTGGATGGCCGCAAACTGGATCAGGTTCGTCCGCTGAATATGGAAGTGGATGTGTTGCCTTCTCCACACGGTGCAGCCTTGTTTACAAGAGGTGAAACACAGTCACTTACAACAGTTACCTTAGGAACTCCTTTGGACTCAACATTGATTGAAAGTGCGGCAGTTTCTGACTATTCTAAATTCTTTTTGCACTATAACTTCCCGCCGTTTTCAACCGGGGAAGTAAAGATGATGAGAGGCGTTGGTCGCCGTGAAGTAGGTCATGGTAACCTGGCTATGCGTTCCTTAAAACAAATGATGCCGGGTGGTGATTTTCCGTATACGGTGAGGGTGGTGAGTGATATTCTTGAATCAAATGGTTCTTCATCAATGGCAACAGTTTGCGCCGGTTCTCTCGCATTGATGGATGCTGGTATTGCTATTCCCAAACACGTCTCTGGTGTGGCAATGGGATTGATAAGTAAAGAAGGGCAGTTCGCAGTACTGACAGATATTTTGGGTGATGAAGATCACCTCGGAGATATGGATTTTAAAGTGACCGGAACAAGAGATGGTATTTGCGGTGTGCAGATGGATATTAAAGTGGACGGTCTTAGCATGGATGTGATGCGTAAAGCATTAGCACAAGCTAAAGAAGGCCGCTTGCACATTCTTGATGCTATGTATGCTACCATTCCTGAAGCAAGAAACGATGTGAAACCACATGCACCACGAATGGTGAAACTGTTCATTGATAAAGAATTTATCGGTGCAGTTATCGGACCAGGTGGTAAAGTGATACAGGAAATACAAAGGGAAACAACGACCACCATTAACCTGGAGGAGAAAAACAATATGGGAGAGATCAGCATCTTCAGTGCCAATAAAGACGGTGTTGAAAGAGCTGTTGCCTGGATCAAAGGCATTGTTGCTGTTCCGCAAGTGGGTGATGTATATGAAGCCACGGTGAAATCAATCATGCCTTTCGGTGCATTTGTTGAGTTCCTTCCGGGTAAGCAAGGGCTGGTTCATATCAGCGAAGTAAGCTGGAAGCGGTTAGAAACACTGGACGGGTTAGTTCATGAAGGAGATATTATGAAAGTGAAGCTGATTGGTACAGATCCTAAATCGGGTAAGTTCAAATTATCCAGGAAGATACTGATGCCGAAGCCAGATGGACAGGGGCAGCAACCAAGACAAGAGCAAACACCGCCACAAGGCAATAATTAATACCAAAACCCTGAGTAATCAGGGTTTTTAGTTTTAAATAGTTTTGAAATGAAGCAGATAGTCAGTATTGCTGTATTGTTTCTTGCAGGTTGCTCTGATTCGAAAGAAGTCAAAAATAAAATCAGAGGCGAATGGTATTTTGATAATTCGGATACTTATATTAAAATAACAAAGGACGAGTACATTGTTAAAAACGATTCACCTTACCCGGAAGATTACAAATTGGTGGGAGATTCATTAATCGTAAAAGGATTTGAAGCATCATTGTTTCCCTGGAAATACCTTGATACAATGAACATAGTAAAAATTACTTATGACACATTAATCTTAAGGGGTTCTGATGAAACTATAATTCTGCATAAAAAGTAAAATGGCCAGCTATATCCAGATAGAATTTCAAAACATATCAACAGAGCAATCTGATTTGCTTATTGCTCAACTAAATGATATTGGTTTTACTGGTTTTGAAGAAGCAGATAACCACCTCAAAGCATTTATCCCTGCAAGTGATTTTATCGCTGCCACAGTAAAAGAAATTGCTACCAGCCAAAGTGTTCCCTTTACTCAATCAGTAATTGAAGAAACTAATTGGAATGCTGTTTGGGAATCAAACTTTCAACCTGTTATAGTGGATGATTTTGTTGCTATCCGTGCTGATTTTCATGAGCCGATAGCAGGAGTGGAGCATGAGGTCCTTATCACCCCAAAGATGAGTTTTGGCACCGGCCATCATGCCACCACACACATGATGATTCAACAAATGCAGGCAATCGACTTTATTGGTAAAACAGTTTTTGATTTTGGCACCGGTACTGGTATACTGGCCATACTTGCTGAGAAACTCGGGGCTACAGCTATCATGGCTGTTGACAATAACGACTGGAGTATTGCCAATACAGCCGAAAACCTGGAAAGAAATAGTTGTATAAAAGTGGAGCTAAAGAAAGTTGATACTGCCGAAGGCCAGGGTATGTATGATATTATTCTTGCCAACATCAATAAAAATGTGATACTTGATAACTTTTTGTCATTGATTAATCAATTGGCTCCTGGCGGCATATTGTTGCTCAGTGGGTTACTGGAGGCAGACGAAACAGATATAACAGCTGCAACTGGTAAATTCCCATTGATATTCAACAGAAAAATCATAAGGTCGGGCTGGATTTCTCTAAGGTATAGTCGTTAAGATAGCCTTACCAGTACATTAAATTAATGTTACGACTCCCATTTTTGCCTATTTTTGCTTTCCCTTAATGAGGGTTCCATGAATGAACTTCTTCTTATTATTTTGGCATACCTGATTGGCAGCATTCCTACTTCTGTGTGGGTCAGCCAGTATTTTTTTGATATTGATATCAGGGACTATGGTAGCGGAAATGCCGGTGCCACCAACACATACCGGGTTCTTGGCCCCAAATGGGGAACTATTGTTATGGTGACTGATATGCTCAAAGGCATATTGGCAGTTAAGCTGGCCCTTCTTCTTCCAGAATATGCCGATAGCGAGGTGCATCTGCAAAATCTGCAAACCGGCTTAGGACTTGCCGCTGTAATTGGTCATATATTCCCGATATGGGCAGATTTTCGTGGCGGTAAGGGGGTGGCAACATTGTTTGGATTGGTGTTGGGAATTTCTCCCTGGACCGCACTGAGTTGTGTCGGAATTTTTACCGTGGTGCTTTATCTTACCCGGTTTGTGTCGTTGAGTTCTATCCTTGCCAGTATAGCCTTCCCGGTTTTTATCCTTGTAATATTCAATGTAGATAATCCGGCTTACCGTGTCTTTGCGATAGCTGTTGCATTGATGGTCTTGCTTACACATCAGAAAAATATTGGCCGCTTGCTAAAGGGCAGTGAAAGCAAAGTCCCAATTCTGAAAAACCGTGATCGTCGCCGTCAGCGGAGAAGAGAATCCGCCAACAGTCAGGATTAAAAAGCAGAAAAAACCTTACCTTAAAGTATCAAATTAATTTTCCATTATTCCAACCTGGTATAATGATTGAACGTCATTGAAAAAACACACACATGATACAAAGAATCACTTCAATTTTTATTCTCTCTGCTTTTCTGGTCGCCTGTTCAACTAATCCGCTAACGGGCAATAAACAATTTACGTTGCTGCCAGAATCTGACCTCCAGACGATGGCAACAGGAGAATACCAGAAATTTCTTTCAACTAATAAAGTTGTTGGGACTACCAATAACAGGGATGCTGAAATGGTAAAACGGGTAGGTAACAGAATTGTAAAGGCGGTGGAAGCATATTATGCAGAAAAGGGAATTTCAGACAAGCTTGCTGGCTTTAACTGGGAAGTAAATCTTGTGGATGATAAAACAGTAAATGCCTGGTGCATGCCAGGCGGAAAAATTGTTGTTTATACTGGAATACTCCCAATTACCCAGAACGAGGCGGCCCTTGCAGCAGTAATGGGGCATGAAGTATCTCATGCTTTATTGCAACATGGCAATCAGCGAATGAGTCAGGGTCTTGTACAGCAACTGGGAGGTGTGGCTTTAGCTGTCGCATTGGCCAATAAACCCCAGGAAACCCAAAACCTTTATATGGCAGCTTATGGTGTAGGAACAACGGTAGGAGTAATGCTTCCGTTTTCCCGTAAGCATGAATTACAGGCTGATGAATGGGGGTTGATATTTTCTGCAATGGCGGGCTATAATCCGGAGGAAGCTATCGGCTTGTGGGAGAGAATGGAAAAAGCAAGCAATGGCCAGAAACCACCTGAATTTCTTAGCACACACCCCTCAGAGGGCCATCGAATCGAAGAATTGAAGAAATTGATGCCAAAAGCATTAGAATATTACAAACCAGTAGGTAAATAAATTTATTTTAAGTCAATATCCCGTTCAAAATGGCTCTGGACGGGATTTTTATTTGATTTAAAGCTTCCATAACCCGTACTTTTTACTACCTTTGCCCTCCCTGCTATGAGAACTCTGTCATTTGGTCCCACGAACCGGGATGCCTGGCAGAAACCTTTAAAATAGCTTCTAAGTATGTCACAAACTGTTTTTGAAAAGTTACAACTGGCAGACGAAAAGAATCTTCTAATTCAGGGTTTGCCTTCATCGATCGAGAAACAATTCAGCAAATTATCCTTCTGCAAAAACATGACTCCGCTGCTCAAAAGCCGGAAAATTGACTTTGCATTGGTATTCGCCGTAAGCGAAAATCAGCTGAACGGAATCCTGAAAGATGTGATGCCTTCATTGAAAGACGGGTCTAAATTCTGGGTAGCTTATCCCAAAACCACCTCTAAAATTGTTACCGACCTTAACCGTGACCGCAGCTGGAACAGGCTGACCAACGATGGCTATGAAAGCATCGAAAGGGTAGAGCTTGACCATGTGTGGAGTGCTATGCGGTTTGTAAAAGGCGACGAGAATGCAAGAGATGGTGAAGTGGCTCTTTCCCGTAAAAGGGAATCAACTGCGATGGCAGAATAGACACCAGTTATATTTAAAATGTATTTAGGTTTGTTGTATAAGCAGCAAACCTTTTTTTATGGCTTTTTTGAATATTGAAATAAAAGCAAAGTGCGGCAATCCATCTTTCATCAGAAACTACCTGGTTTCAAATGGAGCAGAATTTAGAGGAACAGATGAACAAACGGATACTTACTTCAACGTGGCAAACGGCAGGTTAAAACTTCGGGAAGGGAATATTGAAAACAACCTGATCTATTATGAAAGATCCAACCAGGCCGGACCCAAAGGCTCACATTTTAACC
The DNA here is from genome assembly GCA_037045605.1 of Chitinophagaceae bacterium. Taxonomy (GTDB): domain Bacteria; phylum Bacteroidota; class Bacteroidia; order Chitinophagales; family Chitinophagaceae; genus JJ008. The sequence goes on along the minus strand of JBAOHK010000006.1, from coordinate 328,158 downwards.
TGGTAAAAGTAGAAGACGCTGAAGGGTTGAAAGAAGTACTGACAAAAGCAAACGGTATCAAAGTAGTGGTGAAGAAAAGACGGGAGATCTATTTCATAAAAAATGTCAAGTTTCATATTGATGATGTGCCGGGGCTTGGATCATTTGCAGAGATTGAAGCCGGTAACAGGTTTGAAGATATACCTGAAGAAAAATTGCAGGAACAATGTGATTTTTATATGAAAGAATTTGAAGTTAAGGAGGAGGACTTGATAGATATGTCATACAGTGATATGCTGTTGACGAAAACTACCGGATAATAACGGCTCCCATTTTTTTTGTCAGCTCCATTTCCATTTTTTTCAGGTGTTCGTGGGTTTGATGAAGCATGGTATACTCTTCAGGAGTATGTTGTTTTTCAAAGTCAACCTGATTTTCCAAAAGCATTCTTTTGATTTTCCTGAGCTTCAGATAGTTTATCGCAGATTCTACCGCATCATTGGTTTTATCTTCATCCATTTTCAGATAGCTCATTAGTTGTTCTTTGTTGTCCGGGGCAATAGCTTTTATGAAATCCTCGTAAGGTTGTTCAAAGAGATTTTTCTGGTAACCGGTAGCCTGGCTGAATTCATGGCGCCAATGGTCACTCTCTTCATACGGGAAGTTAAGCAGTGAAACTGCCAGGGTGCTGAGTTTTGTGTCCGGGTGATAAATAAAAAAATTACGATTGGCAGTCTCAGGATTATTCTGCAATACTTCTTTAAATACAGCAATTAACCGCACAACATCCGCATTGTCAAGCAGGCTTTCGTCCATCATTTCTTCAAAAATATGTTCAGCCACCAGTTTGGAGTCATCCCATTTCTTTATTCCATACTCCAATAATATTCTTGCTACTTCTCTTTCCTGCAGTTCGTCTTTGAACAACAGGTTAAAAGTGGCATCATCATAATTAGCCTGTTGAGCCTGCTTTGCATTTTCTTCAGCCTGTTTAGCTTCTTCAAAAGGCATCTTTCTTTCCTGGGTGGATATCCTGTCACGGATGAACTTATTCACCAGTGCATGTAATCCACCTTCTTCGATCTTCAGGATCTCGGAACATTGTTTGATGTAATCCTGCTGCTTTGTAAAGTCTTCTACTTTGTTGATCTTCGAAATGGTTTCTGCCATCCGGTTCACCACTTCCGATTTCTTCACCGAATCATTCCCGGCGTCTTTCAGTGCCACTTCCAGTTGAAACAATATGAAATCCTTCTTGCTCTTATGGATAAAATCTCTGAAGGATGATGCTCCGACCTTGTTTACATAACTGTCCGGGTCTTCGTTATCAGGGATAAGCACCAGCTTTACATTCAATCCTTCTTCGAGTGCAAGATCAAGACCTCTTAATGCTGCTTTAACTCCGGCAGCATCGCCATCGTAGATGATTGTTAAATTATTGCTGTACTTTCTTATCAGCCTGAGTTGATCAGGTGTCAGTGATGTGCCGCCGGATGCAACCACATTTTCTATTCCGGCCTGGTGAAGAGAAACAACATCCGTATAACCTTCTACCAATAAACATTCATCTGCCTTATCAATTGCCTGCCGTGCAAAATATGACCCGTAGAGGATTTTACTCTTTACATAGATCTCATTTTCCGGCGTATTGATATATTTTGGGGCTTTATCATTGCTTTTTAGAATCCTTGCACCAAAACCCAATACTTTTCCGCTGTGATTATGTATCGGGAATATTACACGGCCACGATAGTTATCGGTTAGCTGATCATTGCGGTTGGCGACGAGACCGGCCTTTATCAGCAAATCTGTACTGTATTGTTTGGCGATTGCTTCTTTTGTAAATGCATCTCTTTGCTCTGGGGAGTAGCCTAACTGGAATTTTCGGATGATATCTTCACGGAAGCCTCTTTCTTTCAGGTAACTGAGGCCTATATCCTGCCCTTCTTCTGTATCGAATAACTGTGCAGAAAAAAATTGCTGGGCAAAAGCATTGATGATATAAAGGCTGTCGGCCACCTGCATCTGCTGCCGCTGCTCATCACTTTGAAAAGTTTCCTCCACCTCGATCCCGTACTTATTAGCCAGCCATTTCAGGGCATCCACATAACTGTACTTTTCATGCTCCATAATGAAGCTGACCGTATTTCCAGCCTTGCCGCAGCCAAAGCATTTGTAAAGCTCCTTGCTTGGAGAAACAGTAAATGATGGTGTTTTTTCGTTGTGAAAAGGACAGAGGCCAAGGTAATTGGCACCCCTTTTCTTCAATTTTACAAAACCGCCAATTACGTCTATAATGTCAAGACGGCCAAGTATCTGTTGTATGGTGTTTTGGGAGATCACTGTTCACTGTATCGGGACTGCGAATATAAGTTATACCTCAATCAGGTGATGAAAATCACTAAATCCGGTGAGTCAAAAGCTGTTTATTTATTCTACTTTTAGGCAAAACTTAAAAACCTGTTTATGTTAAAATTCAAATTTCTTCTGGTGACGATTGCTGTAGCTGGTTTGGCATCAGCCCAAAACGTAGGTATCGGTACCACTATTCCCGATGCATCGGCCCTTTTGCATATGAATAGCACCAATAAGGGAGTGCTATTTCCCCAGGTAAGTTTAGACAGTCTAAAAGATGTAACCAGCATCCCAAGCCCTGTACAGGGTCTTCTTGTTTATAACACCACTCAGCCAGGAGTACGGAATGATATGGCCAGGGGATATTACTACTACAGCACCTCACTCTCCACATGGGTTAGACTTTCAGACAATGCAAATGATAATCTCTGGAAACCCGGGGGACTGTTAGGTGTACTGTTAAGAGATACGGCTGATGGGGTAGAAGTGCTTGACAACTATACCGGGTCAGTAATTAACCACAGCCCAAAAGTTAAAATCCTGCGCCTGCGGGATTCCGCATTATTGAACTCGAAAAATAATATGAACTCCCTTGTATTGACGGCAATAAACAGGAAGATTGCGGCAGGCTGGGAGCTGAGACAGAAAAACTCAATCATTTTTGAAAATGGATATTATTCTACTGGCAGTTCTTCAGGTACTGTAGAACAAGTAGCGGCTATATCGGCTTATTCCGAAAACCCGACTACTACGAATCCATCTGATAAGAGGTTTAACGGGTTGGCCTTTTATACATTTTCTGTTCCTACCAACACTTCATTTGCCGATACACCCAGTGTTTCATTGTTTTATCATAATGTTGGTATTGGGGCATATGCTACGGATATTAAAAACGTTACCGAAGGCCGCTTGCAGATTACAGGCTTCAGTAATGGTGACCAGTTGTCTCTGCGCCATCCCTCCAGTATTAATCTGAAATGGGGAATGTATGTGAGTTCCATTGACAGTTCCCTTAATTTTTACTCAAACGGATCTTTGCGTTCCAATATTGACCGGGTAACCGGTGTGTATACTGCATTATCAGACCGGAATATGAAAAAGAACATCAGGCCATTGGCACCAGTTTTGGAAACTATCCGTCAATTGCCAGTTTATAGCTACAATTATCTTGACAGTAAAGATGATGACCACAGGGTAATCGGGTTGATGGCACAGGATGTACAACCATATTTCCCTGAACTGGTTTATCAACGGTATGACAGGGAGATTACCAAACCTGTCTTAACAATGGATTACAGTGGGTTGGGTGTATTGGCCATTAAAGCTATACAGGAGCAACAGAAGATCATCGATGATCTGAAAAAACAGGTGGATGCAGCCAAAACAACTGACCTTCTTGAGGTGGTAAAAAAACAACAGGAAACAATTGAACAGCTTACAAAACGGATTGAACAGCTGGAAAAGAAATAGAAATAAAACCCGGCTTCCAGAGAGAATTTTTCCCGTTTTCAAATAATTGCCGGATATTTCAGGGTATGCACAGATAGTAAAATCTGTGCATTTCTTTTTTATAAATACCCGGCTAAAATATTTGAATTTTCCAAAAATGGTCTTACTTTACTACTGACCATTAACCCACCCCATCAATCCAACACCCCAGGGAAAATTGAAAGGTTCTTTATTTTTTAATCTTTTAAATTTTTAATCCCATGGTTCAGGTAGACATCTCACAGCTCTCCGGGGAGTGTAATGCCTGGAGAGAAAAGCTTCGGAACTATCGTGAAGAATTCAGTAACGACGAAGCAAAACTCCGGCAAGTAGCAGGACAACCACTCTCCAAAGAACAACTCCAGGACGTAGAACATCTCCACAACCAGTTTCACATTCAACTAATCAACATCCATGATCTCAAGCAGGCTATCAAAGCTCATGACCGCAAAATGAACTTTGAGAAAGTAGCTTTTAACGGCTCTGTCAACGAAGACAGTTTTGCCCGTCATGAAGGATTGTTTGAAGAACTTCAGTCGTTGGAGCAAACTTTGCAGGACCTTCGTCAGGAATTCAGCAAGTTTTTAGAACGATCGAACTAACGCCGCTTACTACCCATTTTATTGACAATAATCATTTTATGACCTAACAGGGTTCATAAAACAGCATCCTATTCTATCGAAGATTTGCAGTGCTCTTTCAATTCTTCACTATTAAATTTCTTGCCATGCCTGAATTTGATACCTCACATGTAAAAAATATTGTCTTGCTCGGCCATGCCGGCTCGGGTAAGACCACATTAGCGGAATGCATGCTGTTTGAAGCAGGGATCATTACCCGCCGGGGCAGTATTGCAGAACGAAACACAACCGGGGATTACCATGAACTGGAGCAGGAAAGAGGTAATTCCATTTTTAGCAAATTGCTTCACACCAAATGGCGGGGTTACAAGATTAATATTCTTGACACTCCTGGTTATGATGATTTTGTTGGAGAAGTTATTTCAGCTCTCCGGGTAGCGGATACAGGAGTAATGCTCCTGAATTCGGTAATGGGGGTTGAAGTGGGTACTGATATCATCTGGGACTATACAGAAAGGTTTAAAACCCCGATGATCTTTGCTGTGAATAAACTGGATGATGATAATGCGGATTTTGACAAAACAGTAAGAGAAGCCAAGGCGCATTTCGGAAATAAGGTGGTGGTGGTGCAATACCCTCACCAGGTAGGTGCCGGCTTTCATGAAATAATAGATGTGCTGCGAATGACCATGTATAAGTTTACGAATTCAGGCGGCAAACCTGAAAAACTGTCCATACCGGAGGATGAACAAGCCAAAGCAGATGAACTGCATAAAGAATTAATTGAAGCGATTGCCAGCAATGATGAAACATTGATGGAGAAGTATTTTGATAAAGGAGAATTGGATGAGGATGAAATGAAAGAGGGTTTAAAGAAAGCCATGATCAACCACGACCTGTTCCCTTTATTCTGCTTATCAGCAGAAAGAAATATGGGAAGCGGAAGGCTGATGGGTTTTATTGATAATGTATGCCCCAGTGCCAACGAAATGCCGCCGCAAACAACCCGTAGTGGTGACAAACTTACCTGTGATGCCAATGGCCCGGCCTGTCTTTTTATTTATAAAACCATTTCCGAACCGCATGTTGGCGAAATGTCTTTCTTCAAAGTATATTCCGGAACGATAAAAGTGGGAATGGAACTTGAAAATGAAAGTACTGGTGTTACAGAGAAAATAAACCAGCTTTTCCTGGTGGAAGGAAATAAAAGAACTCCTATTCATGAACTGGTGGCCGGTGATATTGGGGCTACATTAAAATTAAAGAACACCCATGTCAATAATACATTACATACAAAGGGTAAGAATTATGAACTGCCTTCGATAGAATTCCCGTCTCACAATATGACTGTGGCTATTGAGACTTTAAAGAAGGGGGAGGAAGAAAAACTATCACAAGCCTTGCACCAGCTAAGGGAAGAAGATCCCACATTACTGGTGGAGGTTTCTCCGGAATTAAAACAAACATTGATCCATTGCCAGGGAGACATGCACCTGGCTGTAGCCAAATGGAAAATAGAACACCAGCATAAACTGGAGGTAAAATTTGTAAAACCCAGGATCGCCTACCGGGAAACTATTCGCAAAATGGCTGATGCAAATTATCGCCATAAAAAACAAAGTGGCGGCGCCGGGCAATTCGGAGAAGTGTATATGAGGATTGAACCCTGGTATGAGGGAATGCCTGAACCTACCGATTTGAATGTGAGGGGTCGTGATACCCACGACCTTGATTGGGGCGGTAAATTGGTTTTCTATAACTGTATTGTTGGCGGCGCCATTGATGCCAGATTCCTGCCATCTGTATTAAAAGGAGTGATGGAGAAAATGCATAACGGCCCGCTAACAGGTTCTTATGCCAGGGATATCAGGGTTTGTGTGTACGATGGTAAAATGCACCCTGTTGACAGTAATGATATATCATTTAAGATTGCGGGATTACAGGCTTTCCGTCAGGCATTTCAGCAGGCAGACCCGCAGATACTGGAGCCCATTTATCATGTCGAAGTACTTTGTCCCGATGATCTTACCGGGGCAGTTATGGGTGATCTGCAAAGCCGCCGTGCTATTGTCGAAGGAATAGACAGTGAAGGCCATTTCCAAAAGATAATCGCCAAGGTACCGCTTGCAGAAATGGATGGATATTCTTCTTCACTCCGTTCGATTACACAGGGAAGGGCTAAATTCAAAATGAGCTTTCAGGCCTACGAGGCTGTGCCTTTTGAACTGCAACGCAAACTTATCGACGATTATAGTAAAACCGCAAAAGAAGAATTTGCATAAGAGAACCAATACTGACTGCACCACAAATAAAGGCTACATTGTTAGCCTTTATTTTTTCCCACAACTTTTGTTAGCTTTAGTTTGTTGGAGGAATAACATTAAAATGATTTAAGTGGAAAAACTTCCTGATGTTTCAAATCCTTTTTGGTTTTTTATTACGGCACTGGTTGTTTATGCGGTGGTCGTAGGCCGGTATTTTCTGTTCTCATGGTTGTTTTACCGTGTATTTTATGTTTGGCAAAAAGAAAAATGGAAAGACCGGAAAATCAACAAACGAGAGTATAACCCGGGGCAGTTCAGGCAGGAGATTATCCGGAGTAATATGACGGCTGTTCTGTTTGGTATTTCAGGGGCTGTTTTATTATTGCTTTGGCAAAAAGGGTACATGAAGATCTATGAAAACATACATGACTATTCTCTATGGTGGCTGCCGGCAAGTTTGATCATAGCCTTGCTTTTACAGGAAACATACTATTACTGGCTGCACCGCTGGATGCATATTCCCAAAGTGTTTAAGCTGGTTCATAAGTGGCATCATGACAGCCAGATCGCTTCGCCCTGGACGGCTTTTTCGTTTCATCCGATTGAGGGGTTGATACAAGCCATCTTTCTTCCGCTGATTCTTTTGTTTCTTCCAATGAATTTATATGTGCTGGTCATCATGCTAACCATTATGTCTGTGAGTAGTGTAGTAAATCACCTTGATATTGAGATTTATCCAAAATGGTTCTCAAAAAATTTTATCAGCAGGTCGATGATAGGAGCTACGCACCATTCATTACATCATAAGCAATACAAATATAATTTTGGATTGTACTTCACCTGGTGGGACAGGCTATCAAAGACCGAAAGCCCTTTTTATGATGAACTTTTTGATGAGAAAGCTGGAAAATAATCAAGGATTATTTTCATAAGTCAAAATTCTTATGCCAGTCCAATTTGATGTAAAAGGAATAACCGAGCATATATAGGAAAGAAATACTTTCTCTTTATAAATACTTACACCCCATGTGCCCGTTTTGTTGTTTGGGCCACCAAATTCTTTGCATAAAACAGGGCTGGAAGGATTGGATACGTTGATAATATCCAAGTCGCTTTTGCCTGTAGAAAGGAATATCAGGTTGTAATCTTTGTCGTAAGCAATTTCATTGGCATGCATAGGGCTGGTAAACCAATTGTTCGCCGGGCAACCATACGGATTCCACCAGCCAATTGAACTGATATTTGACGGGTCTTTAATATTCAGGATCTCCATGCCACAATAATCCACGGCGATGTAGGCCAGGTCTTTGTCAACAACAATATTGTTGTAAGCTCTCGGCTTGCCATTCATGATGGGATTGCTGTAGCGACCGATCTGTACGGGATTTGCCTTGTCTTTGGTATTGATGATGCGGAGGCCTCCTGCGTCGTAGCATAGGTAGACCAAATCCTTTATTACCTGGAGGCCTCTTGCATTGTACAATGATTTTTTTGGTTTAGGGTCAGGATAGTTGATATCAGGAGCAAATTGCGAGATGAGTTTTATGCTTTTCTTATCGCTGATGTCAAGTATAATCAAACCATTGCCCATTGCTCCGAGATAAGCATAACTGCCCTGCACTTTTACAATGCCGCTACCGCCGGAGGAAGAAGGGAGTGCCCAGTAAGAAATGAATACTGGTTTTGCCGGATCGGTAATATCCACAATAGCCATACCCGATGCCTGTTTGTTGTTGAAATGATTACCGACAGCCAGATAAAGATAGTTGCTATCCTGAGTAAGGTTCATCACATGCAAGGAAGAAAATGATTTGGTAGAAAGGGTAGCGGCGAGTTTTGGTTTTCTGATATCGGTAATATCATACACTTTTAAACCAGCTTCTTTATTGGCCACATATAGGTAGGGTCTGCCATACTGGTCATGCTGCATGGTTAGCGGAATGGCAGTGCAGGCACCTGCTATCTGCGACTGCTGGGTGATGCTGAACGAATTACAGTCTTGCCCGTATGAAATAAAGAAGAAAAGGTTAGCAATGCATAGTACAATGCTGTGTTTAAAGCCTGTTTGCATACAGTATTTTGACAAAGACGACAACTTCTGGAAAACAAGTTGCACCAGGTAATACAGAAATTCTAACACTAATTCCTATATACAGCAATTGAAGATGCTTTATCATTCCAGCCCGAAAGAGTAAAACCACTCTTTGATTGAGTTATGGTGTAACTCTTCCCGCCAAAATTTTCAAACTCATACAACACCACCCTGTAACCAGCAGGAACAGTTAGCGAACTGAGTGCATTGTCAGTAAATCCTGCCAATTGCATAGTGTTATAGGTTCCGGGTAGAATGGAAGCCGACAAACCTTTATAGTTTGCATCTGAATATAGCACCACTCTTTCATTACTGGGCTGGGGGTATTGCGGGTTATTGTTGTAACCATAATTTTCTTCAATTATTAAAGAACCTATCCGGTTATTCAATGTACTTGACAGGCAGCTCGTATTTTCGGAAATCACATAGGACGTTCCGCTCAGGTATTCGTTATTGATAAAAACTTTTGCTTTCAGGTTAGTGGGGATTTCAATCGACGAAATATCGTATTTCAGCAAACCAAGTTTATCTCCCTGGTAGTAACCCGGTGCAAGGCGTAAACTATTGCCACGATAATTACAATCAGTATATATTGTGGCGTAGGTATTGCTTCCGCCAGCCGGGGGATAGTAGTTAGGCTGTGTAGGTTTATATTCAATTACCAGTGATCTGATCTTGTCGTTATAAGAACTGCCGAGGCAGCTTTGTGTGGCTTCAAAAGTGTAAGAGTAACCGACTGCATTATCGCTGCTTGTATAAACTTTCACCCTGAGATTGCCATAAATGGAAAAAGAAGAAATGTTCTCCTTCAATGAGCCCAGCTGGCTGGCATAGTAAGTGCCGGGCCGAAGACTTTGAGAATACCCTTTCGAATAGCAATCGTTATAGAAAGTGACATAATCATTTTGATTATAACCAGGCTGATAGTTCAGGTTCTCAACTACCATTGATGATGTATTGTCATTCCATACCGCATCAAGACAGGCGACATTTGTTGTATAGGTAACGGACTTACCCTTAAAATCATCATGTTCATAAAGAGTAACCCGCATCCCATTTGGTATCTGCAGGCAGGACAGCCTGTCATTATCTATTCCCATCTGGTAACCTCTGTAAGAACCGGCGGTCAGATAATACCTTTTTCCACTATAATTGCAATCTTCATATAGTGCAACATTATCTTGTGCGAATGTTGTGATGTACAAAAAAATAAAAATAGCAGGAAGTGTTATTCTTTTACACATATTGAAGTGTTTAATGGTTTGTCGATTATCAGAAAGTTAAGGAACTTTCTTTATTTATTTGCTGTTGAAGCTCACACATTCCTTTAATTCCTTTTCAGAATAAGCTACTTTATATTGTTGTAATACTTCCTCCGGTACGCCATTCCATTGAGTTGCCTTATTACCGGCATAGCCAATATCTCTAAGACCTATTTCTGACGTATAAAAACCGGTAGCTGTCAGGTCTCTCATCAGGCTGAAAAATTTTGCGCCTTGCGTCATTTCGGGCTTTGCCTTTTTGGGATAAGCGATCATCTCTACCATTTCTATCTGCTGTTCATGGCTGCAATCTTTAAATGATTTTTCATATCGTTTCAGGCATTGGATATCCAGCCAGCGCAGGCCGCCTTTCATCGGCACCTGGTGGTTCGGCATATCTTTTACAATAAACTCAATGAACTCCGGCACTTTAGCTTCACTGGCACTGCCACTCACCTCGTCTTTGGGAATGATGATGTCAGCAAGCAGGGTGATGGTTGCAAATTCATGCTCTGTAAAGAATTTTTCTTTAGCCAGCAACTCTTTCTCATATTTCAGTTCATCCGGGTTGCGGTCAAGAGAAAACTTTGGATCATCTGCTTTGGCTTCGCCAATCTTTTTATCGTCAGTTTTGCAGCCGGCAATAGCAATAGGGGCGGCTACTGCTCCTGTAACGATTAATTTAAGTGATTTACGACGGTCCATATTAAACATTTAGATAGTTATAGATTTTGTTTTTTCATTTCATCGACAATGTATTCGCTGGCTCTCATACTTAATGCCAGAATAGTCCAGGTGATATTCTTATCTGCCTGCGAAACGAACTGCCCGCCATCCACACAAAACAAGTTTTTACAATCATGTGCCTGGCTCCATTTATTTAATGCGGACTTCTTGGCATCATTTCCCATTCTTACAGTTCCTGCTTCATGAATGATCTCTCCCGGCTTGGCCAAGCCCCATTGATTTTTTTCATCATCATCTCCGCCCCAGGTAATAACGGCACCCATATTATGCATTACTTCTTTGAACGTTTCTTTCATGTGCTTCGCCTGTTTTATTTCATGCTCGGTCCATTTTACATTGAACTTTAAAACAGGTATACCAAATTTATCCACTACGTTAGGATCGATAGTACAATAATTACTTTCGATAGGAATGGCTTCGCCACGACCAGCCATACCAACACCACAGCCATAGAAATAACGATAATCTTCTTTTAAATGAGGCGCCATAGCCACCACCTTCTTTTTGCTTTCCCTTCACAACATATTTGCCATTCAGGTTTTCAATTCCCCAGCTAAAACCGTATGAAGGCTGACTCATACCACCCCAGTATTCAATATGATAGCCTCTTGGGAAATCAAGTTTCTTGTTGTCCAGCCACCATGGCGAATAAATATGCATACCACCAACACCGTCCTCATTGTATCGTTTCCTGTCAAATAATTGGGGAAGAATGCCACCTAATGCTGCCCCGGTAGAATCATGCAGATATCTACCAACCACATTGCTGCTATTGGCTAATCCGTTTGGGTGACGCTGTGATTTTGAATTGAGCAACAATCTTGCACTTTCACAGGCACTGGCGGCAAGTATAACTACTTTCCCTTCCACCTGGTATTCCATCATATCATCTTTGCTGATATATGAAACACCGGTTGCCAGTCCTTCGTTGTTTGTCAGCACCTCCCTTGCCATTGCGTTGGCCACTACATCTACATTACCTGTTTTTATAGCAGGATATATTAAAACATTGGGAGAGGAAAAATCGGCTTTTGCCATGCTGCAGTTCCTGTTGCACTGACCGCAAAAAAAACAGGCACCTCTTCCTGCATCGTTCTGTATTGGTTCAGTAAGTATAGACAGACGGGAAGGGATTACTTTTACACCGGCTTGCCCTGCTGCATTTTTAATAAAAAGTTCATGTAACCTTGGTTTAGGTGGTTTCAGGAAAAATCCATCCGGATCATTCTCTAAACCTTCATTCGTTCCAAACACACCGATCAATTTGTCAACCCGGTCATAATACGGTTTGATATCTTCATAACCGATTGGCCAGTCATCACCCAATCCATCAATACTTTTTCTTTTAAAATCTTTAGGACCAAAGACGAAGGGAAATCCTTCCCCAGTGGTTGGTACGGCCACCGAGCATCCGGGCCCGCCACCATGCCCAGTCAGTACCTGTTTCTTTGGTGAAAGGTTCGCCTTCTAACGACCAGCCGCCATAACAGGCATCAAAATCACCAAAGGGGCGGATCTTGGTACTGGCCCCCCGGCGGGGCGATTCCCATGGATTCTTTAACTGGGTAATATTTTTTTGCGGGTCATACATATAACCAGCTTCTATAATGCAAACCTTTAGCCCGGCCTTTGCGAGCATATAGGCAGCCATACCGCCGCCGGCGCCAGATCCTACTATCACCGCATCGTATTTTTTGGATTGTTTCTTTACCTGGAAGTCTCCCATATAGCAAGTAGTGTTTTGTAAGGAATGAAAGAACAATTTACAGCAAACATCGGCTTGTGCCAAAATACTATTTACCCCAATTGCAACTATTAGTTATATGATTTCATCCGTAGTTTCGTTTCGCCACCACTCAAAAAATCGGTATTATTGCACCCTTAAAAAAGAGATATGAAACAAACAGGATTAGTGCTTTTAATGTGTTTGGTGTTTTCCGTTGCAAAATCACAACGATATGAACCCGATTGGTCTGAAAAAGTGTACCGGATCGGAAAAATTTATCCCGGGTATTATGTTACAAACGCCAATGATACCATAAACGGGTATTTTATGCATGATGATAAAAAGGGTAACCAGAAAAAATGCCGTTTTTATGCCAATGAAACGGATAAAAAACCTACATCTGAATTTAAACCCGAGGATATTAAAAGCTATAAGGTAGGGGATAAGCTATACCGGACTTTGAACTACAGCGGTGGCTTATTAACTAAACCACTCAGATTCCTGCTTGTGACAAATGATGGAGGTATCACTGAATTTGTATTTTATTCAGAAGATGCTGCCACAGAGGCTCAAGGAGTATTTCACAAACCCAAAGACCCCTCGCACAACGAGCCGATCACTTATTCTTACTTCGGTTTGGGGTTTGCAAAAAAATTAAGCGATTATATTTCAGATTATCCTGCACTTTCCCAAAAAGTCGCTAATAAGGAAAAAGGCTACGGGTTATTAAACCTCTTAGCTATAATTGACGAGTATAACGTATGGTTCGCTGCTAAAAAGAAATAATTAAACCTTATGAAGAAGTTATTGCAACTGCTGTGTGTTTGTGCAGCAACAAGTTTGAGTTTATCTGCGCAAACAGTAGAGTTCATCGAGCCCCGTAATGTCCAAAATGTGCCGGAAGCTGATTTTTCTACTTATAAGAGTAGGTGACAATTTCTATGTATTGCAAAAAAAATACAGGATGATGGCGCCTGTCATGTATGATCTGCAACTGGATGCCTATGATGCTAACCGGAAACCGATCGGTTCTAACATTATTGACAAAACCCTCGAAATGGGGGATGCGAATCTTCTGAAAGGGTTTTATGCATTGAAAGACAAATTGGTGATGTTTAAAGCTGAGTACAGTAAAGCAACCGGTGCTAAAATGGCCCATCTATGGTATTATCCCTTTGATGTAAATGGGAAGAGACAAAAAAAGGTATTACTGAACTCTCAGCCGGTGGAATCTGCTTCCAATTCAGGTAATTTCTACGTTAATGTGAGCAATGACGGAACTAAGGTGGCTGTGATCTATGAACTGCCTTATGAAAAGGAAGGGATGGGAAAGATGTATCGTTACTGTCTATGATGATAACTTCAGACAATTGTGGAAAAGGGATTACACATTTGCGTACGAAAGTACCAGGGCGCCTAAGAATACCATTTTTGTAAATAATAACGGTGTCGTTTTTATTCTCAAGCAGATTGATGTAAAAAAAGCCTTTGATCAGTTTTCCTTCTTTACTTTCTCAGCTGCTGGAAAAACTGTTACAGAAAAAAAGATCGAACTGGGCAACGGTTTTGTGATCGCCACTTACCAGGAGCTATTTAATGCAGCCGGCGACCTGCAGTTGGCCGGTTACTATTTCATGAATAAAAAAGTGGGCATTAATGTAGAAACCCCGGATGGGATATTCTATCTGCATGTAAGTGGTACTAATGGCGACCTTTTGGCAGCAAAGATCAACCCCAATAGTGTAGGTACAGTAAAAGCGACTCAGTTGCTTGCCATGCCGGATAATACAGTTTGTCTTGTTGGTGAAAGACAATTTGTTGGCTCCACACCTGTTTCCGGGAAACCATTTGAGTATACTTATAGCTATAATTATGGTAGTATTTATGTTACAAAGCTCTCAGCAGATGGTTCTTCAGTTTGGTCTTATAAATTTGAAAGGGACCTGAAAACGGTAAGTGACGGAGGCCGTACTTCCACATCTTATGCTTGGGTAAACGGAAGCGATATTAATTTGTTCTTTGCAGATTATCTTTCACAGCACGACGATAAAAAAAGGTTTATTGAATTTGGCAGCAGAAGGGCTAACCTTTTTCAAACGATCAACAGTGATGGTAAGATGAAGGCTGAATGGCTGATTGAGGACATCCGGATCGGGGGAAAGAAAGGGGAATACCTGTTTATTCCTGCGACAGGCAGTATTTATAAGGATAAAAAGATATTTATGCTGGCAACAAGAGGGCTGGAACTGGTTGGTGCCACCATCAGCTACTGATAAGTGCCGCACAACATAGTTTCGCTTTTAAATAGACATATCTTTATAGCTAAATTCATTTCTTAATGAAGAAGTGTGTTATGCTGCTGGCTTTTATTGCACAATTATTTTCAGGAAAGGCACAAAAGACCGACTTCAGTAAATATCCCGTTTACAAAGGAAAGGATTTGGGACTTACCTATTCACCAGCCCAGTCAGTTTTCAAGATATGGGCACCCTCAGCAATTAATGTTCATTTATTAGTATATAGGTCCGGAGATGATAATGAAATGCCTGTAACCTATTATATGACACCTGGGCAAAATGGTACATGGTCAGTAGCTGTTAAAGGCGATCAAAAGGGTAAGTTTTATGTGTTTAAAGTGTTCTCAAAGAAGGAAGGAACAAACGGAGTATGGCTTAATGAAGTACCCGATCCCTATGCAAAAGCGGTTGGTGTAAATGGTAAAAGAGCCATGGTAATTGACCTTAAAGAAACTAGCCCCACCGGATGGGAGAAGGATAAAAGCCCTTTATTTAAAAATAAAACCGATGCAATTATCTACGAGTTGCATGTAAGGGATGCCAGCATATCCCCAACATCAGGAATCAAAAACAAAGGAAAGTTTTTAGGACTGACAGAAAAAGGCACTAAAAATGCAGAGGGGCTCTCCACCGGCCTTGATCATATCAAAGAGTTGGGAGTTACCCATGTTCATCTGCTTCCTTCTTATGATTTTAATTCAGTGGACGAAACGAAACCTGACGGGAAGTACAACTGGGGATATGATCCCCTGAACTATAATGTACCAGAAGGTTCATATTCTACGAACCCTTACGATGGAGTGACAAGGATCAGGGAATTTAAACAACTCGTAAAAGCTTTTCATGAGAACGGGTTGAGAGTTGTGATGGATGTAGTATATAATCACACAGCATTGACAGAGAACTCCAATTTTAATCAGCTTGTACCGGGTTATTATTACCGGCAGACAAATGATGGAAAGTTTTCCAACGCCACCGCCTGCGGCAATGAAACAGCCAGCGAAAGACCAATGTTCAGGAAGTTTATGCTGGAGTCGATGATGTATTGGGTAAAGGAGTACCATGTGGATGGTTTCCGGGTAGACCTGATGGGTGTGCATGATATTGAAACAATGAACCTGATATCAAGAGAGCTGCACAAAATAAAACCGGATATCTTAATTTATGGAGAGGGATGGACTGCCGGTGCATCACCGTTGCCTGATTCTCTCCGGGCTTTGAAAGCAAATGTGTCTAAACTTGACCGCATAGCTGTCTTCAGCGATGATATCCGGGATGGAATAAAGGGAAGTGTGTTTGAACATGCCGATAAAGGCTTCGTCAGCGGTAAACCAGGTATGGAGGAAAGTATAAAGTTTGGAGTAGTCGCCGGTTGCAAACATCCGCAGGTGGATCATAATAAAGTAAATTATTCGAAAAAAGCATATGCTACACAGCCATACCAAACGATAAGTTATTGCGAATGTCATGATAATCATGTTTTATGGGATAAGTTGGCTATTTCTGCTAAACAGGCTTCAGAAGAAGAAAGAAAAAATATGCACTTGCTTGCCATGTCTGTTGTTCTTACTTCACAAGGCATCAGTTTCCTTCATGCGGGGGCTGAATTTTTGCGAAGTAAACAGGGTGTTGAGAATTCATACGAATCCCCTGATAGTATTAATGAGATTGATTGGGGGTTGAAAGAAAAGAATAAATATGTATTCAATTATGTGAGGTCACTTATAAAAATGCGGAAAGAACATCCGGCTTTCAGAATGCAGTCAGCAAAACAAATTTCTTCAGCTATTAATTTTCTGGAGGGGATGCCGGAAGGGATAATCGCATACACTATTGATGGACATGCTGCAGGAGATAAATGGAAAGACATACTGGTGATTTTTAATGGTTCAGGCGAAGAGAGATCGATTATGGCACAACCGGGTAGCTACAATGTTTTTGTGGCAGGAAATATGCTTTCTGATGTGATAGGAGGGAAAGAGGGCTTTTGGAGGCTGGAACCTTATTCCTGTTCAATTCTTTATCAAAAAGAGTAAAGTAAGAGTTTCTCTGATATTAATTTACAGATTATGTGAAATATACCGTACTCATGGTATGGATATGCCGTGGATATTTATCAACTTTATGTAAAATAAATTACATGAAAAAGCTTACCATCATTTTGCTGAGTTTATTAATCGTGACATTTAATGCCGCTGCCCAGCTAATTGCAAAACCTGTTAAAAAAGTTGCAACCCTCAGCATGCCCGGAGAAACGGGAAATAATGGCGGTTCGGTAGTTTGGCATCCTGTGCTGAAAAAATACTATGCATCTTTTGCCGGAAATTCTTCTTACCCGATGGGTGTTTTTGATCCGACAGGAAAGCTTATTTCTCCGGAAGATCTTGAGACATCGTTTGATACCAGAGGCCTGTGGTATAATACAATTACTAAAAGAATAGAAGCAAATGGATATGCTGATTATGGATGGATAGCTTATAAACTTAGCCCGAAGGGTATACCTGTTGATACTGTGCAAATAATAGAAGGGCAGAACCAACCGGATCAACAAAGTGTTGGTGTGTTTGATGCAGTACAGAAAAAAATAGCCTTTATGAGTGGTAACCGAATTGTTTATTATTCTTTGAAAGGTGATGCTCTGGATGAAGCGATTGATTTGAAACTTAGTGACAACGCCGGGGAATTGATGGAGGACGAATTGGCTGATGATGCTGATCCTATGGAAAATTATAATAGCACTGCATTATGTTATACCGGTATTCCCAATGCAGAATTCGGATTACTTAATTATAATAAATTACTGATTGAACTTTATAACCGCAAAGGAGTGTTGACAAAAACTTTCCAATTGCCAGACGATGCGGTTGTATATAACAATTTCAATTTTGCCTATGCAAACAGTACCTGGTGGTTGTTTGACAAGGTTGAAAGGAAATGGTTTGGATATAAATGATTTTTGCATACAACGAAAAACCCCATCAATTGATGGGGTTTTTCGTTGTATGCTTTAATAACGGTTTCTGTCCCGGTTATATCCGCCTCCTTTATTGTAACCACCGCCACCACCTTTGTTATATCCGCCGCCACGATTACCACCACCAGATCCGCCCTGGCGGTCTTCAGCCTGTTTTACCACCAGTGGTTTTTTGCCTAGTGAAATATCATTGAGATGCTCAATAGCTTCTTTTGCTTCAGCATCGTTAGGCATTTCTACAAACCCAAACCCACGGCTTTTCCCGGTCTCCCTGTCCATTGAAACTTTAGCAGAAGCAATAGTGCCGAATTTTTCAAAAATTTCTTCCAGTTCGGCATCATCAAGGTCGTAAGGCAGCCCGGCAACGAAAAGTGTCATACTGTAATTTTTTACAAATGTACATAACTTATATTGCTTGCCGGGCCTAACATTCAGGTGTGGGCAGGCTGTTTTGGGCGGTTGGTTACTATTTTCCAGACGTTTCTCTGTCGAAATAACGACCTGATAAATATCCTAACAGGCCTCCCGCTATTGCCCCAAATGCAATCCACATAGTGTTGCCGTCAGTAGCAAAATAACCAACAGCGACCCCAAGAATAACACCCAGGATTGCAAACGTACCGCTGACCTTCGTTTTTTTGGGATTTGTCGAAGTGCCTTCCTGGTGATGCTGGTATTGCCTCAGGTGTTCTCTGTGTTTTTTTCGATGGTGTGATCTGGCCATTTTTTATTTTGAAATTACTGAATCGTTTCAGTAAAAATCATGACCTGGTGAAAATTATTTGATATGCATTGCCTGAAAGCAGAAAGGCAGGCAAAACCATCTGTTTTCTCTTTGGAATTAAAATCGGAAAATATATTGCGATTGCTGGTTACATAATACTATCATGCTTTTACCTATTAACTGTATTTAGATTTCAATCATTTATTTTAAATAATCAGGTTTATGAAAAACACAATCTTTTTAGCCGCTTTTAGTGCTATTATGTTCACCGCCTGTTCCAAATCGGGGACAGACGATAATGGGAGTGGTACTGCCAACGTTGTAGCCGCTTCAACTGTGCCGCAGGCAACAAGAACTGCTTTTAGCAACGATTTTACAGGGGCAACCGCGGTTGAATGGCAACGGAACAGCAGCAGCAGTTTTACTGTCCAGTTTAATCATAGCAGCCAGCGTCATGATGCCGGCTATGACGATAGCGGACACCGTTCTTCTCACAGTGTTATTTGTTTAGATGGGCCGGTACCTGAAGTAGTATTGGATGCTTTTCGTCAGCGGTTTCCAACTGATAATGTATATGAATGGAAATTAAGAAATGATGGTACCTGGAAAGCTCATTTTATGCGGGGAACAGTTAAGTATGAGGCTACTTACAGCGCAACCGGTTCATTACTCAAATTCGAGAGAGCTTCATAAAAACCTGCCAATTCTTTAAATAAGCCGCCACTAGTAATAGGGCGGCTTATTTCTGTCAGTCAATTATTTAATCCCTAGTTTGTCTTTCAGGTTTTGCGGCAATGCTTCTTTGTTCACAAAAAGAATGACCGTTTTTAAACGAAAGTAATTTTCTTCCATAAAAAGATATCCTTTGTAGTGACTGAGCCAGGTACCCCATGAATTTTTCAGGTAATACCACTTTTTATTGTTCTCGTCTCTTCCTATGCCGGCCAGGTGAAGCATATGATCTCTCTCTGTAACTTCTGTCCTATAGTTTTCCAATCGTTGTTCATCATACCGGTAAGCTGAATCGGGGAAATAAGCATAACCGGCAAACGAATTAAAACCGTTTTCTGTCACATCACCTTCCCAACCTACTGACCAACCCTTATGAAGAGCAGTATCAGTCAGCATCAGCATATCATCAAGGGTGATATTCCAAAAACTGTCGTTAGCCCAGTTGTATTTATCTGCCAGGATAAATTGTTTGTACAAGGGTTGATCGGCAAATGAAACCAGTTCAACATAATCGTTTCTAAAATTCACTACTTCCTTTGCAAAAGTTTTGGGTGTATACTGCTTTTGCCGGTAAAAGAATTTAACCGGAACCTTTCCCAGGTATTTATCTAATGTATCATTCATCTGTTTCAGATCGCTGTCATATAATATTGTTTTTCCTTGTTTCAAAAAACCGTAGGTCAGTCTTTTCATGGCCGTATCAAGGCCAGCATGATTATGACTAAACTGCTCGTTTGGCCTGCCGTTATAAACTTCTTCAGGCACCATACCATAATTATTGACCACCCTTATCACATCATGGAACTGGCCGCCACCTTCAAAATATGTTTTACCGCCTGTGGCAAGAAATTGTTTTGCTTTATCAATATACGCATACCTTGCAATGAACATTTCGGAAAGGTTCAGTCGGATATTATATCGCTTTATCAGGTCGCTTTCAAATATTGAATTGGTACCAAAGACCCAGCAGGTGGGGCTCTGGGCCTGATCCTTAACGATAGTGCAGGTCACAGAATCTGTAAGCCTGATTCCTCCGTTAATGACAGAGTCAACAGATGTTTGTGCACTTGGCAATTTTGCCAGCATAATAAAAGCAAGAGTTGATGTTATTCTCCTCATTTTGGTGGAATGATTAGTGATTGAAGCTATAACGAAATTCAGATACTTAATATACCCGGACGCCGGTATGGAGCTTGTACTGATAAATTTCACAATTCGCATAAGATTTTTTCTCCATCAAACTGCTGTTTCTGAACTAATTACTATCCAGACTTAAAAATCACCACTTTGTGGTATTTGCCGGAATCTTGAATAAACGAATCTTTGCCCCCGTAAGGGGGAGTCCCTTTCCAACCATTAACCTTAAAACACTTTCTATGAGAAAATTCTTTTTAGCATTGCTCTGTCTGCTGACAGTTGCATCCGTTCAGGCACAATACCAAACCCCAAACAAGTATTACCCGGCTTACACTAAAGCAGGGCAGGTGTATGTTGTTTATAATTATGGCGAGTATAAAAGCGAAATATCGTCACGCATATACGCCGTTGATGTTCCTAAGGAGAACAAGTATTATATCTCAGGCTTAAGCAACCTGCAAAGCGGCGAAAAACTCAATGTGTATGTAGATGAAATTTATTATGAAACAATTTATGCCACAAGAGACGGCTGGCAAACCATCGGCATTACCAGTTATGGAATCATCCTGAATCCCGGTAAGCACATCGTGAAATTTTCCAATACGGGAGGCCCGCATGTGCCAATGGTGGATGAAATTTCATTAACAACATCAGTTCCTGCAACTGGCCGGGAAAATGATCCCAATGAAGCGTTCCTTACTCATGTGGAGAACCTTAAGCAGCAGCCTGCTCCATACCTGCCAACGGTGGAAGAGGCCGGCGACCTTACTAACAAGGTATTACCCAACCCAAATGGTATGTATGATCATGCCATTGATACCAATTTCACCTATTCTCATTTTTCATGGATATACCTGACCGCTGGCTATCATAATTTCTCCACGGCAAATTCTACTGCAAACAGGTCGCTGACGATTTTCAATTCTCAGAACTATTCTTATTCCTGGTCAAATGTAAATGGAGGGCCCGGTGGCGAATCTTCTCTTAATCTCTATGTGGGATTAAGCGGCTACTATGCCATTATGCTCAGGCCGTATGTAAATGGCAGCGGCACCTCCAATATCATTTATAACGGCAATGTGCTGGTTAGTGGTGCGGTGATTGGTGGACGTACTTATTCTATGTCTGCCGGAAAAGGCGGCCAGCTCAACTTCTTTACTTGCAGGCTTACCCAGGGAGATACCCGTATGATCGCATCTAAATATTTTGCCAGCAGTGCAAGAGGTTATAACGACGATTATTCAGGCGGTGGCGGTGATTGGAACTGGGGTTATGCTTCCCGCATTAAAAAGGACTTTGGTACTGATACCGTTTCTTATGGTTTTGTATGTGCCTATAGCCCCAGCAGCACCGGCATCAGTGATGTGTATCTTGGCAATGGCAACAGCCCGGTTTACAATACCAATTATCCTGAGTTTCCTTTGTTGAAAAGTGATGATGCTATCCTTGCTTCCAATCAGGGATATTATAACTGTATTTCATGGAGCGGCGGTGTTACGGCCACCTGGATATGGCCACCCAGCCAGTACTCCACTTACAACTGCCCCAACAATGATATGAACCTCACCTGTTTTGATAATTTCTATGCCAACCAGCCGGCCCGTTACCCCGGCGCATGGAATTTTACCCGTACAGGCGCCAACGTAAACAATGCTATTGTTGATCTATGGGCATTGAACGGCCATTTCACACATGGTTCCGTAAAGAAGCCGGGCAACAATCACCCGCATGGATATGATTGGGAGAGTAAACCCGGTGGTACGCCCCGTACTTTCCACCCCCGCAATGCGTTGACGAACCTGAACTGGGGCTATGGTGCTGTTGTAAATTATTATATCCCTACAGGAACTTATGCCCGTGGTGCTGATGCAGGACTTTCATTTGAAACAGATGCGGATGCAGTAAAAGCAGGTGTGGCTGTATTTGATATTGCCACTCTCACAGGTGAAGCACAAAGAAAGCTTTCATCGTTTAAGAAAAAAGTGGATCCCTCCTTCTCAGAACAGTTCAATAAACTATACGAAGCATGGAAGAAGACCTGGGCTGCAAATGCTATTTACAGCGACCCGTCGGCATATTGCAAAAATCCTGAATTTGAAAAACTTGCTCAATTTTCCCGGGCCAATTCCCGCAGTGCGATGTTTCTGTCAATGGATAAATTTACCGGGGGTGACCATCTGATTGGTGAGTTGTTATGGACATTAACAAAAGACAGATATTCCGCCTTATTAACGGAAGTGAAAACGGAAAGATTGACAAAGCCAAATGATGAACAAGGCCGTTACAGGATTCATGGCGATCATGACAATGGTGTTTTGTATGTAGAGAAAATATTGCGGTCAATGGATGTTGAGCAGGAAGTAGTGGTGAATGCCGATATCAATGTTATTGTATCTCCTAATCCGGCAAGTGACAGGTTGACTGTTCAGGTTATCACAACAAAGACAGCAAAAGTCAGTGTGAATATTACTTCTGCACAAACCCGGCTTACAAAAGTAATGCAGCAGGAAACTACTTTAACAGCAGGCACTCACCGGTTCACTACATCAATTCAGGGCTTAGCAGGTAACAGCGGCGATATTATTGCTGTACAGGTAATAGTTGATGGAGTATTGAAAACGGTAAAAGTGTTGGTTGCAAAATAATACGTAGACAAATTTTGAAGGACGTACTTCAGGCCGGTGCTGCGTTTTTAAACGCAGCACCGGCTTTTTAAATTATTTAATAAAGCCAGGTAAACTTCAGCAACATAGTCGGGTTGGCACAGGTGAAGAAACTAACAATCGTTATCTTTGTCACCTCAATTCAAAAGCAATATGAAAGAAGTTTATATTATTTCCGCAGTCCGTACTCCGATAGGCAGTTTTGGGGGTTCATTAAAAAGTTTGTCGGCAACACAATTAGGTGCTGCAGCTATTACAGGTGCTTTGGTAAAAGCTGGTATAAAAGCAGAGCAGGTACAGGACGTTTTGATGGGCTGTGTTATACAGGCTAACCTTGGACAGGCGCCGGCAAGACAAGCAGCAAAATTTGCAGGTCTTCCAAATGAAGTGAATTGCACAACAGTTAATAAAGTTTGTGCCAGTGGTATGAAAGCTATTGCCCAGGCAGCACAGAGTATTATGCTGGGTGATGCTGATATAGTAGTAGCTGGGGGAATGGAAAGTATGAGTAATGTTCCGTTTTATGCTGATAGTGTAAGATGGGGAAATAAGTACGGTAATACGTCGCTTATAGATGGATTGGCCAAAGATGGATTGACAGATGTATATGACGGCAAAGCAATGGGTAATGCAGCGGAATTATGTGCAAAAGAGTGTGGTATCAGCCGTGCAGACCAGGATGCTTTTGCAATAGACAGTTATAAACGCAGCCAGGCGGCATGGGAAAAGGGATTGTTTGCCAACGAAGTGGTGCCTGTTGAAATACCACAACGCAAAGGAGACCCGGTGCTGTTTGCAAAAGACGAGGAGCCTTACAATGTAAAATTCGATAAGATACCATCACTTAGTCCGGCATTTGTAAAAGATGGAACGGTGACAGCCGCCAATGCTTCAACCATGAACGATGGTGCGGCTGCACTGGTATTGATGAGCAAAGAAAAAGCGGATGAACTCGGATTAAAACCTATCGCAAAGATCAGGGCTTATGCAGATGCCGAACAGGCACCAGAGTGGTTTACAACAACTCCTTCAGTCGCTGTTCCTAAGGCTGTGGCAAAAGCCGGATTAAAAATGGAGGATATCAGCTACTGGGAATTAAATGAGGCATTTGCTGTCGTTGGTATCGAAAACAGCAAACGTATGAAGCTTGATCCCGCTAAAGTAAATGTGCATGGCGGAGCTGTTTCATTAGGCCATCCTCTTGGATGCAGCGGGGCAAGAATAATTGTTACATTGATAAATGTATTGAAAGCCAATAAGGCGAAGTATGGTGCGGCTGGTATCTGCAATGGAGGGGGAGGTGCGTCAGCGATGGTTATAGAGAACTGTCAATAACCAGGGAATAAATTTACTAAGCAGACCTCCTGAAGTCAGGAGGTTTTTCTTTTGCCGGCTATTTAATTTTGTTTTGAATTATGGATACAAATACTCAATATTGGAACATGAAATTCTGTTCTGTTTTTATTATTAACCTGTTATTGTTTTCCTGCAGTTCCGGTAAAACTGATTTTGCAGTAGAAGAAAGAGCAATAAGAAACCTCCTGCTGCAAGAACGGAAAGCACATTTTGATAAGGATACTAAGTTGTTTACATCGGAGTTTGCCGATAGTATGCTTTCAATAAGTAAAGGCAAGGTAATAATGGCGACAAAAAATGAGAACGAAAAACGCATTGAAAAATATTTTAGCAGCGTAAATTTTATTAAATGGGATGATGTGGCAGAGCCACTTATTCGTTTTTCCAGCGATGGCTTGATGGCATATGCTATTGTTCAGAAACAGGTGGTTTTATCTTACCCCGACAGTATGGGTAAATCATTTGTCGACACGACAAATTATGCCTGGATATCCATTTACAGGAAGGAAAAAGGGCAGTGGAAAATAGAAACGAACATTTCGACTAATAAATAGTTTTAATAACTTACTGCTATGCTGAAGATTCGAATTGCCTCATCCGAAGATGCTGAACTGATCGCTGACATGAGCCGCCAGACGTTCTATGAAACTTTTGTATCACAGAATACAAAAGAAAATATGGATAAATTCATGAATGGGGTTTTTACAAAAGACGCACTGACGAAAGAAGTAGGTGCGCCGGGTAATATTTTTCTGTTGGCTTATGATGAACAAGAACCTGTTGGTTATGTACGGATGAGGGAAAATAACAACCCCCCTGAGTTAAGCAATATGGAAACCATTGAAATTGCAAGAATATATGCAACAACCAACTCCATCGGCAAAGGAGTTGGCAAAGCACTGATGCAGGAGAGTATTAAGATGGCTACGGAAAAAAAGAAACAAGTGGTCTGGCTGGGAGTATGGGAGAAAAATCAACGGGCTATTGAGTTTTATACCAGGTGGGGGTTTGAAAAATTCAGCACTCATATCTTTATGCTGGGCGACGATCCGCAGACCGATTGGCTGATGAAGAAAGAACTGTGATCTTTCCGGATTAAATTCTAATTTGCTATACTACTGAAGGGTTGAAACACCTATTGATCATATTATTATTTATTCCTGTAATAAGTTTTTCTCAAAACAAACAGGTAAGCATCAGGATTCAGCAGGATGAATCCTTTTTGCTGGATTCCTTCGACACTCATATCATATTGCAGAGGAAAGCTTTTAAAATACAGGTAATGCTGGAAAATATGGAAGGAGTGTACTGCTATGCGGCTTTTGACGATTCCATTTACCGCCTTACTGAAGAAATGCCCCTGCCGGATTTTGCTTATCTGCCGGATATGGCAATGGCTGAGGAGGAGTTCAACAAAGAAAAGGAATTGATCATTAACCCGGATGGCTGGGCTTACTGGTTTTACGATCCAATACTAAACTGGCACCGGTTCAACAAAAAAGTGGTTCACCTTGATAGTAACCGGGTAGTAGGTGTAAAAAGTGTAAAACAATTTTATTTGCTGCCCGCCCAAAAGGACATAAAACCCAAAGACATTAAAAAGCCCCTGTATCTTTTTTTTGTGGCTGTTGCGGAACATGACGATAAACAACGGCCTGTAAAAGAATTGATGCGGCGAAAAGTGAAGATAGATTGGGTAAATGAGGACTGACCCGGTTTGGTATCATATAGTCATGTCGTAAACTTTCAATCACTGTCTCGTAATTTTTCAGGTCATTGGCAGTACTAAATATGGCATTTTTCCGTTGAATGTGGTTGTCAGCCAACTATTTTAGAATAAAAGCTGTCAATATTAAACCTCAAAGCTTACTGACTGTCTATGGACAGTCAATTTTCTTTTTTAACTAAAACCGTTTTATGAAAGCCCGACTTCTTTACCTCTCTGCCTCCATGTTCTTGTTAGCAGTTGTTTTTACTGCCTGTCAGAAAGATGCTGTTACAGCAACAGATTATACTACTGAAACAACGACTCATTCAGATGACCAATCCAGGTTTTCCAACGAAATAGATGGTGTGGCTAATGATGCTGACGCAGCTGTGGAAGCTAGCAGCGGATTTACAGGAAGAATTGAAAGTATTCAATCTATCTGCGATGCAACAATTGTTGTTGATACGCTGAGTAATCCCCGTACAATCACCATCACATATAACGGAACGAATTGCCTCGGCAACCGTACCCGTACCGGTGTTGTTGTAATTTCAATGGCACAGGGTGTTCGCTGGAGAAATGCCGGCGCAACACTGAATGTAAGCTTCCAGAATTTAAGGATCACCCGCCTCAGCGATAATAAGAGTATTACTATTAACGGTACACAGACTTATACAAACGTAACCGGTGGTTTGCTGATCAATCTTCCAACTCTAACATCGATCACTCATACCATTACCAGCAGCAATATGTCTGTAACTTTTGATAATGGCCAGCAACGCACCTGGCAGGTGGCAAGACAAAGAGTATTTACTTATAATAACGGAATTGTTATCACAACAACCGGCACCCATTCTGAAGGAGGTGTTACAGGAATAGCAGAGTGGGGTACGAATCGTTTCGGTAATACGTTCACATCAAGAATAACACAGCCATTGATTATCCGCCAGGATTGTTCTTTCAGAATGGTAAGCGGTAAAGTGGCTCATGCAACAACGCTTTTCAATGCCACTGTTACCTTTGGATTAGATGCTTCAGGTAATCCAACATCTTGCCCCGGAGCCGGCAGTTACTACCTTAAAATTGAATGGACTGGCCCAAGCGGTATTCCCCGCACGGTTATCTTGCCTTATTAATATTCAATACCGATAATAGAACAGCTTCGCCTTATAGTGAAGCTGTTTTTGTTTATGGATATTACTGTTACTGACTTTTTACTGCTAAATTAGCAGGGTTATGCCTGCTACTATCATTACCAATATTAAACAACTCGTCAGCACCCGCCAGCAAAATAAATTACTCCGGGGCAAAGAACTGGCAGAATTGCCCTCTGTTGAAAATGCTTATCTCGTTATTGAGAATGGAATAATTGCAGAGTATGGCGGAATGGATAAGCTTGGCTGGATGGATAACGGAAAAGATAATTTAATTGACGCATCCGGCCAGATCGTTCTTCCTGCCTGGTGTGATAGCCATACACATCTTGTATTTGCAGCGAGCAGGGAAGAAGAGTTTGTTGATAAGATAAGAGGATTAAGCTATGCCGAGATTGCCGCCAAAGGGGGTGGTATTTTAAATTCTGCAAGAAAGCTTAATGAGGCTTCTGAATCGGAGTTGTTGAAAAAAGCATGGAGCCGCCTGCATGAAGTGATACAATCCGGCACTGGCGCAATCGAGATAAAAAGTGGCTACGGCCTGTCAGTGGAAGGAGAACTGAAGATGCTGCGGGTTATTAAAAAACTGAAAGAAACATCTCCGATCCCCATTAAAGCCACATTTCTTGGTGCACATACTTACCCGGTGGAATACAAAGAAAACCACCAGGGATATATTGGTCTTATCATTAACGAAATACTGCCGGTGATTGCAAACGAAAACCTGGCAGATTATATTGATGTCTTTTGCGAAACTGGTTTCTTTTCAATGGAAGAAACTGAAACAATTTGCAGGGCAGGGATGAGTTATGGATTGAAACCAAAGATTCATGCCAACCAGCTAAATTTATCCGGCGGCACACAAGTGGGAGTGAAGCTGGGTGCAGTTAGTGTCGATCACCTGGAAACAATGGATGATGCGGCTATCAGCATATTAGCTGATTCAAGTACAATTGGAACGTTGTTGCCAACTGCCGCATTCTTTCTTCGGATGCCTTTTCAGCCTGCAAGAAAATTAATTGATGCAGGGTGTGCTGTTGCACTGGCTACAGATTTTAATCCTGGTTCATCACCATCCGGGAACATGAATTTAGTAATAGCAATGAGCTGCATACAAATGAAAATGTTGCCCGAAGAAGCCATCAATGCAGCTACTATTAATGGGGCTTATGCTATGGAACTGCAGGATGAACTGGGGAGCATAACTGTCGGTAAAAAAGCCAATCTCATTTTTACAAAAGCCATCCCTTCACTGGCTTACTTGCCTTATTCCTTTGGTACCAACCTTATTGAAAAGGTGATGATTGCCGGAGAAATAATTTAATCGCCACTTTAATATCACGGTAACATTTTAACGGCTTAGTTGTTGTATTTTCGGATTAATGGCAATATTCCGATTACGAAAAAGGAAACCGGGTTTTTTTGAACAGATCATTGCCCGCAATGTGATACTGCCTCATCATGGGCGGCAAAAAGGTTTGAGTTTCCTCATCTCACTTTTCTCAGAAATACGTCCGGCTGCAGGTAAAAAGAAAAGGAACCCGGAAAAAAATCTTCAAAGGGTTACAGAGCAATTACGGCAGCATAAAATTGTACTGGCAAATACACAGCATGCTTTGATCTCCCAGCTTAACAGTACTGATCTGACAGCTGCAATTACCGAAAGTGGCATTCCATTGGCAAGGGGGTTCTGGCAGGAACTGTCAAACAGGTTGAAGCATAAAATTCTTCCCCCGTTACAGAACGAAAACGATTTTCTTTATGTCATCAATAATATCTTCTTCAAAAAAAACGACTATAAATGGGTGGAAGCAATTCCAAGGCAAAAATGGATTGATTTCTTTGAAGCTGTCGGGTTTAGTTTTACTCCGCAGCATAATTCACTGAAAAAAGAATTACTTCAGTCCATGAAAATACTTTCTTTCCAGGTGGCACAACTGGGGCTGGAGAAAGTAGTATTGGATTATTTGCCTGAAGAGAAAAAGAATGACGATACCCCGTTTGTATTGCAGAATTATAAAGTGCATGACCTTGAAAAGCTCTTAATGGATAACGCTGCTGACCATGAGGTGATGGCTTCTTCGTTCCTGCTAAAAAATATAATCCAGGATTGTTATGAACTGATTGACCATATCCGGGAAAGCCATTCAGAAAAAGGCGCCAGCATTCAGCAAACGTACATATTGCTGATTCTTTCAAACCGGTTGGAAAGGATGCAATTGGTGCTTGATGTGCTGGATGCGGATAATAAATTTGATACAGGAAGATTTGTTGAGGTTTTCAGGTTGCTTGTCAGGAATGAAAAAAGAAAAAACAGTATCCGTGAATTCTTATCACAGGGAGTTGGCTATCTCGCCTACCAGATTGCTGAGCATAAAGGCTCAAAGGGACACAAGTACATTACTGATACCCGGAAGGATTATTTTAAAATGATCCGCACTGCTATGTGGGGCGGATTTATTATTTGCTTTGTAGCAGTATTTAAAAACCTGATCGGTAAATTAAAACTGGCACCATTCCCGCAGGGTTTCTTATTCAGTACCAACTATAGTCTTGGATTTATTTTAATTGAAAGCACCGGATCCATACTGGCTACCAAACAACCTGCCTTTACAGCCAGTGCTGTAGCCAGTTCATTGGATACAAAAAAACATAGTGAACCAGACCTGGATAATCTTGCGGCAACCGTTGCAAAAGTTTCCCGCAGCCAGATCGCTTCTTTCTTTGGCAACCTTATCATTGTTTTCCCCATTACTTTCTTATTGGCATGGGGGTATAATGTTGTATTTCACCAAAAGATCGCAGAGGGTGATGTGGCAATGAATATGCTAAAAGACCAGCACCCGTGGCGCAGCCTTTCTTTATTGTATGCCTGCTTTACAGGGTTCTTTTTGTTTGCCAGCGGTATCATCGCAGGCTACTGGCAAAATAAGATTCGGTATGGGCAGATTCGGGAAAGGTTAAAGAAACATCCTGCGTTGAAACTTTCCATGTCACAAAAAAAATTAGACAGGCTGGCCAACTGGGTGGAAAAAAATTTCGGTTCGCTGATGGGGAACATTTCCCTGGGTTTCTTTCTTGGTTTTGCAGGCATCGTTGGAAAAATGCTCGGCATCCCGTTCGATATACGTCATATCACTATCGCTGCCGGTAACACAGCCATTGGTATTTATGGCTTAGGATTAGAGAATATCCCGCCTTATTTTCTGTTGGCTGTTTTTGGCGGTGTTTTAAGTATCGGCTTTCTGAACTTCCTGGTTAGCTTTTCACTTGCATTCCTGGTAGCAGTAAAATCAAGGGGAATCCGGTTTGCCCAGTATCCCCGTTTCTTCCGTATTCTCGGTAATTATTTATGGAAGCATCCGGGAGAATTTATTTTTGCCCCGAAAAAAATGGTGGAGCCGGTATATAAATCTTTAAGTAAATGAACCAGGCTATGAAAGCCAGAACTTATCTTTTTATTGGTATTGTGCTTGTCCTGCCTTTATTTACCTCATCCTGCTCCAGGCGGATATTGGAAGCAAAGGAAACCCATAAGCTGCATGATGAGTATTTCATTCTTCGTAAAAACGGCCGCTATTCACTCAAGATGTTTATGATGGGTGTCCTCAGGATGCCAGACAGCGAAAGGGGCCGATATCTGCTCTCTGGCGACACAGTTTATTTTGTAAGGAAAACCGGAAGAAAAACTTTTGAAACAGACGGGTATGGTATAATAGACAGCAGTTCAGGCACATTCTTTTACAGACCAAATGAAAAAGAGAAAGAAAGACAATTTGATATAAGTGAAATGCACCTGAGGCGGGATGACAGGTAAGTTAATTTCACAAGCAATATCTTAGCAGCCAAATATCTATCGCATGCAACAAATCATAGAATGTGTTCCCAACTTCAGCGAGGGGAATGATCTGAATATCATTAAACAAATAACTGACCAGGTAGAAACAGTGGAAGGTGTCCGTTTGCTGAATGTAGACCCGGGAAAAGCAACCAACAGAACAGTGGTGACCTTTGTCGGCAATCCCGAAGCCGTTATTGAAGCAGCATTTTTAGCTATAAAGAAAGCTGGCGAACTGATTGACATGAGCAAACATAAAGGCGAGCATCCGAGGATGGGAGCTACCGATGTTTGTCCGCTGATACCAATTGCAAATATCTCGATGGAAGAAACTGCAAAGTATGCACAGCGGTTAGCAGAAAGAGTGGGAAAGGAGTTGCAGATACCAACTTATTTGTACGAAGCAGCACAACCGGATAAAAACCGGAGCAACTTATCAGTTATAAGAGCCGGGGAATATGAAGGCTTCTTTAAGAAAATAAAACAGCCGGAATGGAAGCCGGATTTCGGGCCGGCAGAATTCGATGCGAAACGTGGCGGTACCGTTATCGGGGCAAGAGATTTTTTGGTTGCTTATAACATTAATCTCAATACCACTTCTACACGAAGGGCTAATGCTATTGCTTTTGATGTACGGGAAGCCGGCAGAAATGTTGAAGAGAATGGAGTAAAAATAAATAAGCCAGGAACATTGAAATCAGTAAAAGCGATCGGCTGGTATATTGAGGAGTATGGAGTCGCACAGATTTCCATGAACCTGACGAATATTAATACCACACCGGTGCATATTGCTTTTGATGAAGTGTGCAGAAAGGCGGATGCAAGAGGAATAAGGGTCACCGGAAGTGAACTGGTTGGATTAGTGCCATTGAGATCGCTGACCGATGCCGGAAAATATTTCCTGCAAAAACAAAAACGTTCTGTTGGCGTATCGGAAAAAGAACTGATCAAGATCGCTGTAAAGTCAATGGGCCTGGATGAACTCGGGCCTTTTAAACCCGAGGAAAGGGTAATTGAATATTTATTAAAGAATAAGGCAGACAGCAAGCTGGTGAACATGACACTCACTGATTTTGCTGATGAAACAGCCAGTGAAAGCCCTGCTCCCGGTGGTGGTTCCATTTCCGCCTATGTAGGGGCACTCGGTGTTTCGCTGGCTACAATGGTCGCCAATCTGTCTTCTCATAAAAAAGGTTGGGATGACAGGTGGGAAGAATTCAGCCATTGGGCAGAGAAGGGGGAGCAGTATAAGAATGAGCTGGTTAAATTGGTGGATGCCGACACCAAAGCATTCAACCAGATTATGAATTCATTTGGGCTGCCAAAATCGACAGATGAAGAAAAAGCTGTACGCAGTAAAGCTATACAGGAGGCAACTAAATTTGCGATCGAGATCCCGTTCAGGGTGATGCAGGTTTCTTACGACAGTATGGAAGTGATAAAAGCCATGGCAGAGACCGGAAATCCTAATTCGGTTTCCGATGCCGGCGTCGGCGCCCTTTGTGCCCGCAGTGCTGTAATGGGTGCTTTTATGAATGTTCGTATTAATGCAGGTGGTTATGAAGATAAAACTTTCGTAACAGATGTATTGAACAGGGGCAGGGAAATTGAGAACAAAACCATAGCTTTAGAAACAGAAATTTTAAAAACAATTGATGGGAAACTTGGAAACTAAGACTCTGGCAGGTGAATCAAAATTGAACGCCATGCGTCACCTGAAAGTGTACACTAAGCAGGATATTCTGTCATTGACCAAACTTCGCCGCTTTGAAACAAAAGTGGGTGAACAGCTAAAAGTGGTGAATGATGTTAATGATATTGAGAAGACCCTGAAAGAGTCGGCTACAAAATATGTGTTGTTTGGAATTCCGGAAGACCTGGGTGCAAAAGGGAACTACGGCATCGGCGGGGCTGATACTTTGTGGATTCCTTTTCTGCAAAGCCTGCTGAATGTGCAGAGCAATGATTTCTTTGATGGCGGCGAGATATTGCTCATCGGCCATTTTGATTTTGGTGACATGCAATACCTGATCGACACAACAGCAAAAAGTGATGACGAAAAAATAGAAGCCTACCGCCATGCAGTGAATACGATTGATGATGAAGTGGAGCACCTGGTGAAAATGATAACGGAAACAAAAAAGATTCCCATTGTTATTGGCGGGGGCCACAATAATACTTACCCGTTAATAAAAGGAGCTGCAAAAGGCTGGCACAAAGCCGGAGTTCTTCAGCTTGCTCAGATCAATTGCATCAACCTCGATGCACATGCGGATTACCGCCCGATGGAGGGCCGTCATAGTGGCAATGCTTTCCGTTATGCGGAAGAAGATGGTTACTTACAGAAATACTGTGTGGTAGGTCTGCATGAGAATTATCTGCCGCAAAATGTCTGGATAGATATTGTCAACAATCCTTTTATTGACTGCATCACCTTCGAAGATATTTTTGTACATGAGAAAAGAACTTTCATGCAGGCTGTTTCTCATGCTACAGGGTTTACAGAAGATACGTTAACGGGAATTGATATTGACCTTGATGCGATTCAGAATACTCTCAGCAGTGCAATGACCCCTGTCGGCATCACACCGGTACATGCAAGACAATACATTTCATTTGCAGCTGCAGACAGCAAACCAGCTTACCTGCATATCTGTGAGGGGGCAACCAGGTTAACAGATGGCAGAACCGATGCCACCAGCGGTAAACTGATTAGCTACCTGGTTAGTGATTTTATCAAGGCGATGCAGTTGTAAAGAACTGTCTGTTAAAACCCGTATGACTTTGTCCCTGCACCGGATTATTATGTAATTTCGGGGTATGAAAAGGATGCTCATCCTCTTTCAGTTTTTTGTGCTTAACAAAGCAAATGCGCAGAACGAATTTGCTGCAACAGCTTTCTACAACGAATTCAACAAGATATATGCAGATGCACAGACAGGTTTTCTAATCTGTAAGGGCACAAAAAGAAAAAGTGAGTTCGAAGAACTTGCAACAGAATACCGGGCAAAACTAATGCTGCCTTTGGCTGATTCTGGTAAATTAGTTGTCCCGGTTACTGGCAACCCGTATGCGATATATTATTTTGAACCTGACAAAATAAGATTAAAAGTTGACCAAAGGGGGGTGAACCTCAGGGATGCAATAGTAACCGCATTTGGTAAACCATTATATGCAAGGACTGAAACCACTATTATCAACAACTATCCCTTTACCAGCACACTTTTTTTTACTGATCCCGGGGAAAGCCTTTTCTCAGCTGCTTTATTCCGACAATGTATCTATTACAAAGACGGTAGCTACTTTCTTTCTTTTGAAATAAGGGGAAAGAATCAGTAATAACCATCTTTACTTTTGTTCCAGCTCCATGATCTTCTCAAACACTTTTTCATACTCAATGTTGAGTTGTGTTAATTCATCACCAGCTTTTTTGTAAGCTGCTTCAGCCTGCTGGAATTTTGTTTTATCAGAATAAGTTGCGGGATCAGATAAAGAAGCTTCCAGTTCATTCTTATGTTTATTTAAAGCAGCCATCTTTTCTTCTAACTGCTGAAACTGCTTTTGTGTCCGCTGCAATTCTTTCTTCGCATCTTTATCAATGGCTGTATTCACCGGTTTTTGAACAACAGGTGCTGCTTTCCTTGGTTCTTCCTGGTTTTTGCTTTTTGTACCTTGTTCCTTGTCGTTGTTAGCCTGTGCCTTCTTCAGATCGGCTTCCTGTTTCGCCATTCTTTCCTTCCAGGCCACCCATTCCTCGTAGCCACCTTTAAATTCTTTTATCTCATGGTCAACGATCTCCCAGATCTTGTTGGCTGTCCTGGAAACAAAATAACGGTCGTGGCTTACCAGGATAATGCTGCCTTCATATTTATTCAATGCTTCGATCAGCAGGTCACAGCTGTGCATGTCAAGGTGGTTCGTCGGTTCATCCAGCATCAGGAAGTTGGCCTTGCTCACAATTACTTTTGCCAGGGCCACCCTTGCTTTCTCTCCTCCGCTTAATATTTTGATCTTCTTATCAGCATCATCACCGCTGAAGAGAAAACAGCCTAACAATCCCCTCAACTCCAGTTCATGCATCTGGCTGCCGCATTCTTTCATTTCATCCAGGATGCTGTTGTTGACATTCAGTGCTTCCAGCTGGTGCTGCGCATAAAAACTTTCTTCTACATTATGTCCCCACTTTCTTTCACCATTGCTGAAGTTTTCAACCCCGGCAATGATACGAAGGAGGGTTGATTTACCTTTTCCGTTGGCGCCTATCAATGCTATCTTATCACCCCGGTCTATCTCAACCGATGAGTTTTCAATGATTACATTATCACCAAATGCTTTGGAAACATTGTGCAGCGTCCACTAATACTTTCCCCGGTGTTTTATCCACCCGGAAGTTGATACGGATATTCGGCCGCTCCAGTCGAAGCATCTTCAATTCTTTCCAGCTTGTCCAGCTTCTTCATGATGCTCTGCGCCATTGCTGCTTTGCTCGCCTTCGCCCTGAACCGTTCCACCAATCTTTCATTCTGGCGGATATAATCCTGCTGGTTCTCATAAGCCTTCTGCTGCATTTCTATGCGGATGGCTTTCTCCTTTTCGTAATAATCATAATTGCCGGTGTAGATATGCAGTTGCTGTTGATACACCTCAACGATCTTCGTCACCATCCGGTTCAGGAAATATTTATCGTGGCTTACTATTACAACAGAACCCTGGTAATGCAACAAATATTTTTCTAACCACTCGATGGAAGGAAGGTCAAGGTGGTTCGTCGGCTCATCCAGTAATAACAGGTCAGGTTGTTGCAATATCATTTTCGCCAGTAACACCCTCATCCTCCATCCGCCGCTGAATTCTTTATACGGTCTTTTCAGGTCTTCATTGGCAAATCCCAGTCCCTGCAACACTTCTTCCGTTTTATGATGGATATTATAACCTCCCAACAGTTCTAATTCGTGGAGCTTGTCGCTGTAATCATGCAGCGTTTTTTCATCGCCGGTCTTTTCTAATTCTTTGCCCAGTTCTTCAATCTCTTTTTCTAACTGCAATACTTTTTCAAAGGCCCCCAGTGCCACTTCCAGGATGGAATCATTGGTATCAAAACTCAGCAGGTCCTGGTGCAGGTAACCGATAGAAGTGGTGCGGCTTCTCTCCACGGTGCCGCCCGAAGGCTGGTATTCACCCACCAGCAATTTCAACAGGGTGGATTTTCCCGTTCCGTTATAACCGATAAGGCCGATCCGTTCTCCGGGCTGAATATGCCAGGTGGCTTCTTCCACAATGGCCCTTGCGCCAAACTCAAATGTCACATTTTGTAATCCTGCCAGCATAATAATCTAAATGAGGCGCAAATTTAGCCATTCTGCGCCACACAGGCGATACAGATTAAAAGAGATTAACACAGATATAAGCCATAATTACTGCAGCCGTATGTTCATGTATTATCTTTGCGCAGCAAACAAAAAGATAGCCTGCTTGTAATTAGTGTATGCAAAAATTCTTCTGTGCCGTACTGTTATTGTGCTGTTTCAACCCGGCAGTTGCCCAAAAACCTGCATCTTCCAATCGTTTTACCCTCAATGGTTATGTAAAAGACAGCATGACGGGTGAATCCATCATCGGTGCCACTGTTGCTGTTAATGGGCAATCAAAAGGTGTCGCCAGTAACCTGTACGGATTTTATTCCATTACACTGGACGAAGGAAATTACAACATCAGCGTTTCCCATATTTCCTATCTCGGCAAAACAGTTGCCGTGGAGTTAAAAGAGAACAAGTCCTTCAATTTCGATATCGTTTCCAAATCATCTGCCCTTACTGATGTGGTGGTGTACACTAAACGCCGGGACGGCAATGTAAAGAATGCACAGATGGGCAAGATTGACCTGTCCATGAATCAGATCCGCAATATACCCGCCTTTATGGGAGAAGTAGACCTGCTTAAAGCCATCCAGCTTTTACCCGGAGTAAGAAATGCAGGCGAAGGCAATGCCGGTTTCTATGTCCGTGGTGGCGGACCCGATCAAAACCTTATTATCCTTGATGATGCTGTGGTGTACAATACCGGTCACCTCTTTGGTTTCTTTTCTGTCTTCAATTCTGATGCTATAAAAAATGTATCATTAATAAAGGGCGGCATGCCGGCACAGTATGGTGGTCGTCTTTCTTCCGTTGTGGATGTCACCATGAAAGATGGTAACATCAATAAATTACAGATGGATGGCGGTATCGGCATCATCGCTTCCCGTTTTTCTATACAGGGGCCCATAAAAAAGAACAAAGCCTCCTTCATTATTTCTGCCCGCAGAACCTATGCCGATGCACTGGCAAAGCCTTTCATTAAAAAATCCAGCAGCTTCTATGGTTCCGGTTATTATTTCTACGACCTCAACGCTAAGGTCAATTACCGTTTCTCTGAAAAAGACCGGCTCTACCTCAGCGGCTATTTTGGCAGGGATGTGTTTGATTTCAATAATGCCAAACGTTCTTTCAAAACAAATATTCCCTGGGGCAATTCCACCGCAACCCTCCGCTGGAACCATGTGTTCAACCGCCGTTTGTTTTCTAATACAACGCTTGGTGTACAACGACTACAAATTCCGCTTTACAGCGCAGCAGGAAAATTTTGAAATAGGTCTTTACTCAGGTATTAAAGATGGCACCATCAAAACAGATTTTGATTATTATCCCATTGCCCAATCACAAACTGAAGTTCGGCGGCTTGCTCACCTATCACCGTTTCACTCCCAATGTAGTCACCGGCCGGCAGGATTCCATCGTTTTTAAACCCAACAATGAAGGATTAAAATATGCAGCCGAAACAGCCGTCTATCTGCAGGACGATTGGGAAATAGGGGAGAAGTGGAAGATCAATTACGGTCTTCGCTGGAGCAGCTTCACACAGATTGGTCCATACACAAAATATCTTCGTGATGCGGATGGAAACAAACTCGACAGCACCGTTTATGATAATTTCAAACCGGTAAAAACTTACGGCGGCTTCGAACCCCGCATCACCGTCCGTTATGCCATCAATGATGAAACATCCGTAAAGGCGGCCGTTACCCGAAATTACCAGTACATCCACCTCGTCAGCAATTCAGGCAACACATTGCCCACCGACCTCTGGGTACCCAGCACCTATATTGTAAAACCACAGATCAGCTGGTTGTATTCAGCAGGCCTCTTCAAAAATTTTGCTGACAATAAATACGAGACCTCTGTTGAGCTTTATTACAAAGACATGCAGAACCAGGTCGAGTACAAAGAAGGCTACACACCCGGCCTTGGCGACCCCGAAGATGAATTTGTATTTGGCAAAGGCTGGAGTTATGGTGCAGAATTTCTCGTTAATAAATTAAAAGGCAGGTTCACCGGCTGGGTAGGTTACACTCTCTCCTGGACATGGAGAAAATTTCCCGAACTCAACGACGGAGAAAAATATCCCACCAAGTTCGACCGCCGGCATGACATGTCCATAGTTGCCAATTACGAAGCGGGTAAAAAATGGAAACTCGGCGCCGTCTTTGTCTATGGCACCGGCAATGCGATGACACTGCCCGAACGTTTCTACATCATCAACGGTGTGCTTACGCAGGAGTACAGCAAACTCAACCAGTACCGGATGAAGGATTATCACCGGGTAGATCTTTCAGCCACTTACACACCTGTTCCAAAAAAGAAAAGAAAGGTCACCGGTTATTGGGTCTTCAGTATCTATAATGTGTACAGCCGTCTCAACCCTTACTTCATTTACTTTGACCAGAGCGGCAGCCCCGCCACCGGCGATTTAAAAGTAGAAGCAAGGCAGGTATCATTGTTCCCGATACTGCCTGCGGTAACGTGGAATTTTAAGTTTTAGTGAAGCCTTGCCCGGCACCGGCAGGTTCGTTGTTATTGTCTGTCCGCTGTGTAGTTCAGTTCAGTTACCCCGCAGGTAAATTGCCGGGTAGTCAATAAGTTTTAGTTTTATTTTGTCTTTGATGCCTGCAAACAATGGAATGCCCTGTCCAAGGATAATTGGATTAACAAATAGCCAGTAGCCGTCAATTAAGTTCAGTTTCATCAAGTGAATGTGTTGCTGTCGGGCTGCCAAAAAGCAAGATATCTTTACTCCCGCCATTGCGGGATTGTTTTATTTCATTTATGCTGTCCGAAAGGTTGTCGCAAATAATTGTTGTGTTGGTTAATCCCTCATCTTTCATTGTTTTTGATAAAACAACCTTGTGTACTTTGCTGTACCATTTTGAATGTTCAATGTCGTGTTTGGTTGCTGTCGGCTTGTCTGCTGCAGTAGGCCAGTAACTTTCCATCAGCTGATAAGTTACCCGTCCATACAATGCCGTGTCGCCTTCGCTTATCCGCTTACCGACATGATCAAAAATTTCTTCATCCACTTTGATCCAGTCCATTTCTCTGTTTGGTCCTGCTACAAAACCGTCAAGCGATATGTGCATAAATGAAATTATTTTTCTCATATAGTTCTGCTTTTTTATTGTCGTCTATGCCTGTCTGCCGGCAGGGTTTGTTACTGTCTTTTTACCATTACCGCCAGCCGTTTGAATCAGCCCCCGTATTAATGGCATTTATTTTTCGCTGGCAGTAGTCTCTATTAATTCTAATTTGGTAATTGAAGGAAGATACGCTTCAACCTTTTCATAATCACCATCGCAACAGGGAAAAGAGGTGATCTTCCAATTCCAGCAGATTTTGAATGTCTTGCCCAGGTATTCAGGGTTATCATTATAATCAGTTTTATCAAAGAGTAGGTATTTCCCATAATTATTATTCCCAAACCCAAAATCATAATTTTTCCCATTAGCATCTTCAAAGTTCAAATGGAAATAATCACCGAAATCACATCCTTTGAAAGTAGCAACGATCGGATTTTTTACATTTTCCCATTCTTCTCTCTTATATTCAATATTACTTCTGACAGTCTTCGATTTCTTATCCTTGTCATTTATTATAAAATCATCAATTGTCCAGCCCTTCACTGATATTACTTCATTTTTTCCTCCCTTATTTTTTAATAGCGTATCGCAATTTTCTTCCTTTAAGTTTAGATGAACATCAATAGAACCGGCCCCTGCTTTATTGGAGTGGCTGTTTGCTACTATTAAATCTGCTTTCTTATTATTTTCATCAGATGAAGTTCTACAGCTGATGAAAATAACAGCCAGGAATAAAAAACTGTATATCGTATTATGCATTTTGATTTAATTGCGGCTCACGGGCAGGGCTTTGTGAGGTGTGGCATTTTAATATTCCGTCCGCCCATAACCGCTGCTGATTGAAAATATGTTGATGAAGTTAAGTACAAAAGCTGATAGTAATTCGTCACCCGGAACTGAAGCTGGGATTTGCAAATAACTGATGTTACAATGTTATGCCCAACTTGCATAAAACCCAATCCTATGTTTACAATTCAATAGATTTATGTATCAGGAGTAAAAGGAATTCAGAAAGAACAAAGAGCGGAAAAAGACCGTAAAACCCAATTGGCAAAAAGCCATTACAACATGACAGTCCCCGCTCTTTTCTTACCCGATGCTGAACAGTTCAACAAGCTTCACAGAAAGCCTGCATTAGGATAGATAGCACAGTGTAAGAGTGTTCTTTCCGTTTGTTTTTTTTCTGTACTAAAAATACAAACAATCACATTAAAACAGAAATGGTTATGGAGTCCAAAAAATTATGCTGCGGTATAGATGTTTCTCATACCAAGCTGGATGTATGCTATCAAAACAACCTGGGAGAGATGTTTCATTTGCAGGTGGGTAACAACAATTCCGGTTATCAAAAAATTATAGAACACACCGGAGTTGACTATCATTTTGTAATGGAAGCCACGGGAGTGTAT
This sequence comes from Chitinophagaceae bacterium, assembly GCA_037045605.1. Lineage (GTDB taxonomy): Bacteria > Bacteroidota > Bacteroidia > Chitinophagales > Chitinophagaceae > JJ008. The sequence goes on along the minus strand of JBAOHK010000006.1, from coordinate 287,223 downwards.
TACATCCGGCTGGCCTTTTATTTACACAGTCGTGGATGCAAACTAAGTGTGGTAAATGCTATCGCCATTAAGCGGTATATACAAATGCACCTGGAGCGGAACAAAACGGATAAGAAAGATGCTGGGTGGATCTGCCGCTATGCGATAGAGCAGCGTCCTGCGTACTGGCAAATGCCCGACAGTGCTTACTTTGAGAGCAAGCAGCTGTATAATACGATCCGGGAATACACCGAACAGATCAAACGGTTTAACAACCAGTTGCACAGCCTGCGTTTACTTCCGGTGCCAAGTAAAGACACGATAAAGTCGCTGGAAAAAATAATAGTGTGCATGGAAAAAGAAATCAAACAACTTGAACAAAAGCTTCAATTGTTGCTGGTGCAATGGCAGCCGGAGCAATTAAAAAATGTAAGCAGCATTAAAGGCATAGGCAAACGGGCAGCGGCCATGCTGATAGTGTTTACGCAGGGTTTTAAACACACTCAAAACCACCGTCAGCTGATAAGTTTTGCGGGACTGGCACCGACACAGTACAGCAGCGGCAGCAGCATACAGGGCAAGCCCAGGATATATAAGCGAGGTGGTAAAAACCTACGGGATGTGCTGTACATGTGCAGCATGAATGCGATGAAAACCAATGCAGCCTGCAAAGCACTGTATGAAAGATTAAGAGCTAATGGGAAAACAGGAAAACAAGCATTGATAGCGGTGTGCAACAAGTTGTTGAAACAAGTATTTGCAGTAGTAAAAAACAACACACTGTATCAACCAAATTATTGCTCAGCCAAACCATAAAAAAGATCAAAATTTGTTTGGTTTTTTACACAGTTCATGTTACCTGCACAGCCTTTTCAATAAACAATCTTTATTTTTGTCGTAACCACATTAATCTTCTCTTCGCAACTGGATTGATAAGAATTAAAGTATCTCCACTGAATGAGAATTGTCTTTTTACTTCAGTTCCCCAAATTGAAGGAATAGTGCCTATTAAGCGTTCATGTATTATAATATTTGTTGCCTTGTCTATTCTGTAGTTGGCAACATAGGCATAATAAGATGCAAAATTTGTGACGGCTTGCTTTAGCTCCGGTACAGACATGCTTTCTACTTTATCTTGAAACATTTTTGGATTCAAAGCAACTTCTTCTTCAAGCCATTCGAAGTTGTCATATCCCTTTGGAGTTATTTGTACTGCCATATGTCCAAGTCCATCATACAGTATATAACTTTCTCCGCCATTTGCTACACCAGATTCTTTCCAGGCGCCTGTTGAGTCCTGGCTTTGGATTGAGTACATTTTGTACATTCCTGCTAATAATTTGTTATCGTCGGTTTGTGAATGATTTGAACAGTATGTCAAACAGAAAGAAAAAATAATTAGGCAGATTAGGATGGTAACATTATTCTTTTTTGAAAAGGTCATACTGCTGTTTTTTTATTTTTGCAAAACAAATAATCAGATTCTGTGTCGGTGGCTTGCAGGTAACGGGCAGGGCTTGCCGAAGTGGGGGAAATAGAATTCCGTCCGCCCGGCTAACTGAAGCTAAATTTATAAATAAAAGTTGATGATTTGCACATAGCTAAATTAATAACGTCAAGCTGGATATGAAGCCAAATTGAAAAACAAAAGTTGAAACACGGCTTCCGTCTGCCCCCATTTTGGCAAACCCCGTGTTAGCGGTTCGTTGTTCTTTCTTGCCCATAATTACTCATCTGCCAAGCGATTACCTTTTGAATGATTGGTTTGTTTTTTTTTAATAACGATTTCCAATTGTTTCTGATGGCATAGAATTTTGTATATGTAGCCAAATCAGTTTTGGTTAATTCCACTTTAAATGCACCTAAATTCTCTTCGAGACGATGAACTTTTCTAGTACCTGGAATAGTCACGATTTCATCGTTTTGACTTAGTAACCCATGCTAAGAGCAACTTGTGCTTTGGAAACTTTTTTGTCTTGTGCAATTTGCTCCACAACCTCTACAAATTTTAGATTTTCCTTTATCGCTTCGTCTGTAAAGCGAGGAAGTGTAAGACGCCAATCACTTGCTTCTAAATCTGCTCGACTTTTGATTGCTCCTGTTAAGAAACCCACGACCAAGAGGACTATATGCGACAAAGGTTATTCCGAGTTCTTGACACACATCCAAAATCTCTTGTTCTGGTTCTCGGCTCCACAACGAATATTCGTTTTGCACGGCAGTAAGCGGGTGAACTGCATGTGCCCTTCGTATCATTTCTACATTCGCTTCACAAATGCCTAAGTGTTTTACCTTTCCTTGTTTTACCAAGTCACTCATTGCGCCAACAATTTCTTCAATTTCCACTTTCGGGTCTTGCCGATGCATGTAATACAAATCAATTGTATCAACTCCCAAATTTTGAAGACTTTGTTCGCAAGCTTGTTTTATGTATTCTGGTTTACCGTTAAGTCCAAGAAATTCACCATTGGGTCCTCGCATTACAGCAAACTTGGTCGCTAAAATTACCTCACTCCACCGTCCTTTAAATGCTTTTCCTAATAGTCGTTCATTGCGCTCCCCAACCATACATGTCGGCTGTGTCGAAAAAATTAACTCCTAAGTCGATGGCTTTATGCAATGTATTGATGGATTCTTCTTCGTTAAAAGAACCATAAAACTCTGACATACCCATACAGCCAAGTCCAATTCTATTAACTTGTTAGAGTACTGTGTCCTAATGTTGTTGTTTGCTTCATTGTATCTGTGTCATAAATATTATAAGTAATGAGTTTTTTGTCTGCGTTATTATGTCGGCTTCGTTGTGTACGTTCGATACAATGACCGCTAACGTCCGGGCTTGGCGTTGTGGCGATATTCCGTGTTACGTCAGCCCGGATATGTTGCTGAGTAAAGATATGAAGATGAAAATATATTCTAAAGCTGGGCTTTATTCGTCAGTTGGATATGTCGCTGAGTAATGTTATATCGATCAGGATATATTCGTAAAGCCGCCATAACGCCAAACCCCATGTTGTATGCCGTTTTTCCTCTAGCCAATAACTGCAATTTTTTATTTGTCCTTTGTCAGGAAATCCTTGAAAGTTTCTTTCAAGTAAGTCATAACAAAAGTCAAAAATAGTTTCATTGTCATTCAATCCAATCAATTTGGCTTTCTTGTCCAGCGAAAACTTTTCAATTAAAAAGTATGCTGTCCATATATTAATGTAATATTGGGTCCTCCTGTAAATGTTGGTAAAAGTCTTGCAATCTATTTGTATCCCGATAGTTTATTGCAATTTGATCTAACTTCTTGTAGGTTGGATTCTCCGATTTGTCGAACTGAAAGGGTAATACATTATTAAAATATGCAGCTCTACAAGTAAGAATAAATGTATCAGGATTGACTTTGATGTCATTATACATCTTTTCAAGTTTGCCCCAATATCTTTTACTCATCCATTTAAACATTTGATAACTTACTTCGACCCCAATGTCACTAAATTTGGTCTTAGATTTAAGCCGGGTCATAATTTTGTTTAACAACCATTCTTTATCAAAACCCGCCCATTCTCCGGCCGTACTTAGAAGATTCACCTGCAATACTGGGAAAACCTCGTACTTATTTATTTTTTTCACTTCGTCTAATGTGTAGGGGCTTTCTAGAATTGTTAGAGCAATGTGTCTAAAATCTGAGTCTTGCAACTCTGTGTCAAGGTAAAATTCTGATAGAGCTATCCAAATTGGCTTTCGATCTTCGATGCTAAACGGTTCGCTCATAAAATGGCATACAACGAACAGGGCTTTGTGCAGGCAGGGCATTGTTGATTGTCCAGCCCGGAACTGAAGCCCAATAAAGAAATAAAAGTACAAGTTAACAACTAAAAGCCCAACAGAATTCCGTCAAGCCCGAACCAAAGTACAGCGATGCAAACAGCCGAAGTTTGAACGTCAAGCCCTGCTTGCACAAAACCCCATGTTGGCAGCAGGGTTACTTTTAGTCTACAATTTTTAATGCAGTCGCAGCACCCAAAGAATTTTTATTCGTGTCAGTTCCGTCACCAACACTTATTACTAAGTCACCCACTTTTAGTTTTTGAACAAAAAGTGTTGTCTTCTTAATTTTTATTAAAATCAAAGATTTTGTTGGGTCATAAGACCAAATTCCTTTTTCAGTTTTCTTTTCCGTCACACGTTGCATTGTAAGGTCATTGTTAAACTGATATTTAACTGTCTCATTAAAATTTGTCATTTCCTGTCCGCCCATAATGATTGCTCTAAAACCCCAATTATGGCATAAAAGACTTTTAACACTGTCAATTGAAACATTGTCCACCTGAGCATGTAAACCTTTAGAAAGGAGTATTGTCAAGAAGATGAAAATAATGCGTCTTGTCATAATAATAATTTTTTTTTGGTTCTTGATATCTGTTGGGAAATTAGTTTCATCAGGGTCTGTCAAAACCTTGCTGCCAACACATAAATTTATGATATAAGACGCACCCTTCAAAAAAAACAGGCATTGAAAATCAACTGATTGATATTATACATTTCGTATTGTCGTTAGGACAATCCACCCAGCCCCGGTTGTGCTTAGTTTACAACTAAGCACATAACTCTTATCTTCATCACAAGAAATTTGCAAATGAAAAAGATTTTATCGCTGCTCTCTTGTTGTTTTTTGTTCATCTCAGTCACATCTGCACAATCCCTCAGATCAATTCAAAATTCCGCCGGATGGACACCCGGAGGAATGTATTACGAACTCTATTCCCGTACAACCGGCGATTCCGCAAGAGAGGGCAATGTATTAAAACTCCGTACCACTCAAAAATTAAATGACAGCATTATCTATGATCCTGGTAAAATGCTCATACCGGTTTATCAGCAGGTTGGGGCTGTTATTCCTTACGATTTCTCAGAACTATGGCAAAAGCTTAAAAGCGGCGACAGTCTCTATGTCGTTCAGCTAATGGATACATTTATATTGCGCAGCCCCGACCTTGTCCTGTCCCAATATAAAAAAGGCGACAGCATTAAGTCATTTATAAAAGTACTGGAGATATTCAAAGATGATTCGCTGGCAATGGCAGACATGGAAAAAGAAAAAGACAGGCAGTTGCAGAAAGAAATCGCATTTATAACCAGCTACCTCGGCGAAAATAAAATAAAAGCAACCAGAACAGCCAGTGGTGCTTTTGCAGAGATCATCACCGAAGGTACCGGCAGCAGGATCGATTCAGGCAGTATCGTTTTCGTTATGTACAAAGGCATGACGTTGGAAGGAACTGTCTTCGATACCAATATGGACGACAGCTTTGGCCACACCGAACCGCTGGAAGTAACCACCGGCCTTGGCACTTATATTAAGGGTTTCGAAGAAGGCCTGGCAATGCTCAGGGAGGGTAGTGTGGCGAAGATCTATATTCCCTCTATGCTTGGCTATGGCACAAATCCTCTTCCAAACATTGAACCGATGACCAACCTGCTTTACGAAGTGAAGATAATAAGCGTAAAAAAGTAGCATCTCTCTCAAGCACCAAAGCCTGCTTACGCAGGCTTCATGCTCTAATCAGATCTGAATCTAAAAATTGTTTACGTCTGTAAATTACTATGCAGTTATAATATAAAACAGCCCGGTTGTAATTTTATTTCAGTAATCAGTTTTTACACCTACCCGGAATGATGATTGTCATTAATGTGATTGATTCAGCTCAAGGCTTTATAATAAAAAACAGGGCCTTCTTTCGAAAGCCCTGTTAGTTTCAAAACATGAAACTGATAAAAAAGCGAATTAAAGGACACTTATTGGACGACGATCTTATTGGTCACATTTACTTTATTCACTTCGCTGGATACACGGATAAGATAATTTCCTTTTACAGATAATTCCGGAAACCTGAACTCCTCAATCTGCGCCTCACTGTTCACATTCACTTCTTTTGAAGCTATCAGCCTGCCGGCAAGATCAAGCAACTGTACCTGGTATCTTCCCGCCGGTTGTTCAGAGAAAGATAATCTTACAACACCGTTCGTTACAGGATTGGGGAACACAGCAATTCCATTCTTTAAAGTAGTTTGCTCCTGTTGTTCATTTTTTGCGGTGACCTCCGAAGCAACAGCTTTTGGTTCTTCTTTCACTGTTTCTTCTTCCTTGTTTTTTTTCTTCTTGTCAAAAGCAAGATTACCGTTCGCAAGGTCAGAAGCATTGAACACTGTACCGCCGGTTGATATTTTTTCGGCCTGCAGGGTGTTCAGGTCAAAACGGTAATAGCCCACTGTAGATTCTGAACTGGCGACGATCACTTTGCTTCCTTCTTCCACCATCGCACCATTGGTGCTAAAGCCCTGTGGCAAACCCTTGATGGTACCTTTATGCGTTGCCACTTTGCTTTCAATATGTATTTTAAAAACATTCCTGTTTGCAGTAACCAGGTACAGATTACCGGAAGCATCCGCCACCATATCACCACCATACCCGCTGCCGCTATGGATGGAATATTTTGTATTGGCCGCATCATCTGTCAATGCCCCAAGGTCAGTAATGGTTGGCTTCTTGCCGGTGGTAAACCGGATAAGATGATTACCGTCATTCGTTAATGCATAGCCATTGCCATCCGAGGCTATCACCATTCTTGTTACCTGGTTGGCCACATCACCACCAAATTTCACGACACCGAAATCTTCATTCTCAAAAAAATAAACCTTCCCTGACTTCAGATCAATGTAACGAAGCTGGTTAATATTCATGGGCGTATAATATAGTCTTTCATGCTTCTTGTCATACGCCATCGCTGCCGAGTTGGTGGAAAAGGGTTTGTCAGTTTGCAGGTTGCGGCTCACTACCACCACTCTTGTATAGGTTTGTACATGATTGCCGTTTGCTTTGTCGATCACCTGGTCAAGGTTCACCACTTTTCTTTCGGGGTTTGTAGTGGTGAAAGTAGTAGTGGTTGTTTTGGCATTGTTCTGGTCTTTCTTCACTACAGGTTTTCCTGTTCTTGCATTCAGTGCTTCGGTCTCTGTTTTACTGTTGTAAATGGTTTTTACTTCGGCACCGGTGGTTACATCCACCAGTCTTACTTCTTTCCAGCTGCGGCTGCCTTTTTCAGCAGCAGTAATGGCATAGCCGGTGGTTGTTTTCGATGCTTTGTCTGTCTTTTGTGCTTGAGAGGTAGTAATGACCGCAGTCATTACAAAGAGGAGTAGAATTCTTTGTTTCATGGCATTAAGTTTTGTAGGTATTAAACTACGATATATTTCGTTGTCGCGGAAAAATTAGTGATGAGAAGCCTTTTTTGGGGTTTGAATGGAGAATTCGAAAGGTTTCGGGCCATACAAGGCTTTGTCTGGCAGAAATATTTTAAATTTAATCATTGGTTCCGCCCTTATCATCAAACCCAGTCGCATGAAAGCCCTGAAAAAGCCCTTCATTTTCATATTAGCTCTCTTGCTGAGCATACAGGGCTTCTCCCTGACCATTTATGAGATTAGCTATGAGTTTAAAAATCTGACCGATTTTCCTAAATACACAGCCATGCTGGTGCGATATGGCAACGGTACCGGTTTTATGCGGGTGAAATATTCCAACAAATCAGGTACTGAGACCTATGTGGTGCACATGGAGTTTGATGAAGCAGAAGGAAGATCAAAGATTGATGGCCTGCCGCATCTTACACTGCAATTCAAAGGCAAGTCGCCCAGGTATATCATTAATGGAACTAAAGAAAAGCAGGATGCCTACAATCCTGATGTGTTATGGTTTAAAAAAGAAGCTGAAGACAAAAACTTCAAACCCTGGGGTGTTACTTCATTAAATACGGATGGAACATTTGAGTATGGAAAGATCCTCAATGTGAAAGTGATAAACAAGACAGACCTTACCAAGGCCTTTGTAAAAAATTATTTTCTCGAAACAGAAACTTTCTATGCGAACCTGTTCAGTCCTGCAGAAACAAATCCAACAGTACCTGTTAAGCCGGATGGCAATAATCCTGTAAAACCCGCCACCGCTTTGCCAACCAAGCTGCACTTCATCATGGTGGCCAATACCAACGACCCACGCATTGGTTACAGTGTACAAAAAGATGTGGTCAATATTACCAGCCAGATAAAGGATGTGGCTACTTTTTTAAACATACCATTGAATTTTGTTGAAATAAGCGGAGCCAAATTTGGCAAGGCCAATGTGGAAGCAGCACTTAATAACCTGAAGCCTGCCGCCAATGATATCGTTATCTTTTATTATTCCGGTCATGGATACAGTAACGACAGGAATGCAAATGAAGCCTATCCACAGTTCGATCTGCGGCAAAGCCGCTTTGATGATATTCTTGTTGCTACATTAAACGCTTCTGAAGTCTATAATACGATCAAAGCAAAGAATGCCCGGCTGAATCTTGTCATTACGGACTGTTGTAATTCAAGTCTCGGTTTACTGAAGCCGGAAGGGAAAACATTTGCCCTTACCACCAAATCACTCATGACCTGGGAAAAGTCGTATTGCTATGACTTGTTTATGAAATCCCGGGGATCAATTATTGCCACTGCTGCAAAAAAAGGCCAATATGCATATGGTAATACTGATGTTGGCGGCTATTTTACTTCCAATCTTATTACCGCAATGGAGAAATACCTGAGCAAGTTTCAAACATCAACCCCTACCTGGCAGGAGATTATTGCTGAAGCCCAAACTTCTACTGTTAGTCTTAGCCTTACGAATCTTTGTACTGCCAATACTACCTGCCGGCAAGATCCGGTATATGCAGTAAGTGTAAGTAAATAAAAAACGGGTTCCAGAGAACCCGTTCAGGTAATATTAATATTCTTTATTAGTTATTACAGCGGATCTTTTACAGGTCTTTTTTGTGCAGTGTCAACGGTTGGTGGCATTGAATTTTGCGGGGCACCACCCATCATCTTCATCATTTCCGAGGGCTGCATGAACGTCCAATGTTCTACTGCTTTTCCATCTTTGAATTTACTGACTTCAATTGCAGTCATGTCAAATTTGTCACCGGCTTTCATACCCATCTGATCGGTCTTCAGAGTTCCTTTGTAGCGCTGCCATGTCATCACATATTCATCATCGGCCATTTCTTTAATTACTTCTGTGGTTGAATTTTCATAACCTGCAACCATTTTTGCAAATTCTTCTTTCATGGCGGCCACACCTTTGATGTCACCCTGTTCGCCGGAATGGTCAATACCATCTTCAGCAATATAATCACCCAGTTTGCTGAAATCTTTTGTGTCAAAGCATTTAGTAATGGCCCGGTTGGTTTCCAGGTTCTTTTTAGCAGTATCTGACATACCACCGCTTTCTTTTTTGCTGCTGCAGGAACTCATGAGTACCAGGCATCCTGCTGACAGCATGAACAGTAATTTTTTCATGTTGATTTTTATTTGGTTGTTAATTAATGACAAGCTGCGGAGGGTAGGGCCATTTGCACAAAACCGGGGATATTTCAGAGGGCCATTTGAAACAGTAAGGTAAGGAAAACCGTGAAATCATTACTGCCGCAGCAAATATATATGCATAGTGCCATGGCAGGGCCCCTCAAACCCAATTCTTGGGGGCAGGGTTCTGAAACAATAGACCTGGCCGGTTAGTTTACCGGGAGTTTCCTGTTTCAGGTAATATTCGTCCAGCGTAAGTGTGGTATAATCAGATATATCTTTATCAATAATTGTCCTTTCCCTCAGGTACCATGTTTTGACTGTGCTGTCATATTGAATGCTGATAACTGCCGTTGCAAAATTGAATTTATCAAAATGCAGGGTGGTGGTACCGGATAAAACATTTTTCTTATTGGTTTTGATAATAAGATCAATGTTCAGCGAGTCGCTGGCGCCTTGTGTATATATCTTCCCTTTCCAGGTTCCCTTTATGTCCTGGGCAGAAAGGGAGAGGGCGGAGAATACAAAAAGAATAAGTAACCGGAATCGCATTATACAATTTACAATTATTGTGACTTGACCGCTGTAGCTGGTTTTTCATAGATAAATCTCACCATCGCATTTTTCTGTTCATCGGAAGTAAGATACAGCTGGTAACGTTTATCACCGGCATTAATGATCATCAGTGCGGTATTAGGCGGGATAGTGCCAAGATTTTCGCCAACCATTATCACTTCTTGTTCCGGCCTGGAGGGATCTATCTTAACTGTAATGGAAACGGGTTTCCCGGAAAGGTGTTTGTTGGTTACAGAGGGCATATTATTTACATAAACCGAAATAGTATCGCCATCCACCTGCCCGTTGTCGTAAAAATCAATCTTGATAATGCCTGTATCTACTTTAATTTCTTTTACCAGTTCTGCTTTTCTTTTTGTGAGGGTGGGAGGTAATTTTAGCTCTGGTTTGAAAGTGGGCTTATCAAATCGTATTAATACAATAGAGCCGGGGTCACAGGCAGTTTTTCCATCTGTTGCTTTTCCTGTCCAGGTTCCCCGAATCTGCTCTTCAGGGCCATCTCCTTTATGATAACTAAGGGCATACTTTTTTACACAGGGTACACAATCCTCTTTTATTTTAAAGGTGATGATACCGGTTTCCTGGATAGAGATGATATTGCTGTCTCTTTTATAAACACCTTCAAAATTTTCCCTGACATAATTGAGTGAATCGGAGAAGTGATAAGCTGTTCCCACTATTCTTGTACCTGCGACCTGTAATTGCAGTTCTATATTATATACAGGGAAACAGCCACCAGGGGCCATCACCAGCCTTCCTTTCCAGATACCATTAATATCCTGTGCTCCAGCAACAGAAGTGCAAAAGAGGAAGACTGATAATATGGTTTGTCGCAGCATGGTGCAGGAAAAATAGATGAAAATGCGGAAGCGGCATTAAATAATTACAGAAACGGCAACCATTCTTCCACCAGGTAAAGTAGCGGTGATTAATTTGGTTTCTGGTATTTAAATCTTACAACTGCATTTTTCTGTTGTGTGGACGTAATCCGCACATCAAAACGTTGCTCGCCGGCTTCAACAATCATCAGCGAAGTGTTAGGCGGTATCCGGCCAAGATTTTCGGCCACCATTATCAGTTCATGGTCGGAGTTGTCTTCGTCAATCTTAAATTTCACTATCAGCGGGGCGGCAGTAAGCCTTTTGGAAGACAAGACTAATTTATTATCGAGGTAAACAGAAATGGTGTCATCATCAATTTCACCATTATCATAAAGCTTTACTGTTACATCCGGGCTGGTTACGGTCAGCGACTTCATCAATTCGTTAACCCGGTTTTTAAGGACGGGTGGTTTTGCAATAGTTACCGTTGGGTTTGTTTTAATTGCGGGGGGTGTATTGATCTTGGTTTTAGTGCTGTCTGTTTTTGGCTTTGTAACAACTGTGGGATTTGTTTTAACCGGAGGTTTGTTTGTTACAGGCGGTTTATTTACAACAACCGGTTTCCTGGTTGGTGTCGTATTAGGTTTGGCTTTTGTTGTGTCTTTCTTTACAGGAGGTTTATTAACGATTACAGGGGTGGTCTTTATCTTATTCCGTAAAAAAGGTTCTACATAAAACTCCGAAGTGGTTACTCTTCTTAAGAACACTTTGCCATTGCCGCAATCACCCCATTGATAGGGGTTTTCGCCATACTTAATTTCAGGCTTTCCCAGGTAGGTACCCTCAAGGAATTCTTCTTTACCCGATTTTGAGTAAAGAAGATTGTAATTCATGATGCAGGTAGAATTGCCGTCGAGATTTTTTACCTCTACTGTTTTTATCTCACGGATCTTAAGATTTTTTTTCCCTTTATCGTAGCTGCCGGTCATGGTAGCCTTGCCATAGAACCTTACATCAAGGTAAGAATAGGAAACACCGGATGAAAATGCAGTAGCATTTTTGATTTGAAATTCTAATTTGTAGTTTTCACCGCTTTCGGTAATAAAATAGCCCCGCCAGATGCCCGTAATATCCTGCGCCTGAGAGCTTAGCCGGGTCAACGGGACCAGCAGAAAGGAGATTAGCAAATACCTGTAATAAGTCCTCAGCATAACGGGTCAAAACTAAAGAATATGTTCGTATTGCCATAAGTGGTATTGGGCAAGAGTTTGTTAATTTTAAATCAGCCTATTATAAAAGCATCAGCCGTGAGGAAACTATTTTGTTGTTTGTTTTTCCTGATTCCCCTTCTTGTGTTCTCCCAGTTTAATGACACTACTATTGGCCTGCTGCGAAAACTTGATTCAATCCGGAATTCAGCAACTGTTTCCCGGCATTTTGCCGGATTATATTTCAATGTGACTACGGGTGCAATGGATTATTTTTCAAAAGAAGATAAAACGGTTCAGCATTTTATGCAGCGGCTTGAAAATCGTTTCGCTGATTATTTCTTCAATGCAGCAGCTGCTTACAACAGCGGGGCCGGTATGCCGGTTGCCTGGAAAAATTATTACACTGATACCAGCCTTACCCAGGTTCAGTATTTCCTTTTAGGAGCCAATGCTCATATTAACGGGGACATATGGCAGGCATTGACCAGCGAATTTTCCTTGCAGGAATTAAACCAGTATAAAAGATTTTATTATCGCTACAATAAGAAACTGAAAGAAGAAATACTGAGCATCTACGATGAAGCATTTAACACCGTCCCTAAGGTCAGGCTGCTGCATGCTGTTTCAGCGGGACTCGATAAGCAGTACGGTAAGCTAATGCTGGTGCGATGGCGAAAAAGGCAAATGAAAATTTCTATGCTCTGGTTCACAGACAGAGATCGGTTTCAAATCAAATTGACCAGCATCAGGAAAAAGATGGCAAAGCTTGATAAATTGGTGCTGCAAAACCTTTAATAGTCAGGATAATAGGCAGGATTTTGTTACCTTTGCAGACCTTTAAAGTATATGGGAAACATGATAAATATAACATTACCGGATGGTGCAGTAAGGCAATATGAGAAAGGCGTAACGGCCCTTGATATCGCCAAATCAATTTCAGAAGGGCTGGCCCGCAAAGTGCTTGCAGCAAATGTCAACGGGCAGGTATGTGACGCCACAAGACCAATCAATGGAGATGCAGCATTGAAATTACTAACGTGGAATGATACAGATGGACAGATGACCTTCTGGCATTCTTCTGCACACCTGATGGCCGAAGCGGTTGAGTCAATGTATCCCGGAGTAAAGTTTTGGGTAGGACCCGCATTAGAAAGCCCTAAAGGTTTTTATTATGATATGGACCTGGGCGACAAGAAAATGACGGAAGAAGATCTGGCGGCCCTTGAAAAAAAGATGAACGAACTGGCAAAGAAGAATAATGAGTATGTGAGGAAGGAAATGCCAAAAGCAGAAGCCGTCAATTACTTTACAGAAAAAAATGATGAATACAAATTGGATTTGCTCTCCAATCTTACTGATGGAGAAATAACTTTTTACACACAGGGAAATTTTACAGACCTCTGTCGTGGCCCGCATATCCCCAACACTGGTTTTATCAAAGCAATAAAACTCACTGCTGTTGCCGGTGCTTATTGGAAGGGTGACGAAAAGAATAAACAACTGACAAGAGTATATGGTGTAACATTCCCTTCACAAAAAGAGTTGGACGAACACCTTGCTATGCTGGAAGAAGCTAAGAAAAGGGACCACCGCAAGCTAGGCAAGGAACTGGGCATTTACACCATGAGTGATGATGTAGGCCCGGGGCTTATTTTATGGATGCCCAACGGAACGGTTATTATTGAAGAGTTGGAAAAACTGGCTAAAGAAACTGAACTGGCAGCGGGATATAAAAGAGTGGTTACTCCGCATATTGCAAAAGAAAGTATGTATCTGACCAGTGGTCACCTGCCTTACTATGCAGACAGTATGTTTCCACCAATGGAAATGGATGGAGAAAAATACTATCTGAAGGCGATGAATTGTCCGCATCACCATAAAATATTTGATGCAGAACCAAAAAGCTACAGGGATATGCCATACCGGCTTGCAGAGTATGGAACTTGTTACCGCTATGAGCAAAGCGGGGAATTATTTGGTTTGATGAGGGTTCGTTGTTTGCACATGAACGATGCACATATCTATTGTACTAAAGATCAGTTTGCCCAGGAATTCAAAGCGGTGAATGACATGTATCTCAAATATTTTAAAATATTCGGGATAGATAAGTATGTGATGCGGCTGAGTTTGCATGACCCTGAAAAATTGGGACAGAAATATGTGAATGAACCTGAGCTGTGGCTGGAAACAGAAGAGTTGGTTCGCAACGTATTGATTGAAACAGGTGTTCCTTTTGTTGAAGTAAAAGGTGAAGGTGCTTTTTATGGCCCTAAGATTGATGTGCAGATATGGAGTGCTATTGGCCGGGAATTTACCCTGGCTACCAACCAGGTAGATTTTGCACAGTCCCGGAGTTTCAAACTTGTCATTCACCAATCAGAAAAATGAATCGGAAATTCCATTGATCATTCACCGGGCACCGTTGGGTACACATGAGCGGTTTATCGGATTTCTGCTGGAACATTATGCCGGCAAATTGCCACTGTGGTTATCCCCGCTGCAGGTGAAAGTGCTGCCCATCAGCGATAAGTTTATGGACTACGCAAAATCTGTTTCAGATAAATTGAAAAAAGCAGATATTCGTAGCGAAGTTGATGACCGCAATGAAAAGATAGGAAAGAAGATCAGGGATACCGAGATGATGAAAGTTCCTTACATGTTGATAGTAGGTGAGAAAGAAATGAATGAAGGTCAGGTTTCGGTCAGAAGAGCAGGGTGTTGGGGATGTGGGTGTAAAGGGACTGGAAGAATTTATTAAGGAAACAGTGGCAGAGATCAAAGAAAGCAAGAGCAGAATAAAACGTAAGTTAGTAGCCTCAAATCCTGTATGAGGCTTAATCAATAAAAACAAAATGCCCCCCTTCAGGGGTTGGGGGCTTAACTAAAAAAAGTAAATGGCAGTACCACAAAAACCCGGAGGCGGGTTCAACAGGCCACCTGGCGGCGGAGGTTATAAACCCGGCGGTGGCGGATTTAACAAAGGCGGATTCAGGGGCAGGTTTGCTCCCCGCAAAGAAGCAGAACATCGGATCAATCATTTAATCAGGGTACCACAGGTTCGGTTGGTGGGGGATAATGTAGAAGTGGGTATTTATGATACCCAGGTAGCACTAAAAATGGCGCAGGACCAGCAACTAGACCTGGTTGAAATTTCGCCAACAGTTGATCCTCCTGTTTGTAAGATCATCGACTACAATAAATTCCTCTACGATAAGAAGAAGAAGGAAAAGGAGATGAAGGCCAAGAGCAAGGTCTCTGAGGTAAAGGAGATACGTTTTACTCCCAATACCGACGACCACGACTTTGACTTCAAAGCTAAGCATGCGGTGGAATTCTTAAAGGATGGTAACAAGGTGAAAGCCTATGTACAATTCAAAGGCCGGGCCATCCAGTTTCAGGACAGGGGCCAGTTGCTTTTGTTGAAATTTGCTGAACGTTTAGCTGAAGTAGGAATATTGGAAAACATGCCCAAGATGGAAGGCAGAAGGATGTTGGCCATGTTTGCACCAAAAGGAAAGAAGAAGGGATAATTTTAATTTGCAAGAGATATGACCCATCCTGTTTTGCGGGATGGGTTCTTTTTTTTGAGGCAAATCATCGAATTCATCACTACATTTAAACCGCTGGTACAAAATACCGTTGAATGCAATGTTAAACCATTGCTTTCCGTATCTTGAGCCATTAATAAAACCCGGTTTATATGCAATTATCGTTTAGCAAAATTTTTATTTTAACCATATCGGTCTTTGCTTCAGTAACGGTTATAGCACAGCCAACTGTTGGAACAAGATCTGATAGTACCCGTCGTACAACGCCCACTTCAACCAATGGCCCAAAACCATATAAAGAAGTGATTACTTCCAAAGCGATTTCAGATGCCGGGCTGTTTTCAGTACATAAAGTGGAGGAGAAATATTTTTTTGAGATTCCCGACTCCCTTTTTAACCGGGAAATACTGGTGGTGAATCGTATTTCAAAAGCGTCAGCAGGAATGCGGAGTGGCGGCTTCTTTGGCTATGGCGGCGACCAGATCGGACAGAATGTGGTACGTTTTGAAAAAGGGCCTAACAATAAAATATTTCTTCGTACGATCTCTTTTGCAGAA
Source organism: Chitinophagaceae bacterium (assembly GCA_037045605.1). Classification (GTDB taxonomy): domain Bacteria; phylum Bacteroidota; class Bacteroidia; order Chitinophagales; family Chitinophagaceae; genus JJ008. Next base: position 271,153 of record JBAOHK010000006.1, on the reverse strand, counting down.
TACGCAAAGGATTCGGCTTCCCCGATGTTTACATCGGTTACAAATTCTAACATTCAGCCTATCGCTGCTGCGTTTGATATCAAATCACTAGGTAAAGATTCAACAGGTGCCGTAATTGATATTACTGATTATATCAGTGGTGATAATGATGTGTTGCATTTCAGCAGTTCTATAAAAAGCTTCTTGCGGCTGGCAGCAATCCAGGCCGATAAATCATATATAGTAAGTGTAAAATCATATCCTATCAATATTGAGATCAAAGCGGTAAAAACCTATGCAAGAGCTCCTGCACCGGCGACAGCACAGGGTGGTTCAGCCACTCCGGCAGGAAATATGACAATGGAACTCAACAGTTCTCTCGTACTCCTTCCGAAAGAACCTATGCAGGCAAGGCATTTTGATCCGAGGGTTGGTTATTTTGCGGTAGGTTATACAGATTTTGATGCTGACCCACAGGGAGTAAAGAGCATTTCTCTTATTAAAAGATGGAGGCTCGAACCCAAAGATGGAGATTGGGAAAAATACAAAAGAGGTGAATTGGTAGAACCAAAGAAACCTATTATTTTCTATATAGACCCCGCTACACCAAAGAAATGGGTGCCTTACCTGATGCAGGGTGTTGATGACTGGAAAGAGGCTTTTGAGAAAGCAGGTTTCAAAAATGCTATTATGGCAAAGATGGCTCCGACTAAAGCTGAGGACAGCACCTGGAGCCTCGATGATGCCCGCAATTCAGCTATCGTTTATAAACCTTCAGATATTCCAAATGCAAGCGGCCCCAGTATAGCAGACCCACGCAGCGGTGAGATAATGGAAAGCCATATCAATTGGTATCATAATGTAATGTCGCTGGTAAGAGATTGGTATTTTATACAAACTGCCGCCGTTGACCCAAAGGCAAGAAAGATGACTTTTGATGATGAACTGATGGGCCGTCTGATACGTTTCGTATCATCACATGAAGTCGGGCATACACTAGGCCTTCGTCATAACTACGGCTCCAGTTCAAGTGTGCCGGTTGAGAAATTAAGGGATAAAGCCTGGCTGGAAGCAAATGGTCACACTCCCTCGATTATGGATTATGCCCGTTTTAATTATGTAGCACAGCCCGAAGATAATATCAATGGCGAAGGTTTGATGGCCCGTATTGGTGATTACGATAGGTGGGCAATAGAGTGGGGTTATAAATTATTCCAGCAATACAAAGGTCCTGAAGAAGAAAAAGGACATTTGAATAATTGGGTAATTGAAAAATTGAAGAATAACCGCCTTTGGTTCGGTACTGAAACAAACCCGGATGATCCCCGCAGCCAGAGTGAGCAGGTCGGTGATGACGCAATGAAAGGAAGTATGTATGGTATCAAGAACCTTCAGCGTATTGTGCCCAACCTGATGCAATGGACTAAAGAACCCAACGAAAGCTATGGTAACCTTTTGCAAATGTACAATGCCTTAACCGGCCAGTTCAGCAGGTACATGGGCCATGTTTCCAAATATGTTGGTGGCATTATGGAAACACCAAAGATGGTGGAAGAGGCCGGACCTGTTTATGAAATTGTGCCGGAAGTAAAACAAAGAGAAGCTGTTGACTTCCTCAACAAGCAATTATTTGCCACACCATCATGGCTGCTTAACCAGGATATTTTCAGCAGGGCAGGATTAAACGGTTTAACAGTCATCGGCAGCATCCAGGATAATACACTGAACCGCCTGCTCGGCAGCCGCACTTTGAACAAACTGGTAGATGCTGAAGCCGCTTTGGGAAATAATGCTTACCAGGTAAATGAATTACTGGCCGACCTTAAAAAAGGCATCTGGAGTGAACTGGTTGCCCGGAAGCCGATTGATATTTATCGCCGCAACTTGCAAAAATCCTATGTATCTTCTTTGATTGGCTTGCTGGCACCCGCCACAACTAGTACTGTCGGAACCTTTACTATAACAATTGGCGGGTCAAACGATAAATCAGATGTAAAGAGTGTGGTAAGGGCTCACCTGGCAGCTTTAAGGGCTGAGATTAACGCCGCTGCTGCCGGAACTGCCGACCAGATGAGCAAATTTCATTTGCAGGATGTAGCCAAAAGAATTGATAATGCACTGAATCCTAAAGACTAAGATTCATTAAATAAAATATCTGTATAAAGGGAAGGTTCATTCAGGATCTTCCCTTTTTCTTTGCTAATACCTTTGCCGGAAGGCTTCCCCGCCTTATCTTTGCACTCCGTTTGAAAAAACGGTAGTTCTTCTAAAACCCTGTTCTGAACAGGGTAAGTATTTGCCGAAGAGGTCCAATAAGGATTCTGCCTGTGCAGGAACACCTCAAGGGTATAATTATTAATACTGGGTAAAATGCCTAAAGTAAAAACAAACTCCAGTGCCAAAAAACGCTTCAAAGTGACCGGCACAGGAAAGATCATGCATCAGAAAGCTTTCAAACGTCACATCCTGACGAAGAAATCAAAAAAACGTAAACGTAACATGCGGAAAGACGGAACAGTGTCAGATTCGCATCTGCATTTTGTGAAACGTCTCTTGCGTTTAAAGTAAAGGTCACTCAACACTTATCATTTAACATTCAAACTATTTAGATATGCCTCGTTCAAAAAATGCAGTGGCTTCTAAAGCCCGCCGCAAAAAAATATTAAAACAAGCCAAAGGATTCTATGGCAAACGTAAAAATGTATTAACTGTCGCCAAGAACGTTGTGGAGAAAGGTATGACCTACATGTTCGTAGGCCGTAAGCTGAAGAAAAGGGAATACCGCTCACTCTGGATTGCCCGTATCAATGCGGCTGTCCGTGCAGAAGGTATGACCTACTCCCAGTTCATAAACAAACTCCAGACAAAAGGTATTGAACTGGATCGTAAAGTACTGGCTGATCTTGCAATGAACAACCCCGAGACTTTCAAAAGCCTGGTTGATTCTGTAAAATAGTTTCCCTTTGAGCAAAATAAAAAGTCCCCATCCGTAAAAGGGTCGGGGGCTTTTTTGTAAATGCACTTTTGCAGTTATTGTCCGAAACTCTTCTTGATCTGTTCAGTTGCACATTTGCTGAGTACGGCATTGAACTCATCTGCCTTCTTCTGGTCATCTTTCACTTTATTCCAGGCTTCCACCTGTTTTATACCGCAATCTTTCTGGGCCTCAGCTCTTTTCGGGTCAGAAGGATCCATTGCATTCGCTTTTTTAGAACAGTCGCAAACTTCCTGTCCCAGGTCGGTGCCGCTTTTACTCTTACCACAGGCAGTCAGCAGGGAAAAGGTTAATGCAAAAAGAAATATCTTTTTCATAATGGTGGTTTTGATGAATACACAATATAATGTAATAAACCAGGTTAGTCACCTGTCTGTATCCGCTTGAAGGAAGACCTGTCCCAGTATAGAACAAAAGAGGCTTTCTCAAAATACTCCACGTTAATGCCATCACCTTTCATTTTTATCTTCTTCGGTCTCTCATTTTCCGAGCCCTGCACAGTTGATTTTGGTACGGATGATATGGCAGCATCTATCATGATGTCTTCCTCCCACAAGTTTGATATTGTCAGGTCCCAGCACTACGGCCACCCTGAAATTCTCTTTTTATTGGCATCCGTCACTACGGCGGCCATATCAGGTTTGCTGTCCCCGTTAAAGTCACCTTTGGTTATATAGGGATAGTTGGGTTCTTCTTTTCTTTTGGGAACAATAAAATAATCAAAAGCATCTTTCATCCATTTGGCTTCCTGGTCATTCAGCACATGCCAGTCATTTCCATATACAGCTTTCAGGGCTTCATTTACGGCTGCTTCATCAGGAGCGGTATACGGGAGGGTCGCCTCTTTTACAGAAGGCGCAACTTTTGCAGTATCAGCAATTTCTTTGGTACTGTCACCCGTTACGGCTTCTTTCTTTTTGTTGGAGGAACTCTGCCCGCAGGACAGCAACGATACTGCGGCGATGAACATCAGTATTCGCATAGAATTAGTTTTGGTACCCGGAAGATAAAAAAACATTTTTGGGAAAGCATGATGTTTTTGGGTTGCTAATTCTATTGCTTCACTTTATGAGCCTCCATATCAATTTCGATCAGCTGACCTTCTATTGCAAGCCCTTTTACTGCCAGCCATGTACCTGTAGGAAACTGCTTTTTATAAATAGAATTCCGAAAACCTGATACCCTGATAAATTCAGCCATATCGGTGGTATAGACATTTTCCACCACTACATCATCATAGCTGTAACCATAATGCTGTAAAATCTTTCCAGGCCGCTGTAGCAATTCTTCATCTGCTGCTCCATATTGCCAGGGGCAATAATAACTCCCGAATCATTCATACTTACCGCACCAGATATTTTAAGATCGTCACCGATCTTTACAGCATGAGTATATCCATATTCTTTTTCCAGCTTTGGACGCAAACTAAAATACTCAAGCGAGTCTGTGGTTGTTTCAGCTTTTGCTTTGGATTTATCCGCCTTGTTGCAACTGCTGATAAATGAGATACCGGTAAATAGGCTCAAAACGAATAAAAAAAGCATTCTCATGGCAGATGTTTTAGTGGTTAAATGTACAGAAGCTTCAAGTTAAGATTTACTGTTGCTACTTACCGTTCCTGTCATCCCGGTTTTGTATGCCCAATTGCAGGTGTTTAGAAAGTGTACGACAAGGATATATTGATCTGCCAGCATAGGTACTAAATAAGTGATGCTTCGTCCAACACTAAACTATTTATACCATCTCATTTAGCACAGGTTCTCATTCCTCTGCTTCCCCCTTAGTGCCACCAGCTCTCAGGGGAACATATTTTTACTCCATAATTTCAGCAATCCTATACTTTTGTGCCGACAAAATAATTACTGGCCCAACCCCATTTGTTTGCAAAATGACAAATTCCTATCATGACCTTGTAAAGCAGACATTTAATTTCCCCCAGGAAGGGATCGAAGTAGAAGACGGTAACCTGTATTTTAACGGCCTCGACCTGAATGCCCTAATCGCCAAATACGGCACTCCTCTTAAACTCACTTATTTGCCGAAAATTGGTATGCAGATAAAAAAAGCCAAACAGATGTTTGCAGCTGCATTCAAAAAACACAAGTATGAGGGTAAGTATTATTATTGTTATTGCACCAAAAGTTCACACTTCAGCTTCGTGGTGGAAGAGGCACTGAAGAGTGATATTCACCTGGAGACCTCCTACGCCTACGATATCGAGATCATCAAAAAGCTTTATGCCAAAAAGAAGATCACCAAAGATATTCATATCATCTGCAATGGGTTTAAGCAAAAAGGTTACACCCGCCGCATCGCCAACCTGCTCAATACCGGTTTCAGCAATGTAATACCGGTGCTGGATAATAAAGACGAACTGAAAGATTATGCTACATCAGTAAAAGTTCCTTTCAAACTCGGCATCCGGGTGGCGGCAGAAGAAGAGCCGAACTTTCCTTTTTATACATCAAGGCTTGGCATCCGTGCAAAAGATATTCTTGAGTTCTATGTGGACAGGATAGAAGGATACGAAAGCAAGTTCCAGCTCAAGATGCTCCACATCTTTCTTAACAAAGGCATCAAGGATGATATTTATTATTGGAGTGAGCTGAACAAGGTTATCAATCTTTATTGCCAGTTAAAAAAGATATGCCCTGAACTGGATTCCATCAATATCGGTGGCGGATTTCCCATCAAGCACTCCCTCGGTTTTGAATACGACTACCAGTTCATGATAAATGAGATTGTACGCAACATTAAGACGGCCTGTAAAAAAGCCAAAGTGCCCATGCCGAATATCTTCACCGAGTTTGGCAGCTACACAGTAGGGGAGAGCATGGCTCATATCTTTAGTGTGATAGCAGAAAAAGTGCAGAACGACCGGGAAACATGGTACATGATAGACTCGTCATTCATCACTACATTGCCTGACACATGGGGCATTGGTGAAAAATTCCTAATGCTCCCTGTAAACAAGTGGGACCAGGATTATCAACGGGTGGTGCTCGGCGGCATTACCTGCGACAGTCATGATTATTACGACTCCGAAGAACATATCAATGAAGTATTCCTGCCAAAGATGAATGGTGACAGCAAGCAGCCTTTATGTGTGGGCTTCTTTCACACCGGCGCCTACCAGGACCAGATCAGTGGCTACGGCGGGATAAAACACTGTATGATACCATCACCCAAACATATCATCGTAGGTCATGATAAGAACGGCAAACTGGTGGACTGGGTATATGCCAAACAGCAGACAGCACAGAGTATGCTGAAGATACTCGGGTATAAGTAAACTTCTTTCTCCCTTCAGGGGTTGAGGGCATAAAGAAGCCCTTTTGCTGAAGAGGAGGAATGCCGGCAGCAGCAATATCTTTTCAGTACAAAAGGGCCTGGTATCGTCAGGCAAGTAATTAATACCGTCTCCTGTTATTATCAGCCGCATTGCTGTATCGTTTCCATTGGTCATATTCCCACTGGCTGTAGCTTACACGGTGTATATAAGATTTGTCAAGGAAAAAGCGGTTATCGTAACCTTTCCAGTACAAGAATCCTTGCGGGCTGCGGTGATAGTATCTTCCGTCTGAGTAGCGGTTCATTACAAATCCCGGCGTCGGGCTTATCACAAGTGCAACAGAAACATAAGAACGGGCCGGCGGTGGTGGTGGCGGATCATATCGTTCGTTCCTGTCGTCGTTATCTCTTTTGTCTTTTGTTGCCCAGACCCGGCTTGGCTTACAACTTGTAACAGTTGCGGCGATCATTGTAATAAATAATGTTGCAAAAAGGAGTTGCATTCGTTTCATAGCGTAACATTTAGTATTAAATAAATAGTGTTTGATTGCAATTTTTATCCGATAATCAAGGACTATTATTGGATTTAAGGAGTTGCACTATTAATTGTTAAGGTCCCGTTCAATCATCATTTATGATTCTTACTCTCTTACCTTTTTATTTCTCACTTCTCCGGCATTCAGGTTCTTTGCCACCGGTTCACTTTCTGTTGTTACTGGTTTTGCCTGTACAATTACTGGTATTGTTTTCGGAGATTCAGTTTTAGTAATTGTGTCCTTTGTCACTGGTGCTGCCGGGTAAACTTTTGCCAGCTTATCTAATGCCAGGGTATTACTCACCGTGTCCCTCCCCATAATGATATCGGTGGTAACCCAACCTTCTTTATCAGCTCCGGCACTGTCAATATCGAGGAAGCGGAGTGCTGCCACTGCCGGTGTGTCTTTTGCCACCGGCACCCTGGGTGCAAACAACTTGCTGGTATATTCTTTACTTGCAGCACAACTTGCCGCCATTGCTACCACCATCATCAAAATCACCGCTTGTACTATTCTTGTTGTTTGCATGGCTATAGATTTTATTTTTAGGGAGAAAAAAATCTAACGCATTTATGTTCCAATTCATTTGCCATAAAATCATAAAATCAACTAACATGAAATACTTTTTCATTGTCTTAACAGTAATCGTTTATGGAACTGCAGCCAATGCACAGTCGGCCGAAGATTCGGTGAAGGCAGTTATCAACAACATGTTCACCGGTATGAAGACCGCCGACCCTGAATTATTAAAAAGCACTTTTGCTGACAGCATGGTGTTGCAAACCATTTCGAGAAATAAAGAAGGGCAGCTGATTGTAAGAAACGAGGACCCGGCCGGCTTTATTGATTTTATCAGGAAGGAAACACCGGGCAATGCCGACGAACGGATAACCTTTGATGTGGTAAAAGTGGATGGCCCCTTAGCGATCGCATGGACACCCTATAATTTTTATTACAAGGGGCAATTCAGTCATTGCGGTGTCAATTCATTCCAGCTGGTCCGTTTCAATGGTCAGTGGAAAATTCAATACCTGATTGATACACGAAGAAAGCAGGGATGCAAAACTGAGTGATGAGCAAAAAAGAAACCCCTCGTAGAAACGAGGGGTGTAAACCAAAACCAACTGCTTATGAGAAACTCTTCGGATATTTTTATTTAATAACAATTTCTGTTGCTGATGCTTTGACTTCTTCCTTCTTCGGAAGGTTTAATGTCAACACACCATTGACGTAAGACGCTTCGATGTTAGTTGCATCAATTTTTTCATCCAATGTGAAAGATCTCTTAAAAGAACGGTAGCTGTATTCCCGGCGGATCTGTTTTTCTTTTTCTTCCTTCAGTTCTTCTTTCTTCTCAGCCGAGATGGTCAGCAGGTTTTGATTCAGGTTCACTTTAAAGTCGGCTTTCTCAAAACCCGGGGCTACTACTTCTAACAGGTAACCCTTCTCTGTTTCTTTGACGTTGACCGGAACAGAATCCCTTTCTTTCAACATTGTTAAAATCATTTTTGAATAACACTGGTAATTCTGCAAAGAGGTCGTCAACTAAGTTGTTGAAGGTTCCTGTGAATGGCTTGCTGTTAAACTTTACGTTTGTCATGGTTATTTAGCTTTATTAGTTTGACTTTTTGTGATACGCTTTGTATCTGTCAAAGCATGTACCATCCCGTTTTTATGGTTTTTTTATGTCAGTTCTGTCGCAACGGCCATAAAACGAAAGACATTATTTCCGAAAAGGGGAATTTCTGCTGTCATAATTTCTTATAACTATCAACTGTCACAACTCAGTAAACATTTTCTTTACTTTTGTGTTCCATTAAAAAAAGCAAATATTATGTATCCTGAAGAAATAGTAATACCCATGAAAGAGGAACTGACCGAAAACGGCTTTACAGAACTCCTTTCATCCTCTGAAGTAGAGTCTCAGCTATCAAAAGAAGGAACCACCCTGGTAATGATCAACTCGGTTTGTGGCTGCTCTGCCGGCACGGCCCGCCCGGGTGTGTTGATGGCTGTTGCCAATACAGACAAGAAACCTGATTTTTTGACCACGGCTTTTGCCGGGTTTGATATAGAAGCGGTAAAAACATTACGTCAGCACCTGATGCCTTATCCGCCATCTTCGCCAGCCATTGCTTTATTCAAAAATGGCCAACTCGTTCATTTCATCGAACGTCACCAGATAGAAGGGAGGCCTGCGCAGGTTATTGCGCAGAACCTGATTGGTGCTTTTGACCAGCATTGTAATTAAGAATTTGTTGTGAACATCTAGGTAAGAGTTTCGGACTTTCAGCCCGGAACTTTTCTTTTGAGGCAAAACCATCAGCCGGTACTAACAGCTCACAGCTTTCTTTAGTATATTCGCCTTCCTTAATCAACAGCATGTATCCAAACCTGTACTACGCTTTTAAAGACCTGTTCGGTGTAGAGTGGAAGTTTCTTCGTTTTGTAAATTCCTTCGGCTTTTTTGTAGCGGTTGCTTTTATTATTTCAGCCATAGTGCTGGCCAATGAATTGCGCCGTAAAAGCAAACAGGGGCTTTTTCAACCTACTGAAATGCAGGTAATGGTAGGACAGCCTGCCACGATGCTTGATCTGGCTCTCAATTTCCTACTTGGCTTTCTATTAGGATTTAAGATAGTTGCCCTTTTCATAATGGACAGTTCGGCTACTGAAGACCCGCAGGCATTTATATTTTCTACATTGGGGAGCTGGCCGGCTGGGATTGCTTTGGGGCTATTGTTCGCTGGGTTGAAATGGTGGGATAAGAACAAACAAAAACTGGCGAAACCTGAAAAAAGAACTGTACGGATATGGCCACATGACAGAGTGGGAGAAATAACTATTCTGGCATTGATTTTTGGCTTGCTGGGAGCAAAACTATTCGACATATTTGAACACTGGAGTGGGTTTCTGAAAAAACCTGCGGATTATATTTTTTCAGCCAGCGGACTTACTTTTTATGGGGGCTTGATTTGTGCAGCTCTTGCAATTTGGTGGTATGCAAAGAAACATAAAATAGGTTTTTGGCACCTGAACGATGCTATGGCCCCGACTATGATGCTGGCTTATTCACTTGGGAGGATTGGTTGCCAGGTTGCTGGTGATGGAGATTGGGGTATACCTAATACAAGTCCAAAGCCCTTTAGCTGGCTTCCTGACTGGATGTGGTCTTATACTTATCCTCATAATGTAAATGAGGAGGGGCTTAAAAAAATAGCAGGCTGTGAAGGTAAATTTTGCAACGAACTGGAAGTAGGTGTTTTTCCAACTCCTTTTTATGAAATAGTCATCTGCTTCATCCTGTTCTTGATAATCTGGTCGTTAAGAAAGAAGTTTAAAGTGCCCGGAACACTTTTTGGCTTTTACCTTATTTTGAATGGGCTGGAACGATTTTTTATTGAAAAAATAAGGGTGAATACCCGACTTGATATATTTGGTTTCCATCCTACACAAGCTGAGGTCATCTCCACATTACTTATTCTTTCAGGTGTTGGTATTTGGGCGTTTTTAGCCCGAAAAGCCAAAAAAGAGAAATCCACAAACGCAACAGCCAAGCCCTGACAAGAGGCTTGAAACATGTTTTTTTACAAATATTGTTTTCCTCAATCCCTTGCTGGTAGCGGGTTTTATGGGGTAATTAACATTTGGCATCGTTTGCGCTGCTACTGTGAGTAATTTTTCAAGCCGAAACGCTATGAGATACCGGCATTATTAGGTACTTTTGCAGACGGTCGAGGACGGTAATTTCATACATGCAATTAACTATCCATTTGCAACATTCTGCAAACAAAGACTGTCATTATACGTTGATATTTAAATCATTTTAGTTATGCGGCAGCTCAAAATTGCTACCCAGATCACCAACAGAGATTCCCAAGCTGTTGAGAAATATCTGCAGGAGATTTCCAAAATTTCAATGATTACGCCTGAAGAAGAGACCACTCTTGCCCAGCGTATCAAAATGTTTAACAGGAACCCGGTGGATTCTCAAAGAGCTTTGGATAAGTTGGTTCAGGCCAACCTCCGTTTCGTGGTATCGGTAGCAAAGCAGTATCAACATCAGGGCTTGTCACTTAGTGACTTAATTAACGAGGGTAACCTCGGCTTGATCAAAGCGGCACAACGCTTTGACGAAACCAAAGGTTTCAAATTCATTTCTTACGCTGTGTGGTGGATTCGCCAATCTATACTGCAGGCGTTGGCAGAGCAGGGCCGTTTAGTCCGCTTGCCACAAAACAAAATTGGCACTTACAACAAGGCTAACAAAGCTTACATGGCTTTTGAACAGGAACATGAGAGAGAGCCGTCGACAGAAGAGTTAGCCGAATTACTGGAGATGAGTGAAACGGAGATCAACAACATTTTCCAAAGCAACACCCGTCATACTTCCCTTGATGCACCTGTGCATGAAGCCGAAGATGTAGCCATGGGTGACCTGCTGGAAGGTGGTGATGATACTGATGATGATGTAATGAAGGATTCATTGAGAAATGAGATTCGTCGTGTACTGAAGTCATTATCTCCGAGAGAAGCTGAGATCGTAAACGCCTATTTTGGTCTCGATGGCGAAAATGGTGTTACCATTGAACAGATCGGGCAGAAGTACGACCTGACCAAGGAACGTATCCGCCAGATCAAAGAAAGAGCCATTAAGCGTTTGCAAAAAGCCCGGTACAGCAGTGCATTGAAAGCATACCTGGGTTAATCGATTTACAATTGATGGGTTTTTATTATAAACAGTCCTGGCTATTTGCCGGGACTGTTTTTTTTCAGAACCTTTTTCAGTTTTGACCGTTAATTTTGTGATGGCTATGAAAATGAAATTACCGGTACTTCTTACTATTTCCTCCTTCTTACTTTTATCCTGTGAAAAAGGGGTTGAATTTAAACTGGATGGGGTGACCCCTAAACTGGTGGTGGAAGCAACGATCGAGAATGGGCAAACGCCGGTCGTTTATCTTACCAAAAGCCAGGCATATTTTTCACAAATCGATCTTACAGCTTTAGCAAACAGTTTTGTGCACAATGCTGATGTGTATATATCCAATGGGATATTAACGCATAAGTTGAAAGAGTATAGCATTCTTGCAGCCCCGGGTATCAATTTTTATTATTACGGTAACGATCCTGCCAGTCCGGGTACTGCTTTTTCAGGACAGTTAAATAAACAGTATTCATTAAGGATAGTATCAGAAGGGAAAGAGTATACTGCTACAACAACTATTCCCAATACAACCCGTCGTATTGATTCGCTTTTCTGGAAACCGGCCCCTGCCGGTAATACCCCGGAAAAAGCAGCTGTGATGTTAAAAGCATATGACCCGCCCGGGTTTGGGGATTATGTCCGTTACTTCACCAAGCGTAACAGTGAACCTTTTTACCCCGGTCTTAATTCTGTTTATGACGATCAGATAATCGATGGCAGCAGTTACGAAGTGCAGGTGGAAAGAGGGGTGGACAGGAATCAAAGCCAGCCGGAGGGATATTCATTCTTTACTAAAGGTGATACGGTTACAGTGAAGATCTGCAATATTGATAAAGCCACTTTTGATTTTTGGCGAACAATGGAATTTACATATGCAAGTGTGGGCAACCCGTTTTCTTCACCGACAAAAGTGATGAGTAATATTAAAGGAGGAGGGCTTGGTTATTTTGGAGGCTATGCTGCACAATACAGAACTATTATTATCCCTCAGTAAATCTGATTGCTCTGGATCTAGTTTTGCACAAGCTATCCCGAAGGTCATACACCTGCCCCTGTTAATTGATGATTAACCGTTAATTTTGCAGATTCAAAATTGAGTTTAATGGAGATTTCCGAAAGAATACATTGTTTGATTATTGGCTCGGGGCCTGCCGGGTATACAGCAGCGATTTATGCATCAAGGGCTGGGTTAAATCCGGTTTTATACCAGGGTATCCAGCCGGGAGGTCAGCTGACGATCACAACTGAAGTAGAGAATTATCCCGGTTATCCTGATGGTATCCAGGGGCCGGAGATGATGGTGCATTTTGAAAAGCAAGCGGCCCGCATGGGTACAGATATCCGTTATGGACTGGCAACCAAAGTTGATTTCACCGGGCCAGTTCATAAAGTGCAGATCGATGAAGAGAAATGGATAGAAGCTGATGCGGTGATTATTTCAACAGGTGCTTCTGCAAAATGGCTGGGGCTGGAAAGTGAGCAACGACTGAATGGTTATGGTGTGAGTGCTTGTGCTGTATGTGATGGATTTTTCTTTAAGGGAAAAGAGGTGGCAATTGTTGGTGCCGGCGACACTGCAGCTGAAGAAGCCTTATACCTGTCTAAAATTTGCTCGCAGGTGCACATGATTGTACGCAGGGGAGAAATGCGGGCCAGTAAAGTGATGCAGGAAAGGGTGATCAATATGCCCAATATCAAAATTTATTGGCATAGTGAAACTGATGAGGTACTCGGTGATAAAAAAGTAGATGCGGTCAGAATAAAAAATAACGAAACAGGGGAAAAGCAGGAAATATCTGTCAGTGCATTTTTTGTGGCGATCGGTCACCAGCCCAATTCAGGGATATTCAAAGGATTTCTTGACATGGATGAGGCTGGTTATATCAAGACAGTTCCGGGTACATCAAAAACAAATATCGAAGGTGTATTTGCATCCGGGGATGTGCAGGATAAAATCTACCGGCAGGCTGTAACTGCAGCAGGAAGCGGTTGTATGGCGGCCCTTGATGCAGAAAGATACCTTGGCGCAAAAGGTGTTCATTAGTCCCCATGATAATGACAGCCACCATGACCATAGAACTCCATCAACTCCGCTTTTTTTCTTTTCATGGATTATATGCAGAGGAAAAAAAAACTGGTAATGAGTTTGAGGTCAACCTGACAGTTTCTTACCTGCCACCGCCAGGACTTATTACCGGTATAGAAGAAACGGTCAACTATGCAAAGCTGTATGAGCTAGTGAAAGAGGAGATGCAAAAGCCCCGTGACCTGCTTGAAACACTGGTTATGGAGATCACAGGCCTTATCCATTCATCATTTCCCCAGGTAAAAAAAGTGGAGATCGCTGTCACTAAATTGCACCCGCCGATCACTCAATTCACCGGAACGGTAGGTGTGAGGTACCAGAAAGAATTTTAAATCACTTTGTCCTTCCATCGTCCGCTCCGGATGTACCAATAAGACAAACTGAAAATACTCATCCAGTAGAGCCACTCACTCATCCAGCCCCAGGTGATGGATAGATTGTATTTTTCTAATACAACATATACATATATACAATAGAGGCTGATGGTAATTAGTTCAATCAGAAATGTAACCCTGCTGTTGCCAGTTCCTGTTACTGCATTTAGCCACACAACTGAAAAAGACATCATGACCATTGCCAGTGTAACTACCCTTACAACAGGAATAGCAGTAGTAATGAATGCCTGGTTCTGTCCGAATACAGTTAACAGTACATCCGGGAAAAGATTTATCAGCGCAGCTATAATAATGGCAAGCCCAGTACTGATCTTTACGATCCTGAAGATTAATGCCTGAACAAGCTCCTTTTTGCCCTGGCCAATAATATTACTGACCATCGTAGAGCTGGTGGCAGCAAATGCCCAGGTAAAGCAGCCCACCAACCCAAAAATATTCCGCATAACGTTGGAAACGGCAAGGGCTGTTTGTCCATGGTGCTCGACAAGAATATAAAAGAACTCCCAACTGATTATACTGATCGCCAATTGAAAGATCAACGGGAGCGATATGGATAATATCTGCTTTGCATATTCGCCATTCCATTGCAGGTGGCGGAATACTTCAAACTTTTTACTGATGCCTTTATAATGGATCACTATAAAGATGACAAACATGCCGATAAATTCGGCAATAATGGATGCAACAGCGGCACCATTCAATCCCATTTCCGGGAAACCCCAGTGGCCGAAAATGAACAGGTAATCAAAGCCAATATTGGCTATCGTTTCGGCTAATGTGCCTGTAACGAGATAACGGCTATTATTGGTTCCCACCAGTAATGCATTTCGCATCTGGTACACATATAGAAAAGGTAAACCCCATATCCTGATCTTAAGAAATTGAATGGCATCATCAGCTGTTCCGGGATCATGAAGAACGTTTTTCAGAATCAATGGAGCAACGAACCATGTCAGTAATATCCCAATGGCTGCAATGATCAGTGAAATAAAGACGCCTTGCCCGAAAATTTTACCAATTTCTCCAGGCCTGTTCTCACCTGCCCGGCGTGCAATCAATGTTTGCAGGCCGCTGTTGAGGCCAAAGCCTATCATCGCAAATATGAGATAATAGACGCCGGTGATACTGGCAGTTGCCAATGCTTTTTGGCTATAATGGCCGAGGAAAATATTATTGGTAATGAAGTTGAATTGGGGCACCAAAATAGCAAGGCTTATCGGCAAAGCGATCTTGAGTACCTGGCGGTTGCTGATCTCAACCTGTAAATTATTATTTGAAACTACTATTGCCATAAAAGCGGGCAAACCTACGATATTTAAATTTTTGTCTATTATTGCACGCAACAAAAGAGACTTGAAACAATTATTTCATATTGATAACGGTGATAGTAATAACGGGCAGCAGGTTTTGTCGTTAAGGCTGGGAAAGAAGCATATCAGTTTTGCAGTTTGTGATAAACATGGTTCTGCATTGTACCAGTTAGCCTATTGTACTGTTGAAAGCCTGAATGAAAGTGAACTGACAGCTTTTTTTGACACCTTCCCTGTAATTCAAAGTTCATTCTACGAGGTGAAGGTGGTATATGATCTTCCTCAAAGTGTGCTGATCCCTTCAAAAGATCACAAGCAGGAAAATGCCGGCCTGCTCTTAAGTACGATAAGCGGAAACAGCGGCAATACAAATGCAGTCTCGGAATTGATCGCTGAATGGCAGTTGTATAATATTTATTCCGTTCCGGCAGAAGTCCATGAATGGGCCGGTAAAAAATTTCCTGCAGCAAAATACTGGCATCAGTATTCAATCGGTATAAAAAATATTAAAGCCGCTGATATTGGCGGAAGCCTGACGGTTGATTTTCGTAATGACGAGTTTACAGTAATGGCCGTTAAAGAAGGTAAGTTATTGCTGGCACAGACCTTTGACTATTCAACACCGGAAGATGTGTTGTATTATTTACTAAAGACCTGCCAGCAGTTTTCTTTGTCACAACAGACAGTGCGGTTGCAGTTGTCCGGCCTTGTTGACAAACAATCGTCGCTTTATAAAGAGTTGTATCAATACTTCATCCATATTGAATTCAGGGAACCCGGCTGGAATGTACGAAGTGATTACCCGGTTCATTTTTTTACTTCACTTAATGACCTGGCAAGATGCGTATCATAGGAGGTGAACATGGCGGCAGAAAGTTCAACCCGCCGAATAATATGCCATACACGAGGCCCACAACAGATATTGCCAAAGAAGGTTTGTTCAATGTATTGCAGCATAATCTTGACTTTGAAGAAATGAAAACCCTTGACCTTTTTGGTGGCACGGGCAGCATCAGTTATGAGCTGGCATCGAGGGGAGTGCCCGACCTTACTATTGTAGAGAAAGATAATGCCATGTATGAGTTCATTAAAAAGACTTCGGCTGCTTTGCGGATAGAGAACCTGAAGGCCATAAAAATGGATGTGTTCAAATTCATTAATCAGTGTACTGATAAGTTTGATCTTATCTTTGCCGGCCCGCCGTATGCGTTAACAACTATTGATGACCTGCCTGAACTGATCTTTGAAAAACAATTATTGAAGCAAGGCGGATGGTTTGTGCTGGAGCATACTCCGAGAAACGACTATAAAAAATTTCCTTTCTACATGGCAGAAAGAAATTATGGCACTACAGTTTTTACCACCTTTGTTGAGGACAGGGAGCTATGATCAAAAAAGAGATACGAAAAATTTACCGGGAGAAAAGAAATGCATTATCATCCGCAGAAAGGATGAAGCTGGATGACCTGTTGCTGATACAATTACAAACAGTTGATCTGCCTTTTATCAATACATTGCTTTCTTACTGGCCGATCGAAGAGAACAGCGAGCCTGATACACATTTGTTCACTGATTACCTGGAATTCAAAAACCCGGGAGTAGTTATTGCTTATCCCAAAACAGATCTTTTCTTTGACGAGATGGTTGCCGTTTCAACAGATGCTGAGACTAATTTCTTAAAAAACGAGTTCAATATTTATGAACCGGAAGAAGGAAACAGGGTTGATCCAACTGAAATCGATATGATATTGGTGCCGCTGCTGGCATATGATAAAAAAGGTTACAGGGTTGGGTATGGCAAAGGGTTTTATGATAAGTTTTTTGCCGGCTGCCGGAAGGATTGCATTAAGGCCGGTTTCTCCTATTTTGAACCGGTGGATGAAATAACGGGTAAGGCTGATTTTGATGTACCTTTAGACCTTTGTATTACGCCGCAAACCGTTTATGTTTTCTAATTTCTTTCTCAAATCATTCCGCATACTTTTATTGCCATTTGCCCTGATGTACTGGCTGGCTATTGGTATCAGAAACTGGCTATATAATAAAAATATTCTTAAATCTGCCAGTTTTGGGTTGCCATTGATCTGTGTGGGTAATCTTTCAGTTGGCGGCACGGGTAAATCGCCGATGGTGGAATACCTTGTTGTTAATCTTAAAGATAAATTCAGAGTGGCAACACTCAGCAGGGGGTATAAAAGAAAAACAAAAGGTTATGCATTGGCCAATGAAAATACCACAGCCCTTGAAATAGGTGATGAACCGATGCAGTTTCATCTGAAGTTCCCGGATGTGCCGGTGGCAGTTGGTGAACAAAGGATCGTTGCAATCCCACAATTGTTGCATGATAAGCCGGATACACAAGCTATCATTTTAGATGATGCCTTTCAGCACCTGTCTATAAAAGCCGGGCTGAACATTTTACTGACAGAGTATAATAATTTGTTTACCCGGGATTTTTATTTACCTACCGGTGATCTGCGGGATCTTAAAGGCAGTTATAAAAGGGCTGAAGTAATTGTAGTGACCAAGTGTAAACCAGATATTACAGAAGCAGAAAAACAAAAAGTAATAAAGGAGATTCAGCCGGTACCAGGCCAGCAGATTTTCTTTGCAGCAATTCAGTATGGTGAAATGTATCATATCAGCAGCAGCGAGACACTAACTATTAGTGAGAAGGCAGAAGTATTGCTGGTAACAGGTATTGCAAATCCCCGGCCGTTGAAAAAAATGCTTGAACAACATAGTAACAGCTATCATATGCTGCAATACTCAGATCATCATATTTTCACTATTGATGACCTGAATGAGATCAAAAAAAGGTTTGAAAGCATTGAAACCACAAACAAAATTATCCTGACTACTGAGAAAGATGCAGTACGACTGATCAAGTTCAATAATGAGATTGCCGGACTGCCGCTATATGTAATTCCTGTCCGTCACCAGTTTCTATTTAACGAGGGAGATGCATTTGATAAGTTAGTAACAGATTTTATTCAGAACTTTAAACAACAATCATAAAAATCCAGAATGGGAAGAAAGAATTCAAAAAAGAAAAAGCATAAAGAAAAACAACGGCAGTCACCAGGCCGGGTATTGAAAGGTACACTGGATATTACCCGTTCCGGAATGGGCTTTGTAACCATAGAAGGAATGG
Organism: Chitinophagaceae bacterium; assembly: GCA_037045605.1. Lineage (GTDB taxonomy): Bacteria > Bacteroidota > Bacteroidia > Chitinophagales > Chitinophagaceae > JJ008. The sequence continues at coordinate 252,699 of JBAOHK010000006.1, read as the reverse complement.
ATATTGATATTTTAATCCGGCCTTCAGATTTTAATACTGCAATGCACGGCGATACAGTCAGTGTTAGTGTAAAGGAAGTAAGAAGCAGCGGAAAACGGATGCAGGGTGTTGTAAGGGAAGTGCTAAAAAGAAAAAGAACAGAATTTATCGGCAGCCTGCAAATGAGTAAGGGGTTTGCTTTTTTTGTGTCGGAGATGGATAAACCAATGCCTGATATTTATATTCCCTTGTCCAATATTAACGGGGCAAAGGATAATGACAGGGTAGTTGTGAAGCTATTACAATGGGAAAATGATGGTAAGAGGCCTGTTGGCGAAGTAATAACGGTGCTGGATGCGGAGAACAGTAATGATGCTGCTATGAAGGAGATTTTACTGGAAGCCGGGTTTCCTTTAGAATTTCCGGATGAGGCATTGGAAGTAGCAGCAAGGATACCAGACATTATTTCGAATGATGAAATAAAAAAAAGAAATGATGTAAGAAATGTTTTCACCATCACTATTGATCCGGTGGATGCAAAAGATTTTGATGATGCCATATCATTTAGAAAACTAAAGAATGGCAATTATGAAATTGGGGTTCATATAGCGGATGTTAGTCACTATGTAGAACCTGAAACAGCGCTGGATAAGGAAGCTTACCACAGGGCAACGTCTGTTTATTTGCCGGACAGGGTAAACCCGATGCTGCCGGAACATATTTCAAATGTGCTTTGTTCGTTACGGCCACATGAAGACAAACTTACTTTCTCTGCTATTTTCCAGATCACACCTAAAGGGGATGTAAAGCAATACTGGTTAGGTAAAACAGTGATCCATTCCGATCACCGGTTCACTTACGAAGAGGTACAGGCCATCATAGAAGAGAAGGCAGGATTATATGCGGAAGAGATCCTTATATTAAATGACCTGGCACAGAAATTCAGGAAAAAGAGGTTTAACAACGGAGCAATAAATTTCTCATCACAGGAGGTGCGGTTTAAACTGGATGAGAAAGGTAATCCTATTGGGATAATGATAAAAGAAAGCAAAGAGGCGCATCAGCTGATAGAAGAATTCATGTTGCTGGCCAACCGGACAGTTGCTGAGAATATTTCAAAAATAAAAGTCAATGGTAAGCCGTTACCATTTCCTTACCGTACACATGATGACCCGGACGAAGAGAAGCTGGTTCCGTTTGCAGCTTTTGCCAAAAAATTCGGTCACAAGTTCGATACCTCATCACCGGACGCAATTGCATCGTCTTTTAACCAATTATTAAAAGATGTACATGGTAAACCTGAGCAACATGTGCTGGAGCAATTAGGTATCCGCACTATGGCGAAGGCAAAGTACACCATCGAAAATGTTGGCCATTATGGATTGGGCTTTGAACATTATTGTCATTTTACTTCACCTATCCGCCGCTATCCCGATGTGCAGGTTCACAGGATATTGGAAGATGTATTAATAAATAAGATCAATCCTGATAAAAAATTGGAGGAAAAATGTAAGCACACCAGCGAAAGAGAAAGAGCTGCGATGGAAGCAGAAAGAGCTTCGAATAAGTACAAACAGGTGCAATACATGAAGAACTTTTTGGGTGATGAATTCGAAGGAGTGATCAGCGGGGTGGCCAGCTTTGGCTTTTGGGTAGAGACGGTAGAGCATAAATGTGAAGGACTGGTCAGTGTAAACAGTTTGCTGGAGTATGATGAGTTCCGGCATGTGGAAACAGATTACTGTTTAGTTGGACAACGGAGTGGTAAGAAATTCAGGATGGGTGATAAGGTGATGATAAAAGTTGTAGCAGCCAATCTTATCAAACGGCAACTTGACTATGAATGGGTGGTGGCTGGTGAACTGGCAGCAGAAAAAAGTAACAGGGAAAGGGGGAAAAAGAAAAAGTAATACTTATTTTGGCTTATGCAATCATTCGAACTGTTATCCCAAAAATTTGCTTTATACTTTGATAAACGGCATTTTCCGGATGAACCGGCATCATTATATGATCCCAATGAATATTTCCTGAAGCTTGGGGGCAAAAGGATTCGTCCTGTGCTTTGCCTCATGGGCAATGAATTGTTTGAAGAGATAAAGGAAGATGCATGGCATGTGGGTACGGCCATAGAACTCTTTCACAATTTTACTCTCATTCATGATGACATTATGGACAATGCCCCGTTACGCCGGGGCATGGAAACCGTTCATACCAAATACGGAGAAAACACTGCTTTACTGGCCGGGGATGTAATGCTGGTAACTGCTTATGAAGAACTGAATAAGATCAGTATTGAATTCCTTCACTCTATTCTTCTTCTTTTCAATAAGACGGCAAAAGAAGTCTGTGAAGGTCAGCAAATGGATATGGATTTTGAGAAGATGGATAATGTAAGCCTTGATGCTTACCTGAAGATGATCGAACTGAAAACATCTGTTGCACTGGCTGCCAGTTTACAAACGGGGGCTATTCTTGGCGGGGCAGGAGAAAGAAATCAGCATCTATTATATGAGTTCGGAAAAAAACTGGGGATAGCTTTCCAGGTACAGGATGATTATCTTGATGCCTTTGGTGATCCGCAGAAGTTTGGTAAACAGGTGGGGGGAGATATTTTAGCCAATAAAAAAACATTCTTACTGCTTCATGCTTTGGAGACAGCTTCCGTCACAGAGCAAAAAGAACTTCAACGTTTATTAGCCGGCAATGCAGCTGATAAAGTGGAGAGAGTTGTGCAGATATTCAGGGATTGCAAAGTGGATGAATGGGCGTTGCAATTAAAGAACAAATACCTTGATGAGGCCTTAGCCCATCTTGAGGATATTGCAGTACTTTCCAAAAGAAAAGAACCTTTAAAAGAGCTGGCCCATTTCCTTGTTAAACGGGAACATTAGAGCATTCTGAAAGTTTAAATGCCCTGCTTTCCTTTTATATCATTTTCTCTTTGGCCTCTTGACTTTTTTCCCTACTTTAACCTCATCAAAACCAACTGTTATGGCAAACCAGCTATTCCGTAAGAAGAACATTGGCCAAATACTTCGTGATGCAGAAGCCGGCCAGGGAGACAGCCATTCACTGGGATTAAAAAAAGTACTGGGCGTCCGTGACCTTACTTTTTTCGGAGTAGCAGCAGTAATTGGGGCTGGCATTTTCAGTGGTATTGGCACTGCAGCTTCCAATGGCGGACCCGGTGTTGTATTTCTCTACATTTTTACAGCGATAGCATGTGGATTTGCTGCATTATGTTATGCTGAGTTTGCTTCCACTGTTCCGGTGTCCGGAAGCGCCTATACTTATTCTTATGTTGCCTTTGGAGAGATATTTGCCTGGATAATTGGCTGGGATCTGTTAATGGAGTATGCCATTGGTAATATCGCCGTTGCTATCTCGTGGAGTGATTATTTCACCAACCTCATGTCGAAAGCAGGTATGCATATCCCTGACTGGATGACGATGGATTATATCACGGCCAGTAAAGGTGCTTCACCGGAAGCTATATCAGCATGGAACGATGCTCCTCAGTTATCGGGCTTCCGCCTTATCATGGATGTGCCTGCGTTGCTGATAGTAGCATTGATCACCTATATTGTATTCAGGGGTATTAAAGAATCCCGGTCTGCCAGTAACCTGATGGTAATAATAAAACTGGCTGTCATCTTCTTTGTGATTGTTTTGGGAGCATACTATGTCAATCCATCTAACTGGTCACCATTTACACCGGAAGGCTTTGGTGGTATCATGAAAGGAGTGTCGGCGGTCTTTTTTGCTTATATCGGTTTTGATGCTATATCCACTACGGCGGAGGAGTGTAAGAATCCGCAAAGGGATCTGCCGAGGGGAATGATCTATTCACTCATCATTTGTACAGTTGTTTATGTATTACTGGCACTCGTACTGACAGGTATGGTGCATTACACCAAACTGAATGTAGGCGATCCATTAGCCATGGTGTTTGATGAAAGGGGTTTGAAATTTATCGGGGGTATTGTCGCAGTAAGTGCAATTATTGCAACAGCCAGTGTGTTACTTGTATTCCAGTTGGGGCAACCAAGGATATGGATGAGTATGAGTCGTGATGGATTATTGCCAAAAATATTTTCAAGGATACATCCCAAGTACGGGACACCGTCATTCTCTACAATTCTTACCGGTATTGTAGTAGCAGTTCCTGCGTTATTCTTAAATCTTGGCGAAGTACTTTCATTAACAAGTATCGGAACGTTGTTCGCCTTTGTATTGGTTTGCGGCGGGATACTGGTATTGCAACAGAGAAAGGATAAACCAGCAAGCAAATTCAAAGTGCCATATCTCAATGCACAATTCATATATCCCGGTTTATTGGTTGCTGCTATTGTACTTATCATTAACAAAGTACCGACGCATTTTACTGAAGATATCTGGACAAAAGACACCTGGCCAATGGCGGCATTTTGGGTGATTGCAGTTACCATGGCGGTACTTGCATTTATGAAGAGATTATCCCTTATCCCTATTCTCGGTATGGTAAGTTGCTTCTACCTCATGGCGCAGGAAACGCATAAGGTATGGATGCGGTTTTTGATCTGGCTTGTAATCGGGTTAGTCATTTATTTTGTGTACAGTTTCTGGAACAGTAAGCTGGCAAAGGCAAAGGAATAGGAAACGAACAGATTTTACCCGTCGCACATTTTTACTTCAAGTAACTTTGTGCGACTTTTTATTTTAAAAAACTTAAACTCCCCTTTGAGGTTGGTTGTTATGAAGTACCAGATCGGCGATATTGTATTGATCCTGCATTCCAACGAAGAAGGGAGGGTGGTGGATATAATGAATGACAAAATGCTGATGGTGGATGTAAAAGGGGTTACGTTTCCTGTTTACATGGACCAGGTTGATTTTCCTTATTTCAAACGGTTTACGGAAAAGAAACTGTTTCCTGCCAAAAAGGAGAAGCAGTTTGTGGATGATATCCGAAAAGAAAAACCATCACAGGAGAAAAGGGTGGCAGATGGTGTCTGGCTTACTTTTTTGCCTGTTATGGATACCGATGAATTTGGTGATGTGGTGGTAGAAGAGTTGAAACTGCACCTGATCAACAGGACGGAAACGCCATACAATTTTGTTTACAAACTGCATTTCTTTGGAAAACCTGATTTTGAATTAAAGAACACTATTCAGCCTTTTGAAGATTTTTACCTGCATGATGTGGATTTTGCTGATCTGAATGACAGCCCCTCTTTTGAGTTTGATTTTTCTTTAGTGCAGCCCGATAAAAAGAAGGCGGAACATTTTGAATCGTCTGTTAAGTTGAAGCCTAAACAGCTGTTTGCAAAAATTGAGGAACTGAAAGAAAAGAACCAGGCCACATTCTCACAACGTTTATTTGAAAACTATCCGGACAGGACAACTGATGATACTGTTGAAATGGGTAAGCTGGCTTCAAAAGGTTACAAAATATACGAGGCATCGAAAGCAAGACAGCACATGGAACCTGCCCGCAGTGTGATCGATCTGCATATTGAGAAGATCACAGATGACTACCGGCGCATGAGTAACTATGAAATAGTAAGCCTTCAGTTAAAAACCTTTGAGAAATATTACCATCTTGCCGTTGCCCATCACCAACCATCTTTGACCGTAATACATGGGGTGGGGGAAGGGGTACTGCGGGATGAGATACATGATATACTCCGGTTAAAAAAGGAAGTGAAATCTTTTGTGAACCAGTATCACCCGAATTTTGGGTATGGGGCCACGGAGATATTCTTCCAATACTAATAATACTATTTACCTTTGCCATTGCTACAAGCCAGGCTATCGCTCCGACGCTTCCAGTTGGGGAGGAAAGTCCGGACAGCACAGAGCAATGCACCGGTGAATAGCCGGCTGGTTGGCAACAACCAAGAGACAGTGCCACAGAAAATAACTATCCGCCGAAAGGCGGAAAAAGGTGAAAACGTGGGGTAAGAGCCTACGGCTTTTGATGGTAACATCATTGGCGGGTAAACCTTGCATGCTGAAATGCCACATATAGGTTCGTTTGAGAACTGCTCGTTCAAGAACCAGGGTAGGCAGCTTGATCCCGATAAGTAATTACCGGGACAGATAAATGATAGCCCACGACAGAATCCGGCTTACGGCTTGTAGCTTTTTTATTTTACCACATTCCCGATATATCCTCCCAGCTCCATCAGCCACGCAATGCCGAGATGAACAAGCAATCCTCCAAGTATGGACCTTGTATTGTAAACTACCACTCCAAGAATTATTCCACCGAAATAAGAACTGATACATTCGCCTAACGGTTTTCCAAAATGGATGGTGCAATAAAAGCAGGCCATTGGCAATATCGCATCCTTGCCGGCCCACTTAACGAATGCAAGGACGAGAAAACCCCTGAAAAAGAGTTCGATACCAATAAAATCACTACCGTAAGAAAGTTCGAATAACAATTTATGCCACCATTGCAGACCCGGCTCATTGCTGATGCCGGCAATGGTATTCAACTTAGGATATACAGCCAGAAAATCTGCCTGTGTTGACGCAGCAGCGATCAACGGAAGCATCAACAGAAGCATTATTAAATAGGGTGTCCAGTTTATCCCTTTGGTTTTGATCCCATAAAAGGGCTGGTCTCTATCATACAATTTCCAGAGTAATAATAAAATGCCGGTGATGATTAGCAATAATAAGGGCCAATAGACGATGTGATTCCAGTACTTGTTCCAGTTGTGGTCATCAGAAAAATGTAAGGGAATGTCGAGGCTGAGTTTTAATGCGAACAGAAACGGGGCTAACAAGATAAATAGCAGAAAGTTTTTTTTATCCGAATGGGTAAGAGGCCTGGCCAACAAAGTGATGAGATACGGAATTGAGAAGGCCGCCAGGAAGACTGCATACCAGCAAATAAGTTTAACAGCAACTGAATTATTTTTTCTTATGGCAGCATCAAGACTGAAATGATAATTAATGATTATACCTGCGGCTGTAAAAACGGATACAGCAATAAGAACCCATTTATTTATTTCAGCAAAATAGCGACGTATGTTTTGTAAGATGCTTTTCATTTAAAGCTGAAAATAAAATATTTTAACCGTCTTTAAACTTTCTTGCTCCATGCACTTCAAAAGTTGCGTTAATAATTTTGAAACCCTAAAATAGTATAGCCATGAAAACTTTATCAATTAACCGGATCTCACTTGCTGCTGTTGCAGTATTATTTTCCGCATTTATTTTCACCTCTTGTCAAAAAGAAGCCAGTTTAACCAATTCTTCTGATGTAACAGAAGAAGAAGCTGCTGCCTTATCCGATGAAAGCTCACAGGCCGAAGCCAGTTTTGATGATGCAGATGACATTGGATTCACTGCAGCAGAAGAAGAAGGCAATGCCGGCGGTTTTGGTGTGGAAGGAAAAACCGCTTCACAAAGCCGTATTTACCTGCCATCATTCTTTGAACTCCGTGAAAGGATCGGCGATTGTGCCACCATCACTGTTACTCCAAACGACAGCACTTATCCTAAAACTGTTACTATTGATTTTGGGGACAGTTGTCTTGGCCGTGATGGTAAAGTAAGAAGCGGTAAGATCGTATTACATTTTACAGGCCCTGTCCGCAGACCAGGCTCTGTTGTTACCCTCACTTTTGTACGTTACTATGTAAACCGTGTACATGTTGAAGGAACAAAGATCTTCAAAAACCTTTCTGAGCCTCCTATGCACAAATGGAACATCGAAGTGCTTGATGGTAAAGTAACATTCCCTAACGGAAGAGGATTTACTTACGAGGGAACAAAAACCGTTAAACAAATTGCCGGTATGCTGACAGGCATTGTAAGAGATGATGTATACCAGATAGTCGGACGTTCCAAAACTGTATTTAATAATGGCAGAACAGTGAATTTAAACACTGAAGATGCACTTATCAAAAAAGTAGCCTGCCCCTGGATCAGCGAAGGAACATTGAAAATAAAGATCAATGACAGGGTATTGAAACTTGATTTTGGTTTCCCGAATAACGGTAACTGCGATAACAAAGCATTGCTTACCTGGAACAACGGAAATAACCAGAGAGTGATACTTTTACCATAAGAATTTGAACAGCGATCAATATGAAACAAGGAAATCTCCTGTCGCAAGGCAGGAGATTTCTTATTTATCCTTAGCAAAGTTTCTCTTTATCCAGGCTACTGCTTTTCTGACATAATACTCCTCGTCGTTTTCCAGCCTGTTTACCAGTTTATTGATTGAAGGATGATATTCTTTATTCCTTGTATACCATTCCACCATTACCAGCGAAAGTCTCCGTTGCCACCTATTTTTTGAAGTACTGAATTGATTGGCTATTTCAAATATCTCTTTTGCATGTGTTTTTACAGCTCCCCGGAGGAATTGCATACCCAGCCCATCGCAAACAGCCCAGTTGTCAACATGCTTTGAAAATTGTTTAAATAGTTTAAGCAGGCGTTCGGGATCATCCTTTCCTTTTTTCTCCATGATCTTTACAGCAATTATCCTTTCTTCAAATGAGCCGGCTTTCCACAGTTCTTCTGCCAAACCAAAAGAACCTGCTTTGAATTGTTTAACGATCTCATTTAATACCGGGGTCTTAACTCCATATATCTTTTGCTCTCCCGGTATCATTTTAAGAAAATAATCATGATTCTTTTCCTGCGAATTCGATAGAAGCAGTTGTTGTATCTGTTTTAATTCAGTTGCCATAGTTTATTTCATGATTCGGTTCCTGCTTTTATGTTTGGCGGAAAATCTTGTGGCATTTTTTTGATACAACTGATATGCAAAGGAGGTACATGTACAAGATCACCGGCTTTAGAAACAGCATGATCAAAGTTAAGGTAACAGTATTGCAGCAGGAGGGGCAGCCTATTCGATATGTACAGCCACCAAGGTTGAAATTTGCTGAAGTTTGATAACCGTACTTCCCGGAGGTGATTTTTCCCGAATATATTTTACTACACCCAGTCCGGGTTTGAAAAACACCTGGTCTTTACGGAAAAAACGGGCATTCTTTTCAAAATAAACACAGTCATTGAAGGTGCCGGCAGGAGTCTTGACAGCAGCGGACAATTTTACAGAACGGCCATTGGCTGCAGCATCGTCAAAACTGGTGAGGTATTTTGCAGAATCGCCTGCCGGGATACTGAAATCCTTTTTTGCATCTTTTACATCAGGAGTAAACAGCCTGTCACCCAAAATAAAAAAGGCAGAGTCGTTTGCGTATAAGGTTTCCGGCAGACCAACCGTAAGGTTGCTTTCCCACCAGATAAGACCATCGCTTAATGACTTCTTTGTAGAAGTATAACGAACAGTATCAAACTGAACTCGTACAAAAGTCCCGTAATTAAAAACGGAATCTTCGTATATCCAGTAATTTTTTGTGCTGAGTGGCATTATACCACAGTGCTTTTCGGTGCAGGTAAAATCTATAACTGATTCAGCTGTATACGAACGACCAGCAGGATTTTCTGTTTGTAGCTGGCAGGGAATACCGGGTTCAGGAACAGGGGCGAAGCTGTCTTTCCTGCAGGCAGAAAAGAGAGTGCTTCCGATAAGTAAGGATATAAGTAATTTGCTCAAGGTTAATAGTCCATTGTCCAAATGGATTGACAAGATAGAAACCAGATTTTAGAATACATAGCTTTACTACGTATTTTTTCGATTTTACTGCACCGTATTTTGTGCAAGTAATTTAGTATCAGCTACCTTGTAAGAAGCACTTAAAATAAAAAAGTCCGGAAGCTTACTCCCGGACTTGCAGTCATTTATAAGGAATCATTGAAATATTTGCTGAAAGAAGTCTTTCATGTCTTTCCATGAGGCTGAATCGGCCGCTGCATCATATTTAATAGGCATTTTGAATTTTTCTCCCATCGCCGTTGCGTTTGGATTGGTAAAGGCATGTGTGGCCCCTTCATAAACCCTGAAAGTGTATTTTGCCCCGACTGAATCCATTTGTTTTTTGAACAGATCAACCTCAGTTTGCGGTACAAAAGGATCGGCACCGCCATGGCAAACCAACACCTGTGCTTTTAGCAGGTCTTTATTTGGTGACATCACGGCCAGGTTTCCATGAAAGCTAACCACACCCTTCAGATCTTCACCCATTTTTGCCAGGTTTATCACTTGTGCACCGCCAAAGCAATAGCCTATAGCAGCTACTTTGGTGGCATCTGTTTGGGAAAACCCTTTCAATTTTTCCAACGCAGCATCAAATATGGGTTTTGCAATCTCAGGTTTCATGTAGAAAGGAGTAGCCAGTTTACCGGCAGCATCAGGATCGTCACCCATCTTTCCATCACCATACATATCAACGGCCATTGCGATATATCCCAGTTTCGCCAGTTCTCTTGCTCTCATTTTTGCATAGTCATTAAGGCCCCACCATTCATGGATAACAAGTACGGCCGGTCGTTTGCCTTCTATATTCTCATCGTACACTACAAAGTTTGTCCTTGAGGAACTGTCAAGTTTATAACTTACAATTTCCTCCTTTAGTTTTGGTTCTTTCATTTCAGGCTCTTTTTCTTTGTCATTGTTTTTGCAGGAGAATAAAACAACAAATAATGTCAATGAGGCGGCGAAGAATAATTTCTGTCTCATGTCAACGGTTTTTGTTTTTCTAAAGGTCAGAAAAAAATAATTTTTTACAAATTATTGTGGCGGTTTTACTTCCACTACTTCAATTTCAAAAACCAAAATGCTGTTGGGTGGAATTTTTGCAGCCCTCGTCCGGATAGAATAAGCGAAGTCGGAAGGAATAACCAGTTTTATTTTTCCACCCACTTTGCAAAGCGGTACTCCGATCTGCCATCCTCTTATCAATCTTTTTAAAGGGAATGTTGCTGGTTTATCTTTTGTCTGATCAAATACCAAACCATCGCTGAATAAGTAACCCTTGTAGTAAGCAACCACGGTATCGTTTACAGAAACTTGTTTGCCGGTTCCTTCTTTCATAATCTTATAATAAATGCCTTGCTCTGTGTTTGTAGCATCGGTTTTACCTGCAACTATAGCCTTGCTGATTTCTATTTGTTCTGCTACATGCTGCGCAATACTATCGATATGATCCAATAGGTTGACAGCTGGTGGCGGCAGGTCTTCATTCTTCATATTTTTCCAGGAGCCGTTGTTCCGTTGGCACCATACCTGGCCGGTTGAGATATGGTTGTTATATTTCTTACCAGTTACAAAGAAAGAGGCGGGGGACTGGATGCTGTGCCAGCGGCCTTGTATTTTATAGGTTCCAATCAGTTTCCATTTATTCTCCTGTGGCAGGAAAATATATCCCGAGTACAACGAAAAATTTTCAGCCGAATCAACTGCCTGTGCAATGAGTAATTTGTATGTCTCATTGATCTTGCAATCGTACCGAAACGTAAAAAAGTTGTATTTAAGATCCTCATAAACATCAATACCCCGGACCTCTCTTTTAGCCCCGCCGGAAACAGCAAAGGTTATTGCGTGCCGGTTATAATAGTTGTCAATATAAAGACTTACAACGTTGGTCTTTATTCCAGCCCTGCAAACTTTTTGCTTACCGGTAAAGTCTTCGATACTTATTTCTGCCATGAACTGAACAGCTTTTACACTGTCCGGAAGTGGGTAAATAATAGTTGAGTCTTTAACAGTTGCATTTGAAATAGTTGCCAGACCAAGCAATAAAATGACACTGTAAAATGATTTCATACTTAAAATTGTATAACAATAGTAAGTAAAAGTTAAATAAATGGCCAAACTTGCTAATCATGAGGAGAATTGGAAAATAAAAAACCGTAATCGCATTAGTAAACGTACCTTACAGGTCAACATCGTTGTTTTTATTACTCCCCAGCTCTTTTAATGTTAATAATACTTTTGTTCTTTTGTGTGTCACTGGTACCTGGCGATCTTTTCTCAAACTTTTCTCCAACACCGTTACGCATCTCATGCTGCCTTCAGTATGAGCAAATTTTGGGAACGTTTTTTTTACCTGTTAGCTTATATCGGACAAGGTTCTTCTTATGTAAGTCCGAGGGTATATGCCATCATGCACCGTATGCATCATGCCTATACGGATACGGAAAAAGACCCCCATTCTCCCAAATATGACGACAACCTCTGGATCATGATGTGGCGCAGCCGCAACTTTACCTCCGGTGTATTTAATAATAAGATCGAGATCGAGGAGCGGTTTCTAAAGAACCTGCCCGACTGGCCTGCATTGGACAGAATTGCACATAACTGGCTTTCCAGGGTGGGATGGATCATTTTCTACGTTACGTTCTATATCTTTTTTGCACCTTCGGCCTGGTGGTACCTGCTGATACCTGTTCATATTGTGATGCTGCCATTACATGGTGCTGTTATCAACTGGTTTGCCCATAAGTATGGTACAGTAAATTTCAAACTGAACAATACATCCAAAAATTTATATCCAATGGATCTGTTACTGATGGGTGAGGCGTATCATAACAATCACCATAAAACACCTTCGGCGATCAATTTTGGAAAACGATGGTACGAGTTTGATCCTACTTATCCTATTATCAGGTTCCTGAACTGGGTTCGGGTGATAAAGGTGAACAAGATCAATAAAAGCAGCAATGTGGAATTAGAATAAGTTATTGCTGATATATTTCGCAGAGAGGCCACCAGCAGAAATGCTTTGTGGCTTTTTTGTTTTAGTCACAGTTATATCAGTTCAAAACTGATTTTCTTTCATCCAGTATTATCCAGAGAACCACAAAGCTGAGTAAAGCTGCAAAAAAGCACCAGACCGAAACCACAAAATTGTTATAATAAATAACTGCAAACAGGTAGGAGATAAGGAAAACAATCCCCAGCCATTTCATTTTCTTAATGCCAGAAATAAACGGAGTAACGATCGTTGCCATAATATACAGCACGGTGAAAATTCCGATCAGGTTTTTTGCAACCGGGGGAAATTTGAATTCGTAATGAAGATGCTGATTGATGGAAGGGTTGGATGAACCCGGACAGGTGAGGCATAGTGGTGTCATTACCTGCACCGGGTAGAGAAACAGCACAAAAATAACTGCAACCGCTACTATTGCCCCGATGAAAACCAGCACATTCATTATTTTCTTTCGTTTCACATTTTTTTCCAGCCGGCGGATAGTGAAGGATATCCAGAACGGCCACACGGCCATGGCGAACACTAAAAATATGTAAGTAAGTAAGGGTTGCCACGATGCCATGCTGCTGTTCTTTACTGATAGCCAAAGGAGCCCTTCTGAAAACTGTTGTATAGCAAAAAGCAAAGGAATGGAGGCAAATGTCCGCTGAGGATTTGTTTTGGCTTTTGCAACTGCAATAACACCGATAGTGCCCAGTACGGCACCGGCCCCAAAACTTGCTGTGGCGGAAAAACACATTTGACTGTTGGTTTGATCTGTGAAAATAGACTTTGTATTTCTATTCGGGGAAATCTTGTACTTTACTTATAAATTATCAACATGAAAACATACTTCACCCACCGTTTTCTTTTTGTTTTGAGCCTGTCTTGTATAAGTATTACAGGCATGTCGCAGGCTACCCGTACATGGGTATCAGGAGTTGGGGATGATGTAAATCCCTGCAGCCGCACTGCACCCTGTAAAACATTAGCAGGTGCCATCAGCAAAACTGCCGCTGGCGGGGAGATCAATGTTCTTGACCCCGGTGGGTTTGGTGCTGTTACTATTACTAAATCAATTACGATTGATGGAGGCGGCGTTATCGGCTCCATACTATCAAGCGGAACAAATGGCATCATCGTTAATGCTACTGATGGGCTGGTAACTATCCGCAACTTTTCTATCAACGGAGCCGGCACCACATCAGGTATCAATGGTATCCGTGTGATTGCTGTAAAAAAACTGACTGTTGAGAATTGTGTGCTCGCCAATTTTTCTGCTAAAGGAATTGATGTTAATACAACCGTCGCACCTGATATTGTGATCAATAATGTAACAATTAATAATGCCGGTGATGGGATCAGTATTACAGGTCCGGCAAGTTCTACAGGCTCTTCAGGATTTACCGTGATTGATGGCTGTCATATCCAGGGCATACTGAACTCCGGCCTTGTTGTCAATACCGGAAAGGCGATGGTCAGCAATTCTGTTATTTCAGGTTGTGGCACAGGTGTTGTTTCAAAAACAGGGGCGGAGGTTCATCTTTCAGAAAATGTGATAACAAAGAACAATACCGCTTTACAGGGCCCCGGCACACTCACCTCGGCTAAAAATAATTCTGTGACGGGAAATACTGCACAGGGAGTAACGCCGACGGTGGTAAATCAGCAGTGAGACTTAAATAATTATTAGCCGGGCTGAATTACGACTATCAGCTTCGTTGCGTCGCACACTTGTACAGCAGTAACACGGATGGGCATTTTGTATATTTTCCATTTGGTATCCAAAAGTCTTTAGTTTATGTTGTTGGTGCAGAGCTTTACGGAAGAAAGGGTTTGATTGTTTAACATCAACAACGGCGTAAGCTTGAGTTGGGATGAAGACTTAATATTTCAGCTAGCCATTTTAGGTGTCAAAAAAACCTTTTGCAGTCGAGATAATTTTTTCCAAATCCTTTTTATGAATTGTACCTTTCCAATGGACTGTTCCATCCCCTAAACTATTAAGCTTTTCATTTTCTCGTGGATACTCCATTTCTACTACTCGAAAGAAATCCTTACCTAAGGCAGCTTGGGTTTTGTAAGGCCTTTTGAAACCTCTCTCGCCTTTTCTATCTATCGAAATTGTCTTAAACCCCAAAAGTGCAAACAAATCTATTACTCCACTTCTCATCCCAATTACACCCAATACGTTATAACTGGTTTTAATGTAGTTTAATAATCCAACCTGCTTAGATCGGTTAGATTGCATACTTGGCCAATTCCAATAGTTAACTAACGTCGGATATTCATCCCAGTCGTATGGTTTAAATTCACCAACCGGAACAATTATTATTTCATTGAAAATAGTTTTCACAGCATTGAGAATTTGTGACATGCCTTCTTCCCCTGTATCCAAACATGGATGTACACCTTTATTTGCTTGGCCCGAAAGCCTATAGTTTACTAACAAGTATTTTTTTTCTTTAGATGGAGGAGGAAAACCTGCTTTGTTTTCAAGGTCATTTTTGTATTCGTTTGTAGCGCCTTGCTCTCCAGCCATTTCTTTAGCTAAAAACAGCTTGAATTCTTTATCAGGATTTAGTTTTGAATAAGCATATAAAAAACTATTTGATGCCGATTCTTTATAAAAACCATTGGGAATTTTCTGTTCTTTTTTTATTAAGTCAAAAGCCATTGTTAGGCTTATCGGGAATCGGGGTAAAGAAATATTTTTGCAAGAAGTAATATGCACTTTTCTTTTGACGTTTCCCTGAAACTAAATATGTAAACATGGTTTGTAACTTCGATTTAGAAAACTCATTGTTTTCTTTGTAGAGTATTAAACAATGTATTTCCGGGAATAATGTCATTAAGGCTCTAATACAATACATATCTCCTAAATGAGTAGCTATATTTCCTACAACTGGGTTTTTGGATACCAACTTTCTACACTGTTGCTTGTTTATTTTAAATTCCTCTATATTCATTTTTGATATTATAAAGTTATTTAAGTACGAATTCATAAGTTGATAAAGCTATTTAATAACCATTTGTGGTTATAATAATTCATATTGCTCATTTTCCTACCTTTGCCGCATGACAATCGAAAAATTATCATGATATGCGGTCCCGCATTGCCGGGATAAGGAGGTTTCTTTGACGTCGCTAACCGACAACAAAAGATAGCCGAAGACAAACAACTTTCTCTAAGCCCGGGCTTTTGGGATGATAACAAACGGGCAACTGAAATCCTCAAGAACATTAAACTGAATGAGTATTGGGTGAATCTCTATGACACTGCAGAGACAGGCGGTAGAGGATTTTGCCGTGCTGTTCGAGTTCTGGAAAGCCGGTGATGCCACCGAAGAAGAAACCAAGGAGGCGTATGAAAAAGCTATTGTGCTTTTAGATGAAGCAGAATTTAAAGCCACGCTGAATGAGCCGGAAGATGAGTTACCTGCAGTACTGCAGATCAACTCCGGTGCCGGTGGCACCGAAAGCCAGGATTGGGCGGAGATGCTGGCCCGCATGTACCGTATGTATGGCGAGAAGCAGGGCTGGAAAGTTACCGAGATGGACTGGCAATGGGGCGATGGCGCCGGTATTAAAACCTGTACGCTGCAATTTGACGGCCCGTTTGCTTATGGTTTTTTAAAAGCAGAGAGTGGGGTGCACCGCCTCGTCCGGATTTCTCCGTTTGACAGTAATGCAAGACGGCATACATCGTTCGTATCCGTGTATGCTTATCCGCTGGTGGATGATACCATCAATATTGAAGTGAATCCTGCGGATGTAAAAATGGAAACATCACGCAGTGGTGGTGCCGGCGGACAGAATGTAAACAAAGTGGAAACAAAAGTTCAGTTAACGCATATTCCAACAGGAATCGTAGTGGTATGCCAGCAGGACAGGAGCCAGCTTGGCAACCGGGAACTGGCTATGCAAATGCTGAAAAGCCGTTTGTATGAACTGGAATTGCAGAAAAGAAATGCACTGAAGGATGCCAGCAATGCCAAAAAGAAAAAAATAGAGTGGGGAAGCCAGATACGCAGCTATGTGTTTCATCCGTATAAAATGATCAAAGATCACCGTACTGATTATGAAGTAGGAAATGTAGGACCTGTGATGGACGGGGAACTGGATGGATTTATAAAGGCATATTTAATGAGTGAGAAGGAAACAGCCCCCTAAATCCCCCGTAGGGGGGACTTTGTAAGACCCTGAAAATTTGAGCTTACTTTTGATAATTCAACTTTAAACTTTTGATATGAGTATCGGAACTTTTTCTTATCCCATGCCTGTTAATGAACCAGTGCTGAGCTATGCTCCCGGTTCACCTGAAAAGAAAAGATTGAAAGAAGTGCTGGCTGAATTAAAAAGCAGCGAGATAGATGTACCGATGTATATCGGCAGTAAAGAAGTAAGGACGGGTAAAAAAGTGGCCTTGCATCCGCCGCATGAGACGAAGCATACTCTCGGTTATTTTCATGCAGGTGAAGAAAAACATGTGGTACAGGCTATTGATGCGGCTCTAGCTGCTAAAGAAAACTGGGCGAATACCAGTTGGGAAAACCGTGCAGGTATATTTTTGAAAGCTGCTGATTTATTAGCTACAAAATATCGTCCATACATTAATGGAACAACGATGCTCGGGCAAAGTAAGAATGCTTTCCAGGCAGAAATAGATGCAGCATGCGAACTAATTGACTTTTTGCGATTCAACGTACATTTCCTTTCTGAGATATATAAACAGCAACCCATCAGCAGTCCGGGTATGCACAACCGGATGGAGTATCGTCCGCTGGAAGGTTTTGTACTGGCTGTTACTCCTTTCAACTTTACAGCTATCGGCGGCAACCTGCCAACATCTGCCGCTATGTGTGGTAATGTGGTGGTTTGGAAACCGGCGAACACACAAGTGTATGCTGCACAAATGACAATGCGTATTTTAAAAGAAGCCGGTTTGCCGGATGGAGTTATCAACCTGATCTATGTTGATGGCCCCACGATCGGTAAAGTATGTTTCAATCACCGTGATTTTGCAGGGGTGCATTTTACCGGTTCAACAGGGGTGTTCAATAATATGTGGGAAACGATCGGCAGGAACATGGCCAATTATAAATCATATCCAAGAATAGTGGGAGAGACAGGCGGTAAAGATTTTGTGCTTGCACATAAAAGTGCTGACCCGGATGTGGTTGTTGCTGCATTGCTGCGTGGTGCTTTTGAATTCCAGGGACAGAAATGTTCGGCAGCATCCAGGGCCTACATTCCCTCTAACATTGCAGAAGAAGTAAAGAAGAAATTGATTGCCGGGGTAAAGAGTTTTAAAATGGGAACAGTGGAAGATTTTACCAACTTTGTGAATGCAGTAATTGATGAAAAAAGTTTTAACAGCATCAAACGCTATATTGATAATGCGAAGAAAGACCCAAAGGCAGAAATTTGGGTGGGAGGGAAATGTGACAGCAAAGAAGGCTGGTTTGTACAGCCCACAGTAATCGAAGCAAAGAATCCGAAGTATGTAACGATGTGTGAGGAAATATTCGGGCCGGTATTGACTATTTACATTTACCCGGCCAACAGTTTTGAAAAAACACTGGAGCTGGTTGATACAACTTCGCCTTATGCATTAACAGGTTCTATTATTTCCCGGGACAGGGCTGCTGTTGAATTAGCTACAAATAAACTCCGCAATGCAGCTGGTAATTTTTACATCAACGATAAGCCAACCGGTGCCGTAGTGGGCCAGCAACCATTTGGTGGTGCAAGGGCAAGTGGTACTAATGATAAGGCTGGTTCTATTTTAAATTTATACCGCTGGCTAAGTGCCAGAACAATTAAGGAAACATTTAATCCGCCGGTGGATTATGGGTATCCGTTTTTAGGGGAAAAATAAAACCATGAAATTCCGTTTTATTATTTTACTCCTCACCATCGCCTTGCAGGGAATTGCTCAACAAGGCTACCAGGTTATATATAAGAGGGGTGATATGTACTCGTCCATTACTTTCAACGGAGAAAGAAAAAGGCTTCCTTCAATGGGGCATAAAATAGTTTTTGCCGATTCGCTTTGCTTTTCTTATTACATAACAGGTAGTGATCCTTTGAAAAAGGCGAAGTTATATGGTGAAAAATTGATGCACCATGCTATGCTATACAATAAAAATAGCAATATGGTATACAGCGAAGTTAATTGGCCTTCAAAAAAAGATAAGTACCTGATTGCTGATACATCAAAGAAGTTTAATTGGATATTCTGGGATGATACGAAACTGGTACTTGGGTATAAGTGCAAGCCAGCTCTTACAATAGATGAAAAAAATGACTCCACATTGGTATGGTTTACACCGGAGATACCAGAACCATATGGCCCGGTTGGTTTTTATGGTTTGCCCGGACTCGTTCTGGAAGTATATGATCAGCGATGGAATGTAAATTTCTTTGCCGAACGTATAGAAAAAGGCCCATTTTCAGTGGTCTTTCCAAATGAAGGAAAAATAATTTCATCAAAGGATTATATTGCATTAAGAAACAGGCAAGATCATTAGAGCATATTTTCACATCAAATTCCGGTTATGCAGGTTCTTCTCTCATCGCAACAACTTTCTGAAACAGTAAAACAATTAGCCGCAGGATTGAATAATGCCCATGGGGATTTGAATGATGTGGTATTTGTCGGCATTCAGCAGGGTGGTGTGGTGGTCGGCAATGATATTGTTTCTGCAATACAGGAAATTAACCCGGCTCAACAGGTTCAATATGGCCAGTTGGATATTACCTTTTACCGGGATGACATCCGTAAAGAGATACTTACTCCTGATACGATGAATATTCCCTTTGCTATCGAAAATAAGACGGTGGTGCTGATAGATGATGTGCTGTTCACAGGCCGCACCATCAAAGCAGCTTTGGATGTATTGCTGGACTATGGCCGTCCTGCGAAAGTAGAGCTGTGTGTTTTGATCGACCGGAAGGAACACCGCCAGTTTCCCATACAGGCAGATTATGTGGGCAAAACAGTGGAAACAAACAGGGCGGATAAGGTGAAACTGGTCAATAAAGAAGTAGTGCTGATTACTGGATAATTTCCTATAACTTCGACCTTTAATGCAACTATCCACTCGACATCTGCTCGGCATTAAAAATCTCACCAAAGACGATATTTCACTTATTCTTTCCACTGCAGAGCAATTCAAAGAAGTTTTACAACGACCCGTCAAAAAAGTTCCATCACTAAGAGACGTGACGATCGTAAATCTTTTTTATGAGAATTCCACCCGGACAAGATTCTCTTTTGAACTGGCGGAAAAAAGATTAAGTGCTGATACGATCAACTTTGCATCTTCAACTTCTTCTGCTGCAAAAGGAGAAACATTGCTGGACACCGTGAATAATATTTTATCCATGAAAGTGGATATGGTGGTAATGCGGCACAGTGCCAGCGGCGCTCCTCATTTTCTTGCGCAACATATTCCTGCGGCTATCATCAATGCAGGTGATGGTATTAATGAGCATCCCACACAGGGATTGCTGGATGCTTTTTCCATCAAAGAAAGAACGGGAGGATTGGAAGGACGAAAAGTAGCCATCATCGGTGACATTATGCACAGCCGGGTGGCACAGAGTAATATTTACTTATTGAAAAAAATGGGGGCTGATGTAACTGTCTGCGGCCCGCCCACTTTAATTCCTAAATACATCAGTGAAGCACTGGGTGTGAATGTTAACTACAACCTGAAAGAAACACTGGAGTGGTGTGATGTGGCGAATGTGCTGCGTATACAATTGGAGAGACAGAACCAGGTATTATTTTCTTCGCTCAGGGAATACAGCCTTGCATATGGCATTAACAGAAACCTGCTGGACAGCCTGCATAAGGAGATTGTCATTATGCATCCCGGCCCGATCAACAGGGGAGTGGAACTTGATAGTGATGTAGCTGACTCTAAACAATCCATTATCTTGCAGCAGGTGGAGAATGGTGTGGCGGTGAGGATGGCAGTACTCTATCTTTTAGCAACACGAAATAACTAAGCATGCCAAGAATTTGTCTTTTCCCCGGAACATTTGACCCTGTAACGCTGGGTCATGTGGATATTATCAACAGGGCATTGCCGCTGTTTGATAAGATCGTTGTAGGCATTGGTTTGAATACTTCAAAGGCCCCTATGTTTTCCGACGAACAAAGGCTTGAATGGATCAAAGAGATTTATAAAGATGAGGAGAGAGTAGAAGGGGCTGTTTACGAAGGACTGACTATTGATTTTTGTAAAAAGATCGGGGCTCATTTTATTCTGCGTGGTATCCGTTATGTCAGCGATTTTGAATATGAAAAAACGATCGCAGATGCCAACCGGACATTGGACAGGGGAATTGAAACTGTCTTCCTGACCGGCGAACCAAAATATACATCTGTAGCTTCCACCATTGTGAGGGATATCATCAGGAACCATGGCGATGCAAGTCATTTCCTTCCTGAAGTTGTTTATAAGTCACTTCCAAAATAGAAATAATGAGTATTTGGTTTAATAAGAGTTTGTCTATTGAGCAGTTTGGACAAACGGGAAAGGGCACTATGGATGAATATCTTGGCATTGAATGGGTGGAAATAGGTGACAATTTCCTGAAAGCTAAAATGCCGGTTGATCACCGGACCAAACAGCCTTATGGCTTACTGCATGGTGGTGCATCTTGTGTGCTGGCTGAAAGTATTGGCAGTGTGGCATCAGCAATGGTAATTGATCCTGCCCGTTTTCAATGTGTGGGTTTGGAGATAAATGCCAATCATGTGCACAGTGCCACCAGTGGTTTTGTAACTGCTGTTGCCACTCCGCTGCACCTGGGGAAAGCCACCCATGTATGGGATATAAAAATCTACAATGAAAATGACAAGATGGTTTGTGTAAGCCGCCTGACGGTTGCAATAATTGAGAAGAGGGATTTTACAACACTCCGGTCACTGTAGCACCTGTTCTTACTTCATAAATGTTTTAATTACATCAACCACAGAAGGGAAGCATTCGGGAAAGAGTTTTTCAGCTACTTCAGGGGTTACCCATTTTATGGCATGAATATCCTCTTCTGTTTGCGGTACCAGTTTTTGTGCACCATTAACTTTCATGTTGTACCAATGTGATTCTTTCAGGATGAACCTTGCCCCTTCATGATAAGTGTGCCAGGTGATTAACAGGGGTGATAATAGTTTTACTTTTTGGAGGCCTGTTTCTTCTTCCACTTCTCTTACGGCGCAGTCCTCCAGCTTTTCTCCCTTGTCTAGTTTCCCTTTTGGAAGGTCCCATTTCCCACGGCGGTGAATCATGAGTATTTGTTTCTTTTCATTCAACACTAATCCGCCGGCTGCCAATACAATGGTAAACTTTTTATAGAAAGCTTTCTTCAGTTCTTCCAGGTCAGGGTGGTAGAAAACACCGGCATGAATTTTCTCCAACTCCATTTCATGTATCATAGATTTGACGGTGTGAGTATTTAATTCATCTATAAATACGGCATCGTCATGATGAATAAATGGCTGCAGTACTTCATCTACAGCATCACAAAGAAAAAGGGGCTTATCGTTGAAATATATTTTAATGTACATAATATGGTGAGGAATGCTTTCATCAGCAAATTAGCACATTATCCCATTATCAAATTATCTTTACTACATGACAGACGCCAAAGCCGTAGCTGAAAAACTACTCCAGGTTAACGCCATAAAGTTAAATCCCGAACAGCCTTTTACATGGGCCAGCGGATGGAAGAGCCCCATCTATTGTGACAATCGTAAAGTACTTTCTTTTCCCTTTATCAGGGATTTCATCAAGTCGGAGATGTGTAATGTGATATTTGAGAAATTTCCTGATGCAGAACTGCTGGCCGGTGTAGCTACAGCGGGTATTGCCTGGGGTGCGATGGCGGCTGACCAGTTGAAATTGCCTTACATATACGTTCGTCCCAAGCCAAAGGAGCATGGACTAGGTAACCAGATAGAAGGGTTTTATGAAAGCGGACAAAAGGTGGTGGTGATCGAAGACCTTGTCTCAACCGGTAAAAGTAGCTTGCAGGTGGTAGATGTTCTGAAGGAACAGGGGTTGCAAGTAGCTGGCATGGTATCCATATTTACATATGGCTTTGCGGTTGCAACCGAAGCGTTCAGTAAAGCATCATTGACGTATTATTCGCTAACAGACTATCTAACATTAATTGAATCGGCTATTCAGAAAGGAATTGTTTCGGCCAGTCAGCAGGATGTTTTGTTAAAGTGGCGGGATGATCCGGCTAACTGGAACAGGGTTTCGTAATTTTAGTTTTAATTATACTCTATTGTATGAAGAAAATACTTTTGGCTGCAGTTGCAACGATTGGTTTGTCAATGGCCGGTTTTTCTCAGGTAAAAGCTGTGAGGACAGACACCATCAAAACACCCAATGCACAGTGTGAGAATTGCAAAAAAAGGATCGAAGATTATGTGAAGTATTATGATGGCATCCTTGAGATCAATGTCAATTACCGTAAAGGTCAGACCAAGGTAAAATACCTGACCGACAGGATCAATATCGAAGAGATCAAGGCCTATATTGCTAATTGCGGATACGATGCAGATGATGTGCCTGCCGCAGAAGATGCCTACAACAGGCTGCCCAAAACTTGCAAAAAGTTTGAAGACGGGGGAGGGCACCCAAAACCAAAGACCCCGTCAGCGCCAGCTCAGTAAATTATTTGCACAATAGTGTAAGTGTTTCTATCCTTCTTACTTTGTCAATCTATCTAAATCTTGTTTACCCTCATACCGGATCGGGTAGTTGATAAATACCGGTCCTTTTCCCACCCGGGCCCTGCCTTCCACTTTTATGGTTGCTTCTTTGGCCAGGAATGCCACTAACGAGTTTTTCAGCACTTTACTCATATCCACCCGCAATTTTACGGGCAGAACAAAATCTCCCTGTGCCGGCACCTGCACCAGTGTATCAATTGTAAAATGCCCGATGTAGCTATTTTCTATCCAGGCATCGCCTTCTGCATGTTTCAGTTTCAGCCGGAAATTATTGGGATTGAAGTAATGGAGGTCGAGGGTGAGGGAGGAGTTATTCAGCCCAAACTTGCTGACCCTGACATTTTCTATGCTTCTGAAATCTGGTTCTTTTATCTGCCCGCAGGACAGAAAAAGCAGAGACAAAGAACAACAGAAAAGGGAGGGGGTGAGGAAGGCCTTCATGCTAAATGCCTGGCCTCAAAACCCATGGCCAGCCGGGTTTTTGTCACTAAGAAGATTAGCATCATGCTCGATTCCGGTATTCTCATTTAAGGCGAATTTTTAAGGTTATAGTATTTGATATAAAAATTTAATAATCAGTTGTTTATAAGATTTATCGATAAATTAATATCCAAATTTTTTGCAAACGCAAATGATTATTTATGCAAATAAATCTGATGATTAAACAAACTGAACCAGAACAAATTTATTCATTGATATTCAAATTATAAGAGTCTTTATTATTCATTTCGTCTCAGATGAAAAGATGTATAATAAAATATGCGAATTGAAAGGCAGTCATTTCTATGGCTACGAATCACTACTTCCCACAAGCAGAAAACCGCATGACTACAAAAATTGGTTACTTATTCCCATTCCGGGTTACCTCTTGCAAAATCCTGCATTAACACTCCATCCTTTTTGCTAAGGACTTTAATAAAAATGAAATGACACAACTACTGCAATTTAAAAACTTGAAAGAACTGATGCTCCACCTGTCAGACGAACAAGTCTGCCGGGAGTACATGGAACAGATGCGTTGGGGCGGGGAACCGTTCTGCCCTCATTGCAGTTCTCCAAAGCCTTACAGGTTTAAGGATAAGAAAGGGTATCGGTGCAGCAACAAGTCATGCAAAAAGGATTTCTCGGTGACGGTTGGGACAATCTTTGAAAACTCAAAAGTTAAACTATCAACTTGGCTGGCGGCTATCTATTTGCTGACTGGACACAAGAAGGGAATATCCTCACACCAATTAGCAAGGGATTTAGGAGTTACGCAGAAAACGGCTTGGTTTATCAATCACAGGGTAAGGCTAATAATGAATGACCCAAAACCGCCCAAACTGGAGAACATCGTTGAAGTAGATGAAACTTACGTTGGGGGCAAATTCGATAACATGAACCGGGCAAGACGTAAGAAATGGCAGGAAAGTGGAATTGATAACAAAACGGCTGTTATGGGGCTATTAGAAAGGGATGGCAAGGCTATATTGAAAGTCATAGGCAACAAGACCCTTAAAGAAGTAGTCCGTAAAAACGTTTCCCCGGATGCTGTACTAATGACCGATGCCCATTTAGGATACATGGGGCTAAGCGATGAATTTGCCAGACACGAAGCTGTAAACCATTCCATAAAAGAATATAAAAGAGGAGATGCCTACACCAATTCCGTTGAGGGTTTCTTTTCAATATTCAAGCGGACTATTTACGGTACATATCATAGCATAACTCCAAAACATTTGCACCGCTATTGCTCCGAAACAGCCTTTCGATACAATTTTCGCAAAATCACAGATACTGAACGGTTCCGCTTTGCTATTTCAAATGTGGAGGGAAGACTAAAATACTCCCAACTTATCAAGAAATAATATTTCACTAAACCCCATTTTTAATGATTGCCAAAATACAATACATTTATGTATAAAAATATAAGCATGAGTATAAAGCTCAAAAAGCTAAAAATTAAAAATTTCAAATGCTTCGCTACTGAAAAAACATTTGATTTTAATAAGTTAACGATTTTTACCGGAGGGAATAGCAGTGGCAAAAGTTCTGTCCTCCACGCAATATTAGGTGCTGTACAATCAGGCGAGTTTCCCTTTAGTTTTTCTCCCAATGGGGAGTATATCAGACATGGGAGATTTTAAGGAAATATCAAACAAACACAATCTGAAGGATATTTGTTTGGGCTACACATTTAAGCATAAAAACATGAAGCCAGATTATACATTTGAAACAATCTGGAAAAATGATAAAAAAAACTCATTGCCAGAAGTTAAATCTATCATACTTAAATCTGAACACTTATACCTAAGTATTATTAAAAACAATAACGACTATTTGCTTAACTTCTCTTACGACCCTTTAAAAGACCCTGAATATGACGAACAAAAGGAAAAAGAAATTATGAGTAGATGGATAAAGTCTTTTAAAAATTCATCTCTTAGAAGCACAAATAAGGAAAAATTTCAAAAAGAACTTGCAAAAAGAACAAAATATATTTCCACTGCTTACAAAAAAGTATCAATAAGAAATTTTAAAATAAAAGACATTGGTAGTTTGGGGAAAGAAGCTCAAAGAAAATCTAATATGAATTTAGATTATACAATTGATGGCCTAATTGGCTTGATTTGGAAAGAGTACAGTCGAGTAATCAATGTCATAAGTTCATTTCGACTTCACCCGGAAAGAACATATCTTGAACAGTCGAAGAATAGATTGAAAGTAGATAAATTTGGAGATGGTTATTTAGACCAAATAATTCTATGGGAAAGGAATAAAAGCCAAGAGTTTAAAGATTTGGTTAGAATTTTAAGAGATGAACTATCTCTGTTAAATTCATTGAAAACAAATCGAGAAATAGGCGGAGGCCGATATGAAGTATTGGTCAAAACAAAGGAGAACGGTATTGAAACTTCTATATTTGATGTTGGCTTTGGGATTAATCAATTTCTACCAATTATTGTGGCAGACTTACAATTGCCAGAAGGTTCAACCTTGTTTATTGCAGAGCCTGAAATACACTTGCACCCGAATGTTCAGGCAAATTTTGGAAACTATATCGTCAAACAAATTGACGAAAAGAAAAAAAATTATGTCATTGAAACACATAGTGAATATTTTCTCAATAGAATACGATTAGCAATAGTAAACGGAACTTTGAAAGAGGAGAATTTGAGTGTTTATTATTTAGAAAACCAGGGAGACGATACTACCGTCCACAAATTAAATTTTACTAAGCGGGGTAGTATAGAGAACGCACCACAAAGTTTCTTTGATACTTACCTAATGGATATAAGGGATATTGCTTTAAATGCAGAATAAAATGAACGACATTTTTATTGATGCACAAGTAGCGAATAAATTTGCTACCCCCCCTGATAAAGACTATTCAGATTTATCAGATTGGCTTTGGAGCAATGATTTATCAGACAAATTACAAAATGCTCATTTGGTTGTATGTCAAAAATTGATTAATGATTATTTCGGGGGAAATCAGCATTGTGCAAAAAGTCGTTCAATCTGTTCCATTTACGACAAAATGATGAAAGAAGATAGAATTTTAAAAAAAACTAAAGATGAAATCAGTAATTTTCAAAAAAAGTTTTTTAAATGGAAGGATTTACGATGTAAGGAATCCGGAAGTAGTGACCCATCGCTTATACCATTAATATTCTTATCGAATAGGATGATTGGTTTATGCGAGGATGAAAACCTTATTTATGATATTATTAATATGCCAAAATGGAAGAATAAGGCGATAGTAAAAAGACACCCAAAGGATTTGAAATATCGTTAAATTATTTTATGGGAAAATCAAAAAAGAAATATGAGCCAGTTAAATTAAACCTCACCTTTGAACAAGCACTCAAAAAGGCTCTTAATACACCATTGCCTAAAAAGAAAAAGGCCAGCAAGAAATAGCTCTTTGAAATTTAATTAAGTGATGGTGGATTATGTTTTACCCCTTTTGGTTTGGGAGGGAATCTTGAGAAATCGGTATTAGCTACTTGGTCAACTACTTTTTTTATATGCTCAAGCCCCGGCGGGGGTTCTACTCCTAACTGAAAACATATTTGGCCAATGGTAAAGTCCCTCATTCTGCGGTTGTCAATTGGGGTGTCAAGATATGCCTCCTTTTGTGTTTTTTCGTTTTTAAACCCTATCGCATTTGCCATCCCGAATTCGTTGGGAGGGAACTGCTGACACTTCATGTCATAAATCAAATAATCGTAAAACTCTTTCCGGGTCATGCGGAAGCTAATTCGGCGTTGTAGTGTTCAATAGTCACCTTGTAATCATCGTTCTTTAGGAGGTTGTCATTTAGAGAGTTTTTCCTTTTTAATTCAAACACTTCATCTGCCACTAAAAAAAGCTTTTTTCTGGCTTCCTCTTTAGTATCTCCCTCGGCTATAATATTCGGGAACTCTGCAAAAAATGCAGTATAACCGTGGTCAATGGGGTCTTGAATAAGTAAAAGAGTGTATTTCCAACAAGTAGCAGGAGTAGTCATAATAAACCGATTTGAACTCAAATTACAACAATTATTGAGATATACAGATATACAAACTGCTATCATTTTGTAAATATTTAGCTCAAATTTTACTTTAATTCATTTCTCGAATTTCAAAGAACTATTCATAAAACACTGTGTCAAAACAAATTATATGTGTTAATTTTAATGTGTTATTGACTTTTTATTAATTCTAAACGGGCTGTGGGAAGTGATATATCGTAGCCATTTCTATAGCATAACGAGATTTTAATCTTCGTAAACTAAGTTTAGCAGAGTTTTCATGATGGCAGGAAAATGCCATAACCCTCTCAGAATAGTACATCTACGAACTGGCAGGGCTGTTCACCAATTATCCAGATTCATGGTAAATCCTTGGGGTTTGCCATTTGTTTTTACTAAATTCGTCACCACTTTCTTCACACATCAGGACATTGGCTAAATGAGAAAATTTTACCTTTTAAGTACCCTTGTACTTACCATGCTTTTTGGCAGTAAATCGACTGCCCAGGACTTTTCTAATAAGGGCAAAGAATTCTGGCTCTGTTTTCCTCAGCATGTCCCAAGTGGAAATAATCTTGCAACATTGAGCATTTGGATAACTTCTGATCGGGCAAGTAGTGGTACGGTAACCATGACAAATGGAGCCTTTTCTGCACCTTTTAATATACCGGCGAACGGTTTACAAGAAATCCAAATACCACATGCCACTGGTCATATAAGCAATGCAGAATCTGGTATAGTCATTCAAAAATCTATCAGAATTAAAACAGACCCTGGCAAACCAGCCGTAGTTGCTTATGCCCAGCAATGGGGTGCTGCCAGAAGTGCTGCTACTTTATTATTACCAACAAACGTTTTGGGAAGAAATTATTATGCCACAAGTTTTACTCAGACAGGCTCAAACAGCGGTACATATTTGGCCAAATCCCAATTTCAGATAATCGCCACAAAACCTAATACACAGGTAAGAATTACGCCCCGAACCAATGGAACAGTAGGGGCATCTTTTATAATCTCATTGCCCTTAATAGGGGATATGTATCAATATCAGGCCGATCAGGACTTAACAGGCTCACTGATTGAATCTATTGCATCCCCAACAGGTGGTTGTTTACCTATAGCTGTATTTTCAGGAAGTTCTAACTTGACATTTGGCACAAACTCTTGTGTAACTGGTAACTCATATGACCCTCTTTTTCAGCAACAGTACCCTATAAGCACATGGGGAAAGAATTTTGGTTTTATTCCATTTGGAGATTATCCCAATGGAAACCCATACAGGGTATTGGCATCCGAGGATAATACAAATGTTTATTTCAATGGTTCGCTGGTGGCTACACTTAATGCAGGACAAATTTACCCTGCAACATTTAATAATACACCGGTTGTATTGAATGCACCAACAAGCATCACTGCTGATAAGCCTGTAGCAGTGATACAATATGCCAGCAGGCAGAACTGCAGCGGCAGTGGATTTGGAGATCCGGACATGGTTCTTTTGAATCCCATAGAGCAAAACATCAGTGATATTACTATCTTTTCCTCATCACAACAGGCTATTACGAGACAATGGGTAAATATTCTCATTAAGACTGTAGCAGTTCCCAGCTTTAGAATATCTTTTAACGGAGGACCATTAAACCCGCCAACCGGCACATGGCAGGCTTTTGCACCTTTACCTGGTTATTCATACCTGCAGCAATTATTAGGAGCAGCTGGTTCTTACAGGCTTGTTGCAGATAGTGGGTATAATGCTATAGCATACGGATTTAGTGCAAATTTCGAATCTTATGCTTATTCGGCAGGTACAAACGTAAAAGACCTTTATCAGCAAATTGGTGTAGCAACACAGTATGGTATTGAACCTACTCCTTCTGTATGTAAAGGATCGCCTTTCCGGTTTAAAGTATCACTACCATATTGCGCAGATTCAATACTTTGGGATTTAACCCAACTACCTGGTCCACCTGTACCCAGCAATGTACTTACACAATATTCGACCTGCACACCTGGGGTTGGAGGACCAGATTCCACAACTGTTGTTAACAGTGTTACGCTTTATTGGTACTCTTTGCCAACTCTTTATACATTTAATACAAGCGGAACTTTCCCTGTTAATATGACTGTATACAAACCTAACACAGACGGATGTGGCAGCGAACAGGAAATTGATTTTGATTTAAATGTGTATGATCCGCCAATTGCTGATTTCCTAATCGTAAACTCAGGCTGTGTTGCTGAAGCGGTTCAGTTTACAGATAACACAGAAACACCGAGGCCAAGTTATATCTGGAACTGGGATTTTGGCGATCCTGCTAGCGGTGCTGCCAATACTTCCACTTTACAAAACCCAACTCATATTTTTAGCGGGCCGGGTACTTATGATGTAACTTTCTCCACTATCACAACGCCGGGTTGTATCAGTGCTCAAATAGTAAAGCAGGTAGTAGTAGTACCAATCCCTACTGCTGCTATTAGCGGAGCTACTACTGTTTGTGTTAATGACCCAGAGCCGAGTATCACTTTTACTGCTACTGATGGTACAGCTCCTTATACCTTCAGTTATCATATTAATGCAGGTCCGGCTATACATTTACCATCGCCAACCAATACCATTTCAATACCTGTTCCAACAGGGGTAGCCGGCACATACAGGTACTATCTTGATAGTGTGAAAAATACCGGATCCACTCTTTGTGTTACCCCTTATACAAATACTTATGTTGACGTTATTGTAAATCAGAATACCGGCCTGGCACTTGCGGCTGGTTCAAATAATCAGTCTGTGTGCCAAAACATAGCAATCGGTAATATAGATTATGCGATCAGCGGAGGAGGAAATAATGCTACGGCATCTGGCCTTCCGGCAGGAGTTACCGGAGTATATAATGCGGGTACATTTACCATCAGCGGCATACCGACCACTCCGGGAACATATAATTATACTGTAACAGCAACAGGGCTTTGCCTGCCTAATTCATTAACAGGCACTATAACGGTTAATCCGGATGCTGCAATCTCCCTTACATCAGCTAATAATACTCAGTCGCTTTGTATCAATACACCTGTCACTTCAATTTCTTATTCCATTACGGGTGGCGGAACGGGAGGTACTGTTTCAGGATTACCACCCGGTGTTAACGGAACTTACAGCGGCGGAGTTTTCACAATAACCGGCTCCCCAACAGCAACCGGAACATACAACTATACGGTTAATACAACGGGTACCTGTCTGCAGGCATCAGCTACAGGTACGATAACAGTTAATCCAGACGCTACTTTATCACTCTCATCTCCGGCTGGCACGGCCAACCAGATTGTTTGTGAAAATGTCGCTATCATTGATATCACTTATGCAATCGGTGGTGGCGGAACAGGAGGAACTGTTACGGGCCTTCCTCCGGGAGTAACAGGTACTTACAGCGGAGGAGTATTTACCATCACCGGCACACCTACCGTTACAGGTACTTATAACTATACGGTGAATACCACAGGGACTTGCCTGCAGACAAATGCATCGGGAACTATTACGGTTAACCCGGATGCAGCTATCAGCCTTACTTCAGCGGCAAGTACCAATGCCCAGGAACTTTGTATTAATTCAGCTATAACTAATATTACTTATTCAATCAGTGGTGGCGGAACCGGCGGAACAGTTAGCGGTTTACCTGCAGGTGTTACAGGTTCATTCAGCGGTGGAGTCTTTACTATTACCGGCACACCAACCGCATCCGGTACATTCAATTACACAGTGACCACAACCGGTACCTGTGTACAAAAAACAGCAACGGGTACTGTCATTGTTAATGCGTTGCCTGTTCCGGATTTTAATGTTACCACCCCTTCCTGCGAAACAAAAACACTGAACTTTACAGACCTGTCTACACCTAACTCGGGTGTGCTGACAACCTGGGCCTGGAATTTTGGAGATTTAAATACATCTATCTTACAAAACCCGACACATACCTATGCTGCAGCAGGCACCTATACAGTTACCCTGTCAGTAACTACTGATAAAGGTTGTGTAAGTAACCCGGTACTCAGCAGATCTGTTACAGTTCATCCGCAACCAGACCCCGGCTTTATTTTGCCAGAAGTTTGCCTGAGCGATACCTACGCACAGTTTAACGATACATCAGATGTTGCCAGTGGCAGTATCGCATCATGGCTCTGGGATTTTGGTGACCCGGGTAGTGGTGCGGCTAACACCTCAACTTTGCAGCATCCTCAGCATTCATATACTGCTGTTGGTAATTATACTGTTACACTTACTGTTACCACAAACAATGGCTGTGTCGCCACAAGAGCTTCATCCTTTACTGTGAATGGCGATATTCCTGTTGCTAATTTCAATGCGTTGAGTCCTGCCACTATGTGTGCAAACGACTCTATTTCCATACAAGATGCATCTACAGTAAATTTCGGTAGTGTGACCAAAGTGGAAATATATTGGGACAATGTAAACTTCCCCGGCGTATTCCAGACGGATGATTTCCCAACACCCGGTGAAATATACAGGCATTTATATCCAAACTTCCAGGCACCGCTGACGAGGTCGTTTGATATACGATACAGGGCTTACTCAGGAGCTACTTGTGTTAATGACAGAATTAAAACTATTGTAGTAAATGCGGCCCCCAAAGTTCAGTTCAATAATATGCCGGATATCTGTTTGGACGCAGTTCCCTACCAGATACCCCCTTCAATCGCCAGTGAAATAGGAGGTGTGCCCGGTTCAGGTGTGTTTAGCGGACCAGGGGTTACTGCGGGAGGCCTGTTTAACCCGGCTTTAGTAGGCCCTGGTACTTACACCATCAAGTACACATTTACATCAACCGCTGGTGGCTGTGTGGATACATTATCAAAAACGATCACTGTATTAGACAGTGCCTCTGCCCAGTTCACTTATTCAACACTGAATTGCGAAGGCAGCCCGGTAAGTTTTAATAGCATTACATCAACTATTCCAACAGCATCAGGTACCATCACCGGCTGGACATGGGATTTTGGTGACCCGGCTAGTGGTGCGGCTAATACCTCAGCCTTGCAAAACCCATCACATACATTTAGCGGATGGGGAACTTATAATGTAACATTGTATGTTACTACCAGTAACGGTTGCAGAAGTACAATAAGATCTGTACCTGTATTTGTAAACCCATTACCAAGACCTGATTTCAGTTTCCCGGCCAGTTCATGCCTGCCATCAGCAACGGTTGCATTTAATAGTTCAGCTTCTTCTATACCGGATGGTACACAAAGCAGTTTTACCTATCTCTGGAATTTTGGAGATCCGGGCAGTGGGGCATTAAACACCTCTACCAGTTCAAGTCCATCTCATATTTACAACAGTGTTGGGCCATTTACTGTGACT
Organism: Chitinophagaceae bacterium; assembly: GCA_037045605.1. Taxonomy (GTDB): domain Bacteria; phylum Bacteroidota; class Bacteroidia; order Chitinophagales; family Chitinophagaceae; genus JJ008. Next base: position 219,484 of record JBAOHK010000006.1, on the reverse strand, counting down.
CTGCAGATAACGAGTGGTGCCGGTTGTGTAAACACCAAAACTATCCAGGTGAATACCATCCACCCGGAACCTACAGGAAGAATCATTGTAGATAAAAACGATGTTTGTGTTGGTCAAAGTTTCACATTTACGGATAACAGTGACCCGGCAGACGGAACAGCTACGACCTGGAACTGGAATATGGGAGATGGAAATACAAGAACCAGTTCATCATTCAATTATACTTATACAACTGCTGGTTCATATACAGTGTCGTTGTTTATTACAAACAGCCACGGTTGTCGCAGCACAACCGCTACACGGCCTGTTACAGTGAATCCATATCCGGTCGTAAATGCAGGACCAGACCTGTTTATTTTGCAGGATGGCAGTGATACACTGCACCCGGTCATTACGAATGGAATTAACCCTACCTATTTGTGGACACCTAACCTGTATTTCCTGACAAGCAATACTGTGATGGAGCCGATCGTTAAAGGAGTGGAGGATATTACTTACACACTTACTGTAACTGGTAGAGGTGATTGCAAATCATCCGACCAGGTGTTTATCAAAGTGCTGAAAGGACCGGAAATACCGAATATCTTCAGCCCGAATGGTGATGGTGTGCATGACAGATGGGAAATAAAATACCTGGATACATACCCGGGAGGAACTGTGGAGATATTCAACCGTTATGGCCAGATGATATTCCGTTCTGTAGGTTATGCCGTGCCATGGGATGGAACTGTTAATGGTCAACCAGTACCAATCGGAACGTATTATTATATAGTAAACCCTAAAAACGGCAGGAAGACAATGTCTGGTTATGTGGATGTAATCCGTTAAGCAATGAAACGAAAACTATTATTTATCCCGGTGTTGTTTGTTTATGTGCAGGTGATGGGCCAGCAAAGGCCACACTATACACAGTATATTCTGAACAACTATATTCTGAACCCCGCATTAAGCGGTATTGAGAATTATACAGATGTAAAGATCAGCACCCGTGACCAATGGGTGGGGCTGAAAGGTGCTCCCAAAACAACCTATTTTTCCATCCAGGCCCCAATTGGAAAGGGGGATTACAGAACATCATCCACTTCATTTGAAGTACCGGGTCAAAACCCTCGTGGGCGGTATTATTGGGAGAATTATACTGCCGCAGAGCCACATCATGGTATTGGATTTACAATGATCAATGACAGGACAGGAAGTTTCAACCGTTTTACAGCTTACGCCACCTATGCTTATCATTTGGGATTAAGCCCTACAATGAACCTTGCAGGCGGATTTTCTGCCGGGATAACGAATGTTACTATAGATAAGTCAAAGCAGGATTTCAGCGGTACCGGCGACCCTTATGATCCGGCGACAGGTGCGGCCATTAATGGAGAACTGAACCGCATACGCCCCGATATCGGAGTAGGGTTGTGGCTGTATTCAAAAAATTTCTTCGTAGGATTTTCTGCTCAGCAGATAGTGCCGCAGAAGCTTTCTTTTACAGACGATGCAACTTTCATTACAAAAGGAAGGCTGATACCACATTTGTTCTTAACCGCAGGCTATCGGTTTATGGCAGGAGAAGATGTCAATATTATTCCTTCAGCAATGTTGAAATATGTGGAGGGTTCTTCAAAAAATAATTTTCAGCCGGAGGCTAACCTGAAAGTTCAGTACCGTGACCTGTTCTGGCTGGGAGGCAGCTATCGCTACGAAGATGGATATGCAGGCATGGCAGGTATTAATGTCAGTAATGCAATAAATGTCGGTTATGCTTATGATATTACGACCACGGCGCTGAATACAGTTAGCCGGGGCACACACGAAATAATGGTGGGCTTCATCTTTGGTAATAAGTATAGTGAGAAATGTCCCCGCTGCTGGTAAGCTTTTTTACGAACTACCTTAGTTGCTTTTTCTAATACTTTTTGAATTACAGGTGGACTATCTTCTTATTCCTGTTAGCCTTTAGTTCATTCAAAGCCCTTTGAACGTCAGCTTTCTTCCGTTCAATTTCCTTTAAGGTAATATCGGTATCGGGAATACCCTGCATATCCTTCCTGCAAAGCTCTTTTGTCACAACATCCAGTTTACTGATAGCTTTGCTATAAACCATCTGGATACTATCAATTCGAATCTGGTTAACAGCTACTGCCAACTCTGTATTTATTTTATCCCAGTCAATTTTATTGTAAGCAAGCTTCAATTTGTTTTCCCATTTGTTCCAGTCCATTTTTTCAAGCTGCTTTTCATAAGAGGCTTTTAACTCTTCTTTTTCCTGCATACTGAACACATCAGCAATGCTTTTCTCTACAAACTTCCATTGCACACTTTCCAATACTTTTTTCGAAGCCTCCATAGCTTTTACAACCTGTTCTTCCTGGTATTTCTTTAATTCAGGAATCTCCACCGGGTCATAATTCACATTGATGATCTCCGGGTTATTTACAGCGGATGAAATAAAACCGGCAAGTGAAGGGACAGTACTTATTACTTCAGGCTGTTTCTGTTCCGGACGATTAATTATTCCTGATGATAGTTCAATAGTTTCAGCTGTGTTGTTAAAGGTATTGCTTTCTGCTTCACTAAAACTAAACGAAGGAGACCATTCAGCCAGCGAGGCAGCTCTGTTGTCATTACCGGGCTTGCTGAATAGCAAAAAGGCATTCAGGGCAATAACACAAAGTAATCCTGCCATTAATCCTGCAAGTTTGTTGAAGGAGAGTGCTGACTTTTTTTGTACTCCCATGATAATTTCAACACGGTGCAGTAAATCGTTCTTTTTCCCTGATGCTGCAACAGCCAATGGTTTGCTATCAAGACTATTCTTTTCCAGTGCCAGCAAGGCGGTTGCATAGTCATGAGAATCATATTGAAACTGCAACACCATTTCATCACAGCTTTTCTCTCTTTCTCTTTCCACAATTCTGACAAATGCCTTTACAAATGGATTGAAATAAAGAATGCTTTGTATAAAGTTGATGATAAGATTGACCAGGTAGTCATAACGTTTGATATGTCCCAGTTCATGCAGCAAAACAGCTTCGAGTTGTTGCGGAGTCAGGTGATTGATTGCCGCCAATGGAACTAATATTACCGGTTTCAAAAAACCAACAGTGACAGGTGAGGAGACAAACTCGGAAACCCAAATGCTCACTTTTTTACTAATGCCCATCCTGGCTGATACGTTGGTCACAAACATCCGCCAGTTTGCATTTATTTTAGTAAGCCCAAACTTCCTGATCACCTGTACATAGCGATAATTTCTGATAAAATGCAGCAATGGTAAAACCAATAAAACAAGATACAGAACTGAAGCAATCGGCAGGGATTGGTGCAGCCAGTCGTTTAACTGCTGATTGCCCTCTGTACCGATTAATGCTGAGGAAATAACAGTACCTGGTGAATTGATGCTATAGACTGAAAAAAAAGTATAGAGAAACCAGGCGAAGCCACTTATTAAAAGCGAAGAAGCAAGAGAACTTCTGAATGACGATTTTGCAGTCCTGAAAGCTCCATTGATTATCTGGTAAATAACCCAAAGCAATGCCAGTTGCCACAAGCTGTTTAAAACAGCCCATCCCAGGGATTGCAGAAAGTTGGCCTGGCCGATCATACTTACTTTTTAAGACTATCAAGTAATGCCTGAATCTTTTCCAGTTCTTCAGGACTTGTTTTATGGCTTTCATCACCCAATGCCTGGATTACCAGTTGAGTGGGAGAGCCGCCAAATAAATTGTCAATTATTTTACTCAGCAAATGCTTTTGTGTTTTTTCCTTATTCACAGCAGCCTGGTACACATGGGTTCTCATGGAATCGTCTCTTTTTACAATTCCTTTTTCATTCATGATCTGCATGAGTTTCAGGGTAGTGGTGTAGCCAACATCCTTTGTCTGGGCCAGTTCTTCATGTACTTCCCGCACCGTAGCAAGCCCTTTTTTCCAAAGGATTTGCAGTATTTCCAGTTCACTCTCAGTAGGCTTTATCATTTTTACAGCAGACATAAAATTCAGATTTATGACCCGAATATACGACTATTTTCGTATGACAAACAAGTGGCAACATTATTTAATTTTTTTTAACACCATTAACCCTGAAACGACGGGGGAAAAGAAAGGTTACAATCCGTCAGAAAGTGTATATGGAATTAAGAAATAACCATCCTATCGCTTTTCGTCATTCTTGAGAATGATATACTAACTTTATCTGATAAATTCCTTCATTGATTTAATTGATGGCATTAAGTTTGAGCCTAATGGTTTACCTGTTTCCTATGATATTATTTTTAAGCTGACGATCAAAACCACATTCTTAGTACATGGACAAGGGCAGAAAGTTTATAAGTAAACTAATTATTTTATTGCCCTTTTTCACCTACGGACAGACAGTTGATTTTACTTTTTCCACTTCAAATAACCTGTATTGTAATCCGCAACTTGTTACGTTTACTCAAAATTGTACAGGTGCACCAGACGGCTTTATCTGGAGATTTGGAAATGGCGTATCAGCAAATCAATCCATTGCATCTACCACTTATTCTAACCCGGGCACTTATTTTGTTACTCTTATAGCCATTTATGCTGATGTTGCTATTTCTACTACTAAACCGATTACAATCAACCCTACACCGTTTATTTCGATCTCGGCTGATAGAAATAATCTTTGCCAACCGGGTATTGTCAACTTTACGGCTTCGGGAAGCCCCTTTATTTCCAGCTTTGAATGGAATTTTGGTGATGGCAGCCCTGTTCTTATAACCAGCACAAATGCGGCAAGCCACCTTTTTAGTTCTTATAATAGTTTTGTGGTTACTGTTAAAGGGATAACCCTCGCAGGTTGTTCATCAATAGCCACCGATACTGTAAAAGTGGAGAGGTTTTCAATTACAGACGCTGGTATAGATCCCCCCGGAGGTTGTATCCCTGCCACCATTGTTCTTAATGTTATTCCAGATCCGCCGCAGGGTGACCCGCCGGTTAATTTTACCTGGAATTTTGGTGATGGCTCACCTGTTGCAAATACAACTGTTCCTGATGTAAGCCATATCTATACTATTACAACACCTATAACCACGGCCAGTGTAACTGTTGCCACAGCATCTGGTTGTACAAGCCAATATATATATCCTTTATTTGGCTTTGGAATACCACCTGTAAATCCTGTTGCTGTAACTGATGATGGCAGGACGACTTATTGTGCAAGTGAAACGATCCGGTTTAACAGCTCAGCAACCAATGCCAATTATTTTGTGTGGGATTATGGAGATGGAAGCAATGATTCCATTTCGTCGCCGACTACTACTCACCGCTATCGCTCCCTTGGTAACAAAAGGGTAATTATGACTCCATATTTTAACGGATGTGCAGGAGTTGAAAAAGATACTATTGACCTTACCATCATCGGTGTTGTTGCAGACTATACATTTCATAACCTATGCAGTGCCCGAAATCATTTTGTATATGATAACTTGTCATTGGGAAATATCAGTTCTTTTCGCTGGACATTTTCAGACATTCCTGGTTCACCGGATATAGTTAACTACAACACAACGCACAATTTTCCTGCAAATGGTTCCTTTACTACCCAACTTTATCTTTATGATTCAACAACAGGCTGCAACGACAGCCTTTTAACTAATCAGTATACTGCCACCCCGGTATTTACCAGTTCCAGATCAAAAGTGTGTAAAGACAGCATAATAGTGTACACTGTGCTAAATCCTTATCCTCCTAACAGCGGGTATGTTTACGAGTACCATGTAGATGGCCCAATTATCGCACATAGCATTTATCCTGAACTGATCCTGAAACCGGATCTGCGTGGTGTCTTTAATGAATTTGTAATCATTGACGGACCGGGAAATAATACTTGTAATGATACGCTTTATTTACCTGGCCCGACAACTGTCGGCGGTCCTGTACTGGATTTTTCGATGCCTGATTTATCTTGTTTTCTTAATAACAGCTTTCCCGTTGTTAATAATAGTTTTCCTTTTTTTGCAACTGATCCTATTGTAACCTGGGAATGGGATTTTGGAGATAATACTTTCAGTAATCTGAAAGACCCGCCCCCGCATTCATATGCTATTCCGGGTGCTTTCAAAATGTTTTTTAAAGTAACTGATATAAATAGTTGCGCCCAGATTGATTCGATGATTGTCCGGGTGCATCCCACACCGGAAATTTATGTTTTACCAAGAATTGACACTATTTGCAGTGGCGATTCACTTCAGCTTCTTGCCTTCACCATTGATAATTTGCAATGGACAACGAATTACAATATCAGCTGTCTTACTTGTGATACAGTAAGGATTAACCCCGCTACTTCCACCAACTATGTGGCGCAAGCAACAAATGGCTTCGGCTGCATCAATAGCGATACTGCGAAAATAAAAGTGTATGAACCGTTTGATCTGCAGGTAAGCCCTGCAGATACAGCTTTTTGCCCGCCCGGGCGGGTACAATACTATACTAATTTAAATGGTATTTTCAATTGGTCACCGTCCAGTTGGCTTAATGCATCTGGTATCAGGAACCCGGTCAGTACACCTGATAGTTCTGTTACTTACAGAATCATTCTTAATGATTCGGGAAGCTGCTTTGCAGATACTGCATTCGCTTCAATACTGGTTTATACTATCCCAACAGTAAATGCCGGAAGCGACCAGATAGTTCCATTTTATAATTCATTTACGTTTAATCCGGCCTATAGTTCTGACGTTGTCTCTTATCATTGGTCGCCTCCTGTTAATGCACTTTCCTGTACTTCTTGTCCTGTTGTTTCCGGAGTTGCATCTGAGTCGGCAAAATATACTATTGATGTGACAACGGCGGATGGCTGTAAAGCTAAAGATGATGTGATGGTAATTGTTGTCTGTAACAAGGCGAACTTGAATTTGCCATCTGCATTTACGCCAAATAACGATGGCCTTAATGACCATTTTTATCCGCTTACAAGAGGGTATAAGATGATCAATAAATTTGTTGTTTATGACCGGTGGGCCAACAAGGTATTTGAACGTTATAATTTTCTGCCTAATACTCCTTTGCTGGGATGGAACGGAACTACAAAAGATAAACAGCCGTCAGGCAGTAATGTTTTTGTATGGATGATAGAGGCTACCTGTGACCTGGGAGAGAAAGTTGAATCGAAAGGAATTGTTACCCTGATAAGATGATGTGTTTTTAATAACGGCATATGCCATTCTTTAAAAGTAAGTCCCGCTGTAGAAACAGCAGGACTTAAAGTAATGGTTCTGATTAAGCTTTTATATAGTAGTAAATAGCATTAGCTTATTTACTATTGATACTGAACAGTGTTGCTTTTCTTTACTGAAGCAACAGGTTCAGATGCTTTGATTGGTTGAATTTTTCCCATTGGGCCGGCAGAAGGAGGCAATTCAGGCCCTGCTGCCTTCTTTGCTGCTATCTGTGCCAAGACTCGGAGCTATAACCAAAGATACGATAGACATCAATTTGATTAAAATATTCATTGACGGACCTGAAGTATCTTTAAAAGGATCACCCACAGTATCACCTGTAACAGAAGCTTTGTGTGGTTCAGATTTTTTATAAAACATCTCACCATTTATCTCAACACCTTTTTCAAAAGATTTTTTTGCATTATCCCATGCACCACCGGCATTGTTCTGGAACATACCCATTAATACACCACTTACGGTTGCACCGGCTAGAAAACCACCTAATGCTTCAGGACCAAACAATGAAAGCCAATAATCAATGGAGATATGATGGCAATGGCACCGGGCAACATCATTTTTTTAAGCGAAGCTTCTGTAGAAATAGCCACACATTTATCATATTCCGGTTTTCCGGTTCCTTCCATAATACCAGGAATTGTTCTGAACTGGCGGCGAACTTCTTCCACCATTGCCATTGCAGCTTCGTCCTACAGCCCTAATAGCTAATGAAGAGAAGATAAAAGGAATCATACCACCAACAAATAAACCATGCCAGTACATTGGCTTTATAAATATCAATACCTGTCAATACCTAGCAACACCAACAAAGGCTGCAAATAAGGCCAATGCTGTTAAAGCAGCAGAAGCAATAGCAAAACCTTTACCTGTAGCAGCAGTTGTATTACCAACGGCATCTAAGTACATCTGTTTTTTCACGAACCTCTGCTGGCAATTCACTCATTTCTGCAATACCGCCTGCATTATCTGCAATAGGGCCGAATGCATCAATGGCTAATTGCATAGCTGTAGTAGCCATCATACCTGCTGCAGCAATAGCCACACCATATAAACCGGCACATGCATAAGAACCCCAGATACCACCAGCTAAGCACCAATATGGGCAAGAAGGTAGATTCCATACCAATTGCGAAACCACCAATTACATTGGTAGCATGACCAGTTGATGATTGACGGATGATAGACTTAACAGGACGTTTGCCCATTGCTGTATAATATTCAGTGATGATACTCATTAATGCGCCAACAGCCAAGTCCTACTGCAATAGCGCCGAGAACACCCCATTCTTGGTAAATATCACGACCTCGTAATGTCCATTGCTTCAGGCATTAACCAGTAACTACAAAACCTGCAGCAGCGAATGGCTGTTAAGATCATTGAACCCCAGTTACCCATGTTCAATGCCTTTTGAACTGTATTGGTATTGATACCAGCAGAGTCACTTATACGGACAAACAAAGTACCAATGATTGAAAACAAAATACCCACACCGGCAATCAGCATCGGAAGCACAACAGGAGCAAATCCGTTAAGCGTATCATCGGGGCTAATCACAGTTGTTTGTTGACCCAGTACAATTGTCGCCAAAACAGTAGCAACATAAGAGCCAAACAGGTCAGCACCCATACCTGCCACATCACCAACATTGTCACCAACGTTATCGGCAATAGTAGCGGGGTTTCTTGGATCATCCTCAGGAATACCGGCTTCCACTTTACCCACAAGGTCAGCACCTACGTCAGCAGCTTTAGTATAGATACCGCCTCCAACTCTTGCAAAAAGGGCAATTGATTCAGCTCCGAGTGAAAACCCGGTCAGCACTTCAATTGTCCTGAACATTTCTTCAGAGTTGATGCTTGCATCAGGAGCAAAAATTTGTTTTAATACTATATACAAACCACCAAGACCCATTACGGCTAAACCCGCCACACCAACACCCATTACAGCACCGCCGGTAAAAGATACGTTCAATGCTTTTTTCAAACTTGTACGGGCAGCTTGTGCTGTACGAACATTTGCTTTTGTAGCTGCTTTCATACCAATAAAACCGGCAAATGCACTCAGTACCGCACCTATCACAAATGCAATAGCAATTGACCAGTGGGAATGAGGATTAGATGTAGCCATCACTGCCAGGAGTGCACCAACAATAAAAACGAAGTAACCCAGGATCTTCCATTCAGCTTTCAAAAAAGCCATAGCACCTTCAGCAATGTATTTGCTGATTTCTTTCATTCTGTCGGTACCGGCATCCTGTTTTGAAACCCAGTTGAATTTGACAAGAGTGTAAAAGAGACCGATAAGGCCCATAATGGGAACGAGATAAATCAATTTGTCCATAAGAGTTGATTCTTAATCAAAAATTAATAGCAAAACGGTTGTTTTAACCGGGCGGCAAAGATAGGGGAACAGGAGGAATGCCCCAAACCCCGTATAGCCGATAGTAAGACCCGTAACTGGCCTTAAAATCAGGCGTTTAAAGTAGAAAATGCAGGGCCAAGGTTATTAATAATATCAGCTGCCATTAATGCTTCCATTGAAAGTTGCTTAGCGCTAATATCTCCAGCTAAACCGTGCAGGTAAACGCCAAGGATGGATGTTTCAACAGAACTGTAGCCTTGTGCTAATAACCCTGTCAGGATTCCTGTTAAGACATCGCCGCTTCCGGCAGTTGCCATACCGGGGTTGCCGGTTGAGTTAAAGAAGCCCCTGCCATCTGTTGTGGCAATAAAAGTATGGTGGCCTTTCAGAACAATAATACAGTTTGTTTCTCTTGCTTTTTGTAAAGCAAGCAGCACCCTGTCAAATTCGTTTTGGGTTACCCCAAACAGCCTTTCAAATTCTTTTGGGTGTGGTGTAAGGATGGAGCCTGCCGGGACCAGTTTCAGCAGGTCTTTTTGTGAAGCGATAATATTTAATGCATCCGCATCAAGTACTATTGGACTTCTGTACGAATCAAAAATCTCCCGCAGAAACATTTTTGTTTCTGATGCAGTGCCAATACCCGGACCGATTCCTAAAGTTTCGTATTTGGTCAGATCATCATCTACTTTCGTACTGAAAGATGAATTGAAATCCGTTACTACCATTGCTTCGGGAACGGATGTTTGTAAAATATCGTACCCACATTTTGGAATATGGCAGGTAAGCAGTCCGGCACCACTTCTCATACAGGCTTTTGCTGCTAATACAGCAGCCCCAATTTTACCATAACTGCCGGCAACTAATAAGGCATGACCAAAATTTCCTTTATGGGAAAACTTTTTTCTTGGTTTGTAAATTGAGTGAATGGTTGTGTCATCCACCAATTCAAACCTATTATGGATGGATTGATAAAAACCATTATTCAGCCCTATATCAAGAATGTGTATTTCACCAACAGCTTCTTCATTCTCTGCGAAAAGGAAAGCAGGTTTATAACATTGAAAACTCAGGGTATGATCAGCGATAATAGTAACTGCCCCTTTGGATGAACGATCGACAAATAAACCACTGGGAATGTCAATCGCTACAGTTTCCCTGCCGGCATTATTGATATGTTCTATGAGGCTGGCAGTTACCCCTTCAATACTCCTGTTCAATCCCGAGCCAAATAAGGCATCAATTATTATTTGCCCTTCAGGAAATGGGTGAAAATTTTGTTCTGATTGTATAAAATGAATATCATGTCCGGGTAACTTATTCAATCTTGCCAGGTTAGTTTGAAAATCGTTTGTTCCAAGGTGTCCAAATTCGAGGATATAGATAGTTGCCTGGTATCCTTTTTCCATCAGCAGCCTGGCGATAGCAAGACCGTCACCGCCGTTATTTCCTTTGCCACAAAAAATTCCAAAAGATGCTGCATCAGGATATTGCTGAACGAGCCAATCGGTGCATTTACCTGCGGCCCTTTCCATCAAGTCAGTGGAGGAGATAGGTTCCTGTTCAATTGTGTATTGATCCCATGATCTTATTTCTTCGGCAGACAGAATTTTCATTTCACCCTAAAGTTGGGAAACAATTCTCAAAAAAGGAATGACTTAGTTCTTTGTTTTTTTGTCTGTTTTTTTAGACGCCGGATTCAGAAGTGTTGTTTTCAGGCTGTCGATTTCGTCCGAGTCGGGTACTTTTCGCTGTTGGTAATCACCGAAGATATCATAGCATAGGTGGGCAGCTCCATAAATAGTCTTGCTAAACCTGTTTCCCAAAATAATGATGGTAACTCTTTCATCAACCAATCTTGCAAAGGCAGCATTGGAACCATGCCATTTACCAAAATGGTACACTACCTTTTTTCCGTTGGGTAACAACTGCAGCCGCCACCCTAATCCATAGTTATGGATGGATGGTTTTTCAAAACTATAAGGTGCAAAAGCTGAATCGAGCAGGGGTTTTTGAATTACCTGGTCGGTATATAATGCCTGGTCCCATTTTAATAAGTCCTGCGGGGTGGTGTACACATTCTTGTCGCCATAGGTGGCATCAAGAAAATCATAATCCCAATAGGTGCCATTATTAGAAAAAGAAGGAGTGGCAGTAAGAGTATCTTTTAAAGTGAAAACATAAGTGTTATTCATCTGGAGGGGTTCGAAAATTTTTTGGTGCATATATGCAGGGAAAGCAATGCCACTGATTTTTTCAACGATCATGGCCAGCAATACATAGTTGGTATTGGAATAATTGAACCGGGTACCCGGTGTCCCGGTTGGGTCAGGTCTTTTGTCATACATCATTTTCAATACATCCCCGTTGGTGGCATACTGGTGATTCCATTTTCCATTCGGCAGTATTCCCCATTTATTATTACTCATGAAGTATAAATAGTTGGGCAAACCGCTCCGGTGATTGAGCAACATCTTTACAGTTATACTGAAATAAGGAAAGTCGGGAAAGAATTTTTGAAGAGAGTCGTCCAGCGATAATTTACCTTCCTGTACCATCCGCAGAATGGCCGTAGCTGTAAAGGTCTTTGAAGTGGATGCAATATGCATTGCTGTAGTGCTGGAAAGACTGTCTTTTTTCCGCAGATCGATCTTGCCTGTATATTTTTCATAGATGACCTCTCCATCTTTGGCGATGAGGATACCGCCATTAAAATTTTGCTTTAGTAAAGCGGTGTCCAGGAAACTACTCAGCTGACGGTAGTAATTACGGAATTCTTCTTTACCTAATTTTTGCGGTGTCGGCGGGTAATACTGCAATGAATCGTCTTCTGTTTTTTTGTCCTTAGAAGAGGAATTGCAGGAAATAATAATAGCTGCTACTAATAAAAAACTAACAATTGTTTTCAATAATAAGATATTTCGATTTCAGGCAAAAATAGAAGGAGGGTGACCCTGTTCGTCTGTTTAGTTTTCCCCACCAATGCTATAAATGTTAATAGCTCAAACATACAACTTCATTCACAAGCTCCCTTACAGATAGTATATTTGCAACATGGCAAAAGCAACTAAAACGAGTTATCCCAAAGAAAAAATACGAATACTCTTCCTGGAAAATATCAGTGATGTGGCAGTAAAGAATTTCCGCCATCATGGTTATATACAGGTTGATAAGATATCAAAGGCATTGACGGAAGAACAACTGATGGAAGAGATAAAGGATGTTCACATTCTTGGAATCCGTTCTAAGACACAAATCACAAAGAACATCCTTGATGCTGCAAAAAAATTACAGGCCATCGGTTGTTTTTGTATTGGTGTGAACCAGGTTGATCTTAAATCAGCCACACAAAATGGTGTGGTTGTATTTAACGCCCCTTATTCGAATACGAGATCGGTTGCCGAGTTAGTGATCGGTGCATCAATTATGCTTATCCGCAGAATACCTGACAAAAACAAAGCTGCACATGAGGGAATATGGATGAAAGATGCCAAAGGCAGTTATGAATTGCGGGGAAAAACCTTAGGGATTATCGGTTATGGTAATATCGGCAGCCAGGTAAGTGTGCTGGCCGAGGGTCTGGGTATGAAAGTTATTTTTTATGATGTGGAAACCAAATTACCATTAGGCAATGCAGAAGATGCAAAGTCATTGAAAGAATTGCTAAACAGGGCCGATGTGGTAACATTGCATGTACCGGAAACTTCACATACAAAAAATCTGATCAATAAGAACAACCTGAAGCATTTTAAGAAGGGGGCTATATTGATAAACTATGCGAGGGGAGAGGTGGTGGATCTTGAAGCTTTACGAAAAGGAGTTTTGGATGGAAGTATTGGTGGCGCAGCTGTCGACGTATACCCTTGGGAGCCCGAAAAGAATGGTGACCATTTCCGGACTCCATTACAAGATTGTCCGAATGTGATACTTACACCACATATTGGCGGCAGTACAGAAGAAGCGCAACAGAATATTGGTGAAGATGTAAGTGTGAAACTGTTCAATTACCTGGAAAAGGGTATAACATTCGGCTCGCATACTGTGCCGGCTCTTGCATTACCTCCCCAGGAGGGCAGTCATCGCATCCTGCATATCCATAACAATGTTCCGGGAGTATTATCTGAAATTAACACCCGGCTCTCCAGATATAAGATCAACATCCTGGGTCAGTATCTTAAGACCAACGATGATATTGGCTATGTGGTGCTGGATGTGGATAAGCAACTTTCTGCCCAGGCATTGGGTTTGCTGAAAGAGGTAAAGGCGACAATCAAAGTGAGGATGTTGTATTAAAGGATACCTTATTCAAACTGGCTTTTTCTGGCAGGTTAATATATTTTTAAATTTTCAATAATTATTGAAAATAGTGTAAGTTTGTGTTGCTAATTCCAACACAATGAAAGTCGTAATAGTCGGGGCAGGTTTTGGAGGACTCAGGCTGGCCCGCAAACTCAGCAATAAACCCGGGTTTGAAGTAGTATTAGTTGATCGCTTTAATTATCACCAGTTTCAGCCATTATTCTACCAGGTGGCCACTGCAGGACTGGATGCCAGTAATATTTCATTTCCACTGAGGAAAGTGTTTCAGAAAAGTAAGAATGTGCGTATAAGATTGGCTGAATTAAAAGAGGTGGTACCATCAGCAAATAAGATCATTACCGACCAGGAAGAAATAAAGTATGATGTGTTGGTATTGGCAACTGGGGCAGACACCAATTTCTTTGGAAACACCCAGATCGCCGGGAACGCCTTTCCTATGAAATCAACAGTAGAAGCACTACAGCTCAGGTACAGATTACTGCAGAATTTTGAAAAAGCACTAACTGTTGCCGGTGAGACAGAATTACAATGGCTAATGAATATAGTCGTTGTCGGCGGGGGACCGACAGGAGTGGAGGTATCAGGTGCATTAGCCGAAATGAAAAAGTATGTCTTACCCAAAGATTACCCGGAACTGGATTTTTCAAAAATGAACATCTACCTGCTGGAAGGTGCAGGTAAAACGTTAGGTACAATGAGTGAAAAATCGTCTTTGCAATCGCAGAAATACCTTGAAAGATTAGGCGTGAAGGTGATGACCAATGCTTTTGTAAAAGAATACGACGGAACAAGTGTGTTCTTAAATAACGGGGAACAAATCACTACAGCAACGATGATTTGGGCTGCTGGTATTAAAGGGAATATTCCAAATGGAGTTGATAAAAGTTTAATAGCCAAAGGAAACCGGATCACAACAGACAGGTACTGCCGGATTAGGGGATACAATAATAATATATATGCCATCGGCGACCTTGCATATATGGAAACACCCAAGTATCCAGGCGGACATCCTCAGGTGGCGCCGGTAGCCATGCAGCAGGCAGATCTGCTTGCAGGTAATTTTAAATTAATAGAACGTAAATCAAATCCTGATAAGCAATATGAGTTTGAGTATAAGGATAAGGGTTCCATGGCAACAGTAGGTCGCAACCTGGCGGTTGTTGATATTCCCAGACCAAAACTGCATTTTGGCGGGCTGATGGCCTGGATGATATGGATGGGCCTGCACCTGATGCTGATACTTGGGGTAAAGAACCGGTTCTTTGTTTTCTGTAACTGGTTGTACAATTATATAACGTATGACCAAAACCTTCGTTTGATATTTAAAGAGTTTAATAAGAAGGAAAAAACTAAAGATGCTTGAGTATTTTCTTTGCCCTTGCATGAAAGGCGGCTGTTTCAAAATCCCAGCGGTCTTCAATGGTAGTTTTTAACTCTTGTTTGATCTCCGGGTATTGTTTTGAAAGATTATCCAATACTGTTAATGAAAAGGCTTTTACAGCCGGTTTTTCATCAGGGGAGATGAGATAATCAAAGCAAAGATTCATGACCTTGCCATGAAATTTTTCCGGGATATCAATATCCTGCAAAAGCCGTACGGTATTTCTTTTTACAGCACCGTGCAGCCCCGGTTGATTTACATATCCCAGGATTTTGCCAAGATGCTTTTTGATGAGCCTGGGGTTTTTCCTCACTACCTCACTAAGTGGCCAGGCGGCTCTTTGAACAATACGGTATTCATCATTTAAAAATAAATTCACTAACTCATCAAAGCGTTGCTGGTTGCTCCCAATCCATGCTATAATCTTTATACAGTTGGTTTTTGATTGTGGGGATAGAAATGTTTCTCTTAGCAGCATTTTGCAAATGTATCATCTCATGAATAACCGTTAGGCCCTGAAAGTAATATGTTTAAGAATATATAGTTCCTATAATTTACATTATGTTAAGTAGTATAATTGAAATAAGGACCACTTATTAGTGTGGCCTTTATTACTAAGAAGATTATTTAATGGACTCATACACCGCAAACCACTTCTTCTCCTCTGCTTCAAATGCTGCTTGCTCAGGCGATTTTGCTTTAGCTCTTTTCTTTTTGAGTTCATATATCTCTGAAAGATATCCGGCCAAATTCCGATACTGTTGCTTTTGTCTTGGGTCCAGAGATGTTTTTCCTGCAAATAGTTTGGCAGCCTGTTCGTATGGCCCCCGGATAGCATCCATTGCTTCAAGGTATTGCTTGTCCAAAAGGTCTCTCTTGGCAACATCTTCCTTCGAAGCCATTGTACCCGGCTTTGTCCTTGCTTTCATATCGTCAGCATGAGCCTGCCTGGCTTCATTTATTATGTCTTTTCTGTTTACGAAGTGGTCACCAAGCAATAAAAATAAATTAATTGAATCAGGCCTTAATGCGCCTGCTTTTGTAAAGGCGGCAATCATTTTATTTTCTAGCTCTTTACTAAATGGTTCAGCATCTTCTTCCTTCCTTGGATAGAAAGCACTGTAAATGATCTCTGCTAATGATTCATTTGCTTTATAATTATCAGGGTCTTTTGCTAAAATGTCTTCTAATGCTGTTATTTTATCCTGGAGTTTTTCTTTCAGGCCGGCTGCAAAATCTATCCTGTCATATTTAAAATATTCACTTTTTGGATAAACCTGTTGTCCAAGGCTGCGATATTTTTCGAACCCGGTCATGTCATTCTTTTCAAAATTGTATCTTACCATGAAACGGTAAGCTGTTTCGGCCCAATCTGTATTCACTTTTGCATCGGTAAGTCTTTTATATAATTTAGCCGCTTCCTCAAAATTCTTACTGTTGTCTGCTGAAGTCGCAGTAAAATATACTATGACAGTGTCAAGCGGTATTGCAACTAATTTCTTTTCAATTAAAAGATCTGATACGGCTAACGTCTTTTTAAACTTTTCGAAAGCGGATTCCCATTTCTTTCCCTCATAATCCTTGTATGCAATTGCATACAGGCTGCTGTATAAATTGATTGGGCCATTCTGATATATCGGATCTGTTGCAAGTTCCATAGAAGGTTCCATTTCTCTATATTTTGCAAAAGCCACTTCAGCGTCAGTGGTCAGTTGATCACCAGCCGGTGAGCCTTTTGTTCCATCTTCCAGTGCCAACCACGCATAGATGGAAGTTTTTAATATATATGCTTCTGCTTTACTGATAAACTTGGTATTGCTCCAGGCTTTATCAAGGTCCACTTTGGCCTCTTTATATTTATTAAATACTAACTGGTTTTTGATGTCCTCATATTTCTGTGCTGTTGCCAACAAAGCGGACAAACTCGTCGTTAATAAGAACAGGATTCTTTTCATCTGTATTGTTTTTTTTATGCTGCTAAATTTTATTCGGTGGCGTCACTTGTAGATGGATTTTCGTCTGTTTCGGTTGCGTTATCATCTGAAGATGGCATATCATCGGTTCCATTATCACCATTACCATTCTGCCCTTGATCATCTAACTGGGTAATAGCTGCTATTTCATCCCCTTCATCCAGTTTTATAAGTTTTACACCCTGAGTAGCCCTGCCCTGCTCACTGATACCACTCACTGGCATACGGATTGTTACGCCACTTTTACAGGTGATCATGATGTCTTCGCTCTGGGCAACATCTAATATGCCAACCAATGAACCGGTTTTGTCTGTTACGCTAATAGTTTTTACACCTTTACCGCCACGGTTAGTAAATCTGTATTCATCTACAGCAGTTCTTTTACCAAACCCTTTTTCGCTTACCACCAATACTGTTCTGGATGCATCGGTTTCAGGGTTTACACATATCATGCCAACCACTTCATCATTTTCATCATCAACTTCAATACCAGCCACACCAATTGCCCCCCGGCCTGTAGCTCTTACTTTTTCTTCGGAGAAGCGTATAGCCCTGCCGCTTTTTACCGCCATCATTATCTCACTTTTACCGTCAGTCATCATAGCTTCCAATAATTCATCCCCTTCTACAATATTGATAGCATTTACACCGGTCTGCCTGGGTCGGCTGAAGTCCTGTAATTCTGTTTTCTTAATAATTCCTTTCTTGGTGCAAAGAACTATGTTATGGTTTTTTACAAACTCTTCATCTTTCAGGTCTTTCACATCAATAATAGCTCTCACTTTATCATCCGGTGGCAGTTGTACCAGGTTCTGGATAGCTCTTCCCTTCCCCGTCTTCTCTCCTTCCGGAATTTCGTACACATTTAACCAGTAAACTCTTCCTTTTTCGGTAAAGAAAAGCATAGTATGGTGTGTAGATGCAACAAACAAATGCTCGATATAATCCTCATCTCTTGTTTTACCGCCCATTACTCCCCTCCCACCACGGCGCTGAGCTCTGTACTCATCGGCTGGTGTACGTTTGATATAGCCAAGATGTGAAATGGTGATGACCACATCTTCTTCCTTGATAAGGTCTTTTATTTTTACTTCATCATCCAGATAAGTGATCTCGGTATTTCTTTCATCACCGAATTTTTCTTTTATCTCCAGTAATTCCGCTTTTATCACATCAAACCTCATTCCTTCATTTGCAAGCAGTTCATTTAAATGAGCAATTAATTTCATTAACTCATTAAATTCTTCTTTGATCTTATCTCTTTCCATGCCGGTCAACCGTTGTAAACGGAGTTCCAGTATGGCCTTGGCTTGTATCTCATCTAAACCCCAGCCGGCATTGATCAAATTATCTTTTGCGATATCTGGTGTTGACGAAGAACGTATCAAAGCAATTACCTCATCCAAATGATCAAGAGCAATCAGGTAACCCTTTAAAATATGTGCCCTTTTTTCTGCTTCTCTTAATTCGAATTTTGTTCTTCTTACCACCACTTCATGTCTGAATTCGACAAACTCACTGATAAGTTCTTTCAGGTTCAGTGTCTTTGGCCTTCCTTTTACGATAGCAACATTGTTGATACCATAGGAAGTTTGCAGGTCTGTAAGTTTATATAACTGGTTGATGATAACATTGGCGATTGCATCCCTTTTAAGGTCTATAACAACCCTTGTACCTTCCTTATTATTCGACTCATTATTTACATGGGCAATTCCTTCAATTATTTTTTCATTGACCAGTTCTCCAATCCTGTTGGTCAATGCATCCCGGTTTACCTGGTAAGGTACTTCTGTAATGATGATCTGCTCACGGCCACTGGCTTTTGCTTCTACTGTTAATTTACCTCTTACCACTACCCTGCCACGACCAAAATGCATGGCAGCTTTTACACCTTCCATGCCGTAAATAACACCGCCTGTCGGGAAGTCCGGTGCTTTTACATACTGCATAAGCTCATCAACGGTGATTTCACGGTTATCAATGAATGCAATGCAGCCATCAATCGCTTCTGAAAGATTGTGGGGCATCATATTGGTCGCCATACCTACGGCAATACCGCTGGAGCCATTTATTAATAGTTGCGGAACTCTTGTTGGAAGAACAGAAGGTTCTTTTTCAGAATCATCGAAATTTAACTGAAAATCAACTGTATCTTTTTCAATGTCATCCAGCATGTGCTCTGCAAGGCGTTCTAACCTTGCTTCTGTATAACGCATTGCCGCCGGCCCGTCACCATCCTGGTTACCAAAGTTTCCCTGACCATCAATCATGGTGTATCGCATACTCCACTCTTGTGCCATACGAACCATCGCATCATATACAGAAGTATCCCCGTGCGGATGGTATTTACCCAAGACTTCCCCGACGATACGGGCAGATTTTTTATATGGCTTATTGAAATGGATACCCAACTCATTCATCGCAAACAAAACCCTGCGGTGAACTGGTTTTAGTCCATCTCTTACATCAGGCAAGGCACGGCCAACTATCACCGACATTGAGTAATCAATGTAGGCGGTCTTCATTTGCTCTTCGATGTTGACGGGAATTATCCTGTTGCTGTCCTGCGTTTCTTGTGGCTCAAGGTTCTCTTCCATCGTTATTTTTCCTTCTGCTTTTTAGTTGAATTTGTGACTTAAAACAGGTCAAAAAAGGGGCTGTTTTAAAGGTCTGCAAATCTAACTTTTCCCTTCCTTAAAACCTGATAAAAGGGAGTGTTTTTTAGGCTATTTTTTCCACTACTGTGGATTAGTTAACAGATTGAAAAACAAGGATATTTTACCTGTTGTTTTTCCCTGTTTATTCTGGGTTTTTCGTCCTAATTTTCCGCTTCTTTAAACCGGGATTTATTATGAAGACGATTCTATTATTTGGGGCGGGAAAATCGGCTACGGTTTTAATTGATTATCTGCTTGAGAATGCCATTAATGGCAACTGGAAAGTGGTGGTGGTGGATGCTGACCTCAAACTGGCACAGTCAAAAATTGGCGGATCGCAAAGAGCCATTGCTGTTTCTTTTGATATAAAAAATGAAGATGAGAGAGTAAAGCATATCAGGAATGCTGATATAGTTATTTCCCTGCTTCCCCCCTCCCTTCATATTGAAGTGGCAAAGGATTGTGTCAGGCAACATAAAAATTTACTGACGGCTTCGTATGTGGATGATGATATCAGAAAACTCAAGTCTGAAATTGAAAAAAACAAACTTCTTTTCCTTTGTGAAATGGGATTGGATCCCGGCATTGACCATATGAGTGCTATGAAGATCATAGATGAAATTCATAGTAAAGGCGGAAATATCACTTCCTTCAGGTCACATTGCGGAGGACTGGTGGCGCCAGAAAGTGATGATAATCCCTGGCATTATAAAATAAGCTGGAATCCCCGTAATATCATTATGGCAGGAAAAGAAGGAGCACATTACAGGGAAAACGGTGAGGAAAAAAGAATTCCTTATGAAGAATTGTTTACAACAGACCGACTGGTGGAAGTTCCGGAGATAGGACAATTGTGCTGGTATCCTAACAGGGATTCTCTCAGCTATACTGCTTTATATGGTTTGGAAGATGCACCAACTTTTATCCGCACCACACTCCGGCATCCCGACTTCATGTACGGCTGGAAAAATATCATTGACCTGAAACTGGTGGAAGAAATTCCACAGTATGATACGGATGGTAAATCATTACAAGAGGCTTTTAAAGAGCATATGGATAAAAATGGCTTCAGTGAATGGCTTAATGAGAAACTGACAGAACGGTTCGCTGAAACGAAAAGCATGATGGAAAACCTGATGAAACTAATGGAGGTCGAAAATGAGGCCGAGGAAGAAGGAACAGAAATGCCCGGTTCATTTATGGCAGCTGACGAGAAGGGTAATTTGCAGGAAGTAGAGATTGATGATGTGAAAAGCAAAGCGGCTGCTTACCTGGCTCATAAAATGCATGAGGCAAATCTTACCCTGAAACAACTTTTCTTCCTTGGACTGGATGATAAGGATACACTTGTGAACAAGGGTTTTTGCAGCCCCGCAGATATTCTTCAGTTTGCTGTTGAGAGAAAACTAGCTCTCCGGCCTTATGATAAAGATATGATTGTGATGCTGCATGAAATTGAATACACGATTCATGGTCAGCAGTCTGCGGTCTGCAGTTCCTTAGTAGTTAAAGGCGAAAATAACCTGAGGACTGCGATGGCTAAAACAGTGGGCTTACCTCTTGGAATTGCTGCAAAAAATATTCTAAGCGGTAAAATAAAATTGACAGGTCTGCATATTCCAACTTCAAAAGAGATTTACGAACCGGTTCTGGCCGAACTTGAAAAATATGAAGTGAAATTTAATGAGGAGAAGAAATAGCCTTTATTGTACTTCCATATCTTTTAAAGCAAGTATCTTATAACTGACATCCCGCATTACAATTTTGTACTTCCCTTTTCTCAGATACAGGCAATAGTAACCCTCCCGGTTGATAATATATGTCTGATCAGCAGGTGCCAAAAAATTCAACAAATCCGGGTAGTATTCATGTTCGTAGTAGGCCTGAACAAAAAACAGCATTTTCTCAGTTGGTTGTATTAGTGTCATCTTTCTTTCTCCATTCAATGTTAGCCAGGCTGGCCGGTTCTGCTGGTATATCGTTGCGGGGTGCATTACCATAACGTCATAACCTTTTTCTTCCAGCGGATTAAAAGGCCTTTTGTTCTGGTAAATGATAGAAGAAGATGTGATATTAAACCTTGCATTGAAATACTGGTAGAATAACCGGCCATATTCAAACTCGCTGCCTTCTGTCATTCCCGTCTGATCAATAGTGAAAGGATCAATCCTGCTGATTTTTTTAAACCACAATGCCATTGGTGTGTAATCGCCAATTTTGTTCTCACTCACATGGCTGTAGCCTGCATGAACCAGGATTTTTGCTGAAGGATCCTTCTTAATAACAGTGTAAAGGTTTTGCGCCTGAATTGAATCCCTTTGCGAACTGGTATGCTCAGATGCCAGCGTATCTTCGTACGAGATCAGTTTATAACCTAATAGAAGTGCTTTTCGTACCAATTCACCGGCAACAGGCTCCATTATATAATAGCCGGTAAAAACATTAATAGAATCAAGACATTTATTAGAGTAGTTATTGAACGCCTCCATAGCAAGATAACGGTACCCTTCTTTGTAGAGATCTTCCAGCAGACTATAAGTAAATGCCCTGTGTACCGGTTTGGCATGTGATTCATTTATCATTATTACATTATAGTGTGCCGCATTGCTGATAACAGAGCTTTTCGCAGGTACATATTGGATGTTTTTCAACTGATCTACTGTATCGGCAATGATACCGATTGCTTTTGCAGATAAAGTGTCAAAACTTTTTGTTGTATAGGCGGAAGCCATACTATAATCACCGGCAAATGCGAGATACTGGCTGAGGCTTACATAAAAGGACTTTTCCCCCATTGCTTTTTTGAATTTGGCCTCCCATCCTGTCGCCTGGTAAAATGGATACAGGTAATGAACCTCTGCCCCCAGCCTGTTGGTCAGGTATTTTAATGAAGAATCATACTTATTAGGAGCCTGGCTTTTTGTGTATTTACGAATCTGTTCAAGAGGCAAATAAGTTTGTGCTGAGCAAAACAAAACCGGAATAATAAAGAAACAGGCGAACAGAAATTTTTTCATACTGAAAATTCGCAGCAATGATAAACCGTATCCTGTTACTAAAAACCTAAAGTTGTTTTTGTTAACAGGTTTGTTAGCTCTTTCACTCCTTCTGTAGCCGGCTTTTCGATCAGCGTAGTATTCTGCATTGGTGATGTGTAAGGGATCTTTTTATCGATAATAAATTTTGGAGTTTCTAAGCCCACATAATTTATTAAGCCCGCAGCGGGATAAACAACCAATGAAGTGCCAACTACAACGAAAATATCAGCGGAATATACAATCGGCACAGCTTCCTCTATCTTGGGTACAGGCTCTTCGAACCAAACAATATATGGGCGGTACTGAGCACCATCTTCCGCAAGATCGCCCAGCTTAATATCTCCCTTTATTTCTGCGATCAGTTTTTCATCCCATTCGCTCCGCATTTTGAATATTTCGCCGTGCAGGTGGAGCACATTGGTTGAGCCGGCCCTTTCGTGCAGGTCATCTATATTTTGTGTGATGATAGTAACATCAAAATTATTTTCGAGCTCAGCTAAGCCAATATGAGCAACATTGGGTTGTGCTTCAGCTACATTCTTTCTACGTTCATTATAAAAATCAAGAACTAATTGTGGGTTTTTCCTCCACCCCCTTGGTGTTGCCACTTCGGTCACTTCATATCCTTCCCAAAGGCCATCGCTGTCACGGAATGTCTTTAAGCCGCTTTCGGCACTGATGCCGGCGCCCGATAAGATTACTAATTTTCTTTTGTCTGACATAACCCGCCAAAATTATTAAATAAAATAACCCCGGCTATTTACCAGGGTTATTTCACAATGCCTTTTCAGAGAAACTAATCTCCTTTATCTGTTGCCTGTACTCTTTTATCGGGATTATTTCCATTGATTATTCTCACTCCTGCAGGGTCTACACCTGTAAGATTAAGTTTCTCCATTGGGTTTTGCATCGCCTCTATAATACCGAGATAAGGTAATTCCTTTGTCTGGCCAGAAGCTTCTTTTAGTATAATAGTAGTTTCATAAGCCATGACCGGCTGCAAATACTTTCCGGTATTATCAAAATAAACCATGTAGCTTCTCTTTACTTCCGACTTTGCGTTTTTGCCAAATTGCTGGATAACCATCGCTTCAAACTCCCGGTGCATCTCGGCTTCAGTTTTTATTTCAGCTGGCTTTAGTTCTCTTTTTGATAAATAAGCTTTCCAATTCCGGATAACACCTTCAACTTCTCCTTTATCGCCGACATTAACTACGATTTTTGATCCCTTGCCAATTACAGGCACACCATCAATCACACGGCCATAGGTCAGGGTTATCATTTTATCAATAACACTACCGTTTTCGTCATCTGACCTTAATCCACCGGAATGAATCATTTGCATTTCAGCAGTGTTTTCAGCCATAAGTTTATTTTCTGTTAAGAACTGTTTTGCAATTTCCTGTGCAGCTTTCGGTTCGGGTAAAGATGGTTTGAAATTTCCCATATACCTGCTAAGGTTTTTACTGAACGAAAACCGTCCTTCTGCTTCATTTACTTCATAAAACTCCGAAGGATCATTGGATGTAAACCGGATAGCACCCCCATCCCTTGTTTGCTTAAGGGCCTGGAAACCTTTACCGGCAAATTTTCTTACCAATGCAGGGAAGTTATTTGCTTTAACAGCTACTGAGGGATTTAACTCATATACAAACACAGTTTTTTGTGGATTATGTGCTCTTTGCTGTTTTCCTTCATCACGGAAAGCCAGCACCACAAAACCGGCAATAGCAATCAGTATTGCAGCTGCCAGCATTTTATTAATTGATTTCATGATTATTTTTTTGGGGGTTAAATTAATATTGCCACCAGCTATGCATGCCTGATGTGCCAAATGGGTCGGTGGATGCGTATGAACCAAGTCTGTCATTTTCTGTGCTGTAGTAAACAACTGCACTGGCAAATCCGGGATAAGGAGCACCATCACTTAATGTAGGATTAAATATCCAGTATCTTTCATCATTTACCGATTCAAACCAGGATTGCCAGACTCCTCCATTTCCTTTTAGTTTACGGGCATACCTGTTTGGGATACCATTATCAGATACACTAAGTGTACGAAAACCCACCAGCTGGTGCATCCCGGCAAACATTGGTCTCCAACTATTCCGGTAATTATTATCGTCCGGATATGGAGTTACTGTATTGCAGGACTCAATAGTCATAAACTCCAGGTCGCCATTGTTTGGTAAATCTCCAAATGGTGATGCGGACCTGAAGTCAATAATTGTACCTGTGCTTTGATTTGTTTCCCAGATGTAAAAATTACCATGACCTGAACAAAACACCATGTCCATTGCGTCTGTAAAACTGGTGTGACTTGCTCCCTGGAAAAAGCGGGGCTCAGCCCAATAGTATTGTGTGTTTCTCCAGCTGTGTGAGCCGATATTCTGGTTACTCTGAAATTCCTTTACAAAATTCCAGACATTACGGACAAACCTGCTTTCAGCTTTGTCCACATATCCGCCAATTTCTCTAAAACCGGCAGTGGCAGTCATTGCACTCAATGCAATAACTGCAAAAACCATTAAGGTTTTGGTGATAGCATGTTTCATAAATAATAAGGTTTAGATACTAAAGGTATTTACTTCCTTAACCGCTCCCAATAACCCTTTCGTGGTATACATGTGTTAAACCATGCCGCTGAGTGCATGGTTTAACTTAACCTTCATTCGATTAATGAATTATGACGGCTATTAATTTTTTGCCAACGAGGTAGCGGCCTGAACCAACCGGATAAATTCACTCCGGTACCCATTATTATCAATACCCTTTGCACCCTTAGCCATATTAACAACCTGGCTGTAAGAAGACTGTTGTTTATAATCAGAACTTCTCAGCAATAAACCAAATTCTGCTACGGCTGCTGAAAACCTGAAGTTATCAGAAGTGTTTACCAGCGCAGTATGAGTATCCATGACCGGGTGAGTAATCAGTTTGCTTACATCTTCGTCCGGCTTTTTGTAACGAAGCTTAATGGTCATTATCTCATCAGTGTTACTTATAGGTTTCCTGTCATTACTTTGATATTTCAGCGGGTCAACAGATTTTGTAAAATCATCCTTTACACCTACAGGTATCACTTCATATAAAGCTGTAACAGTATGACCGCTTCCCAGTTCACCGGCATCTTTATTATCGTCATTAAAATCTTCTGAGGCAAGCATTCGGTTTTCATAACCAACCAGGCGATAAGCCTGAACTTTTGAAGGATTAAATTCGATCTGGATCTTTACGTCTTTGGCAATGGTGAATAAAGTGCTGCCGAATTCATTGACCAGTACTTTCCTTGCTTCGCTGATGTTGTCAATATAGGAATGATTGCCATTGCCTTTATCAGCTAACTGCTGCATTTTATTGTCTTTGTAATTGCCCATCCCATATCCAAGAACTGAAAGGAATACACCACTTTTTCTTTCCTGTTCGATCATACTTACTAATTCATCATCGCTGCTTACACCTACATTAAAATCTCCGTCAGTAGCCAGGATGATCCGGTTATTACCGTTTTTAAGAAAATTTTCTTTGGCAGTTTTGTAGGCCAGTTTTATTCCTTCGCCGCCAGCTGTGGAGCCGCCAGCTTCAAGATTATTAATGGCTTCTTTTATTTTAATCTTATTTGCACCACTTGTTGATGGTAACACTAACCCGGCACTACCGGCATAGACAACTATTGCTACTTTATCCTTTTCCCTGAGTTGGTCAACCAGCATATTCATAGAGGCCTGCACCAGAGGCAATTTGTTAGCTTCGTTCATTGAACCGGAAACATCCACTAAAAAAACCATATTGGAGGGCGGCAGGTTATCAAGAGGAATTTCTTTTCCCTGCAAGCCGATATGCACCAATTTGTGTTGAGGGCTCCAGGGGCATTCAGATATTTCTGTATTGACAGTAAATGGTTCGCCATTTGCTGGCTTTGTATAGTCGTAATCAAAGTAATTGATCATTTCTTCTATCCTGACCGCACCGGCCGGCGGAATTGAACCATTTTCCAGGTAACGTCTTACGTTGCTGTATGCCGCTTCGTCTACATCAATTGAGAAAGTTGACAGGGGGTTTTGAGTGGCAGCAAGAAACTTATTTTCGACTATGTTGTCATAATCTTCAGTATTATACGCCTCGTCCTTTGTTTCTTTATCAACCGGAATTGAAATAGTTTCATCTTTCACTCCTTCCTGGGTAATTGTACTTATGGTATATTGCTCGTTTGGGGGCGGAGCCGGCATTTTCTCAGAGTCTGCAGTAACTTGTTTCAATTCACGGTTCAGTGACTTATAATCTCCGGATGATTTACCTGTTTTTGTATTGCAGGCAATAACTGAGCAGAGCAGCAGTGCTGCTAAAGCAGTGATTTTAATTTTCATGATTATACTTTTTTGAGTTACAGTTAAGGAGATGCAAAAGGAGTTTTTTTGCATAAAACAAAAATGCCCTGCTTTAGCAACAGGGCATTTTATTACTTCAATTTGGTAAATAAAATGTTTGAACTATCAGCGGCTTGTACCTGCAGGCTATCCTGTGTAAGCTTCAAAACTGAAAATATTCTGCCTATTGAGTCACCGGTTTTTTCTTTCCAAACCAACTGATTGGCTTTGCTCCATTCATAATGCGAAGTGTCGGCCTTTGCAGAATCGTTGAGAGACCTTACAACATTGCCGTCTTTCTGGAAATCATAACTATACTTGCTGAAGCCGGAATCGTTTGCCACTACAGCATCTGATTTCCATTTGCCAACAATCCATTCTTTTTTTATTTCGTTGGCGATTACAGCATTCTTTTTTTTGCGGAGCAACAAGAAGGCTCCTGCTCCGGCTGCTACTACGAGCAGCCCGATCAATAGTTTGTTCATGGCTATACTTTTTTAAGGTTAAATGTGAGAATCAGGTATTGATACCAGAATACATAAAAAAGTAACCCGCTACAAATTGTTAAACGAAGTTTTTAGTTGAGAGTACAGGCAATTATTTCTCTCCTGCAAGTTCCATTACCACTTTCCATTCATCACCCGTTACAGGTTGTACGGATAAACGGCCTAACCTGACAAGGGCCATATTAGCAAGCCGTTTGTCTTTCTTTATAGTTTCTAACGTAACAGGTTGTTTAATTTTTCTTATTGGCTTGAGATCAACCGCCACCCAGCGGTCATCATCAGTTGTGGGATCCTGGTAAGCTTCTTTAATCACTTTGGCGATGCCAACTATATCAGTTCCCTCGTTGCTGTGATAAAACAATACTTCGTCCTCCTTTTTCATAGTACGCAGGTGAAGACGGGCAGCATAATTACGGACACCGCTCCAGCAGGTTTGTTTCTCTTTTACAAAGTCATCCCAACTATAGGTTGAGGGTTCTGATTTTGCCAGCCAGTATGCCATACGATGCTGTGTTTATTTTAGATTTCAAATTTACAAGTATATGCAATAAAAAAGACTTCGTTTTATTCAATCCAATTTATTGCCGGCTGCCGTAATTGTTACTGTTCCCTGAACGGTTAATTAAAAATCAAAACTTTTAAATCAAAATGTATGAAATCTTTTAAATCAATCGGTCTTATGCTTATAGCAGCATTACTGTTTAATGTTTCTTCAGCTCAAACCATGAAAGAAGAAACAGTGCAGGTTGGCGGCGCTCCAATGTACCCATCCAAAAACATTGTTGAAAACGCCGTTAACTCCAAGGATCATACTACCCTGGTTGCTGCAGTAAAAGCTGCCGGCCTGGTAGAGACTTTACAAAGTGCAGGCCCATTTACGGTATTTGCACCAACGAATTCGGCTTTTGGGATGCTTCCTGCAGGTACTATTGAAACACTGGTTAAGCCGGAGAACAAAGCAAAGCTGACAGGCATCCTTACCTACCATGTGGTGGCTGGAAAGCTAGACGGAGATGCCCTCAAAGCAAAAATTAAAGAAGGCAATGGAACAGCACAGCTAACCACCGTTGCAGGTGGAAAACTCTGGGTGATGAAAAAAGGTAATAAACTGATGCTGAAAGATGAAAACAGGGGCATGGCTGAAATTACCATCAAAGATGTTTATCAAAGCAATGGAGTGATACATGTTATTGACCATGTTGTACTTCCTAAATAAGAATCTCAACTATACATTAAAAATCTCCTGCATGCCGCAGGAGATTTTTAATTGTCGTAATCGTGACAAAGCATTTGCCTGCAAAAGCTAAATTTGCAGCCGGTTCCCTTCCTACATTTCAATAACTTACAAATATCCTGCAGGCTGAAATATGACCAGGAAAGAGATTATAAAAAAACATCCTTTAGCTATCCGGTGGTTTCACTGGATTAATTTTCCGGTGTTAGCTATTATGATATGGAGTGGTTTGCTGATCTATTGGGCAAATGATGTTTATAAAATTGGATTTGGAAGCACCACCCTGCTGAAATTTTTTCCCGATTCGTTTTATGAAGCATTGAATATTCCTTACCGGCTTTCAGAAGGGATGGCCTATCATTTTGTCTTTATGTGGCTATTCTTCTTAAATGGGATCGCTTATGTTCTCTATACAGCCATTACCGGAGAGTGGAGATTGTTAATGCCTGATAAAAAATCTTTTAAGGAGGCATGGCAGGTTTTACTTCATGATCTTCGTATCCGTAAGGCTGCCCCACTCATCACAGGCAAGTACAATGCTGCTCAGCGAATTGCTTACACCGCTATCATTTTTATGGGCATTGGCTCAATTCTTACAGGTCTTGCTATTTACAAACCGGTGCAATTAGGCTGGCTCTGTTCAATGCTTGGCGGATATAAAATGGCCCGTATACTTCATTTTGCTTTGACAATAAGTTATGCCCTGTTTTTCCTTGTTCACATATTCCAGGTCATCAAAGCCGGTTGGAATAATTTCCGTGCTATGGTAACGGGGTTTGAGGTAAAGAAAATAAAAGAAGAAAACACAATCGAAGAGCCAGTAAAATAATTTGTTATGCCCTATTTTTTAAAAACACTGTTTACGAAAAATGCAAATCTGAATACCGGCCAGCTTATCATGAAAAAGACAGTGGTATCATTTTTTTTCTTTTTTGGGCTGATTGTGTCAGCAATCTGTGGTTGGCAATGGTTAAGGAACCAACCAGCCACTTCAGGGAGGACCAGCACTCCGATCCGGAAAATACTTGATGCTAATGAAAGTATATTCAAAGGATTGCTGTCCGATAAACATCTTACGAAGGAGTACCCTTTTTCAAAAGCAGCTAATCCTGCAAGGGTGAATGGCAACCTGGGATTAAAAACTGCATTTGACCCGGCCAACTGGTCTATGAATGTGATAAAAGTAAAAGGCGATACGCTGAAAGTAACGCTGGATGAAATTAAGAAACTTCCAAAGATTGAATTTGCCTTTAATTTTAAATGTATTGAGGGCTGGAGCCAGATCACTCATTGGGGGGGTGTAAAATTTTCTGACTTCATAAAGGCTTATGGACTAACCAATGAAGCGGCGATGAAATATCTTGGCCTTGCTACACCCGATAAAGAATACTACGTTGGAATAGACATGGCAAGTGCCATGCATCCACAAACGATACTCTGTTATGAATTGAACGGGAAGCCACTACCACCAGACCAGGGTTACCCGTTGAGATTGATAATCCCGGTAAAGTATGGAGTAAAAAGCCTTAAGAGAATTGGCTTTATGTATTTTGATAATAAGAGAACGCCTGATTATTGGGCGGATGTGAAAGGATATGATTATTTCTCCGGACTATAATTACCAACCCGAAGCCAGTACATCCGCCAGGTGCATAGTTTGTAATTTATATCCTTTCTGTTTGATATATCCCTGCAAGTGCATCAGGCAGGAATGATCGGTGGATATCAGATAATCAGCCCCGGTGGCTAATGCATTCTCCACCTTTTGTTCCCCCATTGCTACAGATATTGCTTCAAATTTTACTGCAAAGGTTCCACCAAAGCCACAACATGTTTCTACATCATTCATTTCGGTTAACGAAAGTCCTTTTACATGCGACAAAAGTTTTCTGGGCTCCTGCTTTATTTTGCATTCCCGCAAACCGGCGCAGCTATCATGGTAAGTGGCCTTACCGTTTAATACGGCTCCAACATCTTCTACTTTTAAAATATTCAGCATAAACTCAGAAAACTCAAACACCCTTTTGCCGAGGTCTTTTACTTCATTGTGGACAGATGAGTTTTCAAACAGTTTGCCGTAATAGTTTCTCACAAATCCGACACAGCTGGCACTTGGAGCTACAACATAATCGCTGCCACTAAAATCTTTAATGAATTTTGAACAAACCGATTTGGCTTCATCCCAAAATCCGGCATTGAAAGCCGGTTGGCCGCAACAGGTTTGTGATGTATTATAACTAACAGTACAACCTGCTCTCTCCAACACTTTCACCATATTGAAAGCAGTTTCAGGGAAAAGCTGATCAACAAAACAGGGTATAAATAATTGTACGTTCAATGTCTTACTTCTTGAATGATTTCGAAAGGGCAATCATTTTTAAGGCAGTAATGCCGGCCTCCTCTCCTTTATGACCATGCTTGCCCCCTATTCTTTCAATAGCTTGTTGTTCATTATCAACTGTCAGTACACCAAAGATAGTTGGCACAGGCAAACTAAGATTCAATTGTACAACCCCATCTGTTACTGCCTTACATACATATTCAAAATGCGGGGTGTCGCCACGAAGAACACAGCCTAATGCAATAAAAGCATCAGGTTTTTGTTTTTTCCCGGTAACCTCCCAATAATTTTTAATAGCAAAAGGGATTTCGAATGCTCCGGGAACGGTCATTACCACAATTTTTTTTACAGTATGTTTTTCAAGCACTGCTATACAGCCTCTTTCCAGCTGGTCAACTATGGAAGCATTCCATTCCGTTTTCACCAAAACGATACAGGCATCCTTGTTCAGGATGCCTGTATCAATATCTTGAAGCTTGCTTTTTGTAACGTCAGACATGATTAGTTTACATTATAAATTCCGAGTTGTGCCAGGTAATTATCAGCATCGAATGCCTGGTTGCTATTCGGGAATTTTTCTTTTATCTCTTTGTATAATGTGATGGCTTCTTTCTGATCTTTCATCACCCTGTCTGCCAGATATGCAGCATAAAAAAGATATTCAGCTGCATTGCTTTTGTCTTCTTCAAAATGACGGGCCGCTTTTTTATAGTAGCTTAAAGCATCAGCATTTTTACCAAGGTCTGCATAAGCATCGCCAATAAGTTTATAAGCCCTTGCCTGAACAGGTTTAGAACCTGTACTGAATTTTTTCAGGTACTTGATGGCTTTTTCGTTGTCATTTAGTTTGATGTAACAACTGCCGGCATAGTAATTAGCCAACTTAGCAGCATCAGTACCACCATACTTGCTGATTATTTTCAGGAAGCCGTCATACTGACCATCACCGTTCAATGCAAGATTTACAGAGTCAATACGGTAATATTCTTCTGCCTTGAACATTGCCTCAACAGCTTTAGCTTCTTTAGGTTTTTTAACGAAGTTCTGGTAAATGTACCAGCCACCAACAGCTACAATGATAACTGCACTGGCAATCATTATTGGTTTGCTGTATCTCGTCCAGAAGTCTTTTGCTTTCGCAATCACTACTTCACCATCCAGTTCCTGCACATTTTTCTTGTCTGCCATAAAATTTCTATTTACAAATAATGGTTTATAAAATCTTAGTCAACGATGAAAGGATAATTCTGGTCAACGTACACATCTTTTAGCACTTCGCTGTCATCTGGCCAGGGGCTTTCTTCAGCAAACTTTACTGATTCCTCTACTATTTCATCTACCCTTTTATTGATCGCATCAATTTCATCCTGTGAAGCAAATTTATTATCCAGAATGGTCTTCAGTATCATCTGGATAGGGTCTTTGCTTTTATATTCATCCACCTCTTCTTTTGTTCTGTACTTCTGCGGGTCGCTGATAGAATGGCCTTTATAGCGGTATGTTTTTATTTCCAGCAATGTGGGTCCGCCTTTTTCTCTTGCTCTTTTCACTGCCCTGCCAATTCCCTCATGCACTGCTTCGGGACTCATCCCGTTGATGGTATCGGCAGGCATTTCATAGCCATCAGCCAGTTTATAAATATCAATTACGTTGGATGTACGTTCTACTGAAGTACCCATCGCATAATTATTGTTCTCACAAATGAAGATGACAGGCAACTTCCAGAGCATCGCCAGGTTAAATGTCTCATGCAGGATGCCCTGCCTTGCAGCACCATCACCAAAAAAACATAATACCACATTGTCAGTACCACGATATTGTTCTGCAAATGCCAGCCCCGCACCGGTTCCTATCTGGGCGCCTACGATTCCATGGCCCCCGAAAAAGTTCACATCTTTTCCAAAGAAGTGCATACTGCCACCCTTCCCTTTTGCACAGCCGGTAGCTTTACCATACAGTTCAGCCATACAACTGTTTACGGAAACACCTTTTGCAATGGCCAGTCCATGGTCACGGTAGGCAGTAATGAAGAGGTCCTCCGGACGGGTACCGGTCATACAACCTGCAGCGATTGCTTCCTGGCCCACATAAGCATGAAAGAAACCACGGATCTTACCATCCATCTTGTACTTCTCCTCCGCCATCAGTTCAAACTGACGGATAAGCTGCATTAACTCGTACCAATATAAGTATGTTTCTTTCGAAAATTTGGTAGCCACTGGCCAAAAATTTGAGTCGCAAAAATAAGGGGAAAAAAGGAATTTTAAAGCAGTGATTTTGAGTGGATAATCAGGCTTCTGTTCCTTGCTGATCGACTCTTGCGACACCCCGCTCAGGGTTCTGTTTGCTATTGGGTAAAATTGGCATATTTACCTTGACCTCAGCCATTCCTCCTTTCCTGACTTTAGGTTGATTTTGTAAACACCACCCCGCATTCCCACATATAATTCGTCGTTGAACAAGACTGCCGATTGGGGATAGAGAATATCCCAAAAACCTTTCTTTTTAATGTACTTTATTTTCTGTAATCTTTTGAATAGCAAAATTGTTTCCGATGTGACTATTAAAATTTGATTATTAAGTGGCAAAAACACTTGTGGACTATATTTTATATCAACCCCTTTATCAATTTTCCATTTGCCTAAAGTAAAAACCATCTCGTTAATTCCTCCATCATCTGAACCCAGATGAGCAAGCCCATGTGCAATAAAGATTTTGCCCCTGTTCTCAAAAATGTAGTTAACTAAGCCGTTCGATATTTTGTAAGTTGAGTCTCCTGTTGGTGAAAACCAATGTAATGAACCGCCAAATTCTCCTTTATTAAATCCGAATAAATAGCCATTATCAACTTTTTTGACGGTTCTGAACCCTCTGAATCTGTATGGCTGTATGGTATCAAAATACGGTTTAAAAGGCAATGAGTCAACTGTTGGAAACCTTCCAATCTTATTCTCAACAACAACTTGACCTTTTGAGTCCAATGAAACAAACCAGCTTGAATCTGAGTTGTATTTAAAAACTTCATCGCCTACCGGAACTGAATAGCTTTTCCAACTATCAATGGGTCGCTGGGAAATTGCCTGATTGAAAGAAACAATAAATGATAATAAAAAAAGAGGCAGTTTCATAAATGATACAAAATTAATCCTGTTCTTCTAAAAACCGAACTTAGAACTAATATTGCAACTCAATGCTTCGTCTTCAGCACATATCGCTGCTTCAGTTTAAGAACTACAGTAACGGGTCTTTTGACTTTGCAGAACGGATCGTTGGCATTTGTGGCAAGAACGGGGTCGGCAAAACCAACCTGCTGGATGCCATCCATTACCTCTGCTTTACCAAAAGCTATTTTACCCGGTTGGATGCTACCAATATTCATCACGGCAACACCGGCTTCCGGTTAGAAGCAAACTTTACATTACATGATAATCCTGAGAATACGGTTTGCATCCTCAGGGAAACAGGCCGGAAGGAGTTCTTAGTCAACGACTCTTCTTATGACAAATTTTCGCAGCATATCGGCCGCTACCCCTGTGTTGTCATTGCCCCTGATGATGCAGAACTTATTACAGGTGACAGTAAAGAACGACGGACATTCCTGGATGCACTGCTTTGCCAGCTGGATACTGAGTACCTGCAGCACCTGATCGTCTATAAAAAAATTCTGGACCAGCGGAATTCACTGTTGAAATCGTTTGCAGAAACAGGCGGAAGGAATTTTGAATTACTTGATGTGCTGGATGAACAACTTATTAAGCCCGGAGATTATATTTTTAACAGACGAAAGGAATTTCTTGTTTCCTTTTTACCGGCCGCTAAACATCTGTACAACGAAATTTCGCAGAAGAATGAGAATGTGAACTTGTATTTTGAAAGCGAATTACTGCAGGCTTCTCTCGCAGAGTTATTGAAAATAAACCGCAACAAAGATTGTTTTGCCCAGCGAACCACTTCCGGCATCCACAGGGACGACCTGGATATTCAATTGGGCAACCAGGCGTTTAAAAACATTGCCTCACAGGGCCAGCGAAAAAGTTTGTTATTTGCGCTGAAACTGGCGGAAATGGAAGTATTAAGAAAGGAAAAAGGCTTTGCCCCACTCCTGTTACTGGATGATGTGTTTGAAAAACTGGATGAAGACCGTATCAGTAATTTGCTGAACAAAGTTTGTATGCAGAATGACGGGCAGGTTTTTATTACGGATACAAATGAAGGAAGACTGAAAAAGCATTTAGATATCTTGTCTGTAAAATATCAACTCCTTGAACTATAATCTATCTTTGTCACATGGGTGAATATTCTATCGGTGATGCAATGAAAAAATTCCTGGAAGGCAGCCGGATCAAAGGAGGTATACAGGCTTTGCAGATAGAAGATGTGTGGGAAGAAATTATGGGAAAAACGGTGGCCCGGTATACCGACAAGCTCCAGATCATCGGTAATAAGCTGATCATTACTACCAATGTGGCTCCGCTAAAGAATGAACTGATCTACCAAAAAGAAAAAATTAAACAACGGGTAAATGAGGCGTTGGGACAGAAGGTGGTTGGTGAGGTTATAATACAGTAGCTACTCCACCCTCACCCTCGGATCAACAACTCCATAAAGAATGTCTGCCAGAATATTTATCACTATAAAAAATGTAGCTGCAATCAATACAGAGCCCATCACCACAGGGTAATCCAATTTCTCCAACGCATCTACTGTTACTTTTCCAATTCCCTGCCAGTTAAAAATATATTCTACAAAAAAGGCCCCTGCCAGCAACTCCGCAAACCAACCGGTAATGGCCGTAATAACAGGATTCAGCGCATTTTTCAATCCATGTTTCCAGATAACCTGTCTTTTGCTTAACCCTTTTGCATAAGCCGTACGGATATAATCCTGGTCAAGCACATCCAGCATGGCACTCCTTGTAAGTTGTGTGATGATGGCCAGTGGGCGGATCCCAAGAGTTATAGCAGGCAGGATGAGGTTTTGTAATGACAGCCTTTTTTCACCAGTCACTTCATCAATAGCCTGCCAGCTGCCGGCCACATTTAATCCTGTCCAGTCGCTCAGCACAAATCCGAACAGGTAGACCATTATGATCCCCATGAAAAAAGACGGAGCTGATATGCCGACAATACTCGAAAATATTGCTGATGTATCCAACCAGGTGTTTTGTTTTACGGCTGCCATTACTCCCAAAGGGATACCAATAAGCATTGCTATGAACATGGCAGCCACTGCCAGCATTAATGTTCCGGGCAATGCCTGCATCAGCACATTCCACACCGGTCTTTTGGTTTGGTAGGATTTGCGGAGATACGGGATCTTAAATCCGAATTTATTATTGCCGCCGACAAAAAGCCCTTTCAGTTTTTTGTTCTTTATCTCCTCTTTGCTGTGAAAGCAGATGGGTGAAACATCATTCAGGTATAATACAAACTGTTTCCATTTTGGCTGGTCAAGGTATAGTTCTTTTCTGATATTAGCTTGTGTGGCAGAATCGCCGGACTGTCCCATCACTAATCTCGATGGGTCACCAAAGCCCTGGAAGAGAAAGAAGACTAACACCACCACCCCTACCAACACCAGCAGGCCATAGAAAATTTTTTTGATGATGTATTTGAGCATGACTACTGGTTCATTGTATCAGCAGGTACTATTTCTGCCGGAGGCGGGGCTTTTGTTTCCTGTACTCCCAACGGTTTTAAATCACCGGTGATACTGGTCATTTTTTTGCCACTATATTTACTGATCACTGTTCCTTGTTTCAACAGGTAGATGCAAAGTTCGCTTCTTGCGGCTGTCTGGATTGCTTTATAGTCACACTTAAAAATGGTGATGTCTTTAAACGATGTACCTGTTAATGCGGCAGCAGCTTCAGCAGGTTCAGCCGTAATGATGAAGCAGGGAATATTTTTTGCGGTAGCAGAGGCATACACTTCTGCAAACCTCTTTTTCCAGCCAGTTCCTGTTGCGGAGAATTTTTCGCAGAATAACAATACTGAATAAGGTAGATCCAATACAAAATCTGTTGAATCGGCGTTTGTAGTTCCTGTCAGTACAAAACCTTTAATGGGTGGCTCATTGTTCTTTCCTTTTCTTACTACTTTATCAAACCGTTTTATAAACTGGTAAGTATCCTTGTTAAAATCAGCAGGGAATTTATCAGCAGTAAACTCAACCTCCTTACCGTCTTTTTTATAAACAAATGTGATGACAGTACTATCTGGTACAAAATTGAACGGCATTTGCCTCTTTTCTTTAATGTTGTTCCCTTTTTTATAAGGGAGGCAGTCCACCACAGGCAGATAGTTCAAAGTATACCATTGAAAACCAAAACTAAGTACTGTAATCCCCAGCATACTGATGGTCGCCACTTTTTCAGAAAACAAAGGTTTGATGAGCCTTTGTCTCCAAAAAAGAAACCCTATCAGTAAAGTCAGTACAACATCTTTTAAGAAAGAAGTTTTGGAAGTGATAGGAAGGCAATCGCCAAAGCATCCGCAATTTTTGGGAGTACCTGTTACATAAGTATACCCTGTAAGAAAAGTAAAGAAGACGATCAGCAATAATAACAACCAGCTAAATAGCTTTATCCTCCAGCCAAGTAATAAAGCAAAGCCTGCAATGATCTCAAAAGCATTCATCATAACAGACATCAGCAAAGTCCAGGAATTGAATTTATGCAGCCCCCACAGCTCAAAGAATTCCTGCATTTTATAGCTGAGGCCTAACGGGTCGTTGGCTTTTACCAAACCGGAGAAGATAAACAGTATTCCAACTATAACTCTTGCAACATTAACAGATGCTCTCATATTACATCAATATTAAGGCAAACACTGCATAATTAATAATATCAAGATAATTTGCATCAATACCCTCACTCATTATTGTTTTGCCATCATTAGTTAATATCTGGCGGATACGTTGCAATTTCATAAGAATAAGGTCAACAAAGCTTTCCTGACTCATACTGCGCCAGGCTTCGCCATAATCATGGTTTTTATCCTGCATCAGTGCTTTTTGCAATCTGTACATTTTTGTCGAAGAGAACAGCCACCTCATCTATATCCATTTCTTCAGGGGCATCTTCAGGCAGTTCCAGTTGTATCAACCCGATTACAGCATAGTTGATGATGCCTTTGAATTCAGCAGCAATTCCATCCGACACCTTTCTGCTCTCCTTTTTCCTGAATGGTACGGATCCGCTGGGCTTTGATGAATATCTGGTCCACAATCGAAATGGTACGCAGAACTCTCCATGCAGTTCCGTAA
This sequence comes from Chitinophagaceae bacterium, assembly GCA_037045605.1. Lineage (GTDB taxonomy): Bacteria > Bacteroidota > Bacteroidia > Chitinophagales > Chitinophagaceae > JJ008. The sequence continues at coordinate 180,837 of JBAOHK010000006.1, read as the reverse complement.
TCTTTTGCTTTTTTCAGAAAAATCTCTTTGCAGGATGTAATAGCCTTGTCGTACTGTTTATTTGTATCACTCATTTAGTTGATATTCTCTACTTTAGCTTCAAAAATAACGAACAAAGACTAATGTTTACGCTGAATTGCAAAGGAAGACTGCTGGTTGTGGATAAACCACTGGTGATGGGTATTATCAATGTTACACCGGATTCGTTTTATAGCGGCAGCAGGTACGAAGGTGTTGATGCTGTGTTGCGCCAGGCAGAGAAAATGTTGAAAGATGGTGCCACTGTTCTTGATATTGGCGGACAAAGCACCCGGCCCGGAAGCGAAAAATTGAGTGCAGATGAAGAATTGAAACGGGTAATAACTCCTGTTGCGGCAATTACATAAACACTTTCCTGAAGCATTCATCTCTATTGATACTTATTATTCTCAGGTTGCAGCCGGTGCAGTTGCATGCCGGTGCATCAATTGTAAATGATATTAGTGCCGGCAGTACTGGATGCAGCCATAATTGAAACAGTAGCTTCGCTAAAAGTTCCCTATGTGCTGATGCATATGCAGGGAACACCGCAAACCATGCAAAAGCAACCCCAATATGAAAATGTGACAAGAGAAGTACTTAGACTTTATGATCAAAAAAATAAGTGAACTGCGCAAGGCGGGCATTACAGATGTTATCATTGATCCCGGGTTTTGGCTTTGGAAAAACAATAGCCCATAATTTCGAATTATTGAATAATCTTTTCTGTATTCAGGATGCTGAACTCTCCCCTCCTGCTGGGTGTTTCCCGGAAGTCAACCATTTACAAAACACTGGGTATAACTGCCGATGAGTCATTGAACGGAACTACTGTTTTAAATACAATTGGCCTGATGAACGGAGCTTCAATTTTGCGGGTACATGATGTAAAAGAAGCTGTAGAGAGTGTGAAGCTATTCGAAGCTTGCAGGTCGGCCGGGAAATAAAAAAAGAGCTTTGCAAACACAAAACTCTTTTTCGCAAGGACTTTCAATCACAGCCTTAAATGTGATAGTTTCTCAACAGGAAATCAAAAAAGTACAGATTAGTTTATAGGGCCAAGCAAAAAGTACGGTGAAGGTTGTGTCTTCGGGGTCGGTGTTCTCAGGGGTGCGGCAGGTTTAGCAGATCCTGGACTAAAAACGGGGCCTTTCAAAAATACCCGTCCCGCTTTTGACGGGACGGGACAAAGTTGCAACTTTATTTAATACTGTAATTATTTATTTGGTTGAGGGGCATCAACTTTTTGGCCGGGTGGTAACTGATTCATCATATCATTGCGGGTTGGGGCTTTGTCTTTAACATCAACAATCTCAATGTCAAAAACCAATATCTCGTATGGTTTAATAAGCGGAGAATTTGGCTGTCCAGCATAAGCGAGAATTGAAGGGATATAATACTTTGGCCTTGCTTCCTAACTTCATCAGCATCACGGCTTCATCAAATCCTTTTATCATAGACCCTGTGCCTACAGTGAATGGCATGGCAGGTTTAACACCAGAAACGGTGTCAGTATTTGAATCAAACACTTTGCCTGACCAACTGGTTCCGGTATACCTTACGGAAACATATTTGCCCGAATCAATATCGTTGCCAGATCCCGGATTAAGCATTTGAACAAATGCTCCTGAAGGTGTTTTCGTAGCAGTAAGTTTCTTGTCTGCCAGGAATTTTTCAATTGTCTTCATTTCGCCGGATAACCAGTCCTTATTTGTTTTTTCATAATCAGCCTGTGCAGCAGTATCAGTTTTAAATATTGCAAGCACCTTTGCATAAGTGATTATTTTATCACCCTTTTTGAATTTAGGCGGGATACTCTGAGGATCTCTTTTAATAAATGTGTCAAGTAATTGAGTAGTAATCACACTGTCACCTAATTTCAGGCTTGTCCACAATTCAGAGATATCATAGGGAGAAATTTGTGAAGAGTTTACCTGCCTGTACGTTGCAGGAATTCCCGTCAGTGGTAAAGAAAATACTGTCATTTACCTTGTTAGGTGTATGATAATTTTAATAAAATCTCCGTTTCTATACTTGTTGGGTGTCTTTTCCCCTGAACAACTGGTAAGGCATTCCTCCGGCTGTTTTACGGTATTTTCCTTTGCTGCATCCAACCAGAAGCACTGCTGAAAAAAGAACCAGCAATACGTTTTTAATAGTGTTCATACTTTTGTTTTATTTATTGTAAAAGTTTTTTTCGTTTTCCTTCATCGCTTTAATAAATTGTTCTACCGTTTTTTCCAACGGCTCACTGCTTCTGCCTCCGGCTGCATTAAAATGGCCGCCGCCTTCAAAATACTTCCGGGCAAAGGTATTACAGTCAAAATCTCCTTTGCTGCGGAAGCTCCATTTTCTTTCTTCATCCCTGTCGATGACAAGGGCTACCAGTTTAATACCTTGTATTGTTTGAGGATAATTTACCAGGCCCTCGGTATCCCCCGTCTTTATGTGATACTTCAATATATCAGCTCTTGGGAATGGCGATCAATGCTGTATTGTATTCATAGAACACTTCCATCCTGTTTAAGTAAAACATGGCCGATAAAGCGAAGCCTGTTCTCTAAAAAATTATCAAACAGGTTTATCATGAACTATTCCATGATCAAGTCCCCTTGACTTAAGATCTGCAACCAATAGTATGCACTCCGGCATGGGCAGATGCAAAACGGAAAGAACCGGTATCCCCAACTATTCCGGCATAAATGCATTCACCTAGTTTCATAAGTTGATCTTATCAGCATGGCCCGAACCAACGATGAAGTCATACACCATTTCACAGGTAGAACTTTTTGATGTGTCGCTGATGCCATAATCAAAAGAGGCAACATCAGGTTCCTGGTGATGGTCTATTAATATTTTGGTGCAGGTAAGCTGCTTTCAGTTTTTCCGTCATCGTTTTGGTACGGTGAAAAATGTTGAAGTCAAGGCAGAAAAGCCACTCTGCTTTATCAAGTACAGCATCAGCTTTTTGCTTATCCTGTTCGTAGTCCATTACCTCTTTAGTTCCAGGCATCCAGTTTACCCAGGCTGCCCAGTTGGTTGGTGAAATGACAGTGACGGAGTGGCCAAATTGTGACAGGAAATGCCTCAATGCAAGAGCAGAACCCATCGCATCTGCATCCGGCTTTTGGTGCATAGTAATAACCACCTGCTGGGGCTTGTTGAGCAAAGGGAATATTTCTTGTATTGGTTTCATCATAAACGGGTGCAAAAGTAGGGCAAATGTGGCAATAAGTTCATCTTCAAATTGGTTTGTTGGCTGTTTGCCGCTACCTTTGCGGCCGAAAAACAAACAAACGTAACAATGAGTAACAGAACATTTACTATGATTAAACCGGATGCTTTTAAAAACGGTCATTCCGGAGCAATTCTTGACCGCATCCTGCAGGAGGGTTATAATATCAAGAGCGTTGAAAATGACAAAACTGACCCCTGAGAAAGCCGGTGAGTTTTATGCAATCCACAAGGAAAGACCTTTCTTCCAGGAACTGGTTTCTTTTATGTGTGAGGGGCCGATCATCGCTGCGATACTGGAAAAAGAAAATGCTGTTGAAGATTTCAGGAAACTGATCGGTGCTACTGACCCCTCTAAGGCTGAAGAAGGAACTATCCGTAAACTATACGCAGCCTCAGTTGGTGAAAATGCCATTCACGGAAGTGATAGTGATGCGAATGCAAAAATTGAAGGGGACTTCATGTTTTCTGTATTGGAACAATTCTGATACTACTCCCTTAAATAATACAACCGGCGTCATTACCTGATGCCGGTTTTTTTGTGCCTGACATGAAGAAACTAAAGATACCGGGCTTTTATCTGCAGCACAGTCTGACCGTTGGAGGTATGTGCGAAACTTGCTTTTTTATAAGATGGCGGACCAAATGGTGCAGAAGCATTATTAGAAAACCCATATCCTTCCTTTGGAATACCTAACACATTCTTATCCATTTTCTGGTTGTTGTTCTCATCATGCAGAATGGCGATAGCATAACTGCCGGGAGGAACGCTTTTGAAAATGATTGTGGCACTTTTCTCAACTATGTAAGCTTTCTCTTTGCCGTATGCTTTTTCTGGTTTATCAGGATAGCCACTCCCGTCCTTGAATAAACTTACAAGTACCACACCATTGTTATTTTGCAGCTTTGTGATGGTTACTTTAATGTTTTGATTGACCACCGGGGTGAAAGATGCAAATAATCCGATAAAAAACAAGGCTATAAAAAAGAGAAAAAATTTATTGATCATTTTCAGGGACGATTTGTCAAATTCCAAGAAACCTTGCGGAGATTACTTCTGACTATAAATTAATTTATTGCTCAAGCCAGAATTCATGGTCTTTCAGGTGTGTTACCATATCACCATTTTTCAGAATGATATCAGCTTCTAATTTAAGATCGAACCGGCCTTTCCCGAGCTTTATTTCGCTATATGGCATAAAAAGTTGCAGGTCGTCATAAACAGCTTCTGCATAAGCTGGTTTTATGCTCTTGTAAACAGCCAGCTGTCCGCTCTTGCTGCGATAATCTGTATTGGTGCCTTCAATTTTTTCACCATTCTTTTTTTCAAAATAAATAGCTACATACCCATCCATATCCTTGAGATTAAAAGCGGTAAACTTCACATGTATCCGCATTCCCTTTTTCCCGTTTTCAGTTACATTATAATCAACCCAAAGTTCATCAAGTGTAGCATAGGCTTTTGCTGAAGATTCGACATCAGCCGGGCTGCCAGGCCTTGTGTATTCAAAATCATGATAGGTCAGCCATTGAATAACTCCTCCGTGTTTATAAATAAGTTTTACATCCATGGTAAGATCGTATATGCCCGGTTCCAAATCAAGCTCACTATATGGCATGAAAAGCTGAAGGTCTTTATAGTCTGCCGGATCGTAAGCTGGTTTTATGTTTTTATAGACCGCAACATCCCCATCGGTGCTGGAATAGCTTTTATTTTTATCTTTTAAAAAACCAGCGATGTCATCATTGTATTCAAAATAAATGGCTACATACGAGTCAATGTCTTTCATACCATAAGTGGAGAAACTCAGATGAATTCTCATGCCAAGAACATTATTCTCCGTTACATCATAATCCACCCAGATAGAATCAAAAGTGGCACTTGGCGGGGCAGCATTTATCCGTATCTGCGGATTCCCAGATGCAATAACATTGACTGTCATTCCTGCGATCAATGTAAACAAACAAATGATTTTTTTCATTGCAGCTACAAGTTACAAAAAATCATCATTTAGACGGGCAGTTTGCTTTTTTCATATCAAGCACTTCAGGCCCATACATTTCAGTAAATCCCCTGTCAAGGGCATCCCTGATATCGGCACAGGCTTTTTCTTTTTCATTCATGGCAATGTAAACAAGAGCCCTGTTTTTAAAAGCATAACTATTACCGGGGTAAATGACTATAGACTTATTAATATCTTCCAATGCGCCTTTATAATCTTTTATATGATATTTTGCAAGGCCACGGTTATTCAGTGCAAGGGGCTCGTCTTTTTCTAATGCCAGGGCCTTGTCAAAGTATTCAATTGCTTCTTTATACTTACCAAGTTTTGTGTATTGAAATCCAAGATTGACATAAGGCCCGACAAAGGCCGGGTCAATAATAGTTATCTTTTTAAGGCTTGCTATGGCCTCGTCAACCCGGCCCAATTCATCAAGTACTGTTGCAATATTGTTCAATATCGCCGTACTGCCTGTATCCAGAAGGTATGCTCTTGAATAATCCTCGTATGCTTTTTGAAAATCTCTTTTTTGCATATAGGCCACCCCCCTGTTCATATAGAGTACGATACGAAAAGTATCTTCATCGGCAAGATCCAGTGCTTTGGTATTGTCTGCGATAGAGGCATCATTATATGTAAGCTTTGAAAAAAGCATGGCCCTTAAATGATAGCCAAAAGCAGAATCAGGATACTTATCAATTGCTTTAGTGAATTCGAGGTATGATTCATCCCATTTTTCAAGTCCGCTATAGGCGGTTCCCCTGGCAATATATATTGGGTATAAGGTTGAATCCATAGCCCATGCCTTGTTCAATACAATAAGAGCACTATCGAATTTTTTGTTGTCAATAAGCTCAAAGCTCTTATCAACCAGTTGCCTGGTAGTTTGTGCATGGGAAATTATCCCGCATGTCAGCATCAAAAAAAGCATCAGGAGTCTTTTCATACCCGGTGATTTTTACTTTACAAGATAAACTATTATCAGGTTAAATTTCCCTGACCCTTGCTGGTTTGTTCTCTACCGGAGTTACTTTATAACCTTCCTTACGCAACAAATTAATGACTCCTTTTTCGCCAGGCAGATGACCGGCGCCAACGGCTACCACCAATGATTTTTCTTTTAATAAGGATTTAAGTTTCTCCACCCAGTTCCTGTTTCTGTTGTAAAGCAAAATATCTTCATACTCCAACATGCTGTCATCACTTTTGGAGATCATATCTGCCAGTTTATTCATATCCTGTTCTTTGTAGGCCTTCATCATGTCTTTAAGCTCCTTATTGTCCCCCTTCTCATCGTTGCCTTCTGAAATGCTTTTGTACAGCTCCTTTGCCTGCACTTTGTATGGGATGCTGTCAAAAAGGCTCATCTGGTAAACCATCGTTTCCAATCCTTCAATTCTTTTTCCTTTTTTCTTAGCCTCCTCCATTATCAATTGTTCCATTGCAACTTGTGCATCACAAACCATGGATGATTCCATAAGTAAAGAAGAAGCCACCATTGGTTTATAAGTTTCAATCATTGAAAACGGGAGCATGGATGCATTCTTTTCAAAATGTTTTTTTATTTGTTTGTATTCTTCTGGTGTAAGCAGGTCAGCCAAAGTGGTGTCGTTGTTCATCTTCATCTTCGATACCAGGCCCAGCATTTCAAACAGATTGTCCATATCCAGTTCCAGGTAAACCCTGTCTGCATTTTCAATGGCTTTCATAAGGTTATTGCTGAGATAAGCATCTTCTTTACAGATCATGTGAATAGTTCCAAACAGGTAGGATGGTTTTTCTAATCCATTACCGCTTATCTTCCATAAAAGGGTGTTGTTCTCATTACTATTCTGGGCAAAAGAGGTTAAGGCAAGCAGGGTTACCAATAATCCGGCACTAAATCTTTTCATCGGGAATAAATTTTAAGCAAATTACTGAAGATGGTTGATGTATTTACAGGGAAACTTTGGAACAAACATCTTTCCAATTATGCTGGTTGACGATATGTCAGTAAAAAACTTCGCTCCAATACCGGGAAAACAGGGTTCCCCATTTTACCTGTAGTTCTATTGAAGAAATTGGCAGGCCCAGTTCCTGCTTAACTGCCAGTTCAGGAAGATTAATTCCGGCTCCCAGCGCAGCGGAGATAGTTCCCTGCACCCTGGGGTTAATCTCCAGTATCAGGAACTTACCTGCGGCGGATTTTTTTACCTGGATGCCAATATTTCCATGCAATTGCAATTCTTTAATGATTTGCCTGCTGTATGAAATGATAGTTTCTTCATTTACAAACTCACCTTCCACACTAATACCACTGATCATTTTTTTTCTCAGCCTTGGAACAATAAGCAGGGAATCACCATGATTTGCAAGGCAGTCAACTGAATATTCTTCTCCTGGCAGGTACTCGCTGACAAGTAACTCAGGAAATGCACCAGAGGAAAGAATTCGTACAGCATCCTTCAGGCAGAGGTAAGTGCTAGACGGTTTGTAATTAAATAATAAATCCAGTTCGTTTATTTTTTCGCTGACGATTCTGAAGCCGCGGCTTCCATTTGAAACAGAGGGTTTAAAACAAACCTGTTTTTCCGGGTAACCTAATTCTTCAATGGCCGTTTTGAATTGTTCAACATTTTCCACCACCCTAAAATCAGGTACAGGCAACCCTCTCCATTGAAGGAATTCGTATAGCCTGCTTTTGTTATTGGCAATTTCAAGAGAAGCGGCCGTGGAAACAAGCAGCTTTGCTCCTGCCAGTTCAAATTCTCTCAGGTGTTGTGCCAGAGGTATCAGTTCTTTGGTTACTAAAGGCAGGATGGCATGAATATTTTTTTTTCTGCAAAGAGACAGAACAGCATCAATAAAAGACGGATCATTTGCTGTTGGAATGACTTCGAAATCTTTTGCGAGATATTTACCAACAGCTCCGGGATTTGCATCTGCAACTGTTACCTGGAATGATTTATTCTGTTGCAGGCACTTTAGAATACCTGCGGCACCCGGGGCGCCGCCCCCTGTCATAAGGATATTTATTGTTCCTTGTGTCACAGGTTAAATGTAGAACGTAATAAGGAGAAATTAAAATCAGCTTACAACGGCTTCTTCACCGTACATCTGGCCTTTGAATTTTAGCGAAGGCGATGGAATAAATTTTCCAATTCCTAATTCATTCCATTTTTCGTCCACTGCTTTTATTGTTTTATCATCTGCAACAATAATATTCGGCCAATCACGGTGAAAATCATCAAATTCTTTCGTTTTTCTTGTTCCGTCAAGACCCATGCAGGCAAAATACAAGTTATGAGTTACTGGTCGTTTAAAAAGGAGGTAGTCTCTTTTCGGGTCGAGGTTATTGCAAAACCGCCACAGCGCTGTTGTCAGATCATTTGCATCCACAGTATGCTCCACATATAAGACCATTTTAATACCTTCTGTTTCTTTCAGAGCACAAATCTGCTCGTGCAATTCTTTTATGTGACCAGGCCTGTTTTTTTCAACAGAAACGATAAGGCAGGAAATTTCTTTTTCGGGCAATGAACTGTTAACAACTTTAATCTCCGGAAAATTAGTTTTTAGAACAATTTCAATTTCACTGGATTTATTATTTATCGTTCCCGATTTATAGTTATCATCAATTTCTTCTTGTTGTTTTGCTGTTCCATCAATGCACATTTTTCCTCCAAAACCCAATTTACTGCAGCTATGATCCAATACATCCATCGGCCCGGTGGAAAAATAAATATCAGTGGCGGGGTTTAGATTTTTGAAAACATATTTGGCCAGCTCTTCATAATGTTGAATTTTTACTCCTTCATCAGCCAGTACCAATATTTTATTGAACATCATCTGTCCTGCTCCCCACATGGCATTCATTACTTTTTGTCCCTGCCCTGCATAATCTTTTTTGATTTTTGTAATGACGAGATTATGAAAAACTCCTTCCACCGGCATATCCATATCAATGATCTCCGGCACCATTGTCATTTTTATCGGGGCTAAAAATATTCTTTCTGTTGCTTTGCCCAACCAGGCATCTTCCTGCGGTGGAATGCCTACAATGGTTGCAGGATAAACAGCATTCTTTTTATGTGTAATAGCAGTGATATGAAATCGGGGATACCAATCTGGCAGGGAATAATAACCGGTGTGATCGCCAAACGGCCCTTCCCAGATCAACTCATCATTGGGGTCAACATATCCTTCAATGATAAAATCAGCGTCTGCAGGTACTTCGACTTCCGGTTGTGTAATACATTTTACCAACTCCACTTTTTTCTTTCGTAAAAATCCGGCCAGCATATATTCGTCCACATTCTCCGGCAATGGAGCAGTTGCAGAATATGCATATACCGGATCGCCGCCCAGCGCAACTGCCACCGGCATTCGTTTATTCAGCTTTTTGTATTCAGCAAAATGTTTGGCGGAAACTTTATGCTTGTGCCAGTGCATACCTGTTAGTGCTGGCCCAAACACCTGCATACGATACATACCTACATTGCGTGAACCTGTATTCGGATCTTTGGTATGAATTATTGGAAGCGTTATAAATGGTCCACCATCTTTTGGCCAGCAAGTGATAACCGGGAGCTGTTTCATTATATCGATTGGACCCCGCCAATTGCCGCCCACAGATTTTGGATCGCTTATGATAACAAATTCCTGACACTCCCCTTTTCCGTTTTTTACTTTAGGCATCCAACTGGCAAACTGGTTAAGCTTTGGCAGCAACTTCAATTTATCCAGTATGCCTTCTTTTGGGGATGATAATAATTTGAATAAATTTTCAATTTCATGGGCCACATCATCGAGCTGGGTTACACCCAATGCCATGCACATCCGCTTTTCACTGCCATATGCATTCATCAGGACAGGGAAATCGTAACCAGTGTTTTCGAAGAGTAATGCTTTACCGCCATTGCCGGACTTGCTAACCCGGTCAGTTATTTCGGCTATTTCCAGTTTTGGATCGACATAGTTTTTTATACGAACCAGTTCACCGGCTTCTTCTAATGCTTCAATAAATTGTTGCTGATTTTTCCAGGCCATGTTATTAAATAAACTTCGCAAAGGTACAACACAACCTGCCAGTAAATGTTCGAAAGAAAATTAGTAAACATTAACAGGACAACCGGTTTGATGTTTACGGCCGCCGCCACTGCCACCCATATCAATCCCCAGCCTGTAAGTAAGATGAACACCGGCAAAATAATAGTAGTCTTTGTTTTTGGGACTTCCTCTCAATTCTCCTTTTGCAGGATAAGCGGGACTGCCGCCCACTTCATCACTTCTGTACGACATATCTACAGCTAACTGCCCTCTTGCAGCCAGCAAATCAGCCCGGTCAATATAATTCTGGCTTACATCATCCAGGTAATCTGTAAATAGTTTTCTCACCCCGGCTTCAACTCCTACACGGAGATTATCATTAATGGCAAACTTAATACCGCCACCAAATGGAATGGCCACCTGGGTTAAGTTATATGGTTTTATATCGTAACCTGCAACGCCCTGCCCTTCCGTACTAAGTGGCCTCAGAAAAGTTTTACCCCCGGCAATATCGTAGTCATAAGGATTGAATTTGAAAACCGCCAACCCGGCAAATGCATAGGGCGAATAACGACTTTGATACAGATCCAGCAGATGATACTCGCCTACTGCACTGAACTCAACAATGGTGGTTTCAAAGGAAAGATTTCGGATCGCTACATCAGGCTTATCATTTAACCTGTCTGCTCCACCAACTATAGAATAAGTAACACCGGCCCTCACCATCAGTTTATCGGTGGCTTCATAGTTAACAGTAAATCCAACGGCACCATTTGTCACTTTTTTAGGAAATATCTTACTGGTGAGGTCGCCATTATAAGCAGAAGCCCCGCCAAAGAGGCCAATATGTACCCGTTGTCCAAAGACAGGTGCCAGGAAAAATATAAAGCAGTAAATCAAACAAACACTTTTCATATTTAACGGCTAAAGTATGAAGACAAAGTTAAGACAGTAATACCCTTTCAATCCGCAAAACGATAAAAAAGAGGAATAAGTGTGTGATGAAAGAAGAAATCAGTAGCTAATGTTTCTTGGGCACCGTTGATTAGCTACAGCTTTATTATTTTTAAACAAAGCGAAAATGTTGCCAAGGCTGCTCAATTTCATTTCAAGGTTCAGCCCGGCAAAATAATACCAGTCCATTTCAGAGGGTGTTCCCCGCTGGTCGCCATGTGCAGGAAAGAATGGCCTGCCCCCCGGTAGTTCATCGGCACGGTAAGCCAGTTCAACAGCTTTTGTTCCTTTTTCTTGCAGCAGTACACCACCATCAATGTACTCACCGCTTACATCATCAATATAATCAGTAAATGATTTTCGCTGACTTAACTCAATTCCAATGCTTAACTCATCACTTACAGCAAATTTTATTCCACCACCAATGGGCAAACAAAGTTGAGTCAGCTTATATGGTTTTTTTTCGGGGTATTGTGATAGCCCCTGGCCTTCTGTACTTAAAGGCTTTAAATAAGTTTTCTTCCCCCCGTTATCCAGCGTCCATGGATTGAAATGGAAAACAGCAATTCCTCCATATAAGTATGGTGTGAATCTCCCCGCAGACATATCAAGTATTGTTACTTCCAGGCCCAGGTAAGCTTCTTTAATAGTAGTGGTAAAGCTGAGATTACGGGGTTTCAGGTATTCCCTGTTCCATTTGTCTGCCGCTTCAATTTTTCCTATTGTTACACCAGCTCTTACCGTGAACCAGCGGTTCAGGGGTTTGCGGATAATAATTCCAGTGGCCAAATTGGAATGGGAAAGTGTAAAGCTGTTAGGATTTACATCGCCCTGGTAATTTATGGCACCTGTAAAAAGGGAAATAGTTGTTGATTTATCCTGTTCCTGCGCCGATGAAAGGTGGTAAATACAAAGGCATAAAATAACAGGCAGGGCTCTGAGTGTTTTCACAGGTCGGAATTTTGGATTCTTAGGGTATTGAAATCTGTTTAGTAACGTTTTTTTGTTCCCCAATCGTATCCGTTTATCATATATTTTTTTGACAGGAATTTGATTTGCCTATTTTTAATTCTTGTAAATCATACAACTATGCGACTAACTTTCTCTGCTCTAATTATTGGAACACTAGTACTTTCTACTTATTCATGCAAAACGAAAAAGAATGATGCTGAAAATAAGAAAGGCGATGTGCTGGCTGTAAACCTTGATACCACTGTAAAGCCCGGCGAGGATTTTTTTCAGTATGCCAATGGTGGCTGGATAAAAGCAAACCCAATTCCTAATGAACAATCATCCTGGGGGATCGGTAACCTGGTGTATGAAGAAAACCTGAAACGCCTCCGGGAGATTTCAGAGAAAGCAGCTAAGGAAGATGCAGGAAAAGGATCACCTGAGCAAAAGATCGGTGATTTCTGGACCATGGCAATGGATAGTGCAAAAATCGAAACGGATGGATTAAAACCGTTGCAACCGTGGTTAGATAAAGTAAAGGGCATTGCTGATGTAAAAACTCTTGTAGCAACAGTAGCAGAACTAAAGAAGATCGGCTCCTCTACCCTGTTCAGCAATTTTGTAACACAGGATGATAAGAACAGCGATGTAATGACCTATAAACTCTGGCAGGGCGGACTTGGCTTACCGGAAAGAGAGTATTATTTTAAAACAGATAGTGCTACTGTCAATATCAGGGGTGAGTATTTAAAATACATGACATGGGTGCTGACAATGGGTGGCGAGGATTCTGCTACAGCTTCAGCCGCCGCAAAGAATATTCTTTCACTGGAAACAAAAATGGCCCAGGCAAGCCGTAAGCTGGCTGATCTCCGGGATCCCTACGCAAATTATAACAAGATGGCCGTGGCTGACCTTGGGAAAATGAATGCCAATATTGATTGGGCAAATTTTTTAAGTCTTACGGGTGTTAAAGGTATTGACTCCATTATTGTTGGTCAGCCGGAGTTTTTTAAAGCATTAGATAACGTTTTGAAAACTGTTCCTCTTTCAGACTGGAAGAGTTATGTAAAATTTAATCTAATCAGCGATTTCTCCGGTGCATTGCCTGATAAATTCGGAATAGCCGCTTTCAATTTTAATAAATTATTCAGCGGGGCAAAAGAAAGAAGGGCAAGATGGAAAAGAGCTATCCAAAGTTCTGAGAATGCAATGGGTGAAATGCTTGGCCAGTTGTATGTGAAAGAGTTCTTCAACGAAAAAGCAAAGAAACGTTACGAGGACATGGTGGAAGCAATCCGGGAAGCATTAAAAGACAGAATTGGCAGGCTGACATGGATGAGTGACAGTACTAAGCAAAAAGCTTATGCAAAACTGGCTTCAATCAAAAAGAAAGTAGGATATCCTGACAAATGGAAAGACTTTGGTGGCATGGAAATCGGTAGGGAAAGTTACCTGCAAAATATAGTCAGTGCTAATTTATGGTGGCATACTTATAACATCAATAAGCTTGGAAAACCAGTTGACCGGGATGAATGGGATATGACGCCACAAACTTATAATGCATATTACAATCCCTCAAATAACGAAATTGTTCTGCCTGCTGGAATCTTCACAGTTCCGGGTTATAGAGATGAAGAACTGGACGATGCTACCGTATATGGATATGCAGGTGCTTCTACGATTGGCCATGAAATAACCCACGGCTTTGATGATGAAGGAAGACAATTTGATGCAAAAGGGAATCTCGTAAGCTGGTGGACAACCAAAGATGAAGAAGAATTCAAGAAAAGAGCTGATGTGATGGTGAAACAGTTTGATGAGTATGAACCATTACCTGGTTCCCATATCAATGGTAAAGCAACACTTGGCGAAAATATCGCTGACCTTGGTGGCATATTACTTGGAATTGAGGCCTACAAGAAAACAGAGGAGTACAAAGCCAATAAATCAATTGGGGGACTCACACCTATGCAGCGTTATTTTTGTGGCTATGCATTGGGGTGGCTGGGGCATACAAGAGAAGAAAGCCTGAGAAATCAGCTGGTAACGGATGTTCACTCTCCTGCCAAATACAGAGTGAACGGGCCATATGTAGATGTGGATGAATTTTATTCAGCATTTAATATTCAGCCAGGTGATAAAATGTATCGGGCTGATAGTTTGCGGGTAAGAATCTGGTAGAAGCGAGGTAGAAGTATAAGTTAAATGAAATAAGCCTTGCATATGCAGGGCTTATTTTTTATACAGGCCTGTGTATGTTATTCCAAGGCCCGGCTCATCGGAATAACTGATCTTACCGTAATCATACCCAATCCCGGTCGCCACATCTTCTTCCAGCAACAAAGGCCCGTCCATATCCACATGATCAATGAAAGGAAGCAGATGGGCAATAGCGGCTGAACCAATTGTAGATTCATTCATGCAACCGATCATTATTTTCATACCAAGCTCTTTTGCTTTATCAATCATTCCTCTTGCCGGAGTAATTCCGCTGCATTTTGTTAATTTGATATTGATACCATGAAAATGGTTGTGGCATTTTTCTACATCCTGCTCAAATACGCAGGCCTCATCAGCATAAAGTGGCAGCGATGATTCCTTGAATAGTATTTTCATTCCTTCCCAATTATCCTTTGCTAATGGTTGTTCTACCAACTCTACTCCCAGTTTTTTTAATTGCGGAATCAACTTTAAGGCAGTTTCCACATCCCATGCGGCATTTGCATCTACCCTTAATGTGACCTCAGTATTTTCCCGTAAGGCTTTTACAATGGCAATATCATCTGCGGTTCCAACCTTTATTTTATAAATGGGCCATGGTTTTTCCTTCATCTTGGCCACCATCTTTTCAATGGAGTCGATACCAATGGTATAATCACAGATAGGATTGTTGGAAATATCTCCATTCCAGAGTTCATAAAGCTTTTTCTTTTTCATTTTCCCGTAGATATCCCAGGCGGCAATATCCAATGCACAAACTAAAAATGGGTTTTGAGGAAGCAGGTGATGCAGGTAATGCCAGTAACGTTCAGGATCAGTAAAAGCAAATTTTTCAATAAAAGGCTTCTTTGCTTCCAGGTCTTCTATCATCTTTTCCACCGGGATATTATAGTAAGCAATCGCCGGAGCTTCTCCATAACCTTTTATCCCGAAATGTTCCAGTTCAACAATCAATGTTGGCTGGTGTGTTTTTGTTCCTTTGGAGATAGTGAATGGGTGACGGAATTTCAGGCTGTATGGCCAGTATTGAACTTTCATAATAAAATTGCAGGTGCTTTACTGCGAAGTAACAATAAAGAAACGATTCAATTAAAAACAGGCAGCCTACCCCCTGCCGCTATGTGCTATATAGCCCTTCAGTTCTTCATTAAATTCCTTTTCCTTAATAAGGTCTTCTAATGAAATGTGCATCCGGTACTGCCAGTAATGTTTCGGATTAGCAGGATTGTTTATCCTTTCATCATGAGGGTTCTCTCTGCGGAGTGTCTCGCTCATGCCTAATATATCCTGCATCTGAAAGATACTCCACATGGCCGGTGAATACAAATGCTGTAATACAACGGCCCTGTTGATCCATGATTCACAATAAAACGGCGCATCACCCCATTGTCCCAGAACATGGTTATAAAAATGCTGTGTCTTTTCCCTGTTCTCTTCCCACCAACCCCGTATTGTACTCATATCATGAGTTGATGGGGTGATGACAGACATATAAGGGGCATCGTTTGGATGGAAAAATTCTTTTTTGGGATCCTTTGGCATCCGTTGTATTTCAAGGCTTAGAATTCCTAATTGATTCATCACATCGGGTACACAATGCGGCACCATGCCGAGGTCTTCACCACAAACAAGCATATTGGTAGAAGCTTTGAGCTTTGGCAGCTTATGCATGGCTTCCTTAAACCAAAAATCATCCTGGCGGCGATAAAAATAATTAACGTAAAGAGTTTTTAGCTTTTCCTGTACATGCGGTATCAGGTGTTTGAACGAAGTTGTTTTCTCCATCGAGATGCGGAAATGGAATTCCTGCCCCTGCGAGCCTTCCTCTTCAAATAAAATAACGTTTGATATAAGATCGAACAATCCTAATTTCAGCCTTTCATTTTTTTCTGATTCTTCTATCGATGCGAAATACTCCTCTACTTGTTTCTGGGATTCATATTCAAATTCCAGGTCATATCCACCAAATTCGTTAGCTACCAGGAATTTCTCTTTTACCTCTCCTGCTTCATTGCCGAATGTTTCATTCAACACTTCGTCAGTAATGAAAGGCCGGCAGTAGCGTTGATAATCGAACCAAATACCATTTTCTCCAAATTCGTTGATATGAACGGGAAGGCAAGGAACAAATCTTCCCATTATACCCTGAACTGCATTGGCAGGAATACTCCAGATGCGGAAGAAACCTAATATATGGTCAATGCGGAAAGCATCAAAGTAATTGCTCATCTGTTCAAACCGTTGCTTCCACCATGCAAACCCATCCTCTTGCATCTTTTTCCAGTTATAAGTAGGGAAGCCCCAATTTTGGCCTACTGCTGTAAAATCATCAGGCGGCGCACCGGCCTGCCAGCACATATTGTACATCTCCGGAGACACCCAGGCATCGCAACTGTTTCTTGAAATACCAATAGGAATATCCCCTTTCAGCACTATCCCCTTTTTATGGGCATAATCAACCGCTTCCTTTAGTTGGACATGGAGATGGTATTGGTTGAAATAACAGAAACCTATTTCCTTAAGGGCCGGGGATTTGGGTGAACATAGTTTATCAACTTCAGTTTTATTGTAAATACCGTTTGTCTTCCACTCCTCAAAGTTGGATGAGCCATACTTGTCCCGGAAATAACAAAAGGCAGCGAAGGGCTCTAACCAATGCTTATTATGTTTGAAAAATTCTTTGTAATCTTCTGATTCAAAGCAATTTTTGCCCATCACTTCATAAAGTTCTCTCAGTACAGAGAATTTGAATTTCATCACTTCTTCATAGTCTACAACATTCAGCTCATTCAGTTGCTTTTGCTTCACTTTCAACGAACTTAGTTGATTGGCGTACTCTTTACCGGCCACTTTTGCCAGGTTAACATATAAAGGATGCAGGGCAAAGGCTGAAACAGCAGAATATGGGTAAGAGTCTGTCCAGTCAAAATTTGACATAGTATCATTGACAGGCAGCAGCTGGATTAACTTCAGTCCCGTTGCTTTAGCCCAGTCAACCAATAGTTTAATATCTGCAAACTCACCAACTCCAAAGCTATTTTTACTCCTTAGGCTGAAGACAGGAATTGCTACACCCGAACCTTTCCAAGTATTATTGGCAAGGTGCACAAATCCGTCATGCAGGATGCTCACTTTCTTTTTAGTTGCATCACTGTAAAGCAACCTGTTATTTCCTTCCTCGTAGTGAACAAAATTTTTCTCTTTCGTATTGTAGATCCCGTATTTATAAGCCACCGGGAAACCACAGTCTGACAGATCCAGTTTAGCTGTCCACCAGTCAACATCACGACCTAACAAAACAGGTTTTTCTGCAGACCAATCTCCCATTCTTTCACTACTTCCCATCAGGCAAACTACTTCATGCTTTTTTATCAACGGAGCTTTAACTTTAAAAATGTGGGTATAGGTTTTGTCAGTTATGATTTTGCCTTTAGTCTGACCAGCTTTTAAAAGTACTTTATTGAAGGCATCAGAATAAAAAGCATTTTCATATTCGCCTGCATGGTTCCAGGTATCTATTAATTGTACTTCCTGTAAGTCTTTTCTGCTGATATCAATCTGGCGGTCATTACCCCATTCATAAAGTAATTCGCCGTCTTCATTCTTAAGAATATATTTGTAGAAGATGCTTTTTTCCAGTTCTTTCTTTTTGATCTCAATGGAACCAGACCAAAATTCATCATTCAAGTATTCAAGCGGCAGGGCTTTTGCCAGGTCGTTGTTTCCCAGTTCCTCTGTATTGCCGGTTATCAATAAACGCTGGCCGAACCGAGTATGGAATCGGATGTAAAACTGAAGCTTCATTGCAATCGTAGTTCTGAATTAATGGCTAATGGTTGTGTTTTAAGGACACATTGTATACGAAAATAGAAAAAGAATGCAAGGTTCTTACTTTTATTTCAAAAAAACTTTAAAAATACTGCTGCAATAGTATGAGTACTAATTATAAAGGTTGGCAAAAACTGTTCTTGCTCTGTTTGGGCTTGTTTACCGGAACGGCCTTTTGTATGAAGTGGATGGAAGGAGATTTAGTTCAAAATGGCCAGCCATTCACCATTATTGGCCTTGAAATAAGTTATCCAAAGGAAAAAGTGGCTTCCATCCTAGCTGGATTGGATGAACATATCCGGACCGTTCTTTCCTACCATCTTAATTTTGATTTTGCTTTTATGGCAGGTGTATATCCCGGCATTGCAGCCCTTTGTATGATGGCCAGGGAAAAATCTTCTAATTCAATTCTCAGGAAAACACTCTTTGCCCTAGCCTTGTTGCAAGCTGTGGCATTTGGTTGTGATATAGCTGAAAACTGTTATTTGCTGGGTTGGATGAAAACCCCGGTCATTAACAACGAGTTTGCGCTGTATCATTTTATTGTTGCTGCAAAATGGATCATTGCGTTAACGGCTGCATTAATAGCAATTCCTTTAGCCTTCCGAAAAAGAAAGACAATGTGAACAAGTTAAAAACTATTTTTTTCATTAAGTGATGCCGCCTTATTTTTGCGTAAATTTTAGAAAATGGAACAAACAAAGAAGTATAAAGGTTTATGGTGGTTGCTTTGCCTTGCTTCAACTGCAGCATTGATTTTTGCCATCTACACTCACTGGGAGTGGCTCACACTGATACTACCCTTTCAAACAACAGCTTTTGTAAAAGCGATGGACATTATGTAAGAACCTTCTGTTATTGAATATATTTTTGAATGGCCCCGCAGATTCGGGGCTATTTTTTTGTAGCCTGATAAAAGCAAAACGGACCTCATTGAGGCCCGTTTCAAAAATTAGTTCAGATTCCATCTCCGTATCATCGAACTGGCAGAACGGCTCTGGCGGTTCCTGTTCCACATGTCAACGGCGGTGAACTTAGTTTTGTTGTTGTTTACGTTGGCTTCTGCAGCCGATGTTTCTTTTACTTCTTGTGGCAGTTGTCCATTTGTTTCTTCGTTCAACTGCACACTTTTGGGCATAATAATGCTCTTCATAAACTCTCCTTTTTTTAGTCTGTCGTTTAACAATCATCTGAGCGAACCGGAAGTAAGAGAACCAGGTGGCAAGCTGAATAGCTGGTCAGATACGTTCTTTTGTAGTATGGGTACGATGCTCAGTTTTACTCCGCAAAGATACAACAGATAAAGGCTTTTGCCAAATGACAGGAGAAAAAAGTTGTTAACTGTATTTAAAATTTATGAGTAGCTTCTGATGGATAAATAGCTCTGTTTTTCTCAAAAATATCCTATAAATATTTTCGTTCCTTTCGAAAAATATATACATCCCGGTTGCCTATATCACAAGTGCAGAGTTGCCCGACCCAGTGCCAATACTGTGTGGCCAATAAAAAAAATATTCTGCCAATGCAGTCAGTTTTTAAATTATTCCATTGAACAACATAAATACGGTGATGAAAAACTGACAGCTGGCGATACTGAATTATATCAGGCAAAAATCCGGGAGGTTGTATATTCTGCTATTTCTTTCCCGGTTTGGTAAAATCTGTACCTGGCCGTGTAATATCTGTCATCAGTAATTTCTGATACTCAGTCGGAAGCTGGCGGGTAAAATCGGTTGCACAACCCATTGAAATAATTACGATAGGACGTTTGGTGTTGTTCAGGTTAGCAATAATAGACCTGTCAGTTAGAACAGAAACGGTTTTTTTCTTTAGCGTAAGTTTTTTTGAATTTGATTTTGATGTGCTTTTACTCATAAAACAAGGTTTAGTTGTTTTATAAAGTTAAGAAGTTCATCAGTAAAATCATAAGCAAAGCAACATACTAGGAAGCCTGGTTTAGAAACAATGGCAATCCTGATTTCCAGTCACCATCAATATATAACTCAAATGAATAACGTCCTGCTGCGTCAAATTTCAGCTGATTGAAGTTGACAACAATGTTGATGGAGGCAAACTGCCCGTTTGGAGGAGCTCCAATATTGATATTGCCTTCTTGATAGGCTGAATGGTTTCCTTTCCTGCAGCATCAATTAATCTCAGTTTAAAATCGTGGCTGCCTGTTTCCTTGGCGGCGAAACGCAAACGACAGGCAATTGCACAAACAGGATGTGACACAGGAAACTGCTTGGCATTAATACTGTCAAAAGTGCCTACGATGGTCAGTTTGGAATTATTGTCTTGTGCAAAGTCGGCGAGGGTGAAAATCTCTATTTCCATAATCAGTTATTAATTTGTAAATGTATGTTTTGTAATATAAAGCTTCCGAATAATCATGCCCGGGCATTCCCGGCAAGTATTAAATGACAAGAGAGGTTTTGCCAGATGGCACTCCTGCCATTGAAGCATGATGGCCTGCCAATGCAGCAGAATCCGGGGACAACACAATACTACTAACGGGGTATTGTTCGTAAATAACAGTGTTCCTAACTTTCAGCCTCACCATTTAACCTAAAACTTTATTCTATGCCTATCAAGTTAACTCTCGACATTTTCAGCGGCAGGCCTAATCCAGAAGTAATGCTGGATGATAAGACTGCCCGTGAATTATTGAAACGTCTTTCTTTCGGCACATTCCGAAAACAAAATGACAACACGAACCCATTTCCTTCAGTATTGGGGTACCGTGGTTTGATCATTGAACAATCCGGCAAACTGTTAAGTAAGGACCTGCCACAGGTGATGCATTATGCACACGACACTATATATGCCGGTGATAAAGCAGCAAAAGCTGAAGAAGGACTTGAATCTTTTCTGTTTGACAATTTCAAATCACTGAAAAACATCAAAGGCTTTGTCGACTTTCGGCGAATAACAGAGAATCTGATAAAAGATTTCATCGATAAACGGGATATTTATATTGAGAACCACCGCAAATGGTTTGACAAGACTCTTGATGATTTTATGCGTCCGGTAAAACCAGTATGCCCCTGCGCCCTACAGCTGACCTGGCAGCCTGGAACAGTAATCCGTCAATTACTGGTAGTAATAACTGTTATAATTATGGCACCAACTATCGTTCTGACACATTTGCCCAGCCAGGTGAGGCAACAGGGCAGAAATGGAATGACCTTTCTGCCTGTAATGTTCCGGCGGGAAATATCAGTGCTAAAATGGGAGCTGTATCAGATGGACTTGTGGATAAGCCGAACCAGAATAATAAATGTATATCTCCTGGTCACTTAGTGGCATTAGTAAATGCCCCGAATTACGATTATCATTGGTACCGCAAGTGTAGTAATGGTAAATGGAGCCATAAAATGGGACCTACACCTGCTTCCATACTGGATAATTCAGGACTCCCGATTACAGATCCCCGAACTGCAGACCGGGGCAGCTATGTCAACTTTTGTACTTTTATGCAGGTAAGGCACGGGCATTTTAAAATAACCTGATCCTGTAATCAGTAATGAATGAAGGCGCCACTAAATGGATTGTGACTGCATATCTGTTTTCAGGCAGGCCTAACCCGGAATGGAAGCTTACAAAAAAACAGGGTGCTGATTGGATGAAACTCTGGCAGCAGGCAGAGATTCATCACAAAAAAGTGGAACGTCTTTCTCTTTTAGGATATACAGGTTGCAGGCTGCAATGCAACGAACACAGCCATTGGTTGATATACAATGGCGGTGTTACTTTTTATGATAAGGATAGTGTGGTTAGTAAAGGCGATAAGAACAAAGAAATGGAAACACTTCTGTTGCAAGCAGCACCTAATGATATAAAAAATGTATTGCGAAGTCTTGCTATATTATAGTTTGAAAACTTGACCGGAATATTGTGGTGTCAATTATCAAAACATTGGTGGAAAAGAAAAATACCTGAAAAGGGTTAGTTCTCCTTTCCGGCATCCTCTTTATTGCCGGAATGGTCTTACTCGTTTTTGCCGTTTATCTCCCTGATAAATTGGGTGAACTGGTAAAGAAGAAAGGATTGATGAAATGAACCTTCAACACCCCGCCCATTTTGTAAGAAACTGTTAACTGATATTACTATTATAGAATATCAGTTAACTTCCCCTTATAAAATTTTTACACTTTAAAAATTCAGCAAATGAAAAAAGTTTACAGCATCGCTGCCCTTGTGGCGATAGTTACTGTTGCAGTAGTTACACTAACCTCCGGCATTGAAAATGATTACCGTTCCGGCGGTGGTGACAGGAACCTTGTGGACGAATTATATGAACAGGCTGTTAAGCAAAACGATAACCTGGAATCCATTGAGGATGATATTGAAAATTTTTATAAGAAAAGAAATGAAGCCATGGAAAAATATAATGGCTTTGTGGCATATAACAACCGTTACTTATAGCGATGCACGGTTGAAAGCAGCCATGATAGCTGATGCTACTACCAAACAAAGGGCCAATGATATTATCAGTAAAAGCGAAACTGCCTATAAAGCGAAAATTACCGATTGGCAAACCACCATTGCCTCATTGAATAACAGTGTAAGAGAACTGAATGATCTGCATGAGTTATTAAAAATAACGATTACAGAACCGATGATCGCAAAGTATCAAAGTGGGCTGCCTGATAATGCCAAACTGAAAGAATCGAACGATGATCTGTTGAAAGTGATCGGGAAGATTAAGGCTATTACCCGGTAAATAGAGAGTATATAACCGAAAGCTGAAAACCAGGCTTGCCGGGCAATCATGAATGTATGGAGTTTGAATCTGAATTGCACATGCGGTGGGCCCTGAACGGTTTAGGTAATATAGAAAGCTTCTATGCCAGGAAGGCGATGGGTAAAACAATGTTCCTTTATTGGCAAAAAAACTGATGGACGAAAAAACTTTATGGCATTGCCGAAGTTTATTTTTTGTGTTTAGTTCACCCTTCTTCCTGAAAAATAAGAAAACCTTAGTGTACTTACTGTACCAAGGATGGGTTGTAATATGCCTGAATTTTGAGATACATATACACTTACTGTCTGACCGGCAGTTAATTTCAGGTCGCAATCTATTTGCTGGGTGCGGTTGAACCCGGCATTAGCCGGCAGTTCCAGAAAGGCAGCATGTGTTTCGGCGCCATTAACGGTTAACACCAGGTCGTACCGTGTGCTGAATAGAACCGGGGTAATGTCCCAGTTCACCATCACATCAAAATGATATAAGCCTGTTGCGGGAACAAAATACTGTGTTGAAAAGAAAGCGGTGGCATCATCATAATCTTTAGTGGAATAAATAATGTTGGTATTGCTGCCTGATGAAATATTTTGCGTGGTAGTAACCAATGCTTTAAATGCGCCGGAACCGGATGCAGGCACCTGCCAGCTGGCAAGGCCCAGCCCATCACTTGTAAATACTTTGCCAATGCCCTGTGTTCCATCGGTTATTTTTACGTCGCCATTTACTTCCAGTTGTGCCCCAGGAAAAGCTGAAGTGTTTATACCTACCCTGCCCGTTCCACCGTTTGGTCTTAATAGAAAATGGCTGGCTGTTAACACCATCTGATCGTCTGACAGGGCCTCTCCGAGTGTTACAAAATCTCCATCGCCGAATTTTATAAGATTGGTTTGGCCGGTTGTAAGGATAGCCCGGCCTATTTTAATATGGCCGCTGTCCACATGAAGTTTTTCCAGCGGAGTATTGTTGCCGATACCAACATTTTGAGAATAAGAATTGAATACAATTGTAAGCAGTACAAGTACAGGCAAGTGTTTTTTCATAAAAAAAGGTTTAATGCAATGATTGTATATACAGGAATAAATGTAGGGTTTTTTGTGATTTTTAGATATGACGAACAATTGAATGTCGCTGGGGATGGAATATTACTGCGGGACAGGAGGTATCGCATAGCTAGCAGGGGCAGGCTTACCGTACGGTAACAAATCACCTGGAGAGTTTTAAATAAGGAGTGATCTAACTTCTTAAGATATCATTGATGATGTTGATGTGATGCTGGGTATGAATGGCAATGATTCGGCGGGCCTGCTTTAGCCGCAGATTACCAAATACCGGATGTGTAAAAAATTTGCCCTCAGTTAATTTTTCAAAGGACTCCACCTTTTGTCTTGCTTTTGAAAGCAATGGGGCGATAGTATCCTTGTTAATCACATCGCCGGGTTTTACAGAATCAGGCGCGTTGGCCCTGCCCCTGGGGAATTTGTTCAACAGTAAAACGACAGCGAGTTTAATATTGAATTTCCGTTTATAATCTGCAGGGTTTGAATGTTCAATTGCACTGATCATTTTTATTAAAGCCAGCAGCGAATGCTCCAGGTGCCAGCCAACCGTTGACTGCGATACGGACTCCTTTTTTTGCTCAATGAAGTGGAGTTTGGTTTCTAATTCATCTATTAAAGCAAGAAGGCTTTTCATGGTTTTATCTTTTGGCAAACTTAGCGAAAGAATATCCGGGTCCATCAGTTGGCGTAAGGTACTCCGGCAATGACCGGGTGTGAAACTCATCTAAAAACAGAGGGGCACTGTCTGCCTGTTAAGAGAAAAATAATATCCCTGAACAACTTAATAGTTTTAAATTTACTACTCACTAAAATAAAACGATATGATAAAAGAGGCGCTCCTGGGTGAATTTTTGCATGAAGCAGAAAATACCCGCAAACTATTAAACGCTATCCCCGATTCAGCATTGGATTACCGGCCGCAGCCGCATCTCTGGTCCGTGGGGCAACTGGCCTCCCATATTGCTGAAGTGTACAACTGGTTTGATTGCACATTTAACATGGATGTATTTGATATGGGAACCTACAAATATGATAAAGGCGAAATCAGCAAGGCATCCAATATCGTGGCGAAGTTTGAAGAGAATCTGGCCAACGCAAAAGCAGTGCTGGAGAATTCAGATGAAAGCAACTATTTCAACACATGGACCATGCAAATGGGCGGTGTTCCCATTATGCCACCGATGCCCAAGATACAAGTGGCAAGGGGTTTCTTATTTAATCATCTCTACCACCACCGCGGGGAACTGGTGTCGCATTTAAGGGCAACAGGTAATAAAGTACCCGGCTTATATGGTCCTTCTTACGAAGAGGCACAGGCAATGATGGCCCAGCAGAATTAAATAGTCAGCTAATGATTTTAAAACCGACGGTAGCTTCTGTCGGTTTTTTTTATTTCATATAGTTGTTGCTTTTGCGGCAAGTAACCCAACAGGCAGGTGCCTACAAATGCGAAACCAAGATTTTCTACTCATCCACCAACGCCCTGAAATAAACTTCATCAAAAAGACTATTTACTTTCTCGTTGTAGAAGCGGATTATCAATCTTGTTTTTTGCAACACTGCTGGATACTTGTCTGCCAGTGCCCAAAATGTTTTACCGCCACAAAAAAGCTCTTCCGCATACATATTAAAATCATTCTCCCAGTTGGAGAGTGAATAGCGGCTGAGATATCCTTTCTCCAGCAAATCAGGCGCATAGTCTGTAGAAGAATAGCCCGCCTTCATGGCATCGGCGCTGCTGCCAGAAAACAGTTCCGGGCTCAACCGCTTCCATTCTTCCTGTATCGTATAACTGGGTGTGTTACGGAACAAAATGCTTGAAAGCTCATGGTGAAATGTTCTTTCTATCTCATCATTATTTTCCAGGGCCATATAAATATCGTAGCGGGAGTTGGTGCCCAAAAAATTTTCCCCGTCAAACCGAAGGCGGCCCAGCATATATATTTTTCTTACTGCTTTGATGATAACATCTCCTGGATATTTGGAAAAAGCTCTGTCTAAAATAAGAGAGTCCTGCAGAAAGCGGGTAGTATCCGGAACTGTGGCACGGGCCTTTGTCTTCTTATCCAGCCATGCTGCAGGAAATATTTCGGTCTTACCATCATAGCGCACAACTTTTTTCCAGAGCAATGAATCCTGGCCAGCCGACAACTGACATATCAATAAAAGTCCTGACAGCAAAGAGAAAACCGGCTTCATGAATTAAAGATAAAATAAATCATGCATTGGAAATAAAGTACCGGTACTCCGATGCGGTTTCCTGTGCTTCGAGTCGTTGCTGCCTGCCAGCCCGCAACAGCAACAACGGCGTGAAATGTGTTTGATATCAATTCCGATGCATAAGACAAGCATCGGGGCATTATTTACGGACACAACCCAGGGCGGAGGTTACTTTATTTCTGTAATCATCCAGTACTGGCCGGCGTAATTGCCGCTGGTGCTGAGTTGTAGCTTTGTATTTTTTCCGTCATTTATTATGTCCAGGGATTTACCATCGCCCTGGAAATTGGTAGTAAGGCGATAGTAACCACCCGGCAGCGGAGTTATCTTCCACGCCTGGCCGGATAACATACCTGTTTTACCAAAACTGATTTTATTATTCGTTCCATCATTTACTATATCCAGCGACAGATCACTGCCCAGGAAAAGATTGGTAAGGCGGTAATAGCCGGCTAAGCCGGGAAAGGGTGTTAACGTCCAGTACTGGCCGGTAAAGGCGCCACTCTTAGCCATTTGTACTTTATCTTTTTTACCATCGTTTACCACATCTAATGATTTGCCGCTGGTGGTTTCCCAACCATTGGTAATGCGGTAAGAGGCCAGGTTATTGAATGCCGGTGTGGCTATTGTTTCTGTTGCCGTTTCTTTCGTTTCAGTTTTTGCCTGCCATTCGTTGCTGGCACTCGTAAGGGTGTAAATGGTTTCCTTGGTTTGCCCTGCTCCTATTTTATTTACTTTGCCGTGTTCAGTGCTGATCTCGAATTCAGTTCCGTCTGTTCTTCGCAAATAAAGGCAAAGGTTCTGGGTGCGGATAATTGTGTACCGGGCCACTTCTTTGCTTTTGGCATCGGTTTCTACCCACATATTATTTTCTTTATACAGAGTGCCGCCGTTATTCAATCCCATTTTTTTTACGGTGGCGGGAACTATGAAAGTTTCGTTCCCGATCAGAGATAGTTGGTAAAGTGCTTTAAAACCTTCATTGCTTTCCTTGATATAGGTGGTTTTATTTTTTGTATCAACCAGCAGTATGCTGCCGTTGCTTTTTTTCAGGTGCAGCATTGAATCGTCTCTTTGCGTTTCAACAAAACCGGCAATGATATTAGCAGTACTGTCAAGTTCTGCCCACTCCATACCGGTTGTTTTTATTAAAGCACCTCTTACTTTATCAAAGAAAGCAAAATTCACCGTGCGCCCGGTTACCCTTATTTCATGGCCGGAATAGGTGATGGGATAAAGGGCAAAAGGGGCTCCCTGTGAAGGAATGTAATAAATCATCTTGCCAGGTACATTTATCTTCAGGCCGTCTCCGCCCGGTTTTTTCAGGTACACACATGAATCATCACGGTTTATTTCTGTAATGCCCCAAAAGTCCTGGCCGGCACTGTTTGTTTCCACCCAGTCCTTACCCATTACCTTGTAAAAGCCGCCTCTATCAAACCGGACGCTGTTGACATTTAGCCCGTTTACATTGTCTTGCGCCTGAAGTTGTATAACTAATATGAAAGTGAGGAAAAGCAGGGTGTATAGCCTTCTGCTTGCTTTTAGGAGCGGCATGCTGATTGTTTTGGGAAAGATAAAAAGAAATCTGATACTACTTTGAATTTAGAAAACCAAACCGTTGTGCTGTTGGTCTTTTGCCTGAACACAAGACATATCAGTGGTGTGATGTTTTTACTGAACACCGGCAACGGCGTGAATGGTTGGACACCCGGCGGGGAAGAAAAAATGGAACCCGGCTGTTAACCGGGCTCTTTGCATTTTCGTCTTAGCGTAATTTTTTCTTTGGATTCGCTTTCTTCTGTGCTGAGCTTTTCTTTTTTGTAGGCTTATTCTTCCTGGGTTCTGCGTTCTTTTTTGACATACAATTAAATTTAAGGTTAGTGAATTATGTTTATGGCTGCAGGAAATTTCTTTCCATCTTTGTTTCCCATAAGTAAACAAAGATATGCCTATAATGGTACTGTTTCCTGTATTCTTGCTCATGCTGTAAGAATATAAACAGCACCCGGGCCATGTTGCGTGTCCCCACGCAACACTATTAGTGATTATTAAATTCCGATGCGTGGAGACACGCATCGTGGCGTTTTATTTACGGACACGAACCAAGGCGGAGGCCGAGACTTCGCCTTGGAATGGTTTTGAATTGAAGAGTGGGCGGGGAAGAAAATCTTACATCTATCTTATTCCCCAAATGCTAATGCTTCTTTTGTATTCGATTAGAATTGGTGCCATTAAATCTTCTTTACGATAAATTTCTGTTTTTGAAAAATCCTTTAGCATTGTAAGAAAAAATAAGTTCGAGTTTGTCGATCCAATATATTTTAAACTGTCATTGGTAACTAAAGTTTCTTCCTTAAACTTAAAAACATACTTTTTTGGATTGCTATTCGAATTGGAATCAATAAATGCATGAAATGATGATAAATTTAATAAAAGAATGAAAGAAATACTAATTGACATTATTATTACATAAGGCTTGAGTAGAAGTATTCTTTTCTTTATTTTAAATATTATTTTTGAAATAGCAGCAACCATTCCAATCAAGAATGAAACAAACGAACCAAACTTTAATGACCCATCCAAAAGCTCACCATCTAAATTAAAAACTCGGTAAATATTATCAAGAATCAGGTACAGAACAAAAGAGCAGATAAATACTATTGTTAGTAGTCTATCTAAATTTGAAACAACCTTTCTCAACGCTGCAAACTTATTTCTTGATCGAATCAAATTCCTTTCAAATTTCTTTACATAATTCAAAGTAAAAAGATAGAAATAGATCAACAAGAGGAAAACAACAAAATATACTTTAATTAAAAAAGGTAAAAAAAGATATAGGAGTTCTGATGCATCAGTATAGTTGTAAATATTAATTCCAAAATACTGATAATAATTGTACATATATACATTTCCTAGAACAATCAAGGACACAGATAGTGACGAAACAATTTTCAAATAATTTTCTGAAATTTTAAACATTGAATGTGGTTTTAAAATAAAAGCCCCCGCATATTTCGCAGGGGCTTCATTAAAATCATTCCATCAAAGTAATCTGCGATTCTTACTTTACTTCCTCATACGGCACATCCGTTACATTATCCGTAGCACCAGCACCGGCAGTTTGTTGTCCTGCACCATCAGGGCCGGGTTGTTGCGGTTGTTCCTGTGTGGCTTTGTACATATCCTCACTGGCAGCAGTCCATGCAGCATTTAATGCAGCAAGATGTGTATCAATACCGGCTAAGTCCTGTGCCTTGTGGGCTTCTTTTAATTTTTCAGCGGCTTGTTCTATCGCTGTTTTCTTATCAGCCGGTATCTTGTCTCCGTATTCTTTCAGTTGTTTTTCTGTCTGGAATACGAGGCTGTCGGCCTGGTTCAGTTTCTCCACTTTTTCTTTTTCGGCTTTGTCGCTGGCTTCATTTGCTTTTGCTTCGGCTTTCATTTTTTCCACTTCTTCCTTGCTTAAGCCGCTGCCTGCTTCAATATGTATCTTCTGTTCTTTCCCTGTCCCTTTGTCTTTCGCTGTAACATGCAGGATACCGTTGGCATCGATGTCGAATATCACTTCGATCTGCGGTACACCCCTTGGAGCAGGTGGAATGCCATCGAGGTTAAAGATGCCGAGGCTCTTGTTGTCTTTCGCCATGCTTCTTTCCCCCTGCATTACATGTATCTGCACACCGGGCTGGTTGTCGCTGGCAGTAGAGAATATTTCTGATTTTTTTGTCGGGATGGTTGTGTTGCTTGGAATCAACGGTGTCATCACACCACCCATTGTTTCGATACCAAGAGAAAGCGGAGTTACGTCGAGCAGCAACACATCTTTAATGTCGCCGGTCATTACTGCACCTTGTATGGCAGCACCGATGGCTACCACTTCATCCGGATTTACCCCTTTGTGTGGTTTGCGGCCAAAGAATTTTTCTACGATCTCCTGCACTTTCGGGATACGGGTAGAACCACCCACCAGTATCACTTCATCAATTTGTGAAGTGGACAAACCTGCATCTTTCAATGCAGCTTCGCAGGGCTTCAGGCAGCGGGCAAATAAATTATCAGCCAGTGATTCAAATTTTGCACGGCTCAGTTTCTTCACCAGGTGCTTGGGCACTCCATCCACTGCAGTGATGTAAGGCAGGTTGATCTCTGTTTCTGAAGAAGAGGATAATTCAACCTTTGCTTTTTCAGCGGCTTCTTTCAAACGCTGCAATGCCATCGGGTCTTTGCGCAGATCAATAGCTTCATCTTTTTTAAATTCATCGGCCAGCCAGTCCATCACCACTTTATCAAAATCATCACCACCAAGGTGTGTATCACCATTGGTTGATTTTACTTCGAATACCCCATCGCCCAGTTCGAGAACAGATATATCAAACGTACCACCACCGAGGTCGAACACGGCGATCTTGTGGTCATGCTTGTCTTTATCGAGACCGTAAGCCAGTGCGGCTGCGGTGGGTTCGTTCACTATCCTGCGAACGGTAAGACCGGCGATTTCGCCAGCTTCTTTGGTGGCCTGGCGCTGTGCATCGTTGAAGTAAGCAGGCACGGTAATAACGGCCTCTGTCACTTCATGACCGAGGTAATCTTCGGCTGTTTTCTTCATTTTCTGCAGCACCATGGCACTGATCTCCTGTGGCGTATAAAGCCTGCCATCTATGTCAATACGGACGGTATTATTGTCACCTTTTGCCACTTTATAGCTCCAGTGGCTGATCTCTTCGGTTACTTCATCAAACTGGCGGCCCATAAAACGCTTTACCGAAGCGATGGTATTCTGGGGGTTGGTGATGGCCTGACGTTTGGCCGGGTCACCCACTTTACGTTCACCATTTTTCAGAAAAGCCACTACGGACGGGGTTGTGCGGCGGCCCTCATCGTTGGCAATTACCACTGGCTCGTTGCCTTCCATGACAGAAACGCAGCTATTGGTGGTACCTAAGTCGATTCCTATTATTTTTCCCATGTCTTTAAGTTTTAATGAGTTCACCTGTCATAGTCAATCATTATGCCGTTGGGGGTAAATGTGAAAAAATGGCAGTCACGACCAAAAAATCCTCTTCTGATGGGATCTTGGATGGCTAAAAAGAGTGTTCGTACCAGTAGCCGGATCGGCTTATTTAAGGTTCTGAATAATGCTGTTCTGGGTGTCACTGATCTTCTTAAGCAGGTTGGAGAGGGTCGTCATCATTTTGCTCATCCTGTCCATGGCCATTTGCAGGCGGAGGGACTCCATCTCTCCCATTTCACTCATGGAGTCAAGGTCATCTTTTATTTGATTCGCAAGCCGGTCGAGTTCAGCTTTTGTTTTAGGAAGGGTATTGTTTCGTCTTGCAGTGAATTTTATACCCGTAAGCCTTTTAAGTGAATCAGCCCGATGCAGTTCTTTATCATATCCCGAAGGAAGGCCCCCGATCGCTTCACCTGCTTCTTTATTGGCAACCGCAGCCTGGACCCTCTGAATTTCGGCCAGGTTCTTCCGCTGCTGTTCCTTCGCATTATTGATTGCTTTTACCTTCGCCATGATCGCTTTCAGGTCTTCCTGTGCACTTTTGGAAGCCTGCATCAGCACAAGAAAAGCAATGGCTTCAATATCCTGGCCGTTCATATTACCCAATACGCCGTAAGCCTTAGCCCGGGTCATTACATCTTCATCAGACAGTTTTTTTTCGTTCACTTCCGCAGCAGTGGTTTTTATCCATCTTACATGCTTTGGATTTATCTCTGCTATCGCTTTTTTATAGAATGCTTCCGCTTCCGGTGAGGGTAGATTTTGCGTTATTGCTGTAAAGGGTACACATAAAAGAGAGCACAACAGGCAAATCAGTATTTTTTTCATAAACACAGGTTTAGATTCTAAAGTTCCTTTTTTCCCGGATATTAATGAAAAGCAAGTTTAAAGAAACACCTTGTTTGCCGGGAATCTTAAATTTGTTGATAAAACCATTTGCATGGCTACTCCCATCGCTGACAAACTAAGGATCAAACCAAAATTTAGCCTGCTGACCCTGAATGCCCCCGCTACTTTTAAAAAGGGATTGCAGGGCTTACCGGCGGGAGTAAAAATATCAGATTCCAGTAAGGACTATAACCAGGTGCATTGGTTTGTATTGAACAAGGCCCAGATGGAAAAAGAAATGAGCAAAGTGATGAAGCTGCTGAAGCCGGAAGTGACAGTATGGGTGTATTATCCCAAAGGTTCCTCCAAAATGCAAACCGACCTGACAAGAGATAAGGGCTGGGATTGTTTATTAGGCGAAGGTGATAAACTAACCTGGATAAGCCTGATATCGTTTGATGATACCTGGAGTGTGTTTGGCTTCCGGGCAAAGACAGCGGCAGATAAAAAGAAAGAAGCAAAACCAGCTGCACCGAGAGAGATATTTAATTGGGTGAACCCGGCTACCAAAGAAGTAAAATTGCCGGATGATCTGGCTGCAGCATTGAAGAAAAATAAAAAACTGGATGACTATTTTCATTCACTTGCCTTCAGTCATAAAAAAGAGTATATAGAATGGATAGTAACAGCGAAGAGAGAAGAAACAAGAAATGAAAGAATAAAAGGAACGATAGAACGATTAAATAAAGGATGGAAAAATCCAGCCAACAGGTAAAATGATCACTCTTAAAAGAACCAACAGCGAAGACAAAGATTTTCATGAACTGGTTGAAAAACTTAACCAGGACCTGCAGGACCGGTATGGTGCTTTACAGGACTATTACAGCCGGTTCAATGCTATCAAAGATCTGCCAACCGTAGTTATAGCTTATAACGACGGGCAGCCTGTTGGTTGCGGATGTTTTAAAAAGTTTGATGATGCATCCGTGGAAGTAAAACGAATGTATGTAGACAATATGCAAAGAGGAAAAGGAATTGGTGCGGCTATACTTGAAGAACTTGAAAAATGGGCCGGGGAATTAATGGTGGGTACTATAGTACTGGAAACAGGCACCAGCCAGCCAGAAGCTATTCATCTTTACGAGAAGATGGGTTATACCCTTATTCCTAACTATGGCCAGTACAGTGGTATGGAAACCAGTATTTGTATGATGAAAGAAATAAACAGGTCATAATTGCAACTTGTTCAGCCTTACACAACCCAAACAAATGTAATTAATACCGGAGAGCCAGCGGAGTAAGCCTGCACATACGGAACAGCATGAATTGCCCTTTTTTAGTGCGGGATATCAACATGAGAATCGCAAGAGTGATCATAGCGTAGATGTTTTATATTGAAGCGGCGGAGCGCCGTGCCGAAGGTGAAGTACGTACAATAAGTACAAAGTAAAAACAGAAGCTTTGTTAATTCGTTAGTCAATATTCAGCAAGCAGACAGATATTGTATTCTTTTCTGTCAAACACAATTTTTACCTGTAATATCTTCACAATTCCTTTTCCATTCTTTAGCTATTTTTACCTATCAATTGATAGCATGAAAGGAAAAGGAATTCTTTTATTGGTTGGAATACTTGCAGTTGTTACTTCTTATTCTCAAAAGATAAACCCGGAAAACCCGGATCTCTCTCCGGGCAATTTTAAACTGGATTCATTACCGACCTCGGAAATAAACATCCCCATCCAGGTAAACCTGAAGCCGGTTTACACGATGGCGGAGAAAAGTGTGGATACTCTTTTCACTTCTCCCGGTTATCCGGATGGCTGGGTACAAGATGGATGCGATACACGGTTCAAATATGTGTTTCGCCGGAGCAAGTTGCAGATGAAGGTTTCCGGAATGTCAATGGATCTTGGCTTTACCGGTTATTATAAAATTGTTGGTTCAACAAGAGTTTGCGTCAGCGGCACTGTTATTTCTCCGTGGACGCCTGCATGCCGTTGTGGTTTTGGCAGTGAAGGCGAACGAAAGGTGAATGTATCCTTCACTAATTCATTAAGTATTCAGCCAGATTTCAAAATCAAACTTGACATCAAGAGAAATGAGCCACAACCATTGAATAAATGCGAGGTCTGTTTCTGGGGACAGGACATTACCAAACAAGTGATGAAGGGACTTACAGCAGAACTGGATGCGGCAAAAAAAGATCTGGATAAAAATTATGGAACGGTGGACCTGAAACCCCGCTTCCAGCAAGTATGGAACCAGCTTACTAAGGTTTATAACATTGCCGGTCTCGGCTGGCTGAAGATAAACCCGCAGAAGATCCGTATCAATAACCTGTTTGCTCTGAATGATTCACTGAACATATTTATTGGATTATCGGCCAAGCCTTCCATCAGTTTTGAAAAACCGGTTGAGCAGGCTTCAGTTGTTCCGAATATCGGTTCCTTCAGCCGCAAACCAGGCTTCAGTATTTTTCTTGATGCGGTACTTAGTTATGATTCTCTCAGCAATATCATGAACCAGAACCTGGCGGGTAAGGAGTTCAGCTTCAAGAAAGGATTCATCAAAAAGAAATTCATCATTGATGAATGTAAAATTTACGGGGGTGGTTTCGAAAAAATGATCATCAGGATAAAATTCTCCGGCACTAACGATGGTGTGGTGTACCTGGTTGGGAAACCTGTCTATAACAAAGAGACAAGAACCATCGAAGTGGCGGATGTTGACTTTGATATCAAATCAAAGAATGTGCTGCTCGGTTCGGCGGACTGGCTGTTCGATAAGAAGATAACCAAAGAGATAAGCAAGAATGCCCGGTTTGAACTTGGTGCTTATGTTGATACAGCTAAACTAAGTATCAATAAAGAGCTGAATAAGGAATGGGTGAAAGGTATCCGCAGCTATGGAAATATCAAAGACATTTCGCTGATGGGTATCTACCCGATGCAACAGCATCTTATCATCCGGAGTAATTGTGCCGGTGACCTGTCTGTAAAAGTGGAATCCATCAATTTTAGTTTGTAGTTTCTTCTTCGTCTGTGGAGGCTTTAAAGGAAAAATTCCGTTGCGCCACATAAC
The DNA here is from genome assembly GCA_037045605.1 of Chitinophagaceae bacterium. Classification (GTDB taxonomy): domain Bacteria; phylum Bacteroidota; class Bacteroidia; order Chitinophagales; family Chitinophagaceae; genus JJ008. The sequence continues at coordinate 145,646 of JBAOHK010000006.1, read as the reverse complement.
TGAACAGCACCACGATGACAATGGTAACGATTTGTGCAAGTACGGGATAGATATGAAGTTTTTCTACAAAAACTTTCAGCAGGATATAGTTGAGGACAAGATTGAACAGGCAGACCATGAAATAACGGAACAACTGAATGCGGCCTTTCATTTTTGAATCGCTGAACACCACATATTTCGACATAAAGAAACCCACCGGGAAAGTCACACAGAAAGAAACGATCAAAGCAGCGATGTGTCCTTCAAAGGCGTAATACCCGAAATCGAAGACTTTTTCATAAAACACAAACTTGTAGCTGATGTAGTAAACAACAAGTCCCAGTACCGTATTGGCCCCTCCGGAAGCCGCATAGCGGAATGTCTGCAGGTTCATCAGTTTCTTAAATGGCGGGTAAAAGAAATCAATGATGGGCAACACCAGGTCTCTTGCATTATGTATGTGTTTTCGCAAAGCAGGGCAAAGTAATTGAAACAACAGCCAAATGCCAAAACTTGTCCTGACCTTTTCGGGTTTCCAATCGTAAATTCGCTGTTAAATTAAGAGACAGGATGAGCATAGTAAGCCAGATAAAGCCACTCGTAGTAAAGGAATTAAAAAATCTATATGGCCAGAATTTCCAGGAGTCTGAACTGACCATTAATACCACCAAGCCGGAATTTGAAGGTGATTATACATTAGTATTGTTCTCTTTTGTCAAGCAATTAAAGAAATCACCCGAGCAACTGGGGAGTGAGATCGGTGAGACATTGGTGAAAGCCAATCCGGATATTTTTACTGAGCATAACGTTATCAAAGGGTTTCTGAACCTTACCATTTCAGATAAGTACTGGCTTGATTTCCTTCAATCCAATTACGCCAATACAAAATTTGGAAATAAAGAGGCTAACGGACAAAAAGTAATGGTGGAGTACTCCTCTCCTAATACTAATAAGCCCATACATCTTGGTCACCTGAGAAATAATTTCCTGGGCTGGAGTGTGGCGCAAATACTGAAACAAAGCGGTTATGAAACTGTAAAGAGCTGCATTGTTAACGACCGGGGTATTCATATCTGCAAAAGTATGATCGCATGGCAGCAGTTTGCGAATGGGGCCACGCCATATACTACTAATACCAAAGGCGACCATTTTGTGGGTGAATATTATGTACGGTTCAACGACGAATATAAAAAGCAGGTGGAAGAGCTTATTGCCGGCGGCATGAAGAAGGAAGAAGCAGAGAAGGAAGCTCCCATTATGAAAGGTACGCAACAAATGCTGCTGGATTGGGAAGCCGGTAAACCGGATATTATTGAACTGTGGAAAACGATGAATGGCTGGGTGTATGAAGGGTTTGATGTAACCTATAAACGTATAGGCAGTGACTTTCAGAAAATGTATTATGAGAGTGAAACATACCTGCCCGGAAAGAAATTTGTGGAAGACGGATTAAAGCAGGGGGTCTTCTTTAAGAAGGAAGATGGTAGTGTTTGGATTGATCTGACTGACGAAGGCCTTGATGAAAAATTAGTGCTGAGGAAAGACGGCACTTCTGTTTACATTACCCAGGACCTGGGTTTAGCACAGCAGAAATATGAAGAATTTAAATATGACCAGAGCATTTATGTGATAGCGGATGAACAGAACTACCATATGAAAGTGCTGAAGCTGATATTAAAGAAACTGGGCAAGCCCTATGCAGATGGTATCTATCATTTAAGTTATGGCATGGTGGAATTGCCAACCGGAAGGATGAAAAGCCGTGAAGGAACAGTAGTTGATGCTGATGATATGATAGAAGAAATGGTGAATGTGGCGAAGAACAAAACGGAAGAACTTGGAAAGGTTAAAGACTTTACGGCTGAAGAATTGAAAGAGTTGTATGACATCATTGCTTTAGGGGCTTTGAAATTCTTCCTGCTGCGGGTGGACCCGAAAAAGCGGATGATATTCAATCCGGAAGAGTCAATAGACTTTCATGGGTTTACCGGGCCGTTTGTTCAGTACACTCATGCAAGGATCAAATCAATACTGCGTAAGGAACAAGGCCCCAGAGAAAAGGCACAAGTAGGTGGCAGTTTATTGAAATTGGAGAAAGACCTTATTATTTCACTGGAACAATATCCTTCCGTTATTGAACAGGCTGTTATTGAACACAACCCGTCTGTCATTGCTATTTATGTTTTCAACCTCGCTAAATCGTTCAATACATTTTATACAGAACATTCAGTGATGAACGCTGAATCAGAAGAGAAGAAACAGCTGCGGCTTCAGCTTTCAGAAATGACTGCCAATGTGGTCGCTTCTGGAATGGGGTTACTGGGAATCAGGGTGCCGGAAAGAATGTAGGGCAGCATGCAAATGAAAACGGGCAAACATCAATGATGTTTGCCCGTTGCCTATCGTTATTGCCAGTTTTACAAACCGGCCATCATTTTCTTTTGTTTGTAAGAAGCAAGGCTTGGATCCATTTCGATAGCCTTATCGCAGAGGGCAATTCCCTTTTCTGTGTTGGCTTTGCCGCCTTTTTTCTGATAGGCCATTCCTATCATGTATAAAGCAGAGGCATTTGTTTTGTCATACTCCAGCACCCTGTCCCAGTATTCAATAGCCGGATCATATTTCCCTTTGTAATAATAAGCTTCGGCCACCATATTCAGGATGTTCATATCACTTGGTTTCTTTTTCAGGATCTCGTTCAGCATTTCAACACCTTTATCAAGGTCGCCAACGTTGAGATAAGCGATGCCCAGGTTTTCCAGGTAGTCATTGTCCTTTTTGTATCCTTTTTCACCTGCTTCGAGGATGTATTTCAGCGCATCTTTATCTGCATTCATTGCATAGCAGATAAGGCCCAGTTCATAGATCCAATAGCTTTCCGTTGGTTTTAATTCGATGGCCTTTTTGAAATAAGGGATAGCCAGTTTATAGTTCATCATATCTGAATAGCTGTGGGCTATCAGGTAAGGTATCTCTGCATTGGCAGGGTCTTCTTTTTCTGCACCGTTCAGGTATTTGATGGCATCGCCATAATTGTCCATGTCGTAATGCACACGGCCAACATAGTATAATACTTTTTCAGAAGGATCGGCGGTTTTCAATTTATCAGCATAGAACAAAACATCTTCGTTTTGTTTTAACTGGAATGAAAGTGTCATCAGTTGTTTGAAAGTAGCTGCTGTATTATCTCCCAGGGCTACTAATTTTTTAAAGGATTCTCTTGCTTGTCCGTAGCGGCGCAGATCAAGGTACGCAGAAGCGAGTTCTGTTGTAATAGCTTTGCTGTTTGCATCATACCGGGCAGCCTTTTCAAAATTTTTCAGGGATTCAAGACGACGGCCATTTTGTTTTTCCAACAAACCTTTCTGTAGAAAATAGTCAGCACTGTCGGTGCCGATATTGATTGACGTAACTGAAGTTTGGGAATTGGCCAACGTTGCTGTCAGCAAAAAACAGGTGGCAAGGAGTTTGGATAACATAGGGCTTATTTTAGGATTGGACTTAATAGTGTTTCTCATCACTAAAGTAGATTTTGCTGTTGACTAATCATAACTTAACCGGCTACATATCAGCTAATATCGTTCCAAAATAGTATTATTTCAGGATGATTCCGCCGAGTGCTGGTAAATTTACTGTTATCCGGTACTTTTTTTGACCCTTATCAACCAATTCTGACCTTATCTCAGGGTTGAAGACATTTCCAGTGCCCCAGTATATTGCCTTGTCACTGTTGAATAACTCTTGCTTGTAAATTTTCCCGCTGACATATATCTCCCAGTCATTGCGGACTACCGGTGTCATATTCAGGATAACCAGCAGGGTATCGGCTTTCTTTTTGCCTTTTCGTTTGAATACAATCACTGATTCTGCCCTGTGGTTCAGATCTACCCATTCAAATCCATCCATGTTGAATTGATTTTGATGCAAAGCAGGTTCAGATTTCAGCAGCCTGTTCAGCTCTCCCACACAATCTTTCAGTAACCGGTGACAATCGAATTGTAACAACTCCCATTGCAATTCGGATTTATAGTTCCACTCATTGGTCTGGCCAAATTCATTCCCCATAAAAAGCAGCTTGGCTCCCGGATGTGTCCACATATAAGTGTACATCAGCCGCAGGTTGGCAAACTTCTGCCATTCATCACCCGGCATTTTATACAGCATCGGGCTTTTGCCATGTACCACTTCGTCATGGCTGAAAGGTAACATGAAGTTTTCATCATAGTAATACATCATACTGAATGAGAACTTATCCTGCTGAAATTGCCGGAGCAGCGGGTCTGTTTTAAAATAATCCAGTGTGTCATGCATCCAACCCATCATCCATTTCATACCAAAGCCCAATCCATCCTGCCAGGTGGGTTTTGAAACACCGGGCCAATCAGTTGCCTCTTCGGCGATCGTCTGTACATCCGGAAAATCACGGAAGATAGTTTCGTTAAGGTCTTTGATAAAAGCGATGGCTTCTAAATTTCCATTACTGCCAAATTCATTCGGCTCCCATTCCCCTTCATTTCTTGAGTAATCTAATTTCAGCATTGAGCTGACTGCATCTACCCGTATTCCATCAATATGGAACAGATCGAACCAGTACCGTGCACTGCTGATGAGAAATGATTTTACTTCTCCTCTTTTATAATTAAAAATGTAACTGTTCCAGTCTGGATGAAATCCTTTACGCATATCTGCATACTCGTAAGTATGTGTTCCATCAAACATGAACAATCCATGTGCATCGTAAGGAAAATGAGAAGGGACCCAATCGAGAATCACACCAATACCTTCCTGGTGCAAGGCATCGATCAGTCGCATTAATCCCTGCGGGTCGCCAAATCTTGAAGTAGCAGCAAAGAAACCAGTACACTGGTATCCCCAGCTTCCGTCAAAAGGATGTTCCATCACCGGCATAAACTCTACATGGGTGAAGCCGGTTTCTTTTATATAAGGAACAAGCCGTTCCCTGATATCATCGTATGTATTATAACTTTCTTCATCATTTTTATCAGGCCGCTGCCAGCTGGCTAAATGAACTTCATACACACTCCATGGCGCATCCAGGGTATTGTGCCTTTTTCTTTTCTTCATCCATTCATCATCTTTCCACTCGTAATACATATCCCAGGTAATGCTGGCCGTGTTGGGCCTTTTCTCCCAGAAATTGGCAAAAGGGTCACCTTTATCCAATTGACGCTTTGCATAGCCGACGATATGATACTTGTAGGCTTCTCCAAATTTAAAATGCGGAATGAAACCTTCCCAGATACCGCTTTTGTCCCAGCGGGGTGTTAATTCATATTCATGATTTTTCCAATCATTAAAATGTCCTTTTACTGACACTGAAGTTGCATTGGGCGCCCACACACAAAAATACATACCCCACACATTATTAACCTGTATGGAATGCGAGCCGAATTTTTTATAAAGCTGGTAGTTGGTGCCGTTCTGATAATTGGTTACGTCTTCATCAGTAAGCAAAGAATAATTCCAGACAGGTTTTGACGTGTCAACAAAATTCAATTCCTCGTACTTCTGTTCTTTTGTTTGCACAGGAATATTTTTTTTTGTTGCAGGCAATTCCGCTTTACCATGACCAGCCTTCTTCTCAGTTAGTTTTTTATCTGTATTCTTTTTTGGAGGGGGCATCCTTATAGAAATTTAGAGATCCTGTATCCTACTCAACTTACATCATTTTGCCTGAAAATTAACATTTGTATAAGTTCAATTATGCCTGTGCCTTGCCGTAAATCATGACTTTTGCACTGTTCGAGTAAATGTCAACTCTGATAAGTAGCCAATTTGATATTTTTCAGAACAAACCAGTATAGCCAACAATGCTTAAATCATCAATAGCTGCTGCCCTGCTATTATTACTAGCCTGCTCAGCTCATTCTCAACAGTCAACTATCAGCGGAAGGATCGCCGATTCCTCTGAGAAGAAGAATCTGCTTCTTTCTTCTATTTCTTTATTGCGAAAAACTGACAGCACCCTTGTGACATATACCCGCAGTGATGCAAATGGAAGATTCAGGCTGCCAAAAATAGATACAGGTAAATATGTTATCCTGGTCTCTTATCCCCGCTATGCTGATTATATGGAACAGCTTGATGTGACCGGCGATCTTGATATTGGTGATATAAACCTGATCCAAAAAGCCAAGCTGCTTGATGAAGTAGTGATACGAACAGGCAGTGCTATCAGGATAAAAGGCGACACTACCGAGTTTGTGGCTGACAGTTTTAAGGTAAAGGATGGTGCTACAGTAGAGGATCTGCTGAAGAAATTGCCCGGATTTACTGTAAACAGTAAAGGTGAGATTGTTGCACAGGGAAAACGGGTGGATAAGGTGCTGGTGGATGGCGAGGAATTTTTTGGTGATGACCCGACAATGGCCACTCAGAATATTTCTGCAAAGGCTGTTGATAAGGTGCAGGTGTTTGAAACCAAAACTGAACAGCAGCAATTGACAGGGATGAGTACAGGTAACGAAGGGAAAACCGTCAATATCAAATTAAAGGAAGATGCCAAGAAAGGATACTTTGGAAAACTGTACACTGGTACAGACTTTACAAAATATCTGGATGCAAAAGCCCTCTATAATAAATTCACCGGCAAAAAGAAATTCTCCATTTACGGTACCAAAACGAATGTAAGCACAGGTAGCCTTAACTGGGAGGACCGGCAGAAGCTGGGTATTGAAAATGATTTTGAGTATGATGAACTAAGTGGTTATTATTTCAGTTTTGGCGGCGGTGATGAGTTTAACGACTGGAACCTCCGTGGCCTGCCGGATGCATATACTGCCGGTGCATTATTCAGTAATAAATGGAATAATGATAAGCACAATGTGAACCTCTCCTATCGCTATAACAGGCTTGGCACTACTAACACCGGAACTACCCTTACTCAAAATATTTTATCAACCGGCCCTACTTATAGTAACAGGTATACCAGCAAAGACGGGCTGAATCAGCAGCATGCTTTAAATGGCAAATATGAATGGAAACTCGATTCGCTGGCTTCGTTTAAAATTGTGACAGCATACACAAATAAGACAAGCCACACCATTGGCAAGAATGATGGAGAATTCCTTGGCTCGAACCTCGATACAATCAACAGAAATTTCAATACTTACGATAACAGGACTGAGAGAAACCAAATAGATAACCAGTTTACCTATAAACAGCTTTTTAAAAAGAAAAACCGTCAGTGGCTTACTGTTTTGCGTTATGGTGTTACAGATGATGAAAACAGCGGTCTTAACTATACAAAGATCCGGCGGTTTACCAGCGGTGTTTATAATCTTACAGATACCATCGACCAGCAAAAGATCTTTGATGGCCGCTCCACTACGATGGGGATTAAAAGCACTTTCAATGAGCCTCTTTCTTTGACCTGGACACTTATTGCTGATTATGCCTATAATCAAAATAATTCCCGTTCATTACGTAATACCTACGAAAAGGATTTTAATAATAAATATGATGTGCTTGTCAATGAATTCAGCAACAACTTTAATTTGAATGCTTTGTCGCACAGTGGAAACGTTTTATTCCGTTATATGGGCAAGAAGTTCCGCCTTGGTTTTGGCTCCGGGATTTCTACCGTCAAGCTGAGACTTGAAAACCTGGATAGTACTACCATCACTAATTACAATTTTTTAAACATTACGCCACAAGGACAAGTTAATTACATGCCAAAGCCACAAACTAATCTTGGCTTTAATTACAGGGGCACTACACGACAACCCACTATAAACCAGCTACAGCCTTTGAAGGATAATACTGATCCACTGAATGAGTATATCGGCAACCCTGATCTTAAAGTCGGGTTTAACCATGGCCTGACCTTATTTTTCAACCAGTACAAAGTATTGTCACAAACATGGCTGGGTTTCAATTTTACCTATAACATCATGCAAAATGCCATAACGCAATACAATACAATTGACCTTGATTCTGGGAAAAGGACTTACTATCCCGTTAATGTTAATGGTAACCACAACTGGTATTTATGGAGCAATTATAACAAAAGCAAGGGCAACAAAAAGCCCAATTATGGATTTGGAATTAATGGGAATGGTGGTAAGTTCATCAACTTTGTAAACGGAGAGAGAGCTGTTACAAATTCGTTTACTATGAATGTTAATCTTGAATTTGGAATTGAATCAGAAGATAAATTTGATTTCAGCATCAGTCCGTCAATCGGCTATAATTCCTCAAAATCTTCCCTGTTGACCAGTGTTAATAATAATTATTTGACTTACGGTGGCAGGGCTAATGCTGAGATTACTTTACCGTGGAAAATGGAATTCAGCACTAGCCTGAATGTGGACCTGCGGCAAAAGATCAGTGCATTTCCGGGTAATACCAACCTTGTAATCTGGAATGCAGGTTTGTCAAAGAAAATTCTAAAGAAAGATGCCGGCAAGATCAGCTTTTACGCAAACGACCTGCTGGATGAGAATAAAGGATTTACCCGTACCATCAATAGCACTTTTGTATCGGATGACCGTTTTCAACGGATCAGCCGTTATTTTTTATTAAAATTTGAATGGTCTTTTAACAAAGCACCGGGAGGAGAAACAAAATGATAAAGCAATTATTATTACCCGCAACTATATGCCTAGCCATACAAAATGTATCCGGGCAAACCCGATTTTTCTCTACTATCAAAGTAGAGTTTGAAAAGACGACCAGTGTCCGACAGTTAATGAAAGATCTTCAGGAGAACAACAGCTGGTACGAGCAAAACAAAGACCGGTACCCGGTGTCTATGCTCAGTTATTATGATTTTACCGGGGATACAACAAAGTCACTATATCAGCCGGGTAAAGAAGTTCCTGTTGATCCTAGATCATGGTACCGGCCTGTTGGCGATAAGAATGTTGTGTATACTGATTATAAAAAAGGCATCTCCATTTCACAGAAACCTGTTTTTGAGGAAACATTCCTCATAGAGGACAGCCTGGCAAAGATCAAATGGAAACTGACAAATGATGTAAGGAATATTGCCGGGTATGATTGCCGCAAAGCAGTGGGCATTCTGAATGATTCAATTGCCATTTTTGCTTTTTACTCTGACGAGTTATTGATTAATGGTGGACCCGAAGGAATACAAGGCCTGCCCGGGATGATATTGGGTATGGGAATTCCAAGGCTTCATGCTACCTGGTTTGCCACCAAGGTAGAAGTGTTTGATGTAAAAATGAATAAGGTTGCACCTGCTACCAAAGGAAAAAAAGTGAGCCGGGAAGCATTGATGCAGACGTTAGGAAAACTTGCCCAAGACTGGGGAAGTTATGGAAGCAAGATGCTGATCAATTTTGTTATTTAACCCCTTCTGGGTTATTGTTTTATAAATCGCTGACTGTAATTCTTCCCATCTGAAGTTTGCAAGCGGATCAAATAGTTTCCTGAACTTAAGTTAGAAACATCTATTTCATTGTAACCACTTTTGCATGTAGAATTGATTAAGGCCCTTCCTGAAAAATCATACACCATCACACTATTGATGCCTTGTTGTTGCAGATTGATGTTAATTGCTAAATGATCTGTTATGATGGTTGACTGAATAGTGAGTGGGTTATCTGCTTTGAATTTTACTGATAATACTTTAGAATAACTGGCCTTGCCATCTTTATCAACTTGTCTTATCCGGTAGAAATTCACAGCGGCCGCTTTGTAATCCAGATAGATATAATCTGTTGAAGTATTACTGGCACCTTTACTTGCAACAATTCCAATCTTACTGAAATCTGCACCGTTGGTACTTCTTTCTATTTCAAACCTGTCTGTGTTTGATTCGGAAGCAGTTTGCCATTGAAGGCGAACAGCATTATTAATTATTGTATAATTAAAGAATGTAAAGTTTACCGGTAAAATTAAACAAGCATTATGCGATCCATAAGAGCTGGCCATAATACTGGTACTCCAGGATGTGCTATAATAATATCCGCAAAAATTCAGCGAAGAGCCAGCCGGAGTCGTTTCATCTTCTCCGTCGGGGAAAAATCTTGGTGCTATCGGACGGATATACCTGTTTTCTGTTATGCCAGCTCCATTATAAACATAATCAGCCAGGACTGTGACACCATTAAATAAATTAATCAATTCAACCTTTCCTTCATCGGCAAAATTCTCTCCAACAGGAAACTGATAATAACTGAATACATGAGGACCATAATTTCCCCAACCACCCGAATAAAAAATCTGCATACTGTTAACCGGGAGGGTTTTATATAGAACACCCAGGTTATCATAGAATCTTATCTCATTAATAAAATCGTACACATACGGGAAATAAAATGGCGAGTTATAATAATAATGATGTATCTCAATATATTCATTTACATCCGGGCCTGAATTATTATAGTGCATCTCAACTATTGCGGCTGGCCATTCAATATTTGTAAGCTGCGAGTTGCTTTCCTTTGCAGCTATTATAAACAGGGGAAGAAAAATGCAATATTTGGATAAGGAGGTTGCCAAAAGACTAATTGATTTTCAGGAAAGACAAAATCTTGTAGCAACACAAAACTATGCTATTACTTTCACTACTTAAGCAATTCAAACACAAAACTTTCCTTTGATTCGATCTCCAACCCGTTCAACGGTTTTATTTTTCCGGAAACAACGTTTCGTACCTCTGTAAAGCCTTTTGTTCTTTCACTGAACGCAGACCAATCCGGTTTTGCATCCTTATCGCCTGTATTGGTGACTACCATTACAGTTTGTTTATTGTCATACCGGAAGTAAACATACAGCCCATCTTTTGGAATGAATTGCATTGTTTTACCGCTTGTCAGTGCCGAGGAATTTTTTCTGAAATTGGCAAGGCGGCTTACATGCTCAAAAGCCTCATCCTGCTTTTCGCTCCTGCCCTCTTTGGTAAAGCGGTTCTCCTTGCCTTTATCATCTGCCCATCCGCCCGGAAAATCTTCCCGAACCGTGGCATCTGTATTTACTTTCTTATTCTTCATCAACACTTCGGAGCCGTAATAAATCTGGGGAATACCTCGTAAAGTAAGCAACCAGTTAAAACCCATCTTCATTTTCTTCCAGTCTTCATCCACTACTGAGAAGACCCTGTCCATATCGTGGTTGTCAAGAAAAATACAGTTATTCATAGGTTCTTTATACAACACATCCTGTGAAAGGGTAACGTAAAGCTTATTTACCCCATTCAGCCATCCAAATTGTTCATTCATTCCGGCAAGCATGGCAAAGCAAGACTGAAAATCAAGCATCCCCCTGGCATTGTGCTTAAAAGGGGACGCAATATTATTCTGGGTGAAATATGCATTTGCAACTGTGCTGTTCACCCATGATTCCCCAAATATTGTCAATTTGGGAAACTCCTTTTCTAATGCTGCGTTCACATTATTCATGAACTGCTCATCGCAATACTTGTATGTGTCTACTCTCCAACCATCAATACCATATTCCTCAGTAGTCCAGATGGCATGCTGAATAAGAAAATTAGCCACATAAGGATTTTTTTGATTCAGGTCTGGCAAATGTGGTACAAACCAGCCATCAAGCATTTGCGTTTTGTCGGCCTGTGATGCATATGGGTCATAAAATACCTCTTCCCTGTGATTGGGGCCTTTATCGCCTTGCGATGTATTGAACCAGGATTTCATTGGCGGGTCTAAAACAAACCAGTGATGATTGCCTACATGATTATAAACAGCGTCTTGTATTACTTTCATTCCCTTTGCATGCAGGTTATTGCAGAATTGTTTGTATCCCTCATTTCCTCCAAAACGCTGGTCTATTTCGTAATGATTGGTGAACCAGTAGCCATGATACCCGGCAATACTGTTGCCCCATTCGTTCATTTTGGGCATATCGTTTTCAATTACAGGTGTAAGCCATAATGTAGTTACACCCAATTGGTTCAAATAATCCAGATGATTTTCAATGCCCTTGAAATCACCGCCATGCCGGGAGAATTTATCTTTCCTGTCGCTGGTTTTATCCCTATAATCGTTGATAACATCATTAAATGGATCTCCGTTAGAAAATCTGTCAGGAATCAACAGGTAAATAAAGTCTTTGGCTGTTACACCCAGCACCCTTGTTTTTCCATTATCCTTATTACGGGGTTTTAACTCGAAGAAAACATCTTCCACTCCGATACCACCACCTGACATGATTATTTTGAAAACTCCGGGCTTTGCGGTTGCAGCAATATTGAGGTCAAGAAATATATAATTCTTATTTTCTGCTTTGCTGATCTTCTCAATTTTTACGCCGGGATAAGCAATGGAAATCTTTGTAAACAACCCGATATTTTCGCCATGAAGCATTACCTGCAGCTTTGGATTCTTCATCCCCACCCACCAGTGTGTTGGGTAGACACCAAACATGTCGATTGCAAAAGCATTAACTGCAAATAGTATTGAGATTGTAAGGAGTACTTTTTTCATCATTATTTTTTTGAGGATGATTCTTTTACAATCAAAGCACAAAGAACTCCGGCGATGCAGAGTAACACACCTCCAATCAAAACAGCCGTAAGCCTGTCATTATTGAGGTAATTCTCCATTATCTTACCAAAAAATAGAGATGCTATAATCTCAGGCAACACAATAAAGAAATTGAAAATACCCATGTAAATACCCATCTTTTCCTGGGGAATAGCTCCCGCAAGCATGGAGTATGGCATGGAAAGAATAGAGGCCCATGCAATACCAACCATACTCATAGATATGTATAACATCCAGGGCTCATGTATAAAGTTTACGGATATTAATCCTATGCCTCCAATTATAAGACATGCAGTATGTGTAAGCTTCATTCCTATTTTACCTACCCAAAAAGGTATTGTAAATGAAAATGCAAATGTTACAAGATTTAATATAGCTGAGGTGTTATTTGCATGTTCCAATCCTTGTGTATAAACATCACTGTTTGTTTTTGCATCTCCGCCGAAAATATTCGTTGCAACACCAGTGCTGTAATAAAACCACATCAGAAATAAACCAGGCCATGTTAAGAATTGGACAATGGCTAATCGCTTCATCTGACCAGGCATATTACTAATCGCAGAAAAAATCTCTTTTATAATTCCGCCTGACTGGTTACTTTTTTCTTTCTTTAAGTTTTCTTTCCAGTTTGGGTCTGATGGCGGATATTCTTTACTTCTGAAAACGGTATAGAGAACCGCACCTAAAAAAACAGCAGCCCCGATGTAAAATGACCACATGATATTCTGAGGAATACCACCAGCCCCCTTGTCCCTGGATATTCCAAACCAATTGACAAGTAACCCGGGCAGAAAACCCGCAATGAAAGAAGCAGCTCCGATGAACATACTTTGCATGCTGTACCCAAACGATCTTTGTTTTTCGTCAAGATTGTCAGCAACAAAGGCCCGGAAAGGCTCCATACTTATATTAATGCAGGAATCCAATATCCATAATGTTCCGGCAGCCATCCACACTGCTGATGAATTAGGCATGACAAATAAGGCAAGGGAACTTAAAATTGCACCAATCAAAAAGTAGGGCCGCCTTCTTCCAAATCTGGGATGCCAGGTTCTGTCACTTAAATAACCAATAATTGGTTGAACTAAAAGACCAGTCATTGGCGCTGCAAGCCATAATCCGGGTATCTCCTCTGGTTTTGCACCAAGAAACTCATAGATGGCACTCATATTGCCCATTTGAAGACTCCATCCAAACTGAATTCCAAAAAAACCAAAGCACATATTCCAAATCTGCCAGAACGATAAACGGGGTTTTACACCTGTGTAAGCTGTTGACATAAGCAATCTTTATTAAATAAATCAGAGTAGAAACGGAAGATAGGAATAATATGTAAAAAGTACACACTTTGTGCACACAAAACAAACCTGTAATGGCTTGTTTAAATCAGATAACGAATCCGTTAGGAATTATAGCACCTTTTTTTACTACAACAATACCATCCTTAACAGCATAAAGTGCATGATCGAGATTTTCAAGATGGCTGCCACCGTTGATACGTACATCATCACCGATGCGTACATTTTTATCCAGGATAGCATTCTTAACATAACACCTGTCTCCAACACCCAATATCGGATAACCACCTGCTGCTGCTTCCGCTATTTCTGGTAATGTTTCATAATAGTCACTACCCATGATGTAGGTACTTACTAAAGTGGTACCATGTCCGATCCTTGAACGGATACCGATTACAGAATTTTCAATTCTTGATGCATTGATGATGGAACCTTCGGCAACAAGTGTTTTCTCCAATGTTGTGCCGCTGATCTTTGCAGGTGGCAACATCCTTGGTCTTGTGTAGATGGCATTATCATTATCAAACAGGTTGAAGTCAGGCAAGTCCTGTGTCAGGCCGAGATTAGCCTCGAAGAAAGAATAAATGTTTCCAATATCTGTCCAGTAACCTTCATATTGGTAACTGGCCACTTTATATTTTTGAATGGATTGGGGAATGATCTCTTTACCGAAATCAGTTGCTTTATTGTACTCGGTATTAAGCAGATCAAACAACAGTTTTCTGTTGAAAATGTAAATACCCATTGACGCAAGGTAATTACGGCCTTTAGCTTTCATCAGGTCGCCGGTGTCGCTTGTCCAGTCTGGAAGTAATTCTTTTTTCGGCTTTTCAATAAATGATGTGATAAACCCAGCGGATGATTTTAAAATACCGAATTCAGGAGCCTCTTTTTGTGCTACAGGAATAGTGGCGATGGAAATATCAGCACCCAGTTGTTTGTGATTGTAGAGCATCTCTGCAAAATTCATCTGGTAGAGCTGGTCACCGGAAAGAATAAGGACATAATCACTTTCAAATGGCTCTATATGGCGAAGTCCCTGTCTTACGGCGTCTGCCGTACCCTGGTACCAGGCAGGGTTATCAGGTGTTTGCTCTGCAGCCAGTATATCCACAAATGCTTTACTAAATGCACTGAAATGATAGGTATTCTTGATATGCCTGTTAAGAGAAGCAGAATTGAATTGTGTCAGCACAAACATTCTGCCGATTCCGTTATTTAAACAATTTGAAATCGGGATATCCACCAAACGATACTTACCGGCAATTGGTACAGCCGGTTTGGACCGGCTTGCAGTTAGCGGGTATAATCTGGAACCTGCACCACCTCCAAGTATCACGCAGAGAATTTCTTTTGACTGAGTAATTGTCCTGATTGCCATAACCAATCTTTTATTTTAACGACTTATATAAATCAATATACTGCTGTGCGGATGAATCCCATGAATGATCTATCTCCATCATGTGGCCCCTCATCCAGCTATAAAGGTCAGGTTTATTATTATAAAGGTCAATAGCCCTTCCTACCGAATATGTAATATCCCAAACAGATGGATTGTCAAATCGGATACCGAAACCTTGCCAGTCCCCCATATCTGTCACTGTATCCCGTAAACCGCCGATATTTCTAACCATAGGCACTGTTCCGTAACGAAGGGCATACATCTGGTTCAATCCACAAGGCTCTACCCGGCTGGGCATCAATAAAAAATCTGAACCAGCATAGATCTGGTGACTTAGTGGTTCGCTGTAACCAATGTAGGAATTAAAATACCCGTTGAACTGGTGTTTCATCTGATCAAGCTTTTCTTCCAGCCCAGGATCGCCGGATCCTAATACCAGGAAATTTGCATTGCCGTGGTGCTGGTAAATTGACTGGCTGATGGCATCAGGTAACAGATCGGCAGCTTTCTCCCCTACTAACCTGCCGACAAACGATATCAGTGGTTTATCAGGGTCTAATCCAAACTGACCAGCCAGTTCTTTTTTATTTTTCTTTTTGCCTTTTTCGACCAGTTCCTTATCATAATTTTTTGCAATCATCGTATCAGTAAGCGGATCCCACACTTCGGTGTCAATTCCGTTTAATATACCAAGACTTTTACCCTGTTCATAGTCAAATAATTTCTCAAGGCCGTTGGCCGATTCTTTAAGTTCATCAAGGTAACTATGACTTACCGTAGTTACTTTCCAGGCACACTTAACAGCGGAAGCCATCGGGTTAATGGTATTGTCCCAATCCAGCAATCCCCATTTCCAGCTATCGAATGCCGGCAGATAGTAATACTTCTCCCATCCTATCCAGCCCTGGTACTGGCCATTATGAACAGTGAATACAGTTGGAATTTCAGCCAACCTCTGCCTGAATTCAAAACAGTACTTGAACATGAAAGGTATGAGTCCGGTATGATGATCATGACAATGCACAACATCAGGCCTGTGCTGCCATTTGTTCAGCCAGTCGCAAAAAGCAACCTGGAAGGCAAGAAACCTTTCAGTATCGTCATCATAGCCATAAATTTTTTCACGGTCAAGCAGCCCGTTTATATCAATCAGGTATAAATCAAAGCCGAGTTTGTTGGTTTTTTCTTTAATGACGCTGTAATGAAAGAAATGCGGGCCAATATGCTGGTCGCCTTCATGCACCAGTTCCCAATCATTATTATAAAGGAATTTGGTACGATACATCGGCATTACCACCTTGGCCACATGGCCCAGTTCTCCCTGGTATTTGGGCAAAGCCCCAACCACATCACCCAAACCACCGGCTTTTGCCACCGGGTAACACTCTGCTGCTATATGTACTATTTCCATTGAATTGTATTAATGAACGTAATTAATTTGAAATTAAGGCGTTTTTTGATTGCAACGGTATCCAGCCTGAAAAAAACAAGGAGTATCTGCCTCTTTTTCAAATACCCCTAAACCTGCTTGTCTTTTTTTTATACAAGCTACCAACAAGATGGCGGGTGTTTTTTATAAGTAATCAAAATTGTTATACTTTCAGCACTCTTAAAAATATAATCGCTTGCTATGAGTCAACCTAAACAACCAACCAACTACGGAGCCCTAAGCACCCTTGTTACTGTATTTTTCTTCTGGGGTTTTATTGCAGCATCTAATAGTATTGTTATTCCTTTCTGTAAAACTCATTTTAGTTTGAGTCAGTTCGAGTCTCAGCTTGTGGGTTCTGCATTTTATGGGGCCTATTTTATAGGCTCGTTAATCTTATTCATTGTGTCGAATGTGCTTGGATACGATATTTTAAATAAGATTGGATTCAAAAAGGGGATTATTTATGGACTTTTGATCTCGGTTGTAGGAGCATTGCTTATGATTCCATCTGCAAATGCAAATTCATTTCCCGCCATGCTGGGCTCATTGTTCATTGTTGCACTCGGATTCTCTTTGCAGCAAACTGCAGCCCAGCCTTTTGCAATTTCATTGGGTGATCCTGCAACTGGATCGCATCGCCTGAACTTGGGTGGTGGGGTCAACTCACTTGGTACGACATTAGGGCCAATCATTGTAAGTTATTTCCTGTTTGGATCTGTAGGGTCCACTGATGTAATTCCAACAGTAACTAATATTAATACTCTTTACCTGATTGTAGCAGGTGTATTCCTGGCCGTAGCTTTATTTTTTGCTTTTTCAAAAAAGCTTCCATGGGGAAAAACGAAGAAAAATTCGAAAAAGGCAATAAAGCTGCTGGTTCACTCTTACTTATGACGGGCCTTGTTGTCGCCATCATCATTACGGCACAACTTGCCGAAATACCTAAATTATATTTATTAATTGCAACGCTTGTGTTCGTTATCGGAATTTTGTTTTATTCAAATAATCAGGCACAGAAAAATGGTGAAGGTTGGGGAGCTATGAAATATCCTCAGTTGATATATGGAATGCTCGGGATATTTGTATATGTAGGTGTAGAAGTCACTATAGATAACAATTTCGGAGCACTCCTGAAAAAACCAGGCTATCTTACTGCTGCCGGGCTTGATGAAAGTCAGATATCCAAATATATTTCATTGTACTGGGGGAGCCTTATGATAGGAAGATGGACGGGTGCAGTCAGTGTTTTCAACCTGAAAGGCATTGGAAAGATTATTGCACAAATTATTATTCCTTTTGTTGCATTAGGCGTGGTGCTTTATGTAAATAATCTTAACGGAAGCGACGTAGGTGATCTATATGCATATGCTGGTTGTGTTGCCATTGCCGTCGTCGCTTTTTTCTTTGGACAAGAAAAACCGGTAAAAACTCTCGTAACCGTATCTGTGCTTGCGGCAGCAGCGATGACAATTGGCGTTCTTACGTCTGGGATTGTGTCAGTTTATGCTTTTATGGCCGGAGGATTATTTTGTTCTGTCATGTGGCCTTGTATTTTTGCACTCGGTATTGGCGGTTTGGGGAAATATACGGGTCAAGGGTCTGCGTTCCTTATTATGATGATATTAGGTGGGGCAATTATTCCTCCTTTCCAGGGTTCATTAGGTGATATGAGTTCAATCGGAATTCATAACTCCTACCTTGTAGCCGCTGCTTGTTTTGTTTTTCTTGCTTTCCTGGCATTAAAACTAAAAAGTGTTTTGCATAAGCAAGGTCTTGACTTTGATGAACAGATTGGTGGAGGGCATTAGAAAAATCAATTATAAATTTATTGCCCCGTTGCTTATACCAGCGGGGCTTTTAAACTTTTATATATGTCAAAATTTGCAATTGGTATTGATATAGGTGGCACTAACACCAAGTTTGGTATTGTAGACAAGAACGGGCATATACTAAAACAGGACAGGTTATTGACCAACGGACCCGAAGGTGTGCAGGATTTTATTGACGAATTGCACGCCAAACTGGTGCCAATGATTGAGGAAGCAGGTGGTCTGAATGAATTTACCGGCATCGGAATCGGCGCACCAAATGGTAATTATTATACCGGCAATATTGAATATGCCGCCAATTTGAAATGGCGGGGTATTATTCCATTTGCCAAAATGGTGTCTGATAAGTTTGGCCTGCCGGTAAAACTGACCAACGATGCAAATGCCGCCGCCATGGGCGAAATGATGTACGGTTGTGCCAAAGGCATGAAGCATTTCATCACTATTACATTGGGTACAGGCGTAGGCAGCGGAATTGTAATTGATGGAAAAATTGTTCTGGGGCATGATGGCTTTGCCGGTGAACTGGGTCATACGATCATCAGGCCCGGTGGCAGATTGCACCAGGGAACTGGTCTCCGTGGATCATTAGAATCTTATGCCTCTGCTACTGGTGTCCGGGAAACTGCACTGGAGTTGCTCAGGGAAAATCCAAAAGAAGAAAGCTTATTAAGAGATTTTTCTATCAATGACCTTATCACCAGCCAGACGGTGTATGAATGTGCGATGAAGGGCGACAAAATTGCAAATGAGATTTTCGAATTTACCGGGCAAATATTGGGCGAAGCATTGGCCAACTTTGTAATGTTCTCTTCTCCTGAAGCGATTGTTCTGTTTGGCGGACTTACAAAAGCCGGTGACCTGATCATGAATCCCACTAAGCAGGCAATGGAGGCCAATCTGATACAGATATTCAAGAATAAAGTGAAGCTGCTCTACAGCCAGCTTCAGGAAGCTGATGCGGCTATATTGGGCGCCAGTGCATTGGTGTGGGAGTAATTATCTCTGTTTAATAATAAATACAGCAGGTACTGGCCGTTGCCCCGAAGCATCTGAAACCTTTATAGTTTCTTTTCCATTTACCAGCATACAGCTGCTGCCACCGCCGTCAAGGTTCAGTGCTTCCCAGCATCCGAGATCCTTAAAGATTTGTGCTTCCTGTGTAAGTGTAGCGCCACCGGCATTTTTATTTCTTCCTTCAACTACCAATATTATCAGTTTACCATCTTTTGTATAGCCCATGGCTGTGCGGGGGTGTTTGTCGTTGATGGCTTTGCCGGTAAATCTTTTTTCTTCCTCATTAGTGATCCTGACCTCACCTTCCTGTAAAAGTACAGGACCACCGCCAACAGCCGTTTTCATTTTCCATTTTTTGAAATTATTCGGATCGCTTGCAGTCGTCTCACCTGTACCTCTGCTCGTTTTATATATTTTATAGTATACCGGTGGATTTTGAGTGGCGAATGCAGTTGTAGCTGTTGAATCAGCCTTGATCCATGCAACATCAGCGTCTCTTTGTTTAGAGATACCAATCGCACTAAGATGTGGCATATAAAAAACAGAGTCTTTCTCTCTGATCACTCTTCCGTTTTCAGAAAGTATTATTCCATCTCGCATCACTATGTTTAAGTTTTTATTTGTTTGAAATGAAAAGAAAGTGCAATTGACAACTACTAATGGGTTTTTATTTTTTTCATAAAATGCAGAAGGTTTCAATCTCCTGTCTTTTGAAGTATCTGAGGTAAACTCAAGGTTTTTATTTTTCAAATCAGCAATTAAGTAATAAGCCCTGAACTTGCCGGTATCAAGTGGTGAATCGGAAAAATAAACATGAACAGATGAAGGAAGCGGCTGGTATAATGAATCGACATTGATCCATTTTAACTGACCATGGATAGATCCAACTGCTAAAAGAAGCAAACCAGTTAAGATTGCTTTTAGTTTTACAGCCTGCGTCCCACTATTGCTCATCTGCAAATGAATTTTTCCTGCTAATTAATTTATACTGGTAAACATCAAAAATGGGTATTGCTCCAGAACCTTTGGTGACGGGAGTTGAGTTCCCTGTGAATCGTCCTCTTATTGCAAACTGGTAAGTGAATCTCTGGCTCTTATAACTCCTGAATATTTCGCTAAAAGTTTTTTCACCTGTAAAGGCTATAGAAGACTTAGTTAATGAATAGATCTCTTTCAATGAATCAGGCAAACTATACCAACTGGTATCAATCACTTCAGCATCGCCACAACCGGTACATTCCCAATGCTCGATCCATAATTCACGGATACCTGAAGTATCTTCGATAGGCTTGATCGTCTTCCATTTTCTTTGCGCAGATGAATCGAAAGCGACAAATGCAAGAAGAAAAAATAGCAGGGAATATTTCCGCATGATTAACGAGTAATGATCAATGATTTTTCTTCCTCCCATTGCTGGCGACCCAAGCCTGCAAACACATGCCTCTCGCTATGATAAGATGAACGAACCAGCGGACCGCTTTCCACATAATCCAATCCAAGACCATAACCGATCTCCCGGTATTCAGCAAATTCATCCGGGTGGACAAAGCGATGAACGGGTAAATGTTTTTTTGTAGGTTGTAAATACTGCCCGATCGTTATTACATCACATCCATTGGCCTGCAAATCTTTAATAGTTTGAATGACCTCTTCTTTAGTTTCACCCAAACCCAGCATAATGCCACTCTTGGTTCTCATGCCACCTTCTTTCAAGGTTCTTATTACCTCCATGCTTCGCCAGTACTTTGCCTGTATGCGGACTTGTTTTGTGAGCCTTTCAACTGTTTCAATATTGTGGCTCACCACTTCCGGTGCAGCATCGATCACCCGTTGTATATCTTCTTTCTTTCCCTTGAAATCAGGAATAAGGGTTTCTAAAGTTGTACCCGGATTTAATACTTTAACTGCATTGATGGTATTGTTCCAGATGATAGAACCGCCATCAGGTAATTCATCCCTGTCAACAGAAGTGATAACAGCATGCTTTACTTTCATCAGGTAAATAGCTTCGGCAACCCGTTGTGGTTCATCCCAGTCAACAGTATCTGGGCGACCAGTGGCAACAGCACAAAAACCGCAGCTGCGGGTGCAGGTATTACCCAGTATCATAAAAGTGGCAGTACCGGCTCCCCAGCATTCTCCCATATTGGGACAGTTACCGCTTTCGCAGATCGTATGAAGTTTGTGATCGTCCACCAGGTTGCGGACATGCTTGTAACTTTCGCCAATAGGAAGCTTCACCCTAAGCCAGTCTGGCTTTTTTATTCTTGTGTTGTCAACCGCCTCAGTAGTTACCGGTAACTCGATCATTGGGCAAAAATACGGTCATTACTTTCGCCGTCCAAACAGCAGGGAAATGTAACCCTGGAAGAACATTTGCTTTTCTTTTTGGTCAACCATGATGGGAATTTTGGAACCGTAGAATTCAATACTCAGGCCTGCTTCAATCCCTGATACAACTTCATTAAAACGGCCATAATCAAAACGTAATGCTGTTTTGATAAATGCACCAGGCTTCATTTTCATTTCACCCCATCCCTTTCCAAGTCCGCCACTTCCAATAATAGTAGGGCCGAGAAATAGAGAACTATCAGCTTTTGAATATTTGATGGTCTTGACATCACCACTTAAAGGATCCTGTACTTCCACATAGTAAGGTTTCAACAAGCCCAATGCCAGGCCTCCATTAAACACAGCAGAAACTGCCACGCCGTTCTTATTTCCTTTTTGACCAAGAATGTATTGCTGACCAAAACCTAATGTAGCCTGGTAAAAATTATTGATCTTGCCGTAGATATATGGATTGCCAAAAACAAGACCACCACCGCTTGGTGATTTCTCCTCTTTCTGGTGTTTTATTTCTGTGATGTCGAGCCGGTAAATATTTGTTTTCCGGTTACTTTTCATTTTACCCAACTCATAAAATGCGCCATAGCCATTAGTACGGCCCTGGAGTCCAAAAATGCTTTGCTTCCTGTATACCAGTACCCCTTCTTCAGATTGTTTTATCAGGGTGTTTATCTTTTGACGACGGGCTTCTTTTTTATCGTCTTTAGATGATTTGTGTTTGGCAGTATCCTGTGCGGATGATGCGAATACAATTGTTGCAAGCAATACAGTGAGGGGTAGTTTCTTCACGGAGATACTATTTGATTGAATTACTAACGTAAATTTAGGGCAAAATATTGATAATGACCTCTTCTGTAGTTTATAACGGCGACCTGCGAACCACTTGTACTCATCTGAAAAGTGGTTCAGCCTTTGAAACAGATGCCCCGACAGATAACAATGGAAAAGGAGAACGGTTCTCCCCTACGGACCTGCTGGCTACCAGCCTTGCCACTTGCATGATAACGGTAATGGGAATTAAGGCCCGTACCATGGGCTTTGACCTGAATGATGTAAAGATTGATGTATTGAAAATAATGAAAGCCGACCCCCGGCGGGTGGGTGGCATAGAATTAACGTTTCATATACCTGATGCGTTGAAAGATATTGATGAGAAGACGAAGGCTATCTTAAAAAATACTGGTAACACCTGCCCGGTATGGTACAGTATACATCCGGATATTGAGGTGAAAGTGGATTGGGGGGTGTGGAGTTAGTTTTTTAATATCGAATTACCAATACTGCAATCAAGACATCTTTTTTTATTACAATATTCATTCTTCAATTCAATTAAAGCCTGCGAATCAAAAGCATTTTTATTCTCGATTCCCAGGCTTTGAAATCCTTTGGTAATGCTATTGGTTTCAGCCGCCGTTTCATCCAGCCATTTCAATGCCTTCTCCTTGTATTTGTTTTCATCATAATAATTGCCATAAGCAAATAATACCGGGGCAACAGTGTTGATGATAATATTATTGAGCATGGCTGCACCCAGTTTTTTCTTCTTAAATCCCGATTCTTCGTCAAACCGGTAATGATAATGCCAGTAATCATTGGCTGTTACATCAAACCATTTTACCACATCTTTAACCGCTGCTGTTTCTTTTATTTTGGAGAACAAATGGGCTGATTCAGTTATCAGCATGGCCAGTTGCGCCAACCGTATCGTTGGAAAGTTACCCGGCCGCATCCGCAGAAAATGAACAGGCTGATGAATGAGCTTCAGTCTATATTTCTCCTTCAGGAATTTGTACTCCCGCTGCAGTAGTTTGGGATAATCATCTGTAAACTTTCCTTCCAGTAAACCAGCTTGTCCAAGCAGCAAAGCTTCCAACTGGTGTATCTGGCTTTTATGTTTTGCCAATATGTTAACTGGTATTGACCTTGCAATCGCTTCAAATGCTTCGGCGTTTATTTTCATTCCAAAGTTGCGGGCCAGTAACCACCAGAAAGTTTCTTCCCAGTGATAATTATTTTGCTGCAGACAGATGTCAGCTATTTTCGATTTCCGTAGCAGCCTCTCAGCCAGCAATCTGTCTTTCCAGCTTTTCCAGGTTATTTGCCTTACGGAATGGATACTTCCCTCGCAGGGGATAAAAGAACTGTTGCTCATCAGTTCTTCATACCGTTGTAATAAAATTTTAGAAACCCGGCCTTTAAGTTCCAGTACAGATACATCACTTTTCATACCATCATCTTCCCACACCACATGCAGGATGACGTTATTATAATTCTTATCGCTTTGATGGTTATGCTTTTTCCAATCGGATGTTTTGATATGCAGTTCAACTGTTCCTGCCCAGGTGGTTTTACCAATTCTGATCTTTGCGTCAGAAAAATCAGGGCCCTGGTTGGTGTTGTATTGGCCTGCAAAAGAAACCAGGATGGGTTCATCATCGGTTGTAGCCAGGTCAGCCTTGTCAAAATATTGAAATTGCCAGATGAATTGCAGCAGCCGCTCCGTCATAAAACAAATTTGATGATATGCTTAGTAAGCCGATATGCCAATTGCTCACAGCAAATTACAGGTAAAATCAACACATCAGCTAATCTTCAGATTGGCTAATTCCCGTACAACACGACTTACAGGTAAACCCATCACATTATAAAAATCACCATTGATGGATTTGATGCCCACAACCCCGATCCATTCCTGTATGGCGTAGGCCCCGGCTTTGTCATAGGGTTTGTATTTGTCAACATAGAATTCTATTTCAGATACTGTGATGTTATGAAATTCCACTTCTGTAACATCTGCAAATGCAACTTCTTTATTCCCTTTTCTGATAACCACTCCTGTTATTACCCGGTGTGTTTCTCCTGACAGGGCCAGCAGGATACTTACTGCATCTTCCCGGTGCACAGGTTTGCCAATGATATTATCGCCCAGTACTACAATGGTGTCGGCTGCCAGTACTACTTCGTCAGCAGATACCTGTTGCTGCACTGCTACGGCTTTATTCCTTGCGATATAAATAGCCACTTCTTCCGGTGTTAATCCCGGAGGGAAACGTTCATCGGTTTCTTTTACCACTACTTCAAAAGGCACTTCAGCCCATTCAAGCAGTTGTTTACGGCGTGGAGATTGTGATGCAAGGATTATTTTTTTCATAGGTAATAATAGAAAAATGCCATGGAAAGGATACCGGTAAGCATTACCAGTTTGGTCATGTTGCTCAGGTTATGAAAATCCTCTGTGGTCACACTTCTTCTTAGTTTGAATAAAATTACAATTAACGGGAAAATAATAGCCGGTACACTATACGAAATGGCCAGCCACCATTTGAACTGCAGCACATATATCTGCAGAACGATTAATACAGCTATCAATACTACCAGCCAGACTGCCACATAGACCTTTGTTGCATTCACTCCCCAAACAATAGGCATGGTACGACAACCATACTTGCTATCACCCGGCATATCTTCCATATCCTTAATGGCCTCCCGTATCAACGAAATAATGAAAGCAAAACCTGCATACAGTATTGCCAGTCTGAAAAACTTATGATTGCTTGTGTTACCGGCGCCAAAAGCATCGGCAATATCAAATTTGGAAAAGAAAATGATAAGGATCGTCCAGGCTGTAAGCAATGAGATAACAATATTTCCTGTCAGCAAACTCTTTTTAAAATTCGTGGAATAAAACCACAACAAAGCTACACATAGCACATTTGCTAATACCAGGTACCATTTCTGCAGGAAAGGT
Organism: Chitinophagaceae bacterium; assembly: GCA_037045605.1. Taxonomy (GTDB): domain Bacteria; phylum Bacteroidota; class Bacteroidia; order Chitinophagales; family Chitinophagaceae; genus JJ008. Next base: position 120,101 of record JBAOHK010000006.1, on the reverse strand, counting down.
AAAGCCAGTACAGTCAGTATGATACCGCTTGCACTCAGCATAAAATGCCAGGCAATGGCCCAGCGGCGGTGAATAACCTTGTCCACCACCATTTTATCGGGTTTGTTTACCTCATCAATATTAATATCGAAATAATCGTTGATGATGTAGCCTGCCGCAGCAATAAATAAAGAAGCAAAGACAAGAAGAATAAAACTGGTCAGGTCATTGCCCGGAATATTATCCTTATAAAGTGTGTGGTAAATGCAAAACTGGAAAAGCACCTGGGTTAGTGCCATAAAGAAGAGATTGGGCAGTCGCACCAGCTTCAAAAAGGCTGCAATCAATCTCATGGATAAAATTTAGGGGAAGATAAATAGAAAATAGCGAACGGCTATTTTGAAGCCACATCATCCCTGTAGTTCCAGTGGTCATTAAGTTTCAGAACCTTCTCGATAACATCCCTTACACAGGCATCACCGCCCTTCAGCGGAGAAATATATTGAACAGCTTCTTTTACCTCGTTTACAGCATCGGCCGGGCAGCAAGGAAGGCCAACAATATGCATAGCAGGCAGATCCGGAAGATCATCGGCCATGTATAATATGTTTTCCTTTGAAAGCTTGTTTTTGGAAATGTAATCAGTAACAAAAGTTTTTTTGTCGGCCACAGCCATATGAATATCTGTTATGCCAAGCCGGTACAGCCGGTCAGCCACCTGCGGTGAATTGCCACCAGAAACAATAAGTACTCTATAACCATTCTTGACAGCCATTTGTAAGGCAAATCCATCTTTAATATTCATTCGCCTTGCCTGCAAACCATTTTCAAGAACCAATACTGTACCATCTGTCAATACTCCGTCAACATCAAAGATAAAAGTGGTAACCGGTTTAAATAGTTCAAGAACATTCATAATAAAAGTAAAAATATGAAAATGAATCAATGAACGTCACACATTCTCACATTGAGTAATTGAGAAATTATTTTTGATTATCTCTCCATTCATACACCCAGGCACTTTGTATCATTTCAAGGTGTCCTTCGGTACTTTGTTCTCTTGTCCCTTCAAACCCCGGGATCTGTAATATCCATTCCAGCAGGTCTGTAAAACGGATACGGTAAATTTTCCCCTCATTGAACTCATCACCAAAACGTTCATACAGTTTCAGTGCAATGTCTTCATGGTCGGCCCAGTTTATCGGTGGTTCAAAATGTGACATAATTAATTGTACAGGTATGCTTTTATCAAATTGTTTATTCTCCTAAAAATTGTGTTTGATCAGGCAGTGTTACTTCTATCTCTCCTTCCCCATCATTCAACAGGCACTGGCAGCCCAGTCTTGAGTTTAATCTGGGGTTCACAGCCCTGTCAATAAAATCCTCTTCCCTGTCATTCAGTTCTTCCATGAAATCAGCTCCTTTTTCAACATACAGGTGACAGGTGCTGCAGGCGCAAACACCGCCGCAGTTATGATGAAGCTCAATATCATTACTCAAAGCCACTTCCAGCAGCGATTGGCCTGCCTCCACATTAGTCAGTATTACCGGTTCTAATCCTTTCTGTTCAAAATTGAATTTAACTGTATACATCTCAGGTTTTCGTTTCGAGGGGCAAAAATAACAGTAAAACAAGGAATGCATTTACTTGTTCGGGAAAACATCAGTTGGCCTGCTGTATACTCTCAGTTAGCAGTACATACAGATTTTTCAGCTGTGGGTGGGCTTTTAGTAACTCAAGATGTTTATGTATTGTTTCACTGTCATGCCGGAGGGCCGGGCCTGTTTGAGCTTTTTGCGGAGAAATATCTTTTAGCCTTGAAGCAGTTTCTTCGATCAATGGTAGTAACTGTTTAAAATCAAGGCCTTCTTTTTTGCAATAATCCTCTGCTATCGAATAAAGATGGTTAACAAAATTGCTGACGACAACGGCAGCAACATGCAATTTCAGCCTTGCATCATCGCCTGCTTCCGTAACTTTTTCTGCAGAAATGGAATGGGCTAATTGTCTCAGTACTTTCTTGCTTTTTTCATCACATCCGTCAAAGAAAACAGGAACATCAGGAAGTGCAGTCATCTCTTTCCGCAGGCTCTGTAATGGATAAAACACACCGTAATGATCTGTAACATCTTTTAATATTTCTTTTGGAACGGATGCGGCTGTATGAGCTACTACTTTTCCCGGCAGGCGTAATTCATCTGTCACATCATCAATAGCATTGTCACTTACGGCAATCAAATAAACATCTGCCTGTTTATTAATTGTGGTTTTATAATTAGTGGATTCACTATCCCACTCATAAGCAAGTTTACTTGCTTCAGGAGCATTCCGGCTGTATATCTGTAAAATAGTATGTCCGGCGGCTTTGAATTTTCTTCCCAGCACTGCTGCTACATTCCCTGAACCGATTATTACAATATCCATATTTATCTTTACAAGGTATGAAGTTATCGCAACGTTTAGCCCTTAATTATATCCGAACAAAATTCAAACTTCTTTCCACCATCTCCAAAAAGAAAGCTGCGGAGAAGGCTTTTGAGCTTTTCTGTACTCCGCAGACAAGAAACAGGAAGAAGTTGCCCAAAATATTTGAAACTGCAGAAAAAACTCCATTTTGAGCTGGATAGGGTTGTCGTCCGTGGCTGGCGGTTCAATCATCCGGCTGAAAAAAAAGTTATGATCATTCATGGTTTTGAATCATCCGGTATCAATTTCGACCGTTACATAAGACCATTGATGAAAAAAGGCTATGAAGTGCTTGCATTTGATGCTCCAGCACATGGGAAAAGCGGAGGAAAGAAGATCAATGCACCGTTGTACAAACGAACCATACAGGAAGTATATAAACGTTTCGGCCCTGTCCAATCATTTATGGCACATTCCTTCGGGGGACTGGCAGTAAGCCTTGCCCTGGAAGAGATCAGTCATACTGCTGATTACCGGCTCGTACTTATTGCCCCGGCCACTGAGACCAGTACCGCCATCGATACCTTTTTCAGATTTTTACAATTAGACCCTGCCATCAGGCCGGAATTTGAGAAAATCATACTCACAGGCGGCGGCGTAAGCTCTAATTGGTATTCCATCAAAAGGGCCATGAAGCATATCCGGGCAAAAGTACTTTGGTTTCATGACGAAGATGATGAGGTTACTCCTCTCAGTGATGTGCTGAAAGTAAAAGCTGAAAACTATCCTAACATTGAATTCGTAATTACAAAAGGGCTGGGTCACCGCCGAATCTACCGGGACAACAAAGTGAGCAAATCAGTTGTTGAATTCTTATGAAACAGTTATTTGCAATACTATTTTTCTTTACTTGCAGCAGTTCCTGTTCAAAAAACGAAACTGAGATCATGTCCAATAAAATTGTTGCAAAAAAATATCATTATCTCGCCTTAGGCGATTCTTACACGATCGGGGAAATGGTGGCGCCTCCGGATAATTTTCCCGGACAAGTGTATGCCATGATGAAAAATGATACTGTTGCCTTTCAGCCAGCCCGGATCATCGCCAAAACCGGCTGGACAACTGATGAACTGGAAAGTGGAATTGTGGCAGCCAACAGTGCTGAACCGTTACGTTCTTCTTACGATTTTGTCTCCTTATTAATAGGTGTGAATAACCAGTACCGAGGCCATTCGGTTGACAACTATAAGCCGGAGTTTGAAGAATTGCTGAAAAAAGCCATCCGTTATGCCGGAAGCAGGGCTGACCGGGTAGTGGTGCTGTCAATTCCTGATTGGGGTGTTACCCCTTTTGCCGAAGGCAGGGACCGAGCCCAGATAGCAAGAGAAATTGATGCTTATAATGCCGCCAACAAATTGATCGCAGAGCAATACGATGTACATTATATAAATATCACACCGTGGACAAGAGAAGCAACTACTGACAACACTTTGCTGACTTCTGACGGACTCCATCCTTCGGGCAAAGAGTATAAGCGGTGGGCCGCAGCTATCAGCAGCTTTTTCAAATCAAAATTGTAGTTAAAATACAGTGGATTATCCGTCGTATTTATGCTCCTTAATCATGGAGGATTAAGAACATAAAATTTGGTTTCCCGAAAAATTTATTATCCTTGTCCTAACTTGCGGCCGCTGAAAAGCGGTTTTGTGATATAATATAGTATCCTTTATGGCGAAGAATTTACTGATAGTTGAGAGCCCTGCGAAAGCAAAAACGATCGAAAAGATCCTGGGGAATGATTTCCAGGTAAAGAGCTGTTTTGGCCATATCCGTGACCTGCAAAAGGCCGGGATGGGCATAGACCTTGAGAATAAATTTGAACCTACTTATATTATATCTCCCGATAAGGAAAAGGTGGTAGCCGACCTGAAAAGACTGGCTGATAAAAGCGATGAAGTATGGCTGGCAACGGATGAGGACCGGGAGGGTGAAGCCATCAGCTGGCATTTATGTGAAGTACTGGGTCTCGACCCGAAAACAACCAAACGTATCGTTTTCCATGAAATTACCAAACCGGCCATCCAGGCCGCCGTTCAGAATCCAAGAAAACTGGATATGAACCTGGTAATGGCCCAGCAGGCCCGCAGAATCCTGGACAGGATAGTTGGCTTTGAACTCAGCCCCATTCTCTGGCGCAAAATGAGTATGCGGAACAACCTGAGTGCAGGCAGGGTGCAAAGTGTGGCGGTAAGGATCATTGCTGAAAGAGAAAGAGAGATCAATGCATTTGTTCCCCTCAGCACCTTTAAAATTGAAGCCTTATTTACAGCTAAAGATGTTTCTGATAAATTAGTAACGTTTGCTGCTGAAGGGAAAAAACAAAATACAGCAGAAGATGCTGAAACTTTTTTAAAGAGTTGTATAGGTGCTGACTACGAGGTTACAGACATACAGGTAAAACCGGGTAAACGTTCCCCTGCCCCGCCCTTCACTACTTCTACTTTGCAACAGGAAGCATCAAGAAAATTGGGATATGGTGTTGCAAGAACGATGCAGATAGCACAACGTTTGTATGAGAACGGGTACATTACTTATATGCGTACCGATAGTGTGAACCTGAGTAACACGGCTCTCGGTGATATTACCAATACAGTAAAAAGTATGTATGGTGAGGATTATCACCAGTTCCGTAAATACAAAAACAAGAATGAGAGTGCACAGGAGGCACACGAAGCGATCAGACCGACTTACATGATTAATTCATCCATCCAGGAGGCTGAATGGGCAAGGCTGTATGAACTGATCTGGAAAAGAACAATGGCCTGCCAGATGGCGGATGCCGAATTGGAAAAGACAGTTGCCAAAATAAAAATATCAACCAATAAAGAAGAATTAACTGCTTCAGGTGAAGTACTGAAGTTTGATGGATTTCTGAAAGTATACCGTGAGGATAAAGATGATGACGAACTGGAAGAAGAAGCTAATGAAGGTATGTTGCCTCCGCTGGCAGTAGGTTTAGAATTACCGTTGAAGGAAATGAAAGCAACAGAACGTTTCAGCCGTCCTCCTTCCCGCTACACAGAAGCATCACTGGTAAAAAAACTGGAAGAACTGGGTATCGGTCGTCCATCTACCTATGCACCTACTATCTCTACTATTTTAAAAAGAGGTTATGTAGAGAAAAGAGATAAAGAAGGACTGATAAGATACTACAGTGTTTATAATTTGAAAGGAAGTGAAGTAAGCAAGAAACTCGACAGCGAAATGACCGGTGCCGAAAAATCAAAACTATTCCCTTCTGATCTTGGATTGGTGGTTACCGATTTTCTGAAGCAATATTTTGATGATATTATGGATTATGGCTTTACAGCCAAGATCGAAGGTGAGTTTGACGAAGTGGCTGAAGGCAGGATGAAGTGGAACAAGATGATTGATGATTTTTACCTGCCTTTTAAAAAGGATGTTGAAAATACACTTGAGAATGCAGAAAGGATAAAAGGTGAAAGAGAACTGGGTGTTGATCCGGAAAGCGGTAAGCCGGTTGTGGCAAGAATGGGACGCTACGGCGCCATGATACAGATTGGTGTGGCCGATGATACAGAGAAACCAAGGTTTGCCAAGATACCAACGGGACAAAGTATTGAGACCATCACTTTTGAGGAAGCGATGAACTTATTTGGCGCACAGGGAACAATGGGACAGTATGAAGAGAAAGATGTATCGGTTAATGTGGGTCGCTTTGGCCCTTATGTAAAATGGGGAGAGGAATTCATATCGCTGCCAAAGGGTACAGATCTGGGTACAGTTGATCTTGAAACAGCCATTAAGCACATCAAACAAAAACAAATAGCCGATGCCCCAGTCGGTACTTACGATAGCAAACCAATCACTAAAGGCAAGGGAAGGTTCGGCCCTTATATTAAATGGGACGGCATGTTCATCAATGTGCCCCGCAGGTACAACTTTGATAAGCTGACCCAACCTGAAATGGATGAGCTGATAGATGCCAAAGTAAAGAAAGAAGCCAACCGCTACATACAAAGATGGCCTGATGAAAAAATATCTGTCGAAAATGCAAGGTGGGGCCCGGTGCTGAAATTTGGTAAAAAAATATTGAAACTGAACCTGAAAGCTGACGGAACAAAATATACTGCTGAAGAAGCTGCTCTTATTTCATTGGAAGATATAAAGGCAATGATAGCGGCGCAGGTGCCGAATGCTTTTGGGAAGAAAAAGGCTGCGCCGAAAAAGAAAGCGACGGGGACTGCGGTTAAGAAGAAGGCGGTAAAGAAAGCGGCTAAGAAGAAGTAGTCTTTGATGTCATATCATTTCAAATATAGTCTGACAGAAGATGACTTTGCGGAATTTAACGCTTATACAACCTGGTATGCTCCCTGGCAAAAGAAAAGCAGGTTTAATTACATGTTAAGGTTTGCTTTGTATTCAATCCTCTCTTATTCAGCAACTATCATAATTCTGCGCCAGTTAGATGTTTCAGCAAAAAGTGACTTTTCATTTTTAATATCTTTATCAGTTGTGATCTTAATTGTGTTCGGTTTCTTCTCCTTCTATCAGGCTCCTTTTAGTATTAAGAACAAAGCAAGAAAATTTATTAATAATGAAGAGAATAAACATATCCTCAATGAGACCGATTTGGAAATAACCGATGATGGTATCATAAGCTCAGACAAGGAAAGCCAGGTGCAACTGAAATGGGGATCAATTACTAAATATGTTGTGACAAAAGAGTATTTCTATTTGTACACAAACTCTGTTCAGGCACAAGTAATCCCTAAAAAACTATTTTCTTCGCAGCAAGAGATCAACGAATTTGATAAGTTCCTTACTGAAAAAATCCCTCTCTCTTCTTCGTTTCGTTCAATGAGAATATGATTTATCTTCACCATTATGAAACGTTCTTACTGGGAAAAAATAGCTCCTACTTACGGCGACGAAATATTTGATGTGCTGCACAATGATAAGAAAGCATTGATACGTTCTGTTATTCAGAAAAATGCTTCTAAAAGCAAAACCGTAATCGATATTGGCTGTGCTATCGGCAAATGGCTGCCGGTACTCTCTCCTGCCTTTAAAAAGGTAGTGGCAGTTGATATTTCAGCAAAGAATCTTGAAATAGCAAAACATCTTTACCCGCAATATAAAAATGTACAATACCTGCGGGCGGATATGAGTGGTACGACAACCAAAGTGCCGAAATGCGATTTTGGTATTTGTATCAATGCCATCCTTACCCCGGATTTAAAAGACAGGACAATATTCTTTGCCTCCTTATCATCTTGTATAAAGAAAGGTGGCCGCATTGTTATTACTATCCCTTCACTGGAATCATGGTTTTTGACAAGTGTCATTCAGCAGCAGCATAAGATTGACAAAAGTCTTTTTCCCGTAACAAAAAATGCAAAAGAAGCACTGAAAAAATGGAACAACATCCGGCAGGGTAATGCAGATATTGATGATGTGCCGCATAAACATTATTTGAAAGAAGAACTGCAACTCCTGCTTTCTAATGAAGGGTTTATTGCAGAAGATTTTCAAAAGATCGAATACAACTGGGATACCGAATTCCTCAAGCCACCCAAATGGCTAAAAGAGCCGAAACCATGGGATTGGATGGTCGTTGCAAAGAAAAAGTAAGATTATTAATTGAGCAGTGCATACACTGCAAAACTTGCAAGCCAGTGCTCCCCGCCATATTCCCCGCTTACTACATGCGGCAAAGCTGTTCTCAAATGATCAATTGATGACCGGAGCAGCAGTTTTTTTCTCACATCACCTGCCGGTAATGTAGAAGCTAATCCTCTCATGCACCAGCTGCGGCTAAAGCAAAGTCCATCCAAATGAACAATCTGCAGGTCTGTTCTGTCTGATACCACCGGCAGGATTGTTAAGTGCTTCAGGCTTTGCAGTGTAAAGAACTGGTTGAACCACCCGGAAAATTCTTTTGCCGGTAATACCCTTCTCATCAGGTCAGCTTCTTCAAGACTTGGTGAAAGAAAGTCAGCACCGTTCGGTTCCCATGCAGCAGGAATATTTTTATCTGCCAGGTATATCTTCTTCGCTGATTCTACGATTGCTTTTTCAAAATCAGTTTTCTTTTCTGTCCTGGCATAGTCTAAAGCGAACACTAATCCAAATGCGGTGTTAGGATGCACTCCTGTCCTGTTAGGATAAGTTTGTTTGGGTAAGAATTTTGTCCATAGTTGGACGATCTTCTGCGTCAGTGGCTGCATCGCTTCATGCCAACGTTTTCCATCAGCATCATTCCAGTTATAAAGTTCTTCGTCAAGTTTCAGTATCCATGCCCAGCCGTAAGTTCTCTCCCATGAGGCGGTGAGTGGGATATCAAAATATTTTACCTCGTTGATGATATTCTCCCTGTTGATCGTTTTATTTAAAGCTTCTCTTATGCTGGCTGCTTCCGGCATTTGCGGAAACAATTTTAACAGCCGTATCAGCATCCAATGTCCATGCACGGATGAATGCCAGTCAAAGCAGCCGTAGAATGTTGGATGTAATTGTTTGGGCATCAGTGCATGATCGCTGTCGCTATTGGAAGTATGATTGGTTTTGTTGGGAAATTCCTGCGTTATGCATTTCAATGGCAATGAGGCAAGATGCGAAGCTCCTTTCAATGTCAATTCAAAACCAGAGCTGTCTTTTTTTATTTTGAACAATTCATTTACCTGTGATCTTACCTGCAATGAAGCAAAAAGAATAAGGGTGAAAATGTATTTCAGTTTCATTCCTCAAACTTAAGTATAATAACAAAGATGGGAAATTCGTTATCCTTTTAAGTTGCCTTTCCCCACCTGTGGAAAAGTTTAACTATTTCATTCCGATATCAATAGAGATATTGTGCAGGAATCGCTACCATGGAAACGAACAAAGAAATATCGGCTCTGTTTACACTGATCGATGATCCTGATGAAGAAGTGTTTGGATTAGTCTCCAACAAGATCGTTGATTACGGGAAAAATATCATCCCGAACCTGGAGCATCTATGGGAAACTACTCCGAATGAAGAAGTTCAGAGCAGGATCGAGTTGCTGATTCATCGCCTGCACTACACTGATCTCATCGAGGATTTTAGACAATGGAATGTTTCCGGACATCATGATCTGATGCTTGGAGCCATGCTGGCCGGCAAATTCCAGTACCCTGAAGTTTCCACTACTCCGGTTTTACAGGAGATAGAAAAAGTAAGGCGTAATATCTGGCTGGAGCTGAACAATTACCTGACTCCGCTTGAGCAGATCAATATTGCTACCAGTATACTTTACAGCTATTACGGATTGAAGGGCGGAGAAACAAATTACAAAGAACCTAATGAGTTCCTGTTGCATAAAACCCTGGAAGCAAAAAGGGGAAACCAGATATGTAATGGCATTTTGTATTTGGTATTATGTGAATTGTTGGATATCCCTGTCAGGGCTATCAATATTCCGAAACAATTTATCATCGCCTATTTCAAACCCGGGTATTCTGACGAGAACCTGCCAAATCCTGTTCATAAGATCGAATTCTTTATTGACCCGACCTCCGGGCAGGTCTTTACCCAGCAGGATGTTGACAATTATTTTAAAAGGATTTCGGTACCGCCGGTTGGTTCCTATTTCAAGCCATTGAAAAATAAGCAGGTGATTCAGCAATTACTGGAAGAATTCAGCAAATGTTTTGACTCCGAAAAAGACAAGTACAAGCAGGCAGAATTAATTGCCTTATCCCGTTTACTTGATAGTTGATACACCCCTATCAACACTATTTACCAACAAATCTTTAGTTTACAGGAAAATTGAGCCCATGTCAATAACCTGGAATGACTTTGAGAAAATTGATATGCGGGTTGGAACCGTTATCGGTGTAAGCGATTTTCCAAAGGCCCGGAAACCGGCTTACCAGCTAATTATTGATTTTGGCGCCGATATGGGCATCAAAAGATCTTCGGCACAGATCACAAATCACTATGCAAAGGAAGATCTGTTAAACCGGCAGGTAATTGCCGTAGTTAATTTCCCGCCCAAACAAATCGCTGATTTCATCAGCGAATGCCTGGTATTGGGTGTGTATGATGAGAACAAAGACGTAATTTTATTACAACCTGCGCATGCTGCACAAAACGGAATGAAGATTGGCTGACACATATACAACATATTACCACTCTCCTGTCGGGCTGCTAAAGATCAGCGGTACGGAGGATTACATCAGCGAAGTAACATTTCATGATACTTCTCAAAAAGCTGAAGGCAACAAAAAGCATATACCAGCCATGCTCATCAATTGTGTTGAGCAATTGATTCAGTATTTCAACGGTCAGCGAAGAGTTTTTGAATTGCCATTAAACCAACCAGGTACTCCTTTTCAGCAAGATGTATGGAGCATTCTTACGCAAATACCTTTTGGAAAAACCATCAGCTATCTTGAACTGGCAAGAAAAACCGGCGATACTAAAGCAACTAGGGCCGTTGCAAATGCCAACGGCAGAAATAATATTGCAATCATAGTTCCTTGTCACAGGGTAATTGGTTCCAATAAAGAATTAATAGGCTATGCCGGAGGCCTTTGGAGGAAAAAATGGCTGTTGGAACTTGAGGCCAAAGTGGCACATGGGGTGCAAACATTATTTTAACTTCTTTCAATTAGCTAGTTCATGTCTTCTATATCGTCTTTTTGAATATCGTAGTAAAGTATCTCTTTCAGGATCCCAGGGTTCAATCTCAGACTTACCATGACCAAACGTTATGTGATCGAGCAGTTTGTTTTTAGCAAAGTAATAATTCCCTGCCCATCCAAATGAATCAACAGGGTTATTGGAAAGCATCCGGGTTACTTCTTTTTCTGTAGCATAAATCAGGTCGCCTTTATCAAGGTAGTATTCTTCTTCGTAATCTGTACTATCAATTGTATAGCTGATTTTGAAGTATAAAAGACTGTTATGGTCTTTTAAATAGCTCCATTTCTCTGTGATGTATTTCCCTGACGATGTATTCTTTTTAAGAATAAATGACTTGTGCTGAACGGCAAAAAGAGAGTCTATTTTCCAAACTATTCGGTCTGTTTTTTCGTGTGAGTAAGGAACGCTTTGTGCAAAAATAAAATTGCAGAAAAGTATAAATGAATTACTTAGAACTAATCTGCGAGTCATCCCAATTCACTTTTTGTAAATGCAAACGGCAATAAGAAACTGGCCGTTTTAATAATAAATACTTTTCCTTCCTGGCCGCTTAATATTAGCCTGATTGGTTTGCTCATTCTCGTTTCATATTCGAGCAAGGCCTGCCGGCACATACCACAGGGGGAAATCGGGTGGTCACTTTTCACATCGGCACTGTTATAGCTGATGGCAATGCTTATAACAGGCACATGAGGATGTATTGTGGCAATATTGCCTAATAAAACCCTTTCTGCACAAATACCGACCGGGTACGAGGCATTTTCCTGGTTGGTACCTGCCACTACTTCTCCATTTTCCAATATTGCCACAGCGCCAACTTGAAAATTGGAGTAAGGAGCATAGGCCTGTTCTGTTACAGCCCTTGCTTCCGTAAGCAGCCAGGCATCCTGTTGATTCAGTTCGCTTATGTCCTTATATTCTTCGTACTGGAATTCAAATTTGTTTTCTTTCATTTGGTATGATTCGGTTATAGACAAAAATGCCCCTGATTTCAGTCAAGGGCATTTAAAGTTAGTATTATTTTACAAAACTGAAGAACCTTTTCCACCTTGGCCCTCCATTCCAGCTGAACCAGATCATCCAGGCTTTTCCAACGATACGGTCTTCGGGAACAAATCCCCAAAACCTCGAGTCCTGTGATTGATGACGGTTATCTCCCATCATAAAATAATAATCCATTTTGAAGGTATACTCTGTTACTTCTTTGCTATTCAGGAAAAATTTACCGCCCCTCATCTGAAAATCGTTTTTTTCATAAACCCGGATAGGTCTTTCGTAAACAGCATAGTTTTCAGGTGTCAGTGTCAATTTAGCGTCTTTTTTTGGTATCCAGATTTTACCGTAGTTATCTGTACTCCATTTGTTCTGCCAAACATAATTTTCAAAGAAAGGATTATATACAGCCGTACTTGAATCAAGCACTGGCGTTATACTTTTTATCAGGCCGGCATCTTTCATTTTTTGAACTGACTTTGCTGTCAGTATCATTTGATATTTGTTTCCGCCAATAGAAACTGCTTCCTGCCGGTTAAATATATCGACATCGTATTCACTTTTCATGATCTCAGCATCCAGCGACCGGTTTGTTTCCAGCTCATATGTCATTTGGGAATAAGGAGGCAACTCACTTTTTTTGCCATTAACGTACACATCGCTGTTAATGATCTGTAATGTATCGCCGGCAACAGCAACGCATCTCTTGATATAGTTGTCGGACTTATCAGCAGGATGGATGGCAAGAGGATATTTATCAGGATCGGAAAGAACAATTTTCCGTCCCTTATCCATGTCACCATCTCCTAATTCCCTGCACAGTTGATAGTATGGATGTTTGGACTGGTAATCGTCTCTATTAATTACCGTGTCTCCTTCGGGAAAGTTAAATACAACCACATCACCTCTTTTTGGAGATGACGCAAACCACCTTGTGTAAGGAATTTTTACAGCTGTGGAATATGATTTCCAACTGCTGCCTGGGAGATAATTATGAACAAAAGGAACAGATAATGGAGTATTGGGAATGCGGGGGCCGTAACTCAGCTTGCTTACAAACAGAAAATCTCTTACCAGCAATGTTTTTTCCATCGATGGTGATGGAATAGTATAAGCCTCGAAAACAAATGTCCGGATCAATGTGGCAGCTACAACAGCAAAAATTGCTGCATCCACCCATTCTCTCCAGCCTTGTTTCTTATGCTTTTTTACAGCTTCTGGGCCAATGAATTTTGGGTCTTCTTTATAAGCCAGGTAAGGAAAATAGATTGGTCCGGCTAATGCGGCGGCCGTATGCTGTCCTAAGCCAAACCTGCCGAAAGCTTTTGCAAATTCAATAAATATACCCGGGCTGATGAACCATCCAACAACTGGAATTGCCTGCCAGAAAACCCAATGCTTTGGACGATGGGTCAAGTCTTGCATTATCCAGGTGTTATAGAAAGGAACATATGCCTTCCAGGCTGGTGCCCCGGCTTTTGCAAACAGTTTGGCAAAGCCAAAAGAAGGCAGGAAAACAATCAAGGTACCAATAAGGTAAACTATGAAAATGTGGTTAAGGGGCATGAGCCGTATTTTATGACTGGCAAAAATATCGTAAATATTTGCGTATCAAAATTTTAATATTCAAATTTTTGCTAAAACGGGAAGGCCATATTGCCTGAATAAGTTCTATTTTAGAGCTCTGTCTGTCTGTATGAATCATTTCACAATCAGGGATATTGAAAACCTTTGCGGCATCAAAGCCCACACCCTTCGTATTTGGGAGCAGCGTTACAAGCTTTTTGTAGCCAAAAGAAAGCAAAGCCAGCACCGCATATATGATAACGAAGACCTGAAAGAACTGCTCAGGATTTCCTTTCTGTATCATAATGGGCATAAAATCTCTAAAATAGCGAAACTAAATACCGGCGAAATCCGGCAATTAGTTGAATCATCCTGTATCAAAGATGATAATCATGAAACCTTTGTACATCAACTGGTAGAAGCGGGGGTTGGTTTTGATAAAGAGAAATTTGAAAAACTGGCTAATTGCCTTGTACTGCGATTTGGGCTTGAAAAAAGTATTGTCAATGTATTCTACCCCTTTTTGCAGCGTATCGGTTTGCTTTGGATGACCAATAATGTGATACCGGCACAGGAACATTTTGTAAGCCACATCATCCGGAAAAAAATCATCCTCGCCACAGACGGATTGGAAGTTGACAGCAAAGCTCCCGCTGATATTGTTGTATTTGCCCCTTTCGGAGAATATCATGAAATCCCCTTGTTGACAGCCAATTACTTTTTCCGGAAATACAATAACCGGACAGCTTATTTTGGAGTGAATGTTTCCCCGGATTCTCTGAAATATTATTTAGAAAACCACCAGGTTACCTGTTTGTACACTCATCTTATTACAAAAATCAGGAATGATGAATCAGGCAGTTCTATTATTTCTTTATGCAGGCAATTTCCCGATAAGAAGATAATTGTATCCGGCCCGGCCTGCGAATGCGTTGGAGAGCACCCCGCAAATCTCCGGGTTTTACACTCGTTGGAAGAAATGATTTCCTTTGCTAAAGAAACAGGGGCTGTTACTTTGGTATCACATAACTCCTGATATCCTCTGCTGTAATAGATTTGCCTGAAAGGATAACTAACCTCTCTACCACATTCCTCAATTCCCTGATATTTCCAGTCCAGTTGTATTGCTGCAGCAGTCTTATTGCTTCCTCATCAATCACTTTTTTTGCAATACCATAGTCGGCACATATATCTGCCAGAAACTGATCAACCAGCATAGGTATATCATCTCTTCGTTCGTTCAAAGATGGTACATGAATAAGAATGACACTCAGTCGGTGATAAAGGTCAAGCCGGAAGTTTTTTGCCTCTACTTCTTTCAACAGGTCTTTATTTGTCGCCGCAATCACCCTTACATCAACAGATATGTCTTTATCCGCCCCCACCCTTGTTATTTTTCCTTCCTGCAAGGCCCGTAATACTTTGGCTTGAGCACTGCCGCTCATATCCCCAATTTCATCCAGGAAGAGTGTACCGCCGTTAGCCGATTCAAATTTTCCGATTCGTTGTTTGATGGCTGATGTAAAAGAACCTTTTTCATGACCAAACAGCTCACTTTCTATCAATTCTGTCGGAATGGCGGCGCAGTTCACCTCCACTATTGGCCCGCCAGCCCGGTTACTTTTTTCATGTATCCAACGGGCTACCAGTTCTTTACCTACACCATTTTCACCTGTAATCAATATCCGGGCATCTGTAGGAGCTACTTTATCTATGGTCTCTTTGATTTTTTTTATGGGGCTTGATTCCCCGATCATTTCCTGAACCTTACTAACTCTTCTTTTCAGCACTTTGGTTTCTGTCACCAGGCTGCTTTTGTCCATTGCATTGCGGATGGTGATCAACAGGCGGTTCAGGTCAGGTGGTTTGGAGATATAATCATAAGCTCCTTTTTTTACCGCCTCAACAGCTGTTTCGATGTTGCCATGTCCAGATATCATGATGATAGGCACATCGGGATTTATTTCACCGGCTTTCTGAAGGAATTCTATCCCATCAAGCTTCGGCATCTTGATATCACAAAGCACCAGGTCAAAGGTCTTTTCTTTGAATTTCTTCAGACCTTCTTCTCCATCTGCTGCTTCGTCGATTTTATAGCCTTCAAATGATAATATTTCGGTCAGGGTTTTGCGTATCGCCTTTTCGTCATCAATAATCAGTATATCTGCCATTAAAGGTTCGTTTAGGGGCATAAAAATAAATGATTTGAAGCGAAGGCGGGCAAGAACAATGCCGGGATGATTGGGATACCTGGCAGTACCAAAAAAAGAATGATCGCAAACGGTTTGGAAATAATAGAGGCCGGGTAGAAACCCAGCCTCGTTATAAAATCCAATATCCTATGAAAAACCGTGGCAAAGATGCGATTAAATAGGCAGAACGTTGCACGGTAACCGAAATATATTTTTCCAGAGTAATTCTACTAAATAATAAGCCTTGCATCCTGCAAGGCCTGTAGGCAAATAAATTAGATTTGCAGAATTATTTATACTGGTACATAACTTCCTTTACCAGCTTTACTGTTCTGGGGACATCGGGTAAAGCTCCTGCTACAAGATTTGGCGCATAGTGTAAAGGTGCATCTGCTGCAGTAATACGACGAATAGGCGCATCCAGGTAATCAAACCCTTCTTTTTGTATGCGATAAGTTATTTCAGATGAAACAGAACCAAAAGGCCATTGCTCTTCAACAATAACCAGGCGGTTTGTTTTTTTAACGCTTTCGAGAATTGTCATCCAATCAAGCGGACGGATGGTACGCAAGTCTATAACTTCTGCACTGATACCTTCTTTTTCCAATTCACCGGCAGCAGTAAGCGCTACTTTCATCATTTTATTAAATGAAACGATTGTTACATCACGACCCGTTTTTTTAATGTCAGCCTTTCCCAGTTCGATATAATACTCTTCATCAGGAATTTCGCTTTTGTCTCCATACATCTGCTCACTCTCCATAAACATTACCGGGTCTTCTTCATAGCGGATGGCTTGTTTCAATAAGCCTTTTGCATCATAACCATTACTGGGAGAAACCACTTTTATACCAGGTATGTTGGCATATAAAGATTCAAAAGCCGTTGAGTGCTGTGCCCCTAGTTGCCCGGCTGATCCATTTCCACCTCTGAAAACGATCGGACAAGAAATTTGACCTCCGCTCATTGCCAGCATTTTAGAAGCTGTATTAAGAATTTGATCTAAGGCTAATACAGCAAAATTCCAGGTCATGAATTCCACAATTGGGCGAAGACCATTTTGTGCCGATCCTACCCCAACTGCAGCAAAACCCAATTCGGAAATAGGAGTATCAATTACTCGCTTTGGACCAAACTCGGCCAGCATACCCTGGCTTACTTTGTAAGCTCCGTTGTATTCAGCTACTTCCTCACCCATCAGGTAAACCCTGTCATCCCGCCTCATTTCTTCACTCATGGCCTCCCGCAGAGCATCTCTAAATGCAATTGATCTTGGCATCTTCATATTGGTTTTAAAGAGTGGCAAATTTAAGTGACAGGGTGGATAAAACCTAAAATAGAGAAGGGACTCCGTTTGAGTCCCTTCTCTATACAAATTAAATCTTGCAGGTCTTATTGACCATTACAAGGGGCCGCTAATTTGTTAATCTCTTCTTGTGTGGCTCCTTTCAGGTCATCATCTGCTTCTTTATAAGAAGAATACATCTTTTTCATTCTTTGTAGCATGCAATCACAATATTCATTTGCTCTTGCCGCTCCTACATTCTCCTTGGCGGTTCTTTCGCAGTCATCCATGAATTTATTTTCGTCACTTCTTGTCCAGCCCTGATTGTCGGTATCCCTGTCTTCAGTTCTCGCATCATCTTTTCCCATGTCATCTTTGTTATCCGTTTTATCATCGCTGTTACGGTAATCATCTTTCTCCCTGGTTGAACTCCGGTCATCTCTGTCCCGGGTATTTTTTTTGTCATTATTACAGGCGGTCAACAGGCTGACAGCCATCAAAAAAATAAGTAATTTTTTCATAATTGTGGTTTGGTTTAAAATTAAAAATATGATTTAGCTATGGCTCTATCATCCCCTTTTTCAGGTATTTTCCTGCAAAAAACGAATAGCTTTTGACAAAATAGCTATTCTTTTTAATCTCTGAAATTAAATTCTGAATATTTTATAAACAATTCTTCTACCGGCTCATTACCCTGAACTTTTCGCCCTTTGGAGTTACCCGGTAATAATTTCCGTCTTCAATCAGCAGGGCTTCCGTGTGGCCTTTTGCATGATGTACATCAGTATTAATAACCTTTCCGTTGTACAAGACACTAATAGTATCCGCCACTACTGTGTGGCCAGTTGCCACAAGTTTGACTCTATAGGTGCTAAGGGTGCTGTCAACCTGACTATGACTGGCCTTTGTGTCCCCATAATAATAGCCTCTGTACCAAAATGGGCCCAAGTCGCTGTATAATATGTCGGCTTCAGGAGTTTTATACTGGTAAGTGCTGTCAGCATAATAAGGCCGTACGGTTTTATTAATCTTTGAAGTAGAAAGATCCATCCTGTTGACAGTGGCAGATATGCCGGCATGACAATACAAAACATCGCCTACTTTTTCGATAACATTCTTAGTTCTTAACCACCTGCCCAATTCTGAATTTTCACCATAAAGCGTTACAAAATGCTCATTCAGCAAAGTTGCTGTTTGTACATATTTAGGGTTCAGGTAACGGAGGTCTCCGCTCAGATTCATTATCTCATGATTGCCCAGCACATAGTGAACATAACCACCAGCAGCTTTGGCTTTATCCTCAAGCGAATAAATAAGCCAGAGTACTTCTGTTTGCTGATTGCCCCTGTCAACAAAATCGCCGGTAAAAACAAGATGCCCATTGCCAAATGTCCAATTGAAGCTCTCATCTATCACTTTATTTGCCTGCAGCAATTGCCTCAGCGCTTTGAAATTGCCCTCAATGTCGGAAACAACAAATTGTTTTGTTACATTGGAAAATTCCGGTTTTTCATTCTGCAGCTGTGATTTCAATTTTACAGTAAATGTTTTTCCCGGTTCATCTGTTAAAACAGTGAGGGAAAGATTTGATTTCTCTGATAAAGGGATGCTATCCCTTTTTACAAGTTTTGTTCCATGACTATCATGTATGTACCTGACAAGTATTTTTGATTCGTTGTAAGACACATAAGGGCCGTCATATTGTTCTGTATGATAAGTTTCAGGCAGATTCTTCATACCACAATTATCATCGGGAATGATGAAGGTGGCCGCAAGGACTGGAAGGAAAGCAAAAGCTATTTTATACATAATCTCCAGATTAACTACAGAATAAATAGACAACAACCACACCAATACAGGTTGCTTTTACTTTAAAGATATTTCAAAATGGTTATAATTTAACCCGGTCCGCCCATCTTGCTGAAGTCATTTCGAACCTTATCTCTCCTTTTCCATAAATTCCGGTTTCAATCCATCCTGCTTTCCGATAAAATCCTTCAGCCCTTGTGCCAGGTGCGGTGCCAAGCCAGGCTGTTTCACTTGTATAACTGAAATACCAATCCATCATTACGTCATGCAACCTGCGGCCCGTCCCTTGCCTGTCATAACCGGGCCGAACGAATAAAGCCCATACATTTTTATCAATGACGGATATTATGGAGAAACCTATGATAACAGCATCTGTTTCACTTACCCAGCCTTTGCCCCGCCGGGTGATATAATCTTTGACATCCGCATCAGGTACCAGTGAAGGATCAGAAAGAGTGTTTTCTGTTACGGCATTCCTTACGATTTGTATTTGCGGAATGTCTGCTGTTTGTGCTTCTCTGAAAATCATTTCAAAATAAAACTAAACAGATTGTAAGCAGGAATAGACAATTGTATCCAGAAATTTGCCCCGGAAAAAGAAATCCTCTTTGAAATAAGCATCTTTGGTAAAACCAGTTTTGTCCAATACAGCTGCTGAAGCTGTATTATCGCTGCTGATCCGGGCTTCAATGCTGTGCAATTTCATTTCTTCAAAACCATACTCCAGTACCTTTTCAATTGCCTCCTGCATGAAACCTTTTCTCCAGTGGTCCGGATGGAGCACATAACCTATTTCGGCCCGGTAGTTTTCAGGTTGTATTTGCCAGTAGCATATAGTACCGATAGTTCTGCCGGGGTCATCCTTCAGAGCAATAGCCCACAAAACCGATTCATTCGTTTCAATTGCTTTACTGATCCGTTCAATGAAATTTTCTGCCTCTTGCAGGGATATAGCTGGTTCCCTGCCAATGAACTGAAGCACCCTTTCATCAGACCGTAAGAAGAAAATTTCAGCAGCATCGTCCATAGTAAGCTTTCTTAATAAAAGTCTTTGCGTTTCTAATTGAGGGAATGGTGTAAAGTTTAGCTGCAGCATGAAAATTTTTATTTTAGAAGGAAAGTTAAAGGAATATTCAGTCGCTTATTCCATGCTTTTTCTGAATGATCCTCTCCTCTGGAATTCTTTTGTCACCCATCCCTCTGATGTGTATCCTCTATCTTTCATTATTCTATCAGCCTGCAGCTGATAAGGTTTATACATGGAATCCAATGTAGCAGTGCCGTAATCAAAATATATTTTGTGCTTTCCCGGAGAGGGTAGATGGTTTCTTAAGTATTGCAGAAATGCAGCTGGCAAAGGATTGTTTTCAGTTGAAAAAGTACCAGGCCAATGAGTGGACAGGCACGCAGCCCCGCCAAATACTTCCGGGTATTCACAAATTGCATACATTGAAATCAGTCCGCCCATACTACTACCCGCAATAAAAGTATTTTGCTGCTGGGGGAGAACTGAATAAGTACTGTCAATAAAAGGTTTTAGTTCGGTTACGAGAAATCTTAGATAATTGTCCGAGTTAATATCCGCTGCAAAAACTGAATTGCCATTACCACGTAATGCTTTGTAAATTGAATCCCGCTGGAACTTTGGTAAGGATTCAAATGGCTTTTGTGGAAAATAATCGGAATGTCTCAGGCGGCCGGCATTCCATACACCTACAACAATACACTGGCGGATTATATTTTTTTCGATAAGACTTGCGACAACTTCATCCACACCCCATTCTTGCTTATTCCATGTTGTGGCTGAGTCAAAAAGCATTTGCCCGTCGTGCATATACAATACTGCATAATTCCTGCCGGAGTTATATCCCGGAGGCAGCCATACATCTACATTTCTAACTTCTGTAAATTTTGATATAAAATTTTCATGCCTGATAATGGTACCTGCTGAAGCTTTTGGTAATTGCTGACAAAAGCAGTCAGCAAGAACAGATACAAATACAAGGCTGATGATAATTTGTTTTGCAGTCATACTTTATATCTTTCTGGTAATAGTAAAAATAACAAGCCGCCACCATTTCATCAATACAAAGGAATAATTATCTTTCATGAAATGATTTTTACAAGAAACCGATGGTCAAAAGAGTTGAAAGACGATAGGTTATTTTTCTGTAAACTATCGGGTACCGGAATTTCTTCCGTTAACCTTGTATTTAAAATACCTTCAAACCATTATTAATAATTAATTTAGACTATTATATTCTTACAAGCCCATCAAATGGCCACCAAAACCCATAAAAACTCCGGTATTTTCAGCAGGTACTGTCTTCTAGTCTTTTTTTTAATTTTTTCTATAGATGGTTTTTCACAAAGAGCAAAAGTGGATAGCCTCAGCAAGTTATTGGCAACAGAAACGGAGGATTCCTTAAAGGTTAAACTGATGCGGCAACTGGCTTCAGCTATCAGTACATACAATCCCGATACTGCTCTAACAATCTCTTATGATGCGTTATCGCTGGCCCGGTTAATAAAAGATGTTGAAGGAGAATCGCTTTGCCTGGGTTCACTGGCAAGCACTTTCAGAAAGATCGGTAATTACTCCCGGGCACTGGAACTCAGTATTCAACGCCTGAAGCTGGAAGAAAAAAGGAATATACCCCGAAACCTTGCAACCGCTATGATCACAATCGGGACTGTTTACAGAGAGCAGCAGGAATACCGAAAGGCACTGGAGTATTACTCAAAAGCGGATTCTGTTATTACTAAAAATAGTATTGAGGGTTTGCAGTATTATATAGCATTGAATATCGGGGATGCCTATAATCTGCTGGATAAGTCAGACTCAGCTTTGACTTACCTGAATAAGTCGCTGGAACTGGCCAGGGTTTTTCCTGATAAAGAACTTATCGGTGATTATATCGGTACATCAATGACGGGGCTAGGACATAGCTACCTGAAATTAGGAAGCTACCAACAGGCCTTAGAAAATTATCAAACCGGAATTAAATATCTTATTGAGGCTAATGATGATGAAATTCTTTGTGAAGCTACCTTAGGTCTCGCAAACCTTTACAAACACATTAAAAAATTTGATTCTGCCGGCTACTATGCCACACTATCTCTTACCATAGCACAGAAAGATGGTTTTCTTTCGCAGGAGCTTGAGGCAGCGGAATTCCTTACAGAACATTATCAGCGTATTAAGAATATTGACAGTGCCTTTACTTATGTAAGCTATGTAAAGAGCCTGAACGATTCTGTCAACAGTAAAAGCAAGATCAGGGAAGCACAGGTTATTTCCAGTAATGAGCATTTCAGGCAGTTGGAACTGGAGGAAAAGAGAAAACAGGCCCAAAAGGAAAGGATGGAGCAATTGCAGATGCTGCTCATCGCAATATTTATTCCAGGCTTTTTTCTGTTGACGTTATTACTCAGCCGTGTAAATGTGCATATAAAACTTATACGTCTGCTGGGGGTTCTTTCGCTCCTCTTTCTTTTTGAATACCTTACGCTGTTGCTCCATCCTACAGTAGCCCGGCTTACTCATCATACCCCTATCTATGAAATAATTATTTTTGTTGGACTTGCAGCGGTATTGATTCCGCTACATCACCGCTTAGAACACTGGTTGATACATAAACTGATTCACCACCGGCACCGTAAACAGCATCCGGTAAAAGATGTGGAAACTACCGCATAAAAAAAATCGCTCCGGGTACCATTCTCTTTTCGAGATTATGATAAACCGGGACGATTTCAGATTAATTAGTTTACATCGGATCCTTAACTGGCCTATTCCCAGCAGTATCCTTCTTTTTTGCAGTATCATCTGCCGGAGGTGGTGGTGGAACCTGGTCAGCTGGTTTTACAGTGGCTGTATCCGGCGGAGTTTCTTTTTTGTCTCCGTCTTTCTTGTTGTTACAGGCTACAACTGTACAAGCCAGAATCAGGAATCCGAAAAGGATTTGATAAGCAGCTTTTGGCATTTTGTTGGTCATTTTTAAATGATTTAGACCATAAGGTTACGATAAGAATCGTAAAAATCCAAAAAAAGCTGGCTGCATACTAATCCCTTGAACCTTCTATCCACCGTTCTTTATCTTCAGTTCTTTTTCTTCTGCTGCGGTCAGTAACCTGAAATATGTTACTTTAAAACGATTGTTAATTACTTCGCCCTGTACTTTAGCTTTCCTGATCGCTTCGCAAAAACCATCACTTGCATGTGCATCTCCATGCTCATCAATCGTTGTTCCTTCTACAAAATATGCTTTACCATTGATACGAACCGCAAGTTCGCAACCCTTACCGGGTAAATGAAACTGGCATTCGCCGCATGAGGCTTCTACAATCTGGACTTTTTTGGTTGAATCCAGTTTTGAAATGCTTCCGTTACCATCCTGGGCCTTAGCGGCAAGGAATAAAAGACTGCAAACGAACAGCAGGGCTACTCTTTTCATATTAATGTTTTAGGAAAAAATTAATGAACACCAAAGTTACTCAATTGGGCTGAAATTAAATATCCGGGATACTTTAACGCATTAACAGGGGGCATGTATAAATAGCCTACCTTTAATAAAATCTGCTGAGACTTAACAGCTTTTCATCAGATATAATTCCTTCCCTCATTTTATTATAACAGAACAATTTTAAATCTAATAGTACAGCACCATGGCAGAAACCTGGAACAAAAAAGAAAGAGAAAAGAAAAAACAGCAAAGCAAAAAAGAAAAAGCTGAAAGAAAACAGGAACGTAAAGAAAACGCCAAGGAAGGCAAAAGCCTTGATGATATGATTGCCTATCTTGATGAAAATGGCAATCTCTCCTCCACTCCGCCGGATCCCCGCAAAAAGGTGGATATTAAACTTGAAGACATAGAAATAGGTGTCCCCAAACAGCTTCCGGTGAATCCTGAAGACCTCATCCGTAAAGGGGTGGTAACCTTCTTCAACGATGCAAAAGGATATGGGTTTATCAAAGACCTGGAAACACAGGAAAGTGTGTTCGTTCATATCAATTCCCTCAACGAAGAGATAAAAGAAAATAACAAGGTAACCTTTGAAGTACAAATGGGGCCTAAAGGTGCCAATGCAGTCAATGTTCAGCTTGTTAAATAATATCCCCTATTTCAGTTCAAGAATTAAGGCTGCTTTGGGAGGAAGTGATATCTCACTGCCAAGTAATAATTGTTCTCCTGTCAATACATTTGTAGCCTCTTTCTTTCCTTTTATTATTTCTGCAAAGCGGTTTGTATTAATGGAGGTTTTCC
This sequence comes from Chitinophagaceae bacterium, assembly GCA_037045605.1. GTDB lineage: Bacteria > Bacteroidota > Bacteroidia > Chitinophagales > Chitinophagaceae > JJ008. Next base: position 95,911 of record JBAOHK010000006.1, on the reverse strand, counting down.
CTGCATTTTTATTAATCACTACCATAACGGTTTCTGTTTTATCATACCTGAAGTAAACATAAATCCCGTTGGAAGGAGCAAAATGCATTGTGTTGCCATTATGAATTACATTCTTATTCTTTCGCCAGCTTAGTAGTTTTTTTAACATGGATTGGATTTGTTGCTGGCCTTTTGTCAAACCGGCACCGGTAAAACCATTTATTGTATCATCTTTCCATCCGCCGGGAAAGTCAGAACGAATCAATCCATGATCGCCTGGCTTAGCAGTATTTTCCAACAGCACTTCGGTACCATAATATATTTGTGGTATGCCCCGGGTAGTAAGCAGATAAGAAAGGGCCATCTGCATCAGGTCAGGGTCGTTCTTCAATTGTGTAAACAATCTGTCCATATCATGGTTATCTCCAAACACCAGCAAATCCTTCGGGTTAGCATATACAAAATCATTTGCCAGTCCTTCATAGAGTTTCGGAAACCCCTTGTCCCATGTTTCTGGTTCTGTTAATGACTGAACCAATATCGCCTGCATTGGAAAGTCCATTGTGCTTTTCAGACATCCATTATAACCGCTATTATTCTGTTTTCCTTTTTGCCAATAAGCAGCAATCAAAGGGTTGGTACTCCACTCTTCACCCATAATACTAAAGTTGGGATATTCATTCATGATCTTACAGGTCCATTGCTCCAGGAATTTTTTTTGCGAGTATGGATAGGTGTCCTGTCGTATACCGCCAAGTCCTAAAGTTTCAACCCACCAGATACTATTTTGGATAAGATAAGTTGCCAAAAACGGGTTTTGCTGGTTCAGGTCAGGCATTTGCTTTACAAACCATCCTTTCACCATCAATTCTTTGTCAACCGATGATGCATATGGGTCCTGGTTTACGGTGCGGCGATGATTGGTGATTTGAACAGTGTCAGGATAATTTAACCAGTTATGAAAAGGAAGATCCTTCATCCACCAATAAAAAGAGCCACTATGGTTCACCACTCCGTCAAATATTAATTTCAATCCCTTCTGTCTTGCCTTATCGGCCAGTTCTTTATAATCGGAAAGTGTGCCAAATCTTGGATCCACTTTATAGTAATCGGTTATAGCATAACCATGATAAGATGAGCCTGGCATATCGTTTTCCAGCAGAGGCATCGGCCAGATGGCAGTGTAACCCATCTCAGCGATATAGTCCAGGTGGTTTATGATGCCGCGGATATCGCCACCATGGCGGCCATAGTCATTCTTGCGGTCAATTTTATTTTCCCGCATACTGCTTACAACATCGTTGCTTACATCACCATTGGCAAACCTGTCGGGGGTGATAAGATAGATTACATCTGATGAAGTAAACCCTTTTAACTGACTGGCTTCCTTTGCCCTTGGGAATAGGGTATAGTTATAGAAAGAAATTACTTTACCGTTCTTTTTAAATTGTATGGGAAAAGTACCCGGCTTTGTAGTTTTTGAAATCAGCAGGTCGACAAACAGGTAATTTTTGCTTTCTGCTTTTGTTATTTTCTTTATGATTACACCAGCATAGTTTATTACTGGGGTAGTCTCTCCTATTTGTTCGCCATGAACCAGTAATTGCAGTTCCTGGCTTTTCATACCTACCCACCAGTTCATAGGTTCAACCCGTTCTAGTTGAGCCAATACAGGAATATAAAAAACAAGTAATAAAAAAAGAATAGCTGATTTCCTGATTGACATATGTTCTATGATTAATTGTTAAGCATAAAAGAAATCGTTGGCAAAGATATTTAAATATATGAAGTTGAATACAGCCTGGTATGGAAATCAATAGAAGTGGTTGAAATCTGAATTCACAATTAAAAAGGTAAAATCGCCAAATAAAGGTTACATTACATATCCTGCAGATTATTCTGTCTGTAATAATTCCCAATAAATAATGTCGACCATTTTAGAAATTGCCAATACTGACAGGAATCTCAGCACCCTGATAAAAGGGTTAAAGGCTGCAAACTTAGAAGAAACACTAAGTGGCATTGGCCCCTTTACTATCCTTGGGCCTGTAAACCTTGCTTTCGGCAACCTTGAAGCTCCGGATACTTTTGATGATATGGTAAAACAGACCGGCAAAAACTCTAAGCTATCAGATATCCTCACTTACCATGTACTCACCAGTAAAAAATTAGTGAAAGACTTCAGAGATGGTCAGAAACTACAAACAGTAAATGGAAAAGAAGTAAGTGTAACGATAATAGATGGTGAAGTTCGTATCAATGGTGCCAGAATATTATCCCGGGACAGACAGGGGAGCAATGGTGTGGTTCATTCAATTGATATAGTGAATCTGCCGGCAGAATTGCAATAACTGTATTTCTTCAGATTCATTGTTGTTTTAAAATTATCAGATGAAAAAAAATACGATTGTCCAGTTTGTTTGCTTTTCAACGACTCTTGAATTGGAAGACTTCACCCCGGAATGGGAACGATATGCCAAACGGTTAACGAACAAAAAGGCCGGGTCAAACCTGCAACAACTGGTAGTTGAAACAAAAAACAGGTATCGTTACATATCGCAACATGAATGGCCGAACCGGGATTTTCATTTTACATTCATGGATGAACGCAAGTCAGAGCATTTCCCGGGGTATAATGTAAAAGTAGTTCAGGCCGGAGGATATATTCCTTTGAGGCAATACAAAAGACTTACCGGTAAAGGGCAAGATAATGATGTCAGCCTGATTGCACTTATTGGCCATGCCGAAAACGATATAGAATTTTATAACCAACTCCCATACTATCATCGTCTCAATATTTATCAGGCCTTTTTTGAAAGCTGCCTGTACGGGTACATATTGGAGTTTCAGGTACCAGAAAACCATGCAGACGAACTCCTCCATCATTTGCAACAAAGACCTAGTGTTGAAACTGGCATTTACAGAGAGTGTCTTCTTTCTTTACTAAAACCCGTTTTTTAGTTGTCTGCAGCTTACATCCATTTTGCCAGAAACAGATTGAACTCATGCCTCAACTCATTGATCACTTTTTCAAAGCTTTCAACCTGCTCTTTCAACAAGTCATGCTCATCATTAAGGGAACTTTCAATCCTGCCTGCATGTGTTTTTACATCTGAAGACACTTTGCCGGCATGCTCATTGATGCTGTGTTTCAGTTCATCAATATTATTCCTTTGCACAATGAACTGGTTTTGAAAATGTTCAACTCCTGCCATCGCTTCATGACCATTGTTCTTTTTTACGATTTCCACCAATCTGTTTTCCAGAGTATCCAGATCTTCGTCATAAAAATCCATGCTTTTAAGCCATTGTAAATGATCGTTGCCACAATGAGAAACGTTAGTATAGCTCATGGTAAATAGTTTTAAATGAATTATTAATGCTTTCTGTTTCAAAGTTGAAATGATATTTAAGCCAAAATCATGATATGAATCAGGGGAAAAACTGAGATATTTCAGTCTTGACGGCCGGCCAGATATTATTGCTATTCACTAAACTTAATATTCCATTCTGACAAACCTTTCTACCTTAGTGCAAAACCAGTATATGGATTGGCTGTTATTGATCCTATTTGGTATTGGGGCAATAGCTCTGATTATCTTCCTCGTCATTCGTAATAGAAAAGATGAAAGCAGATTTACGAAACAGCTCAATAATCATTATCGGAAAAGTAAGGACGAAGAAAATGATACAGAAATTGATGAAGTGGTAAAATGAATTTATTTTTATCTACCGGGTTCTCTATCTCCTGCTCCTTCACTGCTGTTTACAAACAAACTCTTTTTTACCGCAGAATAGGAACAAGTTGCCGTAAACTAACCCGGTCTTGGATACTGAAAGGTTCCCTACATAATTTGGCTGGACAAAATTAAGCGCAATGAAAAAATTGTTCAGCCTCCTGTTTGTTTTCCTTCCATCCATATTGATAGCTCAAAACGTAGGTATCAACAACGATGCATCGCATCCAGACAACACAGCTATTCTTGACATTAAAAGTAACAGCAAGGGGCTGCTGATACCCCGGATGACTTCAGCTGAGAGAACGGCAATTGCCGCCCCTGCCATCGGTTTAACGGTTTTTGACACAGAAACAGTAAGCTATTGGATGTTTCGGGGAGATCTATTCGGTAATTGGGCGGAGTTGCAGCATAATTATCAAAATTTCTGGACAAATAGTGGTACTGATGTCTATAACAAGAATGCAGGCAACATTGGTATTGGTACAAATAACCCCACAGAAAAATTATCCTTGAATGCTCCCAATGCCACCATGCAGTTTATGAACAGCGGAACGGCAAGAGGTTATTTGCAGGTCAATGGAACCGATATGAGGCTGGGCACTTATGTCAATAACACTACAGGAAATATCATTTTCAATACCAGGGCCGTTGATCGTATGTGGATCAATGAGGACGGCCAGGTAGGAATAGGCACTTCTACTCCTTCAACTGCATTAACCGTCAATGGTGCTAATCCTGTATTGCAATTGCGGAATGCTGATGTCAACAAAGGATTTGTTCTCCTGAACGGTGATGATCTGCGTGTGGGCACCAATTCAACCAACACTACTGGCAGTCTCGTATTGCAAACAAAGCTGGTTGACAGAATGATAATAGATGAGAATGGACAAATTGGCATAGGCACTTCCACTCCTACTTCTATACTTAGTATCAATTCGGCTAACCCAATCTTACAACTAAAAAACAGCGGAGTTGATAAAGGCTTTATACAATTGGTTAATGACGACATTAAAATAGGCACCAATAGCGCTAATGCGAATGGCAAGTTTATAGTACGGACAGATGCTACTGACAGGGCTTGGTTTCATAACGATGGTAAGGTTAGCCTGGGAACAGTTTCAACCAATGGCGCACAGCTTTCAATCGGTAATGATTTTGCAACAGCAGGAATAAATTTCTTTAATGATAATACAAATACCTTCAACATATCTTCCTGGGCAGGCAATGCCTGGGTGGAAACATTTACTGATCAATTGATATTAAGATCCGGCTCAGGCGCAAGCCTGTACCTGAAGAACAACGGCCAGGCCACTATCGGGCTTGTGAGCCCTGCTGTTAACTACAGGTTGACAGTTCTGGGCAAGATCATGTGTGCAGATGTTACTACATCACCTGTTTATAACTGGCCCGATTATGTGTTTGCCGATACCTATAAACTAAAACCGCTTTCAGAAGTTAAAAAATTCATTGAAGAAAATAAGCACCTGTACGGCATCCCTTCGGCCGCACAAATCGAAAAAGAGGGTATTCAACTGGGCGATATGAGTAAAAGACTGATGGAAAAAGTGGAAGAGCTTACCCTGTATATCATACAATTACAGGAACAAGTTGACGAACTAAAAAAACAAATTCCAGCAAAAAATGGAAAATGAGTATTTTATACAGAATAAACCCGCTAATTGAAAAAACAGGCCGTAATAATATTATCATTTTTCTTCATCATACAAATACAGGCACAGCCGCCTGCATTTTACCATTTAAGTACGGCAGAAGGCCTTAGTGATAATAACGTAAATATTGCCGTAAGGGATAGAAACGGAATTCTCTGGATAGCAACAACCGAAGGACTAAACAGCTTTGACGGCAACCGCATAACTACTTACCATAAATATAAATATCCGGAACTGGCTGATAATAATATTGAAAGGATCGTAATTGATGATAGTAACAGGATATGGGTACGAACCAATACACATTTTATAACGATGCTGGATGAAAAAAGAAAATTTCATCGCATCCTGGTTGGCGATACAACTGATAATAGTAATATCAGCTCACTATTCCATACAAGCAGCCGGGGAATCATTGTTTTGAAAGGCCGGCAGCATTACTTTCAGAAAAAAAACGACCCCACTGTATTTGAAAAAATAAAAGTCCCTTTTGAAAAACAGCTGGAGGGTACCATTGGATTTACCTATTTTATTGATAACGATAAAGCTATTTATTACCGCAATAATAATCTTGTTTTGATTGACTATGCCAGAATGAAAGTATTACTGCAAACACCTTTGTCAGGGTTAGGCGGTGCAAATTATATATCTGATGATGAGTTGATAGCTTTTGCAACAAAGGGTGATGTGTTTTATCGTATCAGTATTCGACAGAAAAAGATAATAAAGGAATACCGGAATGTCCGAGATCAGTATCAGCTTCCCATCATTGGCAATCTACGGAACATAAGTCGTATAGATGAGAACAGATTTGCGTTCACCACTTATTTTTCTGGCCTTTATATCCTTGATCTTCAGAAAGAGATGGTCGATCATTGGGTACATGATCCGGTAGACCAACGAAGCATAGGTGGTAATAATACTTTTAATATCAGATATGATACCAGCGGCTATCTTTTTGTTACGACACAAACATCAGGCCTGCATTTTTGTAACTTAAAACAGCAACAAGCTACCAGTAAACCTTATTTCGTTGATAATGACAAACAGGTTTTTGATGGCTACATTCAATCAGTAATTGCTGATGATGAATCCAATATATGGATTGGTGCACAGGACAGGCTGATAAGATGGAATCGATTATCCGACAAAACAGTTTATGTAGCCTGCTTATTACCAAATGGAACAAATATCAGTGGCAGGGAAACGATACGGAAAGTTTTTACTGATGGAGACGGCAATACATGGGTGGGTACTACCAGGTATGGCATCCTTGTTCTTAACAAACAGCTTAAAACCATTGTTCAGATAACTGATTCAGTTCCCGGCAAAAGAACGGCATTCCCTTCAGCATGGATAAATGCGATATGTGCCGATAAAAACGGTAACAAATGGGTAGGTACGCTCCGAGGCACCTGTGTGATTGATAAGAAAACTTTTGAAATTATACCCTTAACTAATCATCCCCTGCTGGGCCAGATAAGCAGGATACCCTGTGCATCATTGTGGAAAGATGATGCCGGAAGAATGTGGATTGGATCTACCCGTGGCGTTTGGTGTTATGATGAGAATAAGAATTCCCTTCTTCATTACAGTACAAAAGACGGATTAGCGCATAATACAGTATCTGCAATTAACCAGGACCAGTCAGGGAATTTTTATTTTGGGACTTCCGGCGGCTTATCAATTTTGTCAAGTGAAGGAAAGATTACAAGTTACAACCGATCAAACGGGCTGCGTAATGACCGTTGTGAAGGTATATTGATGGATGAAAAAGGGTATATGTGGATTGGTAACCTGAATTGTATTTTACGTTTTGATCCTGTCAATAAAAAATTTGCAGTATATGAGGAAGGACAAGGTTTCAGTCATGCCGGATTTAGAATGAGATGTTGCTACAAAAGCAAATCAGGAGAAATGTTTTGGGGAAGCGATAAGGGGTTAACGTATTTTTTCCCGGATCAAATGAATAGCACATCCTCACAGTTATATCCAACAATACATACTTTACTGACCAGCGATTCAGTATTCAGATTCACCAGGAATGAAACACTGAAGTTTCCTTATAATACATCATCATTTGTGTTTCAGTTTTCTTCCGGAGAACTTACGGGGGGAAAGAAAAGTCAGCTACTTTACAGACTGACTGGATTTGACAAAGACTGGATGGAGCCTGTTTCGAACGGGCAAGTGACTTATAGCAAATTATCACCGGGCAATTACCAGTTTGAAATAAAAGTATCCCGTGATGGTATTGCCTGGCAGGAAGGCTCATATTCTGTCAAAATTATAATTGGAAAGCCGTGGTGGCAGCAAACATGGTTTCGGTTACTTGCAACTGCCGCAGCCATTGCAATTTTTTATTTTGCTTACGTTTATTACAGAAATAGAAAAAAAGCAAAGGAAACTCAACAGACAATCGGGTATTTTGCCAATTCCGGCTACGAACACTCGTCTGTTAGTGATATTCTCTGGGATATTTCACGCAATTGTATTTCCCGCCTTGGCTTTGAGGACTGTGTGATTTATGTCGCAGATGAGGATCGGAAATTGCTGATACAAAAAGCGGCATATGGCCCAAAAAGCACTAAGGCGTTTGAGATCAAGGACCCGATTGAGATTCCTTTTGGAAAAGGTATTGTTGGTAATGTAGCCATGAGCGGAAAATGCAGTATCGTAAATGACACCAGCAAAGACAGCCGTTACATCATAGATGATGAAAGCAGGCTTTCAGAAATTACAGTACCTGTAATTCATGACGGAAGAGTTATCGGTGTCATTGACTCTGAACACAGGAAAAAGAATTTCTTTACAAAAGAACATCTGAAAGTGCTGCAGACCATCGCCTCTCTCTGTTCTGCTAAAATATCACGGGCAATGGCATTGGATGCTATGAGGAAGAGCAAAATGGAAGTATTACAGTTAAATGTGAAAATGGCAGAATCAAAATTTCTGAACCTGCGTTTGCAGATGAACCCGCATTTTCTTTTTAACTCCCTTAGTTCAATACAACACCTGATTGTTTCCCAGCAAACTACAAAGGCGTATAAATACCTTACAGTATTTTCCAACTTTCTCCGCTCTCTGTTGAAGTATGCTGAAATGAATTTTATTCCGCTGGATGAGGAATTGAAAATATTGAAAATGTATGTTGAGCTGGAGTCCCTGCGTTTTGATCAGTCATTTACCTATGATATATCTGTAGATGAGACCCTGAACAACGAAGAAGTGCTTGTGCCCTCCTTGATGGTACAACCATTTGCAGAAAATGCGATCTGGCACGGTCTGCTGCATAAGGAAGGAGAAAAGAAATTGTCCATTCACTTTAGTAACAGTTCGGATGAATATCTTACTTGTGTAATTGAGGACAACGGAATTGGCAGAGAGAAGTCAAAAATGATTCAGCAAAACAAGATCAGCTCTATGGTGCATGAAAGCAAGGGCATTAATATAATAAAAGAAAGGCTGGATTTGCTGCAACAAAAAACAGGAAAGCCGGCTCATGTTGAAATAAATGATCTTTATAATACAAGTAAAGCAACAGGAACAAGAGTAATAATCACTATTCCATACTATAACCCGGAAGAGTCATGATAAAAGCAATGATAGTTGATGATGAACAGGCCTCTATAGACCTGTTGCAATGGCTGGTGAATCAGTATTGTCCGGAAATTATGGCAATCAAAACGGCAAGGAGCGTACAGGATGCCATTCCGCAGATATATTCTTTTCAGCCTGATATAGTTTTTCTGGATATCCAGATGCCACACCAAAGTGGTTTTGACCTGCTGACTACTATTGATAATTGGAATTTCGAAGTAATTTTTACTACAGCTTATAATGAATTTGCCATACAAGCCATCCGATTTAGTGCTTTGGATTATTTACTAAAACCTATTGATGAGACCGAGTTAAAAAAAGCTGTTGAGAGGTTTAAAGCAAAGCGTATATATGCTCCAGCCGGGCACTTATTGTTCCGGAATTTTATCCGGAATATTTCCCAGGGTAATAAAGAAAAATTCAGACTGGCCTTAGCTGGTGCCACTGAAGTAAAGTATGTTCAACTGGATGAAATAATCCGTCTGCAGGCAGAAAGCAACTACACCCATATTTTTCTAAAAGGCAATAAAATATTTGTTTCTGCAAAAACGCTGAAGGAATATGACGAACTGCTGAAAGTCCACCATTTTTTACGGGTGCATAAATCACACCTGGTAAACCAGGCACATATTGAAAGCTATGACCGCTCAGGAATGCTGCTGATGAGTGACGGGGTTAAAGTTGAAGTTGCAAGACGAAAAAAGGAATTTTTACAACAATCATTGACCGGGAAAGTATAGCATCATAGCTGCTCTCCTAACGCCTTATTTTTTGCGGCTTCAGAAGTAATGACAGGAACTATTTCGAAATCGGCCAGATCATTCCAGCTTCTTATCCATTCCAGAATTTTTTCTTCGGCATCACTTTCCATCTCCTGGTAACAAACAGTAACATCCACGTTGATCCAGCTGTTCATATATGTAACTCCTTCGGGCAACATCCTGCCTCTTTCCTGAAAACGTTCATATAGTTCTTTTACCTTTCCGGGCTTGAATTTCTCAATAATCATATATCGCATAAACCGGCTGTTATTTATCACCTGATCTCGAAAAGAATCATGTTGGCTTTCTCATCCTTCTTCGTAACAAATGAGAAATAAGACCCAGGAGGGATATACAAATATTGACCAGGCCTCATTTCTTTAATTTGATCAGAAGGAACATCATGAAATACCACTCCATCACCAGCAACCAGTTCTGCAATCAATGGCCCCCGGTCCTGTATAATCTGGTTATTTAAGTCAGCATAAGTAAGTTGATAAGCGAATACTTTATTGTTTTCAAATAAAAGATTAAATGGCAATGGCTCCCTGCGGGATTTTAAATCATAAGAAGCCAGAATTTCAATATCTGTAACATGAAATGGTATAGTGTCGGCATTTGCCACCCGGTGAATTAATGTGTCTGGTGAAAAAGATCTGAACCATGCTTTTCCCGGCACTGCCTGCTCTTTAACCCACTTATCCCCCTTTATTTGTGAACTTATTACTGCGTTTGTAAAATGAAGAAAAACTGATGGTGTGGCGTGAATATGAAAAAGACTGGTATCTCCCGGTTTCATATTTACATCCAGTAGCCTGATATATTTATTTTCAATTACGGGGCGATGCAGCGGTTCTTTACTTACGGGAACCTGAGCTATAAGGACAAGAGGGCCGAATAACAAAAGCAGAAAACATACACCAAAGCAGTAGTTAAACTTTTTCATATCCTAAACTACCATTTTTTTGACGAATCCGGGTACTAATGATTTATTAAACTGCATTTTCAAGGATCATTGTGCCTGTAGCAGCTGCAACAATCTCTTATTTACCAATCCTTCTATTATTATCGAATAGTTATCCCTATATAGTTTAAAAAATAAGTTCATTTATACCAGCCTGCGTCTGCTTCTCATTTAAAAAACTGTTGTGACAATATATTAGAGATCACTTTGAAATCTCCGTTATATTTTACGATATGGTAACAATTATTAATAGCCCTGATATTGGGATTAGAAAGATGTTTTTCATTGTATGGCGCTGCTATATCTTTTTCGGCAACCACTTTTCCGCTTTCATCAACCATTCTAGACAATACCCGGTAATGAAAATGCCAGGGGTTCATTTCTCCTTCTGATTCGGCTGATGTAAAACTATCATTAAATCCTTCAAAAATCAGTTCGTTGGTGTGTTCAGAATGTTCATGCAGCATTTCTGTTATCTCTACATATTTATCCAACTCAGGGTCGTTGTGAACAATACCACTGTCCCAAACTGTTTCTCCGTTCAGGAAAATCACCAGGCGGTTATCAACATGCTTAACGTTTATCCAATATTCTTTTTTCATGATGCTTTAATTTTTTAATTCAGGTTAATAATGACTGCAAAATTTGCATCTGTCCCGGTACAATGACATGACGAATGTTAGACAACAGGTTGATAAATGTTAAGTTTAATGAATAATGATTTGCCTGTACCTGTGCTTATACAGGCCATTTTTTTAAGCCCCGCTTCCTGCCTATCTTTCGCCCATGCATCCACATATCCAAACACTATTGAAATGTATTGAGCTGGAAGAACAAGAGCAGGTGCAACGGTATAGCTTAGACCAGCAACATACACTTAAAGCATTAAAAGCTGAGGGACTTGCTTTACATCCCATTATCGTCACCCGGAAAAATTTTGGCTATGCAGATTATCCGGAAATTACTTTCAGACTGGCCTTTCCCCCTGAAGCCAATATGTTCAGGGATGGTGTTGCCATCGAATGTTTTTTTGCAGGAGAAGATCCTGTGAAAGGTGTACTGATGAGCCTGGATGGGAGGAACGGAGAGTTTCGTCTGTTTACTCCAGATTTTCCTGATTGGATCGAGGATGATGGGGTTGGCATTAAAGTGGCTCCTGATACCCGTACAACCAGTATCATGAAAAAAGTACTGAATGAACTGGAGAACAATAAGCGGTTGTTTAAATTATTTGAGCTACTACATGATAAAGTAACTGATGCAACATTACCTGTGGCAAAACCCGGTTCTTTTCACTTTGTTAATCAATATTTAAATCCAAGCCAGCAGCAGGCGGTTGTTGCAATTACAGGCAAGGAGCAATTTACTATTGTTCATGGGCCGCCTGGCACCGGCAAAACCACCACCCTGGTTGAAGCAATTGTACAATTAATCAAAACCGGAGAAAGAGTTTTGGTATCGGCACCCAGTAACACGGCTGTTGATAATATTTCAAAAGGGCTGATTCAGCAAGGTGTGAAATTGTTACGGGTTGGCAATACCGGTAAAGTTGATGAAATGATTTTTGCACACACACCTGAAGGAAAACTAAATAACAGTAAAGCATTAAGAGAGATCAAACAATTAAAAATAAGGGCTGAGGAGTTTCGTAAAATGGCCCTTAAATATAAAAGAAGTTTTGGCAAAGAAGAACGGGAACAACGGAACCTCCTGTTCAGAGAAGTTAAGAACATACGAACCGAGATCAAAAAGCTGCAGGCTTACAATGAAGAAAAACTATTTGAAGAGGCAGAAGTGATAGCAGGTACCCCTATCGGGTTGTTCGATGCCGTTGTCAGCCGTCTAAATTTTCAAACGTTGGTTATAGATGAGTCCGGGCAATGCATTGAACCGTTGGCCTGGTGTATATTTCCACTGGCAGAAAAAATTGTACTGGCAGGTGACCATTGGCAACTCCCTCCTACGGTATTGAGTAATGATGCTGCCAGGCTGGGTTTTAATCGTTCCATTTTAGAAACAGCGATTAAAACCGTTAACAGTGTCTTTTTACTTAATACGCAGTACAGAATGCGAGAGGCAATTGCGGGATTCAGCAGTAACTATTTTTACAATAGCCTGTTGCTGACAGCTGAACACCTGGCCAATACCGGTGTACATCTAACATTTATTGATACAGCCGGCTCCGGTTTTAATGAAAAACATGGTCCTGACGGTACAAGTTTACAAAATGAAGGCGAATTGCAGACCGTTCAGAAGGTATTAGCAACAGAGTCACTTAACCCATCAACAACAGCTTTTATCTCACCTTACTCCGGTCAGGTTGCCGCTGCAAAGGATTTGTTGTCAAAAGAGCTTCGTGTCAGCACTATTGACAGTTTCCAGGGACAGGAGAAAGAGAATGTTATTGTTTCGCTGGTACGCAGTAATGATGAAGGTGATATCGGCTTTCTGAAAGACTACCGCAGGATGAATGTGGCCATTACCAGGGCAAAAGAACAGTTGATAGTGATTGGCGATAGTGCCACTGTTGGTGCCGATAAATTTTACAGTGAATTTCTAACTTATGTTGAGAAACACGGTAGTTACAGAACAGTATGGGAGTTTGAATTATAAAACTATTTTTCTTTTGCCGGGTAAATGCCTATCTGGTGTGTCCTGAAAAGCGGTAGTGACGTTCAGGATTCCCGGACAATTGGAAATTAATAACAGAAGATGGCTGCTCTGGCATATGACAATCAATGCAATTATCCTTTAATGCAAATCCTTATGCAGTTTAACTGTATAAAAATGATATTTGCCCCTGCTAGCTTCACAATTGAAATATATCTTATTACTCACAATAACAGACGAACGGAAGTTTACCTTACAGTTATGGTTACATTTGCAGGCATTAAAATTGTAACCTCCACAATTCAGTATCATTTATGCCGCAAACAAAACTTCTTCAGCAATTAAGAGAACAAACTTATATAAGGTTGCAATCGTCCCTGGTACATGGTATTGGTGTATTTGCAATCCGGGCAATACCAAAAGGCTGCAGGGATATTTTCTCAAAGGGCATGGAAGAATGGATAGAACTTTCAATCAAAGAGGTAGAAGAGCTTCCCGAACATTCCCGTTCGCTAATTGAAACGTATTGCCTGTTTGATGAAGAGAGTTATTTTGTTCCTCAATCAGGGTTTAAACTGATTGACCCTGTTATTTATCTTAATCACTCTTCCACACCCAATATTATATCAATTAATGAAGGCGAAGAATTTGAAGCATTGATTGATATTGCACCAGGTGAAGAATTACTGGTGAACTACGGACATCTTGTTGAAGGTATGGAATCCTATAGCTGATATATCACTGGACAATGTAGGTAACACTGCCAATGTTATGGCGGTAAAGGCCTGATTTAAGGCCACCACCATAACCAATCCTGTCAACAGAAGTATACCATTGATAATTGACTGTGCCGATGCTTTTTACTTTTCCCCGGATGAGCCTGTCATCGAACGAAGAATAGTAAGTAATACCTGTACTGCCTACTGTTTTAAGCTTACCCCTGAATGCTTCGTTTTCAAAAGAAGAATAATATTCCAGCATAAAGCCGCCAATGAATTTTAATTTTCCACGCAGGGAGTTTTCGTCATAGTTGGTAAAGTAGTCAAAAGATAGAATTCCGATTGATTTTATCTTACCGATTTTATGCTCCGTTTCGTAGGGTCCGTAATATGTAATAGATGCTGTGCCGATACTTTTTACCTTCCCCGTTGATACCGAATCAGCCTCCGTACCATAATATTCAACTCTGCCCATGTAAGGCTGAAGTCTGGGGGCATAATAATTATTGCTGCGGAGTGACTGTACTTCAGTTCCCCATTCCAGTATTTTCCCTTCATCAGAAATACGGATCAATACCTCCCTGTCAGCTAATAATGAGAAATAAGAAAGTGTTGTCCCGCTTGCAAAAGTAACCTGGTTTAGTTCCTGGGAATAAGTGTCTCCCGCAAGAAACAGTGACGATATAGCTACAACTAGTTTTTTCATATTTTCAAAACAGTGATAAAGTTACTAAAACTCAGACGATCTCACATAAGCTGACGTTGCCATTTATAGCGGAAAAAGAAAGTAACCAATACTAGTCATGATTTATGCCATGATAGCCATTTTAACCGGAGTGGTCTGTATATAGATACCACTTGCCCTTAATTTTTATCATCAGGCTTGAGTATCTGCCCTCTACTTTTTTGCCATCAGGGTAAATAACATGAAAATAACCGGTGACATAATAGAATTTACGGGATAGCCGTTCCATAGCTTCCCCATCAAGCACCAGCTTTCCCATTTTCTCCTTAGGCCAGTATTTTTTATAGAAAGCAAGGATGTTATCTTTCCCATAGGCTGCACCTTTACCCAAAATCATCCTGGTAGAATCAAGTGGCGCATACAGACTCACATAACCATCAATATCCCCGCTGCTCCAGTATTTTTCCTCCAACCGCAGTACTGTTAATATCTTTTTCGCATCTTTTGATTGGGAGATTCCGCTGGCAGGCACAATTAATAGAAGGAGAACAGTCAGGATGGATAAATAAGTGACGCTTATTTTTTTCATGGCAATATTTTATAGGTTTATATTCCAAATATAATTGCAGTATGCAGCACCTTCATTACCGGTCATAGAAAACCAGCCGCCAGTAAAAATGAAATAAAAACTACCTCAGTTTCTTTATATTTCGTTATGAAAATCCTTTTCTGCATCTTATTTCAACTGGCGTTTATGGCATTGTCAGCACAACTAATGCCTGTAACCTCAGGGGTATTCCATTGGGATGATTTGCAGGTTAAAAAGGAGAAACAACGGGAAAGCCGTAAGATCACTGAAGGCACTACTCCTGAATTCTCTTATTTTGAAATTCATGCCACCACCCTGCAAAAGGGAGCTATACCCAGTACATCTCATGCACAGGATAGCATAGAAGAACTCATAATCATTAAAGATGGCAGGCTGAAATGTACAATTGGCGCTAAGATAGCAGAATTAGGCCCCGGCAGTGTGTTGCTGATACCCCCGCATGAGATGCAAACCTTTGAGAATATTGGTGACAGCCCGGTTACATATTATGTCCTGATGTTCCGTTCCCGGAAACCTATGGATATTGAAAGAAGTAATAAATCCGGGGGCACACTACTTATTAACGCTGATACAGTCGCTTATACGGAAAAGAATGATAAAGGCACATTGAAATATTTTAACCAGCCGACAGCCATGTGTGAGAATTATGAAATGCATATTACCACACTAAAAAAGAAAGGACCAAGCCATGCTTCACATCAGCATGTTGATACGGAGATCATTTTAGTAATTGATGGTGAAGCAGAGATGACCATCGATGGGCAGTATTACAAAGGGAGCAAAGGCGATCTGTTCATTGCAGAGAGCGGCAAGATACACAGTGTTGGGAATGCAGCTGAAAAACCTTGCAGCTATTTTGCCTTTAAGTGGCGTTAGTATTTTTCAAGCATGTACACAAATACCAGGTGGTTGAGGATGATTTGTTTCATTTTTGCCTGACTGCATGGATTTACATAAATAATCTATTCTAAAACTTTCTACTGGCTTTCCGATTAGTTTATTCAAAAAAGACTATATTGCTATAAGCGGAAGGGAGATTCCTTAAGTCAGTAAATTTTAGCAGTTACCAGAGGATTTATGGTGTAATGCCCGTTAGTAGCAAAGGGTTTTCAATACAAGATCAACCAAAACAAAACTGTATGCGAAAATATCTGCACCATGCCCTTTTATTCTGCTTGTTGTTCCAGTCTGGTCAGTTGCTGCATGCACAATGCTCTCAACCCTGTCCGCCATTATTCACTATTACTGACTCCATCAATTGCAATAATTCAGAAGTACGAAGAAGTATTCCCGGCCCGGGTTATTCTAACAATCCCTTCCTTATCCGCTCCTGTATGAACTCGTTAATGACCTATAATATTAATGTAGATCAAACCTGCTACGCCGGAACTGTTTACAGCTTTGTAAGTATCACAGGTGGAACATTTGTTGGTTTGACTGGCAACTCCTTTACAATTCAATGGGGTGGAGCCAACACAGGTCTTGTTCGTATTGCCTTTGCAACACCCGGGGGCGGCCCCGGCTTGGCTCCCTGCTCAGATACAATGGATATAAATTTTACACTGATAAATACACCGGTAGCAGCTTTTACAGCATCACCACAACCTGTATGTAACGGCAATCCAACCGTCATCAACTTCAATTCATCTGCCACTACTAATGCCACCAGTTTTTATTGGAATTTTGGTGATGCATTTACATCTGTTTTGGCAAATCCTTCGCATAGCTACATTAGCCCCGGTACATATACTGTTACTTTGATTGTCGCTAATACAGCTTCTGTGAATGGCCAGCCGGCTTGTCCTACCTGCCTCGATACGGTGCAACAAAATATCGTCATTAACAATTTGCCCGGCCCGGTTATTACTTGTGTGGCCACTGTTTGTGCCGGTGATACAACAAAATATTGTACTACAGACCTCACTTGTACCGGTTACAATTGGACAGTTACTGGCGGAACTATACTAAGTGGCCAAAACACCGCCTGTATAACAGTGCAATGGGGATCAGGTAACCCGCAGGGAAGTATTACATTGGTTCCTTCTGGTTGTACTACCACATATTGTCCACAGGGAACAACAGTTACCGTTCCCATTATTCCTGTTTCAGGTACTATTACCGGGCCAACATTGGTTTGCAATAATACCTCAACCTCTTATTCCCTTCCTTCCTGGCCCGGCACCACTTATAGTTGGACATTATCAGGTGGCGGAGTTTTTAACCCCTTCAATACAAACACCAACCAGGTAACAATCGATTGGAACACTATTGGCACACACACACTTACCTGCAATTATTTTGATTCTTCTTTAAATTGCGGAGGTACTGCAAATTACACAGTTTTTGTACGGCCTAATCTGAGCATCAGCGGGCCGGCAACAGTTTGTGCCAATCAAGCCACTAACCTGGTTGCAACAAGACCAGCCAGTGTTCCCGTCAATTCAAACTGGCTAATTACCCCCGGCACTGCTACTATTAACAGCGGTAACGGAACAAGTGCAATTAATGTTACCTGGACCACTCCCGGCATTTATAATGTTAGTGCAACACCAGTCGTAACGAATACGACTTGTAATACTGCAAATTACACTGTCACGGTGTTGCCTGCACCGGTGATAAGCAGTATTAATGGGGCTGACTCTATCTGTCCGAACAACACTTATGTGTATAGTGCAATTTCTAATACAACTGGTTTGTTCAGTTGGTCCTTTACGAATGCAGCAACCTTCAACCTGCTGGGTGTTAATAATGATTCTGTGCAGGTAACATGGGGACCTGCTGGCCCTTATAGTATAACCGTCAGCCAAACCTCGATACCGTATGGTTGTTTAAGCAATACCCTTATAAAAAATGTATTCCCTTACCCGGTTCCTGTGCTTAGCGGACCATTAAGTGTATGTGCTGATGCGAATGTTACATACACCATCACCAATATTGCCAGCGGCAATTTTCAATGGTCGGTAGTACCGGCAAATTTTGGTACTATCCTGAGCGGACAAGGAACTAATTCTATTTTAATAAAATGGCATGGCAATAACAGCCCCGGATCCAGTAATACAGTTATACTTAAGTTTGGTGTCTGTAATAGTGATTCTGTAAGCATTACGATCAATGAACCTCCTGTTCCTTCTATTACCGCCAGCGGTACTTTATGCGGGGCCGGCGGTATTACGTTAAGCACCGGAGCCACAGGAGTTTTTAACTGGACTGGTCCCGGTGTACCACCACCCGGCAACACTTCCAGTATCACTGGCGTTACTGTTCCCGGTAACTATTCAGTACAAATACAAAACTTTAACGGTACAGGCTGTACCGTCACAGCTAATTATAATATTCCTGATGTTGGAAGGCCCGTAGCTTCTATATCTGCCACCAACGTACTTAATTACTGTCTTCCCGCTGTTCCTAATATGAGTCTTGTGGCGGTGAACGGCCCTGGTTACACATTCCAATGGTATCAAAACAATGTGCTGATGCCGGGACAAACCAACCAAACACTTGTCATTAATACATTGACACTTCCCGGTACTTATACTTATTATTGTGTCGTCACACTTGGTGGATGCGTTGTTACTTCAAACGTCTTAACGATAACCATCAGTAACTGTCCCCCAAATACAGGTTGTGTTGCATCTATTAATGTTACGGGTATCAGCGGATGTAATCCGTTTACGCTTACAATTGCTGCAACGGGCCCGGTTGGTGCTACCCTTAGTGGTACGGGTAATCCCACCATCACCCACCTGGAAGATAATTACACAGTGAGTGGATTAACCACCCGTACCTATACTTCCATTGGTTATAAACAAATAAGAGTATGTGCAGATGTATTACTTCCCAATGCCACCATTTGCAGAGTGTGTAAGGATACAGTAGTGAACGTTACCGTGGCAGCCAATTTTACAAGTGTTGTCAACTGTAAAACACTCAGCCTTTATGATGCTTCAACTGTAGTATCACCAGCCACTATTAGTTCTTATAGTTGGTTCGTTGGTACTAATCCGGGTAACACACCAGTGCCGCCTGTTATCGCATCATTTAATAACAATACTATTCCGAGCCCGGTAGTTACTTTTTCACAAAGTGGTTCATATATCGTTAATCTTACCATCACATCAGGCAGCTGCACCGTTACAGTAATGGACACATTTAATATTTCTGTACCAGATGCAAGTTTTACAGTGAACAATTCCTGTGTGGGCACAACCATTAATTTTAATAATAACGTTCCGGCTCCCACCAACTTCTGGGATTTTGGCGATGCTTCTACTTCATATGTAAGCCCTACAAGCCATGCCTATGCATTGGCCGGCTTTTATTTCGTAACACACATTGTTACGGACCTCAATGGGTGTAAAGACACGGTGATAAATCCTATAATAATCGTGCCGCCGCCTGTTTGTACAGTTACCAGTTCTGGACCACTAACATTCTGTTTTAAAGACTCGGTGATACTGGGCTCTTCCTGTGCAGGACTGGTAAATTTTCAATGGTATAATAATGGGGTGGCTATTCCAGGAGCTACTTTCTCAACCGACACTGTAAAGCAAACAGGCAATTATCATTTTATTGCATTTGATATAAATGGCTGCCAGGTTGTTTCAGACACTGTAACCGTTACAGTATTACAAGGGCCAAATGTAAATATCAGTAGCAGCGGTAAACGATGCGACCAGAGTTTATTCACAGTATCAGTACCTTCTTGCCTGGGTTGTACCTATATGTGGTTGGTAGACGGAAACCCGGTTAGTACTAATAACTTATATGCTGCTACAATTGGCTCTCCCCCTTATACATTAGGCACACATACTATATTCGTTCAGGTGGTTAATGGTTTTGGCTGTATGGATACAAGCTCCATCACCGTTACATTTAATGCACTGCCAACTGTCAATATAAATGTGGCAGGGCCACTCCCTGTATGTTCCAATAACCTGTACACATTTACGGCTACCACGAATGCCACTAATCCAGGTTGGAGCTGGAATCTCAATAACTCTACTCTGGTATTAAGCACCACCAATACACTGCTGGCATCTGCCAATGGCAATTATTTTGTAACGGTACTTGACAGTCTTACGGGTTGTAGCAATAGCACATCGCAGGCTATTAAGCTTAGTCCAATGCTAAACCTCTTCCCGGTTGGATGCGATACGCTGTGTGACTCCACCAAACTATTCTTACCGCTGGCATCTTTGAACGGGAACCTGGCTGGGTATACTATCAATTGGTATGATAATGCCCCGCCATACAGCCCCATCATTGGCACCGGAGTTTCTTTCCCTTTAAATACATTACCCGCAGGTAACCATAATATCTCAGTGATCGTTACCTCGCCGAATGGTTGTATGGATACTTCTACTGTTTACAGCATCTTTACCCGAAATTGCAGCCAGGTACTCGCCATTAAAGGGCTAACTATAAATGCAAGGCAGATAGGCTCTATGGCACTTGTGGGTTGGAGTGTGGAGCAGGAAACAGACAATGATCATTTTGTAGTGGAAAAAAGTATCGACGGTATCAACTTCTCATTCCTGAAACAGGTAGCAAGCAGGGGAAACAGTTCAACCAAACAGTATTATAGTATTTATGATTCGTTGAACAGCTTCACCGCTACCATTTATTACAGGGTAAAGGCTGTGGAAAGAACCGGAGCTGTTTCTTATTCACCCGTTGCTAAACTGAAGCCTGCTTTCAGGGATAAAGAAAGCCTGTTGCTACTGCCCAATGTAACGAATGGCGAAGTAAATATGGTAATACAAAGTAGTGCCGCCGTTAAAACAGTGCTGCAGGTCTATGCATCAAACGGCACACTGGTCAGCAGCCGTCCTGTCTACATTGCTAAAGGTCTCAATAATCTGTCATATGATTTCAGCTACCTTGCCCCTGGTTATTATTTTGTAACACTGAACACAGGCAGTTCGCAATTGACTGAAAGACTGATCAGGCAATAAGGAATCTAATAAATTGAAAAGTGAAAACACCCCATATTCTATTCACGGGGTGTTTTCTTATATTCTTTCCAGAAAAAATCTACCGCTGCCAGCACATCTTCTTCCGATTTATTTTGAGTGTTGGTCAGCGGAATTTTACTCCGGCTACCTTTTTTCGGATCAATTCCATGATGCTCAACCACGAGGATAAAATTATCCCGTATATCATAAAAACTTTTCTTCTTTTCCTGGGCCAGGTAGAATTTTAACAGGTTCGGCCAGCCTGTTACTAATTGTTCGTCTTTATAAATACCTTTTTTGTTGATCCGCAGATAAATCCTTTTACTCCTGGCCCTGCGAATGCAATAGACAAAGGGGATTACAGCTAATGAAAATATATAACTCTGATAATCGATGTCTTTGAACTGCCGGCTTACAGCATCAATAAAGCCATAAAGAAAAATGGCAAGAAAAAAAACCGCCATAACATAATTCATCAGCTTGTTCTCTCCTACCATAAATTCACTGTCTTTGGTTAACTGTTTTTTTCCCATTCATAAATATACACCGAACAGGATTATTGCTCTCCCGGCCTCATCTTTCCGCCACGGTAGTTTTCTGCTTCAGCTCTTTTAGAAAATCCCTGTCAATAATATAACAGCCCTTAGCTGCATCATAGCGAAGTGACCTGAGCGGCTGATTTTTATATTGTGTCATCCTTTTCTTTGACTCGAAGATGGTAAAGTCAACCAGGATTGAATCTGATTCCTATGTTTCAGGTGTACAAAATCATACTTGTTCTTATTCTCTGCCACCCTGTACCTGTCGCCATTTACATTCAATACAACATCCCATACATTTAACCTGGGAAAATAAAACTGCTGTGTGCCGGTACTCAGTACATACTGTCGGGCTGCCGAATCAAAAGGAAAATCTGACAATCGCTTATCCTTAAAACCCCTTATCCGTCTTTTCCCATTATAAAGACTAAAGCTAAGTACAGCCTCGTCCATTTTTTCTTTCAGGTGAATGATATGATATGTGGAGTCACCTGTCTTTCGGGGAAGGTAAACACTGTTCAGTCCTTTTAACTCGGCCATCATATCCCTGACGTCTGCATTTACATACTGCAATTGTGTACTATCAGTGTCAAAACATTCAGGGTCGATTTTAAAATCAAAATTGATACACTGGCAAAAATCATCCATCCACACTCCTACATACTGCCTTCCATCGATGATCTCCGGGCAAAGCTGTTTGCTCTCTTCTTCCCAGATGCGTCTTCCATTTTCGACTACTGCATTAAAGAACTTCACTTTTGTTACCGGGCATGTGGTTTGAAACGGAATTGGCACTTTAATAAGTATGGGTGAATCCAGTTTGCAGGGGTTCATCCTGCCGGCACAGAAAATAACTACGGAAGACAATATTTCTCCGTTCGTGGTATTGTTGAACAAATTGTTTCGCCGCATCTCTACCGTGTTAGTGATAACCTGGAAATCGATACCCGATCCTGCTGCAAAATTGTTGGCCATGTCGCCGGGCAGAACGCCGGGACGATACGTTATAATGAAACCATTGTCCAGTGTTTGTGTTACTGGTTTCATCGGATCATCCTTGGGTTTGAGTTGCACCCTGGCATACCTGTAGCCGATGATCTCTGTCCGGCGGTTTAAAGCCCGGCCTTCATCAGAGGCATTATCGGCCTTTGGCATTGATTCCCCAAAGAATTGTGATGTAATAACAGCTGCAGGAATGTTCCGGTTAATTAAATATTCACACACTTCCCCCGACCTCCTTTTTGACAGTTCGAGGTTATGCTCCTCATCATCTGTCTCATCAGTGTAACCATTAATGGATAACCTGTCCCAGTTGTGAAGCAGGAAGCTATCCAGCTTCTGCTTTTCTACTTTGGATATAACGTACTGATCTGGTTTGTAAAAGAGAACTAATGTATCTTTTTGTTGTGCATAGGAAGCTAATGCGCAGCATACTGCTGCGAGCAGGTGGAATGGTTTGTGCATGGTAGAGTTGTTTTGTTCTTAACGCCGCCGGGAAGAAATGTATATGAAAAATTTTCTTAAAATTCTGTATCAATGCTCTGGCTGACTTTGTCAATAATGTATCTTCTATTGCAAAAAAATCCCGGGAAAGCACAAAAGGATCAATTCCGGATTACCAACCGGCAATAAGAAAATAAAATACTGTTTCAGGTATTCCGGCTAAATTTATTGTCACGAAACTTTATCATCATGATAAAACAGGCACTTTTAGGTGAGTTTTTGTATGAAGCAGAAAACACCCGTAAGCTATTAAATGTAATTCCTGATTCAGCACTTGGCTACAGGCCGCAACCCCCATTTATGGTCGGTAGGGCAATTAGCATCTCATATTGCTGAGGTCTATAACTGGTTTGACGGAACTTTTATCCAGGATGTAATGGATATGGCAAGTTATAAGTATGACAAAGGTGACATTAGCAAAGCATCCAACATAGTAGCTAAGTTTGAAGAGAATTTCGCCAAAGCCAAAGCCGTTTTGGAAAATGCCGATGAAGGCACATTCTTCAATGACTGGCGCATGCAGGCCGGCGGACAGGATATTATGCCGCCAATGCCCCGGATACAGGTGGTTAGAGGATTTCTATTTAACCATCTTTATCATCACCGCGGTGAAATGGTGGCGAATCTGCGGGCATCTGGCAATAAAGTGCCGGGATTGTATGGGCCTAACTATGAAGAATCCCAGGCAATGAGAGGTTAACAATATTCTATCAATAAAAAACTGATACCTCTTTGTATCGGTTTTTTTGTCAGTACTACCGCCGGGTGGGTATATAGGAAGGATTTTATATTTCTTATTATTGCAAAAAAAGGAACTGCAGGATAGCATAAACGAGATGACCAATAAATCAGTCAGCTACCTGGAAGCAGCAAGTAACCTGTATGCTGCCAACGGTGACCTAAGCACTGCTAAAAAGGAGAATTTGAGAACAGCACTACAGCAATTAATAAACCTCTATAATTACCTGAAACAGCCAGATAAATCTAATGCCGCGGAGGAACGGTTGAAAAATATTAAGTAAGAGAGGCCGATCAAATTACAATTACTGCGGCCTCCTTACCATATAAGTTGTTGCTACCATCCCTGCGGGGGCACCGTTGTGTGGTTTTGCCCGGACAGTACTTCCCACTAAAACATCAGCTTGTTGTATGCCGTTAACCCATTTGGAAACAACATATCCTTTATAATCATATTGCCAGCCGGAGGTTCCGAGTGCTGTAGTGCCGGCTCCGATCAAACTGTAACAGAGAACAGTGTCCTGTAAATAATATTTGCCTGAGATATTAAGCCCCCGCTTTGGATTATCGGCCCAATACAAAATCCCAGTGATGGAATCCTTGCCAACTGTCCTCAGGTCCATAATGGCACTTGCAAACTGAAGCTGGTCGAAGGGTAATTTCCAATCAGGGTCGTTTAGTAAGCTGCGATAGGTCCAGGAGCCATTAAAGATGCTGCCGTCAACAGTGCTGTTGTTATTTGCCAGAGGTTGGCCATTTTGTTTTGTATTGCCTGACTGCTTTTCATTTGAATTGCCCAGGCAGGCAATCAAAATGACGGCAAGAAAAACAGTTACAAAAGAATACTTTTTCATGTAGCAGGGTTTTGATGAATATAGATAAAATTATCTGTAGTAAACCGGAATAAGGGTAAAAATCTGCCTGCATTAATGCTGAATCGATATTTTACAAAAGTGGCTGGTGTTTTTCACCAGCCACTGTTTTGCGATACAATATGATAGCAAGTTTAGTAAATACAACTATCCCTGTTACGGATCTTGACAGAGCTGAACTTGTCTCCCGAACCCAACGGACCAAGATCAGCGATGCTCCATGTATTATTGCCATTAGCCCTGTACATCCATTTTTGTCCGCCATAATTAATGTTGATCCATGGGGTTATACATGTTTTAGCACCGATCTTCACAGATGATATCCTGTCGTTCCAGTTGTAAATAGTAGTACTTGTCAGTGGATCTTCTAATCCATACAGGGTGAGATTTGGAACATCCAGGTCGGTAAATAGTTTCAGGTAATACCCATCATAGTTATTATGCTCAAAGAATATAACCTCGTCTTCATAAGGTTCAGGTGGTAAATTATCCGGGTAGGCAAGGCTCTTGATATGGCTTGTTTTATCATTGAAATTATAAGGGCTGAGCTTAGGTATCTTTCGCAGGCCTGTTCCATTTCCACGAAGGGTAAGGCAGTAGCCTCCGCTATTTGCATGTTCATACATGATGGCACAGGCATTTTTCCCGATAATGACTGAAGATATCTTATCATGCCAGTTCTTGTTGGTGTTACCTACAAAATAGCGGCCAAGGTCCGCATACTCACCACTGGAGCTGATGCAGATATAAGCCCCACCATAATTCTCATGTTCATAAAAACAAACCTGGTTATCATTGGGCGTAAAACCCTGAGCATTTACTGTCGGGGAAGCGCCGATTATAATACCTACAATAACTATTACTGCCGGCATACCGGAAAATATCTTTTTCATACAAGTATTTTTATCTTCTTGTAAGTTAGTTGCTGTTACCAGCAAATAACTATGATACTGGTCAACACGGTCAGAGATACTCGTCAATTGTTTAATAATGTTTAAAAACGACAGAAAATACTTATTCAGGCACGACGGACGAAATGCGGCCCTCACAGATTTTTTTCTACTTTATATGGAACAGGGTTGTATGAAAACTGCGATTCTAAATTACTGGTACAGAGTATTGCCTTTAAAGTGGAAGGCTCAGACCAGAGCCCTTTTATTGAGCAGCCAGGCCCGGCAAAGGGGTTATGCAAAATTTCCTTACCTTAAATACTTCTTACTTCAAGGCTTTGATTAATTCCTGCAGGAACGTTCCGGGTATAGTATACATAATGATAGTTAGTTGAGCTTATGAAGTAAGCCAATGAAATCACAGCATGCTGTTCACAGAAAGCCGTTTTTTTAACACAACCCGAAGTACAGTTTTATTTGCTTTCGGAGCGATGGGCATCGCATTTGCCGCACTCATTGGATGGATATTCGGTATTCCCGGGTTGTTAAGCTTTAACTATGACTGGCGTAGTATGATAGCCACCTCCTCCGCTGTTATACTATTTGCAGGTACTGCCCTGCTGTTAAGAACCAAAAACAAAAAACCTCTTTCAAGGCTATTGGCATATATAGTGTCGGCTGTAGGAATTCTTTCTTTAATAGAGTATGCTTTTAGCTGGCAGTCGCCAATTGGCAAACTTCTGTTTATAGATAGGTATGCCTATGAGAGGTTTTTGTCCAGTGGTATATCGGTTACTGCTTCTATTGCATTTTTATTTTTTGGAAGTTCCTTATTAATGTTCACATCCACCAGGAAATGGGTAAAATATTTAGCTGATTTTTTGTGTATTATAATTTTTATTGGAGCTCTTGTTACACTGATCGGGCATATCTATAATGCAAAAGAACTTTACTCTGTACCGGGATTTTCAAAAGCTTCCTTTGTTACCTCCCTTTGCCTTTTTCTTCTTTCAATGGCTTTTTTGTTCGCAAGACCTGAGATAGGTTTTCTGTCTGTTTTTTATCAAAATTCAAAAGCAGCACAGGTAGGCGGATGGCAAACAATTTTTACTGTTTTTACCTTTTTTATTGTCGGTGGGCTGAGCCTGCTGGGCCGCAGGGCGGGTTATTATAATCTCAATTTCGGCATCAGTATAATGATCTTTTCATTTATTGTTATTTTTTTACTGATGTACCGTATCGGCATTGCCAAACTGAATAAAGCTGAATTTGAAAGAGAATCGCTTTATAAGCTGAGCCGGGCAAACGAAAAATTTGTGCAGGCTATCCTGTCATCACTCCACTCATCCCTGGCTGTAATTGACAAGAATGGAGCAATCATTATGGTAAACCAGGCCTGGGAAATTTTTGCCAATACCAATGCAGCCACGGGGCCTGATAAAACAACCAAAGGAATGAATTACATGGATATTTGTAAAAAATCTGCTGATGAAGGAAATGAGATTGCAGCGCAATTGTGGGCTGGCATTAATTCTGTTTTGAAAGATGATACCCAATTTTTTGAATTAAAATATCCCTGCCATTTACCTGACCGTACCCAGTGGCGATTATTCCGGGCAATGAAATTTGTAAACGATAACACAATGGCGGTAATTTATCATGATGATATAACAGAACTGGTGGATGCAAAGTTAAAGCTGGAAGAATCCTACCAGTCTATCCGCCGGCTTTCAGATCACCTGCAGAATATACGGGAAGAAGAACGTACCTCTATTGCAAGAGAAATTCATGATGAACTCGGGCAACAGCTTAGCGTCATAAAAATGGATATGAGCTGGCTGCAGGATAAAGTGGATTATCGGAATGAGGCCGTCAGGCAAAAAATGCATAACCTGTTTACTTTGCTTAATAAAGCCATCAACACCGTACAGAGAATTTCAAGAGAACTCCGGCCGGGAATGCTTGACGACCTCGGCCTCCTTGATGCTATTGAAACCCACCTTGAAGAGTTTAGCAAAAGTTCCGGTATTGATACCTTTTTTTCCGGCCCTGAAAAGGAACCTGCATTGAACAGGAACATAAAAACCGGGTTGTTCAGGATTGTACAGGAATCGCTGACCAATGCAGGGCGGCACTCAGGAGCAGATATGTTAAATGTAATTGTTGAGATAAAGGATAATAATATTATACTTACCATAAGCGACAATGGCAAAGGGTATGATGAAAATGAAGCAGCATTAAAGAAAACCCTGGGAATTTTGGGTATGAAAGAAAGAGCCGCTATAATGGGGGGGAATTATTGTATCAGGGGAGAAAAAAATGGCGGTACTACTATACAGGTAACTGTACCATTAAAAGAACCGGGATAAGAAGATAATTAAGGTTGTGTTTTTTTTATCATTAACAACGGGGTGTAATGTTTTCGCTGAAGACCTGCCGGGACAGAAAAGGATTTTCTTACTGCTGATTCCAGGTCAGAAACCTAAAGCAACATTCAATGTTTTATGTTCCCCAATACCATAGATGGCGGAGTGCTATTCAGCCAATACTTTTTCGGCTGCAGCTTTATCCTTTTCAAATATCTTAAGCTCCACTCCACCCACCGGGTCTAACCCCATTACATTTTCATCATTTAGAAAAGAGGCTATCCCCTTTTCGCTTAGTTTATCCTGCATCATTTTTGCTTCCGCCATATCGTTATAAATATGCAGGGTAATTGTTTTGTCTTTTTCATGTGTCATAACAAAGGGATTAATTGGTTAATAAAGCTTTTTCATGATTGAAAAGTGTCTGTGTGAAAAGGATAAGAACTAATGGCCTGAAAAAGAGGAAGAATGTTATAAAACTCTGGCTTTTATATTAATGATAGTCAAATTTAAACCCTGGTAACTCTTGTGAGAATGACCGGCGTCAGAAAGCCGTTTGATTTTGTGCGCCGGGGTTATGAGTGGCAAGGCCCGGAGTGTGCTTAATTCAGTGGTTTAATAAGGTTGCAGGCAGAAAAGAGAAAAAAACCGATTGTCATCCAGGGGGTTACAGTCATTGGCACTTCTTTCGCACCGGCAGATTTGCAAATTTTACTACAAAAGCAAAAAGGTTTGCAAACTTCAATTATAAGAAGCCTGTTCAACTGGATAATTTTAGTTTCTAAACTTTAATCATATGCTGAACTATTCAAACCATCCCGGAAAATTCATTTTGATCCTGTCACTGCTGGCTGCTTCATGCGGATCGGCTAAAAAGGAAGCAGCAGTTAATGAGGATAAGCCAGAAGAAGAGATCGCTTTTCGGCTAAAAGATGTAAACCTAAAAGAGGTCTCTTTCCTTGATGATAATGGCAAGCAAAGCAAGGCGTTGTCTTTGGCAGAAGCTAATTTTTCTGATGATGCCATTATGCTTATTTCTGTTGATGAAGCCCATAAGGGACAAGTGCTGAACAATCTTTATAAGAAGTCGGCTGGCAGTGGTGGTGGTCACCAGGATACAAGTACGACAGCAATGCTGAAATGCAGGTCTACGTGGTATTATAATAATGTGCCGGTAACGCTGTATTGCCAGGTGTATGATCCGCACATGACAGACAGGGTGTTACCCAGGGTTGGTACAAAGCTTAAGTTTCCGGCTATCACCAAAAAAGTACAATCGTCCGGAACAGAGATACCGGTTTACCAATGCAATGTTACTGTCTATGGTAATGTAAAATGCGAGAATATGTGTTCATGTGCGGCATGCATCACTTGTTTCTTCAGCAGCGATGCTGTTTCGATGACAGTAGACCAACCTGCCAGGACTGAGGACTTTGTTCAATATGCACCTTGTAACAGTATGAATAATTGTTCAGGCGATGGCAGACCGGACCCTCCTCCAGGTGGTGGCGGCGATTCATTAGCGAAGAAAATTAAATGACCCGCCGGTAACCCTAAAGGGTTATTGTGATGGGCGAAGAGTTAGTTTACCTTTCATTCCTAAACCTTTTTTTATGAGAATAATAACTGCGTTCTCCTTTTGTACAGGATTGTTCCTATTGTTTTTATTACGTTCCCCTGACAATGATGTGGTCATGTCATCGGCCAATATACCGGCAGCCACACAGGCCCAAAAAGATGATTTTAAAACAACAAATGAATTACTGATGGGTGTTAAAGCCAATGACCCTGTTAGTGCCGTGCCAGAGCAGAAATTTAAAGATAAATGGTATATGCTGACATGGGATAAAAGAAATGTAGCCGGAGTATTTAACAGGTATGGTACGGAAGAAGAAGTGAATAATGCTTATGACTGGAATCTGATGATTGACCCGTTTGATGAATATAAATATGTATATGAACAGGCTCTTTTGAATCCTTGCAAGACCCGGGCTGAGTGGCCGGGCTGTATAGATTATGCCATACAGTTGCAGCGATGCAAGGATACTGATTACAATAACCACTATTGCTTTTGGGCTGAAATATCTCCGTACCACTATTTCCTAAATACCAACAAATGGTTTAAGGGCACACATGATGACCATTGTAAAGAAGGAGAATTTCTTAAACGAGGCGATACTTTGGCTGTTTACGGCTTTCCGGTTGCTGATAAAGCACATGGATATAACCCGGAAATTCATCCGGCACAACAAATATGGTTCAGGTATAAAGAAAAGACCAACAAACAAAAAAACACTTATTTCCTTTTTTTTATACAGGATGCTTCAGACAGGTTTGGAAACTGGACAGCCTCTCCTATCTATGGACAGTTTCTTGTTCCCTTCAAAGCAAAGCCATCCGCTATGAGTCCCGGAACTTACGAGCCGGTTACTATGAACGTTAAGATCGCTGAGAAATATGATCTGGTAACTAAAAATTATCCGGCTTACAGCCAGGATGCTGATGACGGATACTCTCATGCACTGGTTGTGGATGGGAAAAAGCTGGTTGTTGTAAATGAAGGCCAGTCGGAGGAAGAGAACAAAGGACTTGGAATCAAGTTTACAGATATTGTGAAACTGCCAGACGGCACTATACAGGGCTATGTACAGATATCCATGGTGCTTGGTGATTATGATACTGACCCTATCGGTGTATGTGTGCTGGAACTGGAAGTGGTAAAAGCAAAGTTTACGGCTGTGGCAAACCCAAGACCCAATTAGCATCTTTTCGTTACCGATACTTCAGTCAAAAAAACTGACGATCATATTGCCCCATAAATTTCCGCAGCCCCAGGCAACGGTATTATCTGCCGGTACTACCTGTATCGTATGGGCACCGGGAAGAAAAGTACCGCCGTAACTGAAATAAGCTTCTGCCCACTGAACGCCATCCGCAGGTGGTGTATACGTAAGTATCACCTGGACAGTAACACCATCTACAACCAGGTTAAGGTCATGCCTGCCGGTTCCGGAGCGGATACTTTTACCGGTAACAGTGTATTCCGTTGTATCGGTAAGGTTGAATGCATAATTATAAATGGGTGTATGAATGACCAGGCAACCGGTGCTGGCATCTGTTACCCGAACCACTCTCGGCTTTTTACGGGTTACCCAGGTGGCTACACCATCGGCATCGCAGGATAATATCTTTCCGGCGGCCTGTGTGCCGTCGGAAATCTTAATGTTACCCGCCACATCCAGTTTGGCGGCAGGGTTGGATACCCCGATACCTACATTTTGCGCTGCTGAATAGTGATTCGATAACAGGATAGCTGCTATAAGCAGCAAGAGTATTTTTTTCATAAAAAAGGGTTTAAAGTGGTAGATGAAGCTAATGATTTGTGTGATAAGGATGAAACTATTTTGCGGGAAGCTGTTCCTTTTTACCGGGTGATGCCGGGTAGTTTGAATTTTGGAGAAGCATAGACCAGCGAAAAATATTATCTGATATTACCGGATCAATGATACTGTACCTTTCTGAAACTTTTCACTTTCTCCTTCCAATTGATATGTACACATCCATACAAAAACAGCAGCATCCTGCTGCATACCTTTCATAGTACCATCCCAGCCTTTGCTCACATCAGTTGATTCAAAAACCAGTTCGCCCCACCTGTTATATATCAGGAAATGATACTTCTTAACGCTGCCATACAGCAATGGCTTTAGAAGATCGTTTTTGCCATCATTATTAGGCGTAAATGCAGAGGGGATAAAGAAGCCCCGGATACATTCTTTAAGAGTTACAAGAACTGAATCCCGGCCCCGGCAATTATTATTATCTGTTATGTCAACCCAATAAAGCCCCGGCTGTGTTACTACAAGGCTTCTCTGAACAGAATTATCATTCCACAAATAGCTTTGATAGTTTGACCGTGTGCTTAAAGTAAGAGATCCATAACTGCAAACAGCGGTATCAGCCGGTAAAAAATTAACCGGCTTTGGACTCAGCGTAGTAATCCTTACTGTGTCATATCCCCTGCACCCGTTATTGTCAGTAACTATTACGGAATATACACCGGTGCTGCTCACTATTAAGGTACTGTTGGTACTTCCATCGCTCCAGAGCCAGGATGAGAAATTTCCTGCGTCAAGTATCCTTTGCTGCCCCTCACACAAAATGCCGGACTGATCTAAGCCAACAACAGGAGTTGGAAATACATTCATTTGTATAGAATTACTTGTTGCAGCAGAAGTTGACAAGCAGGTGCCTGTAACAGTAATGGCACAACTTATTATATCACCATTCGCCAGTGTTGGATCTGAATAGGTATTTGAATTGATTCCAACATTGGAACCATTCTTCTTCCATTGATATACTGTACTATTCCCTCCACTGGCGGTTGCAGTAAAGTTTACTGGTGTTCCTTTGCAAATATTATTGACAGAAGCTGAAATGCTGATAACAGGTGTTATAGCAGGATTTACCGTAACAGTTATGGTATTACTGGCTACATTATTGACTGCAATACAAGGATGGTTTGATGTAAGCATACATGAAATAATATCCCCGTTGTTCAATGTATTATCTGTATATACAGCAGAATTAGTTCCGGTATTAACACCGTTCTTCTTCCATTGATAAAAAGGTGAAGTGCCACCAAAAGTTGGGGTTGCTGTAAATGTAACCGGTGTACCTGCACAAATTACAGTAGTATTTGCTGCAATACTTAAAGCAGGGGTAACGGGTGCAACAAAAGAAAAACCATTATAAGTGGCCGTACCTAACGGTGTGGTTACGGAAACAATACCGGTAGTGCCGGGTCCGGCTATTGCTGTTATCAATTGCGGTGATACAATTGTAAAGGAGCTTACCGGAGTTCCTCCTATTGTTACAGCAGTTGCCCCGGTAAAACCTCGTCCGATAATGCTAATTGACGTACCACTGCATCCTGAAGGCGGTGTAACGGATGTAATAGTTAATACAGGGCCGAAATGTGCGACATAACGCCGCAAACTGCTATTGTAAAAACTGCCGGCTGTATAAATTTCTCCGTAAGGATCGTTTGTAATGGTCCAGCATGACTGGTTAGCCTGTAATGAATTATTACCGCCCAATTCGCTCCAGGTATTGGTGGTATTATCCCACTTGGCAACATACCTGTTACCCCCTGAGTTGGTAAAATCTCCGGAGACATAAATATCACTGCCTGCAATTGTAATGCCTCTTATAAACCCGTTCGCCTGTAATGAATTGTTTCCGCCCAGTTCACTCCAGGTGTTTGTTGTTTTATCCCATTTCGCAACATACTGCCTGCCGTTTGAGTTGGTAAAGTATCCCACTGCATAAATATTACCACCGGCATCCACAGCAAGGTCTGATATTGTATTGTTTGCCTGCAGCGAATTAGTACCGCCCAGCTCACTCCAGGTATTTGCCATTTTATCCCATTTGGCAACATACTGCCTGCCGTTTGCATTGGTAAAATTTCCTGCTGCGTAAACGTTGCCGGCATGATCAAGAATGACATTTTGGATTGAACCGGTTACCTGTAATGAATTATTACCCCCTAATTCACCCCATGTATTGGTTACCACATCCCATTTAGCAACATAGTTTTTAAAGTTGCTGTTGTAAAACAAGCCTCCGGCATACACATTTCCGGGAGTATCCACTGCTATTGTAAATATCCAGTTATTAACTTCCAGGGGGGCAGGGTCGCCAATATTGGTAAATTGATTGGTTAGTTTATTCCATTTGGCGATACGCTGAACGTTGCTGCTTTGCATAAATGGAAGGCCAAAGTAAATATTACCTGCCGTGTCACTTACTACGGAATAAATATTATCGTATGCTATAGGATGCGATGGGCCACCCAGGATACCCCAGGTATCTGTAAGCCTGTCCCACCTGGCCACATATCTTTCACTACCGTTTGTATTTACCGCCCCTGCCGCATGGATATTCCCGGATGGGTCGCTTGCAAGTGTTAAGATGGGAGACCCGTTATTAAGGGGATTAGCAGCACCTAACTCTGACCAAACATTCTGGCTGTAAGAAAGGTACTTCAGCAAGACGAACAAAACGAATAATGGAAACCGTTTATTCATTTTAGCTGGTATGGCTATGCATGTTTTCAATTACGGTTATGCAGATTTCTAACAAAGAAAGGTACTACTTTTTTGGCAAGAACTTATCTGCCCTGAGTTGCAAACTCAGCATAACAACGCTATTGTTTATTATTTTCTGAAGCTGCGGAGAACGGAAGCCCGGCTTTAGTCGCTATAAGATAAAAATTTAAGGGTGGCTATTAATATTGATCTCTTTCCAGTGATAGCCGTCATCTTCCTGCTGCTCTTCCTGCCAGCCTTCAAACACAACGGGTTTGCCGTCTTTTAAGATGACATAATAATAATCGCCGCCACCGGCATACCAGCCGCCGCAGGCCGCAATAGCATCTTTTGGAATCTGGTATTGCTCATAGGACTCTTTAGTAATGTCGCTACAGCCATTCACCGATTTTATCTTTGTCTGCACGCCATCAACAGATAAATACACATCATAATGTGGTATTTCCATGCTGTCTGCACCCATGTCTTTACAAATTAGTTTTACTCCTTTTTCTGAAGGTGTAACAGTGATAGCTGTGTCGGCCTTTTTATCGTCTGTTTTATTATCTGATTTGTTATTGCAACCAATTACTAAAGCTACGGCTGCCAAAAAAGACAGTGAAACAAAAAGTATCTTTTTCATGTTGTGCCTGAAGTAACCCTCCGGTGGTTTTAGTGGTGAATAATGAAGGTAAAGAATTTGACAGAATCGAAGGCATTTCAACCTCAAGGCCCTGAGTTGCAAACTCAGGACAACCATTCATCTTTTATTTGGTGTTTGAAGACTACGGACAACGGGGGAAAACCTAAGGTTTCGTAGCCGATGTCTCACAGCCGGGCTTTGTGTGGGGCGGACTCGGCGTTCTTCTCTAATACAACTGTCAAATTTATATCTGCCAGTTCGCAAAAATTAAACACTTCATACAGCCCTTGTGTTCCGGTAATATAATACTTTGCTGAACTATGCTCATACTCTGCTGGCGCAGTTGCAAGGTTCCATTTTCCTTTGCATGGGTTATCATGCATATAATCCAGTTTCTGTTGCATATAATGGTTTGTTCTGCATTCCTTCCAGTCAAATGAATCTTCCCACACTTCATGTTTTTTATTTCTTTCCAAATCCTTTACTTCAACTGATAAATGCAATTGATGTAACAATTTATCTTCCCCTTGTGCTTTCAGCCGTTTAATAATTTCATAGGCAATAAAACGTTTACCATTTCCAATAATCGTATTAATAGATTGTCCTGTATTCCGGAATCCAATAAGTGCATGTACATGATTTGGCATAATCACATACCCTGTTACATAATGACCTTTACGTTTAAGATGGTCAAACCAATTATAAATTAAATCGTAGCTGTTTGTTTGTGCAATCAATGGCAACCATTGATGACAGGTGAATGTGATAAAATAAACACCACCAGGTTCGGTTATTTGTCGCTTCACGGGCATGCCTCAATTTAGTGAATTGTTTCTTTATCACGGCGAGTGCCACAAAATCCACACACACAAGGCCATCTGACACTCGCCTTAGAAGGCTTATAATTTTGAAGACTCGGCTGGGAATGAAACGCAAGAAAATTTTTATCTAAGGTTAGGAAACTTAGCAAATAACATAAAAGATGACTATTTATCAACCTGTTGCAATAGTTGAAACTGACCTAAGCGTAGTTTGAATAAACTCATCTAACTGAGTGCCCAAAAAATCATCTTTTTCCATTTCTAAAAACATAAGCCAGTTTTTTTCTTTTGGCCATTTGTTTTGAACCGTTTTAAAATTTTCAAATTGACTTAATGCACAATATTGGTTACCCACTACCTTACTAATCGCAGCTTGAGAAATGTAATTTTCAGTAGAATGTTTATCAGTTGAAAAAACATTAAATCCTAGTTCCTCGCAAGTTTCTTTAAATATTTTAAACTCATTTTTCAACATGGCAGTTTCCGATGTCTTCTCGCTATCAAAGATTACGTTTATTGAATTAGGATTAAGCCTCTTAATTTCCTGAAGTTCTTCAACTATTCTTGTTTTTTCTTTCGTCATAAACTGACTCCCGCCAAATGAAAGAATAATAAACTTATTTTCTAACTCATATTTTCTCAAAATTTCTCGAAAAGATTTTATATCGGTTCTTCCTTCCACTAATAAAATATTATTACCGCCAATTTCGACGTATTGGCTGTATGACATCTCATTAATAGATTGGGAGATAGTTGGCTGATAATGTTGTCCGTATGGTAAAATTTTTGGTCTAGAATTTTCGTTTTTAACTAATGTATAGATTCTATCACTCACACTTCTCGCAAGTGCAATTGAGTGTGAAACAGCTAATAAACCACGTTCCGATTTTGCCGCTAATGCTCTAACAAAAATTTCTTGCATTTTTGGATGCAAGCTAATTTCAGGTTCATCAATTAAAATATAAGATGGAGTTTTCATCAAAGCTGTTGCAAGAATCAAAATAAACTGTCCAATACCACTCCCCAGCTCTTTTAGCAAAAACTCTCCATCATCATTAGTTACAATAAAGTTGGACTTGTCTTTATCAATTCGTATATCAAAACTACTGTAGTTGAACAGAACTTTAAGTTCGTCTTTTAATTGCTTTATTTTTTTCATCTTGCCAATATCTCCCCCATCTGCCCATTCTGCCCATGTATTAATAAACGCACTGCCGATATTAAGATCAAGACTATCCCCTGAGGCAATCATTAGAGGTGTTCTGTAAACACCTATTATAAAAGTCTTTTTTAATAGGTTTTCAATATCATCCAAAATATCTCTTAATTCAGATGTATTAACTCGAACGTTCTTAAGAGTAATTCGTAATCCAACATCTTTCGTGTGATTAGTTCCCGATTTTAAGGAAAATATTTCGTAGCACACTGTATGATCTTTATCATTACTAATTTCTAAATAAATGCGATCTTTTTCAGTGTTTCTACACAAAAGCTGATCAAAGAAAACATGATCTAATTTAAAGTTCATTCCTGGCTGTGAATGTTGATCAAAATTATTTCTAACAAAGATTGACCTAAAGTCATAGAAAAAATTAATAAGATTTGATTTCCCAACATTATTCGGACCAAGAATAAAAGTTATTCCATCCTTTAATTCAAACTCTAATGGATATTCAAAGGGTATGTTTCTGTAATTTGCTATTCGAATTTTCATAACTATTTATTAGAATTAAAAAGGTTCGACAACTTGTTGCAATAAAGCGAAAAAGTACAAGAGTGCGGCAGAATGTATATTAGTAGCCTTAAGGTTGGGTTAATAATATTCTCCCTTGATTAAGGACTCTAAAAGATCATAATTATTTCAATCTATCCTTAAAATCCAGATCATTCTCTCTCAACGTCTCCTTCGCAATATCATAACCCGCATCCGCATGCCGTATCACTCCCATGCCCGGATCATTTCTCAACACACTGTTCAATCTTTCTTCTGCATCATCCGTTCCATCCGCAACGATCACCATACCGGCATGTATGCTATAACCCATCCCTACTCCACCGCCATGGTGCAAGGAGACCCAACTGGCGCCACCGGCCGTGTTTACTAATGCATTTAAGACAGGCCAGTCAGCCACAGCATCGCTGCCATCCAGCATGGCTTCTGTTTCCCGGTTGGGAGAAGCTACGGAGCCGGTGTCGAGATGGTCACGGCCAATAACAATAGGCGCCGATACTTTACCGCTGCGTACCAGTTCATTAAAAGCAAGGCCTGCTTTTTCCCGTTCGCCCTGCCCCAGCCAGCAGATACGGGCGGGCAATCCCTGGAAGGCAATTTTTTCCTTGGCCATCTTCATCCAGCGCAGCATTCCTTTGTTCTGCGGAAACATATTCATGATGAGTTCGTCAGTAACGGCAATATCTTTCGGGTCGCCACTGAGTGCCGCCCAGCGGAACGGGCCCTTGCCTTCGCAA
This sequence comes from Chitinophagaceae bacterium, assembly GCA_037045605.1. Classification (GTDB taxonomy): domain Bacteria; phylum Bacteroidota; class Bacteroidia; order Chitinophagales; family Chitinophagaceae; genus JJ008. Next base: position 57,686 of record JBAOHK010000006.1, on the reverse strand, counting down.
AACAAGGGACGGATGTAGGCCGGTACGAAACCCGGAAAGGCAAAACACCTGCCCAATGCTGAAGGCTTAATGCTTAAAGCATTTTGCGTTAAGTGTTCAGCACTCCGCTTTTCAAACTCTTCTGCCCTTGCTCTTATGTTGTTGCCATAGTCAAAAGTGATGGCGCCTTTGTCCATCAGTTGCAGCATCAGCTGCACATGCAGGTACATACTTTCGTAAGCCCGGTGCAGGTAGTCTGCCGGGTTTTCTGTGCGGAGTATATTGGCCTGTTCGTTACTGAGTGTATGCGGTATGTAACCGATCAGCGGGTCGTGGGCACTTGTCTGGTCCGTCAAAGTATCAGGAATGATATTTCTTTCTGCTAATCTTTGTAATAAATGAACAGCATTGCAAAGCACAGCAATGCTCTTGCCTGTTCCTTGTGCTTTGTATTCCTGTGCCTTGTCAATAGCTTCATCTATGTTGGTATATTTTTCGTCGAGGTATTTTGTTTCGAGGCGTTTGTCGATGCGCCATTCTTCCACTTCGGCGATAAGGGCCACTCCTTCGTTCATGGTAATGGCGAGAGGTTGTGCGCCACCCATTCCACCGAGACCGGCTGTTACATTTAATGTTCCTTTTAATGTACCGCCGAAATGCTTGTCGGCAGCTGCTGCATAAGTTTCGTAAGTACCCTGTACGATTCCCTGTGAACCAATGTAGATCCAGGAGCCGGCAGTCATCTGCCCGTACATCATCAGGCCTTTCTTTTCGAGTTCGTCAAAGTGTTTCCAGTTGGCCCAGTTGGGAACGAGTTGTGAATTGCTGATGAGTACCCGTGGAGCATCTTTGTGTGTCTTTAATATTCCAACGGGTTTACCGGACTGGATGAGGAGTGATTCATCATTCTCCAGCACTTTTAATGCGGCGATGATATTGTCGAGGGCTTCGAAGTTGCGGGCTGCTTTGCCACGGCCACCGTAAACGATGAGGTCGTCGGGACGTTCGGCTACTTCGGGGTCGAGGTTATTGAGCAGCATTCTTAATGCGGCTTCCTGTATCCAGCCTTTGCAGGAAAGAGTGCTGCCGGTTGGGGTTTTGTATTTGATGGCGTCGTAGCGTTTCGTTGTTACGGTTGACATAAATTATTTTTTAGTACATGGCAAGGACGCTAAAGCATCCTGATAATTTTACCGCAAAGATGCAGAGGCGCAGTGTTGAAACTGCCTGCGGCACTTCAACCGTTTCTTTGTTTTCTCCCCGTCTCTGCGGTCAGACACAAAAGTCGTTATTCTATTTCAAATTAAATATCTTCACCACACAGAAACCGAAACCAAATGAGTATTCATATCAGTGCCCAAAAAGGAGAGATAGCAAAGACAGTATTGATGCCCGGCGACCCGCTGCGGGCCAAATACATTGCGGATAATTTTTTGCAGAACGTTAAGCTGGTGAGCAGCACCCGGAATGCTTTTTATTTTACCGGCACTTACAAGGACAAGGAAATAACCATTGGCGCCAGCGGCATGGGCTGCCCTTCTATCGGTATCTATTCTTACGAATTATATAATGAATATGATGTGGACTGCATCATCCGCATCGGCACCTGCGGTGCTTATACCACTGCACTGAAACTATTTGACCTGGTGAATGTGGACAGGGCCTTCAGCGAATCCACTTATGCACTGCATGCTTTTGGTTACGACCGTGACCATCTGTACCATGAAGGAAAAGCGTATGCTGTTATTAATGAAACGGCACACCGGCTGAAACTGGATGTGAAGAAAGGTGCTATCCATTCGAGTGATGTGTTTTACCGTTCGACCAAAGGCACACCGGAGATTGCTCATAAGAATGACTGCATGGCGGTGGAGATGGAGGCGTTTGCGTTGTTTGCCAATGCAAAGGAATTAAAGAAATCCGCGGCTACTTTACTCACAGTGTCGGATATTATTCCCACTCATGAAAAGATATCGGCAGATCAGAGGGAAAAGTCATTGTTGCCGATGATGGAACTGGCACTGGAGGCCGGGATCCTGCTTTAGTTTTTTTCCATAAGGCGTAATTAAGCAAATGCAGGATATGACTGGTTAAGGCTGATATTCCGTGAAGCTGCGAATTCATTTACTTTTTCCACAAAAGAAAAATCTTTGATGATGCCTGACACTTTATTGATGTCATCAGCGAAGATGCGGTCTTCTTCGGCAAAGCCGACAAATTTCCTTACATAGTCGTGGGCAAACTCCAGCAGTTCGCTGCTTTTTAATGGCCTGCGGAATTCGATGGCCTGGCAGGCAGAAAGTAATTCAATGGCCATGATGTATTCCAGATTATCTAATACCCTGTTGAGTTTTCTGCCGCTGATGCTGCCCATGCTTACATGGTCTTCCTGCCCTAACGAAGTAGGGATGCTGTCAGCACTGGAAGGAAAGCAGAGTGTTTTATTTTCTGATACCAATGCGGCTGTGGTGTATTGCGGGATCATGAAGCCGCTGTTGAGTCCAACATCTTTCATTAATAACATGGGTAATCCCCATTTGCCTTCGAGTAATAAATAGCAACGACGGTCGGAGATATTGCCCAACTCGGAGGCGGCGAAACAGCAATAATCCAATGGTAATGCCAGTGGCTGCCCGTGGAAGTTACCTCCGCTGATGGTATCATGTGCATCAAAGATGATGGGATTATCGGTGACGGCATTCAATTCTATCTCTGTTAATTCTTTTAAATGCAGCCATGCATTTCTTGATGCGCCGTGTACCTGCGGCATGCAACGTAAACTGTATGGGTCCTGTACCCTGCCGCAATCCACATGGCTTTGCATAATGCTGGAATCCTTCAGCAATAACCTCAATCGCTGCGCTACTAATTTATTGCCGGTGTAAGGGCGGAGTTCGTGTAACCGTTCATCGAAAGGGGCTTTGGTCCCGGTTAGTGCTTCAAGACTCATGGCGCCGATGATATCGGCGGCTTCGAGGCAGTTGTGCATCCGTTGCACAGCTTTTACTGCAAAGGATAAAATGAATTGTGTGCCGTTGATGAGTGCCAGGCCTTCTTTCGGGCCAAGCTGAACAGGTTTGATATTTTCCTGCTGAAAAATTTCTGCGGTATTCTTTCTCTGGCCTTTATAAAAACATTCTCCTAACCCGATCAACGGTAAGAATAAGTGTGCCAGTGGCGCAAGGTCGCCGGAAGCCCCTACACTACCCTTCTCAGGAACTACGGGTATCACATTATTCTCAATATGCCAGATGATCCTCTCCAATGTTGATAATTGGACACCGCTAAAACCCTGTGCTAATGCCTGCACTTTGGTGATGAGCATTATTTTAGCCACTTCAACAGGTATGGGATCTCCAACACCTACGCTGTGGCTTTGCAATATCTTATATTGAAGAGTGGCGGTGTCTTCTTTTGAAATTGGTGTGTTTGCCAGAATACCGAAGCCGGTGTTGATACCGTAAACGATCTTATTCTCTTCCACTATCTGTTGTACATATTGCCGGCTGGTCCTTACCTTTTGAATTGTTTCATCGCTTAAAACAGCTTTTAATTTTCCGGATGCAACGGCAATAACGTTTTGAATCGTCAGTTGATCGGTTCCGTAATTGAAAACTTTACTCATGGGCCAGCAATTATACCCCCAAAGTAAATGAATTACTGCCCAAAGTCCATCACCGGCAAATGCGTTACTTTTACTTTTTAAAAATCAAGGATGAAAACTGCCCTGCTGCTTATCGTTTCTTTTGCTATCACCTCCCTGAATGCCCAAAGCCTGAAAAAGTACCCGGTCAGTAATTCGGGATGTTATATCTACAATTATTGTGAATCAAAATATGATATTGATTACAGCGAGGATTCTTCCAAAGTGTATACAGGAGAATGTACTTCCGGTGACGTAACCTATGGTATTATCTGCATCAAACTGCTTCATCCTGTAACCGACCTTACCACTGCCGAAGACCTGATGATCTCGTATGTGGATTATCTGAAAGTGAGTTTTGATATTAAAAAAGCGGCTGGTTATGGTAAAGGTCACCGGCTGAATAACAATGAAAATACCCGTGGCATTATTGATTACTGGGAAGATAAAGAGCTTGACAAATGGAAAATAAAAGCATGGACCGATGGCAAGTACATCGGATTCATGTATGCTTACAGCAAGAAGGAATTACCGGAGGTAAAAATAAATGTGTTCTTAGACGGTTTCAGGCTGCCGGGAATGTAACTTAACTGCTGACCTTTAGTTATTCCCTTTGGGATTATTGATTTCTTCTTTTACCGGCGCAGGCGGTGGTGTTACCACGACTGGCTCCGGTCTTATATACATCTTCATCAGATCAGCCCTGTCCTGCGCAGTTAAAGGCAAAGCAGGGTATTCATCCGCTTTCAATTGACTGGCCATAATTGAATAGGTGATCAGCAACATGGGTCTTACTTTGTCATCTTCATATTTTGGTGAGGTGAACCAATGGCTGGAGCCTTCCGGGGTTTTTGTTGAGTCGCCATAACAGATCATAAAACCGTAATTGGTTGTCCGGAACATTGTTTTCACCATTTCGGTCACATTGATCTTTACCAACTGGTCTTTTTTCTTCTTTGTTATTTTAGTTGTCACTTCATCGTCTATGTTTACTGCCGGTTGATTTGACCATGTTGCTGTGGAGTCATTCCAGGGGCTTGTTACCCTTCTCACTGTTAATCTCAATGCTTCTTTTTCGTTCCCCTGCTCCCCATCTTTTAACTGCAGCGGCACTAAGACCAGTTGGGCATTCGATATCATATCCGGACTTATTACTTTGGGAAGATTTCCATATTCGAACGATATTAGTGACCTGCATTGCAGTCTTTTCCCATTATCCATCCATGATGCAGAACCGATTATCGGGGACAGATCACCTGCCTTGTCTTCCAGCAGACTACTCATCAAAACGGATCTCGTAGTGCTGTCAGATTTTAATACAACAGACAAATCAGAAAAAGAGGCGAATGTCTGGGCGGAAACTTGTGCAGTAAAAAAAAACAATACCGGTAAAAGTGGAAGTGTAAATTTTTTCATGGTCAATGGTTTTAGTCTAAATCTTCCCATCCATACACTACCTTTTGAATTGCGTTAACTAAGGTAATAATTTGCTATTGTAATGATAAGTTAAATCCATTTTCAGTTATCTTTGCGGCTTCTTACGACCCGGTAGCTCAGCTGAATAGAGCAGCTGCCTTCTAAGCAGCAGGTCATTGGTTTGAATCCAATCCGGGTCACAAAGCGAGGTCAGTTTGACTTCGCTTTTTTACTTTTACCGAAATTTCAACTGTAATGGATGTAAAGATCGAGGCCTCCTGGAAAGAAGTATTAAAAACTGAATTCAGTAAGCCCTATTTCGAACAGGCGGCTTTGCATATCAAAACAGAGAAATCGCAGGGCAAAACCATCTATCCGCCGGGTAGCCTCATCTTTAACGCCTTTGACAAAACCCCGTTTGATAAAGTGAAAGTGGTGATACTCGGACAAGACCCCTATCACGGCCCCGGGCAGGCACATGGACTTTGTTTTTCTGTACAGAATGGGGTGCCGCCGCCGCCATCTTTAATTAATATTTTTAAAGAGCTGCAGGATGATATCGGAATTGAAATACCCCATCATGGCAATCTTACTCATTGGGCCGAACAGGGAGTGTTTTTATTAAATGCTTCCCTGACTGTAAGAGCCGGAGAACCGATGAGTCATTCAAAGATCGGCTGGGCGGAATTCACCGACACCGTTATCAGGAAAATATCGGAGTTGAAAAAAAATGTGGTATTCCTGTTGTGGGGAAAGTTTGCACAGGAGAAAAGAGTATTGATCGATGAATCAAAGCATTTGATATTACGGTCAGTACATCCGTCTCCCTTGTCTGCACATGCAGGATTCTTTGGATGCAAACATTTTTCGAAAACCAATGCCTATCTGATGAGTAATGGGATCGACCCGGTTGACTGGAGCTTGCCTCCTGTCATTTAAAGTGTTTAAAAAAATGAAAATCCTAAAAGAAATATTTGGCCGCATCTGGGCATTATGGGGTTTGATAAGTTTTGTACTCACCTTTCTCATCATTTTTATCCCTTCGATGATACCTTACCTGATGCCTGATCCGAAAGGACAGAAAGTTTTTATCCGGGTTTCAAAAATATGGATGATGGTATGGCTCCGGCTGGTGGGCTGTCCGCTCAAAGTAAAAGGAAAGGAACATTTCAAACCGGGGACAGCCTATATCGTTACCTGTAACCATAATTCAATGCTTGATATTCCGATCTCCTGCCCCTTTATACCAGGCGCCAATAAAACAATTGCAAAAGATTCATTTGCAAAAGTTCCTTTATTCGGATGGTTTTACAGGAAGGGTGCTGTTTTAGTCAACAGGAAAAGTGAAACAAGCCGGAGGCAAAGTTTTGAAGCTATGAAAAAGGTTCTTTCAATGGGAATGCACATGTCAATCTATCCTGAAGGCACCCGTAATCGGACCAAAGAACCTTTAAAGCCATTTTATGATGGTGCTTTTAAACTAGCTATCAGCAGCGGCAATGCTATTATACCCGCCATTATACTTAATACCAGGAAAGCTTTGCCGGTACACAGATCTTTTTTCTTCCTGCCACACCGGCTGGAGATGCATTTCCTGGAAGCTATTCCTGTTGACGGGCAAACTGCTGAGGAATTACGGGATAAGGTTTTTGAGATCATGAAAGACTACTATGTTCAGCACCAGCATTAAAAATTAGTGAACGACCTGGTACGGTTTATTTTAAGATCCTGCAGTACCGAAGCTTTGGGGCTGATGGAGAAATTGAAGGAACGATATAATCCAACAGGGGTTACATTAATAGAAAGTTGCCAGCAGTGCATCTCCCGGTTGATGGACATCTGGAAAGTCTGCAATTCTTTGGTATCAAAATCATAGTAACCATTCATGCTGAAATTCCATTTAGGCGTCAGGTTGAAACTACCGCTGAAATTCAGGTTGGAACTAAAATCTTTTTCAAATCCACTCAGGTCTGGCTTCAACCGGGTTGAAAAGAATAATGAATAACCCAATGTAACCTGCCATGGGATATTGAAATCAACAAATTCTGCCGGGTTCTGCTGCATGTAATCCAATAACTGTTGACGGTCTGCTGCCAGGTTCGGGTCGTTCAGCACTTGTTCCTGTCGTTTCTTTTTCTCTGCATCTTTTTTTTCATCCCTGGGCTTGCTGCTGAAACTGGTATTCATAGAAATGCTGCCATAAGTAAGCCGGCCTAACTTAAACTTACCTCCCTGCCATGCATACTTAGCAATGTCAGCCCCTCTTGCATCTGTCTGGTATGGATCAAGCACAGTATTAGCAGTAATGCTTAATTTCTCGAACAATGTTGTCCGCAGGTAGAAGGATATGAAATCGAGTTTCATTGAATCCCTCAGGAAATTGTAGCCGGTTGAAAGCCCGTATCCATCAATCAGTTTTATTTTTTTTATTGCATTCTCCCCGGTATCCTTTTTAGAACGCCATTTCATTTCGAGGTTGTTGTCCAATTGAAAAGAAAGACCGCCCGTTTTCCCCTCACCGAATCCTGAATACAGGGCACCTTCATATTCAGACATCCGATATGCAAACCCAGGTGATATAGTATCGGTATAAAAATGTTTTCTTGAAAGATCTGGTTTATAATTCATACTCAGGGCTGGCCTGATGACATGGCGAATCGCAATGATCCTGGATTTCTTAAACTGGTAAGTGCCAAATATTGCAGTACTGAATGACAATGAGAAACTGGCCTGATGGTCAGTAAAGAAACCTTTTGTAATGATAGTATCTGATTTTTGAGCAGCTGTATTCCATTTTCTGCGAAATTTCTGTGCTATCCACACCTGGGAGTAAGAAACTGAAGGCGATACAATAACAGCACCACCCATAATTGGCGGTAACGATAAATTGATAGGGAAACTATGTTGTGCACCCCATTGCAATGTGTCAATCAAATTTTTTAACCTGAATGCAGTATCATAAAAAGAAACCTGGTTACGAAATGTACCATTATAGCCTACTCCCAGTTTTTCATACCATTTTGCTGTGCCAGCTGCATCTTTCCGCTGGAAAGGATATAATGTGTTTACAGTAAAACCAGCATCAGGCAGGCTGACATTGATGAGACGGGTGGCATTGTTCTGGTTATGGTTAGCACTCAGTGTCAGGTTATATGGTTTACCTGCCCATGTTTTGGAATAAGTGATGGATGAGCCTAACTGGTTTTGAAAATTCAACCGGTTACTGTTTGGCACCAGTTGATTGAATTTGGTAGAACCTGCATTCACATTTGCTGAAAAAGTAGTGCCCGGTCTTGCTTTGCCATCCACTGAATGGCTCCAGGTAACGAAATAACTTTTGTTATTAAAAAAATCGGGGTCGCCTTTAAAATTCTGCCGGGTGTTCTGCACACTCAGGTTAAATACACCGCTATAACGATAGCGTTTACGGTAAGTTGGATTTATATTTACTGACCAGCCGCCATAGGAATAAATATTCCCGTACACTTTTAAATCCCAATACTGACTTAGAACTTTGTAATATCCCAGTCCTTCCAGGCCGAGGCCGTATTGTTCATTTGTCGCAAACTGCGGAGGCAATAATCCTGAATGGCGACCCTTGTTTAATGGATAAAAACCGAATGGCAAATAAAGAGGAACAGGCACCCCTTCAAATTCAAGGTGTGCAGGACCAGATACAGCTAGTTTCTGGTTTATTATTTTCATCTTGTTGGTCTTGATTCCAAAATGTGGCTCATCAAGAATACAAGTGCTGAATACAGCACCTTTTGCAAAAGTAGTATTAGTATTAACTTTTTTAGCTTCTTTTGCGTTCATCAGAAATTCACCCTGCATGGTGTAGGTATTCTTTGTAAGTCCAACCTGTGTTTTAAAATTATAGCGAATAGTATCACTGGTAAACTCACTTTCACCGCTTTTGAAATGAGCAGTCTCTATTATTCCTCCCGTACTGTCTTTTTTGTTAACAGCAGTTACAATTTCCGTTTGCTGGTCCACCTCAACTTTTGGTGCTGTTAAAACAATGTCATTGTATTCTGTTTTTGTTTTTCCATGCAGGATGATCTTTTTATCCTGTATCAGTACTACAGCAGAATCTTCTGCTGCATATTTCAGGGGCGCATCAAGGGTATCCTTCGATATTTTTAAGGAGAAAGTGTCAACCTTTTCCTTTATTAGTGTGTCTTTACCCGGCAGTTTTACCGTGTCACCTATACTTATCGTTGACAATTTTGCAGCAGTATCTTTCCTGACCACAGGTTTAATAGTGTCCGTTCCGGGAAGTTGTTGTATTGTTAAAGGACTGAGAAAATGTGCCGGGGAAATGCTGTTAGCTGTTGTTTTCCACGTTAATGTGCATAACATCCCAGCAGTCAGTATCCCGTAAAAAAAATAAATTGGCCTAAATTTGTACAGTTGCTTCATCAGGTAGGCAACAAAAGTAACCCTTTATCCATTGGAGTCCTATGTATAAGACCAAACAATTTGTGAATATTCCGGCAACCCCATTAAAGAATAAACCATGATTAAACGAACCGTTCTTTTTTTCCTTTCTGCATCTTTTTGCGTCACTATTTTTTCGTTCATTGATAATGATGAAAAAAATGGAAGACCAAAACAGAAAGTTCTTCAGACAATTGTGATTGATCCCGGCCATGGCGGCAGCGATGCCGGCGCCAAAGGGCAATATTCCTATGAAAAAAATATTTGCCTGGATATTTCGCTGAAAGTAGGTGCAATGATAGAAAAAGAGTTCCCCGACATTAAAGTGCTTTACACCCGGAAGACCGATTCGTACCCCGCTTTGCATGCAAGGGCTGATTTTGCCAATGCCAATAAAGGAGATCTTTTTCTTTGCATCCATGTAAACTCAGCCCCATCACAACGCAAATCTGAATTGATAGGTTACAAAACTGTTACTTATTACGTTGGAAAAGGAAAGAACCGGAAAAAGAAAACAAAGCAAGTTCCTCAATACAGGTACTATACTGTGCCAAGTGCAGCTAAGGGTACAGAAACATATATATGGGGTGCTGGCAAAACGGATGATAAGGAATTAGCTGTCCGGGAAAATGCTTCCATGCTTACTGAAGCAAATTACAAAGAGATATATGGTGAACTGGATCCAACCTCACCTGAATTTGTAGCTTTCTCTTTGCTTAAAACAAAACAATATTTCAAACGCAGTGCTACATTAGCCGGATTTGTACAGGATGAGTTTGTGAAAGTTGGCCGGGTGGACAGGGATGTGAAGCAACGTCCTGTTGGTATCTGGGTGCTGCAGGCCACTGCAATGCCCAGTGTGCTTGTTGAAACTGGTTTTATCTCCAATCCCGAAGAAGAAAAGTACCTGAACAGCCAGGAAGGTCAAACCGAAATTTCGGAGTGTATAATAAGGGCTTTAAAAAAATACTCGAACTGGCTGGAAGAAAAACAGGAAGAAGACAATAAAGATGATAATGACAAAGATAAAAGTAAAGATACCGGAAGCCATGCATCAGCTGCAAATACCCGTCAATTCCTGGAAACGGTTGAAAGAAACGAGAAAAAACAACGGGGAGAATAACCCGGGTTAAATAATTAAGTAAAGAGATGGGCGATGTCCGTCTCTTTTTGTTATACACAGCGGCTAATCCGTTTAAAAATAATTGGTTAATTTGCCCTCTTGTTGAGGGCTTTTGCCTTAACAAAGCAACAAAATGAAGATCAGCAACGAAACAAAAGTCGGCATACTAACTATCTCAGCCCTTACTGTTCTAATACTCGGTTTCAATTTTTTGAAAGGGAAAGACCTGTTTAAAAAGAATAAGAAGATTTACGCCTCCTTCAGCGATCTCGGTGGTTTATCGACCTCAAATGAAGTGAAGGTGAACGGATATGTGATTGGCACTGTCTATCACATTGCAAAAAAAGATAAAAAACTCAACGAATTCATCGCAACAATCAACCTGACAGATGAGGTAAACATTCCAAAGGATTCTAAAGCTATTATTACTTCCCCGCTTGTCGGCTCCTGGTATATTAATATTGAGAAAGGCGAAGACACCAGTTTCTTGCAAATCGGGGATACACTGAAATCAAAACTTGATATCGGGATATTGGATGATGTTAAGGCGCAGCTAACCCCTACCCTTACAAAAGTCAGGAACACTCTTGATTCATTGAACTCTGTATTTGGGAGTATTAACGGACTTATCAATTCTGAAGCAAAAAATAATCTGCAACAGACACTGGCCAACCTCAACAGGGCCAGCAGTGCTTTGAATGGCCTGCTGGATAATCAAACAGGTCCCTTGGCACAAACATTAAATAATGCCAGCGAAATCACAGCAGAGTTAAAGAAGAGTACAGAAAACATCACCAGCACTATCAGCAATGCAAAAACAGCATCAGAAAAATTAGCTGCACTTGAGATACAGCCTACAATAGATTCATTGGGAGCTTTGATCAGCCAGTTGAAAGCCACAGCTGCTAAAATTTCAAGCCCTGATGGTACATTGGGTGCATTGATCAATGACAAGCAGCTTTATAATAAGCTGAATGATGCGATCCTAAGCGCAGAGATACTGATGGATGACCTGAGGAAGAACCCCAAACGCTACGTTAATCTTTCCATCTTTGGCAGAAAAGATAAAACCGGGCCTATAACTTCGCCATTGGCAAAAGATTCAGTTCCTTCGGGGAATAAGTAATGCAAAATTTTAAATTATTTTACTGCCTGTTTATTGCGGGACTCATTGCAAGCCCTGTCATTTCTTTTTCCCAGGTAATTCCTCCGCCATCAAATGTTGCGGCACCGGCTACCGACAGTTTGTTATTAATTGAAATATTGCCGGGTGTCCGTAAACTTGAATTCAGAAAACTGAATGATTCCACACAATTACAGATATTGGCGGGCAATGTGCGGCTAAAGCAAAACACATCCTATTTTTATTGTGATAGCTGTGTAATTAACAGCAATACAAAAACCTTTGAAGCCTGGGGCAGTGTACATATAAACGATGCCGATACTGCAAATATTTATGCCAGCCACCTTCGCTATTTCATCAATAAAAAACTGGCTTTTCTCGATGGTGGTGTACGATTGACAGATGGCAAGGGAACATTAACCACTCCTGACCTTGAATATGATATGACCACCGATATCGGCATCTATAAACATGGTGGCAAAGTAGTAAACAAAAAAACGGTACTTACCAGCCGGGAAGGCTATTATTATGCAGGTTTGCGGGATGTTTATTTCAAACAAAATGTGGAATTGAAAGATCCGGGTTATTTTATCAAGACTGATTCATTACTGTACAATACTGAATCACAAACGGCCCGTTTTATTGCTTATACCCTAATCAGAGACAGCAGCGGACGAACAATTGAGACAAAAGAAGGCTACTATAATATGCAAACAGGCAAAGCCGAATTTGGAGGCCGGCCTGTTATTAAAGATGGAAAACTTACAGTTACGGCTAACAGTATTGCAACAGATGACAGCACCGGGATCAGTCACGCAAAAGGGAATGTAATTATCATAGACTCTGTTCAAAATACTACCATCATTGCGGGTGAAGTATTCAGTGACAGCAAAAAAGACCGCATCCTTGCTACCCGTAAACCACTGATGATCGTAAAACAGGACAACGACTCCATATATATTACAGCAGACACTTTATTCTCCGCCCGCCTTACAGATCTGTACGGTCAAAAAGATTCCGTTTTAAAAGATACCTTGAAAGGGACCAAAGTGGTCAATGTAAAAAACAAAGACAGCACCAACCGTTACTTTGAAGCGTACCGCCATGTCCGTATTTTTTCAGACTCATTACAGGCAGTCAGCGACAGCATGTTCTATTCATTTAAGGATTCAACCTTCCGTTTATACCAGGATCCTGTTCTCTGGGCAAAGGGAAGCCAGATAACAGGTGATACAATCCTGCTTTTTACCAAAAATAAAAAAGCAGACAGGATGAAAGTGTTTGAGAATAGTTTCCTTGTCAACAAACTTGATCCGGAAGTGTATAACCAAATAAGATCAACCCGGATGGATGCTTACTTCAAAGAAGGAAATATAGATTCGATCAGGGCCAATGGATTTGCAGAATGTATCTATTACCTGCAGGATGAAGACAGTGCTTATACAGGTGTTAACGATTCCAAATCAGACATCATGGATATTTATTTTAATAACCAGGAATTACAAAAAGTTGTTTTCCGGAGCAGTGTTACAGGTACTATCTGGCCCATCAGGCAAAAAGATCCGAAAGAAATGCGGCTGGAAAATTTCAAGTGGCTTGATGACAGGAGACCCAAGACAAAGTATGACCTCTTTGATATGTGATACTCTTTCAGCATTATTTAGCATCAATCCCCCATTTTGTATCCACTCTTCACCAGCGAAATGACTTTTGCATTTTATTTAGACTTTGTTGGCATCATTTTTCGTTAAGCATACAACAAACTAAATAATTATGAAAAGAATAGCCATTGTATGCTTACTCATTGCAGTAACAGCTTCCACTAATGTATTATCAGCGCAGGATTATAAAACAGCCTTAGGTGTTCGCCTCAGCAGTTCGAATGCCATGCAAAACAATTCCATATCCATCAAACAGTTCATCAATGAAAAGATGGCGGTAGAAGGCCTTTTTACTTTTGGTGATCCATTAGCATTAGGAGCTTTGCTGGAATTTCATAAACCGTTGTCTGCATCAGGTCTTACTTATTTCTACGGTGCCGGGGGTTATATTGGGTTCGTAAAAACGGTAAATACCGCCACTCAGAAATCATCCACGGATGCGAATTTTGGGGCACAGGGTGTGATTGGTCTTGATTATAAATTCAACAACATTCCTTTGAACCTTTCGCTGGACTGGAAACCGGAATTGAATATTGTCAATGACATCAATTTTGAGCCTGCAGCAATTGGCTTCACGGCAAGGTTCACTTTTGGGAAATAAAAATACTTTGTTGCTTGTATGAAAGCTTCCCGTCTCACCCTGTGTGAGACGGTTTCTTTTTTTTCAGGAGTCTGTAACCAACCCTTTCAACGCCCACTTATTCCCGCCCTTTCCACATTCTGCAAATATTTTCAGGTTTCTGCGTTTTTTTGCAGGAATTTCACTTACTTTAGTCAGACAAAACTAACGAATGCTGAAAAAGGAAAGGCAGGCCTATATACTGCACCAGGTCAACCTGCACAATAAGGTCCTTTCATCTTCTCTCTGCACAGAAATCAATGTGTCAGAAGACACCATCCGTCGTGACCTTCAGGAGCTTGCAGAAGAGGGTAAAGTGATTAAGGTGCATGGAGGCGCCCTGTCACATTCATTCAACCAGGTTTATTTTTCCACCAACGGTGTTTACTCACAAAATCAAAAACAGGTTATTGCAAGGAAGGCCATCAGTCTTATCAGCAATGGAATGTTTGTATTGACGAGTGGTGGAACCACAATTATGGAACTGGCCCGTTCACTGCCACCGCAATTAAAAGCTACTTTTATTTCGGGAAGCATTCCGGCTATACTGGAGTATATGCACCATCCAAATATTGAAGTAATATTGATTGGCGATAAAATTTCAAAAAATTCAAAGATCACTGTTGGTTCTGAGGCGATTGCAAAAATTAAACAGGTAAAGGCCGATATTTGTTTTTTGGGTACTAATGCGATAGACGTTGAACACGGAATTACCGATAATGATTGGGAGGTGGTGCAGCTAAAGAAGGCCATGATAGAGTCTTCTAAAAAAGTGGTTTGCCTGAGTATTGCAGAAAAAGTAAATTCAGTGCAGCCAATCAGGGTTTGCGGGTTGGATGAGATTGATCTGCTGATAACAGAATTGCCGGCCAATGATCCTGTGCTAACACCTTATGTAGAAGCCGGGGTAAAAGTGTTGTAACAAATTTTGGAACTGCTTATTAATTAATATATCTAAAAAAAAACAGCTATGAGAAAAATTCTCCAATTGTTCTTTGCACTATCGTTGATGCTGGTCTTGCTGCCTCCTGCTGTGCAGGCACAGGAAAGAACCATCACCGGTACTATTCTATCAGAGGACAATAAGACACCGCTCAGTGGTGTTACGGTTAGGGTAAAAGGCACCCGGCGTATCGTTCAGACAGATGCGAACGGTAAATTCTCCCTCAAAGTAAGCCCGGGTGAAATACTCCAGGTTTCTTATGTAGGTTACGAAACCACGGACATAAAAGTTGGTGACGGAGCCACTGTTGGTATCAGTTTAAAAACTGCTGACAACATGATGGGCGAAGTCGTGGTAACAGCACTCGACCAGAAAAGAACACCCCGTGAATTGGGATATTCTGTTCAAAAAGTGACAGGTGCAGAAGTAGCCGAGACGCAGCGGGAGAATTTCCTGAATGGATTGAATGGAAGAGTTGCAGGGTTGACAGTCAATCCGACTGGTGGAGCGGCAGGTTCTTCTTCCCAAATCGTACTAAGAGGATTTAACTCAATGGCTCTTGATAACCAACCCCTGTTTATTATAGATGGGATTATCATGGATAATTCATCTGTTAATGAGTCAGGCGGTGGCGCCACATTAGGACTCGTTGAAACCTCATCAAGAAATATCAACCAGACAGCAAACAGGAATACGGACTATACAAACCGTATGGCCGATATCAATCCTAATGATATTGAAACCATCACTGTACTAAAAGGCCCTGAAGCAACGGCCCTTTACGGAAGCCAGGCAAGTTCAGGTGCTATAGTTATTACAACCAAGAAGGGTAAGACGGACGGTAAATTCACCGTGAATTATGATAACTCTTTTAGAATTTCCAAGCTTACAAGATTTCCAGAGTATTCTAACAGGTGGAGCCCTGGTTCAAATGGAGTTGCCAGTGATTTATTCACTTATTTCGGCCCTGAGTATGGACCAAATGTTCAGAAATTTGATAATGTTGGAAATTTCTTCCAGACAGCATTTACACACAACCATAACCTGACGGCTGAATATGGAAAGAAGAATGTCAGTTTCCGTTTTTCTGGTTCTTTCCTCGACCAGGAGGGTATCATTCCGGAAAATAACTATAAGAGGTATTCTCTCAGGCTTACCAATAGTACTAAAATCGGAAAGTATATTGATATCAACCCCTCTATAACTTATATACATAGCTCTAATGACAAACCAAAAAGAGGTGCCGGTGGTTACCTGCTCAATCTGATGATCTGGCCTACCACCAACGATGCAAGGGATTACCTGAGTGAAGATGGCAAAAAGAAAACGTTGTATACTGCTTCTCCGAATGGTGAACTTGATAATCCATTCTTTAATGTAAAATTTAACCGGGGTTATGACCAAACCGACAGATACATTGCTACTATCGGTATCAATATTAACCCTTTCAAATGGCTTAGCATTTCAGGAAGATTTGGGTTTGACCAATTTGAAAGCGAAGGATGGTCATTTTTCCACCCCCTCTCTGCCATAATTTCAAAAAGTATTGGCGGACAACAGGACAATTATTATCGTAAATACACCGGATATAACCATACCATCACAGCCACAGCAAAAAAATCAATTGGAAAATTTAATTTAAGGCTGATGGGAGGAACAATGTGGATTGACAACAAAACAGAAATGTATTCTGTTTTCGGTACCAATCTTGTTGACTCTGTTAACAGCCTTGGTCAGATGGTTAAGAATAACGTAGTTGTTACACAAGACCAGATCAATCAATGGATGGGTGACAGCAGCGCTACAAGAGCCAGTACAAGGTTGCGTCTTAACAGGGGCCTTCTGCCTCCAGGTGGATTGTATAACTATTACATGAGCCGGCAGTTAGCATTCTTCGGTGAGTTTGCCATTAACTATAAAAATGTTGCATTCCTTACCTATTCACACAGGTTTGAAACATCTTCCATCTTCCCCAAGGATTTCAGGAAGTATAATTACCCTGCAGGTAGTTTAAGTATTATTGTAAGTGATATTCTTCCGTCCATGAAGAAGAATAACCTCATCAATTACATGAAACTCCGTACATCGCTGGCAAGCACGGCCCGTTCAAGTTCTCCATATGCCAACCAGTCCGTGTTCAGTAATGTTACTTCAAGTGGCGGAGGCTTTGCTTATGGCTTTACCAATAACAACCCCCTGCTTGAACCGGAAATTCAGAACACCTATGAAATGGGAGCAGAAATGAAACTGTTCAAGGGTAAGATCGGATTTGATGTAACTTATTACAATACACTTAATAAAAAACAGATAGCTGAACTCTTCAGGTCCAGCTATGGAACCGGGTTTGTACTGAACACCATCAATGTCGGAAGTACCCGCAATAAAGGAGTTGAAGTAAGTTTTGACATTAACCCAATTGTCAGAAAAACGTTTACCTGGAACATGAAATTCAACTTTAACAGGATGAGAAATGAAGTTGTTTCATTACCATCCAATGTTCCTGAGTTTTATATCTCCGACACATGGCTGTATGGTAATGCAAGGGGTGGCCTGGTTACCGGCGGTCCAACAACTGCTATCACAGCCGCTGGTTACACTAGGAATAATGCCGGTGATATCCTGATAAATCCCACTACTGGTCTTCCAATCTATGATGCAAACTTTAAAGTTAGAGGGGACAGGAACCCTAATTTCACTGTAGGTTGGATCAACAACTTCAAGTTTGGGAACTGGAACCTGAATTTTGTATGGGATCTGAGGGTTGGTGGTGATATTTTCAATGCTACTAACATGTATCTTACTCTTCAGGGTATCAGCAAAAAAACTGATGACAGGTACACTCCAAGAGTAATCCAGGGTGTGTTAAATGATGGGCTTCAGAACACGGCTACTCCTACCAGGAACACAATCGTAGTTATTCCTGCCTATAACCAGGGCTATTATACTGCATTGCCTGAAGAGGAATTCATTGAAAAAGATATCAATTGGTTCCGTATGAGGGATATTACACTACGTTACACTTTCTCTCAAAATATGCTTAAGAGAATGGGATTCCTTAAATCGCTTGGATTATTCCTTACTGCGAATGACCTTGTCTTAATGACCAACTATTCAGGTGCTGACCCATCTGTAAATGGTAACACAGCAGGTACCCGTGGCGTAGGTGGCTGGGGATTTGATTATGGAAATGTACCGGCTCCTGTAAGCGTTAATTTTGGAATAAGAGCAGGTTTCTAAACAACAATCATGAGTTCAAAATATTCAACAATGAAAAAAATATTAATAGTACCAGTTGTTTTACTGACATTGTTAGTCAGCAGCTGTTCAAAGAAAATTGACGAGGCTTATGCCAACCCGAACGCAGATGTCAGGGTTCCTGTTGAGAAACTGTTACCGCCGTTAATTTCATGCATGGCAGGTAATAGTGCCGGGCATGGCCCAATGAATGATATACGGTTTGCAGGAAAATTCATCCAGAATTTCCTTTTCTGTAATTCTTTGGGTGAATGGGACCAGATGGGAAACCGACCGAATACTGACAATGCAGCCTCCATGTGGCGTATCCATTTTTTTGATATTGGCCAAAACTGCAATAACATGATAAAATGGGGAATTGAAGAAGAAAAATGGGATTATGCTGGGGTTGGAAAGGCCATTTTTGCCTGGAGTTGGTTAATTCTGACTGACTATCACGGTGAAGTACTAAATCCCAGTGAGGCTTTCAACACAAGTGCCCTTACATTCAGTTATACGACACAGGATGTAATATATAATTATGTAAGGCAACTTTGCCACGAAGCACTGGACTACCTGAACAGAACAGGCGGTGGAGTAAGCCAGGCAAACCTTGCTATCGGCGACCAGTATTTTTATAACGGGGATGTAAACAAATGGAAAAAATTTGTTTACGGTATCCTTGCCCGTTCATTTCATCATCTCACCAACAAATCATCTTACCAGGCGGACTCAGTTATCTATTACAGCAATTTATCCATAAATGACAATACAGATAATGCGATGGTGAAGTTTGCCAGCACCGGCATAAGCGGTAACAGCAATTTCTTCGGACCACTCCGTGGAAACCTTGGCAGTACAGGTATAGCAACTGAAACAGCTATCCGCCAATCTGCATTTGTTGCAAACCTGATGTCGGGAACAAACAATGCCTTTTTAGGAGTAACAGATCCAAGGGCTATTTATTTACTCCGCAAAAACACTAATGGCACATATAAAGGGTTGCTGCCAAATAAGGGCCAGACAGTTATTGCAGCCAACGACAGACCCGAAAGCTTTTGGGGGGTGAGCCAGTCAGGTGGAGTGAATAACACAGCTCCCGGTAATGATAATAATTGCCGGTACCTGTTCCGTAATAATTCCGAATTTCCTGTAATAACAGCCTCTGAAATACAATTTATAAAAGCTGAAGCTCTTTTCAGAACCAACGATAAGGTTGGCGCCCTTGCTGCATACAAAAAAGGTATTGAACTGAGCTTTGATATGCTGATGAATACCTACAGCACCAATGTTCCTGCTCCAGATCTTTTAACCACCACTATCCGGGATAATTTTACAGCTAATCCTGCCGTGGTTCCTGCAGCAGCCAACCTTACACTGACTCACATCATGTTGCAGAAGTATATTGCTTTATACATACACGGTACTTTTGAAACATGGGTTGACATGCGCCGCTATCACTATACTGATCTGGACCCCAATACGGGTCAGCAGGTGTACCGTGATTTTGCGCCTCCATCAGGCACCGACCTGTACACAAACAATGGCGGCAAACTAATCTACCGCACCAGGCCAAGATTTAACTCTGAGTATGTATGGAACCTGAACGAACTTACGAGGATAGGTGCTACTGCTCTTAATTACCATACCAAAGAGTGCTGGTTCTCACAACCATAAACTTTATTATAACTAAAACTAATAATAATGAGATCAATACTAATAAAACTGGCAGCCGGCGGCACTCTTATGATTGCATTGTTTATGCAATCATGCAAGAAAGAGATACCGTCATTGATGACAACACAAAGCGATTTTAGTAACAACAGCCTTATCCGGGTTTTTATTGCTACAGTAAATGCAAGCAGAAACTATGTATATGTTGATGGAAAACCTGTAACCGGTGCTTTATTAGCTTCGGGCGGTATGTTCCCGGCTGCCGGTGTTTACGCATCAAATATTCAGCCGGGTTTCAGGGCTTTTCTTATAAAAGACACCCTGTCAACCAGTACCCAGATACCGTTGTCTTTTTCAGAAAACATGCAAGTGAATAAGAACTATACCATCTTCATGTACGACACTATCAATGCTCCTAAGCAGAAGACTGTGGTAACAAACTATGTGGTGCCATCAGACACATCCTGCCGCATAAGGTTTGCTAACTTCATTTATAATCCTACTATTGTTCCGGCAATTGATGTATTCTCTTTTAACAGAAATGCCAACATTTTCACCAATGTGGCAGTTACTGATGTAACCGACTTCATTGCTTATCCGTCGAGACCTTCAGTAGATACCCTCTATATAAGAGAGACAGGAACAACTACCAACATTATTAAAGTTGCAGTTGGCGGTAGCAGCACACTACTGAACAAGAGGAGTTACACATTAGTGTACAGGGGATCACACAGAGGAACAAGAGTAGCTACTCTTTATACCGATCGTTAATACAAAATGATATTGACATACAAAAAAATCCGCCAGTTGGCGGATTTTTTATTAAAGAGATGCCCCAAAGAACAGGTAGCAAAGGATTATAGAAGTAATAATACCAACAAGGTCTGCCAGCAGCATAGAGCCTATAGCATACCTGGTGTTCTTTATGTTAACAGCGCCGAAGTAAACTGCAATTACATAGAAAGTAGTATCTGATGACCCCTGCAGCACACAAGACAACCTGCCGGCAAAACTATCAGCCCGGCCATTAGCCATTGCATCCACCATCATTCCTCTTGCTGCACCACCACTAAACGGTTTTACCAATGCCGTAGGAAGGCCGTCTACAAACCTGGTATCGCTTCCCAAAGCCGCAAAGAGATTTTTCATTCCTTCAATTATATAATCAAAAGTTCCGCTGGTGCGGAGCATGCTGATAGCGACAAGCATACCCACCAAATAAGGGATGATGCGCACTGCTGTTTCAAAACCCCCTTTTGCTCCGTCAATAAAGGCACTGAAGATGTCAATCTTCTTGTACAATCCGCCCAAAACGATCAGGAAGAGAATCAGCAACAGCAACCCATTTCCAAAAGAACCTGAAAAAAATTCCAGGGAACTTTTATCCAATTTTGTAAGGTATAACACCAATAACCCTATCAGTGATGAGATGCCAAGCACCCATGCAAGTATGACGGGTTGAAATAAATTGATCCTCTGGCGGATGGAAACAATGATCATGGCAGCCATCGTAGCAGCAAAAGTGGCTATCATGCAAGGGATGAATATATCTGTCGCATTCCTGGCACCAGCCCCCGCCCTGAGAGCTATAATGCTAACCGGTATCAGTGTAAGACCAGAGGCATGAAGACAGAGAAACATGATCTGTGCATTTGAGGCCCTTGTTTTATCAGGATTGATTTCCTGTAAGCTTTCCATTGCCTTTATGCCAAAAGGGGTGGCTGCATTGTCAAGTCCCAGCAGGTTAGCAGAGAAATTCATCATCATATGTCCATGTGCAGGATGCTCTTTTGGCACACCGGGGAATATTTTTGAAAAGAAAGGCCCTATTATCCTTGACAGGAAGCGGATACCGCCGGCCTTTTCCGCAATGCTCATAAACCCCATGAATAAGGCCATAATACCAATAAGACCGATACAGATATTAACCGCATCCTTACAGGTTTCAAGGATACCATTTACTTTTTGCGCTTTTACGGCAACTATTTTATCCCCTTCCCTTTTATAAATGAGTTTGCCCTCCTGTACCCTTGGCATCGTATCTAACGCCTTTACAATTTCTGGCCTGGCAGATGCAACAGTCATCTCTTTCACTTTTACCGAATCCCCATTTTTACTGATGACCATTTGTGTAAAAATCTGCTGATCGCCGTCCACAGCAAAAAACTTGAAGCCTGCTACTGCAATGGCTATGATAATGAAGGCTGACCAGATGCGACTAAGGGCCATAAATTAGTAGTTTAAATCAGCGATAGTTAAAGGAATGAAGTTAACAGTTACATTTCAAACTGCCATCAGGCTGCTAACCCCTATCTTTGCGCCTCGAAAAATCAAGATATGGCATTGCAAGCAGGAATTGTAGGATTACCCAACGTAGGAAAATCAACCCTTTTTAACGCAGTAAGTAATAGTGCCAAGGCACAGGCGAGCAACTATCGTTTTTGTACCATTGACCCGAATGTCGGGCTGGTGGATGTACCCGATCCCCGCCTGAATAAACTGGCTGAACTGGTAATACCGGACAGGATTGTTCCCACCCAGATTGAGATTGTGGATATCGCCGGACTTGTTCGTGGAGCCAGCAAAGGTGAAGGATTGGGCAATAAATTCCTGGGTAACATCCGGGAAGTGGATGCAATCATTCATGTGATTCGTTGTTTTGAAGATGAGAATATTTTAAGGGATGAGGGAGCTATTAATCCTGTCAGTGATAAAGAGATCATTGATACTGAACTTCAGTTGAAGGATCTTGACAGTGTTGAGAAGAAAATTCAAAAGACAGAAAAACAAATAAAACTTGATCCAAAATACAAAGCAGAACTGGAAGTGCTGGTAAGATGTAAAGAACATCTTGAAAAAGGCAAAAGCATCCGTGAACTGGATTTAGATAAAGAAGAAAAAATAGCCATCGCAGATCTTTTCTTACTTACCGATAAACCTGTTTTGTACGTTGCCAATGTGGATGAGGCATCCATGCATACCGGAAATAAATATTCCGACCTGTTAAAAGAAGCGATAAAAAATGAAAAAGCTGAAGTCATCATCATGAATAATAACATCGAAGCACAAATTGCCGAGATGGAAAACCCTGAAGACCGGCAGTTGTTCATGGAAGAATATAAAATGACTGAACCAGCCCTTGACCGTCTTATTCACTCAGCTTACAAACTACTCAACCTGTATACTTACTTTACTGCCGGTGTGCAGGAAGTAAGGGCATGGACAATTCATGAAGGCTGGAAAGCCCCGCAGGCTGCCGGTGTCATTCATACTGATTTTGAAAAAGGTTTTATTAAAGCTGAAGTGATCGGTTACGATGATTTTGTAAAGTACGGTTCTGAAGCGGCCTGCCGTGAAGTAGGAAAATTAAGAATTGAAGGAAAAGAATATGTTGTGAAAGACGGTGACGTTATGCATTTCCGTTTTAATGTTTAGAAAAGAGCTGTTATGGCAGCTCTGCCTATATGCACTGTTTTCGAAGTGCCGGCCTTTCTTCCATCATACTGAAAATTCAGCTCCAGGTTATTCAGCAACCGTTTGCTGAATCCCAAGTGACCACAGGTAATTCTTACCTGGCAACAGCCCATCCAGCATGATATAACTGACAGTAGTATTGGCCGGAAAATCATAATTCAATATTATTGAAAGTGAATTTTCCTGTGATAGAACTGTTCTGCAGTATGTTGTATTTGGATTCTACATTGACTGAATGAGAAATAGATTTCTCGCCGCCATAAGCAGGCAGGTTCTTTTTACTGTCAAACTTATAGCTGGTTACCAGTCTGAAGGATGTTCCCTTGATAAAGGTCAGAAATGGTTCCGCACTGTAGATGGAAAGCTGGTAATTCCTGTTGGCAAATTGCGGAGTGTACAAAGCATTCAGCCCTTTTTTTCCGTTTACAGTTAGATGAAAAGGCTCGGCTGATATTCCAGCGCCACTTCATCAGCCAATCATTCAACTTGCGGCTTTCATAACCATAAGTCAGTAAGGATTTGCCTGTATTCCTGAGGTTGCTAAAATCAATTCCCCATTTGCTACTGTAACGGTTGTAAGAAAGAGTATTCAGTATTGTCGTATTAAGCGTTATCAGGGCAGTATCATTCACTCCATATTTAAATGGGTTGAACTCAAACGAGCCTTTGGCAATAGATTTTTTGCTGGTTTGAAATGAAGTAATAAGATTGAGACGGGACAACAGTTTCTTTATCCCTTTTAGATCAGGTGATGTAAGCAATGATCTTGGATTGATATTAAGGCTGTAATTGAAAGTAATGAAATTGGCTTTGATGAATTCATTGGTTGGGGTAAACACCCGGATGAATTTAGCCTGGTCAACAAAAGCAGCCAGCTCAAATTCATTTAACTGCTGCACACCATCATTGTTATAATCGATCCATGCAAACTGTCCGGTACCTGCCGGCACCTCGAGATAGGCATAATCCCTTCGTTGCTCCTGCCCTGCTCCTACTTCATACAAGATATTCCCGTTGAGCAGCCCCTTCCACTCATTCATTACATACTCGGCACGGCCAAGAATAGTTTCATCTTCTTTCTGTTTTGATACAACAGGGTTATTTACTTTTAATTTCCTGAAAGTTGCATTCAGGTAAAACTGTCGTTTAAGGTTTGCCAGTAACTCTGTTTGCAGATTAAGGTTCAGGCTACGGTCTGCCCGGATTAATCCTTTGTCAACCGGGTATTTATCTGAACGGGTAAAAAAAGTTATGCCATACCTGTTTTTTTTGCTCTCATCAGATTTTAAATACAGTGAATAACTGTCAAATGAAAAAGCAAAAGGAGTTAATGTATCAGCAACTTTATTCCGGGCAACATTTTGTTCAAGAGCATATTTAAATCCAAGCCTCCAGTTATTGATTTGCTTTAATTGTTTGCTGATGTCAATTGTTGGCCGGAGAAATATCCCTTTATCAGCAGCGGAAGTAAAGTTTGTTATAACAAACTGGTTATTGATCTGCCAGCCTTTCCAGTCAGCTGTGTGCTGTAACGAATTTTGAAATCCATTATAATTATCACTACGGTGATAATTAATAAAGCCGTAACTGAGAGCATGGTTAGATTTATCCCTAAGCCCGGCTGAAGCCCTGATAATATTCTCATCTGTTGACGTCAAAGTAAATGGTAATCCCCAATCCCGGGAGAATTCCACTGTCCGCAATCTTTCCAGGGGTTTGAATTTTCGCTGTACATATTCATAATCTAAAGCTGTATTAAGCTGAAGTCTCTTTGCAGATTGTATAATTTTTTCATTGCTCAGTTGAAACTTAGCAGCCCATCCCCTGTCATCGCCGTTATCTTTTGCGGAAAATGTATTCAGGTCGTTATTACTTGTAGCAATTTCTGTTTTTAAAAGTGTATTCTTGCTGATTGCATAGTCAATACCCAGGTTAACGATCTGTTGTCTCTTAGGGGTAACCAGTATTTGCACCGGTTCATATTGACCTTGCTTTACTCCTGCTACTGGAGCAACATAGCGGTAAACCTTGCCATTGGCGCCATTAAAATCAGGAACATAATTACCATTACCCTGCTTTACATCTACAAAAGACAGGTTATACTTTGCAGTTGCCGGGTTGGTGGAATATTGATAAAAGGAATCGAGACCAATGTAAATTTTTTCATATAAAATTTTGCCAACTGCAAAAGTGTCCAGTACAGCAGAAGGGTACAATGCATTTTGTATACTGTCCCCGATATTAGCAAGGAACTGTGTCTGCTTGTCGTCAAGCTTTTGGTTTATCTGGGAATTCTTTGCATCATTATTATTAAAAGCCCCAAGCCTGATCTTCAGTTTTTTATTTATTTCAAATTCTTGTGACAGGAATAAATTGGCATTCAGAAAATTCCGGTCAGCATACTCAAACTCCACTTGTATCCGGCTGTCCTTTGTAATCATTCGCCGGGGTGTAAAAGTTACCTCAGCAGAGTTGTAGTTGATAACATAATCCTGGTCCTCTCCCCTTTGCAACAACTGGCCGTCAACAAATACTCTTTCTGTGTTGGCCAGTACAATAAAAAAAATCTCGTTGTTAGCGCCTTTAAGCCGGTAAGGCCCCTGGTTCCCTTCCAGCGCATCAATGAAGTTCCTTGTGAATTTACCCTTAGCAATAGAACCACTTACCAGCGTATTGGAAGTAAGATTCTTTGATATCCTGTTACTGGTTTGGAAAGAAATTCCCTGTAATCGCTTATAAAAAGACAAAAAGTAGCTTTGATTTTGCCGGATATCAATATCTCCTAAACTCAACTGCCAGTCCCTTTTCTTAAACTGCAAATACACCTGGTCAAATTCGTTGAGCTGCTGAGTGGTTCCATCTGGTTGTATTGGAATATTATTATCAGTGATGGCTGCCTGTATCTCAATGCTGTCACCAAGCATGCCGCTTAACTGCAGATTAAGTGTTGAGTTTAAAACAGCATCTTGTCGGTTACCAAAACCAATTTGCCGTCCAAAACTTCCTTCTGCTTTCAATGTTCCAAAATCAAAAATTCCCCGTTGGGCATTTGTCAGTCCCTTGTTAAATTCAAAAGGTTTGACATAAAAGTTATTCATCACACTGTCAAAACTCAGGCGTTGGGCTACGGGGTTTAACTGAAATGGGAATACCCTGTAAGTAACAAGAACGGTTTCAACATCGGGTTTTTTCTTCCAGTAGAGAACCGCTTTTACAAAATCAAGCCGGTAATCGGATGGGGAAACATAGGCAACTGAAAAAGAGTTGGGAACGATACTGATTGTATCAATTTTCAGGCTGTCGGCCTCCACTTTAAAAGTCTTTTGACGCAGGTTGCTGGTGGCATTGCTGCCGACAGGGAATTGGGCACTGCTCCAGAGGGATGACAGCGCCAAAAAAGTGATACACAATATCTTTGCTAACCAACTCAAAAGCAGTGAGTTTTACTCAAAATCGTAAAATTCGTCCTTTTTATTGCATGAAAGTTATCCCATGCTGTTAATTCCCGTAAAAAGCAGCAATTTTGATAAGAAGATGTCTAAGAAATACATCGAAATACCAACTTAGGTGAAAAGAATCATTGAAATATTTGTTTACCTGCTCCTGCTTTCAATTACAAATGCAAATGCACAGCAAAATGATAACTGGTACTTTGGAAGAAAAGCAGGCCTCAGTTTTTCTGCCCCGGTAAACCAGCCGGTCCCTTTTTCGCTGGGTAATAGTGAAATGTTATCAGATGAAGGATCGGCCTCAATTTCTGACGAAGATGGCAACTTATTGTTCTATACTAACGGTGTCACAGTTTATAATAAGCTTCACCAGGTAATGCTTAATGGTAATAACCTGGCCGGAAATATTTCCTCCTGTCAAACTATCATCATTCCCCATCCTGGCCATGATAGCCTTTATTATATTTTTACTACCGATGCTGTAGAAAATGATTTTTTATCCGGGTACCGGTACTCGATGGTGAATATCAAAAGAGATAATGGTAATGGCGAGGTAATTATAAAAAATACCCTATTGTGGCCTTCCTGCTCCGAAAGACTAACTGCCGCCCGCCATTCCAATGGAATTGATGTATGGGTGATCACAAATGATAATAACTCAAATACCTTTCGCTCCTGGTTAATAACATGCAACGGGATTCTGAACACCCCTGTAGTTTCATCTGTTGGACTTGTGCTTAATCAATTCCGTGATATCAATACCGGTATTATAAAAGTTAGCCCTGATGGAAAAATGCTTTGCCAATCGCATTTCCCGATTTTTGATGAGACAATTCACATCCCCAATTTCATACAACTGTTCGACTTTAATAATGCATCCGGCACTATTACGAATGCAAGGCAGATATCATTTCCGGACGCACAATTCACCCATTTTGAATTTTCACCGAATTCAAAATTGCTTTACATCACAAGGCCCTATGACAAAAAGATAGACCAGCTTGAAATTACTTTGCCAACTCTGGCCGCTATTCTTACATCAAGAGTCAGTTTTGTTACAACAACTGCCTATTACGATATTCAACTTGCGCCAGATGAAAAGATATATTGTGCCCGTCCTTCTTTAAGCCTCGCTGTAATTAACTTCCCGGATGTGAGAGGGCCTGGATGTGACTTCCGGGAAGACCAGGTATTGCTTACAAACGGTTCGGTTTTCCTTGGCCTACCTTCGCATATCAATGATTTTGTTTCAACTGATGATACAGATAATGGATTCAGTTATTCTATTGCGGACAGCTGTACCGGAAGTGTTCAGTTCAATGGTTATTCAAATTTACCTGCAACTGTTCAGTGGGAATGGAATTTCGGCGATGGTTCAACATCCGGGTTGCAAAACCCATTTCACAACTTCCCTGACCCCGGCTCCTCATATGCAGTGAAATTAAAAATAAGTTCAAGTTTTTCCTGTGGCGTTATTTACAAATCCAAAAAAATTAAACCGAGTGGTGTTACTAAGGTTAAACCTGATTTTAGTTCCGTCGTCAGGTGCGATTCAGGCTATGTCAGGTTCATAAATAAAACTAATAATCTTTCTGCATTACAATCAGGCCAGCTAGTATGGGACTTTGGGGATGGGAATATTTCTACTGATATCCACCCGGTCCATTCCTATGCGCAGCCAGGAAACTATACTGTAAAGCTAAAAATAAGTTCAACCCTGTCTTGCATGGATGATTCTGTTTTAAGTTCCGTAGATGTAAGAGATTTTACCATTCGCACAATACCCGATCAAACAATTATTGTTGGTGAAACCGTTTTCCTTTCGACTGACAAACCGGCCATGTCATTTGTTTGGTCGCCGGCTGAATGGCTCAGCAATCCATCTGTTCGAAATCCTGTGGCTGCTCCGCTTGAGAGCATTTCCTATAAGGTAATCGCTACAAACGGTGAAGGCTGCAGCAGCGAAGACTCTATTCATATCACTGTTATCCAGTATAATGATATTTATGTGCCGACTGCATTTACTCCAAATAATGACGGCAGAAATGATATAATCAGGCCCATCTTTGGCGGAAAGTATGAGTTGAAGGAATTTGGTGTTTATAACCGATGGGGGCAAAAATTGTTCAGTACTCCCAAAAGAGGTGCTGGGTGGGATGGTAAAGTAAATGGCATTTTGCAGAACACGGGAGCTTATGTCTGGATAGTAAATGTTACAGATACAAAATCAGGTGAAAAAATCGAAAGAAAGGGAACGTTTATGATTATCAGGTAATGATAATAAAAGCTGATTAATTTGTACTATGAAAAATAAATTGTTGACCCTGCTTTTTACTTTTCCATTAACTGCTTATTGCTTTGCACAATCAGGCGATTCTAAAAAAATATCTTCCGATGAAAAAGGCATTTCAGTTTCTCTGGGAGTAAATGCACCCGTCGGAAATTTTTCTTCCACCCACTTTTTAGGAATTGGGATTGATTGCTCCCCATCTTCGCACTGGTTTGGCTTACTAAAACGTAAAAAAATAGCTTTTACATATACTGGCGGTGTCGCTTACTATTTTGGTAAAAAGGAATCGGTCAGTAGTTATCCATACAAGTATCCCGGCTTTACTTTTATTCATGCTTTTGCCGGTGCTTTTTCTATTCCTTTCAACAAAACAAGTGTAAAACTAACCGCCGGCCCCGCACTCGGGATTTACAATGGAAACATACAATTTAATATTGGTAGCAGGCTGGAGGCCAGCTATTATATCAATAATAAATTTTTCCTTGGACCGGATATTATACTGATGAAAGAATACAGAGCAAATGCACTTTGGTCTCTGGCAATAAGAGCTGGCATCATGTTGTAAACGAGAAGAATACAGCTGTATCTGAAGCAAGTCTATTATTGTGTTTGCGATTAGCAACACCCTGAAGGATTTTTTGTAACTTAAGTTGTATAAACTTATGAGAAAACTGCCCGGACTTATTGCTTGTCTACTTTTCTTCCTCTGCACCCGGGGCCAACAAAACTATACCTGGAATTTTGGTTTCACCGCAGGTCTCAGATTCATACCAACAGGAGCAAGTCCGGTACCCTCTATTGTTACCAATAGTGCTATGGTGGCCACCGAAGGCTGTTCGTCCATTTGTGATGATATGGGCAAAACACTCTTTTATACAAATGGCTATGTTATTTATAACAGGGCTAACAGGGTAATGCTGAATGGCGATAACCTCGCCGGACATGTATCGGCTTTTCAGTCCTCTATTATTGTCCCCTTACCCAATAGCACAAACATATACTATGTGTTTACAGCCGATGCAATTGAGAATGATTATGCGAAAGGCTACCGTTATTCAATTGTAGACATGAACGGGGATGGTGGTTATGGTGCTGTTACATTAAAGAATATGTTGTTATATGCCCCTTCAAGTGAGCGGCTTACTGCTGCCCGGCATGCCAATGGCATTGATGTATGGATTATTACAAATGACAGCAGCTCTAACATATTCAGGTCATGGTTATTGACCTGTACTGGTCTTCAGGCTTCACCAGTTATATCTGCAACGGGTGCTATACTGAATCAATATGAAGGTATGAATACAGGTGTGATGAAAGTAAGTCCTGATGGCGAACAATTATGCCAGACGCACTTCCCAAATAATGATGGCTCAAACGCTGCTAATTTTTTCCAGTTATTTGATTTCGATAATTCGACAGGCATGGTCTCTAATCCTAAAATGGTCAATGCAGGACAATACCGTTATTTTTCCTGTGAATTTTCTCCTGATTCAAAACTTCTTTACCTGACTAAAGCTAATGGGGGTGAAATTGACCAGTTTCAATGCAAATTACCGACTACAGCCCAGGTGATTGCTTCTGCTGTAGTCCTACCTTCCCCACCAGCTTTATGCGGATTGCAACTGGCACCTGATGAAAAAATATATTTAAGCGATCAGACCTCCCTCCTTAGTGTTATAAGCAAACCAAATGCTCCGGGGATAGCTTGCAGCATTCAAGTAAAAAAAGTTGATTTGCTTGGGAATTTCGGCAGTCTTAACATGCCTTCTTTTGTTAATGATATGTCTGTTGACATGAAAAACTATTTTGATGTGCAGATACTTGATACTTGTGCCGGCCTTGTTCAATTCAATGGACATACAAGCCTGGCAGGCCCTGTATCATGGTCCTGGGATTTTGGAGATGGGGGCAACTCAACGCTGCAAAACCCACAACATGTCTTTGCTGATATCCGTAATCTCTATACTGTGAGGCTGACGATTACACCGGCAGCTTTATGCGGTTTTATCAAAAGAACAAAATTCATTTTTCCTGCTGGCCTTATAACAAAAGCAGCCTTCAATATTATACACAATTGTGATTCCGGCTATGTAAGGTTTGAGAATACATCTACCCAATTTCCAGAAGTTCCGTTACAATATAGCTGGAGTTTTGGAGATGGCAATTTCTCTTCCGATCCAAATCCGGTGCATACCTATACCACTCCCGGCAATTACACCGTAAAATTAAAAGTGAGTACTAATACTGAATGTCTTGATGACTCTGTAAGCATTTTATTTGATTATACCAGTATTGATATACAGGCTTCTGCTGACCAGGCAATAGATGAAGGCAATTCGGTCCAACTTCAAGTAACTGGCGGAGGAACGAATATACAATGGCAACCTGCCAGGTGGCTTAACAGTAGTGCGATTGCCAACCCTGTAGCCACTCCTCTGGACGATATCATGTATTTAGTCACTGCTACTAACAATGCCGGTTGTAGGGATACTGATACAGTTTTTATTAAAGTAAATCCCAAAACCGATATTTATATCCCTTCTGCCTTTACCCCTAATAATGATGGCCGGAATGATAATTTTAAACCCATTCTTAGTTTGCAGTACACTATTAACAGGTTTACCATATTTAACCGTTGGGGTGATGCTGTTTTTTCAACTGCCGAAAAAGATAAGGGCTGGGATGGAACCCTAAAAGGGCTTCCGCTAGATACCGGCACCTATGTATGGCTATTAAAAATAACTGATAGAAAAGATAAGACAATCGAATTGAAAGGTACTGTTGTACTGATCCGGTAGATTAACTTTTGTCTGATGACAACGCCGCCAGCATATACTCCCTGTTCAACCTGGCTATATTCTCAATAGAAATTCCTTTTGGGCATACAGCCTCACAGGCTCCGGTATTGGTACAGGAGCCAAACCCCTCCTTATCCATTTGTGCCAACATGCTTATAGCCCTCGATTCTCTTTCAGGTGCACCTTGCGGCAATAATGCCAGATGTGAAACCTTCGCAGACACAAACAGCAATGCGGATGAATTTTTACAAGCTGCTACACAGGCACCACAACCAATACAGGCTGCTGCTGCAAAAGCTGCATCTGCTTTATCTTTTTCAACAGGCATAACATTGGCATCCACTGCATTACCAGTATTAACTGAAATATAACCTCCGGCCTGAATAATGCGGTCAAAAGCGGAACGATCAACCACCAAATCCTTGATAACCGGAAAGGCATTTGCCCTCCAGGGCTCCACCACTATTGTATCACCATCGTTATAAGCTCTCATATGCAGCTGGCATACGGTATTCTGCTCCCATGGGCCATGCGGACGGCCATTGATATACATAGAGCACATACCGCAGATACCTTCACGGCAATCATGGTCAAAGGCAATCGGGTCTTTGCCATCACGGATCAGTTCTTCATTCAGCACATCAATCATTTCCAGGAAAGACATTTCAGAAGAAATATTCTTTACGGGGTAAGTTTCAAATCTTCCAGCTTCATTGGCATTTTTTTGCCTCCAAACTTTCAGTGTAAGATTCATCATATAATGTTCCATAACAACGGGTATAGTTCGTTAGTAATAATTATTTATAAGAACGTTGTGTTGGCTTCGCCACCTCAAAATTCAACGGTTCTTTATGCAATTCCCAATTACTCTCCCCTTTATATTGCCATGTCGCCACATAAGCATAATTATCGTCATCCCGCCTTGCTTCTCCTTCATCAGTCTGGCTTTCTTCCCTGAAGTGACCGCCACAACTTTCATTTCTGTTCAAGGCATCTTTACACATCAGTTCTCCCAATTCAATAAAATCAGCTACACGGCCGGCTTTATCTAATTCAGGGTTCATTTCATTAATTGAGCCCGGTATCTTAACATCACTCCAGAATTCTTTTTTTAAAGCTTGTATCTCTGTTATCGCTTCCTGCAATCCCTGCGCATTACGGGCCATACCACATTTCTCCCACATTATCTTACCCAAACGTTTATGGAGGCTTTCAACGGTCTGGTTCCCCTTAATACTCATTAATGTATTGATGCGATCAGCAACTGCTTTTTCTGTTTGTTCAAATGCCTCATGACTGGTTGGGATCGGCTTAGTAGCAATTTCATCCGCCAGGTAGTTACCAATGGTGTAAGGGATCACAAAATATCCATCAGCCAAACCCTGCATCAATGCAGACGCACCTAGCCTGTTAGCTCCATGATCGCTGAAGTTTGCTTCACCAAGGCAATACAAACCTTTTACATTCGTCATCAGTTCATAATCCACCCAAAGGCCACCCATTGTATAGTGAACGGCAGGATAGATCCTCATTGGCACTTCGTATGGATTTTCGCCGGTGATCTTCTCATACATATCAAAAAGATTACCGTACTCTTCCTTCACCACTTCCTTACCAAGGCGGATCAATGTCTCGGTATCCGGATTATGTATACCCTGCTTGGTGGCTTCCGTTCTTCCGTATTTATTTATCAGGTTGTATTTAAAATCGAGATAAACGGCTTGTTTGGTTGTGCCTACACCAAAGCCAGCATCGCATCTTTCTTTTGCTGCTCTTGATGCAACATCTCTTGGTACAAGATTACCAAAGGCAGGATATCTTCTCTCTAAATAATAATCTCTTTCTTCTTCCGGGATATCATTTGGTTTTCTTGTATCACCTTTTTGTTTTGGTACCCAGATACGGCCGTCATTTCTTAACGACTCTGACATCAGCGTCAGCTTAGATTGGTGATCGCCGCTTACCGGGATACAGGTTGGGTGAATCTGAGTAAAGCAAGGGTTACCAAAGAAAGCTCCTTTCTTATGCGCTTTCCAGGCTGCTGTTACATTGCTGCCCATTGCATTGGTAGAAAGATAAAATACATTGCCATATCCGCCGGTACATAATAACACAGCATGGCCAAAATGCCTTTCCAGTTCACCGTTCACCAAATTGCGGCAAATAATACCTCTCGCCTTTCCGTCTATCATTACCACATCCAGCATTTCATGGCGATTATACATTTCCACATTCCCTAGGGCCACTTGTCTTTCTAAAGCCTGGTAGGCACCTATCAATAATTGCTGACCGGTTTGCCCGGCTGCATAAAATGTTCTTTTAACCTGCGTACCACCAAATGAACGGTTATTCAATAGACCGCCATATTCTCTTGCAAACGGAACACCCTGCGCCACACACTGGTCAATAATATTTGCACTTACTTCCGCCAGGCGATGGACATTGGCTTCTCTTGCCCGGTAGTCGCCACCCTTCACCGTATCATAAAACAAACGAAAAACAGAGTCTCCATCATTTTGGTAATTCTTTGCTGCATTGATACCACCTTGCGCTGCAATACTATGTGCCCTTCTTGGAGAATCCTGGAAACAAAATGCTTTTACTTTATAACCAAGTTCGCCTAAAGATGCAGCGGCGGAAGCCCCGGCAAGCCCGGTTCCTACTACAATCACTTCCAGTTTCCTTTTGTTAGCGGGGTTAACGAGTTTACAATGGCCTTTATAATCTGTCCATTTATCTTCTAATCTTCCGGCGGGAATTTTTGAATCCAACATAACCTCTGATTACTTTGATATAATGATTTGCTAATTATTCTGTTTAAGTTATTTAAGCCAGCCTAAATAAAAGCTTACCGGCATCAGCGCAAATGCCAGCGGAACTATTATTGAGAACCCGATACCCACTACATTCAATAATGATAAATATTTCTTATTGGTAACGCCTAATGTCCTGAATGCACTTTGAAAACCATGCACCAGGTGCCATGACAGAGAAATGCATCCTAATACATAAACAATCACTATCCATTCTGTCTGGAATACTTCACTCATTCTGTCGTACAGGTTAATTTCCTCGCCTAACAACCAGCCCTGGTTGCTTCTGTTGGGAATCCAGAAATGAGACAAATGAATGATAAGAAAGATCAGAATCAGTGTTCCCAGTAGTCCCATACTCCGGCTATACCATTTGCTTCCTTTATTACCCATTGACACTGCATAACCTTTTTTACGTTTGCCCCGGTTTTGCATTTCCAGCATAATTCCCTGTATGATATGAAGAAGAAAGCCGGCCATCAGCCCTACTTCAAGAATACGGGGCACAATATTGGATCCCATAAAATGGGCACCTTTATTAAACATTACGCCACCATCATTCGCCCATATACAGGCATTGAGGGCCACATGCACAATTAGAAAGAGAATCAGAAAAATACCCGACAAAGCCATCACCCACTTTTTACCAATCGAGGAAGTGAACATTTCAGACCATTTCATAAGCGTCGTTCTTAGGGGAGTTATCTATTTCTGCAAAAATACTACCGGATGACCAAAAACTGACAAAAGTTTTAAATGATAAAAGTTATCCTAAGTTTCATTAAAAGAGATCAATTACCCAATCTTGCCATCAATTCATTGTCAATCTTCTTAAACAGGTGAAATGGTTTATAAGTTCTCCAATTAGCCAGTTCCATTAACTCTACATACCTGTTCAGCCGGGCATGTTTAAAATCATATTGAGTTTGCTCCGGCATGTTTAAACAAACTACCCACCCGTTGGCATCAGTCACATCTTCATACAATTCCTCATAATAATCTTTGCCGTCACTGTGATAGTTGAGTACATTCTCTCCAATCAGGATGAATTTATAAATACCTTCATCCATAAATTTTTCCAGCACCTCCCTTTTTAACTCCATAATATCATTCTCAATAGCATCATTCCATTCTCCTATCATTTCAATGATGGCATATTTTTCCTCATAATCCGCCAACAAAATTTTCAGATACAAGGTCCGGCTGCCAAAATCATCCCATTGCGGATGAATATAATAATTGTATACAGTTTGCGAAAATTCAAATTCGGAATAAGTTCTTCCGAAGAAAGGTGACCGCTGATCTTCTTCGCTTATGTAAATATGCCGCCAGTTATAAAAAGGTTCTATATCCTGCATACTGAATGCAAAGATACGCAGGAATAAAAAGAGCGGCCATGTTCAGAAGCCGCTCTTGTCTCAGAGTATGAATGTTACCTAGTTTTTAATCAACCGTTCAGAAAACACCTTCCCATCCTGCTCAATCCTTACACTGTACAAACCAGCAGCGAGGTTGCTGATATTAATGCTTACAGATGAAGCAGCAGTTCTCGTAAAGTATACCACATTGCCGCTAGTGCTGATAATACTGACGGCTGCTTCTCTTCCAGATGGAAGCACCAGCGTAATCATTCCATCGGCGGGGTTTGGATACATTACCAACCTCTTTATATCATCAATACTCAGTTTCAGCACTGAACTGTAAGTATAACGTCCGTCAATATCAACCATCTTAAGACGATAATAATAGTAATTTACGCCAAAAGTCATTATGTGCTGATATGTATAATCTGTATTATTCGCACCGCTTCCCAGTGCAGGTGTTACTCCTGCCTGCTGCCATTGAGTTCCGTCTGTACTCCATTCCAGTTCAAACTGCTTTAA
This sequence comes from Chitinophagaceae bacterium, assembly GCA_037045605.1. Classification (GTDB taxonomy): domain Bacteria; phylum Bacteroidota; class Bacteroidia; order Chitinophagales; family Chitinophagaceae; genus JJ008. The sequence goes on along the minus strand of JBAOHK010000006.1, from coordinate 21,124 downwards.
TGATTGTTCATTGGCGGTTTTCCAACGCAATAGTGAAGTACTGCCAGATGTGCTCCCGGTAAAAGAAAGTAACGTTACTGGCAAGGTAGACGAGAAAGGCAAAGTAACCGAGCCGGGTGTTGGATCTTCTTTGCCTGAATTATCAATAGCTACAAAAGGAATAACTACATCAATAGTTAGGTTTCCAACCGGATCTACCAATATCGGCACGGAGGGTCCCACGCCATTGGTGTATGGAATGGTAACACCGGCACCCGGCCAGGTGATGCAGGTGGTGGCTGGTGGACAAGTGCCGCCGTTGATATATACTATACCATTGATAGTAATGGTATTCGTATTGGAGGGAAAAGCTGTAATACGGATGCTGTTTACAGTACCCCCGTCATAGTCTTGTGTATTGGGTGTAACACCCACATTATTTGTTTGAAAGGCCGATGCGGGAACGTTATAGTTGATAAATCCAGATGTGTTTGGTTGAGATACCTGCAAGTTGAAAGCAGATTCAGGAGTACGCTGAATACCAAAATCATTATTAGGATCATCGGTTGCTCCAAAACGGGTGGCATCCGCTGCATTGTAAGTACCGGTATTGATATCACCCGTTGTATTGGTGAGAATGGGTGAAGTGGCGGTCCAGCCGGAAGGCAGGCTTGTAGACGGGGGTGCACTGCCCGCCGTTCCTGCAGTAGTACTAAGTATCACCTGCAGGTTGGCAAAAGATGGCACATTCGTAAAGGAATAAGTACCATTTGCTGCCACAAGTACCGAAGCTATTACAAGGTTAGTTACCGGATCAACCAGTATGGCATTCAGGCCACCAGCATTGGTTCCTGATTCACCGGCAGTAAAAATATTCGACAAAGTATTGTTTGCACTGTTATTAATATCATTCCAAACCGTACCACTTACGGTACTGCCAAAACGTATCGGTGTGGGATCACCCTCACCTGCATCATCTGCCTTTTGATTGGCAGTGCCAGTTTCTACTGCGGTGCCATTATCGCTGTTATCAGTTACCGTGGTATTATCGAAGGCTGTTCCGGTAGCCGTAGCTGTATTATTATAAGTAGTAGTACCATTGGTGGCAACACCTGCCACATCAAAGGTGATGTCAACCACAGCAAAGTTTGAGCCTGCAGTTATGTTACCTGCACCGCCGTTTAAGTCAATACCATTGTATAATGCTCCATAAAGGGTTCGGGTGCCGCTGAACAGGGTGTTGGTACCGGTGCCGGTGTAACCAGCGTTCAATTGAAGGTTGGCAGGGTTGTTGGCGAAAGCCACTGATACATTTGAAATAGTTAAAGCGGGAAAGGCAGTACTGAGGTTTTCAGTAGCCTGAAAGTTTTTCAGAATAGATGTTCCGATATTTTCCACCCGTATTCGATAGGTAAGACGGTAGCGGTTATTGTAACCCAGCCACTGTACCGAAGTAAGTTGTTTGGCAACGCCTACAGAACTGATAATACTGGTAAGGTCGGCAAAGTTGGCAGATGTAGGTGTGGCAAGACAGTTGACACGGAAAGAACCAACCAAGGCAGCAGTAGCAGGGTTTACATTATAGCTGCCATCTGAACCATCTGATGAGCGGCTGCTGATCACCAGGATATTGCTGTTGGTATAATCCCAGCTGATACCATATGTACCGGGACCTTGTGTTGTAAAATTGAATCCTACTCCGGTTGGTAAAATATTACCTACTTCTGCACTGGGTATAAGCGAGGTACCGGTTATAGTTTGATAGTTGGGTATCTGGATCATTTTTTTCCCGATCGTCATGTACATAGTATTGTCAGGTGCTACTACAAGGTCGCCGTAAGTGGCGCTGCCCAGTTGAGCTGCGTAAAAAGGCGTTGTAGTGGCATCACTGGCACTCCAATAGTTTCCATCATTGTAAGGTGCCGGCATGGTGCTGGCATAGGCAGCGGGACATTGGATATTACCCAGCACAGTAAAAGTGTTGGTAGAGGGGTTGTAACGGGTCAGCTTCACCGTATGTATATCTATACGGGGAGCACTGGCAGAAAGTTGTATTACCAGCGCCGTTATTGTTCCATACACGTTACCATCCTGCCCTACTCCCATCCGGAAGAATTCACCGCCGCTGATGGTAGCAAGATTAGTGTTAGTGGCAACAGCACCAGTATTGTTATAAACATTAAACACACTGGTGTTGGCAACGGTACCTGCTTTTGAATAATACAATTTTCCTTCGGTGGGGTCGAATGCAGCGCCGTAAGGCAGGTTATTATTACCCGCAGGTATGCCGTTGGTGGTGGCAATGGTTGAGCCCAGGCACCCCGTAGTGCCATTCAAAAAACGAATCTCATTTCCCGTAGCATTAGGGTTTCCTGATAAAATGTTAAACGATTTCCATGCTTGTGCGGAGGCATAAACGGATAATAGCCCCATTAGCAGGGCAACAAGGAGGTTCTTTTTCATGATTGGATATTGGCTTGTTTAATAGTCGGTAATAATATTACTACCGGGTTTCAAGTTCGAAAAAAGCAAAAACTTCCAGGTTTAAATAGTATTATTACTTAGGTTTTTTTAAAATGAGGTTAAACACTTAAAAAAATATAGGTGAAATACCGATTTATATTGAAAAGTAAAAAAGGCTTTTCTGTCTTCTTTGTGCATTAAGTTTATACAGCATGACGGTTTAACCCAGCAGGTATTCTTTCAGGTTTGCAAAAACCGGGCTAAGCACATGGCTCTTTTTCTCCTCTTGCATCATCAACTTCACAACTGTCGGTATCCCGATATCTCTGCCTGTACTTGCTCTGACTGCATCAGGAAACTTGACAGGGTGTGCAGTTTCCAGGAACATACCTTTTTGTCCGAAGTTATTTTCCAGGTGGCGATGCAATGCAAGAAAACCAACTGCTCCATGAGGATCGAGTACGTAATTATAAGTGTTGAAAACATTGCGGATGGTTTCCTTCGTTTCCTCATCAGTTATAGTATATGAAATCAATTTCTTTTTCATGTCCGGAAACTGATGTTTGAAAATTTCCAGTATGCGTACAAAATTACTCGGGTTACCAACATCCATTGCATTGGACAGTGTTGTAACGGCTTGTTTCGGGTTTAATTGTTGTGAGCTAAGGTATTCCGTGATTACATCATTCACATTACAGGCAGCAATAAAATGTTTTACCGGCAAGCCCGATTGCATTGCCAGTATCCCGGCACAGATGTTTCCAAAATTTCCACTGGGCACTGAAATAACCGGCGGATTAGCTTTATCACCCCATTGTTTATATGCAAAGAAATAATAGAACTGCTGTGGTAGCCATCTTGCAACATTAATTGAATTTGCAGAAGTCAGGAACAGTTTTTTATTGATATCTGCATCTGTGAAAGCTTGCTTTGCCATTTGCTGACAATCATCAAAGGTCCCTTTTACTTCTAAAGCATGGATATTTTTTCCAAGTGTGGTTAACTGCTTTTCCTGTACGGGGCTTACTTTACCTGAAGGATAAAGAATGATCACTTCTACTCCTTCCACATCATAAAATCCGTTCGCAACAGCACCACCTGTATCCCCCGACGTAGCGACTAGCACTGTAATCTTCCTTGCCTCATCTTTTACAAAGTAACCAAGGCACCGGCTCATAAACCTCGCACCAACATCCTTAAATGCAAGTGTTGGGCCGTGAAATAATTCAAGCGATGAAATCGCTTCATTTACTTTCACTAACGGAATCGGGAAACTGACTGTTTCGCATACAATCTGGAAAAGTCTTTCATCCGGTATTGCATTTCCGGTATAAGGCTTAATAACTCTGAAGGCGATCTCTTCGTTGGAATAATTATTTATATGACTAATAAGGCTTTTCTCGACTTGAGGAATTAGCTCAGGGAAATACAGCCCTTTATCCGGAGCCTGACCTTTAATAGTAGCTTCTTTAAAGCCAATTACCGGTGATTGCCTGTTTGTGCTATAGTATCTCAACTCCTTTATGATTTATAGTCGTGACATAAGTATTATACTCAATACCGATTCTGTTATAAACGTCTTTCATTACTGATTCAACTGATATAGCAGTTATCCTATCCTTGCTCAGCATAAAAACAGATGGCCCCGAACCAGAGATACCTCCTCCTAAAGCCCCGGCTTCTTTACACTTGGCTTTTACTTCATCAAAGCCCGGAATTAGGATACTGCGTACAGGTTCGATAATTACGTCTTCTAAGGAACGACCGATCAGGTCATAATCGTTCTTCATAAACCCTGTAACCAACCCGGCAATATTTCCCCATTGCTTAATGGCGTCTTTCAGCAACACCTGTTGCCGTAATATTTGCCTTGCATCAGAAGTTCTTACTTCAATTTGCGGATGTACTACTGTAACGAACATATCCGGCGCAGGAACAGAAACAATATCCAATGGGTGAATGGAGCGGATGAGGCTGACACCGCCGAAAATACAGGGTGCAATATTATCTGCATGCTTTACTCCAGATGCCAGCTTCTCACCATTCATGGCAAACTGCACTACTTCATCATTGCTGAAAATATTTTCGAGTAAATAATTAGCTGCCACTGCAGCTCCGGCTGCGCTGGCAGCACTGGAACCAATTCCGCTCCCGGGTTTAATATGCTTTTCAATTGTTAGTTCAAATCCGATAGTATTATTCATTTTTTCTATAATCGACAACAATACCACACCCGCCACGTTTTTTTCAGCCTCGGTTGGCAGATTGAATTTATCCCTGTTATGAATAATGACTTTCGGTTCGTTCAGTAATGTAAGTTCCATCACATCATACGGTTCATTTAATGCAAGGCCAAGTATATCAAACCCACAAACAAGGTTAGCTACGGTGCCGGGACTATGTACAATTACTTTTTTCATACTAAACTTTTGAGGCCCGGATGATGTCAGCAAATACGCCACTGGCAGTTACCTCAGCCCCTGCCCCGGCTCCCTTTACTACCAACGGTTGCTCTTTATACCTGTCTGTGTAAAATAAAACCACATTGTCCTTTCCATATAAATGGTAAAGGTCATGTATTGGATCTATATGTTGTAAACCCACAGACGCTTTGCCGTTGTCAAACGAAGCCACAAATTTTAGTTTGCAGCCTGCTGCGCTTGCATTATCCAGTAATTTTTTGAAATGTGCTTCCTCTTTTCCCATCTCCCTGTAAAAATCTTCAACAGTTCCCTGCATACAACTGGCCGGCATAAAAGAGTTATTTACGATATTATCCATTTCAATTTTTTGACCTGCTTCCCTCGCCAGTATCATGATCTTTCGCATCACATCTGTTCCACCAAGATCAAGACGGGGATCCGGCTCTGTGTAACCTTCTTCCTGTGCTTGTTTCACTACGTCAGCAAACAAACGGCTGCCATCATAATTATTGAAAACAAAATTAAGTGTACCACTTAGCACGGCTTTAATCTTATGAACCCTGTCACCACTATGTACCAGGTCATTTAATGTTGCAATCACCGGCAACCCGGCTCCCACATTCGTTTCAAAAAGGAACTGGCTGTTATATTCCCTTGCAAGGTCCTTTAGTTTCTTATAGTTCTTGTAAGCAGATGATGCCGCTACTTTATTACAGGCTACAACAGCAATACTTTTTTCTAACAACTGGTCATAAACTGTTGCCACTTTATCATTTGCAGTCATATCAACAAAAATGGAATTGCGAAGATTGCGGCTGATAATCTCATCCACATATTTTTGCAGATCTGCTGCTTCGCTTGTGTTCAATTTTTCTTTCCAGCTATCCAGGCTGATTCCTTCCTCATCAATCAGCATTTTTCGGCTGTTGCTTAAACCAACAACTTTTACCTGCAAGTTCATTTGTTCCAACAGAAAATCTAATTGCTGTTGCAGTTGCCCTAATAGTTTTGCACCAACATTTCCTGTACCGGTAATAAATAAGTTAACCTGCTTATAAGTGGTTTCGAAAAATTCTTCATGCAATACGTTGATGGCTTTGCGAACATCTTTGGTCGCAATAACCGAGGAAATATTCTTCTCAGAAGAACCCTGTGCTATGGCCCTGATGTTTACCCCATTCCTTCCCATAGCACTGAACATCCGGCCACTAACACCAGTATGATTTTTCATACTCTCACCCACCAATGCCACAATTGAAAGCCCCGTTTCAATTTTTAGCGGTTCAACTTTTTGTAAAGCGATCTCATTGGCAAATGCAGTGTCAACGGCTTGCTTAGCCTTATCTGCCAAACCAGAATCAATACCAACACATATAGAATGTTCTGAAGAGCTTTGCGTAATAAGGATTACATTGATTTTTTCGCTGCTCAGCGCTTCAAATAATCTTTTTGAAAATCCGGGTATACCGATCATTCCGCTTCCTTCAAGACTGATGAGAGTAATATTATTGATACTTGAAATGCCACGAACAATGTTGCCGTTTCCGTGAGCAACAGATTCTATAAGTGTTCCCTCGTTAGCTGGTGCAAATGTGTTTTTGATCCATACCGGGATTCCCTTATTCATTACTGGCTGAATGGTTGGAGGATAAATCACCTTAGCCCCGAAATGTGATAGTTCCATTGCTTCCTGGTATGATATATTTGGAATTATACGGGCATTGATGGTAAGCCTGGGATCGGCGGTCATCATGCCACTTACGTCAGTCCATATCTCCAGCACTTTTGCATTCATGGCAGAAGCAATGATGGCGGCTGTGTAATCAGAACCCCCTCTTCCTAATGTGGTAGTGATGCCGTTTTTATCAGTTGCAATAAACCCGGGCATGATGTATAAAGAAGATGTATCGGCAGAAAGGTAATCCGTTATCTTTTTATCAGTCACAGCAAAGTCAACTTCAGCAGCAGTGTAATTGGAATTGGTAATGATCAGTTCTCTTGAATCTTTCCATGTTGCTGATATCCCATCGGCAGTAAATTTCGCAGTAATAATCTTCGATGAAAGCCACTCTCCATAGCTGCCGATTCTGTCTTTTGACCTGGGCGTTAATTCCCGCAGCAAAAAGATACCATTACAAATATCTTCTATTTCGTTGCATGTTTTTTTTACCAAACTCAGCAACTGACTTTGCTGTGCTACAGGTATTAATTGCTTTACTGCTTCAAAATGTCGTTGCTCAATTGTTGCCAGCCTCTCCTTATGGGATTCATCACCTTCTGCCGCCAAAGCTGCCGCACCCAGCAAAAGATCTGTTATTCCGCCAAGGGCCGATACAACAACAATCGTTCTGTCTTTTTTTATAGCTTCTTTTACAATCGCAATAACCTTGTTGATATTTTCTGCATTCGCAACCGATGTACCTCCAAATTTTAAAACCTGCATATTTCTGATTTGAATTATTAAACTGATTTAGGCCAACAAAGAATCTTTCGACTTCTTACAGCAAACTGCCCATGTATTGATATGAAGATGTACAACCCTTAACGGGTTGTTGTGGTTGTAGTTGTTGTAATAGTATTCATTACAACAGAAGAAGCAAAATATGTATAGTTATTTACCACTTGTATTAATCAGCAGCACAATATAGCCAGAAATTGGCAGAAAGCAAATCATCTGGCAGCAGAATCAGCTGCTTTTTTAACGCTGCCATATTTTAAGAGCAGTTCTTTCGCTTTATCATAATCCGTCATCTTTACCCGTTCCATAAGCATTTTGGTTCCCCTGTCCACCAACTTATCGTTCGTTAGTTGCATATTCACCATTTTATTATCCTCTACCCTGCCCAGTTGTATCATTACAGTAGTTGAGATCATATTGAGTACAAGTTTCTGTGCCGTGCCGCTTTTCATTCGGGTGCTGCCGGTTACAAATTCAGGCCCCACCACTACTTCAATCGGAAAATCAGCTGCTGCACTTACCGGCGAATCTGGATTACAGGAAATGCTTCCCGTAATAATTCCTCTTTTCCTGCATTCTTCCAGAGCCCCAATTACGTATGGCGTAGTGCCGCTGGCTGCAATACCGATGACAACATCTTTATCGCTAACATTATACTCCAACAGGTCTTTCCAACCCTGCTCTTTATCATCCTCTGCAAATTCAACAGCCGTTGTAATAGCTTTTTCACCTCCGGCAATTATACCGATTACAAGGCCGTATGGGACGCCATAAGTAGGCGGACATTCACTGGCATCTACAATCCCTAATCTTCCGCTTGTGCCGGCACCAATGTAAAACATCCTGCCGCCCATCAGCATCTTATCAGCTGCCATTTCGGTCAATTTTTCTATTTGTGGTATTGCTTTTTCCACGGCTGCTGGTACAGTTTGATCTTCCTTATTGATACTTGTTATCAACTCGACCACTGACTTTTTTTCAAGGTGACGGTGATTACTTGGTTGTTCTGTTATTTTTTCGAATGCCATGCTTCCTTTCGTTTAACTGTGATAAGCTACCAATCCTTCCATCGGGTTCTTCATTACTTTGCCCAATTCAAATTCGTAACTATTACAAAGTTGCTGTAATACATCTCTAAAACCAAATGCGACACTGCCTGCAAAATGAACAGGCAAAGTCCAGGTTTCCCGGTACTTGCATAAGTGGTTAAAGAAAAAATCGTTCAGGCCGTCTTCAATAATGTTTTCGATCATGTAATGCCCCCGGTTATCGGCCAGAAATTTCGCAAAGCTGGCCAGGTAACGGTTCGGTAGTGGTTTCTTATATACATTCTCCAGTATTTCTGCAAGTATTAGTAGTGTAAGTAAGGTCGAACCGGCCTCTTAATTCATCATCGAATGTGCCATACAGGTAATATTGAATCACTTTTTTACCCAAATAAGCACCACTGCCCTCATCCCCGAGCACATAACCAAGGCCCGGACTATTTTTTACAATTTTCTTTCCATCGTAATAGCAGGAATTGGAGCCTGTTCCCAGTATGCAGGCCACTCCTTTTTGTCTTCCGCATAATGCTCTTGCTGCTGCCATCAGATCATGAGTAACATCCGCTTTTGCGCCAGCAAAAACTTTACTGATAGCTTTTTTTACAGATTTTGCATTAGTGGGATTAGCACAACCGGTCCCATAATAATAAACTTCGTCTACCTCTATATTTTTCAGTTTTGGCTTCAGCTCTTTCAGCAACAGTTCAGTAATTTGTTCAGTATTGAGGAAATATGGACTGATACCCTGAGTAAAAACAGTCTTCTTTTTTCCATTATTAACCAGGCACCATTCTGCTTTCGTAGCCCCGCTGTCGGCAATCAGTTTTACAACCGGCATAAAGAATTGTTGAATTGGATGAATGCAACTTCCTGTTACGTTCAAATCCAGTATTTTGCGTCAAATTACACAATTAAGGATTATGATGGAGAATAAAAAATTACAGACCTGGCTCCCGTTGCTTTTCTCATTAGTGATGATAGTAGGAATGCTTTTTGGCTACAAGTTGGGCAGCCATAGTGGTAATACAAAAGGGTTTTTTGCATCCAACAGCCGCAGCACATTGCAGGAGGCTATCGACCTTATTAAAATGAGATATGTAGATTCTGTTCATCTTGATTCACTGGAAGGAAGGGCCATACAGGAAATGATGACGGAGCTTGATCCACACTCTGTTTACCTGCCCCCAGTTGATCTGAAGGCCGCTAATGAAGACCTTGCAGGCAATTTTGAAGGTATCGGTGTTGAGTTTAATATTTTCAGCGATACGGTCAATGTCGTTTATGTAATCCCGGACGGCCCCAGTGATAAGGTTGGTTTGCAAATAGGTGATAAAATATTAGCTGTAAATGATATTTCCCTGGTAAAAAATTTTGCTAATGTTGACAGCATCAAAAAATATATCCGGGGAGAAAGGGGTTCAAAAGCTGTACTGCGGATTTTAAGGGGAGATAAGGCACAAAGTATTACGGTTACAAGAGGTACTATTCCTGTTCCATCTGTTGACGCCGCATATATGGTTGACAAAACAACCGGTTATATTAAGCTAAATAAGTTCACCGATAACAGCTATGAAGAATTTATGCAGGCCATGGAAAACCTGCAAAAGCAGGGCTTGAAAAGCCTTATCTATGACCTGCGGGGAAATGGTGGCGGTTTTATGAACGAAGCCGTAGATATGGCAGATGAGTTTTTAGATGGAGACAAACTGATTGTTTATACCCAGGGTGTGAACAGTAAGAAAAGAGAATACCGATGCAAAAGACCGGGATTGTTTGAAAAGGGAAAGCTTATCATACTCGTTGATGAATTGTCTGCCAGTGCCAGCGAAGTATTGGCTGGTGCTTTACAGGACTGGTGCAGAGCTACGATTATTGGCCGCAGAACTTTTGGTAAAGGATTGGTACAGGAACAATATCCCTTAAGTGATGGTGCAGCCATCCGTCTGACCATTGCCCGATACTACACACCGCTGGGCCGCAGTATTCAGCGGTCGTATGAAAAAGGAAAGAAAGTATACTTGGATGAAATGTGGGAACGGTTTAAAAGTGGGGAAATGATATCGGTTGACTCACTGAAAAACCATAATGGCGGGCAAAAATTCACAACCAGTTGTAAAGACACCTTATTTGGCGGCGATGGCATTACCCCAACAGTATTTGTGCCGGTTGATACCAGCAGCATCCAGCAAAAAATACTGCGGCTTTTAAGTGAGGGCAAGTTCACTAATTACGTTTACACCTATTATCTGCAACACAAACAGCAGATAGAGCAATATGCAACTGCTTCAGACTATGCCAGTCGTTTCAATGCGGCTGATATGCTGAACACTATCATCAATGACGCACCTGACTCACTGAAATTGAAAACTATTTCCGGCAAGGAAAAAGAATTACTGCAACAAAGGCTAAAAGCTTTACTGGCAAGATATAAATGGAGAAATGCAGGCTTATACCAGGTACTCAATGCAGAAGATAATACATTCAAAAAGGCGTTAGAAGAATCGAAAAAATAAACGACAGATCATGAGGTATTTATTCATTATTATACTTGCATTTGGTTTTTTACCGGGCAAAGCGCAACAAAATGAGGTCTTCATTGCATCTTCTGGTTCAGGATTCGGGGAAATTAAATTAGGCATGTCGGAAGAACAGGTAAGGAAAATATTACCTGGAAAATTCAATGAAGCCAATTTTACCCAGAAGATGCAGGAGTTTAAAGATTTCAACAGTGATATCCGGATAGACAGTCTCGTTCAGTTTGTGTTGGGTTTTGATAAAATCCTTACGGCTACTGATGAAATGCTGATAACAAACCCTGTATATAACTTAGGTTTTAAGGAGAATAAGCTGAACTATATTGGCATCATATCCTATCCTCCTGCTGATGTCGTAGCTAAAGATGTGTTATTGGATGAGAAGATAACCATTTTTATGCAACAGGAAGAATGTATCCAGATACTGGGTGAGGACTATATACCTATCCGTTTTATGGATTATGCAGACCACATTTATTATAACAAAGGTGTTGAAACAATTTATGATGAAGGGATGCTGCGGTGCATAATCATTTTTGAGCCGACACCTGACTTCTTAAAACTGATTGACGCTAAAAAAGATAAGTTGATGGAACAATTTAAAACGATCGAAAAAAAATAAAGCAGCTCCGGATAAGGAACTGCTTTGGATAAGGTGTGTGCTATTCACTGGTTATACTTTGTCTTTATTCTCATCCCACCATTTCTTTTCCATTTTATAAGAGCCGAACAGGCCAAGACCACCACCAATAGCGATCAGGGAGAAGTATATGGGAACATTTCTGCCGCCATGGTCATATGGCCGTATATTAAGAGCATAATTGTCCAGTAAATAGGCTGTAAATAACCCCAGTCCAGCCCCTATCAGCAATAAGGCCCATTTCAGGTTTTTATAAGGAGCTGGCCTGTTGGCAAACTCTTTGGGGTTCATTCCTTTCTCGATCATCGCCAGGTTCTGGCGGGTTTTTAAATAATAGATACCAAATACCATAGCGAATCCACCTGCAAACATGGTTACGGGTACTATTGCTTCTGCTCCGTTCATAATTGTAATTTTTATTATTAAGTAATTTTTGTTCTGCTGTTCCCATATGACTCCTCTTTTTTCAACGAGGTTACAGGTTTAAATAATTTGCCGGAACTGGCCTGCAGAAACTATGACTACACCCGGCCAATTCAGGTTACAGGTGTTTGGTAACTTCCCTATTCCCCTTTAGGGGTTGAGCAGCAAATAACCGTAACTTGTATTGTAACCTAACTGATTATCATGTAGTCTTATAACCAGGATGTCTACCGGACTGAATGATAATGAAATCATTAGCAAAGTGCTAAGTGGTGACCATAATGCTTATGGCGGAGTTGGTAACCCGTTACCAGAACTATGTTTTTACCCTCTCCCTCAGGATAGTGAAAAACAGGGAGGATGCTGAGGAGGTGTCACAGGACGCATTCATCAAGGCTTATAAATACCTGGCTGATTTTAAAGGGGCTTCCAAATTCACCACCTGGCTTTATACAATTGTAAACAATACCTGTATCAGCTTTTTGAGGAAAAAGAGACTGGATGTTCATTCATTGGATACCGAGAGGGTTTTTGAAGCGGCAGACAGCCTGGATTCAGGGATGAGGGCTAATATGATCGAGCAAAAGTCGAAATTAGCAATGGTTAACGAGGCCATAAACCTGCTAAACCCCGATGACGCCCAGATAATCACCCTTTTTTACAAGGCCGAGCAGTCGTTGGAGGAGACGGCGCAGATATTGGGTATTGAAACAAATACAGCAAAAGTTCGGTTGCACAGGGCAAGAACAAGACTAAAAGAAAAGATGGAAACATATTTTGCTGAAGAAGTAAAATATCTTAATTAAAGATTTTTTAATAAAAGGAGGTCAAGATGAATCAAAACGATAAAAACTCCCCTTCAGGGGCTGGGGGTATAGAGGAACGTCTCTGGAATTTCATTGACGGGACTGTTTCTGCTGAGGAAAAGACAGTGATCGAACAGCTATTACAAAACAATGCTGAATGGAAGACAAAGTATAATGAATTGCTGCAAGTAAATGATTTACTAAAGTCCTCCCAACTGGAAGCCCCTTCCATGCGGTTCAGCAAAAATGTAATGGAGGAGATTTCGAAACTGCATATTGCACCTGCCACTAAATCCTATATCAATAAAAAGATCATATGGGGAATTGGTTTTTTCTTTATTGCCATGTTTGTGGGTTTTCTTATTTACGGTTTTGGACAGATGACTTTTACCAGCGGTGAGGAATCTGACATATCAAAAAAAATCGGAAAAATTGATTTTAGCAAATTCTTCGATAATACCTGGGTAAATGCTTTTATGATGATCAATGTAGTGATTGGGCTGTTCTTGCTGGACAACTATTTAAACACTAAAAGAAAACAATTCAGAAAAGAAGCTTGATGATGCAATATCATTAAGTCCGGTCAAAGCCTTTCTGTTTTCAGAAGGGCTTTTTTGTATATGCACTGACTCTAAAAACTTACCTTTGCGCCAGAAAAAGTTTACTATGGACATTAAGAACAATATTCTCGAAACAATAGGTAATACCCCGCTTATAAGGCTTAATAAAATCACTAAAGATCTGCCTTGCACAGTACTTGCCAAGGTTGACTATTTCAATCCCGGCAATTCCATCAAAGACCGTATGGCGTTGAAAATGGTGGAAGTGGCCGAAAAAGAAGGCAAATTGAAACCCGGCGGCACTATTATAGAAGGCACCAGCGGCAATACCGGAATGGGATTGGCCCTTGGCTGCCGTGGTAAAAGGCTACAAATGCATTTTCGTTACCACCGATAAACAATCAAAAGAAAAGGCTGATATATTGAAAGCTGTAGGTGCTGAAGTAATTGTTTGTCCCACGAATGTAATGCCGGAAGACCCAAGAAGCTATTACAGTGTGGCAGCAAGGCTGGCTAAGGAAGTGCCCAACTCCTACCACATGAACCAGTATGATAACCTGGCTAACCGGTTAGCACACTACGAAACTACCGGACCGGAAATATGGAAACAGACAGATGGAAAGATCACTCACTTAGTTTGTACAGCAGGCACTGGAGGCACCATCGTTGGTACGGCAAAATACCTGAAAGAAAAAAATCCCAATATACAGGTATGGGCCATTGATGTGTATGGCTCATTACTGACTAAATATTTTCGTACCGGTGAAATTGATATGAACGAAGTGCATCCTTATATCAGTGAAGGTTTCGGTGAAGATTTTGTTCCGAAGAATTATGATATGAGTGTCATTGACTACTTCGAACAGGTAACGGATAAAGACGGTGCGGTAATGGCAAGAAAGCTTGCCAAAGAAGAAGGATTGTTCTGTGGTTATAGTGCGGGCAGTTGCATACAGGGTCTAATGCAATTAAAAGACCGGTTGAAAAAAGATGATCTTGTTGTCTGCATTTTTCATGACCATGGAAGCCGGTATGTTGGCAAAATTTATAATGACCAATGGATGATTGAAAGAGGCTTTCTTGATGTAAAAACATTCCGGGATGTGGTAAGTGCAAGGGGAACCAAACGCTTAATAACTGTAGAACCTTCGCAGACTGTTTTAGAAGCAGTTGAACTGATGAAAAAGTATGATATTGAACAAATACCCGTTATGAATGGCAGTGGCCCGATCGGGGCCATTAGCGAAGGAGGTTTGTTTCAAAAAATATTCGATAACCCTGAAATAAAAAACTCCAAAGTGCAGGAAGTGCTGGAGCCCTCCTTCCCGGTTGTATCTTTTGACACCCCGGTTGAAAAACTCAGCCATCTTATCAATAAAGAAAATGGTGCAGTACTGGCAAAAGACGAAGCTGGCAACTTCCATATCGTTACCAAGTACGATGTGATACAATCCCTCGGCAACTAAACACAATAAACTCTAAAATTGACCAAGAACAACTCTGGCATCGTTTGCGGAGCCTTTTTCCCGTAAATCTACGATTCAAATGCTGTGCATTTCCGCAGGCAAACCTGTGCTGCTTTACGATAAATGTGGTAAATACCGTCGTAAAAAAATAGGGTTATTTTGCTCTATAATGTTAATGAACTGCCTATTATTTTTGTCATCCAATCATCCAATATCTAAAGAAACAAACCGAAACCAAGTCCTAAGGAAAACCAGTTAAGATCCAAAGTCCTTTTCGAAAAACCGTCCTAAAGTCCAAAAGAGATCCTTGAAAACCGACCAAGTGTCACCGTGTCCAAATCCAATGAAAAGATTCAAAGTCCGGAACCCTCCTGCTAAAGAAATTTAGCAGGAGGCGCGGTGAACATCAGAGCTACACTCCTCTTACAAATTCTCAACAACAGTTTATTGATTTCTTAATTTGCAGCAAATTCCTGCATGCCTGTTTTTATCGACCAAACCGGAAGAAGTGTTTCCATTATAAATACCCCAAAACGCATAATATCTCTTGTCCCATCACAAACTGAGCTGTCTGTTTGATATGGGATTAAATGAGGAAGTGGTTGGCATCACAAAGTTTTGCATCCACCCGGATGGTTGGTTTCGTAACAAAATAAGAGTCGGTGGCACAAAACAGGTAAAGATGGAGATCATACATCCTTTAGAACCCGATCTTATTATCGCCAACAAAGAAGAGAATCTAAAAGAACAAATAAAGGAATTAGAAATGAATTACCCTGTCTGGGTAAGTGATGTTAATAACCTGGAAGATGCTTATCTGATGATTGAACAGATCGGGGTTATAACAGGAAAAGAAAAAACAGCCGCAAATATTGTCACCAGAATTCAGGCAAGCTTTTGACCAGCTGAATAGTGCGAGTAGCAAGACAAGAAAGACACTGCTTATACCTGATCTGGCAAAATCCATACATGACGGCGGGTGGCGATACATTTATTCATTCGATGATGGACGCATGCAGGTTTTGAAAACATTTTCAGGCATACAAACAACGATATCCGGAAATGGAGTATTGACGAAATGAAAGCACATGAGATCGTGAACTGCTGCTGCTTTCATCAGAGCCCTACCCTTTCCAGCAAAAACATATTGATGAGTTGCAAACTGCAATTACCCGGTACGAAAGTCATGTTAGTTGATGGTGAAATGTTCAGCTGGTATGGAAGCCGCTTGTTGAAGGCCCCGGAATATTTTGTGAATTTGCGCCAACAAATAAAATGATCGATCTTAGAAACCGATACATTATTTAAGAGATGAGTTTTACCGAAAACAAAAACGACCGGGAAACAAATGAAGGAGACAAACCTTCCCGCAAAAAACCAATGTACCCGGTTAATGAGCCCCTTGCGTAATTACCTCAAAACTGCATGGCCGTGAAGTGAAACTGCCGGTAACCTATAAAAACCTGCTCAACTATACCTGGTCAACCCCTATCAAAGACAAGAACGGCAATAGACACTCTCTGGGAAAAACTTTCTTATGACAGCCGTGACTGGGATTATATCCGGGAAGGACTGGTAAAGATCTATGCCATTCTAAAAACAGAAGGTGATTTTAGTTTTATCAGTCACCTGGATGTGGCCAGGGTTGATTATTGCACATTTGGCAACTCTAATCCCTTTCGTATCCGGATCGTTAATAAATTCAATGATAACTATGACCATTATTATATCAAGATCGCCAGATGCATCCAAGGATTTATGGATTGGAACTGGAGCATATCCTGTCCCCTAATCACATCACATTTTATACCGATAAGGATACATTAGTGGAAGAACATATCCCGGCATTCCCGGCGATATTTTCATCCGGCAAATGATGGATCACCCGGAAACAAATAAAATACGGCTGGCAAAAGAATTTGTCAAATTCAACGAACGCTGCTTTGTGCGACTGCTTGGTGACATGCGGAGCTATAATTTTGTGATTGGCATAACTCCGGACATTGAAGATTACCAGTATCAGTATCCGCTGTATTGATTTTGACCAGCAATCCTATGAAGGAAGAAAAAATTTATACCTGCCACAGTTTTTTAAAGAAAATTATCCTTTTGTGGAACTCGGCTCTCTCTCATCTTGACATAGAGAATCCATTGAACAATACCAGTTCGAAGAAAGAACTATGATCACATTCCGGCTTGTTTCTTCCCGGTATCGCATCAAACTATTGCTGGATATTATGAGGAAAGATGAGATATCCACCCCGGACTAAAGTTGAACAACTAAAAAATGAGTTGAACATCAATTTCAACACTTCGGCTTTTGAGAAATGTAAATCTATGGGTGATATTGTAAAAACACAATTGAAACAAACTCTGCAAAAAAACCTGCTGCTGGTTCAGAAAAACCTTGGCAAACCCAACCAGTAAATTTCTACACTCTAACACCTGTTCGTAATTCAGGATAAATAAATCCACCATATTACGGTGCTATTAACATTACCTGCAGGGACAACTTGGTAATTCAGAAGGTGATGACAAGATCAATAAAAAGTATTACCACCCGCGGATTTGGCTTCGCAAAGGTGGAGAGGCGTTCATTAAGCTACTAAAGCAGCTTTTGAATATCTAAATTGCATCAACCTCAATGCTTAATAACCCTGGGTTATTTAGAAATTTAAATCCTGCCCGGGGATGGACTTTTTGTCCACATCCCTATCTTTGCGAGCAATTGTTAACGCAACATAAACTCAATTTTCAACGATAAATATTGCTTCTCATGGCTTCAAAAAAACTAACTGACCTGCTTGGCGATAAAGCTGAGTATCTACTCAACCACCAGTCAAAAACGATCTCAAAAGACCAGTTGCACCTTCCCGGGGCTGACTTTGTTGACCGCATCTGGGTCGAACAGCGACCGAAATCCACAGGTTCTGCGAAACCTTACAGAATATGTATAGGCAATGGAAGATTAGCCAATACTGGTTATCTCTCCATCCTCCCGGTTGACCAGGGCATTGAACACAGTGGCGGAGCTTCTTTTGCAAAAAACCCCATTTACTTCGATCCGGAAAATATTATTAAACTGGCTATTGAAGGTGGATGCAATGCAGTCGCCACCACCTATGGTGGTCTTGGGATTTATGTCAAGAAAGTATGCACATAAAATTCCTTTCATTGTGAAAGTGAATCACAATGAATTTCTCACTTACCCGAATAAGTTTGACCAGATCATGTTTGCTTCCATCAAACAAAGCTGGAATCTTGGTGCGGCGGCTGTTGGTGCTACTATCTATTTCGGCAGTGATGAATCTGCAAGGCAAATTCAGGAAGTTAGCAAAGCTTTTGAAATGGCACATGAACTAGGAATGGCTACTATTCTCTGGTGCTATCTCCGTAACCCTGCTTTCAAAACAAAAGAAAAAGATTACCATGTATCGGCCGACCTTACCGGACAGGCGAATCATCTCGGTGTAACGATTGAAGCAGATATCATCAAACAAAAATTACCTGAAAATAATGGTGGCTACCTGGCATTGAACACTAAAGAGTCTGCTTACGGTAAAAACGATAAACGCATTTATGAGGAGCTGACCACCGACCACCCGATTGATCTTTGCCGATACCAGGTAGCCAATTGCTATATGGGCCGTGCCGGGTTAATTAACTCAGGTGGTGCTTCTTCAGGTGCAAGTGATATGGCAGAAGCAGTAACGACTGCCGTAGTAAATAAAAGAGCCGGTGGTATGGGATTGATCTCCGGCCGCAAAGCTTTCCAGCGACCAATGAAAGATGGTGTTGAATATCCTGAATGCGATACAGGATGTGTATCTGGATAAGGAGGTGACGATTGCTTAAGCAAAAAAGCATCTTACAATCATACTGAACTATAATAAAACCCGGTAAAACACCGGGTTTTATTATAAATTTAGGGACTCAAATTTCAACCCGAAAAATGAATAGTAAACTAACCCTGTTATTCTTCTGTACATTATACATTATTAAATCTGCTGCACAACCTTCTTTAAACTTTAATAAAAGGTTTGTAGAGTGTGAAGACAAGTGGGTCGCTTTCTCTATAACAAAAGACAGTACCTATCCTTATGGATTTATTTACATTGACGAGCAAGCCGGCTTAACATTTGACCTGGCCGGTTTTATGAAAATCGATGCAATTGGAAAGTTTATACCGGGAAAACTGGACACTTTTTCAATGAAGTACCGGTTAGAACCTAATAATGTAAAAATTGCCTTGATACCAGAATCAAAATTCGATGAACTTGAACTTTTGCCGGTGCCGGATTGGCTTGAAATTTATAAAACGACAAATGACTCTGTCGGAAGGATGGTGCGATGGGGATACTTTTACAATCATTGGGGGGAATCAGCAAAAGCACTCACCTACCTTGAAAAAGCATATAAATTGAACCCCGGGTATAAAAATGCAGAGTTCGAATTGGCTTTCGCTTACAATGCACTGGAGCGATTCAATGATGCGATAATGGTGCTTGAAAAAGCCATTGTAAGAACCCCAAAAGAGTGTCTGCTGTATAAAGAATTGTCATATGCTCAGATACACATAGAACAATTGGAGAAAGCCAGCGAATCTTGCACCAAGGGTATCAGGAGTTGCGATGATAAGAAGATGAAAGCCGAAATAGCGTATAATCTTACTTATTCGTATTTCTCCAAAAAAGATAAAGCGAATTTTGAGGTTTGGGCAAGAGAAACCAAAAAATGGGCTGATGCTGAAAGCATATTCAGCAAAAATATTGCCCTGATGGAAAAAGATTTAAAATAACATTCCACAGCCTGACAGCATGATTTCTTACAATCCAAAAGACTGGTTTACTTTCATTTTCAGGTTTCATAAGGCAGACACCTTTCGCCAGCTATTACCGTTAATTATTGGAATTTGTATTTATTCAGGTATTATCGCCTGGGCAGAATTAGAGTACTGGAAACTGTCAGACAAAAGCTATGTAAGAAATATCCCGGTAATGCACACATTGCTGGGCTTTGCTATTTCAATGCTATTGGTGTTCCGTACAAATACAGCGTATGACCGTTGGTGGGAAGGCCGAAAACTCTGGGGCAGCCTGGTCAATAACAGCCGGAATTTTGCCATGAAGCTGAATGCGATACTACCAGCAGAAGAAAAAGGCCAGCGGACTTTCTTTAGAAAGATAATACCAGCTTATGCCTATGCCTTACATAATCATTTGCATAAAGAAAAAACCCGGATTGAATTATTTGAAGAGGAAGATCATAAGCACCTCTTTCAAAGCATTGACCATTCAAAGCATGTGCCTAATCAAACTGCCATGCTGATGTACCAGCATATACAACAACTGTACAAAGAGAATAAAATAACCGGAGAACAACTGCTTTTTCTGAACGCTGAACTGCAATCCTTCACAGATATCTGTGGTGCCTGCGAAAGAATCAAGAACACCCCTATCCCATTTTCCTACAGTGTTTTCAT
Organism: Chitinophagaceae bacterium; assembly: GCA_037045605.1. GTDB lineage: Bacteria > Bacteroidota > Bacteroidia > Chitinophagales > Chitinophagaceae > JJ008. The sequence goes on along the minus strand of JBAOHK010000006.1, from coordinate 844 downwards.
TAAGAAATTCATTTTCTTTTACATAATGACACTGCCATTCGGTTACGTTTTCCAGTTGGGCTTTTATGTAGTCCCGGTAGTGGCTTTTATTTTTTATGTATTAGCAAGCCTCGAATTGATCGCTGAAGAAATTGAAGACCCTTTTGGCGGCGACCAAAATGATGTTCCTACGGAAGTATTGGCGCAAAACATACACCGCCATGTAGCGGAAATACTCTGAGGTTTTAAACTTTAAAGTAACGCAGGAGGCAACTATATTAAACTTTTTCCGTTTATCTATATCTGAGACCATCATTAAACAAAAAAAAGGAACTATGACTAAGGCTTTTGCTACAGCACTGATACTGGCTCTGCCTGTATTTATTACTATCTCCTGTAGTAAAGATAATAGCGATGGAAGCACTTCCGTAGCATTGCAGCACCGTTACCAATAAGGCCTTTGCCGCAGACATAAATCCGATCATACAGTCCTCATGCAATATCTCAGGCTGTCATGCTGCAGGTAGTTTTAATGGCCCCGGGGCCCTTACCAATTATGCACAAATCTCTGCTGCCGCTTCCTCTATCAAAACGGCAGTATCATCCGGCAGAATGCCACAGGGAAGCAGCCTTTCCACTTCACAAAAGAATTCGATCATTTGTTGGGTAAACAGCGGCGCACCCAATAATTAAATGCAGTTTTCCTCCCACAGAAAAGCACCTGATAATTAATCTCTTTCTCAATATATTTATAGCCTAAACAGCTATTATGAGAAAAAACACAATTGTCGTTTTCTTACTCCTCCTTTCTGTTTCACCTTTTGCACAGCAAAAACTTGATAAATTAACCGTTGAAAAGATAATG
>JBAOHK010000005.1:0-24016 GCA_037045605.1 Chitinophagaceae bacterium | reverse complement strand
TCCGATACAGAACTTACTGAATATATAATCGAGTTGATCCTCGTTCGTTATTTCACCGGTTATTTCGCCAAGGTAATGCAGGCATCGGCGGATGTCCAATGCTAACAGATCGCCTGGAAGGTTACTATCCAGGCCCGTCTTTATATCAACCAATGATTTTTGAACCTCTTTCAGTGCATGGTAATGCCTTGCGTTAGTAATAATGGTGTTTTCAGTTTGCACCTGCCCTTGTAATACTGCACCTACCATTCTTTCTTTTAATACATCAGTATGTAATTGCTGTTTGGCAGAAATGAATATTACTTTATCAAGGTCGCCGAATTTTTCTTTAGCAGCATCCTCTCCTGAAGCATCTATTTTGTTCACTACAAGCAGGTAATTCAGTTTCTGTTTATCAAACTCTGCTTTTCTGTTCTCGGCTTCTGGTCTTCCTTCTGCAATATCAAGTAAATATAGTACCAGGTCGGCCTGCCGCATTTTTTCAATGCTGCGTTCCATTCCTGCATTTTCAATAACATCCGTACTATGCCGGCGAATGCCTGCAGTATCAATCAGCCTGAAAAGGATACCATCAATATTTATGATTTCTTCAATTGTATCCCGTGTAGTACCCGGGATGTCACTCACAATGGCCCTGTTCTCATTGAGTAAGCTGTTCAATAGTGTTGATTTACCGGCATTAGGTTTACCAATAATGGCCACACTTACTCCATTGCGAATCACATTGCCTAATGAAAAAGAGCTCACCAATTGATTCGTAGATGTTGTCAGTTCATTGATCAGCTCATAAAATTGTTTTCTGTCTGCAAACTCCACATCTTCTTGTGAAAAGTCCAGTTCTAATTCCATTAAGGCAGAAAAACGTATAAGCCTTTCTCTCAAAGCCGACAGGTTTTCAGAAAATCCACCTCTGATGGTGTGCAGTGCTGCTTTTTGAGAGGCAGCAGTGTTTGATGCTATGAGATCGGCTACTGCTTCAGCCTGTGCCAGATCTAATTTACCATTCAGAAAAGCTCTTTGCGTAAACTCGCCGGGCTTTGCTAACCGGGCCCCGTGCTTTATACAGGCATCAATTACCTGCTGTTGAATGTACGGTGAGCCGTGACAGCTTATTTCCACCACATCTTCGCCTGTGTAAGATTTAGGCCCCTTAAAAAGGGAGAGGACCGCTTCATCCAATATGGCTCCTCCATCCTTTAGAAAGCCTACATGCAAGGTATGAGATTCCTGATGTTGCAGATCTTTGGAGGGAAATAGTTCATTAGCGATAGTAATGGCTTTTCCCCCGCTAAGCCGTATGACCCCGATGGCACCAACACCCGGAGGCGTTGCCAGTGCCACTATTGTATCATCCCATCCTGTCAGCTTATTCATCATATTTGTCAAAAGTAGAGTTGATTGAGCAACCTGTAAAAACAAAAGTCCCTTCAGTAGTAACTGAAGGGACTTTATAAATTAAACTTTTATCTTACTCACCCGTTACCTGGAAGGTGATTGGTTGTTTGCGATAAGCTTTTACCTGGCGGCCATTTTGAACAGCTGGTTCCCACTTTAGGACCTTTTTTGATTACCCGCATGGCTTCTTCTTCCATACCGTAACCATGATTGGTCATCGCTCTTAACATCACTGATATTTCCTTCTTTATCCACTACAAACTGAACTACTGTGGTGTAAGTGCCTTCTGGCGCACCATTATCAGTGGCTACCTGGGCATTACAGTTTCTTTCGAGGTACTGGCGCCATTTGCCATCACCACCAGGAAACTTAGCTTCAATCTCTACTTTGTCAAATATCTTATTCTCGTCTTCTTCTTTCTTTTCTTCTACTATTTGCTTTTCCTTCGTCAATCACGACAGGGGTGGCAATATTCTCATCTTTAATACCTTCCTGATTTACCACATCAATCTTAGCATCTTTCAGCTCTTCCTGTGGTGGTGGTGGTTTTTCTACTTCCTCATCCTTTTTAATCACAGGAGGGGTAAACTGTTTCATCTCCACTTTAGGTGGCTCTACTTTAGGGGGTGGCGGAGGAGGAGGAATGATTTTCTTTTCTTCCTGCTTCACCTCGGTCAAAGTTACCTCCTGCATTTTCACTTTTTTATCTTTATCACTCTTTAAGTTACTTGCCAAAAGGGAACCTCCAATGGCCAAAGCGGCTATAGAGGCTGTAATGATAAGGGCACGGGTAATACGACGATTGTACGTTTTTCTCAGATTATAAGCCCCATAATCCTTATTCCTGTCTTCAAAGATCAGGTCAAGGATGTCGGCTGATAATATTTTGTTGGCTTCCATACTTAGCGTTTTTAATTAGATGCTGGTGACACATTATTCCATAAAAAACCAGCGCATTATTTTATACCGTTTGTAGCTTCTGTTGCTTTAATAAGGTCAACCTCTTCTTTCAGGATCTTAACCATAGCATATGTTCTCGCCTGGTTAATGGTCATTTCATCCAGAATATCTACTGTATTTTTATAAGTAGCATCATCATCTGGTTTAATAATCACAATGAAATCCCGGTCAAGACAGGCTTTTTCCCAATCAGGGTCACCTTTTGCTTTGGCTTTATCCTGTGTTTTTTTACAGGTTTCGTCATGCACATGGCGGCCCATAACTTCCTTCTTCTTATTGATAATTACATCCCGGATGCCTTTGAAAGTGGTAGATTTGAAATTGTTTTTCCCCTCAGACACTTCTAGTTTTCCTTCATAATAATAAACCTGGTCACCTTTGCCTAACATAATGGTCAGCACACTTGACTCTTTGGCTTCTGTTTGCTCTTTCTCGATCTTTAATATCCTTTAGGCATATTAAGATCAAGAGTAGTTGGGGTGGTCATCGTGGTTGTAAAGATGAAGAAGGTAATCAACAGAAAACCCAAATCCACCATCGGTGTCATGTCTACACGGGTAGAAAGCTTTTTGGCTTTTTTTACCCCCGGTCCTTTTTTGTGGCCACTATCGCCACCGCCGGTATCTATACTTGCCATATTAAATGGGTTTAAAAATTAAATAATGTTTATTCTTCCTTCAGCCCTTTTCGGTTATACAAATCAAGCTCGGAATTGGTTGGCACATCATCCAATGCCGTAACGAGGTTATATTTAAACTCATCATTACGTTTTAAAGCTGCGATAACGGCCTCAAAAGTCGGATACTTGGACTTAGCATCTCCTTTAATCAGGTATTTCAGTTCTTCACCTGCAAAGGCTCGTTTAGCTGCTGCTATCCACCAAACCAGCTCGTTGTTGGCGGAATCCAAAACCGGTATTCCCGGCTGAGGAAGCTTGGCCTGTTCCTTGGGATCAAGGTTCAACAACTGCTTTAAATTTCCGAAAGGAACACCTACGGCAAATGTTTGACGATAATTAGCCATCTCTGTATTTGACAGGCTGAGCGTCCTGGTACTATTTATGTCCTGAATAACAGCATCAAACTTGCTTTTATCTTTTTCAGATAAAACAGAGAAAAAGACACGGTTAGCAGAATCCACAATAATCATTACCGCATTGCTTTCGGGGAGCTTCGAAGAATTCACAGACCCCGGAGTGGTAATTTCTACCGGCTCAGGTGGCTTGAATTTGGTAGCCAGCATGAAGAAAGAAAGGATCAGAAAGGCGACATCCACAAACGGGGTCATGTCGGTATCTGTGCTCTTCCTTGGTAATTTAACACTTGGCATATTTACAATGATTTAGAATTGAGATGAATAAGTTTCAAATTTCCATACAAAAGTCCCTTTTTTTCGCAGGGCTTATTTGTACAGAGAAGCAAAACTCTGAGTCAGGGTGAACCCTGATTCATCTATGCCGTAAGTGATTGAATCAATTTTAGTTGTAAATACGTTGTACATAATAAGTGCCAAAGCAGATGTACCGATACCCAAGGCTGTATTATACAAGGCCTCTGAGATACCAACAGCCAGTTCAGCAGCAGCACCAGCACCACCTTCTTTACCCAACGCCGAGAATGATTTGATCATACCGATTACCGTACCTAACAGGGCCACCAACGTACCTACTGAAGTGATTGTAGAAAGGAACACCAGGTTCTTTTGCAGCATTGGCAGTTCAAGAGCTGTTGCTTCTTCTACTTCTTTTTGGATTGATATTACTTTTTGATCGGTATTAATGCCACTTTCGTTGATCATTTCCTTGTAACGGCGAAGACCAGCCTTCATCACATTACCAACAGAACCTCTTTGTTTATCACACTCTGATAAAGCTGCATCCACATTGCGGTTAGCAAGATGATACTGTACTTTACGGATAAAGTCAGAGATAGAACCATTTCCCAACGCCTTACGGATTGTCAGATATCTCTCAATAGAGAAGACAATTACCATCAGCAACATACCAATCAGGAAAGGGATAATGATACCTCCTTCATACATTCTGTGAAGAGCATCTTTGGGATCTTTGTGACCTGGCCAAAATCCACCTTTCTTATCAGGATTCTCAAATCCATCGGCGGCACCCATAATGAAACGCCAGATTAAATAACCGGCAATGATACAAACAACTGGTGCAATCCAGGATATAGCATTGCTGCTCTTCTTTGGTTGAACCGATGTAGCCTTAACTGTTGCAGTTGGTTTAGTCTCTGCCATGATCTTAATTTTTTAGTGTTTTTAAATGATAAATATGAGTCCTTGTTTTCAGAGCTACAATGCTAAGAAAAAAGTTTAGTAAAAAAGCCCCACCCTTCATTTTTTTAAGATAGGGGCTTCAAGTTAAGGATTTTTTAATACGGAACAAGTCCCTGATAAATAATTTGATAAGAAATTCATCTGGCTCAATTTCAAACGATCGTTTGCCCTTGTATAAAATCTTATTCGTAGCGTAAAGCCTCAATAGGATTAAGCTTTCCGGCTTTCAGCGCCGGATACAGGCCCGCCAGAAGGCCAACTATTGTGCATATGACGATTCCATAAATCACCCATTCCCACGGTACCACAAAACCGGTGTTAAGTACAATAGAGAAAAGGTTGCCCACAAGGATTCCTAACACTATTCCAAATATGGCGCCCAGCATGCTGATAATAATTGCTTCCAGCAAGAACTGGCGGCTTACCATCTTGCTTTTCCCACCGATGGCTTTTACAAGCCCCACCTCCCTTGTCCTTTCAGATACAGATACCAGCATAATATTCATTAAACCTATGGCCGCTCCAATTAAGGTAATAAGTCCTATAACTGTGGCCGAAACGGTAAGAAACCGCAAACTGTTCATGGCCTTTTCTGCTATACTGTCGCTACGGTCCAATACAAAATTGTTATCCTCAGTTGTGCTTAGCTTCCGAATACTCCTGAAAACTCCCTCTGCTTCTCCCATGGCCGCCTGCACTTTTTGCAGGTCAGGGGTCATAATACCAATTACAAACGAATATCCAGCCGGGAAATTCCTGGTCACATTTGAATAAGTGGTGATAATAACATTATCCCTGCTGAATCCAAAACTGGAACCCCTGCTTTCCATAACTGCCAAGACCCGAAAAGGAATGCTGTTGATCCGAACAACCGCATTAACTGCTCTTTCCACCCCCTCTTTAAATAACCTTTTGGCAACATCATATCCCAGTAAGCAAACATTGCTGCCACTCTGCACATCCATCTTGCTGAGATTACGTCCATATTGAATCGTAAATCCGTTCAACAGTAAATAATTTTCATCTCCCCCAAATAAGACCACATTGGGATTGGTCTTCCTGTTATTAATGGAGGCAATATTATTTCTTCCACCGAAGATGGACATACTTTTTATTGAAGGAAAATCAAACCGTGCAGCAAACATTTCTGCTTCATCCTTTGTAATTAACTTCCCCAGGCTTGATTTTTTCTCTTTTCGTTTGCCCTTCTTTGAAACTGTGATATCGTTATTATTACCGCCGCCAAAGCGAATGTTCCTTTCTTTATATCGTATGGTAAATGCGTTAGCTCCCATCGTGGAGAAACTCTCTGTGAATTTCTGGTTCATTGCTTTGATAGCTGTGATGATACCTACCAACGCCATAATGCCGAAGGCGATAATGGCAACGGTAAGTCCTGTGCGGAGCTTGTTGCTACGAACAGTGCGAAAAGCCAGCGAAAAAACATCACGGAAATTCATACTTGCAACCCGAAATTAAGCAAACAGTACGATGCAAGGCCTGAGATTTGTTGCAAACGGGAACTTTACAGATAAAGCCAGCTAAGTAAGAGATCGGGGAAGATACCCAGCAGTATTACAAAAGACGCTAATACTATCAGTGTCCATTTAAAAGGGGAGCTAACCTCAATCGGATGACCATCTCCCTCTTTAAAATACATTGCCTGGATAACCCGGAAGTAATAATAGACACTTATAGCAGCCATTGCTACTGCAAAAATGACCAACCAGAGATTTTTACCGTCCCCCATTACTGCTTTCAGCATATAGAATTTTGAAAGAAACCCTGCAGTGAGTGGTATACCGGCCAGTGATAACAGAAATATGGTAGTGGTTGCTGCCAGTAGTGGTTGCTGTTTAGCAAACCCGTTGAAGCCCTCAAACGTATAGTCTTTCATTTTGATCAGTACTGCAAAAATACCGATGGTAGCAAAGCTGTATGCTACGGTGTATAATATCAATCCCTCCTTGGCATCCGTATTCATTGCATAGAGGGACAACATCATGAAACCAGCCTGTGCTATGCTTGAATAAGCCAGCATCCTTTTTACACTTTGCTGAAAAACTGCAGTAATATTTCCGATAAACAAAGTAGCAACCGTCAATACCGCAACAAATAACTGCCATTGTTTCTGCTGAAATCCAAAAGCATCATCAAATAATCGAATAAAAGCAATGAACACTGCTGCTTTTACGATAGTGGCCATGAAAGAAGTAAAGACGGTTGGCGCCCCGTCATATACATCCGGTGTCCAAAAGTGGAAAGGAGCAACTGAGGCTTTAAAGGCCATAGAAAAAAGAAGAAGAAGCATGCCTGCAATCAGCAATGCTGACGGATGCAGTTGTTGTGAAAGGTGCCGATAACAGTAGTGTCGAATGTTCCCATGGCCCCATAAATCAATGCGATACCCATCAGCATCAGACCAGTAGAGAAAGAACCTAAGCAGAAAATACTTCAGCGACGCTTCATTACTTTTTAAATTTCTTTTATCGCTGCCTGTTAAAATATAAAGTGGTATAGAAATAATTTCAATACCAAGAAACAGTATCAGTAATGATTTAAAAGAAGATGTAAGAGTGATGCCGCAAAGAACAAAAAAGATAAGAGCAAAATACTCTGCATAATTAATTCCCACTTTTTCCATATCTCTTGCAGATAATAACAGGTAAAGCAATGTTGAAATAAAAGCGATAGTATTGAACAGCAAAGAGAATTTGTCAAATATGATCATTCCTTTCGTATCTATCTTCAGGAATACAGTCCCGCACATTTCGAGAATATTGGCAAACAATAACAAACCTATTCCTGCAATAGCAAGGTTCCGCACAGCCGCTTTCGACTTCAGCAGAATGCCGCTGAACATCATGATAACTCCAAGTATTGCCGATAATAGTAATGCGTTCATATTGATACCATCTTATTGCTTCTGCATTCCATACTGAAGCAGTTCGAATTTTTTATAAATTGATTCGGTTACGGCTGTTGTTTCATTCAGCATACACTGAGGATATACACCCAGCCAGAAAATAATAACCACAATGATTCCTAACGCCAGTTTCTCGTTCCAGCTAATGTCCTGTGTCGTTACAGTCAGTTCGTTAGTGTTGCCATAAAAAACTTTGCGTATCATATTCAGGGTATAAATAGCCCCTAATATGATCCCCATTCCGGCCAACACTATAAACCAGATATTATATTTCGTTTGAGAACTGAATATTCCGTTGAACATAAGAAACTCACCGGGGAATGCATTCGTAAGCGGTAAAGCAATATTGGCAAGAGCAACTATCACCAATAAAATTGCAAGGGCCGGTGCCTTTTGCGCTAATCCTCCCAGTTCAGATATTTTCCTTGTTCCAAATTGTCTTTCGATCAATTCCACCACTATCCACAGTCCAATAATGTTGATACCATGATTAAACATCTGTATCATCACTCCCTGCAGGCCGCTTACATTTTGGGTGAACGCCGCAGCACACATCAACCCGATGTGAGCTATGGATGAGTAAGCTATTAACCGCTTCAAATCATCCTGCCTGATCGCAATCAATGAGGCATAAATTACTCCGATCAATGCCGCTGAGGTAATAAAGTCGCCCCATTGAAAAGAAGCAAATGAAGCAACCGGGAATAGCCAGCGGAGCATTCCAAACACACCCATTTTCACCATCACACCACTTAATATCATTGTAGTGGCCGTTGGAGATTGCTCATAGGTATCCGGCTGCCAGGTGTGCAGTGGAAAGATGGGCATCTTGATTGCAAATGCGATGAAGATGAGCCAAAACACAACCGTCTGTTCTTTTCTTGACAAGGCTACATTGTAAAATGATTCGATTGAAAAAGAATGGTCCTGTGTTTTTGAATAAACAAACAGGAGGCCGATCAGCATCAGTAGCGAACCTATAAACGTATAAATAAAGAATTTAAAAGTAACTGCAATCCTCTTTTCGCCACCCCATTGCGAGCACAGGAAATACATTGGTATTAATGCCAATTCCCAAAAAAAGTAGAACAACAATGCGTCTGTGGCCAGGAACACTCCCATCATACCTGCCTGAGCCAGTAACATCAGCGCAAAGAAATTATTAGGTTTTTTATAGGAACTGTTCCAGGTAGAAAGAATTACCAGGGGATAGGCAACGGCATTCAAGAGACAAAGCAACTGTCCCATTCCATCCAGTTTCACTGAAAAACTGCTGCCCAATGTCTGCATCCATTCGCAATGGTGCTGTAAATATTTTTCTTCCTTTAATAAGGTTAATCCGAGTATTGACACAAGCAAAGTAGCCACAGATGCAAATAATGCCCATGAACGGACCGCCTTATCATTCTTAAAAAAGAATGTTGCCAGCCCGGTCAGTAAAGGGATCAATATCAATAAAACTGGAACCATATTATTTTCTCAAAAAGAATTGAACAACAAAAATCAATACCATGCTTATCACCATCAGTAAAACATAATTACCTACTTGCCCACTCTGCAACAGCCGCAACTGACGGCTTCCATAATTTACCAACCGGCCAACCCCGTTCACCATGTCATCAATTACAGATTTTTCAATCACAGATTTCAGGAACCCCCCAAATTTATTCAGTGGGGTTACAATCACTTTCTCATAGAGCTCATCCACATACCATTTGTTCTCCAGCACTTTGCCAAAACCCGTTGCTTCGCTTCGCTGATAATTCCTGAACCTGAACCAGGCAAAAATTATCATAATAAGAACAAGGCCGGTTGACAATCCCATCAGCATTAATTCTGTTGATTCAGCAACATGATGCTCACCATGAGCTGCGATAACAGGTGATAAGAATGCGCCGAGTTTATCACCACCGTGCATAAACACTTCCGGTATTCCTACAAAACCACCGATGATAGAAAGCACTGCGAGTATCACCAAAGGTATTGTCATAGCTGCGGGGCTTTCATGCAAATGATGTTCTTGTTCATGAGTTCCCCTGAATTTCCCGGTGAACGTAATGAATAACAAACGGAACATATAAAAAGCTGTAAGCAATGCCGTAAACAAAGCAACGCCGTATAACACCGGGTTCTTTGCAAATGCGCTGAGCAGGATCGCATCCTTAGAGAAAAATCCGCTGAATGGAGGAATACCTGCTATGGCAATACATCCAATCAGGAAAGTGATGAAAGTAATTTTTAGTTTCTTGCTCAATCCACCCATATTGCGGATATCCTGTTCGCCACCCAAGGCATGTATTACGCTACCACTTCCGAGGAACATTAAGGCTTTGAAGAAGGCATGTGTCATTACATGAAATACGGCTGCCGTATAAGCCCCGCAGCCTAATGCAAGGAACATAAATCCTAACTGGCTTACTGTTGAGTAGGCCAATACCTTTTTAATATCATTTTGCTTGAGGGCTATTGTTGCTGCCAGCAATGCGGTGGCCAGGCCAACATACGCCACTATGTCCATAGTGATATGCGACATAGAGTACAGTAAATTACTGCGGGCAATCATATAAATACCTGCCGTTACCATGGTAGCGGCATGTATCAAAGCTGAAACAGGTGTAGGTCCCGCCATCGCATCAGGCAACCATGTGTATAAAGGTATCTGTGCACTTTTACCAGTTGCACCTACGAACAATAATAAAGTAATGGCCGTAATATCAGTTGCATTCAGCCTGGCAAGGTTGGCAGCCGTAAATACTTCGTCGTAAGAAACAGTGCCCAGTTTTTTTATCAGCCAGAAAATGGCGATCAGGAAAGCGAGGTCGCCGATACGGTTCATAATAAAAGCCTTGTTGGCCGCTTTATTATATTCCTGTTTCTTAAACCAATACCCTATCAGTAAATAAGAGCATAGTCCCACTCCTTCCCATCCGATGAACATGATAACGAAGTTGGCTCCCATCACCAGCAACAGCATGGAGAATATGAACAAGTTCAAGTAAGCAAAATATCTTCCAAAGTGTTCTGTTTTTTCTTCATGCATGTAGGCTGTAGAGTAAACATGAATAAGAAAGCCGACACCGGTAATAATCAAAAGGAATAAGGAAGAAAGCTGGTCAATCTTAAAAGCAAAAGGAATTTTCAAGGGAACCGACGGAAATAAAATCGAAATAATGAGCAGTGTGAGTGTTGCCACCCCTTACCTGCATAAATACCCAGATACTGATAGCAAACGACGCCAATACCACTCCACTACCTATTATTCCGATCAGTGATTTGGATAAATGCTTCCGACCCAATCCATTGATAAGAAACCCAATTAATGGAAGGAGCGGAATCAGGTAAACTATTTGTAAAGCATTCTGCATAACTATCTGCTAAATCGAATCAATGTTTCAATCTGTTTAAAAAATTCACATCCACCGAATGTATATTCCTGTACATCATTACAATAATTGCCAATCCTACACTTACTTCAGCAGCTGCCACCACCATGATGAAGAATACAAATAATTGCCCGTCTGTTCCGGCTGTTGCATCTATGGCCGCATTCTTCAGGTGGTGCATTTTTGAAAAGGCGACCAGCAATAAATTCACTGCATTCAGCATCAGTTCTATGCACATGAAAATGATGATTGCATTGCGGCGTGTAAGCACACCCACAATGCCAATGCTGAACAAGGCGATAGAAAGGAATATGTAATAATTAACCGGCATAAATTCAAATTATGAGTTAAGAGTTTAGAATTCAGAGTTAGTCGTTTCAATTCCAAACTCCTAATTTTTCACTCTAACTTTTCTACTCCTTCTTTCCAATCACCACTGCACCTACCATTGCACTCAAAAACAATACACTGCTTATCTCAAATGGTACTACGTAGGTAGTGAACAATTCTTTTCCCAAATTTTTGATCAGCCCGATGCTTCCCTCATTAACCAAAGCCTGTTGCTGCTTAACGTCTGTATCTTTTAGTGCCGCCACCAGCACCAGTAACAAACAACCGCCTGCCACAGCACCAGCCATCTTCAGCCAACGGTTCTTTTGTGGTTCTGTTTCTTTGTTCAGGTTCATCAGCATTATCACAAAAAGAAACAATACCATGATGGCACCCGCATAAACAATGACGTTTACAATGGCCAGAAACTGTGCATTCAATAATATATAATGACCGGAAATGGCAAAAAAAGTAGCGATCAGCCACAGTACACTGTACACAGGATTCTTACTGGTAATCACCATCAAGGCACTGAATAATGCCACCACAGAAAGAAACCAGAATAATATTTGAGTGATGTTCATTCTCTTAAGCCATTAGTCGTTCTTAGTTCTTCACCGCTTTATCCCCCAATGCCTTTTCATATGCTTCCTTATCATTAATAGGGTGCGGTATCAGTAAATCTTCCTTTTTATAAATAAACCCTTTTCTTCCGTAATTAGCAGGTGCAAAAGTCTGTGATAAATAAATCGCATCTTTCGGACAAGCCTCTTCACACAAGCCACAGAAAATACAACGGAGCATATTTATCTCATACTTTGCTGCATATTTCTCTTCCCGGTATAAATTTTCTTCACCGGGCAATCTTTCCGCTGCTTCCATTGTAATTGCTTCCGCCGGACAAGCCACTGCACATAAGCCACACGCAGTGCAATTCTCCCTTCCCTCTGCGTCACGGTTCAGCACATGCAGGCCACGGAACACTTTGGAAAATGTTCTTGTTTGCTCGGGATATTGTATCGTCGCCTTCTTTTTAAACAGGTGACTGATAGTAATACCCATACCCTTCATGATATTCCAGAGGTAGATACTCTCCAGGAATGTCATCGGTTTGCGGTCTACTTGTTTTGCTCTTTGTGTTAACATATGCCCCAAACCCCTAAAGGGGAATTTTAAATTTTCGCAAATATATACTTATACCCGACTTATTTTTTCAATAACAACAGAACAGCTGCTGTTATGATCATATTCGCCAACGCCAATGGTATCAATTTCTTCCAGCCCAAATTCATCAACTGGTCATACCGGAAGCGGGGAACTGTCCACCTTATCCATAAAAACACAAACAGGAAGAAAGATATCTTCGTCATGAACACCGCAAAACTAATGGCTGTCATCCAGAACGAACTTATATGACCATTAGCTACCCAATCACCCTCATTCACAAATGGTATATCATATCCTCCAAAATAAATAGTTACCATTATTGCACTGCTGATAAACATATTAATGTATTCAGCAAACAGGTAGAAGCCCAGTTTCATGGATGAATATTCCTGGTGATACCCAAAATTCAACTCATTTTCTGCTTCGGGCAAGTCGAACGGTGTGCGGTTGCACTCTGCCAATGCACAAACAAAAAAAATGATGAACCCAAGTGGCTGATAAATGATATGCCAGCCGTGCTGCACCTGGTTAGCCACAATCTCACTCATCTTTAACGAACCGGTCATAAACAATACAGCAATCAGTGCCAATCCCATCGGCAATTCATATGACACCATTTGCGATGCACCACGGATAGCAGCCATCAGTGAGAACTTATTATTAGATGCCCATCCGCCAATCATAATACCATACACTCCAACGCTTACGATACTGAAAACCAGCAAAATCCCCATATCCACATCAGCTACCTGCATCGGGATAACAGCACCTTTTGCAGTAATAAATGGTGCTGCCCAAGGTATAACGGTACTTGTGACTAACGCCGTAATCATAGCCAATACAGGGCCGAGTATAAACAAGAATTTATTAGATGCTAGCGGAATAATTTCTTCTTTAAAGAACAGTTTACCTCCATCTGCAAGTGGTTGAAAAATACCAAATGGCCCTGCCCGGTTTGGCCCACGGCGATCCTGAAGCCATGCAGCTACTTTTCTTTCTGCATAAGTAGTGTACATAGCAATAAAGAATGACAGGCCGATGATGCCGAAGATCAGCAAGGATTTTTCTAAAATCAACCACAAGTCTATCGACAGTAAATACATGTTCAACAATTATTGTTCTTTCTTTTCAAATGTTTTACTCGTTGCCGGTCCGGGCAATGAAGCTATTTCCACACTGTTCACATCACTTACATCATGAATATCCATCAGCAATTTCGGATCCCTGCCTCCCATTACTTCTGCAATCGTTTCTTTGGGTTTTTGTAAACCGAGGTAATGTCCCTGCGAAATAACTGAATGACGGCTGATCTTTGTCGGTCCTTCAATTACCCAATCATTTGAATGTTTTTTATCAAAACGGCAAGTGTTACAAATCCAACCCGGTTTACCGTCATAGCTTTGCACTTCTCCCCACTCATCTTTTCTTGCTGTTACTCTTAGTACATCATCGCCACGTTGCCACAAGGTTACTTTACCGCAACATTTATTGCAGTCACGGTGTGCATCTACCGGTTTGGTAAACCATACCCTGTTTTTAAATCGGAATGTTTTATCGGTCAATGCTCCAACAGGACACACATCGATCATGTTTCCGCTGAAGTCATTATCAATTGCTTTGGAGATGTAAGTGGAAATTTCTGCATGGTCGCCCCTGTCCAAAATACCATGTACCCTGTTATCCGTTAACTGGTCAGCCACATAAGTGCAACGATAACAAAGAATACATCTTGTCATGTGCAATTGTATGTATGGACCTATATCTTCTTTCTCGAATGTTCTTCTCTTGAATTCGTAACGGGTGCCTTCTTTACCATGCTCATAACCTAAATCCTGTAAGTGGCACTCACCAGCCTGGTCACATATCGGGCAATCTAATGGATGATTCAACAATAAAAATTCTACCACACCTGCTCTTGCATCCTGCACTCTTTCGCTGGTAATATTTTTTACGATCATGCCATCCATTACATTAGTGCGGCAGCTCGCAACCAGCTTGGGCATTGGTCTTGGGTCTGCTGCTGAACCAGCAGCTACTTCCACCAAACAAGTACGGCATTTACCGCCGCTTCCCTGCAATTTGCTGTAATAACACATTGCAGGCGGGGTTACATCGCCGCCGATTTTACGGGCAGCATTTAATATAGTAGTACCCGGTGTCACTTCGACAGTAATATTGTCGATGGTAACCTTAAAATTGGCAGGTGCTTCTTTTTTTAATTCGTCAGCCATATTAAAAATTCGTTCTTTCTTTATTATGCCGTTGTCGGAATATGAATCGGGTCTGCATAATGCATCAATCCAAAATTCCTTCTCTGCGCATCATCAGGATTGGTGATATGCCATTCAAACTCATCTCTGAAATGCCGTATTGCTGCTGCTACAGGCCATGCTGCTGCATCTCCTAACGGACAGATCGTATTACCCTCTATTTTTCTCTGTATATCCCACAACAAGTCAATATCACTCATTTTACCTTTTCCATTCTCAATGCTCAGCAGTATTTTTTCCATCCACCCGGTTCCTTCACGGCAGGGTGAACATTGTCCGCAGCTTTCATGGCGATAGAATCTTGCTAATGTATAGGTATGTTTTACCACACACTGTGTATCATCCAAAACTATGAAACCACCTGAGCCCATCATGGAACCTGTGGCAAAGCCACCATCAGCGAGGCTTTCATAGGTCATCATTCTTTTTTCTCCTTTTGCTGTGGTCAACAACAAGTTCGCCGGTAAAATAGGAACAGATGAACCACCGGGGATACAGGCTTTCAGTTTTCTTCCGTTGGCAATACCACCACAATATTCATCACTATAAATAAATTCTTCAACACTGATGGTCATATCAATCTCATACACACCCTGTTTCTTAATGTTGCCGCAGGCTGAAATCAACTTAGTACCGGTTGATTTTCCAATACCGATTTTTGCATACTCTTCCCCACCTTCATTGATTATGGGAACAACTGCTGCAATAGTTTCAACATTATTCACTACGGTCGGGCAATCCCACAAACCCTTTACCGCAGGGAATGGTGGTTTAATTCTTGGATTACCTCTTTTACCCTCTAATGATTCAAGCAATGCAGTTTCTTCTCCGCAGATATAAGCACCGGCACCACGTTGTACATAAATTTCGCAATCGAAGCCGCTGCCTAAAATATTTTTACCGAGCCATCCATTATTCTTTGCTTCCTGAATAGCTTGTTCCAAAATGTCAACGATCCATGCATACTCACCCCGGATATAGATATAGGCCCTGTTAGAACCTAATGCAAAAGATGAAGTGATCATTCCTTCTATTAACAAATGCGGGATAAACTCCATTAAATACCTGTCTTTAAATGTACCGGGTTCGCTTTCATCTGCATTCACCACCAGGTAGCGGGGCACTCCTTCAGGCTTAGCCAGGAAGCTCCATTTCATTCCAGTAGGGAAACCGGCACCACCACGGCCACGGAGTCCGCTTTTCTTCACTTCCTCCGTCACTGCATCAGGTGTCATTGTCTTCAATGCCTTCTCCACACTACGATAGCCCCCTTCACGGCGGTACACATCATAGAGCCTGATGTTTTCAATGTGAGCTTTGTCTAATAATAATTTTCGTCCCATTATTTCAATCAAATAAGAAAAAGAATTTTAATACTTCCCATATCACAAATAAACCCGCCACAATTATCCCCCCAATTACTAAAACTGATGTTATGGCTGTAAACTTTGTCAAAACCGAATCATCTTCATGTTTCATGTCGTTATTTGATTCATCCGGCATAGACTCTTTACTTTTCAAAACCATTAACCCCTGACCGCCTGTCTCGCAAACAACAACCACCGTTTTCCTTTCCTCACCCACACTTCCAGTACTTTCAAATGATAGACTACTGCATTTCCACCATTCAATGATACCTCGTAGTCGCCAACAAATCTTGCATGTGCCACATTTCCATTTATCGTTACCAGCAGGCTGTCTTCTTTTATGCTTTTATAACTGGTATAACCTGTTTCCAGGTTTTTTATCAAATCCGCTTTTGTTTCCACCCAGCCGTTACTATGCCCATAACTCAGCACCTTATCTGTTTGCTGGTTAATAGAAACAGTATTCCTGTTAACCAGTGCCCGGTGAAACTCTTTCAATGTTAACGTCAACTTTTCTTCATCCGTTTGTGCATCCGCAATGAAAACATTCAGTAAAAGAACTATGGCTAATACCTTTTTCATCGTTAGTTTTTAGCCGCTGCAATATTCCTGCACTCCGCAATTATCGCATCCACCTTTTCTTTTGTCAGATGTTCCCGGTAGTTTTTTCCCATCTGCATCATCGGGGCATAACCACAGGCTCCGAGACATTCCACCGTTTTCAATGTAAACATACCATCTGCTGTTGTTTCGCCGGGTTTTATTCCCAGTTTGTCGTAAATGTATTTTACTATATCATCACTTCCATTCAGCATACAAGGCCCCGTCTGACAAACTTCGAACATATACTTGCCAACCGGTTTCAAATTGTACATGCTGTAAAAAGTAGCTACTTCGTATACCTCAATAGGTTTCAAATTGAGTACAGAAGCAACATAGTCCATTGTTTCAGTACTCAACCAGCCGCCAAATTCCTGTTGTGCCAGGTGCAGCACGGGAATAACAGCACTCTTCTGTTTCCCCTCCGGATAAAAATTAATTATCCGCTTTACTTCCTGCATGGCTTTATCTGAAAACTGCACACTCATTGTTTATTCTTTCTTTATGCGTCTAATTCTCCTGCAATTAAGTTTAATGAACTCATGGTCATGATCGCATCGCTCAGCATTGCCCCTTTTGTCAGTTCCTCGAATGCCTGGTAATATATAAAACAAGGCCTGCGGAAATGTAAACGATACGGGGACCGTCCGCCATCACTGATGAGGTAAAATCCAAGTTCACCATTCGCACCTTCCACACAGTTGTACACTTCGCCTGCAGGAATATCCGTTTCTCCCATGATGATCTTAAAATGATAGATGAGAGCCTCCATCTTGGTGTATACGTCTGCTTTTGGCGGCAAGTAATATTCCGGCACATCGGCATGATATACATCCGCCTCCGCTCCCTTAAACTCCTGAACTTTTTGATACGCCTGTTCGATGATGCTGAGACTCTCCCACATTTCTTTTTCTCTCACCAACCAGCGATCATAATTATCGCCGGTGGTGCCCACAGGTATATTGAATTGAAAATCTTCATAAGAACTGTAAGGTGTATGTACCCTTACATCGTAATCCACCCCTGCTGCACGGAGATTTGGACCAGTAAAACCATAATTCAATGCCCTTTCAGCACTAATAGCACCAGTACCCATTGTTCTTTCCATGAATATCCTGTTACGCTGAAACAGGTTTTCAAATTCTTTCAGCACTTTCGGGTATTCTTTCAGAAATTTTTCCAGTTTCTGAAATGCGATATCGTTAAAGTTTCTTTCGAAACCACCGATTCGTCCAATATTTGTTGTCAATCTTGCCCCACAAACTTCTTCATATATTTCATAGATCAGTTCCCGGTACTGCATCACATACAAGAAGCCGGTATAAGCACCAGCATCCACCCCCACAATGGAGTTACAGATCAAATGGTCAGAAATTCTTGAGAGCTCCATGATGATGACCCGGAGATAATCAACCCTTTTCGGTGTTTTTACACCCAATAATTTCTCGCAGGTAAGGTGCCAACCCATATTGTTAATCGGAGATGAGCAATAATTCAGCCGATCTGTAAGTGTAGTTATCTGGGCCAGTGGTCTTCTTTCTGCTAATTTCTCGAAGGCCCTGTGGATGTACCCTATAGTTTGCTCCGTAGAAACAATTCTTTCACCATCCAGTTCCAGGATATTCTGCATCACACCATGTGTAGCCGGGTGTGTAGGCCCCAGGTTCAGTGTAGTGGTCGTTTTCTCTATCGAGCCTTCAGGTAATTTGATATGTTGTTCTGACATTGCTGTCTTTATATATTTTTTGTACCCGGCTTTAGTGCTGCTATCATCGTATGTTGCGTCGCACTCTTCAGGGTTCTGTAATTCTACTGTACTTATCCTCTTCCAAACATTTCATCATCTTTATCAATCCTCGTCTGGTCTTCCAACGGAAACTCTTTCCTCAACGGGAAGTAATCCATTTCATCTACATTCAATATTCTTTTCAACTTGGGATGACCAACAAAATTCACCCCGAAAAAATCATAGGTTTCTCTTTCCATCCAGTTAGCAGCAGAAAACAATCCAGTTGCAGTATAAATATCCGGCTGATTGATGTCTGTAAATACTTTGAAACGGAGGCGGACATTGTCCACCATATTATGCAGGTGATATACTACTGCTATCTCCCGCCCTTTATTATCAGGGTAATGAACACCGCAGAGATCGGTCATAAAACGAAACTTAAGCTCCTCGTCATCATACAGGAAGTTGAGTACTTTCAGGTTCAGTTCTTTCGGAGCCTCAAATGTGAGCATTCCATAAGGTTCTTCAAAGCCGGTTACCTGTTCTCCGAATTTTTCAGTTAGTCTTGCTTTTATCGTCTCGTTCATTAATGCCATTGGCACATTTTCAATTTTCAAATTAGCTTATCAGCTTATTGTATTCCGTAACTCTCTAATAATGCTTTGTACTGTTCACCGTTTCTCCTTCTCAGGCTTTCTTTACCTACCAGGTCCTGTATCCTGATCACCCCGTCAATGATCGCCTCGGGTCTTGGCGGGCAACCAGGCACATACACATCCACCGGTACTACCTGGTCAATTCCCTGCAGCACACTGTAAGTATCGAAAATTCCGCCGCTGCTGGCACAGGCGCCAACCGCCATTACCCAACGGGGTTCTGCCATTTGCAGGTATACCTGTTTTACCACCGGGCCCATTTTTTTTGCAATTGTTCCCATCACCATCAATAAATCGCACTGGCGGGGAGAAAATCCCACCCTTTCCGCACCAAATCTTCCTAAATCGTAATGCGAACCCATGGTAGCCATAAACTCAATACCACAGCAGGAAGTAGCAAAAGGAAGCGGCCATATTGAATTTTTTCTTGCTAATCCAATCACTTTGTTAAGCGAAGTGGCAAAAAAACCTTCCCCCTGGTGGCCATCCGGCATATCAACGATACTGATATCCGCTTCCAGCGGTTTTTTGATAAGGTTATATGATACAGGACGAGCCATAATCTGATTTGAAAATTTTACAATTCGATAATTTGAAAATGATTCCTGTAATAACAACTTTTGAGCTTATAGTTCCACCAGTTCATTGTCAATTTTTCAAATTCTCCCACTAATCCTCCCACTTCAGCGCACCTTTCTTAATGATATATATGAACCCACAAAGGAAGAATCCTACAAACATAAACACTGCCCAGAAACCTGCCCATCCGAGGTCTTTAAAATTCACTGCATATGGATAGAAAAAAATCACCTCGACATCAAACAACACAAAAAGAATGGCCGTCAAAAAGTATTTAATAGCCATTGGTTGGCGGGCATCACCGTGAGATTCTATACCACTGGTAAAGTTTTGTAGCTTGTCAGAAGTTCGCCTCTTTGGTCCCAATAAATGAGTGACAACTGTCAGAAAAACAACCAAGCCTACCGCTATAAAAATCTGTAAAGCCACCGGCAGGTAAGAGCCGGAATCCGCACTGTTCAGACTGGTTTGAAGTAAGTGAAACATAGGCATTTGCTCTGTGCGCAAAAATAAGGCGGCAGGCTGAAATTACCTTAATTAAAATGACCCTGTAATGGCATGCCCGCAAAAAAGAAAAATCCCCCGCCGGTAAAGCAAGGGACTTTCTTTTGTAAAAGAAGAAAACCGAGTTCTTATTTCTTTGCAACAGCAGTTTTAGTGCTGGTGGTACTTTTCGATTTTGTTTTTGCAGCCGGTTTTGTTGTAGCAGGTTTTGCAGGGGCAGGATTACCCTTTGGTGTTACGGAGGCTGGCCTTGATGGTTGCCTTCCTTCCAGTTGATCAATATACTTTGGAATATCAGTATTTGTTGGATCCAGCACCAGCATCTTTTTAAAATACTCCACCGCTTTTACTTTGTCTCTTGTAATGTTTGCATTGTACTGTGCCAGGTAGCCGGCTGTACTTAAAATGTTCTTTTTATTTTTTGCAGTGTCTTTCTCCAGTATTTCCAGATATTTTATTGCGTAAGGAACAGCCAGTCCTTTTTCCATCGTGGTATCTTCAAGGCGACTGATCTGGAAGAGCATCTGCCAACCATAAGTTTCCTCTGGCCATTTTTGAGAATATGTCGTATAAAGACCTTTAGATTTCTCTAAGTCTTTTCCCTGGTAATAAGCAAATCCGGCATCGAAAATGTCCCGCTGTCCGGCTTTGTCGGCTTTCAGCTTGATGATCTCCATACGGATATCACCTTCTTTATTCCTGTCGCCAAGGGTTTTTAATGCTTCGGCTCCCTGCTTTAAGAAATCAATTTTTGATGTAAGTAAAGTATCAACTGTTGCTCCCTGTATATAAGCATTAAACACTTCGTCATTCGTACCTCCGGTCTTTGCCAGTATATCGGCCCATAGTTTATAATCGTTTGGAATCAGGTCTTCTGTTTTTTCCCTTCCAAAATATTTTTCCATATATTTTTTTGCAGGGGCATAATCTCCTTTCTGGAAACTCGCATCTGCCAGCAACTTATATACTTTAGGTTTTGTTTTTTCACCTGTTGCAGTTACAACAATTTCCGCTTTTGTTATTGCACAAGCAAAGTCCTTCTTTGCCCAGCATAATTGGGCCAATAAATACTCATGTTGTGGCTCAGGATCGGAATTGGCAGTATAGCTGGCCAAATAACCTTCAGCCTCCGAAAACTTAGCCCTGTAGAAGTAATAATAAAATAGTTCATAATACGCAGGGGCAAACTTTGAATCGCTTTTTACAGCTGCATTCAAATATTCTAATACCAGATCCCAGTTTTTCTGAGATTCAAACAACTTAGCCAACCTAAGATTTGCAACCGCAAAAGAAGGGTTTAATTCTAAGGCTTTTTTATAAGCCTGAAATGCTTCGCCACCACCTTCACCGGGCCTGGCTTTCCTGTAAGCATTTCCAAGTTGCAATAATGTCTCCGTATTTTTATCCCCTTTATCAACCGCTGCCTGCATTTTTTCAATTGCGTACATATAATCACCAGCCTTTGAATCCACGTTGGCACGGCCAATAGCGGTAAGCACTATTGGGTCTACAACACCCTTTCTACCAGTAGCAGCCGTAATGGCAGACTCAAACTTCTGGCGGGCATCGGCAGTTTTGTTATCCTGAAGGTCTGCATGGCCAAGGCCTACTAATATTAATGGAGCACCGCCGTTTGTGGCTAATGCTTTCTGATACAACTCCCGGGCCCTTGCATTCTCATCCATATCAAAATATGTCTGACCAAGCCAGTAGGTTGCCTCAATATTGTTGGGGTTTGTTGCCAGCAATTTTTCAAAAATGGCAATGGCACTTCTGAACCTGTCGGCATACAGGTGGTTCATCCCCTCCTGTATCGTTTGTGCTTTCAGCCCGGATACGAATAGTAACCCGGCGGCTAAAAATGTAATTGTGGTTTTCTTCATTTTCTTCTTCTTTTTACGTTTGTAAATATAACTACTTTGTTTACTCATTCAGCCTTACCGGCCGTATACCTAATCCTTTGTGTGTTGGCGCCAGGTAAGCTCTTTTAAAAATCAATTGTCCAATCTCTCCGCTCATAAAATTTCCAAATCCTGTTCCAAGTCCTTTATGGTTCTCCTTTAGTATATAAACCAAATCCCGTACCATAGGATACCGCTTAATGTAAATGTTTGCCTGGTAAGCTTTAACAAATGCATCAGGGATGTCTGTACTTTCCAGGTTCGCCACCCTTATCTTTTTCAAAAAGCTCAATTGAGAACTGTCTTCCCGGTTTCCTATCCAGCCTACACCTATAAAACCAATCGCATTGGGATTTTTAGAGACATAATCCAGTACTGCTTCGCTGCTGCGGGCCGCCATCGCTTTGGAAGTCAATGTGTCACCCCGCAGCACTGAATCGATGATAAAACGTATCGTACTGGTTGCTTTTAACCCGTCAAATACAGGAATTAAATTTTTCTTAAATCTCCCGGTCAGTATTTCTTTGATGTCTTTCATCCGGAACATGGAATCAGGAGATGAAGGATGTACGATTACTGCAATGCCATCCCTTGCAACTGTCATGCTTCTCGGTGACACTTTCATAGAATCCACCAGCAGGCTTCTTTCGTCTTCATTATAAGTACGGGTGGTAATAATCATACGGACACTGTCGGTCAGCATATCCTGCAGGCATTCTGCTTCTGTCTTATAATGAACATTGATCTTAGCGCCGGGATAATGCGACTCATAAACCTGCACCATTTCATCTATAACTGGTTTGAATGACTCGTCTGCACTGACATTAACAGATCCCCTGTATTTAGTATCCGGCAGTTCATCTTCCTTTTCTTTAAAAGTTTTACACCCTGCCAGCAGGAGCAATGAACAAATGACCAGCACTATAAGAATCCGGATGCCAATGCTTTCAGCAAATCTCATTTGAAATAATTTTTTTTGTACCCCCTGTATATCCGCCAGCATCCATACATTACACACATTGCACCAAATATTTTGTCAATATCGTTGGGTGGAAACCTTTCATTAAACGATATTTTAACCTTATCCCGGAAAAAGAAAAACACACCAGCCAGTAATATCAGAAGTCCCATGCCGTAGTCCAGCAGGGACTTCATGAATGAAATTTGTTTCCGTCTTTTCCTTTCATATTCTTCAAACATCATCAGGTAGTTTCAGGGGGCAGCAAATTATAGAATTTTACTCTTCTGTACCGATAAATGTTACCGGCAGCACATAGCTTACGGGAACATTGATACCGTTCTGTACAGCCGGTATCCAGCGGGGCATCTTTTTACAAACCCTGACCACTTCCCTGTCAAAATCACTACCGCCACTGCTTATTATTTCGAAGCTTGTAACAGACCCATCTTTCTCCACTTTAAACTTCACCTGCACCACCTTCTTTTCACCCTGTTCCAGGTCTCCGGGTGAGCCTAGGTTACGGGCCAAAAACTGCTTAAGGGCCTCCTGCCCGCCGGGAAACCGGGGATCCATCTCTTCTGCTACAAAATCCGGCTGCGAAGGACCAGAAGTTGTTACTATCCCTGTGCCGGGTTCATCGGCCGGTTTTTTATCCAGTACCACAATATTATCTGCCGCTTTCCCATCAGAAGTTTTATCAGATATCTCCTTTCCATCAAGTTCCTTTGTTGCCACCATCATATTCTTAACCTCCGGATCTTTCTTAATTACAGGAGTTGTATACTTAACAGTCGCAACTTTCTTTACCGGCTTTTGCTTCACCACTTCTTTGGGTTTTTCAGGTTCTTTAATTTTTTCCTTTGGCATTTCAATGGTCCGGATAACGATTCCCTCTTTTGTATTGATAACAGGTTTGCTGTTCTTATCGTTCTTATTTGCAGCACTAACTACAATAAACAGCAGTATAACAGACAAGCCGGCACCAAGTGCAG
>JBAOHK010000004.1:0-2568 GCA_037045605.1 Chitinophagaceae bacterium | reverse complement strand
CTTTGTTTCTCCCCAAGTTGACACAGCGAAGTCAGCAATTCTGAATTTAACCAACGGTTAATGAAAGTTAAGAATTTAATACGGTAATACGATTGATACGGGCTGGCCTTGTGCCTGCCCGGTTGGGCAACCACAAGGGTCACCCGTACATTACCGGTTTATTTTTTGAACATTCATAAACCGTTGGATGCCAAAAGAACTTCGAAAAATGGCCCAAGCCGTTGAACAGCCTTTCAGGCTGTTCAACCTTGCCATAAAACAAAAAACGGCAAACGCCAGGAGCAAACCAAATTGAGAATTGCTACAGAGTAGTTGAGTCTAGTACAAAAAGTCCAGCTTCTGACTAATTTTACCAGTGCTCCCAGAGAGAAAGAATCCGGGCATTTAACTGTTTTGACTGTTTTCAATGAACTCATAAGTTGTTTTATGATTGAATCTCACTAAAGTAATGAATTTGCAATATTTTAACAGATAAAGCATAACTTTGACACGAAGGATGATGGTGAATATTGCGATTGTGTCTCTTCTAGAAATAATTTTTTTACAAATTTCATCTAATGGAATAATGAGGTGACTAAAGTAATAGCCAAAAACCCTTTTTATAACCGTTCTATAACCGTAAAGACAATTTTTTGTATTACTATAGGGTTCACCGTATTGATGTATCTTCACAATAAATTATGGTGAAGTTAGTAGAGCCTGTCACAACCAATGACCTTTGACAAGCTTAGATTCTGTTTGCCCCAAAGTTCTTAGAAGATAAAAAGGCAACTGTACTTAGTGGGGTCACAGTTTGGTAGCTTGGTCAGGGGACAGCCACAACACAAGAAGAGGGAAAAATGAAAAGGTTTACGCGAAAAAATCTCTATTTGTTACTTGTAACCTTACTTCTGGGGGCGTTAACATCTGTCATCTATGCCGCCCAACTGAATGTTGATACCTTTGATGCCAATGCTCAGGTCTCAGATGTTGATACAACTGCCTGCACCACAGCCACCGGCAGCGATATGCTTGGTGGTGTGCGTCACATTCTTGTCACCAGGACAAGTGGCGGCGACACCGTTGCGGCCAGGGTAGATACGACCGTTCCAGATAGCCTGGCTTTCAGCATTGGTTCCAGTACACGGGGTACGGCGCTGATTCAACTGGACGGCACCGATGATGGCAACTGTGTTTTGGATTTTGGCCTCGGTGGGGTTTCCTTAAACCCTTATGACGGCTTAACCCTCTTCGTGCGCCAGGTAGACCTGTCGGCAATCATTACCATGCGGATATATGAAGACGCCTCAAACTATTCCCACTTCAGCTATACCTTACCTTACGCCATCTCCGCGCCGGGAACAGAACTTTACTTTCCTTTTAGCGCCTTCACGAATGTGGGCACCGGGGCCGACTATGGGTCAATTGAAGCTATCGAACTATTGCTTGATGGGACAACGATTGATTCCCTGGATATGACCATTGATTTTGTATCTGCCGACTACAGTCGTGATTATGGTGACCTGCCGGTCGCCTATAACAACACGGTAGATGCCGATAATGGTGCCCGCCACCGCATTGGGGCAATTTATTTAGGCACAGGGGTTGATAGCGAAGATGATGGCCAGGAAAGCGCTACTGCGACCGGTGATCAAGCCCGTACCAATGATGAAACCGGCATTACCCACCCTCCCGTCTCAAATTGGGGAGATGGTACGGCATCATTAACCATTGCCCTGACCAAACCAACTGGTGTGACAGCCTGTGTGGTTGGTTGGATTGATTGGGACGGTGATAATGTCTTTGAAACCAGCTCGACTGGTGGTGTATCTGAGATGGTTGTCAATACAGCTTCGAGCTGTATCTACGACATTTACAGCTAATTTTACATCACCGACAACTGGTCAATACGGCGGCACATATCCCAGCACGTTAAATGCTCGATTCCGCATTTTCCTGGCCAATGATCCACTTCTTCAAGCCGTGTGGGATGAGGATGGACGGAGTCGGTTGTGTAACGAGTTCATCAGCAACAAGTTTATTACCGTTGGTTTTCGGTGAGGCAACAGATGGCGAGGTAGAAGATTATCAGTGGAGTTTTAGCCCCACCGCCATTACCATGAACAATCTGAATATCGCTTCTCCGCAAGGTGTGTTCCCGGGTGTGCTTGTTTTAACTGCTGGTTTATTCACGATTGCCACTTTTGTTGCCATCTTAAAGCGGCGGCGGTCGGCTTTGTAAGAAGCTAAGAAGTGAGTCCACTAAGTGAGCGTCTAAAAATAAGTTGGGTGACGCGGCCAGGAGACCAACCACAGCAAAACGAGAAGTTATTCTTAGACGGTTACGAAGAATCAGAAGCGTTTGAATTTGAGTAATAAAAAAGAGGGGCTTAAACCCCTCTTTTTTTGGCTATGACGAAAATTGGAACGACTTCTGCAATCTTCTAATCTCCAGAAGCCAGCCCCCTAATCACAACGTGCTTTTGTTACTGGAGTTTGTCGTCTTTGGGTGTCACCAGAGGATGCACAGCCTGGAAAGGCCGTGCTACATCCAGAGGTAAGCCATAAATTCGCCAAAGTCGAGTTTTT
>JBAOHK010000003.1:0-18560 GCA_037045605.1 Chitinophagaceae bacterium | reverse complement strand
CTTCTCATAAACTGGTACAACACGACTAATATCAAAACTCTTCGCATGGTTAGCGGCTCTTTCCTTAAAACCATTCAGTATAGTATCATCTTTGATAATACTGATGGCTTTGGCCGTCATGGTACTGATATCGCCCACATCTGCTAAATAACCGGTTACGCCTTCTACATTGATTTCTCCTAAGCCACCGGCATTGGTAGAGATAACGGGTACGCCAGCCATGGCTTCGAGGGCTGCCAGACCAAAACTTCATATTCGGAAGTGAGTAAGAACAGATCGGCGATGGCCAGGATATCTTCCATTTGCTCCTGTTTGCCCACAAAGCGGACATCATTGCAAATACACCTAATTCTCCGGCTCGAGATCTTCAGCGGTGCAACGTTCCGGGACCATCCCCAACAAACAAGCAATTTGGAAGGGACTTCTGCTCTGCACGGCGGCAAAGATCTTCACCACGTCCTGCACCCTTTTGAATTTTCTGAAATTGGAAGCATGCAGCAGGATCCTTCTCCGCCATTGGGCGCAATCACTTTTTTAAAAGCATCGATGGGTTTCCGGCTGAAGCGGGCTGACGTCTACAAAGTTGTACAATCACTTCAATATCTTTTTCAATCGCAAAATGACTGTAAGGTTTCATCGCGGAGATTATTCCGGACACCGCGGTGATGGCATCACTCTCGTTGATCGAAAAAGTTAACCACCGGCGCATACGTCTTATCCCGGCCCGCCGGTGTAATGTCAGTGCCGTGGAGGGTGGTGATCACAGGGATGTCTGTTTGCCCTTCTTCTTTAAGCAGATCTGCTTGGCCATAAAAGCGGCAGAGGCATGGGGAATGGCATAATGAACATGCAGCAGATCTACCTGATGGTTCTTTATTACATCCACCATTGCGCTGGCAAGGGCAGTTTCGTAAGGCGGGAAATCAAAAAGCGGGTAGGTAGGCACCCTGTACTTCATGATAAAAAATATTCGGCATGGAAACTCGCTTCAGCCTTACCGGCTGCTGGTAGGTGATAAAGTGAACCAGGTGGCCTTTCTAGCGCCAGGGCCTTTGCCCAGTTCAGTGGCCAGCACTCCGGAGCCCCCGAAAGTGGGATAGCAAACAATTCCGATCCGCATAGTATTATATAATATCAGCTGCTCGAAGGTAACCGTTTTGACGCAGTAAGGTTTGCCGTTTATCGCAAATCTGGCTAGCCAGGTTTTTCAGGATTCGGTTAACTTTAGACAAAAATCACCGGTTCATGCGAAACTATTAATTCCTGCCTTTACGGCTGCTGGGCTTCACTAGTCTGTCCATGCACAGCAGACTGATTCGGCCTGGATCAAGAACGTCTTGGATGAAATTCTCTCCAATGGCAGAGCCTATGAAAATTTACGGGTCCTCACCAAACAGGTGGGTGCACGCCTGGCCGGCTCTGCCGGAATGGTAAAGGCCGAACAATGGGGTTTAAAAACCATGAAGGAAAGCGGGGCGCAGCAAGCCTGGTTGCAGGAATGCATGGTGCCGCATTGGATAAGGGGTGGTAAGGATGAAATGTGGAGCAATACCCTGGTTTCGGGCAATGATCCCAAGAAGCCAGATGCCCGTCTGGTTCGTAAAGATTATGATATCGCCGCCCTGGGAAATTCAGTTGGCTACGGACCTGCCGGTATGACCGATGAAGTGATGCTGGTGAACTCATTTGATGAACTGGAAAAAAGGAATGATGAAGTCAAAGGGAAAATCATGTTCTATAACACAGATTCAATCCCACTTATGTCAATACCTTTCTCTCTTACCGGGATGCCGGTCAGTACCGCGGACAGGGCCCCAGCCGTGCGGCAAAGTATGGCGCAAAAGCAGTGATCGTGAGGAGCCTGAGTCATGCAGCCGATAATCATCCGCATACCGGGGCTACCCGTTATGATTCGGCCTATGCAAAAATTCCGGCCGTGGCTATTGGATTAAGAGATGCGGATTTATTAAGTGCATCCGTAGCCAAGGGAAAAATCAATATCAGTATTAAAACCAACGGACAGTTTCTGCCGGATACGATCGGGCATAATGTGATTGGTGAATTGAAGGGATCTGAGTTTCCGGATGAAATTATTACGGTGGGTGGTCACCTGGACAGCTGGGATAATTGTGAAGGGGCGCATGATGACGGAGCCGGTTGTGTGCAGACCATTGAAATCATGCGGGCCTTTGTAGCCTCTGGCTATAAACCCAAAAGAACAATCCGCTTTGTCTTATTTGCCAATGAAGAAAACGGTTTGCGTGGTGGCAATAAATATGCAGAGGAGGCAAAGGCCAAAAATGAAAAGCATATCCTGGCCATGGAAAGTGATGCGGGCGGTTTTACGCCCCGCGCCATTGGATTTTCCGGAACAGATGAGCAGTATGCGAAAGTGGTATCCTGGAAAGCCCTGATTGCTCCATATGGCTGTACAGAAATCAATAAAGGTGGGGGCGGGGCCGATATTGGTCCTTTGAACAGGATATTTAAAACACCTACTGCCAGTCTGAACCCGGATACACAACGCTATTTCGATATCCACCATGCCCGCAGTGATGTGTTTGAGGCGGTGAATAAAAGAGAGCTGGAACTGGGCGCGGTAAATATGGCGGCGTTTATTTATCTGGTGGATCAGTATGGGTTATAAAAGATCGCCAAAGGCGATAGCATAATAGCTGCGAAACGAAGACGTTTCGCAGAGCGGCGGTGAATATGGCAGCGTTTATATATCTGGTGGATCAGTATGGGTTATAAGAGATCGCCAAAGGCGATAGCATAATACTGCGAAACGACGACGTTTCGCAGAGCGGAGTTTATTAGGGGTTGTCATGCCGGGCTTGACCCGGTATCTTTTGAGTTTCTTCTATTCAAATAATACGATGACTCCGCTCATCGCTTTAAATGAATCAAATGAACGGACAAATCATTTCCCAACTCTTACAAAGAGACCTGGAAAAATTAAAGCAGGAGTTATTGCTATACCGGGATGAGATCCCTGATCTGGAAAACGGTTGCCGGCGATCAGTAATTCAGCCGGTAATCTTTGTCTGCACCTGGTGGGTAATCTCAATACCTATATTGGCGCCGAACTTGGTCAAACCGGTTATATCCGCAACCGGGAGCTGGAGTTTTCACAAAAAGATATTCCAAGGAATGAATTAATACGGAAAATAGAAGATACAATACTGGTTGTTAGCCAAAGCACTTCATCACTTACCTGACGAAGCATTAGCACAGGAATATCCATTACTCGTATTAAAGGAAAAGACCAGCACCGGTTATTTCCTAACCCATTTGGCCGTGCATTTGGGTTATCATCTCGGACAAATCAATTATCACCGCAGAATACTGGAGGGCGAATAACATGAGTGAAAAACCATTCCGGAAAACTAAAGGGCGAATACATCATTGATACCGATCCCGCTTTGATCGACAGGGAGCTGGTGCATCGGTATCTGTCCACTGAATCTTACTGGGCCAAAGGCGTGCCTTTTCGAAACGGTTTCCAAATCCATTGATCATTCCCTTTGTTTCGGGTTATACCATGGCAGCCGGCAGATCGGTTTTGCCCGGATGGTCACCGACCGCGCCACATTTACCTACCTGGCTGATGTTTTTATCCTTAGAGGAAGAACGCGGAAAGGGTTTATCCAAATGGATGATGCAGGAAATTGACACCCACCCCGACCTGCAGGGACTGCGCCGCTGGATGCTGGGCACCCGTGATGCCCATGGCCTCTATGAACAATTTGGGTGGACGGTGATGCCGGAAGAACAGCGGGCGAGGTTTATGCAGCGGCATTTTCCGGAGGTGTATCGGTAGATTTATTGTAAGTTGCAGCTATATTAATTTTAAACTGTCTGGTTTTTGTGGGGTACTTACAAGCTGAATAAATCTCCTATCTTCCTCATTAAATTTTTCTTAACCACACTTTGCCAAATCTAATCCCTCGTTTACTAATATTAAAATTTTCATTTCGAAAAGCAATTGCCGCCCCGTTGGAAGGAGATAAATAAATAGAATATATATTCATTTTATTAGCTTCAAATTTATAAAAGAAAACACACGGAGGCATAAATTCTACAAATAATTCATTCAAGCTCCCATAATATTTTACCACCCCATTCTCATCAGTTTTCATTTTGATGGAATCATTAATTAAAATATCCAAATTCTTAAAAGGCCTTATACCGTCAAAGTAGAAGAATTTTAAGATAAAGCCATCAGTGTGTTCACTAAATTCAGCTCTTACGCTTCCATTTTCATTTGTAATATCTGGATTTGAAATTAATATCAAGTTGCCTTTCTTATACTTAAAAGTGCCATAAGAATACTTTTCCGATAAACCCAGCCGGCTTTTATATTCAAATTTGCTACTATCCAGTAATTTAATTACAAAAGTTGAATGGTCGTTTACAATACTACCATATTCGCCAAGAATATTTTGAGTTGTCTTGCAAGAAAGTAAGCCCAAAACTAGAACACAATTCAATAATAATAATTTCATAGGCTACTGTTTTATAAAAATCTCCTCCAATTAATAAAATAATGTTGGACAGTCTTCCCATTTTTAAATTGAGCCAGATTATGCGAAATCATTGTTTGCCCATATGTTTCATTATATGGACTTTTAGGATTAACCATATCAATACCTTTGGGACCTTCATCTAACTTAGAATAATCTGAGGCTCCCAAACTCTCATCATACCTTCTATTGTCTCCGTAAAGTTCTCCCCTCTTAAATGCCTCAATTTCATCCGATTTATCATATAACAAAAAGCCTTTCCCTGAAGATCCAAAAGATAACTGACCAATTTCAAATTGATAAGCATGCTTTATCTCGTGTGCTAAATACCCTTTATTATACCCCCTTGCCAAGCTTATATTTACACCGTAATCGATTGTATTATATGAAGTTTCAGCTTCAGCCGTATTAGGCACGTCTTTATTCCAGAGATAAAAACTATATTTTTCATCCGACTTTCTTAATGCATTTAACTCTTCTCTAGTTTCCATAAACCCATCTAACTTGGACTGCATTTCGGAAATATCTTTTTTAATTGCTTTAATCTCCTTTTTGTCAGTTTTGTCCTTTAATTCTTTATTCTTTGAAGCTAATTTGTTTTGAATTTCTGAAATCGACGCTTCAGTTTCTTCATAAAATCGATTGAAGATATCTTCACCATCACCG
Source organism: Chitinophagaceae bacterium (assembly GCA_037045605.1). Classification (GTDB taxonomy): domain Bacteria; phylum Bacteroidota; class Bacteroidia; order Chitinophagales; family Chitinophagaceae; genus JJ008. The sequence goes on along the minus strand of JBAOHK010000003.1, from coordinate 13,368 downwards.
ATTCGCATCCCATCTGGATCTGTAAAATAAACTGGATTATTAATTACATAACAATACGTCGAATGTCCATTATATTTTGCTGCTAAGGGATCAACTACATGCCACCTCCCAATTTGATTATCATACATCCTTGCCCCATAATCCACCCATTCCAACCCGGCCCCGTCAGAAAACTCTTGACGCTGCTCCTCCTTCCCATTATACTTCAGCTTTTGACTTCCAGCCTCTCCAAAACTTAACGCCTCGCTGCTGATCGCTTTTTGTGTTAACCCAAACGGATAATAATGACTTTCCTGAACTAACGGCCCCCTCACGTGTGTCACTTGCAAATTATCAAAATAGACAGGATAGTTTGGGGTTTCGTTGCTTACATAGACATAAATATACCCATTCTTTTTCACCAAAATATCTGAAATAACATGGGCAGTATAAGATCCGCTGGCTCCAATTTGTTCAAATCCACTGCCTGAGGCTACATAATTCAGCCGTTCATCAAACGCAATCCAGTTCACAAAAGCCTTGGGAATATTTGTATTGTATCCGGTCTGACTACTCAAAAAATTGGCCAGGCTACCATTTAGTTCTGTGCTTCCATTTAATGTACCTCCACTATGCCCGGTACTTTGTTGTAACACCAGATTATTACTAATGCTCGAAAGCAATTGAGGGAGTCCGAGCGGATTGTATGATTCCTGAGGATTCGTACGAGTGCTGCTCCACCAGCTATTGGCCTGGATATGAAAGGTGTCCCCAGCCATTACTCTTAATAGTTTGCCAGGGCCGATCTCTAAGCGGGTAGCGCCAAACAGATTATTTCCCCGCACAACGGCGACTTTTGAATTTCCCGTTGTATCGGCAGGATAACCGGGAGGAAAATCTGTTCTGGTGTACTCAATATTATCGTATAACGTCTCTTCCACCGTAGCATTTGATAATTCCATCGTAGCTGCCGGATAGGCATCGGTTCTGGATTCTTCAGTCAATGTCATTCTGACATTGCCCAGATGATCTTTTATCATGTAATCATAAACCACTTCGCTGCTATCGCTCTTTATCCTTGCCCTTCCCTCTTCTGTAACAATAAATTGCAAAGTGTCATTCAAATAGTTTCCCAACATATAGATTGTTGTACTTGTCCTGACCGGCGAAACGGTACTGTCAACTGTTACTTTTTTCAATTTTACACCGGCAGCACTATAAACATAACTGATGGTCCCCTTGCCTTGAAAATGAATTTGTTTTGGCAGATTCAGGTGATTATAAAGTATCTGGGTTATTTTTTTATTGGCATCGTTTATTAAGCTGCCATTCCCGTCATAAGCATAATCCTGGCTTGTATTATTGGTCCCTTCCTTAAAGTCACCCAGGTAACTGGCCGTATCATTGGCCCGGTCATACACGTATTGCAGTTTATTAGTACCGCTGAAATATCCATATTGAAGACTATCGATTGTTAAACTTCCACCCAATTTCCAGCCCTTTTGATTCATCGATAGGATATTCCCGTTCGCATCATAGCTCATTCCTGAAACACTAAAATCGATTCCGGCAGATTTACTGAAACTGTTACTATTCAGCTGATTAAAATCCGCGCTTAAAAAACGGTTAGCCGCATCGTAGGTGAAATCATATTTTCTCAGCATATCATCACCGGTACTTCTCCACAGCATCCCATTAATATTTCCGTTAAACTGTGCTGCTGAATAATTATGGCTGGTTCCGTTGACCGTAAAAGTTGTCTTGTCATAGCCCAAATCGAATCCAAACCAGTTGGTATTACTGGTAGTATCTTTCACAAAAGCTCTGTTGACACCCAATGTCCATCCCCTGATATTGTACTCATAATTCAAGGTTTCCAGCGATGCTGTCCCCAGTTTCTTTTTCTTGACCTGCCCTAAAGCATTATACTCAATTTCTGTATCAATTTTCCAGGACCCGGGTATGGCTCCGCTATTAACCTTACTGAAGGCAATTTTCTTCTCTGTCTTGATGATCCGAAAAAGTGAATCATAGGTCATCTTTGTGAGCAAAACGGTTGTTTGGGTTGGACCACCCCCTCCGCCGGATGTACCCGACGCATGTCTTTCATTTTTGACAATCATCAGCAATGGCTGACTGGTCCAGCTATACTGTGATATCATTATATCTGTACCTCCCGTAATGTTATTATTCTGGGTTTGTATCACTCTTCCTTTGTGATCATAAAAAGGAATGGTGTACATATATGTTGCGGCGTCTATCACTTTAACTTTAGTTCCCGTGGCAAGCCCCCTCATCATATTGCTCTGTACAGTGGCATCCTGTGCGTAAGGGAATGTTGAATTACTGGCACCCAGTAAATGACTGTCATATGCCGTACTTCGGGTAGAACTCAAAGGATTACTTTCACTGCTTCTCCAGTTATAATCATCATAAAAGCTCCGGGTTAACTCTTCAATGGTCTGCCCACTTAGATTCGGATAGGAAATACTGGTATCCGCCCTATCGGCATGCCAGACGCGGGTATTGGAATTAGTCCAAAAACCGCTCACAACTGGCCGGTTGAGCTCATCATAGAGTAAATACATCCATAACCCACCTGCCCGCTGTATGCTATCCTGAGTCAATACAAGTCGGTTACGATGATCATAAACCAAATATACAGCCCCCGATCCCGGAACTTTTTTTCCAACCATGCGACCTTTAAAGTCGTAAGCATATCGAAAACACTGTTCACTATATAAAGTACCAGTCATGCTCCAGCCGCTACTGGCAAGTAATTCAACACCGGCAGGCTGAATCACTGTTCTGAGCTGGCCCAGTTCGTCATAAACATAGTAGGTGCAAAGCCACCCGCTGTGATTTTTCCCTGTACCAGTATCAGGTTCGGCTGTCAGTTGAACTTTTTTCAAAATGATTTTTCCTTCTTTATCCTTAAATTCAATTACCTGTTTATTATGTTCATCCTGTATAATACTCTTCATTAATTGACCTGCCGAATAGATGGCGTTTGTACTAATATTTCCGAAATCGCTTATCGCCCCACTCACCATCCATAACCTTACGCTATCAGCAACTCTGTTCACTCTATACTTTGATTTTATCCCTCTACGATTTACTTCGCTGCTTTGCCCAGCAGTACCCACCCAGCTATCTCCCGCAGCGTAAATTTCAGTCGGCCTGTTCAGGGCAGATACTTCAAAAACAGTCCGACTGTAGTAATAAGTTTCGTCGGAAAACAACCCCTTATTAAAACTTGAATCTTGCTGAAAAGGGTTAAGCTTGAACTTTCCGTCACTGAGACTTGAGTTTCCACCCGTGCTATTTGCTACGAATGGCAGGTATTGTATTGATTCCCGTCCATACTCATTATACAAAACCGGACTCACAAGATCTTTGGCACTTTCCCCTGAAATCATGGACCCCTTTTTAACAACCGTTTGTAATGCGCGGCCGAGACCATCAAAATACTGCGTTGTTTGCCTGATTTCCTGGATGGTCCGGCTACTGCTTATAACATCTGTCTCACTTGAAAATGGTTTTAGAGGCACCCATTCACGTACATAACTAATTTTTACATTACTATTATATGCTGCCGGTGTCACCAACTGTGCAGCCGCAGTTCCGGTCAAAGCGCTAAAAAAGAACAGAACTCTTTTCATGCGTTAAGTTTATTAGATCTAAATTTCTTTATCAATAGATATGATATTCACTCACCAGTTGTAGTCATATATCTATACTCCAACCTTTTTAAAATATTTCCTTCCTCATCCTTTACAAGTTTCAGCTGTCCAGGGCCCCAATACTCATAATAACTAATGCGGTTATTAGCGTCACACAAGCTCTTCACCCCCAAAAGCTCTTCGTATGTATAAGTACCCATTTGAGCAGATTTGGGATAAAGCCTTAATTCATCAATAAAGGAAGTTCCCGATCCACTAACAGTAATGGAACTTACACCTGTAACTGAATGCTCGTAATAGGTCCAGCCATTCACAGTCCTGCCTTGCAGGGTTGCAGTAGAACCACTTATACTGTAACTTCCATTCCTACTCCAGTATGAAACAATATATTGTTTAGAGGAGGTCAAACCGCTTTTAACCAAATTCCCCCAGCTAAGCTGGTAACTCTTCCGGCCTGTAATTGTATAGGTGCTATCTCGGGTGGCAGCCGCTCCAGTCCATCCTCCATTAGCAAAGCCCTCAAAAGTGGTGAATGCGATATCTTCATGAGATGCGTTGACTACAGAGGCAATAGGGCCACTGAAATTCACGTCCCATATATAGGAATTTAAATTTCTATTGGTAACTACTGTTTTGGGTTTCACTAAACTATCCCATGCTATCACTTCCTGCTGGAGTGTATAACGACTGTCTTTATAAAATCCTGTTGAGTCATTATAGGCTGCAGAAAATAAGCTAAAAGGTATCTTTTCATGAATCTTATACACTTTTGAAATATTAAGCCCCTCATACTCATACAATGTGGCCGAGATAAGCTTAGAATTAACAGAATCCTTTGGTTTGACTCGGACAACAATTTCCACTGGCTCCGCAATCAAAAAATAATCCCATAACATTTTCAGTTGAAAGTTTTGCCCGGTGGTTGAACCTGGTATATACTCAAAATCGCCTGTATATTTTACACTTGTAATTGTGGTATCACCCTGACTATCTACAGAAGTACTTTCTTTTACCAAGCTATTATGCTGATCGTAAACTAGCTTCTCGCCTGTCTTAAACTCTACTCCATTATCAACAATTGTTGTATAGTTTTCCTTCTTTACAAGTGACTGTTGAACAATTTTATAGGCATTTACAGAGGGATTCAGATTGATAGGATTTGTACTATAAGGATCATTACCTGGCCAAACAATCCAACCGTCCATTACCATCGCCCAGGCAACCTGAACATTCCAGGCATATATATCTTCATTGGTTAAAGGTTCCACATTTGAGGTGTTACTACTTGTCAAATTGTATGCTCCTCCCTCATATTTATACGTCTCTGTCTGAATCTCAATTCCGACCAAGTCGCTTCTTATCGGGTGCTTATTAAAAGGGACGCCACAACACATATTCCTGTAAATTGTACTACTATACGCATCGAATCCCGTCATATAATGCCTTATCCTGATATCACCATCTGGACCAGTAATTTTTTCAAGAACTTGAGTGTACAATACCGGGCTTCCCTGATTCGGAAAAAGTGGTGAAATGGCATCTCCATGAATCCGGTATACAGGATAACCACCATACTGATCCATCGAATGATAGTTGTAAAATAATACAGGATTGAAAAGTACTTGTCCGGAACTCTGTCCTGCTGAATTCTTATATTCAAATTCTTTAGTAATGCTCTTATTGGCTACACTGTCTACATGCATAATTTTCTTTACCCGCAAGCCACCCACAATAGTATCCGTCCGGTTATACTCATACTCAAAATTGGTTGTTCCTCCTGTGGGATATTGAATTGATTTCAATATCCCGCACTGAGTATAGGTAGTGTCAATATCCTTATTACTGTGGGCCGGGATTCCTAACTGCAACAAAGGCTGAATGGTGGGCAATGTGGTCGTATTTGATGTCTTCCCATTGTAAAAACCCCAGTGATCAAAAGCATACGAATAAATGCAAGGCAGTTTAACATCATTCTTATAAGAAAAGACATAAGGGGGCTTCACAAGACTGTCACCAGATTCATTATACTCCGTTTCCTGAACTGACGACAGGAACATCCTGTTATACGGAGTCGTACACCGGATACTGGTATCAGAAGTTAAATAAAAGTAATTCAGCTTTACCCTTTTTAACAGCTTATTTCTGTTATTATAAACTTGGACTTCTTTTAATGCCTTGGTGCCCCCATCCAACCGGTTGGCTGTATCCTTTATAAATAATACTTTCCCTTCCGTAAACTGGATGGAAGAAACTGTGTATTCATCACCCTCTCTTTCCAGATAAGTATTGTCAGCGCCATAATAATAAGGAGTTGATCCTATGAATTTATAATCTACCCACATACTCTGACCGGTAACTTCATCTGAATAACGATTGTCATAAGCAAAAACCACTGCCTTTTGTGTCTTTGGGTCTACAATCTTTTCCAGATGAAAAGCATTCGTCAAGTACTTCATGGAACTACCCATACTCTTCTTGAATATTGGGTTCACTACCCTTTCTTTTATCGAAAATTTATGCTCCAATCCCTCCTTAGTCGTGATATAAAAACTGCTGTCATTATTAAGATCACAGAAAATACTCGTGCCATCGGGCTTATTACTGATAAAGGCAGACTCTTTTTGATTATAAAAAAAAGTCCCTCCACCGCTGGGCATAGAGAAAAAATATTCATCTGCTTCTCCGTCAACATAACCAAGAGCTACTCGACCAAGGAATTTTCGGGAATCTTCCAGATTATCAAATTGTACTAACCAGTTTGTCTGAATACTATCAACAAAATCACTGAGATTAGAAAAGTTGTTGATGAACTGGCTGTAATCAGGATTAATATAATTGTACTGCGGCCCGCTTGTGCCGCTGGGTGCAGCACCGGTTGCATAAATATCATCATAGCCGTTTACTTTCTTATTTACACTTCCACCAGTTTCAAGAGTCCAATTTGTACCAACCCAATTGGCTCTCTCAGCAGCTTTTACCCCAACTGTATTATATTTCAAAGTGATCGGAACTGTAATTCTTCCGGTTTGTATTGTATAAATAGGTACTGAAATAGATGCTTGCCCGGTTGCCATATTAACAGGAAAATCAAAATAGCGACTGATGCTTCCGGCGTTTGGAGAGGAGGGTGTTCGTTCAACGAGATCTACTGTGGAACTGGTAGTGCTTGACTGAGTCAAACTAACTGATGATAATAAAATCACCCCCAGAAAACTTAGAATTCCCTTTTTCATTGCTTAGTGTCTTTTATTTAAAAGAATAACCAACCCTGAACACAACCGGCTGCGCCTTTGGCACTTGCCTGCCAGCCAGCATATCCCACAGCACCTGCACTTTTGTCCTGCTTAAAAATTTACTCTTTACGGGCACTGTCTTACTCAGACCCAGTAGCCCACTCTGCTGCCAGCTATCTAGTCCTCTTAACTGCTCAATCCGGTTAAAAGCTTGTCGGTAGTTCATCTCATACCCCCCGGTAATCCAGATCCCGCCAAATACTCCCCCTTTAGGGGACAGGGGTATTTTCCAATCAACAAAACTTCTAAGACCTACTCCTTCGCTGGAGAATTTAATGGCGTTCCAGCCCCTTCCCAGGCCCAGCTTATAACTGGCACCAATCCCAATAATGCTTTTATCGTTGAGTTTATACCCCAGGCTGAGGGCGATATCACTGCTATTCGGGAAATAATTATTCCCTTTCTGAGTTTGCAGATTGGTGCCCAGTTCCAGTCTTTTTAAAAATGATTTGGTCTTCTCCGGATTCGGTTTGAACCCTTCAGGCATGATATCAGCGCTGTTGGCACTTTCTCCCCCTGTCCGGTTGATGATACTATTTTGGAGTGATCGTATTTGGCCTTGTGCGGACTGCATCTGTTGCTGAAAAACCTGCGCACCATTACGACCTGCAGACTGGATTTGCTGCTGGATCAATGCCCCCACCTGTGCCCTGGTTTGAAGACCGGCGATACTGGCCATGGAAACTGGGTTGTTCGGGTCAGGAAGTCTAAATAAACTAGCCAGTTGACTATTTTTCCGGAAAAAGTCTTGAAACCATCGGGATTTTGATAATAGTTCAAGGGCTTTTTTCTCAATTTTTGCCGGATCATTAAGAATCTGCCGGTATTCCTTCAACTGAGCAGTGAAGTAGAATATTTTTTTATTGATTTGTTTTAGCTGCTTTACTAAACCCAGTTTTTCCATTTGTTGCCTGAGCTGTTCTTTCCTTTGCTTCAGAAATATTTTTATTTCTTCTGCCTGCTGAAACCTACTCTTTAGTAATTCTGTCTTAGCCAATGCCGCTTTCACTTTATCACCGGCACCATTGGCATCAAGAAATTTGAGAGCCGTATTAAAAGAGTCCAGCTTGGGGATGTAATGCCTGGTTTTTGAGAGCACCTGAGGACTTTTCATATTTTCCTTCAGGCCAGTGTACTTTTGCTTAAGTTCTTGTAGTTGCGTTTTCGCCAGTATCGAATCCTTTCCTTTCAACATCTTCTTGTACAACTTCTCCTCCTGACTTTGCATTTTATCTAAAACCTTCAGACTTTTATCCACTATTTTTTGTTCCAGTTTAACCGCTTTCCTTTTAACCGCCTCAGCAAAACGCTGGGGGTCAAGTTTTGAAAAAACTGAATCAATCTTTATTTGTGAATATGTGACATGCGGGGCAATGAAAAGGAAAAAGCCTAAAAGGATAGAAAACAGCAGTCGGTATGGTTTGGTTTTTAGCATTGCTACATACATGAGTTTGACAAATTGACACGCATTTTAAATATGCGTGCTGATTGTAGTTTCAGCGGGTGCGAAAAAGGAACCTCATGCTAACGTCTGGTATTGCTATGCTCAGCGTGTGAAAACAAATCTTTGAAAAAGATTTCAGTTTGCCTATACCACTTTGTGGTACTTTTTATCAAATAGTCAAATCATAAATCAAAAATTGAGGCAGGAATATTTGAGAATCAATCGAAACGAAACGATGGGCGATTTTTTACTTACGTGAGAATAAATCTCATTTTAAGGGTTTCTCCTGATAGTCATCTACTATAAAGCAATCATTTTTCAAAACAGAGATGAACCGTATAAATACGGATATGAGAAAAGAAACACTTTAACAATATCGGGGGAGTTTTTAGGCAGCAATCAACATTTTTCGTAACGAACGACTCCCTTTTCAAAAGATCCTATTTAAAACTAATTCTGAAGCTGTAACTCCTGCATGAGAGCATTAAAAAAGTGCAAAAAACTGCATCATTTTGCTAATTTTAGCTTTCGGTAGTTTCTTTGAAATGCAGTCTGGTTAAATGTTTGGCGGGAATTTGCTCTTACCCGTTTGGGTTAACACAAAAAGGAATCAGCAGCGAGGCACTAAGTTTTGGGGAGGCCGGAAATCAAAAGCAGAAGTATAATGGCAAGGAGGAGCAGTGTAAAGAGTTTTCTGACGGGGCCGGGTTGGAATGGTTGGATTATGGGGCGAGGATGTATGATGGGCAGATCGGGAGATGGAATGTGGTTGATCCCTTAGCAGCAAAATATAATGGACATTCGACGTATTGTTATGTAATTAATAATCCAGTTTATTTTACAGATCCAGATGGGATGCGAATCGGTGATGGTGAAGATATCTTCAATCGATTTTATGAAGAAACTGAAGCGTCGATTTCAGAAATTCAAAACAAATTAGCTTCAAAGAATAAAGAATTAAAGGACAAAACTGACAAAAAGGAGATTAAAGCAATTAAAAAAGATATTTCCGAAATGCAGTCCAAGTTAGATGGGTTTATGGAAACTAGAGAAGAGTTAAATGCATTAAGAAAGTCGGATGAAAAATATAGTTTTTATCTCTGGAATAAAGACGTGCCTAATACGGCTGAAGCTGAAACTTCATATAATACAATCGATTACGGTGTAAATATAAGCTTGGCAAGGGGGTATAATAAAGGGTATTTAGCACACGAGATAAAGCATGCTTATCAATTTGAAATTGGTCAGTTATCTTTTGGATCTTCAGGGAAAGGCTTTTTGTTATATGATAAATCGGATGAAATTGAGGCATTTAAGAGGGGAGAACTTTACGGAGACAATAGAAGGTATGATGAGAGTTTGGGAGCCTCAGATTATTCTAAGTTAGATGAAGGTCCCAAAGGTATTGATATGGTTAATCCTAAAAGTCCATATAATGAAACATATGGGCAAACAATGATTTCGCATAATCTGGCTCAATTTAAAAATGGGAAGACTGTCCAACATTATTTTATTAATTGGAGGAGATTTTTATAAAACAGTAGCCTATGAAATTATTATTATTGAATTGTGTTCTAGTTTTGGGCTTACTTTCTTGCAAGACAACTCAAAATATTCTTGGCGAATATGGTAGTATTGTAAACGACCATTCAACTTTTGTAATTAAATTACTGGATAGTAGCAAATTTGAATATAAAAGCCGGCTGGGTTTATCGGAAAAGTATTCTTATGGCACTTTTAAGTATAAGAAAGGCAACTTGATATTAATTTCAAATCCAGATATTACAAATGAAAATGGAAGCGTAAGAGCTGAATTTAGTGAACACACTGATGGCTTTATCTTAAAATTCTTCTACTTTGACGGTATAAGGCCTTTTAAGAATTTGGATATTTTAATTAATGATTCCATCAAAATGAAAACTGATGAGAATGGGGTGGTAAAATATTATGGGAGCTTGAATGAATTATTTGTAGAATTTATGCCTCCGTGTGTTTTCTTTTATAAATTTGAAGCTAATAAAATGAATATATATTCTATTTATTTATCTCCTTCCAACGGGGCGGCAATTGCTTTTCGAAATGAAAATTTTAATATTAGTAAACGAGGGATTAGATTTGGCAAAGTGTGGTTAAGAAAAATTTAATGAGGAAGATAGGAGATTTATTCAGCTTGTAAGTACCCCACAAAAACCAGACAGTTTAAAATTAATATAGCTGCAACTTACAATAAATCTACCGATACACCTCCGGAAAATGCCGCTGCATAAACCTCGCCCGCTGTTCTTCCGGCATCACCGTCCACCCAAATTGTTCATAGAGGCCATGGGCATCACGGGTGCCCAGCATCCAGCGGCGCAGTCCCTGCAGGTCGGGGTGGGTGTCTATTTCCTCCATCAACCATTTGGATAAACCCTTTCCGCGTTCCTCCTCTAAAATAAAAACATCAGCCAGGTAGGTAAATGTGGCGCGGTCCGTGACCATCCGGGCAAAACCGATTTGCCGGCTGCCATGGTATAACCCGAAACAAAGAGAATGATCAATGGATTTGGAAACCGTTTCAAAAGGCACCCCTTTGGCCCAGTAAGATTCAGTGGACAGATACCGATGCACCAGTTCCCTGTCGATCAAAGCGGGATCGGTATCAATGATGTATTCGCCCTTTAGTTTTCCGGAATGGTTTTTCACTCATGTTATTCGCCCTCCAGTATTCTGCGGTGATAATTGATTTGTCCGAGATGATAACCCAGGTGCACGGCCAGATGGGTCAGGAAATAACCGGTGCTGGTCTTTTCCTTTAATACGAGTAAAGGATATTCCTGTGCTAATGCTTCGTCGGGTAAGTGTTGGAGTACTTTGGCTAACAACCAGTATAGTATTTTCTATTTTCCGTATCAATTCATCCCTTTGAATATCTTTTTGTGAAAACTCCTGCTCCCGGTTGCGGATATAACCGCTTTGTCCCAGTTCGGCGCCAATATAGGTATTGAGATTACCCACCAGGTGCAGACAAAGATTCCCGGCTGAATTGCTGATGCCGGCAACCGTTTTCCAGATCAGGGTTTCATCCCGGTATAGCAGTAACTCCTGCTTTAATTTTTCCAGGTCTCTTTGTAAGAGTTGGGAAATGATTTGTCCGTTCATTTGATTCATTTAAAGCGATGAGAGGCGTCATCGTATTATTTGAATAGAAGAAACTCAAAAGATACCGGGTCAAGCCCGGCATGACAACCCCTAATAAACTCCGCTCTGCGAAACGTCTTCGTTTCGCAGTATTATGCTATCGCCTTTGGCGATCTCCTATAACCCATACTGATCCACCAGATATATAAACGCTGCCATATTCACCGCCGCTCTGCGAAACGTCTTCGTTTCGCAGCTTTATGCTATCGCCTTTGGCGATCTTTTATAACCCATACTGATCCACCAGATAAATAAACGCCGCCATATTTACCGCGCCCAGTTCCAGCTCTCTTTTATTCACCGCCTCAAATACATCACTGCGGGCATGGTGGATATCGAAATAGCGTTGTGTATCCGGGTTCAGACTGGCGGTAGGTGTTTTAAATATCCTGTTCAAAGGACCAATATCGGCCCCGCCCCCACCTTTATTGATTTCTGTACAGCCATATGGAGCAATCAGGGCTTTCCAGGATACCACTTTCGCATACTGCTCATCTGATCCGGAAAATCCAATGGCGCGGGGCGTAAAACCGCCCGCATCACTTTCCATGGCCAGGATATGCTTTTCATTTTTGGCCTTTGCCTCCTCTGCATATTTATTGCCACCACGCAAACCGTTTTCTTCATTGGCAAATAAGACAAAGCGGATGGTTCTTTTGGGTTTATAGCCAGAGGCTACAAAGGCCCGCATGATTTCAATGGTCTGCACACAACCGGCTCCGTCATCATGCGCCCCTTCACAATTATCCCAGCTGTCCAGGTGACCACCCACCGTAATAATTTCATCGGGAAACTCAGAACCCCTCAATTCACCAATCACATTATGCCCGATCGTATCCGGCAAAAACTGTCCGTTGGTTTTAATACTGATATTGATTTTTCCCTTGGCTACGGATGCACTTAATAAATCCGCATCTCTTAATCCAATAGCCACGGCCGGAATTTTTGCATAGGCCGAATCATAACGGGTAGCCCCGGTATGCGGATTGATTATCGGCTGCATGACTCAGGCTCCTCACGATCACTGCTTTTGCGCCATACTTTGCCGCACGGCTGGGGCCCTGTCCGCGGTACTGACCGGCATCCCGGTAAGAGAGAAAGGTATTGACATAAGTGGGATTGAACTTGTAATTATAGAACACGATCTTCCCTTTGACTTCATCATTCCTTTTTTCCAGTTCATCAAATGAGTTCACCAGCATCACTTCACCGCTCACACCGGCAGGTCCGGAGCCAACAGAATTTCCCAGGGCGGCGATATCATAATCTTTACGAACCAGACGGGCATCTGGCTTCTTGGGATCATTGCCCGAAACCAGGGTATTGCTCCACATTTCATCCTTACCACCCCTTATCCAATGCGGCACCATGCATTCCTGTAACCAGGCTTGCTGCGCCCCGCTTTCCTTCATGGTTTTTAAACCCCATTGTTCGGCCTTTACCATTCCGGCAGAGCCGGCCAGGCGTGCACCCACCTGTTTGGTGAGGACCCGTAAATTTTCATAGGCTCTGCCATTGGAGAGAATTTCATCCGCAGATTTTCTTGATTCCAGGCCGAATCAGTCTGCTGTGCATGGAGCAGACCATTCAACCCCAGCAGCCCTAAAAACAGGAATAATTTACGCATCCGGTAATTTTTTTCTAAAGATAACCGAAACATAAAAAACCGGGCTGCCAATTTGCGATAAACGGCAAACCTTACTCCGTTAAAAAGGTTACCTTCGGCAACTGATTTTATAATACTATGCGGATCGGAATTGTTTGCTATCCCACTTTCGGAGGTTCCGGA
>JBAOHK010000002.1:0-2251 GCA_037045605.1 Chitinophagaceae bacterium | reverse complement strand
GCAGGGGCGGTTGTGAGAAGGAACTCGTAGGAACTCTGGGAACTCCTAGGAACTCGCTTTTTGTGGCGAGATTCGTGCTAAAATGAAACCGTAGCCGAAAAGCGAGGTGTCGAAATGGAACTTGTCATTACCCTTCCTGAAGAAGTGCAATTGGCTTTAGAAAAGAGAGCGCACAAACGGGGGTATAAAGATGTAAAACGATATGTGGAGCGTCTGATTACTGCTGATTTATTGGCGGCTAAATCCTTCGATGAAATTCTTGCCCCTATCCGCCAGGCGTTTCAGGCTGGCAAGCAGTCCGAAGATGAATGGGATGTTCTCTTTGAAGAAGTTCGTGAAGAAGTTTATCAGGCATGAAAGACTGCGAAGTAATGGTTGAAGGAAGTTCCACTATTTCAAATAATGCAGATAAAAATTAAAATAGTGATTGAAATGGCAAAGAAGCGACATCATTACATACCCCAATATTATTTGAGTGGTTTTAGTACCCCCGGCAAAACTAAGAAGATTTGGGTTTATTCTAAAGACGGTTCAGAACCTTTTGAAACAAACATTATTAATGTTGGGGTAGAAGGGCATTTCTATTCAGCAGTCATACAGTACGAAGGATCAACTGAAAAATCTATAGAGGATCATTTGGCGCAGAACATTGAAGGCCCTGCCAACCCTGTCCTCAAAAAACTACGCAATAGAATTCGTATCTCGTCCAAAGATAAATACATCCTAGCTCGGTATCTTGTTGGAATGCTCACACGGGTTCCTACGAATCGTGATAGGGTTCAGAAAGATATTCCCGAAATGGTAGCTCATGCAAGAAAAAGCACACAAACACAGTTCGAAAAAGCACTGAAATCGAACCCAGGAGATCGTGAACGGCTTATTGGCCTACAACAACAAACAAGCAATCTTTTTGGAAAAATGGAGACAGAACTTATTAATGAATTGTCGATGCCTCATTTTGATGAAACTTTAATCACAAGTGTCTTTAACAAGAATTTGGCTCTTTTTGTAAATTGCCCAGGCTTTACATTTCCTACTAGTGATAATCCATTTTGTTTTTTGGAAAGCGAGGGTTTGTTGCACGGTCAGTATGTTTTTCCTATCTCCAGCAACGTGGTGCTATTAGGGCGTCCAAAAACTGCTGGGAAAGACTCTGAGATTAGATATGTACCTATGGATAAAGAAGCGAATTTTGCCGTCAATAGAATCATTGTCGCTACTGCCAAGAGATATGTATACCATAGTGCTAATGTAGATTGGCTTAAGGACATCATCCGCGAAGTAAATACATGGAGTTCCTGGTAAACTAGCAATACCCTGGCCCTCATGCCCTTGTTACCAGACAGACAAACTAGCCATCTCAGCTTTTTTCAGGAGACAGCTTAATCGTTATGAATGACATTGATAAACGGGGCAGGCTTCAGGAAGAGGTTTTTACCTACCAGGAAACGAAGGATGGGAAGGTTTTTATCTTCTGGCAGGGCAAACGAGTGACCATCCTCAGCGGTAAAAAGGCGCAACAATTTGTGGCAAAAATCGCGGCCGCAGACCATCATCAAGCACAATTGTTCATGGCTAAAGCCACCGGTAACTTCAAACGCGGCAACGAAAGAGCGTAAACAACTGTGCTAAAACCGGCACAAAGAGAGGGAAAGCGTATGAGCCGTAAAGCACAACGGGTTCCGGTTCACCTGGATGCTCAGGGGGTTCTCCAGTTGACCCCCATAGAGATTGCCGCCATTTTGCGTGGAGCCGATGAGATCATTATGACCGGCGGCCGCAATCTCCTCACCAAGGTCCTCAAAGGTTCCCGCGACCAAAAACTCCTCAGTCATGAGTTAGACAAAAGCCCCGTTTATGGCTATTACAAACACCTCACCCTGGACGAGATTCAGACCAGAGTAGATTGGATGATTCTGCATGGTTATCTGGCGATTGAGTACAGTAATCGCCTGCCGATGCTTTGTTACACGCCCAAAGGCTGGGAAATTGAGCGCGAAACGTATGCCCGTGAACTCCTGGCCGGTTTTGACAAGATGATCGCGTCCGGACAAACCGATTTTGATATGATCTACCTCAAAGATCGGGATCGGGGGATGATTCTGTTGCTGTTGGAACTGGTAGAAGCGACGGGCAATCCGAAGTACATTCCGTTGTTGCAGGCCTGGGCGGAAATTGATTACCGGAAAGTACGGGAGAGGATCGGTGAAGTCGTGGCGAAGTTGCAGGAGCACGCGGCCGCGAACCCCCA
>JBAOHK010000001.1:0-8199 GCA_037045605.1 Chitinophagaceae bacterium | reverse complement strand
GGGGCTCATTGCCGCCCCTCTCGAACGCTTCGCGTTCGATTCACCCACTAGGATATTTCTCGAAAAAGGTAGAAAGCTTTGTTGCCTAGTTCGGAGGATGCCCCTAGAAGCCCCATAAACGGCCTCTAAGCCACTTTTTTGCCTTTGGCAGTAGCCAAGGGTAGATTCGGGAGCTAAAAGGCCGCTAGTAGCCTTTTTTCGGCTATTAAGGGATAAGGGCAGTCCTTACCTCAGCTCCTCCACCGTCAACGACCACAGACTCTCAGCCCCTTGACCCCTTCTCGCCCCTATTTCATCCACCAGCACCCGGTTAAGCCAACATCGGGAGGGCTACGATATCCTCATCAAAATACTGTTCTTGAGGCAACTGTATCGAATGGACGATAGCTCCGCCGCAAGCGCCGCAGGGTGGAGGAAGGAACCAGCGGGAGACCCCCAGTTTTCCGTTTGCGGTTGACGGCCTTGCAGATGGATAGCACTTGGCAATAGACCGGCCCATAAGGCTCGAACGGCAGAGACCAGAATTTCCGGGCTAAGGTGTGCGGGGTTTGCCGCAGGGCGAGGCGGAGGAAGTCCGCCCGGAGATGCCGGTAAGTTTCCTCATCCAGGCCCACCAAGACCCGACCGTTTTTGTGGGTGATGGCATAGCCAAACACCCGGAGCGGTGAAACCCGCGCGTCCTGAATCGCGGTGCGTTCTGTGGCAAAGAAAGGATGCTCTCCTTCAGTGGCAAGGAGAAGAAACGTATCGCGGTAGCGAAGGTATTGGACACTGGCTAACCCTTTTTTCTTCAAACGATAGCGTTGAAATTTCGAAAGATTGATTCCGTATTTAGCCAAAATCTTACGGTCTATTTGACGACAGCGGGTTCCCTTAGGAACCCGACCGAGGACGTAGAAATAATAACCACGCTGAATGTAGTAAACGGCCGCTTGCTGGATAAACCCCCCGACCGACTGTGCGAGATAACGATATGCCATAATCCCAATCCATCCCTTGAAACTCACGCCCTATCATGCCCTTATTCCCGCCGCCGCAAAAGCCAAAAAACCCTAGGTTCTTTTTAATGGTAGCGCCCGCAGTTGCAACTCTAATAACCCTGTTTCATTGACCAAGAGAGGGGATTGTTTGAGGCACAATCCCGAAAGCCGAAATTCCTTCAAATTAAACGTTCGCAGTTGGGTTAAAACCTCGGGAAAACCCCCGTTGCAACCGCAGTCAAAACAACACCCATGCGGTATCGAACCTTAGAGACAGCCCGCCATGAGGACCGCTCATCATCCGATTTGTTGTCTCATAACCAGAACGGCCAAGCCCCGGCTATGACACCACAAAGCTTTCCACGAAGGAGCCAAGCACTTCCCCCCGCGCTACCTTCCCGGTAGCGCCAAGAGGACTACAACACTTGCACAAAGTTGATAGGCACCACTCGTCGCGTCTTTCGTTGTCGCCTGTGCGCCTGGACACCACTCCAAGCACGCGAACGGGAGATGACTGCCCTGCCACCGCACCCCTTGACCCGAAGGCCAACTTCTACTTGACGCCCACTCCCACACACCAGCGTTTCAACCACTCGTCTTGACGGGGACGAGCACCGGGAGCTGATTCCGGCAGCTAGTGTGCTTCCCAGATTAGTGAAGATCTGCATTTCCAAAGTCGCGTCGCTAGGGTATACACCCCAACCTTCAGCCTATGTGCCTGTTGCCAGGCCATACTTTCCTTGAGGAAACCGATAGACGGGTTTAATCCTCAAGATTTCAGCCAACCGAACCTAGAAGCATTAGCTTACCGAGGTGGTTGAAGGCGATTCGCTGTGTGGCCCCGCCTCTTTGGAAACTTACTGGCAAGCCCTTCCGGGCCTTTCATGGTTGAGCTATTCGCGGTCTTGGTTTTGACAAGAACCCCGGACCTGTCAAAGGGTCCGGTCCTTATTGTGTCCAACAAGGAACTCCCCACGCCAGCCAGGTTAAACGAACCTTTGTAGAAAAGGTCTCGAATCCCCTGGACGGGATTATCATTTCACCCGTTTGGAAAATCACGGCCTGATGCCGGTGATACTCAGAAAGATAGTATACCGAGCACGAGGTATGTCTCTGTCGCCCTGGTTAAGGAGATGGACTGCTTACCTATCGGATAGAATGACGGGATTACTCTGCAAGGGAATCCATTATAAACCCCTTACAGGATTACTCCGGCAAGCCTCCGTCGAACCGAGCGAGCGCCTCTCGACGCACTCGGCTCCACGAGCAATACGTCTTGGGATGCTTAATTCCCAAGCCCTTAGCCGAAAGGTGTATTTCGGTTTATCGGGAGTATCTGTGCTTATCAACTTTGTCAGCCAAGTTTTCCGACTCGGAATGACCCCTTGAAATTACAGTGAAAGTTAGTGGAGATGGAAGAAAAAAATGCAAGAAACGGCTAAGAAGACGAAGCCCCTTCCACTGTTTCCTAAATATCCTAGCGGGGGATTGCGCGCGGTAGCGCGCAAGGGGGCGGCGATGAACCCCCTGAAAAATGCGGCGTTTTTCCTGAAAAACTCCCAATTTTTTCTGAAAAACAGCTAAAATTCTCTGAAAAACTCATCATATTTTCTTTAAATATGTGCGGCTTACGCCTTAGCCGAACGCTGACCGTTCGGCGACCGAACCTCTACCGAGGCCCGGTCCGACGCTCTAGCGAGCGCGCATTTACGAAGTTCGCGGCTTCGCCGCTCCTTCGTAAATGCGTAGAAAAACCTAGTTCAATCTTATCTCACTTCCAGGTTATTTCTCTTCCCATCAGTTAAAGATTGAGATTAATCGCCCAAGAATGTCTTGTCGAAAGCCTAAAAGAATAGTAGTAGGAGACAAGCAGGATTTGTATTTTTTTAATTCCAAAACTCAAATATAAAATAACCTCTCGCTTGTAGGAGGCACATCGTCGTGAAGAACGTTGCTACGGTTCTTTTAGTATCCCTCCTCTGTTCCGTGTTTGCGGCCTGTGCAGACAATGCATTATCAGCAGAGAGAAGCAGCTATGGCGACCTATCTTCTTATTCCCGCTCGACTGGCAAACCAGTTTACGTAAAAGGTTATTACCGAAAGGACGGAACTTATGTTCATTCGCACAAACGAAGCAGACCACGGTGATGATGTCGGTTTCTACAACTTGGCAATGTCAGTATTTTATTAAAAACCCTTGCGCTAGGCAAAATGGAAGAGGAATAAAACGGCCAATTATTGCCCTGAAATTTGAAATTCTTTTGCTGGCATTGACTATTTTAATATCTGCTAGCGCCTGCGATAATAATCCATCATCTAGTAACTCTAACGCTAGTTCCAAAACTGATGTTGATCAAAAATTTGATCAAAATGCAATTAGTCTGGTTGGTAAAGCGATAGAACAAAACAAGTTCAACGTTACAGCAAAAGATTTAGCTACAAAAAAGAATCCGAAAGGTAAAGGAACTTTTGTATTTGTTCCTCAAACCAGATTCTATGGAGTAGAGCGGTATATAATCTGGATGGTCGTTGAATCTAAAGCCTATGCCATCAATAGTCATTCTAAAATGGTTACTCCATCATTGCCATGGCCTAGAGAAGGAGATGACGCAATATGGACTACAACTGGGATTGACAAGTTTAGTGGCGCGAGTGAAGCAATTAAGATTATCTTTGAAAGCCAAGCCGAGCATAAAAATTCACTTAGTTGAAGCGGTTGTTAGGAGCTGTTCACTTTCGCCTTAGAAACGTGAGTCGTTTTCACAAGGGATTCCGTCATGATCTCCATCCATTTTGGTGTTAGGGCAATTTCTGACGAAATATTCTGCTTCTGCCCTAGAAGTCATTTGGCTACAATACTGTCTACCATCACATTGAAATCGGGACTTCGTAGGAACAGTTGGCCCTTCAAGATTAGGTTGCTTAAGTGCGATTGATGGGCTTTGTCGAAACTCTTTCTGATAGTAGCTCCATGCACCAAGACAGATAACAGCGAACAAGATTATTTTCTTCAATCCGAGCATCCTTTTCTTGCGATGGTTAACTTATACGGTGGCACGTCAGGAATTGCGAAGAGTATAGCCGGTCCCGGAGCCTACAACCACGCCGCCGCCCTGCGATCCTGCCCCACGTGGGTGTCAATCGGGCGTAACCAGTCGAGCGCTCAGGCTTGAGAATCAACAGGTTACGAAGACCAATTATTATTTTTCAACAAGTGGTTACGCCCGTGTCAATCTGGGTGGTGGTAAGAATAGTATGGCTCAACAGGGTCTGGAAGTTTACCCTTCCGCTGCGCCGGCCCAACCCTACTTAGTGGGCTGGTTTTAAACAAGATAATACGTTTCAAGCTGTTCACTCTTGATAATCAACTTATTGCAAATGCAGTTGGCAAAGTAATAGGAACAGATTGGATTGCTGTGTTAAAAGCACTTAACGGTATTTTTGCCACCCAGGAAGATTAATCAAATTCTGACCATGGTCCGAATTCTGAACGTGTTCAGAATTTAGAAATAACCGCCATGGCAATCCCGATTGCGTAATTTGGAAACCCTCCAAACTTGACTGAAAGCAGACCACCAGACACAACATGTAGTGTTCACCGTCGAAAATCGCTTTGATAAGTTTTTTGGGAGCCACTCACAGATCGTTTTGACTCGGCAAAATACGGCATATCAGGCGAATTGGCGTCATGCCCGATTACGACACTTATCGGGTATCAGTGGAGTTGCTGAATTGTTTAGTGGAGATATAGGGCGCGGTTATTACTAAGGTAGGGAAAGCACGCGACTATCAAGCCCATAGACTGCCAAAACATGCAACACATTTCACTAGGAATTTTCTTTTTCTGAATCAAGATAGAGGGTGTCGGGACAAATATCTTGCTCATGAGGCCAAACCACCGTGCCATCAGAAACCCTTGCTTGCTTGAAATAATTTTTGTCTCCAAGCTCGCGGAATACGCCAAAATTGAGCAAGCCAGTGCAGTCATAAATACCACGCTCCCCATTGGTAAAAGTAAGCCTCAACTTGTAGTCATCTGTTGGCGCAACTTCACTGATTCTTGGGTTCATGTCTTTTACCTCAAAGGATCGATTTTGTAGGGTTGTTGTCCTGCTACTGCAAGCTCCCAATCCGCAACAAGCTCGTCCTTATGTAATTCAATCCATGCTTGAAGAAGTTTCATCTTTGCGTTTGGAATACCACCTTCCAAGACCTCACCATTTGGAATGGAAACAATTGCCTCATATTCTTGATATTTCGCATGAATATGCGGGGCGTTGTGTTGTTTGTTGTCCATGAAATACATATAAACGATGATTCCATAGAACATTGATATTGATGGCATTTGGTCCTCTCGTTTGCCCTATAAATCATTATCTCAAATGGTAAAACTATATCACGGACGCAGACTGACAACAAAGTAGTTCACAAGGGAATTCTTTCGGGTGGACGATGCCAACGAGAAAAAGGCATAGTCATAGAACTGGGGTTAACCGTCATCCTGACGGAGCCGCCACCGCTCCCGCATATCCCTATACGGGAACGGATCGCCATCCATGGCTTGTCGGCACGTTCTACGATTTGTCGGGTAGTTTCTCTGATAGCTGATTACTTATATTTTTGAAATTTCAGGTTTTTAGAATTTTAAACATCCAAAATTTTGAAAACCTGAAATTCTGACCACTTCGGCCACTCAAAAGATATTGACTCAATTATTTTTGAGTTGTTAAAATTTTATAATTTCAAACATTCAAAATTCTGAAATTTCAGAATTTTGAAATTATAATCCATCAATAATATTGGAAATTATTCAATGATTATCACCGTGGCATCATTTAAGGGAGGGCAGGCGAAAACGACCTCAGCGGTTCACCTTGCCGCGTTTTTTTCCAAACGAGGTAAAACTTTGCTGATTGACGGTGACCCCAACCGTTCGGCATCCAGTTGGGCCAAGCGAAAAGGCTTGCCGTTCATGGTGTGCGACGAGCGCCAGGCAGCCCGCTACTCTAGGGAATATGAACACATCATTATCGACACCCAGGCCCGACCTACCGCCGAAGACCTCCAAGCACTGGCCGAAGGATGCGACCTGCTGATTATTCCCTGCACGCCCGATGCGCTTTCTCTCGATGCTCTATTCCTGATCGTTGAGGCGCTAGAACATCTTGGTTCCAACCGCTTCCGTATTCTCCTAACCATTATCCCTCCCAAACCCAGCCGAGACGGTGAGGAAGCAGTTGCAACGCTTAATGATGCAGGCTTGCCGGTCTTCAAGCAGGGGATTCGGCGATTTGTAGCCTTTCAAAAAGCCGCTCTACATGGAATTCCCGTTTACGAGGTCAACGACCCCAAGGCTGAAGAGTGTTGGCAAGACTATGTGAAAGTAGGGGAGGAAATTTGCAATGGCTAAAAGCAAGTTCGATGCAGTTCTAGGGCAGCGGAGAACGGCCCCAAGCGAGCAGGCAGATTCAACAGAACCAGCGGTTGAAACAGCAAAAGCCATCAACCGAGGGAGGGGTAGACCACCAGGTAAGCGAACCAATCCCGATTATCAGCAAGTCACTATCTACATTCCTCGCGCCTTGCATGACCAGGCGAAGATCGCTTTAATCCAAGAGGGAAGAAAAGAATTCAGCGAGTTGATTGGAGATTTGTTAGCCAGTTGGATACGCGAGCATCAAGCTTAAGATAGTTAGGACAGCTACCGACAAGGCCCACGTTTTTTGCAGAAGGCGACAAATGAAGCAGGTGAATAGTCCGGGTTTTCCTTGGTAGCTACCCATTCACGCCATTGCTGTTCTAGCTCGTAAATATCCCACCCCCGTGCTACTTTCTTGGCCTGTTCATAGGCTGTAGTTGGCAGCATGGGTGACTGGGGGGGGGTTGTCTGGCGTGGTGAACTTGGTAGCGTGGGTTTTGGCTGTAAGACAGCCTCACTGTCCATCCGCTCAGCCGTTTTAGTAACGATAAACCGCACTCGATCCACAGCGCGACCTTCTTTTATTTTTTCCATCTTTACGGAAAAACCTGCCAGTTGTGGGTTATCGTTGATTTGTTTTATAGCCGGTTCAAGCGCAAAACGGTTTACGTCATACCACTTTTCCATTTTTCCATCTGGGATTTGTAGCCATTGCCGCAACTGATTTATTTCGACATCCAATACAGGTGTTTGCAGATTGGCAACGGATTCCAGCAGCATATACAGTGTAACCGCATATTTGCCAGACAAGCCTAGCATGAAGTGAATCCGCAGCCGAGAAAAACGACAGGGTCTTCTTATCACTTCACTTAGCAATGCCGGAATCTCAAACCGTAAAAACCCACTTTCTCGTATCTCTTTATGGGTTTGAGCGTTGAGAAGGTTTGATATTCCAACCAGTCGCCTACTGTCAGGCCCTTCTTCCCACTCAACAACGGTTCTAGTTAATCGTTGTGCACTTTCCCAAATCCAGCCGGGCGATGTATCCCCACCGAGTTGCCGAAAGACATTATGTATCTTGGATATCTTGATTTCATGAATACGGGTTGTCAGAAGTTCATCCCAAACGGCGGATATGAGGAACGACCAGAGCTTGCGATCCCGTTCGGTGAAGTTTCCTGTAACTTTTGTGATAATTACGTCATTTGGAATAGGCACTGTTACAAGAATTGAACCGGAGACATCCCAAGGGCTGCCGGACATCTTCACCTCTATAGGCGTAGTCTCTTTTCTAGGGAGGGTTTTGGGGTTTTTTAGCACAGCTAACATTCCAGTATAAAAGCGAAAAACTACAGGTAAATTTCTCGCTCTAACGGCGAGTTGTCAAGGATAAATTTTCTCGCTTTTCCTCCTAAATTTGCTTCTTTGTTTTATTGAATTTCTCGCTCTTGCTATTGAATTTCTCGCTCTTGCTATTGAATTTCTCGCTCTTGCTATTGAATTTCTCGCTCTTGCTATTTGTAACTATTTGATTTTTAAAAAGAAATCGCCGTTTTTGCGCGGGGAACATAAGAACATATAGAACATTAAGAACATAAGACCGTCCCCCTGTGGATAACTCTGGCGGATGGCTAGACCCATACCGCGCCAGCCCAGGAGCCACCCGTAGCGGAAGACCGAACCAAAACCCAAAAGACGGCTTAGCAGGGAAGAAGGAACCACCGACCACAACCAAGAACCCACCGCAGCAACGCAGCTACCAAAGGCAAGCCCGCTACGCGGGGGGATTTTGGTTTTTTT